>JACMLU010000024.1 GCA_014379405.1 Flavobacterium sp. | reverse complement strand
TGAACATAAATACTGAATTTTTCAAATCCAACTTGATCAATAAATTTACTAATGGTAGATGCCAGATTATCAAACGTATATTTATAGTCACTTGTGCTTGGTGAAGAACTCTGTCCAAAGCCAGGATAATCCGGAGCAATCAAATGATAATCTTTAGATAAAGAAACCATTAGCTCATTGAACATTCTAGATGAAGAAGGAAATCCATGCAACAAAAGAATTTTCGGATTCGAAGGATTTCCAGCTTCTCTGTAAAAGATATCCAGATTATCTACTTTGATAGTTTTGTACTTCATCGTAAAATCTAAACTTTTACTACTTTTTTCTTGGGCTTGACCTAATGCTGTAGCCATAACCATTACTAGTGTTAAAACATTTTTTTTCATTTTTTCTAATTTTTTAAATCCTTAATTAAACATACAGACAGGTCTGTCTTTTTATAGGTATAAAAAAGTTATAATAACTTTTTTACTATATTTTTGCTTATTTTAATAGGCCAAACATCGTTATACACTTTACTAGTAACGAAAGCACCATCAAATAGAACATAAATTTCATCGGCAATATCTTGCCTACCAGCAGATTCCAGTACTTCGGAAATTAAATTTCTAATCTTATTTTTTTGATTTGTGATTATCGCATTCACTTTCAAATTTTCTTTTGGAATTTCTGCTGATACATTCAAAAAATTACAGCCTTGAAAATTATTTTCTATTACAAAAAGTTCTAAAAGATCGAATAGACTTAAAATCTTTTCTTTATAATCTGTTTTATCCGCAATAAAACTTCTCATATCTTCATTACTTTTTCTAGAAACATTGGTAAGATAGTCTGCTAATAAATCATCTTTAGATGGATAGTATTGATAAAAACTCGCTTTGGCAACTTCAGCATCTTTAATAATCTGATTGATACCAGTATTGTTATATCCTTGCTCGTAAAAAAGCTTTGTGGCAACTTCTAATATTCTTTCTTTTGGATTCATTTTGTTAATTATTATGGTACAAATGTACGAAAGAAAATTACACAACAGACAAGTCTGTCTGTTATTAACAAATAATTAACACATAGCTTTTTTACAACAAATAAAAAAGCAAAATATATATTATAAAAATATAACCTCTAAATACACATAACTACCATATTAAATAGTATTTACAGATATATTGACATAAGTCAATATATTATATAACATAGATCAATAAATAATTTTTCATTTCGTCACAACTTTACACTTTAATTTAAATAATATAAAAATGAAAAAAATAATCTTTATTACTGGAACAAGTTCTGGTTTTGGAAAATAGGCTACAATAACATTAGCCCAACAAAATAATTTAGTTATAGCCGGAATGAGAGAAACAGAGGGTAAAAAAAAAGCTGTAGCAAATGAACTAAAACAATTGAATAATGTTGAAGTCATAGATATTGATGTGGGAAACGATGATTCAGTACAAAATGTTTTTGAAAAATCATTATTAAAGCACGGAAGAATTGATGTTTTAATAAACAACGCAGGTGAAGCTGGATAAGGTTTAGTAGAAACTTATACTATCCACCAATCTCTTTAAGAAAAGACAATTATAATTTTATAAATTTGTATACCTTAATCAGCAAGAATTCAGTTCCAAATTAATCAACTAATAGATAGCAGCATGTTAGAAAAAACAGATCCAAAGTTTAATTTCCAAACCATAAAGACTATATTATGTTTGATACATTTATAAAATACCTCCAAGATAAAATCAAACTTTCTGCGGAGGAAATTGAATTGATCCGTTCAATAAGTATTCTAAAGAAGCTCCGTAAACGACAATATCTTTTACTGGAGGGAGACGTTTGGCGATATAACGCATTTATTTCTAGTGGATTTTTAAAAACATTTTCAATAGACAGCAAAGGACAGGAACACATTATGAACTTTGCCCCTGAGAGCTATTGGATAGGTGACAGAGAAAGCCTTGCTACCGGAAATCCATCCCGCTTTAACATTGACGCAATTGAAGATTCAGAAGTTATTTTGATTACCAAGGAGAACTTTGAAAGTATTTGCCAAAAAATTCCTCAACTGGATAACTTGGTGAACGCAATCCTGCAAAAAAGCTTTATTGTTTCGCAAAACCGAATCCACGCTAACATCAGCCTATCGGCCGAAGAAAAATACCAAAATTTTATGGAAACATTTCCGTCACTTATTCACCGTATGCCTCAACATATGATCGCTTCCTATATAGGCATTACTCCCGAAACGTTGACAAGAATAAAAAAAAATGGTCTAAAATAAAGTAGTCCAAAAAAAAATTCATTGACATTTGTTTGCTTTTTTTTCAATCATATGTCAATGGAAAACCACCTCAACTGATAGTAACTTTGTCCCATTAAATAACACTTTAAAAGTTAAAACAATGAGCAAGACAATTTTCATAACAGGAACAAGCACAGGTTTTGGAAAACTTACAACCATTACGCTGGCAAATGCAGGATATACAGTCATCGCAGGTATGCGTGGCACTAAAGGTAAAAATGAATCAGTAGCCAAAGAATTGGCAGCAATACCCAACGTAGAAGTAGTCGAAATTGACGTGACTGAGGATTCCTCGGTTGCCAAAGCCTTTGAACAAACGCTTGCAAAGCATGGCAATATTGATGTGTTGGTCAACAATGCCGGAATGACAGGCTACGGCTTGTTAGAATCCTATAGCATCGATAGGATACGCCAAATGTTTGAGGTGAATTTCTTTGGTGTGCTACGCACCTATCAGGCAGTGCTGCCAGGTATGCGAAAATCAAAAAATGGTTTAATCATCAACATTACCTCTGGAGCAAGTGGACACACCCTGCCATTTATGATACCCTACTTTGCATCCAAATTTAGTGTGGAAAGTATCACTGAAGGAATGCAGGATGAACTCAAACAGTTTGGCATCGAAAACGTATCAATACAGCCAGGTGTATATCCAACAGAAATGAATGATGGCAGCAAACCATCAATCAATGCCGACAAAGCGGATATTGCCGCAGAGTATGACCCAATTGGGACCGAGCAATTCAATGCTATGGCCGCAAGTCTAGGTGGCAAAATGGCTAAGTTCAATATGAATCCGCAGACTATTGCCGATGGTATTCTTGAACTGGTAAATATGAAAGAGGGAACCCGTCCGCTACGTTTTCCATTAGATGCGGTAGCACAAGGAACGGATATGGAATTTATCAATACACGTGCAGAAATAAAAGAAAAATGGTTAGCAAAATACAGCGAATAATACAACTTTTGAAGAAACTTGATGAGCTCAGACAACAGTATGTTGTCTGGGTTTTTTGTCTAAATAACCTCATTGCCGACTAAAATTTTTTAACGCGGCACAGGCCATATAGAAAGGCGGAAAGAACAATTTTGGAGAAGTATCCGAATTTCTTCAAAGCTTTCTTAATAACTAAATAAAAAAATATGAAAAACAATCTAATTATTGCAATATGTTTACTAATCATTGGTCAATCCATATTAGCGCAAAACAAATCTAAAGAAAGTTCTAAATTAATAATTAATACAAACAACAAATTAAAAATGGAAAATAAAATTTATAACGAAGACGGTCTAAAGTCAATTTCACTTTATAATATTGCATTCACCGTAAAAAACATAGACGAATCAATTAAGTGGTATAAAGAAATTTTAGGATTTGAACTAAAAAACAAGTCTACATTTAGTCTTCCATTAGGGTCAGCAGAAATAGCTATTCTACAATCAGGAGACTTAAAACTAGAAATATTACAAGTTCCAAACAATAAAAAAATTGAGGAAATGTTTGCAGCAGCTCCAATGCATTTAATTCCAATTGGAAATAAATCCATTGTCCTTCAAGTAACAAATATCAAGTTAGCAACAGAACAATTAGAACAAAAAGGGGTTAAATTTGTTTGGAAAGAACAGTTCATTGCTGGAGATAAAATGTTATGCACGATGATTGAAGATATTGATGGTAATAAAATTAACATCTTTCAAACCAATACAATCTTTGAAGATAAAAAAGTAGAAAGTGTTTTAAGTCCTGAACAAATAGCTGCAAAACATTTAAAACTTTGGAGCGAAACAGATAAGCAATCTCGTAAAAAAATCATAGATGAACTTTATGATGATGTTATTACAGTTATTGACCCAGCTTTTAAAGTTACCGGAAAAGAAAAACTGATGGATTTTATTTCTGATTTACAAGACAAACATAGTGGCTATGTATTTAGTCTCAATGGAAAAATAAGTTCTCATAGTGGTATGATAAAATTTAATTGGTATTATGGGCCAAAAAGCGATCCTAAAAAAATTACTGGAACTGATGTCTTAACATTAAATAATGGTATGGTAAAAACAATATCTATTTTTATTGATTGAATTTAACAAAATAAAAATTGAATTAAAAAAACCTTCTAAAAGCTTTGTTTTTAAAAGCTGAAGTTGACACTATCCTAAAAAGTGTGTAAGTTTAAAAATATTGGGGTTTGACTTTTTAATTAAAGTTGAACCCTTTTTTCAAATATAGTTAAGAACTGGTTGAGGATTAATCCCCAATTTTGGATTGGCATCGACCATTTTTTGGT
>JACMLU010000023.1 GCA_014379405.1 Flavobacterium sp. | reverse complement strand
TGAACAAGACAGGCAATATTAACGTTTAGAGAATTGGAATCTCTTACGAGCTTTCTTCTGACCGAATTTCTTACGTTCAACCATTCTTGGATCTCTTGTTAATAAACCTTCTGGTTTTAAGATAGCTCTGTTTTCAGCATTTACTTCACACATAACGCGTGCTAATGCCATTCTTACAGCTTCTGCTTGACCAGTTGAACCACCTCCGTAAACATTTACTTTTACATCAAAGTTAGTTGCGTTTTCTGTCATAGACATAGGTTGCAATACTTTGTACTGTAATGTAGCTGTTGGGAAGTAAGTTGCGAATGCTTTTTTGTTTACAGTGATTACTCCTGTTCCTTCCGAAACATACACACGTGCAACAGCGGTTTTTCTTCTACCGATTTTGTGAATAACTCCCATTACTTAAGATCGTTAAGGTTAACTGTTCTAGGTTTTTGAGCGCCTTGTTTGTGCTCAGATCCTACAACAACATTTAAATTTCTAAAAAGTTCAGCGCCAATTTTGTTTTTTGGCAACATTCCTTTTACTGCTTTTTCGATTAGTAATGCAGGGTTTTTTGATTGCAATACTTTAGCAGTTAAAGTTCTTTGTCCTCCAGGGTAACCAGTGTGACGGATGTATGTTTTTTCATCCATTTTGTTACCTGTAAGGTTAATTTTTTCTGAGTTGATAACAATTACGTTATCTCCACAGTCCACGTGTGGTGTATAACTTGGCTTGTACTTACCTCTCAAAATCATAGCGACTTTTGAAGCAAGACGACCTAAGTTATGACCATCAGCATCTACAACAATCCACTCTTTTGTTACTGTGGCTTTGCTAGCTGATTCTGTCTTGTAGCTTAATGCGTTCATAATATTTTTTTAATTAAACATTCCATTCCCAATAAAGGGAGCGCAAAAGTACAATTATTTTTTTGAAATACAAATACCTTAAAAGAATATTTTATGTTCCTTTTTATACTGATAATCAAAAGGATATTTAAAGCCAATTCATTTACATTTTATTGATTTGAACTTAATTTTAGACTTTCTATGTTTGTAATGCCTAATTTTCAAAAAAAAAATGTAAATTTCCCTCTTTAAATAAACAAAAGGTTTGTTTTGTAAAAAGGACTCTGTTACATAAAATGATTACCATTGTAATTAGAGAATCTTAATGATGACGATAAAAAGATAATAAATAAATATGAAAGCTAAAGCAACTCTTAAACAAATTGCAAAAGAACTTAATGTATCTGTTTCAACAGTTTCAAAAGCACTCAATGATAGTCCTGAAATTAGTGAACAAACGAAAACTAGAATAAAGGAATACGCCAAACTTAAAAACTACAAACCCAATGTTATTGGTCTAAACCTCAAAAACAGAAAAACCAAAACCATTGGAATCATCATTCCAGATATTTTGAATTCCTTTTTTGCCAAAGTATTTAGTGGTATAGAAAAAATTGCAGATGAAAGAGGATACAATGTTATTATGTGCATCTCCAACGAATCTTTGAAGAAAGAATCACACACTTTGGATATGTTGAGTAATGGCACTATTGACGGTTTTATTTTATCCATTTCAGAGGAAGCGCAAAAACTTCAAGAATACACTCATTTTAAAGATATTATCAACGAAGGCACTCCTATAGTAATGTTTGATCGTATTTCTGATGAAGTCGCTTGTGACAAAGTGATTGTAGATGATTTTGATTCCGCCTTAAATGCCACCCAACATTTAATAAACACAGGATGCAAAAACATCGCCTTGTTTTCTTCTATCGATAATTTAAGTATTGGAAAATTGAGACTTGAGGGATATTTGCAAGCCTTGAAAAACAACAATATTGCCGTAAATCAAAACTTGATTGTTAGAACGGATTCTGAAGACGACTTAAAAGATAAAATCGAGAATGTTTTTGACAACAATACTATTGACGGAATTTTTGCTTTAGACGAAAATGACTCAGTTGCTGCACTAAGAATCGGCCTCAAAAAAGGTTATAAAATCCCAGAAGAATTATCCATTATTGGTTTTGCCGATGGAATCCTTGCCTCCAGAAGGTTGTCGCCAAGTTTGTCTACTTTAAGTCAATACGGAGTAGAAATTGGTGAAGTAGCCGCGAATGTTTTAATCAACAGATTAGAATCGAAAGAAGAAAATCTACCTTACGAAACGACGGTTATCAAAACACAATTGAGAGAAAGAGAATCGACTAGGAAGTTGTAATCGCTTCTTTTTTCTTATCATCTTTCCAAGTGATAAAACCTAAAACGGCGTTGAATAGATAAAAGACATATTTAATTGTGTTGGCGATATTCAATATCATAACGCTTTGCACAATTTTCGAAAGATTGTAAAGTTGCCACATTATCCAGTTGTCTGGATACATTCGACTGGTATTGAATGTCCCTCCAAAGCTTATGCCAGCAGGAATGGTAATAGCAAAAAAGAGTTTCCAATCAATAGGATTCTCGCTAAAATAGGTGAATCCAAGGTAATTTAAAACCAAGGACAAAAGCATTCCAAAAACTAGGTTTCTGTAAAAAATGGCATCGATGCTATTTAGAATTCTTTTCCTTTTCCAAAATCGGAAAGCTACATAATTTCCAATAAATGAAATAGGATAGGTTAAAATTGCGGCTGCATTTCCCAAAAGATAATCTATTGTGCCGCTAAGAGCGGTGTTTAAGGTTCCAATAAAATTTCCAATATTGTTTTTCTTAGTAACCAATCTTGTGGAAATCATAGAAAAACCAACATTGATAATCGAGAAAATTCCAAGCGGAAAATCAAAGTTTAATCCGAATGAATGTATTGGAATTCTAGTTTTATGATACCCTAAAGACACAGAACCAATCAAAACTATTATCAATCCAATAACATCAAGATAAGTGCTATTGGTAATTGATTTAATAGTTTTTATCGATTTTTCAGAAAGTGAAAGTGAGTTCATTCAATTGTGTTTGGGTAAATATATAAAGAATATTATCCAATTTCCCTGTTTTTATTTCAATATCAAATTGAACATATTATCCCTTGCAATGAATTATTTCTTCTTTGGTTATGTTATTCATTATTGCATAAGTTTTATGAGAGATTCCTAAGGAATGGCAAAGTTGCTCCAACTGCCAACTGCTACTGAACACTGCCATCTATTTTTAATGCGCTTCCAGCCAATTTTTTCCCATTCCAATTTCTACATCCAACGGAACATCCATTTTAAAGGCATTTTCCATTTCGTGTTTAATCATCGGTTGTATTTTCTCTAATTCGGAGTTGTGTACATCAAACACAAGTTCATCGTGTACTTGCAACAACATCTTCGATTTCCAGTTTTCGGAAGTTAGTTTTTTATGAATATTAATCATTGCAATTTTGATAATGTCTGCGGCTGAACCTTGAATTGGAGCGTTTACTGCATTTCGTTCGGCACCACTTTTTACCATCATATTGGCAGAATTAATGTCTTTCAAATAGCGTCTTCTTCCTAAAACCGTTTGCACATAACCGTGTTCTCTGGCAAAATCGACTTGATTGGCCATATAAGATTTTAGCTTTGGATAAGTAGCATAATAGGCATCAATCAATTCCGCTGCTTCTTTTCTCGAAAGTGATGTTTGATTGGAAAGACCAAAAGCAGAAACACCATAAATAATCCCGAAATTTACGGTTTTGGCATTGCTACGTTGTTCCTTGGTTACTTCTTCCAAAGGAACGTTGAATACTTTTGCTGCAGTACTTCTGTGAATGTCTTCGTTGTTCTGGAACGCTTTTATCATATTCTCTTCGCCAGATAAAGCGGCAATAATTCGCAATTCTATTTGGGAATAATCCGCAGAAACCAAGGTGTAATTTTCATCACGGGCGATGAATGCTTTTCGAATTAATCGTCCTCTTTCGGTACGGATTGGAATGTTTTGCAAGTTGGGGTTGTTCGAACTCAAACGACCCGTTGCGGCAACGGTTTGCATATAATCGGTGTGAACGCGACCAGTTTTAGTGTCAACTTGGTTCGGCAACGCATCAATATAAGTGCTTTGCAATTTTACCATTTGTCGCCATTCGAGAATGTCTTTTACGATTGGGTTGTCTTTTTCTAAATAACTTAATATTTCTTCGCCAGTGGCATATTGGCCTGTTTTGGTTTTCTTTTGTTTTGCTCCGCCAATTTTTAGTTTATCGAATAAAATATCGCCGAGTTGTTTTGGAGAAGCCAAGTTGAATTTCTCCCCAGCGGTTTCATAAATTTTTTGTTCCAAAGCGTTGCTTTCTAAAGCCATTTCAACTGACATCGATTTTAAGAACGGAACGTCTAAATTAATTCCTTCCAATTCCATTGCCGCCAAAACGGGAATCAACGGAATTTCGATTTCGTCAAATAATTTTTTGGTTTCGGCTTTGTCTAGAATTGGGCTGAAGTTTTGCTTCAATTGAAAGGTAATATCAGCATCTTCGGCGGCGTATTCTTTGATGTCTTCAAAAGCCACATCGCGCATCGATTTTTGATTTTTTCCTTTTTTGCCAATTAAATCTTCAATAGATTTTGGTGAATATTTTAAATAAGTTTCACTTAAAATATCCATATTATGGCGCATATCGGGATTGATTAAATAATGCGCAATCATCGTATCAAATAATTTTCCTTTGATTTGAACGCCATAATGCGACAATATTTTTAAATCGTATTTGATGTTTTGTCCAATTTTTTCAATGCTTTCACTTTCGAAAAACGGTTTAAATTTATCAACCAAAACTTGAGCTTCTTCCTGATTCTCCGGAAACGGAACGTAAAATGCTTTTCCTTTTTCGAAAGAAAATGACATACCAACCAATTCGGCATTCAACGCATCAATTCCCGTAGTTTCTGTGTCAAAACAAACTGAAGTTTGGTTCATCAAGTTTTGTAAAAGCAATTTCACAGCAAAATCTCCCTGAATGCTTTGGTAAAGATGCTCCGTGTTTTCTAAAGTTGCATAGAAAGAATTTGATTTTAATTCGCCACTTTCTTCATCTGAAAAGCCAAACAAGTCAAACTGATCTTCATTTGTTTTTTTAGCAGGAGCTTTTTTTGTTTGTTTCGGTTCCTCACTTGGAGTCCCATTTCCGTTCGTATCAATTTCGTCGTATTCTTTTCCAGTTCCAAAATATTTATCAAACTGCGCTTTCATTTGACGAAATTCCAATTCCTGAAATAATTCGTCTGTTTTTTCAACATCAGGTTTTGATAATTCGTAATCTTCGGCATTAAAAGTCACAGGACAATCCAATAGAATTGCGGCTAATTTTTTGGACAACAAACCCAATTCGGCATTGGCTTCGATTTTGTCTTTAATCGCACCTTTCAATTGATGTGTGTTGGCCAAAAGATTTTCCATTGAGCCGTATTCTTTCAAGAATTTCTTTGCCGTTTTTTCGCCAACGCCTGGCAATCCTGGAATATTATCGGCGGCATCGCCCATCATTCCAAGGAAATCTATTACTTGCTCTGGGCGGTCGATTTCAAATCGTGCCAGCACTTCTGGAATTCCCCAAATTTCGATGTCGTTCCCCATTCGAGCGGGTTTGTACATAAAAATATTTTCGGAAACCAATTGTGCAAAATCCTTATCGGGAGTCACCATATAAACTTTGAAATCTTCTTTTTCGGCTTGTTTGGCCAAAGTTCCAATCAAATCATCTGCTTCAAAGCCTGCTACTTCAATAATAGGAATGTGCATTGCCTTTAATAATTCTTGAATATAAGGAACGGCAATTTTTATGGCTTCGGGCGTTTCATCGCGATGTGCTTTGTATTCTTGGTACATTTCGTAGCGATAAGTGCTTCCTCCTTTGTCAAAAGCTACTGCCAAATGATCAGGTTTTTCTCTTTTGATAACATCCATTAAGGCATTCATAAACCCCATAATGGCCGAAGTATCCATTCCTTTCGAGTTGATTCTTGGGTTTTTTATAAAGGCAAAATAACCGCGAAAGATTAAAGCGTAGGCATCAAGAAGGAAAAGACGTTTTTGTACTGACATAAGTTGAAATTATATGGGATTCAAAAGTACAAAACTAATCAGATAAAGAGGTGTAAGATGAAAATAATTCTAATAAACGACATCAGTCCTTTTCTTTCTTGTAAGTCTTAATTATAATATATTCGTGGCTTACATATAGTTTATTCGAAGAGTAGGTAACTAATAATACACTTGCAAGAATATAAATACACAATTGATAAATGTGCCTAATAAACACCTTCAAATTGTTAAAACTGTACGCTTTGTCGAAAAAAAACGTACTTTATCGGTATAATATTTTTTTTGTTGTAAATTTATAATCTTTTTCTTAATTTGTATACTATGAAAAACATCCTCCTTTCCAAAAAATTATTAGCTGTTTCTTACTTATTTTTTATGCTAATAGGTAGTACTATTTTTGCTCAAGTAGGAATAGGTACAGTTACTCCTGACGCGAGTTCTATTCTAGATATTTCGTCGACAACTCAAGGGATGTTAGCCCCTCGACTGACTACTGCCCAAAGGATAGCTATTGCCAGTCCTGCCAATGGTTTAATGGTATTTGATACAGATTTAAAATCATTTTATTATTATATTTCTACCACTACTACTTGGACTCAATTAAGTAGCGACGCCAATGGAAGAACTAATTTTAAACGTATAAAGGCTGCAAGCGATTTAGCAACAGAACTTAGTAATGGTGGGGGGACAAAATATCTTTTAACTTCTAATACCTATTATGAAATTAATGGAACTATTGTATTAAGTTTTCCCATTGACCTTAATGAAGCATATATTTCAGGACTTGATGCTAATGAAGATAAATTGGTGCGTTTTTCAGGAAATCTTTTTGATGGAAGTAAAGGAGGAACTGTCCGAAATGTTACGATTGTGGTTTCAGGAGGAGGAAAAGTTTTTAATTTAACTGGAAGTAGTGGCCCAACCGATAACCTTCTTTTAAGGGATACCGTAATTGCAAATTGTAGTGATGTAGGAACTATTACGAATTTTAGTTTAGTGTTTGTTAGTGTTGTACAATATGTGGGTAACACTACAGGAATTGTTTACACTAATATTAGTAGCCTTCTGCTAAATAATACAGCTTGGTTTAGTACTAATGCTGGTACGTTTGAAAAACTGGTAGGTAACTTTGGGCTGGTACAAAAATTAGGTGGTTTTATGGAGGTCACTGGTGCCGCAATTGGTTTTGATGTTTTTGCGAATCCGACCATTACAAATGATGGAGTATTGGAGTCAGTTGTTTTTTCAGGAACTCCTACAACTGGGAAATATGTTAACCCATACACGGTTGGAATATATACTGGATATAATTTTAATAATAGATGGAATGTTCGTTGTGCCGGTATTCCTACCGAAACGGATTTAACCGCTGTAGGAAATATTAATTTCAATCATACTTTAGGATCACCTGCTACAACAGGAGTCACTACCACTGCTACAAAATTAACGGGGGTAACAACATCTGAAGATCTTTTTAGATTTAGTATGAGTGGTAATAATAGAATAGTTTATTTAGGCACTAAAAAACGTTTTTTTAGAGTTGGTGGTTTTATTTCTTTTCAAACTGCTGACAACAATATTACACTTATATTTTATATTGCAAAGAATGGTGTAATTTTACCTAAATCAAAGGTGTATGTAAAATCTAATAATAATACTGATGTTATTGCTATACCCATTCAGACATTAGTAGAACTTTCAACCAATGAATATTTAGAATTATTCGTAGCTACTACATCAGGAACAGGAGACGTAAAAATTGTTTCCGTTAATTTATCTGCCAGTTAACGTTCTAAAAAATAATCTTTTACTTACTCTAATTTATCCTTTAAACAAATGAGATAAACTACAAAAAATAAAGCTTTAGTAAAATTCGAAAGCTTTATTTTTAAATTTAGCTTGTATTGTATTAGTACGTTAAAATTATTATAATATTTATTAAGCTGTTTTCATAAGTCGTTATTTTGCACAAAATTTATATCTCCATGATTTTACGCATATTAATATTGGTTCTTGTTCTTTTTGTTGTTGAACTGTATGCTTATCAGGCATTAAGGACAGTAGTGAAATCGAAATCTTTTTTGGTTTCCTATTTAATAATAAGCGCTCTTCTTTTAGCATTCATAGTTTATTCTTTCACGCAATTTGACCGTTCTGTGGGACAAACAGGTCAAAGTATGCGAGCGACTGGCTTGCTTCTTTTGGTTTATATTCCCAAAATTATTTTGACTTTGGTGCTGTTTGGCGAAGACATTTTTAGAATTGGTTTTGGATCTGTTAATCATTTTGCAAAATTCAACGACAGTGTTGATTTCCTTGCTTCAAGGCGAAAATTTGTCAGCCAAATAGGATTGGGAATAGCGGCAGTTCCGTTTTTGTCCTTATTATATGGCGTGACAATGGGAAAATACAACTACAAAGTGATCAAACAAGCTATATTTTTTCCTGATTTACCGGATGCTTTTGATGGTTTGACCATAACACACATATCCGATGTGCATAGCGGAAGCTTTGACAATCCAGAAAAAATTAATTATGCTATAGATTTGATTAACGAACAAAACTCTGACTTGATATTGTTTACCGGTGATATTGTAAACACCGATGCCAAAGAAATGCATCCTTGGATTGACACCTTCAGGAGAATAAAGGAACACAAGTATGGCAAATATTCGGTTCTTGGAAATCATGATTATGGCGAATATGTAACTTGGCCTTCGGAAGCAGCCAAAGAAAAGAATTTTCAGGACATAAAAGATTTACATCAACAAATTGACTTCAAATTAATGTTGAACGAGCATACTTTTATCGAAAATGGAACCGATAAAATCGCCTTGGTTGGAGTCGAAAACTGGGGTGTTAAATTTAAAAAAGTAGGTGATTTGCAAAAAGCATCGAATGGATTGTCAAAAGAAGATTTTAAAATTTTGATGAGTCACGATCCAAGTCATTGGGATGCAGAAATAAATAATCACGATAAAAATTTCCATTTAACTTTGTCGGGTCATACTCATGGAATGCAATTTGGCATAGAAATTCCTGGAGTAATTAAATGGAGCCCGATACAATATATTTATAAACAATGGGCTGGTTTGTATGAAAATATGGGAAGGTATGTTTATGTAAATAGAGGCTTTGGCTTTCATGCATATTCTGGAAGAGTAGGAATAATGCCTGAAATTACGGTTATCGAACTAAAAAAAGGTCGCAATGTAGCTTAATTCGTTTAAAATGCTACATTTGTAAAATAATATCTCTTTGCAATAGATTTAGAAAATTAAATTCGTTGATTTTATGTCAAAATTTGGAGAACTTATAAGCACTCAAGTCCCTGTGTTAATTGATTTTTACACAGATTGGAATGAATCATCTGTTTCGATGCATCCTGTAATTCGGGATGTTGCCGCAGCTCTAGGCGACAAGGCAAAAGTGATAAAAATTGATGTTGATAAAAATCAAGAACTAGCCGATGCTTTGCGCATCAAGGGACTTCCTACTTTAATGATTTATAAAGGAGGTCAAATGATCTGGAGACAATCTGGTGAATTGGATGCCAATACTATAATTGGACTGGTTCAGGAACATCTTTAATCAAGTTTTTCGAACACAAAACCTTTTTCTTTCCAATATTTCAACGCTTTAGGTAAAGTATATTTCAGGTTTGGAAATGCTTTAACACTGTCGTGGAATACAATTATGCTTCCCGAGCTTACATTTTTCAGTACATTTTCCAGGCATTTTTCTGGAGTAATAGTGGTGTCATAATCGGCACTCAAAACATCCCACATAATTATTTTGTAACCTAATTGTTGCAGTTTTTTGGACTGTGAGGATTTTATTTTGCCGTAAGGTGGTCTAAAAAGTTTGCTGTTTGGAGACAGACCACTGACCACTGACCACTGACGACTGTTTTCTATATATTCCTCAGTAGCTGTTTTCCATCCGTTTAAATGATTGAAAGTATGATTACCGACGGAATGTCCATTTTCGATTACTTTTTCGAAAATATCGGGATGTTTTTCAATGTTATGGCCAATGCAGAAAAACGTGGCTTTGGCATTGTGTTTTTGTAACTCTTCAAGAACCCATTCCGTTATTTCAGGAATTGGACCATCGTCAAAAGTGAGGTAGATTTTGTTTTCAGTATTGGAAACATCCCAAACATAATTCGAGAATGTTTTTTTAATGAATGCGTTTGTTTTTATCCAGTAGAAACTCATGATTGAAGTTTTTGTCAATTAAAACAAAAAATGTAGCGGCATTTTTCAACAGCGCTACATTTTTTAATTTTCATTTTTTCAAAATTTGTTATTCTCTATCGCGCCCAAAATGCTCAAAAATCTTGATGTAAGTATTGAATGGTGCCCTGTTTTTGTTATAAAAAGCAATATCACCACTTTCTTTCATTACTTTCAACAAGCTTCTGTAGCGTTCGATGTCGGTAATAATATCTATCGCAATGTCATTTTGGTCTGAAAGTCCAAGTTTTCCATAATAGTTAAGGTTTTCTTGGTATTTGGATACTAATTTCCCTAAAAGTTCTTGTGCTTTTGCTTTTTCGCCTACTTGATAATATCCCTTGGCAAAAGGCTCTACCATTGAATAATAGCCGAATTTCTCCAAAGGCATTTTTGTTATGGCCAATTCGATCACGTTTTTCGCCTTGTCCATTTTTCCTTCGGCAATCAATTTGTCCATTAATCTAGAGAGAACTGATCGATAAGAAATACTGTTTTTTCTGGTTTCTGGATCGTGATAAATATTTCCATCACTATTTCCCCAATCCCATTTCATAACAATAGAATACATTTTGTCCGCATCAATTCCGCCCATATCCATTGGGTTGGTGTCTTTGTCGATTTTTGTTTTAATTGGAACTAATTTATAGACCATTCCTTCCAGTTGAAGGTAGCTTTTCATCCATAAATAATCTTCATCGTCAAATGCTCCAGGGCTAAAATAGATAGGTCGTTTCCAGTTATTGTTGGCTAAAACGTCAAGCATCATCAACCTGTTTTTGTATAGTGCATTTCCTTTGATGTCAATGTCTATATAAGATACAATGGAGTCGTTGAATTTTGCGGCCACTACTTTGTTCTGGATAATTGTATTTTTGTCAATTGCAATCCTGATTTTATTCGTTGGATAAAAATGGATAGTTTGACCATTTTGCATCTCAACGGTAGATTTTGGATTTTTAATAAAATTGATAAAATCTTTGATGTCCCAACGACTTTCCGTTTTTGGAATATGAGCCACATAATCTAATTTATCACCTACATATTCATTATGATTAAAAGAAATAGGTAAGGGATTTGATTCGTAAGTTTTGGTTTTCATTTGGTCAATGTACCAATCCGTCATAAACAAACTTGTGTTTACAATTTTAACATCGGTTCGCACGTGTTCAATCTCTTGTGCGTACCAAAGCGGGAAGGTGTCGTTGTCGCCAATGGTGAACAAAATAGCATTTGGATCGCAAGAATTTAAATAGGCTTTTGCCAATGCTGTTGCGGTATATCTTCCTGAACGGTCGTGGTCATCCCAGTTTTGGCAAGCCATCAACACTGGAACGGCCAGCAAAGAGGCTGCGATAATTATTGGTCCCGCTATTTTTGGAGCTAAATAGTTTTTGGCGCTTTCGTACAATGCATATACTCCAAATCCTATCCAAATGGCGAATACGTAAAAAGAGCCTACTAAAGCATAATCTCTTTCACGAGGTTCAAATGGTCTTTCGTTTAAGTAAATTTTCAAGGCTATTCCCATAAATAGGAATAAAACGAGAAGTACATAAAAACTTTTTCGATCCTTGCTAGCGTGATACATTATCCCGATGAGTCCTAAAATTAAAGGAAGAAAGAAATAAACATTGCGTCCTTTATTGTTCAATACGTCCGAAGGTAGATTTTGTTGAGACCCTAAATGCAATTCGTCTATAAATGGAATTCCGCTAAGCCAGTTTCCATCTTGATAATCATATCTTCCTTGAACATCGCTTTGGCGACCAACAAAATTCCACATCAAATACCTGAAATACATATAGCCAAACTGGTATTCAACCATAAATCTCAAATTGTCGGCCGTTGTAGGTTTTTCGATAATTAAATAATCGCCGTAGCTCCTCAAGAATTTCACATAGCCTTCATTGTCAATTTGCTTCTGTGCATAAGCTTGTCTGAATTCGGTTATGGTTTTTTCGACTTCACCCTTTAATTGAGCTATAGCTTTGTTGTAATCCTCTTCCGAAAGTTTGCTCGGGTCGATTCCGTATTTTTGTAAATCATCCTCATAAGAATAATCAGGATTTAATCTAAATTCTGGTGGATTAGTAAAGTTGATGTAATTCTCGATATTTTCGCTGCTCCAAAGTCTTGGTAAAATAGTTTTTTGGGCATCATCGCTATTTTGTTCCGCATTTTTGAAATTGTTTACAATGACATATTTTCCAGTTGTATAATCTCTTTCATAGTTGGGAGCCTTGTCTAGATAAGGATTGTTTTTGTCTAAACCAGCAAAAGCTTCGGTGTATTGTGGGCCATAAAACAATGGATTTGAGCCGTATTGTTCTCTATTGTAATAAGCCAAAACCTCTCGAGCATCTGAAGGTTTATTTTCATTAATAACTGTATTTGCATTGGCACGAATTGGCAGCATCATCCATGTGGAAAACCCAATCAAGATGAAAAGAATACATAATATAAGTGTGTTGTAGTGAACGTAACCTTTATTATGAGTGTATTTTAAACCAAAATAGAAAAAGGCTATAAGAAGTAAAACGACAAAAATTGTTCCCGAATTGAAAGGCATACCTAAATTATTGACCATAAAAACTTCCGTTTTACCAAAGAAAGCCATAGTCAAAGGCAACAATAATTTGAAAATAAACAGCAATACGGCAATAACAACTACATTGGCAACGATGAAGTTTTTGGTGGTGATTACTTTGTAATGCTTGAAATAATAAAGAAACCCTATGGCTGGTATGGTCAACAATGCCATAAAGTGGACTCCAAATGTAAGCCCGACCACCAACGAAATGATTAATAACCATTTATTGCCCCTTGGTGAATCCATGTCTTGTTCCCAGCGCAAACCCAACCAAAAAAGCAAAGCTATAAACAAGGAAGCCATTGCATAAACTTCAGCTTCTACAGCACTTGCCCAGAAACTATCAGAAAAGGTGTAAGCCAAAGCTCCAACAAAAGAACTTCCGAGAATTACGATTGAATTGTTTTTATCTAGTTCTGAAAATTGTGAAATTATTTTTTTTAAGATCATCGAGGATGACCAAAACATAAATAAAATGGTAAATGCACTTGAAAAAACAGACATCATATTTACCATCAATGCAATATGTTTGTCGTCCATTGCAAACATAGCGAAAAAGGCACCAATCATTTGAAATAATGGAGCTCCAGGTGGATGTCCAACTTCAAGTTTTGCCGATGTTGAAATATATTCACCACAATCCCAAAAGCTCATTGTAGGTTCAACCGTGAGTGTGTAGGTTAATAAAGCGATTGCAAAGACACACCAACCGGTGATTGTATTCCATTTATTGAAATTGAATGTTGCCATATTTAAGGACTAAAATTTAGTTTTATTTTCAAAACACAAAGAAAATGTTTTTTTATTTAATGTCACGAGCATTAACAAAAATTTCCAAAAAACAATTAGACGATCCGAGAGTGTTGTTTTCTAAACGTTTAGGGGTTTTAAAAATCACATTGAATTTTTTTTTTGATAAAAAGGCATTAAAAATTTGTACAAATTAAAATTTGTATTAAATTTGCACTCGCTTAACAGCAATGGAATTGGTCTATGGTGTAATGGTAACACAACTGTTTTTGGTGCAGTCTTTCAAGGTTCGAGTCCTTGTAGACCAACAAAAAAACCTCTCAATATTTGAGAGGTTTTTTTATGCAAATTTGTGAAGTATTTTTTTGTGTAATTTAGATTTTGAAAGTTATCACGGGTTTTACGGCGTGATTTACAAGTTCTTCGCCTATGCTTCCGTTAAAAAAATGGGCTAATCCTGTTCTGCCATGGGTGCATATTCCAATTAAATCTGCATCAACACTATTGGCGAAATTAATGATTCCGTTTTCTATATTGGTATCGTTATAAAGGTGTGTAGAATAGTTTTCGATGTTGTAATTGGCCACAAAATCATGCATGATTTTTTCGGCATCACGAGTGGTTTTAAAACTATTGGGTGTGCTAATCATTACCAAATACAAATTAGAATTGAAAATTTTCGCAAATTCAATCATTTTCTTGAATGGTTTTCGGGTTTCCTTCGAAAAATCTGATGCGAAAACAAAATTTCTTGCTTTAAAATCTTGAGCTTCTTTTTTTACTACCAAAACAGGGATTTTT
Source organism: Flavobacterium sp. (assembly GCA_014379405.1). Classification (GTDB taxonomy): domain Bacteria; phylum Bacteroidota; class Bacteroidia; order Flavobacteriales; family Flavobacteriaceae; genus Flavobacterium. Next base: position 278,719 of record JACMLU010000023.1, on the reverse strand, counting down.
GAATACCGAACCACTTTCTCAGCATTGGAGCCAACCAGTAATTCGTCAAATCCCGATGTTCCATGAGACCCCATTATGATTAAATCGACATTGTTTTTTTCGCAGGAGTCTAAAATCCCTTCGTGTACTTTTTTGAATTCAATAGCTTCGGAAACATTGATTTCTTTTAAATATTCTGAATCCATTAATTCTTCTAGATTGCTAATGGCTCTGTCTTTGAAATGCATAATTTCAGGAATGCTTTTTCCGCCTCCCATAGCGTCACTTCCTTGATGGGGTAATTCCAACATATGGAGTAAGATGATTTCGCTGTCGTATTTTCGGGCAATTTGCGAGGCTAGTTTCAAGGCTTCCTCAGAATATTTGGAAAAATCGGTTGGTACTAAAATCCGTTTCATAATTAAAAGTATTAAATTATTTAGTAAAATGGAAGAAAAATTAGGGCGATTAAATTTACAAAAAAATTAAACAAAAAACAATCATTTTTGATTTATAAAAAAAACACTATATTTGCACTGTTATTTATTAAAAAACTAGATAATGAGGCACGCAATGCGTGCCTCTTTTTATAAAAAATATGACATTTAAAGATAAAGTTAACGATTTACTAACTCAGGTATTGCTTGAAAAACCTTCTATTTTCCTCATAGATTTGATGATAACCGATAGTTTTAAGATCATTGTGAACATAGATGGAGATAATGGAGTTGTTTTGCAGGATTGTATCGATGTCAGTCGTGCTATTGATAACAATTTAGATAGAGAAGAGCAGGATTTTTCTTTAGAAGTGGCTTCGGTGGGAGTAGGGTCGCCATTAAAATTGGTTAGACAATACAAGAAAAACCTTGGCAGAACACTAATAGTAAAATTTGAAACTCAAACAATTGAAGCAGAATTGGTTGAAGCTAATGATAATTTTATAATTTTGTCGTGGGAAGCCAGAGAGCCGAAAAAAATAGGAAAAGGGAAGGAAACTGTCCAAAAAAGACAAGAGATACCTTATACGGAAATAAAAGAAGCAATTGTTACAGTAACATTTTAATTAAATAGTTGGCATGGAAAATTTAGCATTAATCGATTCATTTTCAGAGTTTAAAGATGATAAACTTATTGATCGTGTAACGCTTATGGCGATATTAGAAGATGTATTCAGAAATGCATTGAAGAAAAAATTCGGATCTGATGATAATTTTGACATTATTATCAATCCTGATAAAGGGGATATGGAAATCTGGCAAAGAAGAGTAATTGTTGCTGATGATGATTTGGATTTAGATCATTTGGAAATTACATTAACTGAAGCTAGAAAAATTGAACCTGATTTTGAAATCGGTGAAGAAGTTTCTGAAGAGGTGAAGTTGATAGATCTAGGGCGAAGAGCTATTTTGGCATTGCGTCAAAATTTGATTTCTAAGATTCATGAACATGACAATACCAATCTTTACAAGCAATTTAAAGATTTAATAGGCGAAATTTATACTGCCGAAGTGCATCACGTTCGTCCAAGAGTCGTAATTTTGGTGGATGATGAAGGAAACGAAATTGTTTTGCCAAAAGAAAAACAAATTCCATCGGATTTCTTTAGAAAAGGAGATAATGTTCGTGGAATTATCGAAAGTGTAGAGTTAAAAGGAAATAAACCTCAAATTATTATGTCCAGAACTTCTGAAAAGTTCTTGGAAAAATTATTTGAACAAGAAATTCCAGAAGTTTTCGACGGTTTGATTATGGTGAAAAATGTAGTTAGAATTCCTGGTGAAAAAGCAAAAGTAGCCGTTGATTCTTATGATGACAGAATTGATCCAGTTGGAGCTTGTGTGGGAATGAAAGGTTCTCGTATTCACGGTATCGTTCGTGAATTAGGAAATGAAAATATTGATGTTATCAATTATACCAGCAATATTCAATTGTACATTACAAGAGCATTGAGCCCTGCAAAAGTTTCTTCCATCAAGATTAATGAAGAAACAAAAAGAGCGGAAGTTTTCTTGAAATTGGAGGAAGTTTCTAAAGCAATTGGTAGAGGTGGGCACAATATTAAATTGGCTGGACAGTTAACGGGTTACGAGCTTGACGTTATTCGTGAAGGAGATGTTGCCGGTACAGTTGCAGATGATGATGATGTTGAATTAACAGAGTTTTCAGATGAGATTGAAGAATGGGTAATCGAAGAATTTGCAAAAATTGGTTTGGATACTGCAAAAAGTATTTTGAAACAAGATGTAAATGATTTGGTTAGAAGAACAGATCTTGAAGAAGAAACTATTCTAGATGTAATGAGAATATTAAAAGAAGAATTTGACAGCTAGTTAAATTTAAAATAAAAATTAATTTTCAACCTTATTTTTCCTCTCCTGTTTGAGAGTTAGTGTGAGGAAGAAAAACAAAAATTCATACTTATTTCCTTTTAATATTGAGAGGGTGTAATATGAGAAAATAAGGTAATATTAAAAAGGTTTTATGTCTGAAGAGAAAATTATTAGAATAAACAAGGTTTTAAGGGAGTTGAATATTTCTTTAGAAAGAGCTGTGGATTATCTAAAAGATAAGGGGATTGTTGTTGAATCCAACCCCAACACAAAAATTTCTGACGACGTATACAATGTTTTGTGCGGTCAGTTTGCAGGCGACAAGGGTAATAAAGAAGCTTCAAAAGAAGTAGGGGAAGAGAAAAGAAAAGAGAAAGAAGCTTTGCGTATTGAACGTGAAAAAGAAATCGAAGACAAGCGCAAACAAGACGAAGAAAGAATAAGAAATCAAGAAGTTATCAAAGCTAGAGCTACTGTAACTGGGCCAACTCTCGTTGGAAATATTGATCTTAATCCAAAAAAACCGGTAGTAGTTCCTCCTCCGACAGCTGTTGAGAAAAAGGAAGTTCCTGTTGAAAAAATTCAACAAGAGAAACCAGTTCAACAAGAGAAACCAGTTCAAAAAGAACCTGTTCAAGAAAAAATTGTTGTTGAAAACAAAGAGGTTAAAAAACCTGTTGTCGAGATAAAAGAAGCTAAAGTTGAAGCAGTGGTTGTTCCAGAACCAAAAGCAGCAACTCCAAAAGCTGTTGCAGCTCCAGTTGTTGATGCACCGCCAGTTGAAGAATCTATCACGACACAATATCAAAAACTTTCAGGTGCTACTTTGACCGGACAAGTAATTGATTTATCTCAATTCAATAAACCGAAAAAGAAAAAAGAAGAACCGAAAATTACACCTAACAAACCTGGTGCTCCTGGAGCTCCTGGTAGTGCGGCCAGTAATGCCAACAAGAATAAACGAAAAAGGATTGCCCCAAAACCGGGCGCGCCAAGACCACCTGCAACTCCTGGAGTTCCGGGTGCTCCGAATCCAAACAAAATTACTCCAAATACTGGAGGTGGAGGTTTCAATGCCAACAGAGGTGCTAGACCTGGTTTCGTAAAAGGAGCTAGACCTGCCATTACTGCTAAAGTTGAGCCAACAGAAGAAGAAGTAAAAAATCAAATTAGAGAGACTTTAGAAAAACTACAAGGAAAAGGTGGTAAATCTAAAGCAGCTAAATATAGAAGAGACAAAAGAGATACGCACCGTCAAAAATCGGATGACGAGCAAAGAGCTTTGGATGAAGGTAGCAAAACCATCAAAGTTACCGAGTTTGTAACCGTAGGTGAAATTGCTATTATGATGGATGTGCCAATTACTAAAGTGATTGGAACTTGTATGTCCCTTGGAATTATGGTTACTCAAAACCAGCGTTTGGATGCAGAAACTTTGACTATTGTTGCCGATGAATTTGGATATGAAGTGGAATTTATCACGGTTGATATTGAAGAAGCAATTCAAGTTGTTGAAGATAAAGAAGAAGATTTAGTTTTCAGAGCGCCTATCGTAACCGTAATGGGTCACGTCGATCACGGAAAAACATCGTTACTGGATTATATTCGTAAAGAAAATGTTATCGCTGGTGAATCTGGAGGAATTACACAACACATTGGTGCCTACGGAGTGACTTTGGATAACGGTCAAAAAATTGCATTCTTAGATACACCAGGTCACGAAGCGTTTACCGCAATGCGTGCTCGTGGAGCTCAAGTTACGGATATTGCCATTATTGTGGTAGCTGCGGATGATGACATTATGCCACAAACCAAAGAAGCTATTTCTCACGCTCAAGCTGCAAATGTGCCAATTATATTTGCCATCAACAAAATTGATAAGCCAAATGCTAATGTTGAGAAAATCAAGGAAAAATTGGCAGGTATGAATTTACTTGTTGAGGATTGGGGTGGAAAAATCCAATCACATGATATTTCTGCAAAAGTGGGTACAGGTGTTAAAGATTTATTAGAAAAAGTATTATTAGAAGCGGAAATTCTTGACTTGAAATCCAATCCAAACAAAGCTGCTCAAGGAACAGTTGTGGAAGCTTTCTTGGATAAAGGAAAAGGATACGTTTCTACTATATTAGTACAACATGGAACTCTGAAAATTGGAGATTATATGTTGGCTGGAAAACACCATGGTAAAATTAAAGCTATGCACGATGAAAGAGGAAACATTGTGACCGTAGCCGGTCCTTCGACTCCAGTATCTGTATTAGGATTGGATGGAGCTGCAACAGCGGGTGACAAGTTTAATGTTTTTGAAGACGAAAAAGAAGCCAAGCAAATTGCCGCCAAACGTTCTCAATTGATGCGTGAACAATCTGTTCGTACGCAACGACATATTACTTTAGATGAAATTGGACGTCGTATTGCATTGGGTCAATTTAAAGAATTGAACATTATCCTTAAAGGGGATGTGGATGGTTCTGTTGAAGCATTGTCTGATTCGTTCTCTAAATTATCTACCGAAGAAATCCAAATTAATATTATACATAAAGGTGTTGGAGCGATTACTGAAACTGACGTTATGTTGGCTTCTGCTTCGGATGCGATTATTATTGGATTTAATGTTCGTCCTGCTGGAAATGCAAGACAATTGGCCGACAAAGAAGAAATTGATATCCGTTACTATTCTATCATTTACGCCGCTATCGACGACTTGAAAGATGCAATGGAAGGGATGCTTGCTCCAGAAATGAAAGAAGAAGTTCTGGGTACTGCCGAAGTTAGAGAGTTGTTTAAAATCTCTAAAGTGGGTACAATTGCAGGATGTATGGTTATGGATGGTAAAATCGCCAGAAATGCCAAAATTAGAATCATTCGTGATGGTGTTGTAGTTCATACAGGTGAACTTATCGCCTTGAAACGTTTCAAAGACGACGTGAAAGAAGTAGCCAAAGGTTACGATTGTGGTATTCAAATAAAAGGATACAACGACATCGAAGAAAGAGACGTTATCGAAGCTTTCCACGAAGTAGCGATCAAAAAGAAATTGAAATAAAATTTCGATATATTTATAAGAAATCCCGAGCAATCGGGATTTTTTTGTTTTAGATTGTGGCCAATTGTTTTCTTGAATGATTGGGATTTTTAGTAGATTTGTTTAAATATAGAATTTGTCACGGATTGCAATCCGTTTTATCGGGGTTGTTAAGGAAAATTAAAAGCAATTGAATTATTGCAAGAAATCCACCCTATTGACCAATGTAAGAAGCGTTTTATTCAGCGTTAAATAAATTTATAAATAAATAAATTAAATGTTTAAAATAGAAAATCCAAAATATAAAAGTGCTTTTTTGACAATGTTGTTTTACGTAATATTATGGTTTTTGATTGTTATTAGATATAGGATATTTCCATCTGGGACAGGTCTAATGATATTAGAAACAATAGCTCCGATAATTTTACCATTACTAAGTTTGGTCTTTCTGGCAATAAATATTTGGAAATATTATTACAAAGAAAAAACAAATATAATTTCGATTATAATTCATTCGTCAGTATTTTTATTTTATCTAATTTTTATTATAAAATTTTTATAAGAAATTCTATAGTCCAAGATAAATAAAATAAATATATCGTGTTGCCATCGCAGTATTGCTTATTTGTATTCAAACGTCAGCAAACAAAACAAATCAAAAACAAAAAAGCAAATAGAACAATCGGGATTTTTTTGTCTATATTATAAAGTGAAAGCAATTTATTTCACGTAATAGTTGGCTATAATTATAAATAAAAAAGTGCAGCTTTTAAGCCGCACTTTAAATTAATTCTACCATCATCTTAGTCTTGTTGTGCTGCTTCAAGATTAATGGCATTTACAGCCACTTCTGTTAGTTTTTTGTCTGCTCCTTTTTCTTCATCCAAGGTTAGTAACAATAGTGAAGCAATTTCGGGTAAACCCAAGGTTTCTGCAAATTGTCGGAGTGTTCCATAAGTTGCAATTTCATAATGCTCAATTTTTTGGCTTGCTGCTATGATTCCTGCATCACGAACCACACCAATTTCAGTTTCTTCTATTATACCTTCTCCTTCTTCAATTAGTCCAGCCATAGCATCACATTTTTTTGCAGTTGCTTTTTGACCTATCAATTCAAAAACTTGTTCCAAACGATTTACTTGCTCCAGAGTTTCTGTTAGGTGATTGTTTAAAGCATCCACTAATTCTGGTGATGTTGCATTTTTAGCCATTTTTGGGATAGCTTTTGTTAAAGCTTTCTCTGCCCAATAAATGTCTTTTAGTCCATCTTCAAATAATTCCGTCAAACCAGATGCCGCATCTGATTTCGGTTTTGTCATTCCTTTTTTGTCTTCTAGTTTAGAAGAATTTTGTTTTTTCTCTGCGGTTTTCATAATAATATTTTTTTATAATTAATACTTCCAAAAGTAGTAGACTTGTGTGGGATGGTGTTATACAATTTTTCATTAGAATTATATAATAACCACCTGTAAATTATGAAATTAACAGTTAGAATTCTGTAAATAGTTTGTTGTCTATAGGCTCTAAATTTGACACATACCAATCATTTAAAAATTTAATATTATGAGTGCTATTGAAAATGCTGTTGCAAAAGAAGAGTTTTACGGAATCGATGATTATGTAGCTAAAAGCGATTTTACTTCGAACAATCCAGATCCAGATCGAATAACAAATGATGAGGATGATTTTCTTAATTCAGATTATCCAGATGACAAAGACGAAGATGAAGAGGAAGAGGAAGATGAAGAGGAAGGTGAAGAGGAAAACGAAAAAGATTCGGATGATGAAGACTTAGAAGAAGAGGCTGAATATCCTGTAGACATGCCTGGAGAGGATTTTAATGAAACTGAGGAAGAGATTGTGGAAGATCCCAAAGAAGATAATGATGATGACGAAGAGGTTTTTCAAACAGAATTTTCCGAAGATGACCCTCGAAGATTTAATCATCTAAGAGTCTAATTTGAGCATAAAAAAACCGTTAACTAATTAACGGTTTTTTTATGCTTTTTAATGAACGATTTTATTTACTTGGCTTTATCAAAAGTACATTTTTGTATCGATCCTTGATATTTGCCAAATTTCTTTCGGCTTCGATGCGAGTTTTAAAACTACCAATCCATACCTTATAATTTGGTGTGTTGAAAACAATTGTCGCATCTATAGCTGCAAATTCTTGTTTGAACTCGGTTAATGTTTTTTTGGCGTTTTCGCTGCCTCCACTATATATTTGAATTTTATAAGAATCATTTACTGTAAGTGAAGTATTTATTTTTCTCTTTTCATTCAGTAATTGTTCAAATTTCGGGTCTTGACTAATCGAGATATTTTGATCTTGAGCCTTCATTTTTGTTGTCAAAGCAACTAATAATAAAGAAGATAAAAATATTTTTTTCGTGGCTATAATTCTCATAATCTGTATGTTTTTATGCAAAAATAGTGTTTAAAGATTAATACTAAAACGCAAAAATTATTTAGAATGAATATAAATTATATTTAAGACTATTTTAAGGTTTTGAGAATAGTTCTTAAAGTGTATTTTTGTCGAATATTTTAAAAAAAGTGATTTTTATCATATTTTACATTTGAAAAAAATCATATCAATATTGTAGATAATTACTATACTATATGAAAAAGATGGGTGACCATAATTCGATTACAAGGAAATTATATTTAAGCGTGGCTTTGATGCTGACCTTATCCTTGAGTTCATTTGCGCAAGAAGCGGCTCCGGCGGCAACTCCAGCTCCAGCAGCGACTACTGCAGCACCTGTGGCTGCGGCAGGAGGAGACACTGCAAAAGGGAAAGACCTTTTTAATACCAATTGTGCTGCTTGTCATAAATTAGACGCGAAAGCAACTGGGCCTGCTCTTAGAGGTGTTGGTGCTAAATATGACAAAGCTTGGATTTACAAATGGGTTCACAATAGTGGCGATTTGATAAAATCTGGAGATGCTCAGGCAGTAAAAGTTTTTGAAGAAAACAACAAGGTGCCAATGACTTCTTTTCCTCAATTATCAGAGGCTGATATTGATAATATTATCGCTTATGTCTCTGAGCCTAAAGCAGAGGCTCCTGCGTCTACAGTTGCTGGGGGGAAAATTCCTGGTGCTGATGGTAATGAAGGAGGGATTTCGAATAACGTTATTCTAGGTGCTTTGGCATTGGTAATGGCAATACTGATCGTGATGTTGTTCTTGGTGAACAATGTTTTAAGAAAAGTTGCTGCTGCCAATGGGATTAGTGTTGCTCCAAAAGAACCAACTTTACCAATATGGAAAGCATTTGTTAGAAATCAATTTTTAGTCTTGGTAACTTCAATATTCTTGTTGTTGGCTAGTGGATTTTTTGTCTATGGATACTTAATGCAAGTGGGTGTTGATCAAGATTATTCTCCAATTCAACCAATACATTATTCTCATAGAATTCACGCAGGAAGCAATGGAATTGATTGTAACTACTGTCACTCGGCAGCAAGAGTTGGAAAATCAGCAGGTATTCCTTCGTTGAATGTTTGTATGAACTGTCATAAAAATATTTCTGAAGTATCGGATACAACTGCTACTCCCGAGTACTCTAAAGCTTTTTATGATAATGAAATAGCTAAATTGTACAAAGCTGTGGGTTGGGATAAAGACAATCAAAAGTATACTGGAAAAACAGAACCTGTGAAATGGGTTCGTATTCATAATTTGCAAAGCTTTGTTTACTTCAATCACTCTCAACACGTAAATGTTGCTGGGGTTGAATGTCAAACTTGTCACGGACCAGTTCAGACTTATGAAATTCAAAAACAGTTTGCGCCTTTAACAATGAAATGGTGTGTTGATTGTCATAGAAAGACAGAAGTTAAAATGGAAGGTAATGACTATTACACCAAAATCCACGAGCAACTTTCCAAAAAATATGGTGTAGAAAAATTGACTGCTGCACAAATGGGTGGATTGGAATGTGGTAAATGCCACTATTAAAAAAAATAATTAAGAAGCTAATATTTATATAGAATATGTCATCAAACAAAAAATACTGGAAAAGTGTTGAAGAACTAGACGGAAATAGTTCTATTGTTGAGGCGCTTAAAAATAACGAATTTGTTGAAGAGATTCCTACTGATGAGTTTTTAGGAAACGATGGTGCTTTGTCATCTTCATCAACATCACGTCGTGATTTTTTAAAGTACGTTGGATTTAGTACTGCTGCAGCAACTCTTGCGGCTTGCGAAGGTCCTGTGCACATGTCGATACCTTATGTAGTACAACCAGAACAAATCATTCCTGGAATTGCAGATTATTATGCAACTTCTGTTTTTGATGGTTTTGATTTTGCCAACCTTTTAGTAAAAACACGTGAAGGTCGTCCTATTAAAATAGACAACAACACTATTGAAGGAGCTAAATTTTCAGCAAACGCCAGAATCCATGCGTCAATATTGTCTTTGTATGACAGTATGCGTTTGAAAGAGCCGAAAATCGGTGGTAAACCTGCAACTTGGATTGATGTTGATTCCAAATTAAAATCAGGTTTGGCTGATGCCAAAGCAAAAGGAGGGCAAGTTGTTCTTTTGACCAATACATTGGCAAGTCCATCTACTGAAAAGTTGATAGCTGAATTTCTTGGGAAAAATCCAAATGCAAAACACGTTATATATGATGCTGTTTCTGAATCGGCTACATTAGATGCATTTGAATCGGTTTATGGAGAAAGAGCTTTAGTTGATTATGATTTCTCAAAAGCTTCCGTAATTGTTTCTGTTGGTGCAGATTTCCTTGGAGATTGGCAAGGTGGAAATTATGACTCAGGTTATGCAAAAGGAAGAATTCCTCAAGGACCACAAGGAAGTAAAAAAATATCTCGTCATTTCCAATTGGAAGCTAATATGACTTTATCTGGTGCTGCTGCCGATAAACGTGTTGCAATGTCAACTGCAAATCAAAAGCAAGCATTAGTGCTTATATATAATACAGTTGTTGGGGCTTCGGTTCCAGTAACTTTAGATGCAAAATTAAAAGCTGAAGTAACCAAAGCGGCTCAACAGTTAAGAGCTGCTGGTAACAAAGGAGTTTTAGTTTCAGGCATTCAAGATAAAAATGCACAGTTGTTGGTTTTGGCCATCAACCAAGTATTGAGAAGTGAATCTTTTTCAACAGTTGGAACAAGACAGATTAGAAAAGGTTCTGATGCAAAAGTTGCTCAATTAGTTAATGAAATGAAAGCAGGAAGCATTCATACTTTGATTATGAGTGGCGTGAATCCAGTTTATTCTTTGCCGAATTCAAAAGATTTTGTTGAAGGATTGAAAAAAGTAAGTCTTTCGGCTTCATTCTCTTTAAAAGAAGACGAGACGGCCTCAGTTGCAACTATTGCTGCTGCAGCGCCTCACTATTTAGAGTCTTGGGGAGATGTTAGTATTACAAAAGGAACTTATGGTTTGACTCAACCTACCATTCGACCTGTATTTAATACCAGACAATTTCAAGACGTTTTATTGTCTTTAAATGGAACTGCTGGTACTTTTTATGATTATTTAAAAGCAAATATTGCATTAAATGCAGCAGGTGCTTCTTGGAATACAGTATTACACGATGGAATTTTTGTTGGAGCAATACCTTCTGCTTCAGGTGGTACTGCTGATTATACTGGTGCTGCCAATGCATTGTCGCAATCAAAAGCTGCCGCTGGTCTTGAGTTAGTTTTATATACAAAAACTGGTTTAGGAGATGGTCAACAAGCAAACAATCCTTGGTTACAAGAATTTCCAGATCCAATCACAAGAGTTTCTTGGGATAATTATGTTACTGTTTCAGGAGCTGATGCCAAGAAATTGGAATTGTCAAATGAAATTGTTGCCAACGGTGGTTTAAACGGAAGTTATGCTACCATTACTACTGCAGATGGAGTTAAATTAGAAAATGTGCCAGTAATTGTTCAGCCAGGACAAGCAGTTGGGACTGTTGGTTTAGCTTTTGGTTATGGTAAAAAGGCAGCATTAAAAGAAGAAATGCAAGTAGGTGTTAATGCTTACTCATTATATAAAGGCTTTAATAATGTGCAATCTGTATCATTAGTAAAAGCGGATGGTGAACATGAATTTGCTTGTGTTCAAGGTCAAAAAACATTGATGGGAAGAGGGGATATCATTAAAGAAACTACTTTAGAGATATTCAATACCAAAGATGCTGAATTTTGGAATGTTCAACCAATGGTTTCATTGGATCACGAAGAAGTAAAAGCAACTTCTGTTGATTTATGGGCTTCATTTGATCGTTCAGTAGGACATCATTTTAATCTTTCTATCGATTTGAATGCTTGTACTGGTTGTGGCTCTTGTGTTATAGCTTGCCACGCCGAAAACAACGTTCCTGTTGTAGGTAAATCTGAGGTTAGAAGAAGTCGTGATATGCACTGGTTGCGTATCGACAGATACTATTCTTCTGAAGAAACTTTTGCAGGAGATAACGAAAGAAAAGAAAATATTGCAGGTTTGTCAAGTTCGCTTTCTACTTTTAATGAAATGGAACAAGCGTCAGAAAACCCACAAGTTTCTTTCCAACCTGTAATGTGTCAACATTGTAATCACGCACCTTGTGAAACAGTTTGTCCTGTTGCTGCAACTTCTCATAGCCGTCAAGGTCAAAACCATATGGCTTATAACAGATGTGTTGGTACTCGTTACTGTGCAAACAACTGTCCTTATAAAGTACGTCGTTTCAACTGGTTCTTATACAACAAAAACAGCGAATTTGATTTTCATATGAATGATGATTTAGGTCGTATGGTGTTGAATCCAGATGTGAGTGTACGTTCTCGTGGGGTTATGGAAAAATGTTCTATGTGTATTCAAAAAACACAAGCGACAATTTTGGCAGCCAAAAACGAAGGAAGAGTTATTGTTGACGGTGAATTTCAAACGGCTTGTTCAAGTGCTTGTACTACTGGAGCGATGGTTTTTGGAGATGTTAATGATAAGGAAAGTAAAGTTGCCAAATTGGTAGAAGAAGATAGAATGTACCACTTGTTAGAGCATGTGGGTACAAAACCAAACGTTTTTTACCACGTTAAAGTTAGAAATACTTAAGATAAATTAAAAATCAATTTAAAGGATTATGTCTCATATATACGACGCACCCATTAGAAAACCTTTAATCATAGGTGATAAATCTTATCACGATGTAACAGTAGATGTTGCTGCTCCTGTCGAAGGTAAAGCCAACAAACAATGGTGGATTGTGTTTTCAATCGCATTAATAGCCTTCCTTTGGGGAATGGGCTGTATAGTTTACACTATTTCTACCGGTATTGGAACATGGGGATTAAACAAAACAGTAGGTTGGGCTTGGGATATTACTAACTTCGTTTGGTGGGTTGGTATTGGTCACGCGGGAACCTTGATTTCAGCGGTACTTTTATTGTTCCGTCAGCGATGGAGAATGGCGATAAACCGTTCTGCAGAAGCAATGACAATTTTCTCTGTTATTCAAGCAGGTTTGTTTCCAATTATTCACATGGGTCGTCCATGGTTGGCTTATTGGGTTGTTCCAATTCCGAATCAATTTGGTTCACTTTGGGTAAACTTTAACTCTCCGTTGCTTTGGGACGTTTTCGCAATTTCGACTTATCTTTCTGTATCATTGGTTTTCTGGTGGACAGGTTTGTTACCCGATTTCGCAATGCTTAGAGATAGAGCAATCACTCCATTCAACAAAAGAGTATATTCTATTTTAAGTTTTGGTTGGAGTGGTAGAGCAAAAGACTGGCAACGTTTTGAGGAAGTATCCTTGGTTCTTGCAGGTTTAGCAACTCCACTTGTACTATCTGTGCACACGATTGTATCTATGGATTTTGCTACTTCGGTAATTCCTGGATGGCATACAACAATTTTCCCTCCATATTTTGTTGCTGGAGCGGTTTTCTCTGGATTTGCAATGGTAAATACTTTGCTTATCATTATGAGAAAAGTATCAAATCTTGAAGCTTACATTACTATTCAACATATCGAATTGATGAACATTATCATTATGATTACAGGTTCTATCGTTGGTGTTGCTTATATCACAGAACTTTTCGTAGCTTGGTATTCAGGAGTTGAGTACGAACAATATGCATTCTTAAATAGAGCTACTGGACCTTACTGGTGGGCATACTGGTCGATGATGACTTGCAACGTATTTTCTCCACAGTTTATGTGGTTCAAAAAATTAAGAACAAGTATTATGTTCTCTTTCATTATCTCTATTGTTGTAAACATAGGAATGTGGTTCGAAAGGTTTGTAATTATCGTAACTTCGTTACATAGAGATTACCTTCCTTCATCTTGGACAATGTTCTCACCAACATTTGTTGATATTGGAATATTCATTGGAACAATTGGTTTCTTCTTTGTGTTATTCTTGTTGTACGCTAGAACATTCCCTGTGATAGCACAAGCAGAGGTAAAAACAATATTGAAAGGAACTGGAGATAATTACATTAGAGAAAGAGCAGCAAATAAAGATTCACACCATGAGTAATAAAGTAATACACGCCATTTATAATGACGATGATATATTGATGGATGCCGTAAAGAAAACACGTGCAGCTCATCATCATATTGAAGAAGTTTTTACTCCATTCCCGGTACACGGATTGGATAAAGCAATGGGACTTGCGCCAACAAGATTAGCAATTTGTGCTTTCATATACGGTTTGTGCGGTTTGTCTTTTGGAACTTGGATGATGAATTATATAATGATTCAGGACTGGCCTCAGGATATTGGAGGGAAGCCAAGTTTTAGTTATATAGAAAATATGCCTTCTTTCGTGCCAATTATGTTTGAAGAAACTGTATTTTTTGCAGCTCACTTAATGGTTATTACTTTCTATATGAGAAGTAGATTGTGGCCTTTTAAAGAAGCAGAAAATCCAGATGTACGTACTACAGATGACCATTTCTTGATGGAAGTTGCAGTAAACGATAATGAAAAAGAACTTGTTTCTTTTTTCGAAAACACAGGAGCAGTAGAAGTTAAAGTAATTGAAAAGCATTAATAGCGATATGAAAAGCGTATATAAAATAACACTTTTAGTAGGTATTACTATTTTAGTTTCGTCTTGTCACGATAATTCGAAACCAAACTATCAATACATGCCTAATATGTATGAGCCGGTAAGTTATAACACTTACTCTCAATCGGATGCTTTTAAAGATGGTAAAGAAGGACAACTTCCTGTTGAAGGTACCATAAATAGAGGTTTTGAAGTTTATGAGTATCCTAATACTCCTGAAGCATTGGTTGCTGTGAAAGCTGCGAATTTGCAATCACCTCTTGGTGCTTTATCTGAAAAAGATATGGAAAAAGCAAAAGTTCTTTTTGGAATTTACTGTGCCATTTGTCACGGTGATACTGGTGATGGTCAAGGGAAATTGGTTAAACAAGGAAAATTCCTGGGTGTTCCAAATTACAAAGATAGAGAAATCAATGAAGGAAGTATTTTCCATGTTGAAACTTATGGTCTTAACTTAATGGGAGCACATGCCAATCAATTGAGCAAAAAGGAGCGTTGGATGGTAGCATCGTATGTGATGGAACTAAAAAGCAAATAATAATTGTAGAACAAACTCATCGTAATAGATATGTATACATTTTCAAGTAAATTAAAAACATTTTCTCTAATCTTAATGGCTGTTGGTCTTTTAGGAATTGGATATGGTTTTTTATCTGCACCCAAAGATATTCAAGCAGTTGAGGCAATTCTGGCAGCGGATGCTCACGGAAGCGCTCACGGCGCACCTGCTGAGGCACATGCCACCGCTGAAGAAAGTCATGTTGCAACAGAAGCAGCTCATGAAACTCATGAAGTTCCAGTTGCAAACAAAGTAGCTGATACCGTAACAGAAGCGCACGATTCAATTCAAGCTCCCGTTGTTGTTGCTGAACCAGCCCATACTTCAACAGAAGCTCACGTGGCTAAGTCTGGCGACCACAAAGTAGATGCTCATAGCGAGCACCAAAAGCATTTAGAACATGTTTTGCACCAATTGCAAAACAAACCATGGGCTGCATTGTATGTTGCTTGTATCTTCTTTATGTTGGTTTCTCTTGGTGTTTTGGCATTTTATGCCATTCAACAAGTGGCTCAATCAGGATGGTCTCCAGTATTGTTTAGAGTAATGCAAGGAATAACGGCATATTTGCCTGTTGGTTCTGTTATTTTCTTCGTGATATTAATTCTTTGTGGTTTACATTTCAATCATTTATTTGTTTGGTTGGATCCAGAAGTTGTTGCACATGATAAATTGATTCAAGCTAAATCGGGTTATTTAAATTTCCCTTTCTGGATTATCAGAGCAGCGATTTTCTTGATTGGATGGAATCTTTACAGATATTATTCCAGAAAAAATTGTTTGGCACAGGATGAAGCTGTTGATGACAGTTTCTACAAAAAGAACTTCAAAATGTCTGCAGGATTCTTGGTATTCTTTATCGTGACTGAATCTATCATGTCTTGGGACTGGATTATGTCAGTTGATCCACACTGGTTCAGTACTTTGTTTGGATGGTATGTTTTTGCTAGTTTCTTAGTAAGTGGTGTTACAATTATATGTTTGGTTTCTCTTTATTTGAAATCAAAAGGATATTTAGAATATGTAAACACAAGTCATATTCATGATTTAGCTAAATTTATGTTTGGATTTAGTGTTTTCTGGACATACTTATGGTTCTCTCAATTTATGTTGATTTGGTATGCAAATATTCCGGAAGAAGTTACTTATTTCGTTACAAGAATACAATTGTACAATCTGCCATTTTTTGGTGCTGTTGTCATGAATTTTGTCTTTCCAATTTTGATTTTAATTAATACCGATTTCAAGAGAATCAGTTGGGTATTGGTTATGGCAGGTACGGTTATTTTATTAGGACATTATATTGATTTCTTTAATATGATTATGCCTGGAACTGTAGGAGACCAATGGTTTATAGGAGTTTCAGAAATTGCATCCGTACTTTTCTTCTTGGGATTGTTTATATATGTTGTTTTCACTGCATTGACAAAAGCTCCATTGTTGGCGAAGAGAAATCCGTTTATTGAAGAAAGTAAACATTTTCATTATTAATATTTAAAAAAAATTAGATGACAAGTTTGTTAATAATTATAGTTTTAGTTCTGTTGGCTATTGCATTATGGCAATTGACTAAGATATTCGATTTAACTCAAGTAGGAGATGAAGTTGATGATTCTCAAGTAGCTAATGATAAGGATAATAACATTCAAGGTTATTTGATGTTTGGTTTCTTGGCATTCCTTTATATTTTTACAATTTACGGAGTGATAAAATGGGGAGGGTTAATTTTGCATACTCCTGCTTCTGCGCACGGTTCGGATATTGATAATTTAATGAATGTTACGTGGGTTTTACTTTTTGTTGTTCAGGCAATAACTCAAGTATTAGTACATTATTTTTCTTTTAAATATAGAGGAAGAAAAGATCAGAAAGCATTGTTCTTTTCTGATAGCACAAAATTAGAAGTAATCTGGAGTGGAATTCCAGCAGTAGTTTTGGCTGTTTTGATTCTTTTTGGATTGTATGCTTGGACAAATATTATGTTTGTCGATGAAAATGAAGATACAATTGTTGTTGAAGTGTATGCACAACAATTCAAGTGGACAGCTAGATATGCTGGGCCTGACAATGTTTTGGGTAAAGCAAACGTTAGACTTATTGAAGGTGTAAATACTTTAGGAGTTGATTTGTCTGATCCAAATGCACAAGATGATATTGTAGTTTCTGAATTGCACATTCCAAAAGGAAAGAAAATCCATTTTAAATTCCGTTCCCAAGATGTTTTGCACTCTGCTTATTTTCCATATTTCAGAGCTCAAATGAATTGCGTTCCTGGAATGGTTACTGAATTTGCTTTCGAGCCAATTTATACATCAGACGAATATAGACAATTGCCTTATATGATAGAAAAGGTTGCTAACATCAATGCAATACGTACTAAGAAAAGTGCTGAATTAGTTGCAAAAGGGGAACCTGCATTAGATCCTTATACTTTCGACTATTTATTACTTTGTAACAAAATTTGCGGTGCTTCTCATTACAATATGCAAATGAAGATTATTGTTGATACGCCAGAAGATTATAAAAAATGGTTAAGTGATAAGCCTACATTGGTTCAAGAAGTAAAAACTGCCAATGCTGCTCCAGCAGCTGTTGACGGTGCAGTAGGTAAAGATTCTACACAAGCCAAGGATACCGCAGCTGTTGCTAAAGTAGCCATGAAATAATTATTTAAGAAAATTTAAAGTAAACAAATATGTCAGCAGAAGGTCACGATCACGCACAAGATCACGAACACGAACACCACCATAAAGACACTTTTATCACTAAATATATTTTTAGTATAGATCACAAAATGATTGCCAAACAATACTTGATAACAGGTATAATAATGGGAGTTATTGGTGTGATGATGTCTATGCTTTTTAGAATGCAATTGGCTTGGCCAGAGGAGTCATTCAAAATTTTTAATGTATTATTGGGTGATAAATGGGCTCCAAACGGAGTTATGGCTAATGATATTTATCTTGCATTAGTTACTATTCACGGAACCATAATGGTTTTCTTTGTATTAACAGCTGGATTAAGTGGAACTTTTAGTAATTTGTTGATTCCACTTCAAATTGGTGCAAGAGATATGGCTTCTGGATTTTTGAATATGATTTCCTATTGGTTGTTCTTTTTGTCGAGTGTTTTGATGGTTAGTTCTTTATTCGTTGAATCAGGACCAGCTAATGCAGGATGGACTATTTATCCTCCATTAAGTGCTCTTCCACAAGCGATTTCTGGCTCTGGAGCTGGTATGACACTTTGGTTGGTTTCTATGGCTATATTTATTGCAGCTTCTTTAATGGGTTCATTAAATTATATCGTAACTGTTATTAACCTTAGAACAAAAGGAATGACTATGACAAGATTGCCACTTACTATTTGGGCTTTCTTTGTTACTGCAATCATTGGGGTTATTTCTTTTCCAGTTTTATTATCTGCAGCTTTATTGTTGATTTTCGATAGAAGTTTTGGAACTTCATTCTTCTTGTCTGATATTTATATCGCTGGAGAAGTATTGCATTACCAAGGAGGTTCACCAGTATTGTTCGAACACTTGTTTTGGTTCTTGGGACATCCTGAGGTATATATTATTATTTTACCTGCTTTAGGTATTACATCTGAAATTATAGCTACTAACTCACGTAAACCTATTTTTGGATACAGAGCGATGATTATGTCTATCTTGGCAATTGCGTTTTTATCTACAATAGTTTGGGGTCACCATATGTTTATCTCTGGAATGAATCCGTTCCTTGGGTCTGTGTTTACCTTTACAACATTGTTAATTGCTATCCCTTCGGCTGTAAAAGCATTTAATTATATCACTACGCTTTGGAAAGGTAACTTGCAATTAAATCCAGCAATGTTGTTCTCTATTGGATTGGTTTCTACCTTTATTACTGGTGGTTTGACAGGAATTATTCTTGGAGACAGTACTTTAGATATCAACGTTCACGATACTTATTTCGTTGTTGCTCACTTCCACCTAGTAATGGGTATTTCTGCTCTTTACGGAATGTTCGCTGGTATTTATCACTGGTTTCCAAAAATGTTTGGAAGAATGTTGAACAAAAACTTAGGGTATGTACACTTTTGGGTAACTGCAGTTTGTGCTTATGGGGTGTTTTTTCCAATGCACTTTATTGGATTAGCAGGTTTACCAAGACGTTATTATTCAAATACTAACTTTCCATTGTTTGACGATTTACAAAATGTAAATGTACTTATTACAACATTTGCTTTAATAGGTGGTGTTTTCCAATTGGTATTCTTGTACAACTTCTTTAGTAGTATTTTCTATGGTAAGAAAGCAGTTCAAAATCCTTGGAGATCAAATACTTTAGAATGGACAGCTCCAGTGGAACATATTCACGGTAACTGGCCGGGAGAAATTCCAGAAGTATACCGTTGGCCTTATGACTACAGTAATCCAGGTCACGATGAGGATTTTGTTCCGCAAAACGTGCCAATGAAAGAAGGTGAAGTAGTATTGCATCACTAAGCCTTTCAAAAATATACTTAAATGCCTTTCGAAAGAAAGGCATTTTTATTTGCTTATAACTTTGTTATATTTGTAGAATGAATGAAAATTTAGACCCAACAAATAACGGCTATAATCCCGAAGAACTCGATCTCGAAAAAAAATTGAGACCGCTGTCTTTTGATGATTTTGCTGGGCAAGATCAAATTTTGGAAAACTTGAAAGTGTTTGTTCAAGCCGCCAACCAAAGAAATGAAGCACTTGATCATACGCTATTTCACGGTCCTCCGGGATTAGGAAAAACAACTTTGGCGAATATTTTGGCCAATGAATTGCAAGTGGGTATTAAAATCACTTCAGGGCCTGTGTTGGACAAACCTGGAGATTTGGCCGGTTTATTGACCAACCTCGAAGAAAGAGACGTTTTATTTATAGATGAAATCCATAGATTGAGTCCAATTGTCGAAGAGTATTTGTACTCGGCAATGGAAGATTTCAAGATTGATATTATGATTGAATCGGGGCCTAATGCCAGAACGGTTCAAATCAATTTGAATCCATTTACTTTAATTGGTGCGACTACGCGTTCTGGTTTATTGACTGCTCCAATGCGTGCTCGTTTCGGGATTTCATCTCGATTACAATATTACACCACCGAACTTTTAACAACTATTGTCGAAAGAAGTGCTTCTATTTTAAAAATGCCCATTTCTATCGAAGCAGCTATCGAAATTGCTGGTCGAAGTAGGGGTACGCCTCGTATTGCCAATGCCTTATTGCGTCGTGTTCGGGACTTTGCCCAAATAAAGGGAAATGGAACCATTGATATTGAAATTGCTCGCTATGCCTTAAAAGCATTGAATGTTGATGCGCACGGTTTAGACGAAATGGATAATAAAATTTTGAACACTATCATCGATAAATTTAAAGGTGGCCCTGTAGGTTTATCGACTTTGGCGACAGCCGTATCAGAAAGTAGTGAAACTATCGAAGAAGTTTATGAACCCTTTTTGATTCAAGAAGGATTCATTATGCGAACGCCTAGAGGAAGAGAAGTTACTGAAAAAGCATACAAGCATCTCGGAAAAGTTAGAACGAATATTCAAGGCGGACTTTTTTAGGATAAAAGATGGAAGCTGGAAGCTGGAAGCAGGAAGAGGGAAGGCGAGATGAGTGAATTTAGGTTTTGTATTTTTCCATATTATACTCCTAATTCCCCTCTTCCAACTCCCAACCAAAAAACAAAAAAGTATGAGTTTTAAATTCGAAAAATTAATTATCTGGCAAAAATCAATGGATTTTGGAGAGGATATTAATGCTATAATTAAAGAATTCCCAAAGCACGAAATCTACAATCTTTCCTCTCAACTTTTAAGAGCGTCAGATTCTGTGGCTTTAAATACTTCCGAAGGTTCAATTGAACAGTCTAATGCTGAGTTTAATAGATTTTTATGTTATTCTGTCAGATCGTTAGCCGAGGTTGTTACTTGTTTGTATAAAGCAAAGCGAAGAAATTACATTAGTAATTCTGTTTTTGATAAACTTTATAAAGATTCTTTTGATTTGATGAATATGACGATTGCATTCAAATCTAAATTGAAGTAACGATGGCTTCTTCCCACTCCCAACTCCCAGCTTCCCACTATACTTCCTTCATAAAATCCGAAGCCAAACGCCTCGGGTTTTTGTCTTGTGGGATATCCAAAGCCGGGTTTTTGGAAGATGAAGCGCCTCGATTGGAGTATTGGTTGAACAACCAAATGAATGGTCAAATGTCCTATATGGAAAATAATTTTGACAAACGATTAAACCCAACTTTATTGGTCGATGATGCCAAAAGCGTAGTTTCTCTTTTGTTGAATTATTACCCTTCCGAATTTCAGTATCCAGATTCCTATAAAATTTCAAAATATGCCTACGGACAAGATTATCATTTTGTCATTAAAGAAAAACTGAAGGAATTATTGTTCTCTATTCAATCTACTATTGGAGAAGTTTCAGGGCGAGCGTTTGTAGATTCTGCACCAGTTTTGGATAAGGCTTGGGCAGCGAAAAGCGGGTTAGGCTGGATTGGCAAAAACAGTAATTTATTGACCCAAAAAGTCGGTTCTTTTTATTTTATAGCTGAACTTATTATTGATTTAGATTTAGAATACGACCAAGCCACAACCGATCATTGTGGTTCTTGCACTGCTTGTATTGATGCTTGCCCTACTGAAGCAATTGTTGCGCCTTATGTTGTTGATGGGAGCAAATGCATCTCCTATTTTACTATCGAACTCAAAGAAAATATCCCGGCCGATTTGAAAGGCAAATTTGATGATTGGGCTTTTGGTTGCGATGTTTGCCAAGATGTTTGTCCATGGAATCGCTTTTCGAAAGCACATAAAGAGCCGCTTTTTAATCCCAATCCTGAATTGCTTTCGATGTCCAAAAAAGATTGGATGGAATTGACCGAAGAAACTTTTAAGGCTGTTTTTAAAAACTCTCCGCTCAAGAGAACCAAATTTGAAGGGTTGAAACGTAATATTGTTTTTTTAAAGTGATTCTGTTGGGTTTTATTGCGATAACGAAATCGTTTTAGTGTAATTCGATTTTTTTTAGTCAGATTGTAATCCAGAATACAGTATTTAGACAGATTTTATATTAGAAATTTTATAAAAAAAAGTAAGCGTTATTGATTATTTTTTCTAAATTTATAATTCGTAAAATTAATTTATACATTAAAATTATTTTGTTATGACAGTTAGCCAAATATTATCAAAAAAAGGAAAAGAGGTGTTCTCGGTATTGCCAACAATAACAGTATACGAAGCCCTAGGAGTGATGAGTGAAAAAAATATTGGAGCTATTCTAATAATTGAAAACACCGTGTTGAAAGGTATTTTATCTGAAAGGGATTATGCTAGAAAAATTGCATTGAAAGCAAAATCTTCTAAAAAAACATTCGTTTATGAAATTATGGAAGAAGATGTTGTTACAGTGAAACCATCTGATAATTTGGATTATTGTATGGAATTAATGGATGCTAAAAGGGTAAGACATTTACCAGTAATTGAAAACGATATAATTATAGGTATTATTTCCATAAGTGATGTTGTAAAATCAATAATCGAAATGCAAAAAGAAACTATTAAGCATTTGGATTCTTATATTTCACAATAATGAAATAAATAAAGAAAAAAAATAGCTGCAAATAGTGCAGCTATTTTTTTGTGTAAAATAGAATGGGTGTTTTTGTAAAGCTCTAAATACCTATTTCAATTAAAGCCTTAATATCGGAGTAAAAATAATAATTTAAATAATGGACGAAAGTAGTAAAAGAAGAGAAGCGTTATTGTATCATGCAAAGCCAACACCAGGTAAAATTCAAGTTGTTCCAACTAAAAAATATGCAACCCAAAGAGATTTGTCTTTGGCGTATTCGCCAGGTGTTGCCGAGCCGTGCTTAGAAATTGCCAAAGACGTAAACAATGTTTATAAATATACTGCAAAAGGGAATCTAGTTGCGGTAATTTCTAATGGAACTGCGGTTTTAGGACTGGGTGATATTGGACCAGAAGCATCAAAACCAGTAATGGAAGGTAAAGGATTGTTGTTTAAAATCTTTGCCGGTATTGATGTTTTCGATATTGAAATTGGAACTAAAAACGTTGAAGAATTTATTCAAACAGTAAAAAATATAGCGCCAACTTTTGGTGGAATTAATTTAGAAGACATTAAAGCTCCTGAATCTTTTGAAATAGAAAGAAGATTGGTCGAAGAATTGAATATTCCTGTAATGCATGACGACCAGCACGGAACGGCAATTATATCATCTGCGGCATTATTGAATGCATTGGAATTGGCAGGCAAGAAAGCCGAAGATTTAAGAATGGTGGTTTCAGGAGCAGGTTCCGCTGCAATCGCCTGCGCCGATATGTATATTTTATTAGGTGTAAAACTAGAAAATATTTTGATGTTTAACAGCAAGGGAGTTTTGACTAAAGACAATCCGTTATTATCTGTTATGCAACTAAAATATGCCACGGATAAAAAACCAATGAGTCTTGAAGAAGCCTTGGTAGGTGCTGATATTTTCTTGGGATTATCTTCAGGAAATATTATGACTCCTCAAATGTTGTTGGGAATGGCCGAAAATCCAATCGTATTTGCAATGGCAAATCCAAATCCGGAAATTGCTTATAATCTTGCCATCGAAACTCGAAAAGATGTAATTATGGCAACAGGTCGTTCTGACCATCCTAATCAAGTGAATAATGTACTTGGTTTTCCTTATATTTTCCGTGGTGCTTTAGATGTACGAGCCACCAAAATTAACGAAGCCATGAAGATGGCTGCCGTAAGAGCCTTGGCTGCCTTGGCCAAAGAAAGTGTTCCAGAACAAGTGAATATAGCCAATGGTGTTACCAAATTAACTTTTGGACGTGAATATATAATTCCATCTCCTTTCGATCCTAGACTAATTTCAGTTGTTGCCTCAGCAGTAGCAAAAGCGGCTATGGATTCAGGTGTGGCGCAAAATCCAATTTTGGATTGGAAAAAATACGAAGAAGAGCTTTTGGGACGTTTAGGGACTGATAATAAAATGCTTAGATTTATTGGTAACAGAGCCAAAATGGATCCTAAAAGAATTGTTTTTCCAGAAGCAGAACATTTGGATGTGCTTAAAGCGGCACAAATTGTTTTTGACGAAGGAATTGGTTTTCCCGTTTTGTTGGGGAACAAGAAAGTTATCTTGGAATTAAAAAAAGAACTTGGATTTGATGCCGATGTTCAAATTATTGATCCTAAAGTTATAGAAGAAGAACCACGAAGAAATAAATTTGCTAAAGCATTTTGGAATAATAGACAAAGAAGTGGAATCTCATTGTATGATGCCCAGAATTTAATGCGCGAAAGAAACTATTTTGCAGCTATGATGGTCAACGAAGGCGAAGCGGATGCATTGGTAACAGGACATTCCAGAAGTTATCCATCAGTAGTTAAGCCTATGTTACAACTTATTGAGAAAGAGCCGGGAGTTACTCTTGTGGCCACTACAAATATGATGTTAACCAATCGTGGGCCAATGTTTTTGTCTGATACAGCTATTAATATAGATCCATCAGCTGATGACTTGGCCAAAATAGCCATTATGACCGCCAAAACTGCTAAAATCTTTGGAATTGAACCTGTAATAGCAATGGTTTCTTTTTCTAATTTTGGTTCTTCTCAAAATAAGGGAGCTGCTAAAGTGAGAGAAGCAGTTGCTTATTTGCATAAACACCATCCTGATATTGTTGTTGACGGTGAGATTCAAGCTGATTTTGCTTTAAATCCAGAAATGTTGAAAGCTAAGTTTCCTTTTTCTAAATTAGCCGGAAAAGAGGTGAATGTCTTGATTTTTCCTAATCTTGAATCAGCCAATATAACCTACAAACTTTTGAAAGAACTAAACAAAGTAAGCTCAATAGGGCCTATTATGTTGGGAATGGGAAAACCTGTCCATATTTTTCAATTGGGTGCAAGCGTAGAAGAAATGGTTTATATGTCAGCAATTGCTGTAATTGATGCTCAAGAAAATGAAAAGAAAGTAATCAAAAAATAAAATATTTTCTTCACTAACAGGACTTATATAAATTTGGCGAGAATTTATATAAGTTTTGTTATATTTGGGCTATATAAAATTCAAGTATGATAGCACATTTACAAGGAAAATTAGTAGAAAAATCGCCCACACAAGTTGTCATAGATTGCGGTGGAGTTGGGTACCACGTAAATATTTCTTTGCATACCTATTCCTTGCTTCCTGCAACTGATTTTATTAAATTGTTTACACATCTTCAAATCAAGGAAGATTCACATACTTTATTTGGTTTTGTTGAAAAATCAGAAAGAGAAATTTTCAAATTATTGTTGTCTGTTTCCGGAATTGGTGCCAGTATTGCCAGAACAATGTTGTCTTCATTGGATCCAAAACAAATCACCAACGCAATCGCATCTGGAGACGTAACCACAATCCAATCCATAAAAGGAATTGGAAGCAAAACAGCCCAAAGAGTGATACTCGATTTGAAGGGAAAAGTGTTAAAGTTGTACGATTTAGACGAAGTTTCGATGTCCCAAAGCAATACTAACCGAGATGAGGCGTTATCTGCATTGGAGGTGTTGGGTTTTGTTCGGAAAGCCTCTGAAAGAGTAGTAGAAAAAATTGTAAAAGAGTCCCCAGATAGTTCGGTTGAATATATTATTAAGCAAGCTTTAAAAAACTTATAAAAGTTGAAAATACAGTATTTAAAAAAGAACCATTTCGTGCGAAAAATTTGTACCTTTTTATTAGTTATTTTTGGTGGTTTTGTGTCTCAAGCCCAGGTATCGCCAGTGGCTCAAGATACAACTAATACTGGGTTTTCTACAGGGAAGATTGAAATTAAAGATCCACAAAGTATTCTTAAGTCCTACACTTTTGACCCCGTTACCGGGATGTATGTTTACACCAAAACCATTGATGGATTTCCAACTAATTACCCCACTATTTTATCTCCAAAGGAATACGAAGATTTAGTGTTGAAAGAATCGATGCGCAACTATTTTAAACAAAAATTAGATGCCATTGACGGGAAAAAAGACGGTAGCGAGGCAGCAAAAAAAGATTTATTACCAAGATATTACGTAAAATCAGGACTTTTTGAATCCATTTTTGGCAGTAACACCATCGATGTGAAACCAACAGGATCCATAGAAATGGATTTTGGACTTCGTTATACAAAACAGGACAACCCTGCATTTTCTCCAAGAAATAGATCTACTACTTCTTTTGATTTTAATCAAAGGATAAGTATGAGTTTGATGGGAAAAGTAGGGACTCGATTAAATGTAAATGTCAATTATGATACGCAATCCACGTTTGCATTTCAGAACTTGATCAAGTTAGAATATACCCCTTCCGAAGATGATATTATTCAGAAAATTGAAGTAGGTAATGTCAGTATGCCTTTGAATAGTTCCTTGATAAAAGGACCTCAAAGTTTATTTGGTGTGAAAACCAAATTACAATTTGGCAAAACATCCATCACGGGTGTCTTTTCAGAGCAAAAATCGCAAACCAAAACAGTAGTTGCCGAAGGTGGCGGAACAGTTCAGGATTTTGAAATATATGCTCTTGATTATGATAATGACCGACACTTTTTTCTTTCGCAATATTTTAGAAATAAATACGATGCAGCCTTAAAAAATTACCCTTTCATTGATAGTAGGGTTCAAATTTCAAGATTGGAAATTTGGGTTACCAATAAACAAAATCGTGTCAATACCACAACAGGAAATAATCTAAGAAATATTATTGCACTTCAGGATTTAGGGGAAGCGCAATTAATGGGTTTGCAAGACAGTGAAGTGGTAGTTTTGGATCCTTCTACAGGGATGTTTAACAAGCCCGCCGATTCGCCTTCGGACAACTCGAACAATGATTATGATCCAGCGCAAATTGCTTCTGGAACAGGTTTGTTGAACAACAATATTCGCGAAATTGCGACTTCAGGTTCTGGATTTAATGCTACCGTAAATGAAGGTGCGGATTATTCCAAGTTGGAAAATGCTAGAAAATTAACATCAAACGAATATACATTTCATCCTCAATTGGGGTATATTTCGTTGCAACAAAGATTGGCCAATGACGAAGTTTTGGCAGTTGCTTATCAATACACCATTGGAGATAAAGTCTATCAAGTGGGGGAATTTGGTAATGACGGAGTTGATGCAACTGTTGTTTCAGGAACCACGCCATCAGATCAGGCCATCATCACGCAAAGTTTGGTTTTGAAAATGCTGAAAAGCAATTTGACTAATGTCAAAAACCCAGTTTGGAATCTGATGATGAAAAACATTTATCAAATTCCGGGTGCTTATCAGTTGAAACAAGAAAATTTCAGATTTAACATTCTTTATACCGATCCATCTCCGCTAAATTATATTACACCAGTATCGGGCAGTACTTTCCCGTCTAATCCAACTACGGGAAATGAAGTTGCGGAAACACCTTTGCTGAAAGTATTCAATTTAGATAAATTAAATTTCAATAATGACCCACAAGCTGGGGGTGATGGTTTCTTCGATTTTATGCAAGGAATGACAGTTGATACCCAGAATGGTCGAATTATATTTACTAACAAAGAGCCTTTTGGTGAATTGTTATTTTCTAAATTATCGAATGGAACGGAAGATTACAAAGATTCCAATACCTACAATCCAAATCAAAAGAAATATGTTTTCCGAAATATGTATACCAGCACACAGTCTGGGGCATTGCAGGACAGTGACAAAAATAAATTCCTTTTAAGAGGTAAATACAAATCTTCAGGGGGCGAAGGAATTCCAATTGGTGCTTTCAATGTACCTAGAGGTTCGGTAGTAGTTACAGCTGGAGGAAGAGTTTTGGTCGAAGGAATCGATTATAGCGTGAATTATCAATTGGGAAGAGTACAAATTCTAGATCCTTCTTTGCAAGCATCGAACACGCCAATTAACGTATCGTTAGAAAACAATTCTATTTTTGGACAACAAACCAAACGATTTTTTGGAGTTTATGTAGAACATCAAATTTCCGAGAAATTTTTGGTTGGAGCTACTTTCTTGAAATTAAACGAAAGACCATTTACCCAAAAATCAGGGTTTGGACAGGAATCTGTGAACAATAATATTTTCGGATTCAATACTAATTATTCATCCGAAGTTCCGTTTTTGACCCGATTGGTCAATAAATTACCCAATATGGATACCGATGTGCCATCCAATATTTCGGTAAGAGGAGAAATTGCTTTTTTACAACCAGAAAGGCCAAAAGGGGATAGTTTTCAGGGGGAAGCAACCATTTATGTAGATGATTTTGAAGGCTCTCAATCCACGATTGATATGCGTTCGGCTTATGCTTGGAGTTTGGCATCGACACCATTGAATGACAACGAAAGCCAATATAATTTTAATGCTGCTGCCAATGATTTGAGTTATGGTCATAAGAGAGCCAAATTGGCTTGGTACACCATTGACCCTGTTTTTTATACCCAAAAACCATCGGGAATTTCAAATGACGATTTGTCGTTGAATACCACCAGAAGAATTTTTAGCGAAGAATTGTATCCGTTAACCGATATTGCGGCAGGACAATCGCAAGTGGTCAACACATTGGATTTAACTTATTTTCCCTCTGAGAGAGGAGCGTATAATAATGCTTCAAATGTGGCTACAAATCCAAAGGATAATTTTGGAGGAATCATGCGTTCTTTGAATTCAACCAATTTTGAACAAGGAAATGTGGAATATATTCAGTTTTGGGTATTGGATCCTTATGTTGGAGCTGGCCAAGTCCCTACAACTAATACGGGTAAAATTTATTTCAATTTAGGAGAAATTTCAGAAGATGTCCTGAAAGATGGAAGAAAACAATATGAAAACGGATTGGGTGCAGATCAAATTTTGGTAAACCCTCAGCCGCTATGGGGAGATGTGCCCGCTTCGCAATCCTTGATTTATGCTTTTGACACCAATACTGCCAATAGAGCCAATCAAGATATTGGATTGGACGGTTTGCCTAATGCCAAAGAGGGGGCAATCTATACTAATTATGCGTCCCAACCCGATCCTGCTGCAGATGATTATAGGTATTATTTGAATGCTTCGGGAAGTGTATTGGATCGATATAAAAATTATAATGGTGTCGATGGAAACTCTGCAGTTGATATTAATGATGCCAACAGAGGTGCTACTTCCAATCCCGATGTGGAAGACATCAACAGGGACAACACGATGAATACCATCAATGCATATTATGAATACAGTATTGATATGAAACCAAATATGAGTGTTGGTCAAAATTATATTACCGATATTAGAAACACTCAAGTCACAATGGACAACGGATCGGTTACTGATGCTAGATGGATTCAATTTAAAATTCCTGTTTCACAACCAGAAAATACCATTGGTAATATTTCCGATTTTAGATCCATTCGTTTTATGAGGATGTTTATGACGGGTTTCAGCAACGAAGTAACAGTTCGTTTTGGTGCCTTGGATTTAGTAAGAGGTGATTGGAGAAGATATACAAGTTCACTTGATCCAAATGATTTAAACGTGTCAGATGATGGGACAGATTTAGATGTGCTGGCGGTAAACCTTCAAGAGAATAACGATAGATGTCCTATTAATTATGTTGTTCCTCCAGGGGTACAACAAGAACAGTTGTATAACAATAATACGGTTATCAATCAAAATGAACAATCCTTGTCTTTGAGAGTTTCAGGGGATGGATTGGAACCATTAGATTCAAGAGCTGTTTTCAAAAACGTGAGTGTGGATATGCGTCAGTTCAAGAAATTGAAAATGTTTTTACATGCAGAATCCCTACCAGGCGAAATTCCACTTAGTGATGATCAAATGACGGGGTTTATCCGTTTTGGAAATGACTTTACCCAAAATTTTTACCAAATTGAAATTCCGTTGAAAGTTACATTGCCGTCTTCTACAACAGGTTCAAATTGTACTTCCTTGAGTGCAGAAACGGTTTGGCCTACAGAAAACGAAATCGATCTTTCGTTGGCATTACTTACAGCTATGAAAATTGGTGTTCCAAAAACGCCTTTGCCAGACGGAGCCATATATTATCCAGATGATCATCTGGATGTATTTCCTAATGGGGATGGAGATGCCAAATTGAGATTAGGAATTAGAGGAAATCCAAATTTTGGATTAATCCGTAATTTGATGTTGGGGGTAAAAAGTGATGAAACCCATCAAGCCACAAAAGGAGAAGTTTGGTTCAATGAACTCCGTGTAGCCGATATGGATAATAGTAAAGGAATGGCTGCCGTGTTGAATGTTGATACGAATCTTGCCGATTTTGCCACTGTTTCAGCCACAGGTAGAACCAGTACAATAGGTTTTGGAGCATTAGAAGAAGGACCAAACGAAAGAAGTAGAGAAGATGTTAAACAATATAATATTGTTACTAATTTGAGTTTAGGTAAATTATTGCCGCCAAAATGGAAAATCACTTTGCCGTTTAACTATGCCATTGGTGAAGAAACAATAACCCCGGAATATGATCCATTTAATCAAGATATTAAACTAAAACAGCTATTGGACAATACCACTGATCCTGCCGAAAGAGACAATATCAACAACAGGGCGGTGGATTATACCAAAAGAAAAAGCATCAATTTTATTGGAGTAAGAAAGGAAAGAGGCGAAGAACAAAAATCTCACGTTTATGATCCCGAGAACTTTACTTTTTCACAATCCTATAATGAGGTGGAACGCCACGATTTTGAAATTGAGGATTATGTAGATCAACAAGCCAGCACCGCTGTAGATTATGCTTATAGTTTTCAACCCAAATCAGTGGAACCGTTCAAGAAAACGGCGTTTATGAAAAAAAGTAATTATTGGAAGATGCTAAGCGATTTCAACTTTAATTATTTGCCATCCAATATCAATTTCAATACTAACATTATTAGACAATACAACCGTCAACAATTTAGACAAGTAGAAGTTGAAGGAATTGGTATTGATCCAATGTACAGAAGGAATTTTGGATTTAATTATCAATATGGATTCAATTTTAATTTAACGAAATCATTGAAATTAAACTATACAGCTTCCTCCAGTAATATTGTAAAAAACTATATGAACGAGAACAACGAGCCAATAGATAGTTTTACTATCTGGGACAGCTACTGGGATGTAGGACAAGCTAACCAACACATGCAACAATTGGTTTTGAACTATCAGATTCCAATCGATAAAATTCCTGTTTTTAGTTTCATAAAAGCTAATTATTCTTATACTGGTGACTATAGCTGGCAAAGAGCTTCGGTGGCTTTGTCTAATATAGAAATTGGAGGAGTGGATTATAATTTGGGTAATACGATTCAAAATGCGAGTTCCCACAATTTGAATGCAACCTTTACAATGGATACTTTTTATAAGTATATTGGATTGACAAAAAAATCACAATTAAAAGCAACTCCAAAAGCTGTAGCTCCAAAACCAGGTGAAAAAGTGGCCAATACAAATCTGTTGGTTCCAAAACAAAACAATTTTTTAAATGGATTTATAGGAGTTTTGACCAGTGTCAAAAATATACAAACGAGTTATGTTAAAAATAGTGGTACTGTTTTACCTGGATATACACCGGGTGTAGGTTTCTTTGGTTCGTCAAGACCTTCTCTTGGATTTACTTTTGGAAGCCAGGATGACGTGCGTTTCGAAGCGGCTAAAAACGGTTGGCTGACAAGCTATCCCGACTTTAACCAAAGTTATTCCCAAGTGGAAAATGAAGTATTCAAAACTACGGCAAATGTCGATTTGTTCCCAGATTTGAAAATTGATTTAACATTGGATAGAGCATATTCCGAGAATTTTTCAGAACAATTTGATGTTAGCAATGGGGTGTACAATGCACGTTCTCCATATAGTTATGGTCTTTTCTCTATTTCTACCATTCTTATCAAGACGTCTTTTTCTACTAGTGATGAAAATATCTCGGCAGCATTTGATGATTTCAGAAGTAATAGGCTTACGGTTGCCAACAGATTGGCGACAGAAAAAGGAATTGATCTTACTAATCCTGCGAATATTGATACAGATGGATTCCCGAAAGGATACGGAAAAAATAATCAAGCCGTGTTATTACCTGCCTTTTTAGCAGCATATTCCGGTGGAGATGCGTCTAATGCTTCTCTTGGAATTTTCAAAAGTTTCCCAATACCTAACTGGTCCATAAAATACAATGGGTTGATGCGTTACGCTTTTTTCAAAAAGAATTTCAAACGTTTCTCTTTGCAACAAAATTACAGAGCTTCCTATACAGTCAATGCATTCAGGTCAAATTTCCAATTCGATAAAGACCCTAGTGGAGTGGATGCAAGTGGTAATTTTTTCAATAAAACCATTATGTCGAATGTCAATTTGGTAGAACAGTTTAACCCGCTTATCCGAATGGATTTTGAATTAATGAATTCGTTAAAGATATTGACCGAAGTGAAAAAAGATAGAGCCTTGTCTATGAGTTTCGACAACAATTTATTGACGGAAGTGAAAGGGATAGAATATGTTGTGGGAATGGGGTATAGAATAAAAGATGTCGTTTTTTCGTCCAGACTGGCCGACAATCCTACGGGAATCATAAAAAGTGACATCATCATAAAAGCAGATATGTCGTATAGAAACAATCAAACCATAGTGCGCTATTTGGATTACGACAACAATCAATTGGCTGGTGGACAAAATGTTTGGTCGTTGAAGTTAACTGCCGATTATTCTTTCAGCAAAAATCTGACAGCTATTTTCTATTATGACCATGCGTTTTCTAAAGCAGTGATTTCGACTTCTTTTCCTTTGACAAATATCCGTTCAGGATTTACGCTTCGATATAATTTTGGAAATTAACAAAATTTTATTCTAATCAGGCTAATAATAGAATTGGAAATAATACTTTTGAAAAATAATTAAAATCTAAAATCTGTCTCATATTTAGGGGACTTAAACTTTATTAAAATGAACATACCAGCAAATTTAAAGTACACAAAAGATCACGAATGGGTTAGCATTGAAGGTGATGTAGCAACAGTAGGAATTACTCATTTTGCTCAAAAAGAATTAGGAGACATTGTATATGTTGAAGTGGAAACTTTAGATCAAACCTTGGAAAAAGACGAGGTTTTTGGAACTGTAGAAGCTGTAAAAACAGTTTCGGATTTGTTTCTTCCTTTATCTGGAGAAATCATTGCATTTAATGATGACTTAGAAAGTTCACCAGAAAGTGTAAACACTGATCCTTATGGAGCGGGTTGGATGATAAAAGTGAAAATAGCTAATTTAGGAGAAATAGATTCTTTGCTTTCGAGTGAAGCATACAAGGAATTAATAGGTGCGTAAACTTTTTTTTTTAATAGCGGCTTTATTTTGGTCTGGAGTAATCTTGTTTTTTTGTTTAATCAAATCAAGTGATCTTCCGCAGATTGAAGTCCCATATCTGGATAAAGCAATTCATGCTACTTTCCATTTTGTGTTTACGGTACTTTGGTTTTTGTTTTTTAAAAAGAAATTAAATACATCAAACATATTTAGACCTTTGGTTATTTCATTTGTGTTTTCGTTTTTTTTCGGAATAGCGATAGAGTTGATGCAACAATTTTTCACAACTACAAGAAGTGCAGATGTAATGGATGAATTGGCAAATTTATCTGGGGCAACTTTAGCGGTTATTACAATTGTTGTGTTGAATACATTCGATAGTATAGTGGATAGAATTTAATTGATTATAATGAATACTTTATAATAAACAGATGAATATCAAGCAATATTTAGATTCGACCTATTTAAAAACACCAGAACAATCCGGACTTACCGAAGCCGAAAATACGATTGTAGCCAAAGGATTTATACAGGAAGCTATTGACGAGAATTTCAAACTCATCATGATTCGTCCAGACATTGTTTCCATCGCAAAAAAAATGATTACCGAAGCTAATTCAGCAGTGCAAATTGGGACGGTAATTGATTTTCCAGAAGGAAAATCGGGTTTAGAAGCCAAACTTGTCGAAGCTATCCAAGCTATTGAAGACGGTGCGGACGATCTCGATTTTGTATGCAATTACGAAGCCTTCAAAGAAGGAAATGTAGATTTGGTAAAAGAAGAAATCCTGAAATGTACCCAACTAGGTTTGGCTCACAACAAAGTCGTAAAGTGGATTATCGAAGTGGCAGCACTCACCGATAAGCAAATTATCCAGTTATCGGCTTTGATAAAAAATGTTGTTATCACTAATTTTAAAGAAGATAATTATTCGTCCGTTTTTGTAAAGTCTTCAACAGGATTTTATAAAACAGAAAATAATCTACCCAACGGAGCTACAGTTCCAACCATAATATTGATGCTTGAAAACGCATCGCCTCTTCCCGTAAAAGCCGCTGGAGGAGTTAGAACTTATGAAGAAGCAGTCGAAATGATTCGGCTTGGCGTAAAACGAATTGGTACTTCGGGTGCGAGTACCATTGCTAATGGACAAAAAGCCCAAGGTGAGTATTAAACACAAAACCCAATATGAAAAAAGGATTACTGTTATTGCTTTTGTTTCTTTTTGCTTTTGTTGCTTTTGCACAAGATGTAAATACTACTCCAAAAACTGACGTGACTTCTCCTTCACGATTTCCTGTCTTTCTTAAGTGCGAGAATTTAGAAGCCACTGCCTTGGAAAAATGTTTTTATAACGAGGTGCAAGATTTTGTTTTTCAAAATTTTGTTGTTCCCGAGAATTTGGTTCAAAGCAATTTTCAAGGAAAAGTCAAAGTACTTTTTGAAGTGGACGAAAAAGGAATTTTCAAAGTGGTTTATGTTAATGCCGTTGACGATGCATTGATTCGGGAAGCCAAAAGGGTTTTTGCCAAGTTTCCTAAAATCAAACCGTCAACCTACAATGGGAAACCAACGTTTTCTCAATACAATATCACGATTTCAATACCGTTAAAAAGTGTTGAGCAACAAGCAGCAGAAGCGGTTGCTGCTACAAATGCAGTAGTTGTTAAAAATGCTCCTACCAAGAAATTGACTGAATTAGACAGTATTCCGTATAAAAAATTCGACAATCCGCAGTTTAAGAGTCATTTGAATATTCCGTTTTCGCATAGTTATTACGCGCATTTTGATGCATCGATGAATCAGGTTGGCAGCAATAATCACACGGGTTCTAAACCTTTTACTTATACTGAGGTTGCTAAATATTATGACTTAGAAGCCGAAAATGAAAAGATAAAAAAAGACAAATTGGGATGGTGGGGAAGAAAATTATGGAATGAAAACTTGGTCCAAATTCAAGGCGAAGATTATTGGTTTGTCATAAATCCTATAATGGACTTGCAAGTAGGTACGGCTTCTGGGAAAAATAAAGTCAATACATTTGTAAATACTCGTGGAATCAATTTCAGTGGTGGATTGGGTTCGCAACTAAATTTCACTACATCCATTTTTGAAAGTCAAGGAAGATTTGCCGATTATTACAATCGCTATGCCGAATCAAAAAAGCCAGCTGGTGGTAATCCTGCCATTATTCCCGGAATCGGAATTGCCAAAGATTTCAAGACCGATGCCTATGATTTTCCATTGGCGGAAGCCAATTTGACATTTGCTCCGGCCAAGTTTCTTGATTTGCAATTAGGGTATGGAAGGAATTTCATAGGTGATGGATACCGTTCCATATTGACTAGCGACGGAACAAGTCCGTATCCGTATTTTAAAATAAATACCAATTTTTGGAAAATAAAATACACCAATACTTATATGTGGCTTAAAGACGTTCGTCCAGAAGTCACTCTCGAAAGAACCTATGCCACCAAGTTTATGGCAAACCATTATTTGAGCTGGAACATTTCGAATCGATTGAATGTGGGGCTTTTTGAATCAGTAGTTTGGTCGGATACTAATAATAGGGGATTTGATATGTATTTCGTGAACCCCATTATTTTTTATCGCGCTGTCGAGTTTGCCGCTTCGGCAAGAACAGGAAATGCGCTTTTGGGATTGACTTACAAATACAAATGGAGCAATCAAGTAAATCTTTACGGACAATTTTTGTTGGACGAATTTTCTCTTGGAGACGTAAAAGCGAGAAACAATAGCTGGAAAAATAAATTTGCCTATCAGTTGGGCGTGAAATATTTTAATGCTTTTAAAGTAGATAATTTATTGTTGCAGTTGGAATACAATCACGTGCGCCCTTATGTATATTCACACAGCGACCCACTTACCAATTACGCTCACGCCAATCAAAGTATGGGGCATCAATGGGGAGGAAATTTTGAAGAACTTATTGCCATTGTTCGTTACCACAAAGGCAGACTTTTTGCCGACGCTAAAATAACTTACGGAGTTCGCGGTTTTGATTTTGCCAGTTCAGGAGCCAAGTCTAATTACGGCGGTAATATTTACAGAGATTATGATGTTGAAAGATATGCAGACACTGACGTGAAAGTAGGTCAAGGAAACAAAACCAACGTTTTTATCACGGACTTGCAAGCCGGATATTTAGTAAACCCAATGACGAACTTGAAACTTTTTGGTAGTTTTATTTATAGAAACTTTGATCCTTCACAAAACACGGCCACAATATTTAAGGAAAACACGACTTGGTTTTCTATGGGAATTCGCTCGGATGTGTTTAATTGGTATTTTGATTATTAGAGATTGTAAATCGGGTTGTTACTTTAATATTAGAAAAAAATGAATAAATTGATTGTCTTGGTAAAAAAAACCTGAGAACATTGTTTTTTTAATATTGATGATGATAGTTATAGTAATTGGAATAATTGATGGCAATTTAGAAACTATAGTAATAGTATATGCGTCTTTATTTTTATTTGGACTTTTAATTGGAGTTATATTTTATTTAAAAGATAATTTTTTTTAAAATACCAAACATCAAAAAAATAGTGAGTAACTCAATGATTTAGCAAGTTTGCCGGGTTTTGTATATAAAACAAATTGTTAAAAGCTCACGTAAATAAGCATTGCGAATGGTTATGTCTTAAAATTAATTTACAGAATCCAGGGTAAAAATGAAATTGCTTCCAATATTTGGTTGACTTTCAATTCTAATTGTTCCGTCGTTTTGATATAAAAACTCTTTGCAAAGTATCAATCCTAAACCTGTGCCTATTTCGTTATTGGTTCCTTTTGATAAGTAGTTTTGTTCAATTTTGAAAAGTTTCTGAATATCTTCCTCTTCCATACCTATCCCTGTGTCCCTAATTTCTGTTTCGATAATTTTTTTATCAGAAACAATCTTTTTTTCGGATGAAATAGTTATTGTTCCTCCATTTGGCGTAAATTTAATTGCATTTGAAATTAAATTTCGAACTACAGTTGAAATCATTTTTTCATCGGCATACATTAATAAGTTTTCTTTAATATTAGATTTTATCTGAATATTTTTTGCTAATGCTTGCGGTCTACTTCCCTCAATATTTATATCTAGTAAATTACTCAAGTCAAAATCAACTTTAACAGATTCTAAACTGCCAATTTGAATTCTGGACCACTCCAATAAGTTTTGAAGTAACTCTAAAGAGAATTTTGCCGATTGGTTTATGTATCCAACAAAAGTTTCAATGTCGGCTGATTCTAACTCATTGTAATCTTCTAATATCAAATCGGAAAACCCAATAATACTGGCCATTGGGTTTGTTAAATCATGCGATATTATTGAAAAAAATTTGTCTTTTGTTGCGTTTTGTCGTTCCAATTCTTCTGCCTGTTTTTTTAACTTGATATGGGTAGCAATACGAGCTAAAAGTTCATTTGAATTAAATGGTTTTGTTACATAATCCACACCTCCTGATTCAAAGGCTTTGGCTATACTTTCAGAATCTGTATTCGCAGTTAGAAAAATTATTGGAATTTTTACATTCTCTTCGTTTTCTTTAATTCTTTTGCAGGTTTCAAAGCCATCCATTTCTGGCATTTGTATGTCAAGAAGGATTAAATCGGGAGTGGTTTTTTCTAGAATGTTCAAAGCCAATTGACCACTTTTGGCCATTCTAAAATCGTATAAATTCTCCTTTAAGACTCCCGCTAAAACCTTTAAATTATTTGTATTGTCATCAACAATTAAAATTGTTCCTTTCGAATTTTCCATCTTTTTTTATCTTATGATTTTAACCAATTTATAATCGCTTCAAATTCCATTTCATTAATACAGTCTTCAATAAACTTGAATGATTTTCCAGTTTCCTTTTCCAATGTTTCCAATAAATCTTGCAACAATGCAAAATCTCCTTCTTCGGAGGCTTCTAAAAATCTGGTTTTTAAATACTCCGGCACGTCTGAAGGAATGGAATTCTTGATTGTTTCTTTCTTTTTCTCTTCTTGGTAAATAAATTTGACGCCAGCTTTATTGTGCATTTCAGCCAATAGCAAGTTAAACATGACTGGTTTTTTTATAAAAACTGTAGCTCCTATTTCCATGACTTCTTTTTGTTCAGACTCCAATGCACTTGCACTGACCACGAAAATTTTAACCTCGTGATTTCCTGCTATTTTTAAAATTTGCCTTGTAGCTTCAACTCCATTCATTACGGGCATTACTACGTCCATTAAAATAATGTCTGGCTTCCATTCTTTGTATAACTCGACAGCTTCTTTTCCGTTCTCCGCCATTCGAGTATCAAATCCTAAAGGGTGTAATTTTTTATACAATATATCTCTATTTTCGAATCTGTCATCAACAATTGCCACTTTTAATCCTTTCATCTCAGGACTAAGAGATACTACTCGTAATTCTTCTTTATCACTTTTTAATATACTTTCATTTCCTTCTACATATTTAAAAGTAAAAGCAAACTCGGCTCCTTCCCCATATTCGCTTTCAATGGTAATATCGCCTTCCATCAAGTTAGAAAATTTTCTGCTTATTGCTAGTCCCAAACCTGTTCCTCCTTCACCTTGACGACTATTCTTGGCCTGTTCAAATGGTCTAAATATTGCTTCCTGTTCTTCCTTTAAAATTCCCTTACCGGTATCTTTTATTTTAATTTGCAGATCATTATTTTTGAGCTTTTCCACTGAAACTTTCACAAATCCTTGGGAAGTAAATTTTAAGGAGTTACCTATCAAATTGATAATCACCTGTTTTATTTTTGACTCATCGGCATAAATGATTGCAGGTACATTTTTGGCAATAGTGAAAGATAGATCAATATTTTTTTGATTTGCTTTTATTTTAAATAATTCCTCGACTTCTTTTAATAGTACAATCAAATTAAAATCGGATAGATTCAATGTAACTCTTCCGGCCTCAATTTTAGACATATCTAAAATATCATTGATTAATTCCAATAAATGTGCGCCACTTTTATTTATTGTTTTCAGGCTCTCTTGTTGTGCTTTAGTCAAATTGTCATCATCTTGTAACAGCTGTGAATATCCTAAAATGGCATTCATGGGTGTTCTAATTTCATGGCTCATATTTGATAAAAAAGTAGATTTTGAAAGATTGGCTGCAATGGCTTCTTCTGTTGCTTGTTTTAGCTTTCTTTCGATTTCTATACGTTCGGTAATGTCGTCTGAAGTACCTATAATACCTATAACCTTGTTGTTTTCATCGAAAAAAGGCAATTTGCTTGTTA
Source organism: Flavobacterium sp. (assembly GCA_014379405.1). Taxonomy (GTDB): domain Bacteria; phylum Bacteroidota; class Bacteroidia; order Flavobacteriales; family Flavobacteriaceae; genus Flavobacterium. Next base: position 239,155 of record JACMLU010000023.1, on the reverse strand, counting down.
AAACCCATCTATCTTGACCCGTGCGAGTATTTAATTCTTGATATTTCAATTTTGGTTTGCCCGTTGACATAATTGTCTCCTCATCTGCTATAAACTTTTCTGCATCTTCTCTTTCATGAATATCAAAATCTGTTTTTCCTATTATTTCATTTTCACTATCTAAAGACATTTCATTGATAAAAGAGGCATTGCATCCTAGAAATTGTGATTCTCTGTTTTTCCAATAAACTCTTATGGGAATATTATCAAGAACATTTCTTAATATTTGTTTGGATAAAGCTATTTCTTGTTCAATTTTCTTTCTTTGTATACTTAAACTGATATGAGACGATACAAATTCCAGCAATTCAATATCACTTTGTTGATAGGCATTTTTATCATTATAACTTTGAACTACAATAGCACCTATTACTTTTTTATTTACCCTCAATGGAACACCTAACCATACCTTTGGAAAAGTTCCTATCAGCTCAATTTCTCCCGATTCAATTAGTTTGTTGTACTCCTTTGATTTTACTAAAAGAGGTTTATTGCTCTTTATCAAATAACCTGTCATGGATTTCCCTATTGGAAATTCTTCATCTGCATCTTCACCTGATATAAAAGGGATGTTTATTGTTTGCTTATCTTCATTGTAAAAGGCAATATAAAAATTTGTTGTATCAATTAATAGTCCTAATTCATTCTTTATAAATTCATTAAAATCCTTTAAGACTTGAATTTTATAACCCTCTTCAGAAATGTTTAATAATACTTTTTGAGTTAAACTTGCTTTTATCCGTTCTGAGACATTGCGTATAATGCCTTCATAATATAAAATAGTACCATTGCTGTCTGTTATATTTTTTCCGTGATCTTCAACCCAGATTAACGAGCCATCTTTCTTGCGAGCACAGAACTCTTCTATTTTACCATTATTTTGTTGAATATTATTCTTTCTATCTTCAATATCAAAATAAAGTTCTGTCTTAATGTCAATTCCCAGCAATTCTTCTTTTGAATCATATCCCAACATATTTACTAAAGAAGGACTAACATCAATAAATTTTCCTTCAAGAGTACTTTTGTAGACTCCATCTATGGAGTTTTCAAATAATTTTCGATAATTTTTTTCTTCTTTCTGCAGAGATTTTATAATTTCTCTTTGCTTTTTCACAAGATTTAATAACTCGTTTTCTGTTAAATTTTCATCAGAAAAAATCTCCTCGCTTTTATTCTTCATTGTGTATTTTTAGAAATTTTAAAAAATATTTTATGTAGTTTATTATAAAAAACAAAATTATAGGGGCAAATTTTTATAAAAAAATTAATAATGCCCTAAGCGTTTTCAATATAAACAAATTTATTGACTTTGTTGAAAGATTTCACTTAAATCAATATTTTTAAAAAAGAATTCCTATATAATGAAAGTGGTGGAGGTACAATATGCTCTTGGAAGGTTTTGTTCATCACGCCGCACGGATAGAACACAAATTCTTTCTGTACCCATAAACGTGAGCAGCTAATATCTGCTTTTCGAAATCTTCTGACTTCGAAAACAATATATGCACAGCCTCAAAAGCCGTGGTTTTTTATGCCGTATTTTTTATTTGTCAAATCCCTTTCGATAAACTACTTTTGCAAAAGTTTTAAAAAAAACAAATAAACCAAACTTTGAGCAGCATTTCAAATACCTTTTCCGTAAAATCAATTTACACTGATTTCAAAGCAATTACCAAGGCTGGTTTGGCTATTAGTGTTGTGTTTTCGTCCATTGCCGGATTTTTGCTTGGCGTTGATGATTTTCAGTCTTTGCATTGGATTGTTTTGCTGAAACTGGCCGTTGGTGGTTATTGCATGGTGGGCGCATCAAATGCTTACAATCAAGTTATAGAAAAAGATCTTGATGCCTTGATGGACAGAACTAAAAACCGTCCAGTTGCCTCAGGAAGAATGAAGCCGAACGTGGCTTTGGTTGTTGCCAGTATTCTTACTGTTATTGGTATTGTTTTGCTTTATAGCATCAATCCAAAATCGGCCATGTTTGGTGCGATTTCCATATTTTTATATACTAGTATTTATACACCTTTGAAAACGGTGACATCTTTGTCGGTTTTTGTGGGTGCTTTTCCGGGAGCGATTCCATTTATGTTGGGTTGGGTTGCCGCAACGGGAGATTTTGGCATCGAAGCCGGAACCTTGTTTCTAATTCAGTTTTTTTGGCAGTTCCCCCATTTTTGGGCAATTGGCTGGTTTTTATATGAAGATTATGAAAAAGCAGGTTTCTTTATGTTGCCAACAGGTAAAAAAGACAGAGGAACGGCTTTGCAAATCATATTATACACAGTTTGGCTAATTATTGCATCGCTTCTGCCTTGTTTGGGTTATACAGGGCAATTGTTTATTTCGCCGATAGCGGCAGTTTTGGTATTTTTGCTCGGACTTTGGATGCTTTTTTATGCTGTGAAATTGTTTAAATTAAGAACAGCAAAAGCGGCAAGAACCTTGATGTTGGTTAGTGTTTCTTATATTACTTTATTGCAATTGATTTATATATTTGATAAAATTTTGAGATAGTTATGACAACAACAATGACCGCTGAAGAGCACAAATCAAGATCGGATAGGTCTTATAAATTACTGTTATTGTTTGCAATGATAAGTATGATAATGATGTTTGCAGGACTTACCAGTGCCTTTGTAGTAAGTAAATCCAGAGCCGATTGGTTGAAGGATTTTCAATTACCTACTGCGTTTTATTTAAGTACTGCCGTGATTATTGGCTGTAGCGTCACCTTTCATTTGGCAAAAAAAGCCATTCAAAAAGACAATCAAAAAGCGACTACTGCATTACTTTTGGCTACTTTAGTATTAGGAATTCTATTTGTGGTTTTGCAATTTGTGGGCTTTGGTCAAATAGTGGAAAGCGGGTATTATTTCACTGGAGCGGAGAGCTCCATCACGACAACATTCCTCTATATTGTGACTGTTGTACACCTATTGCACCTAGCTGGCGGACTAATTTCGCTTTTAATTATTATTTACAATCAATTTAAACAAAAATACAATTCGACTCAAATACTTGGTATTGAACTGGGTGCGATGTATTGGCACTTTCTTGATTTATTGTGGGTGTATTTATTTTTATTTTTATTTTTCTTTAAATAAGAAAAAATTGTAGATTTGGGAACTTTTTAACGAATAACTTTTATGGAGACAGTTACTACTGCGAATAGTGGAGAGAAAATTTGGGGAGGCGGCGACACTCAGCCAATGGGAGCTAGTTATGGCAAATTAATGATGTGGTTTTTTATCGTGTCTGATGCTTTGACTTTCTCGGGATTTTTAGCTGCTTACGGCTTTTCTAGATTTAAATTTATTGAAACTTGGCCTTTGGCTGATGAAGTGTTTACACACTTTCCATTTATGCACGGCGTTTCGGCACCGATGTATTATGTGGCATTTATGACATTTGTGTTGATTTTTTCATCTGTAACGATGGTTCTTGCCGTTGATGCGGGTCATCAATTGAAGAAAGATAAAGTAGCCCTTTATCTGTTCTTAACTATTATTGGTGGTTTTATATTCGTGGGCTCACAAGCTTGGGAATGGAAAAACTTCATCAAGGGAGAATATGGTGCAATCGAAACAAAAGGTGGTAGTTTACTCCAGTTTGTTGACAAAGAAGGAAAGCGAGTAGCTTTAGCTGATTTTGCTGCCACTTTGCCGGAAGAAAGAGAGCAATTAACTAGAAACAAAGGGAGATGGTTTATGGACGAAGCTACTTTGCCAACATATTCAGTGGCAGAAGTTCAAGCAGGTTTCAAAGCACATCCTGAAGTGTTGATCAGAACTGAGGTTATCAACGACAAAAAACAAAAAACAATTCTTAGCCGAGAAGAATCTGAATTACGATTGGCGCAAGCTACTTTAGTTGTTGAAGGTGCTAACTTGACAAGAAATGAATACGGTAGCAAATTGTTTGCTGATTTCTTTTTCTTTATTACAGGTTTCCACGGTTTCCACGTATTCTCGGGAGTAATCATTAATATTATTATTTTCTTCAATGTTCTACTTGGAACTTACGAGAAAAGAAAAAGCTATGAAATGGTAGAAAAAGTAGGGCTATATTGGCACTTTGTTGATTTAGTTTGGGTATTTGTATTCACGGTTTTCTATCTAGTTTAATTTACAAAAAGTAATTATTATGTCACACGAACATGTATCTAATACAAAAAGAATTTGGACGGTTTTTGGAATATTATCTGTAATAACAATCGTTGAGGTTATTTTCGGGATTATAAAACCAGAAGCTTTACATATGAACAATTTCTTGGGTTTGAATTTGTTGAATTGGTTATTCATCATTTTAACCTTGGTAAAAGCTTATTATATTGTGTATGCTTTCATGCATATGGAAGGAGAAACTTCAACATTGAGAAATTCGGTAATTTGGCCGTTAATCTTTTTGGTAATTTATTTGCTTTTCATTCTTTTGACAGAAGCACATTATATTTTTGGGGTTTTTAAAGATAGCACGATTAAGTGGAATTTTTAACAAAATATTAATTCAATAAAAAGGGTGCGCATTGCGTGCCTTTTTTTATTTTTGCATATTATACTTCGGCACAATCATAAAATGAGCATAGCCGAAATTTGCTTTAAAAACGAAAGGAAATATGTGACTCGAGCTTATGCGAACAGGCGAAGCAATTACATATGACCGATAAAAAGCAATAAATATCAACATATGAAAAAAAATATTGTTCTCTTCGTTCTTTTTGTTTTACCTATTGTTGCCTATCTTTTTTTTGCATCAGGAGTAAACAGCTTTACCAAATTACCTGTTATAACTCCAAAAGTTGCTGATTTTGGCAATTGGAAATCATTGAAGAATGGAAAAGTTAGTTTGGACAATAAAATAACAATTCTTGGATTTTCGGGTTTTAATATTCTAAAAAATAGAGGCAATTTTTTTAACCTTAACCAAAAAATATACCAACGATACCATACTTTCAAAGATCTGCAGTTTGTGGTTATTTGTCCTTTAGGGACAGAAAACGATGCCCAGAAAATTGTTGATGCTTTAGGTGCTTTTACCGATGTCAGCCAATGGCATTTTGTTTTTACTTCGCCAGAAGAAATCACCGCCTATTACAGCCAACTGAAACTCGTTGGGAAATTGGATGCCGATTTCGGAACACCAAACGTATATATTGTTGACAAGGTAAGAAACCTTCGAGGTAGAAAGGAAAAAAAAGGATATAAAGAAGGATATAATACTTTTCATCCCGCTGAATTGAGCAATGAAATGCTGGATGATTTTAAAGTTATTTTATACGAATACCGCGCAGCGCTCAAAAAGAACCACAACGCCACTAAACAGCTTTAATCTTAAGGAATTATGTTTAAAAACAAATCATACATCTGGATTTCTTTTATTATTCTAATTTTTGGGATTTTGGTTGTTCCGAAAATAGTTGACAGAATCGAAAATAATGAAATTGTAAAAGGAGATCGATTGGACAAGGTTTCTAATACTTCAAAAGAAAATGGTAAATTGGGAAAAATTGGTCCTGCACCCAAATTTGAATTAGTAAACCAAGATAATATAAAGATTACTAATGAAACCTACAAAGGGAAAGTATATGTCTTGGAATTTTTCTTCACAACTTGCCCAAGTATTTGCCCAAAAATGAACTTGAGTATGCTACAAATTGAAAAGACTTTCTTTGGTAATCCTAATTTTGGAATTGTTTCCATTACCATCGATCCGGAACACGACACTCCAGCGGTTTTGAAATCACACCGAGAATTATTGGGTGTTAAATCCTCAAATTGGAATTTCTTGACGGGAGATAAAAAGTATATTTTTGATTTGTCCAATAAAGGATTCAACCTTTATGCTGGGCAAAATAGTCAAGTAAAAGGTGGTTTTGAACATTCTGGATTATTTGCTCTAATTGATAAAAACGGTAATATCCGTTGCAGAAATGATGAATTTGGAAACCCGATTTTGTATTATGACGGTTTAGAGAAAAAAGGAGTAAGAGATATACAACAAGATATAGCAATTTTATTAAAAGAATAAAGATGGAAGATCATTCGTTAGAACAAAAATTCAGCAAGTTTATAATAATAGTATCAATTGTAATTCCAGTTGTGGTGGCACTTCTTTTTAGTGTTAAGCTAAAAGACTTTGGGTTCCACGTTGAACCACTTTCATTTCTTCCACCTATTTATGCTGGCATAAACGGTATAACTGCAGTGGTTTTGGTTGCTGGAGTATTGGCTATTAAAAACGGAAAAAGAAAACTTCACGAACAATTAATGACAACTGCCATTGCACTTTCGGTAGCTTTTTTGGTAATGTACGTGGCTTATCACATGACATCTGATTCCACAAAATTTGGTGGGGAAGGAATAATTAGACCTATTTATTTTTTCATTTTAATATCGCATATCCTTTTGTCTATAGCTGTAATCCCTCTGGTTTTGATAACTTATGTTCGTGCTTTGGCTAAAATATTTGACAAACACAAAAAAATAGCTAAGATTACCTTTCCAATTTGGCTGTATGTTGCCGTTACTGGAGTAGTAGTTTATTTAATGATATCACCTTATTATGTTTAGTAAAGTTAGAAGTCAGAAGTTAGAAGTTAGAAGTGAGAAAAGGAAAATGAAAATTCTTTGTTCTTTGTTCTTTGTTCTTTGTTCTTTGTTCTTTTCGATGTCGGCAAATGCCCAATGCGCGATGTGCCGTGCTGCTTTGGAAACCGAAGGAAATGCTGTAAAGTCACAAGCAGTAAATGACGGTATCGTTTACTTGATGGTTATTCCCTATTTGCTTGTTGGCGGAATTGGGTATTATATTTACCGAATGAGAAAGAAGAAAAAGCAGGAATAGCAATATTTCAGTCTAAAATTACTTCAAACCATCTACGGAAACATTCACGGTACCATTTATTTTTATAAAAGCGATGATGGCTTTGTTCGTCAATTGAATTTTATTAAATTGAATATCTTCCATTTTTCCGTTGACAAAAACGCCTGGCATTGGCGAATAATTTTTCAAATAAGTAGCCATATTTTGTTTCCCTTCCTCTAGATTAGGAACGATCGAATACCTACAACTCTCCTGAATTTTTCTCAGAACCAGTCCTTGAGCCATCCAGTTGGCGGTTCGCATCAATTTACTCTTGGTATCCAATGCATAGTCGAGTTTGTCAAAATATATTTCTTTGGTCTGTTCGTTATATTGTGGAAAACCTGTTAGATAGATCGTTCCATTTACCGTTCCCAATACATCCAAAGCAATCACCATTTTGTCAGATTTATGCCAAATTCCAACATTTTGAACTTTTACTTTTTTGCTGCCAGAACCAAATTCTTGACCAGCAAAATTCTTGGTCATTATTTTGGACGCTTCTGCATAAGTAGAAACTGCTGCAATATTTGCCGTGATTTGGTTTGGGATTTTGGTTACCGGTTTGAGGACAATTTTCGAAGCATCAAATTTTGATTCAGGTTTGCTTCCAATCAAAGTTTCCATCATACATTTCATTCCCATTTCCATCAAAAAAGTGTCGTTTTTTAGTTTGGCATTGGTAGAATAGATTTCAATAGGAACAATTCGAAGCCAACTTTCATAAGCTTCGCTCATTTGAAAAGGAGTACATATTTTTTCCAAAGCAGCCAAAACATTGGGTTTGAAATCCATTGATTTTTCGATGGCGGCATCAATTTTGGTTTCTATTTTGGACCTGAAAATCTTTACGGCGGGATTGATGAGATAAGTAACGGGCATATTTTTGCCAAAAACAACCATTGTTGGACTTTCGTTCCAATCCAAGGATTTTAGTTCAGTTTTGGTTACGAGTTTCCAATTGGTCAAACCCACATCGCTTACAAGTGTTACCAATCCGTTTAGGCTAAACTCTTTAGTGTTGTACAATTCAACACCCAGAGTTTTTGTGCCAATTCTATATTTAACCAATGCTTTTAATGGCAATACCGTTTTTATTTTTCCGACAGCGCTTTCTTTGTCATTTTCGATGGTTATTGGAGCCAATTTCCAAATTTTCATCTCGATATTGTCGTCTTCGATGTTGTTGTCTTCATAAATCAATCCATTCAATAGTACATTAGTTTGACTTTCGATATCCTTGATTTTTACATTTATCGGCAAATTGATAAAGGAAGGTGTGTTTTCATAAACCAATGGATCGGCATTATCTGGTTCTGGTTTTAGTGCCGCTATTTTATTGGATGTGGAACAACTTGAAATCAAGAAAATCATTAGAAAAACAGCTAGGACGGAAAGGTATTTCAGCATTTTATTTTAGTTTGATTCAACAAAATTAACAAAACAAATATATTTTAGGATTAAACTGTAACATTTTCAATTGAAAGATGTCTTATTTGTTAAAATATGATTAGGTATTAACATTTTGTTATTATAATTTATTCCGCAGAATAATTAATATTGTTTTCTAATTCAGGTAGTTATGATTGAGATTAAAGAGTTACATAAATCCTATAAAGTAGGAGGTTCCGAATTACACGTACTAAAAGGAATCAATTTCAATATTAAAGAAGGAGAGCTGGTAGCCATTATGGGTTCTTCCGGTTCTGGAAAATCTACATTGTTGAATATCCTCGGAATTCTTGACGAAGCCGATTCCGGTGACTATGTTTTGGATAATGTACCCATTAAAAAACTCAACGAAACAATTGCATCTAAATACCGAAACCAGTTTCTGGGTTTTGTTTTCCAATCTTTCAATCTAATTAATTACAAATCGGCTTTGGATAACGTCGCTATGCCATTATATTATAAAGGAATAAAGAGAAAAGAGCGTAACGAAATCGCAATGAGCTATCTTGAAAAAGTAGGTTTGTCATCACATTCGCATCATTTACCCAACGAACTTTCGGGCGGACAAAAACAACGAGTGGCGATTGCAAGGGCATTGGCATCCAACCCAAAAGTTTTATTAGCCGATGAACCAACAGGAGCTTTGGATACTTTGACTTCTTATGAAGTTATGGAGTTGATTCAAGGAATAAACGATGAAGGAAAAACCATTTTGATTGTAACTCATGAACCCGATATTGCGGCCATGTGCAAAAGGAATGTAGTTCTGAAAGACGGAATAATCATCGATGATAAATTTGTGGAACAAGTTAGAGCTTCATCTTATGTTTAATATAGAACGCTGGCAGGAAATATTCGAGGCTATTGCCAAAAACAAAATGAGAACCTTTCTCACGGGGATTTCTGTGGCCTCGGGTATTTTTATTTTGGTTATTCTACTTGGTGCCGGAAAAGGTCTCGAAAACGGAATTGCAAAACAGTTTGAAAATGATGCCGACGGCGTTATTTGGATTTGGGCAGGGAGAACCACTAAAGAATACAAAGGTTTAAATCCCGGAAGACAAATTCAGTTGCGAAACAGCGATTTTGTGCTTTCTAAACAAAAATTCGAGAAGGAAATAGACAAGAAAAGTTCGAAATTTAATATTTGGAATGGAAACATTGTCTATGGAAAAGAAACCGGAAACTACGATTGTCAGGGAGTTTCTCCTGATCATCAGGCGATCGAAAAAGTCAGTTTGATTCAAGGCAGATTTGTAAACGACATTGATTTGGCTAACAAAAGAAAAGTTGCCGTTATTGGACAAAAACTAAAACAAGATTTATTTAAGGAGAAAAATGCTATTGGAGAGCAAATTTTAATTAGCAATGTTCAATTCAAAGTGGTGGGAGTTTTTATGGATCCAGGTGGCGAAAGGGAAGAAGGTAGAACTTATTTGCCTATAACGACTGTTCAACAAGTTTTTGGAAGTGGTGGCGATAAATTAAATGATATGTCTTTTACGCTGAATAAAAAAGATACTTATGAGGAAGCATTGGCAGAGTCAAAGAAATTTACCGAAGGAATATCACAATTGCTCAAAGGTAAAAATACTATTGCACCAGATGACACCAGCGCAATTGGAATTAATAGTACTGTGGAAAATATCAAACAGTTTTATGACCTGAATTTATACATCCGATTGTTTTTTTGGTGGGTTGGTATTTGTACTATCATCGCGGGTGTGGTGGGAGTAAGTAATATTATGTTGATTATTGTGAAGGAAAGAACCAAGGAAATAGGAATTAGAAAAGCACTGGGAGCAACACCTCTTTCAATAGTTGGAATGATTTTACACGAATCGATTTTTATTACCACGATAGCTGGTTTTGTTGGGCTTTTGTCTAGTTTGGCGCTTTTGGAATTAGTTGGTCCGCAGATTAAAAGCGATTATTTTTTTAATCCTGAAGTCGATTTTACTATCGCCTTAACCACTTTGGGATTATTAGTCTTTGCAGGTGCATTAGCTGGATTTTTCCCAGCATATAGAGCCGCCAAAATTAAACCTATTGTAGCACTTAGAGACGAATAATTATGTTTGACAAAGATAAATGGGATGAAATTTTAGAAGCATTGACCGCGAATACATTCCGGACAATACTGACTGCATTTGGCGTTTTTTGGGGAATATTTATTTTGGTAATTCTTCTTGCTGCTGGAAATGGTTTAGAAAATGGAGTGAAACAAGGTTTTTCCGGAATGGCCACAAACACAATGTTTATGTGGACACAAGCCACTTCAAAACCTTATAAAGGACTCCCAAAAACGCGACAATTTAGCTTTCAAAACAGCGATGTTCCTGCATTAAAAGAAAAATTTCCGGACCTTTTATACGTCTCTCCTAGAAATCAATTAGGCGGTTTTAGAGGGGCAAATAATGTGGTTAGAGGAACAAAAACAGCTGCATTCAACGTTTATGGAGACTATCCTGAATATGTGAAGCAGGAATCAATGAATATTATTAAAGGACGTTTTGTAAATTATCAGGATATAGAACTCAACCGCAAAGTGGCCGTAATTGGGCAAGGCGTAATTGACGGATTGTACGAAAAAGCAGAGCAAGTTATAGGGACTTATATCAAAGTCAATGGGGTAAATTTTATGGTTGTTGGGGTTTATAAGAAAAAAGCAAATGGTAATGATGGCAATGCAGAAGAACAGCAAAAAAACATTTTTGTTCCTTTTACGGCTTTTCAACAGGCTTTTAATTATGGGGATAGGGTAGGTTGGATGGCTATCACTGCAAATGATGATGCTTCAATTACTGAATTAAAACCAAAAATTTTAGAGTTTATGAAATCAAGACATTCAATTAGTCCAGATGATGAGCGGGCTATTGGAAATTTTGATTTATATGAGCAATTTGCTAAGATTTTGGGGCTGTTTTCGATACTAAAATTCATTGCTTATTTTGTAGGAACTTTGGTTTTGCTTTCAGGAGTTATCGGAATTTCAAATATTATGCTAATAGTTGTGAAAGAAAGAACCAAGGAAATTGGAATCCGAAGAGCTTTGGGTGCAACACCAGGAGCCATTCGTTCCCAAATATTGCTGGAATCCATCTTTTTGACCATCAGCGCCGGAATGTTGGGAATTGCAACAGCAACTGGAGTTTTGGTAATAGTCAACAAGATTTTGGATTCAATGCCAAGCGAAGGTTCAATGTTTGCCAATCCAAGCGTAGACTTGTCAGTGGTGTTTTTCGCCTTAATTATTTTAGTTGGATCAGGCTTGTTGGCAGGATTCATTCCGGCCCAAACGGCCATAAAAGTTAAACCAGTTGACGCATTACGAACAGAATAAAAAAAAATAATCAAATTATAATCGAACTAAACAAAGATCAAGATGAAAAAAGGAGTAACCATAACAATTTTAGTTTTTATAGCACTGCTGTTTTTCGGTGCATTATATTATTTGTATGCCAAAAACCAGGAATCTCCTGTTGTTTTTGTAACTGAAAAATCTGAAATTAAAACGATTGTCAAAAACACCATTGCCACCGGTAATATTGTTCCGGATGAAGAAGTGCTTATAAAACCAAATATTTCCGGGATTATTGAAACTGTTTACATTAAAGCTGGCGAAACCATAAAAGCAGGAGATTTGATTGCCAAAATAAAAGTGGTTGCCAATGTTTCGAATTTGAGCAGCACCCAAAATCAAGTTCAAACAGCCAAAATAAATTTGGACAACCAAGAAAAATTGTTTCAAAGACAAAAAACCTTATTCGACAAAGGCGTGATTTCGGCCAATGATTTTGATGCAGCTCAATTGGCTTACAAACAAGCGAAACAAAATTATACGGCTTCAAAACAAGGTTACGATATTGTAAAAACAGGAACAACTTCTGGTCTTGGAAGTTATGCCAATACTTTAATTCGTTCGACAGTAAACGGGATGGTGCTGGATGTGCCGGTGAAAGTGGGAAATCAAGTAATTGAAAGCAATAATTTCAACGAAGGAACTACGATTGCTAGTGTTGCCGATGTGGGTCGAATGATATTCGTTGGAAAAATAGATGAATCGGAAGTAGGAAAAATAAAAGTAAACTTACCTATTGAAATCACCGTTGGAGCCATTGAAAACAAAAAATTTAATGCTGTTTTAACTGATATTGCTCCAAAAGGGAAAACCGAAAATGGTGCAATTCAATTTGAGATAAAAGCTTCGTTAACCAATAGAGACGATACTTTTATCCGTGCAGGATTGAGTGCCAATGCGTCGATTATTTTGGAAAAATCCGATAAAGTTATGGCCATAAAAGAAGCATTGATACAGTTTGATTCCAAAACGCAAAAACCTTTTGTGGAAGTAGAAACGACAAGTCAAAAATTCGTTAGAAAAGATCTTGTTTTAGGAGTTAGCGACGGAATTTATGTTGAAATTAAAAGCGGATTGAAGACTTCAGATAAAATTAAAGTTTGGAATCAAGGCTTGAAAACAGATGAGAAAAAACCATAAGTTTATCTCGAAAAAAGAAATTCAGTTTTAAAATAAATGTTAAATATGTATAGTATCTTTGCTATGCTTTCATTCAAAATATATGAAGAAAAATAATTGTTTCTCACTCGTTTTTATCTTGCTGTTTGGTTTGTCGATACAGGCGCAAACTAAAAAATGGACCTTAGAAGAATGTGTAAAATATGCCATTGACAATAATATCTCAATAAAACAGACTGAATTGGATTCTAAGACTGCCGATATTGGCAAAAAAGATGCAATAGGGAATTTTATTCCTTCCTTAAATTCCAATGCTTCCCACTCCTGGAACGTGGGTTTAAACCAAGATCCAACCACTGGACTTTTACGAAATCAAACCACACAATATTCCTCAATGGGAGCAGGCGTTGGTGTTGATATTTACAAAGGAATGCAAAATCAAAATACCCTTCGAAAAGCAAATCTTTCGATTCTTGCAGCGAAATATCAATTGACAAAAATGCAGGAAGATATTGCTCTGAATGTTGCTAATGCTTTTTTGCAAGTGCTTTTTAATAAAGAAAATTTAAAAGTACAACAAGAACAAAGAGCCATAAACGAAAAACAATTAACTCGTTCCGAAGAATTGGTCAAAGCGGGTTCAGTTCCACGAGGCGATTTGTTGGACATCAAAGCTACTGTTGCTTCAGACAATCAGAAAGTTATTGCTGCTGAAAATGCCTTATTGATTTCAAAATTGAGTTTGGCGCAATTGTTACAGTTAAAAGAGTTTTATGATTTTGATGTGACAGATGAAACCACAGCTAAAGACGAAAATAATATATTGGCTCAAACTCCAATCGCTATTTATGAAAAAGCTAAAGAGCAAAGAACCGAACTGAAAATAGCCAAAACGAATCTGGAAATAGCCGAAAAAAATGTAGCCATTGCCAAAGGTGGTTTTCAACCAACATTACAAGGTTTTTATAATATTAATACTCGAATTTCATATGCTGATACATTCGATTTTCAAACAGGAACAACCCAGCCTGCAGCTCCTTTTGGACAGCAATTTACGGACAATAAAGGACAAGCTTTTGGAGCGCAATTATCGATTCCAATTTTTAATGGATTTTCAGCCAGAAATAATGTGGAGCGTTCGAAGGTTAGTTTGGAAAAATCAAAAATTGCGGTTGAACAACAAGAACTGGATTTGCAAAGAAATGTTTATACTGCATTTACAGATGCCAAAGGTGGTTTGAATGCCTATGAATCGGCTCTTTCGGCTTTAGATGCCAGACAAGAAGCCTATAATTATGCCAAAGAAAAATATGCAGTGGGAATGATGAATTCTTTCGATTTTAACCAATCGCAAACATTATTTTCTGTGGCTCAATCGGAAGTATTGAGAACCAAATACGATTACATTTTCAAAATAAAAATACTGGAATTCTATTTTGGAATTCCAATTATAAAAATCTAATTCATCATGTCAAAAAAAACAATTTATTTATTAATAGGTGGAGCAATTGCGATAATTGCGTTATTAATAGTGCTTTCTAAAACGGGTGTTATTGGAAATAAAGACAAAGGAAAATCGGTGGAAATTGCCAATGTCAATGCCACAACAATTGTCGAAACGGTTTCAGCAACCGGGAAAATCCAGCCCGAAATAGAAGTAAAAATTGCTTCGATGGTTTCTGGTGAAATTATCTCTTTGCCAATAAAAGAAGGGCAAGTAGTCAAAAAAGGCGATTTGTTGGTAAAGATAAATCCCGATTTATATACTTCGGGGTTAAACAGGTCGGTGGCTAATTTATCGGGGACAAAATCAGGTTTGACTCAAGCCGATGCTTCATTTAAAGAAGCTAAATCCAATTACGACAGAAACAAAACCTTGTTTGACAAAGGAATTATTTCCAAGTCGGATTGGGATAAATCGGTAGCTTCTTTTGAAGTGGCCAAAGCCAGCAAACAATCGGCTTATTTCAATGTGCAAAGTGCTTCTGCAACCGTAAACGAAGCTAGGGATAACTTGGGAAGAACTACAATTTATGCACCAGCTGACGGGACAATTTCTGTGCTCAACGTAGAATTGGGAGAAAGAGTTTTGGGAACCCAACAAATGGCGGGAACCGAAATTCTTCGCGTGGCCAACCTGAACAATATGGAAGTGGAAGTCGACGTAAATGAAAACGACATCGTAAAAATAAAAGTGGGTGATGAAGCCAAAGTTGAGGTGGATGCTTATTTAAAAAAACAATTCAAAGGGATTGTTACCAGTATTTCCAATTCAGCTAGTTCAACTTTGACAGCCGATCAAGTAACTAATTTCAAAGTAAAAGTTAGAATCTTGAAAGAATCTTACCAAGATTTATTGGAAGGAAAACCAGCAACCTATTCTCCTTTCAGACCAGGAATGACGGCAACTGTTGATATTATTACCAAAAGAAGAGCCAATGTTTTGGCTGTGCCAATTAGTTCTGTAGTTGTAAAATCAGACACAACAGCCGTAAAAGGATTTAAAGTGGAAGATGAAGACGAGAAAAAAGCAGCTCCCAAAAGCGAAAAGAAACTGGAATGTGTTTTCGTGAAAGTGGGTGATAAAGCAAAAATCCGCATCATAAAAACTGGAATTCAAGACGACACCAACATTGAAGTACTTACCGGACTTAAAAAAGGAGACGTGGTCATCACGGGGCCATATTCGACCGTTTCAAAGGATTTGAACTCCGGCGATAAAGTAACTTTAGAAAAAACAGAAGATAAGAAATAATCAGTGTTCAGTTCTCGGTTATCAGTTTTCTGTTAGTAAGCAAAACCCATAACCGATAACTCATAACTCATAACTCATAACTATTTTGTCCTATATTTTAAACATCGAAACCGCTACCAAAAATTGTTCTGTTGCTTTGGCAAAAGAAGGAAAAACAATTTTATGCAAAGAAATTGCTGAAGAAGGTTATTCTCACGCTGAACGTTTGCACGTTTTTATAGAAGAAATCATCAAAGAAGCCGGAATTACTTTTCAGGATATATCTGCGATTGCCGTGAGTCAAGGACCAGGTTCTTACACCGGATTGCGTATTGGTGTTTCTGCGGCCAAAGGATTGTGTTATGCCTTGGGTATTCCGCTAATTTCCGTAGATACGCTGCAAGTTTTGGCTTCACAAGCCAATGTTACCAACGGATTTATAATACCAATGCTTGATGCCCGAAGAATGGAAGTGTACAGTGCTGTTTTTGCTCCAAATTTCGAAAACAAAAGAGCCGTTCAAGCCGAAGTAATCACCGAAAACTCTTTTGAAGATTTGCAAGAAACACTTTATTTTGTTGGCGATTGTGCGGAGAAATGCAAATCGGTTTTGACTAAGGAAAACTTCATTTTCTTGGAAGAAATCAAATATCCTTCTGCAAAAGAAATGAGCTTTTTAAGTTTCGAAAAATACAATAAAAATGATATTGTTGATGTCGCTTATTTTGAACCGTATTATTTGAAGGATTTTATGATGACCGTTTCGAAGAAATAGAAAGATCGTTTTTCATGTTGATTTTTGTTTATAACAACAGTTGTTTTAGTCTTATAATAGCTGTTTTTTTTATAAAATAGTTGTCACATATATTATTTAAGTTGATCAAAAATCTTTTAATTAGATTATGAATCTAATGATTTACCATAAATTTAAAATTATCAATTTTCCCATCCGAAAGAATTGTTTTCATAAAATATATGCCCTCATTTAATTTACTTGTATCATATTTAATTTCTTTATTAAGGTCTTTGTTTAATTGTGAATGAATTGATTTTCCTGATAAATCCCATACTTCAAATTTCAAAATTGTGGCGTTGGTAATAGATTTGATAGTTGCTAATTCGTTTGAGGGGTTAGGGTAAATGGTCACAAATTTTGCATCCTTGTTTTTCGAAGTATTATAATCAGTAACACCCAATATTGAGGCATTTATTTTAGTTACGTAAAGTTCATTACCACTTACGTCATTTCTAGCTTTAAAATATAAATTATTACTTGTTGCTCCTAATTCCTCAATTGAACTATAACCTCCAAAGTTTGGCCCATTTAGAATATTTATGTTTAATTCTAATGGTTTACTTAAATTATCGTTGATTGCCCATATTTTATATGGCCACGATTCAGCTAGATAAAGTAGATTGTTATTGTAACAGGTTAGATTTCTTATGTATAAAAAATTCGCTGTATCTGGTCCTGCTATTTTTTCTGTTGTTTTGCCATTGGTTCTCCATAATTCTTTTGAGGTTCCATAGGAATCGTCTGCGACAAAGTACACATAGCTTCCACATGTTATTATGTTATTGATATCTAAACCGGGCATTGTTGGATGATTTGCGCCATCAAATAAAATAACAGTTCCTCCAATTGTTCCATCTGTTTTATAAATTGCTTTTCTATAGCTAACAGGGCTTTTTGCCACAAAATATAATTCATTTTTCAGAGTTGTAGAAAACTGAATATCGCTATCTATATTATCTCCAAAAGTTTTTATGTGATTTGTCCCGAAAGCTGTTCCGTCTGAAGCCCATAAGTCATGTGGTCCATAAGTTGTCCCAGAAGTTTCTGCAAAAATAATAAGTTTGTTATTGACAGCTTTTAATACCCTTATGTCATTTAAATTTATCACTTTAATTGTTCCGGTTGAAGTGCCATCTGTTTTCCATAAAGCAGTTCCAGTATTATCGCCAGCAATGAAGTATATAATGTTATTCAATAATACGAATTCTCTTGGATAACTACCGTAACTGTATTGAGGATCTATGTGTATATCTTTTATCATATAGGTTCCTGAGTCAGTTCCGTCACTTCTCCATAATTCAAAGCCATGTACACCATCATCGGCATAAAAATATAAAATATTATTTAGTACAGTAAACGGCTGTTTGTCATTGTAATTCCGCATACTACTTTTGTTGCCAGGGTAAATATCCTTTACTATATCAGTTCCTTTTTCTGTCCCGTCGCTTTTCCACAGTTCATAGCCATGCACACCATCGGCTGCACTAAAAAACAATGTGCCGTTTATTGCTTTCATATCGGAGAGATTATCAATGCAATCATATCCCGGATTTATATCTTTAATTAATTGAGTCCCTTTAATTGTACCATCACTTTTAAACAATTGGCTTCCATATTCTTTTCCTCTTGCCCTAAAAAATAAATTTCCATCCACATTAGTAAATTTAGATGCATTACTGCTGTCTGAATAATTCAAATCTGCAAAAAATGATGTTCCAGTAATTGTTCCATCTGTAATCCATAATTCATTTCCGTTTTCATCATTTTCACCTGTCAAAATGGTAGAATTATTAATGGTTACAAAACTTTCAACTAATCCAGAAATATTACTATCTCTCACATTTGATAATTCAATTGTCCCAGTTGGTGTACCATCACTACTCCATAGTGTTCTATTTGATGAATTAGTACTGGTTGAAAAAAATATAAGTTTATTGTTTATGTTGTCTACGTGAAATTTTTCAATCGATACCAATGCCTTCAACATAGTTGTCCCATTTAAAGTACCGTCGGTCTTCCAAATTTCTGTTCCATAAACATTATTATTAACTAAAAAATAAACCTCGTTATTAAATTTTATGTATTTACTATTATATGATATACTGCTGAGATTCGTATTATTAATGTTTTTTATCATTGATGTTCCGCTTGCAGTTCCATCGCTTTTCCAGATTTCAACTCCATTTATTCCATCATTGGCTTCAAAAATTATTATACCATTAAGTAAACTGCCTTTTAATAATGTAGCACTTGAATTAGGGCCTACTCTTATATCTTTTACCATTGAAGTTCCTGTTTCAGTTCCATCACTTCTCCATAATTCTGAACCATAATTCATATCATTAGCAAAAAAATAAAAGTTACCATTCAAAATCAAAAATTGATTTCCAATATTTATACCTGAATAATTTTGATTTAAATTTTTAAGCATAATGGTTCCTGATTCGGTTCCGTCACTTTTCCATAGTTCAATTCCGTTCGTTCCATCGTTTGCTATAAAATAAATGCTATTATTGAAAACAAATAAATTTGCGGGACTGCTGTCTCCTTTAGGGTTTATATCCTTTATCATTACAGTGCCAGCTTCGGTTCCATCACTTTTCCATAATTCATATCCATTGATGCCGTTTGTCGCAGTAAAATATACTACCCCATTCAAATCTATTAAATTAATAGGGCCATTGTATGTGTCATTATTATTTGGACGTATATCTTTTACCATTGAAGTTCCTGTTTCAGTACCATCACTTTTCCATAATTCACTACCATGAACGGCCTCATATGCCGTAAAGAAAAGGATATTGCCTACTTTTGTTAGAGAATTTGGATCAGATGATTTTTGGCCTTGCATAATATCTTTAACCATAAATGTTCCTTCTTTAGTCCCGTCAGAGTGCCATAATTCTCTCCCGAATTTTTTAAAGTATCCATCAGTTGCTGTAAAAAAGAATCCACTTAGAAAAGAGGTTAGGTTTTGTGGGTCACTATCGGCATGGTAATTAAGTTCTATTTTCGTTGCATCTAAAGTTTGGGCAAGTGATAAATTAAAAAATGCCAAGCAACAAAGAAGAGTAAAATTATATTTCATAAGGTTTATTATTTTTATACATTCAGTTAATTCTAATGTATGCTAATTTATTTTATGGGAGTAACAAAACCTTCGTATATACGGTTAGATTGGTGAAGATTGTTATGCTTTATTTGCATTCAAATATACTAATTATATTCCTACAAAAAAACAAAACCAAACCAAATTTTAGAGGTATTGTTTTAAAATCTAAAATAATGCATTATTGGTTTGACTAATTTTTTGTTGCCTAATTATAGTCTTGAATACTAAACATTTTTTATTTTTCTGGGAACATTTTTGCGGATGTTGGTTTAGCGAATTATTTGATGATAAAACTAAAGTTAGCTTCGTAATCAAATTAGTCTTTATAGCATTAAATTAGCTAATGAAAAAATCCACTAATTGATTAATGGGGTAAATTTAAAAGGTATTGGATTTGGTGTTTTATACTTTGTCTTGCCTGCTTTCGTTAGAGAATGGGAGTAGGAAGTCATTATTTAGCTTGAAGAAATTAAATATCCTTCGGCAAAAGAAATGAGTTTTTTGAGTTTCGAAAAGCACAAAAAAAACGACACTGTTGATGTCGCTTATTTTGAACCTATTATTTGAAGGATTTTATGATGACCGTTTCGAAGAAATAAACCTTAATTATTCCTCGAAACCTCTTTTACAAAAGGTTGAATCACGATTCCGGCGGTGTCAAATGCCAGTTTACAGCCTTCCAAAGTATCAGAACTAACAGCACCAAAATCTGCATTGTTTGCCCAAGGTCTTACTGCCAGTTGAATCGAACTGTCGGTTAAAAGCTTTACAGAAACTTCGGCTTCGGGAGTTTTTAGGACTTTAGGATTGTTCTTCAAAACCTCGGTAATTAGGTCTTTGGCTTTTCTAATGTCGGTATCGTAAGAAATCGAAAGCGTTAAATCAGCTCTTCGATATCCTTGCAAGGAATAGTTGATAATAGTGCCGTTCGACAATGAGCCATTCGGGACAAATATAGTTTGGTTATTGCCGTTGATTAATTTAGTCACAAATATTTGTATTTCACTTACCGTTCCCGAAATGCCTTGTGCTTCGATGGTGTCACCTACTTTGAACGGTTTGAAAAGAATAATAAGCATTCCTCCAGCAAAATTAGACAACGAACCTTGGAGCGACAAACCTACTGCAAGTCCCATTGCGCCTAGAATCGCTACAAAAGAAGAGGTTCCTATTCCTAATTTGTCGATAAAAGTAACAAACAATAATACTCTTAAAACCCAAAGTAAAATATCAGAAAGGAAATTGGTTAAAGTGGGGTCTAGCTCTCGTTTGACCATTATTTTTCGAATCAATCTATTGATGATGCGAATTGCATAAAGTCCCAAGAATAGTATTATAATGGCTGAAACTAACTTAGGAGAATAATCAATTAAAACTTTTATAAAAGTTTCGGCGTAATTGGTAACGTTTTCTGTATTGAGTGTCATTTTATGGAAAAAAAATAATTGTTGTTTTAAATTAAATCAGAAACAATTTTCTGGAAATCATTGCTTGGAATTTGGCAAGTCTTGTTTTGGCAAAGATAAAATAGGGTTTGGTCAGCTACAAATCTATCTTTCAAAAAAGGAAGATTCGAAACTTTTTCCGTTCCAGCCAAAACTACATTTGGGAGATAAAGGCTGTTTATTTTACTCAAAAAGTCCAAAGCGGTTTCGCCACAAATGGCTAATTCTTTATTTTGCTCTGAATAATTTAATGCTAAATCCAGCCAATTAGAATAAGCTGATGGATAACTGATTGATGGAAAAATGTTTTGTAACATGCGTTGAGCAACTTTTTCGTAATGAGAATTTTCAAAATAAATACCCAACTGAAATAAGTTTTTCCCCATCACCGAGTTGGAAGCAGGAATTACGTTGTCTTCGGTTTCATAATGTGAGGTTATCAAGGCTTCGTCCAGATTGGATGTAAAGGCAAAAAAGCCATTTTTCTCGTCATAAAAATGTTCGAGACTGTAATCGGTCAATTTTTTCGCATCACGAAGCCATTTTTCGTCGAAAGTCACTTCATACAAACTGATAAAAGCTGTAATCACCCAACTGTAATCTTCCAAGTATCCGTTGATGGTGCTTTTCTGGTTTTTGTAATTATGGAACAAATTCCCGTCACCCGACCACAGGTTTTTGATGATGAAGTCGGCATTTTGCAAAGCCAAATCCAGATATTTGGATTCTTCCAAAGCTTTGTAAGCGTCAACAAATCCCTTGAGCATAATGGCGTTCCAGGAAGTCAGGCATTTGTCATCCAACCTTGGTTTGGAACGTTTTTCTCTTTCAATATATAATTTTTGTTCCCAGATTTTCTTCTTGTTTTCGAGTGTGGAAACTGCAATGGCATTGAGTTGTGCTATTTCATCTAGACTTTGGTTTTGAATCAAGACATAATTTCCGTCTTCCCACAATCCAAAAGTGTTGATGTTGAATACTTGGCTGAACAATTCGAAATCGTCTCCGATAATAGTCTTTAAATCGGCAATTTTCCAAACATAAAAAGCACCTTCTTCGAGATGGTTTTCTGCATTTAAACTATCGGCATCAAGGGCGCAATAAAAACCACCTTCTGGATTCATTAATTCCCTTTCGACGAATGAAAGTGTTTTTTCGATGACTTCTTTGTACAAAGGATTTCCGGTCAATTTGTAGGCATCACTATATAATGAAACCAATTGCCCGTTATCATAAAGCATTTTTTCGAAATGGGGGACGTGCCATTTGTTGTCCACCGAATAACGGGAGAATGCACCGTCAACAGTGTCGAAAACACCTCCGAAAGCCATTCTGGTCAAAGTGAGGTTTACAAATTCAAGTAGTTGATTGTCTTTTTTTTGGAATCCAAAACGCATCAAAAAATGATAGTTATTGGGCATCATAAATTTGGGTGAACTGCCCATTCCTCCAAAATCCCAATCGAAATATTCTCCCCATTTTTCGACCAAAGAAGTAATCTGGTCTTGATTAATGGTTGTATCCTTGTTTTCGTTTGGAGTAATTCCAACGGATAGAATGCCTTGGTGTAGTTTTTCGGCATAATCAATCATTTTCTCGGGAGCGGATTGATAAATTTCCTGCAATTGACCAAGCGTTTGCATCCATTCCTGTTTCCTGAAATAGGTTCCACCCCAAACTGGTCTTCCGTCTGGAAGTGTGACCACATTTAGTGGCCAACCACCGCGACGAATCATGATTTGGATGGCTTTCATATAAACTGCGTCCACGTCCGGTCGTTCTTCACGATCGACTTTGATGTTGACAAAATGCGCATTCATGACATCGGCGACTTCTTGGTCTTCGAAACTTTCATGCTCCATTACGTGACACCAATGGCAAGCCGAATAACCGATACTTATGATTATCAGTTTGTTTTTTTCTTTGGCTTCGGCCAATGAATTTTCATTCCAAGCATTCCAATGCACTGGATTATTGGCATGTTGCAATAAATACGGACTGGTTTCTTTTGAAAGTTGATTCATATATTGTAGTGTTCAGTCACAGTTTTCAGTCACGGTTAGCTGTTTACTGCGACTGAACACTGAATACTTTAAAATTAAGCGTTAACTGCTTCCACTTTTATGGCGTCATCGTTTAGCATACTTTTCAGCATATTTTCGATACCGCTTTTCAATGTGAATGTTGATGATGGACATCCGCTACAAGCTCCTTGAAGAATAACTTTTACAGTTTTGTCATTTTCATTATAAGAATCAAAAGCAATATTTCCACCATCGGCTTGAACGGCTGGTTTTACATATTCTTCCAATATATTGATGATTTGTTGCGAAGTGACATCGAGATTGTCAAAGTTTTCGGTTTTGTTGTTTTCTTGTTCGGTATGAGCCACAATTATACTTTCGTCGAGAACAGTTCCTCCGTTTTCGATATATTGTTTGATGAAAGTTCTCAATTCCAATGTGATTTCCTGCCATTCGCTTACTGCGTATTTGGTAATCGAAATATAATTTTCATCAATAAAAATTTCTTTTACATAAGGAAATTTGAATAATTCTTGTGCCAATGGTGACGCTGTTGCTTCGTCAATATTTTTGAATTCAACTGGAGTTTTGGTCAACATTCTGCTTACCACAAATTTCAAGGCCGATGGATTTGGAGTTGTTTCTCCATAAACGGTTATCGGTTGCTTTTGAGTTTTGTTTTCTGATGGAACAATGATTGTCCCGCCATTGGCTACAAATGTTTCTATTTGTTCTGCTACGGCGTCTTTTACATCTTCCCATTCCACAATGCTGAATTTTTCGATTGCGATAAAATTCCCTGAAATATAGACCGTTTTTACAAAAGGCAAGTAAAATAATTGTTGTGTCAAAGGAGAGTTTTTGGTTTCATCAATGTTTTTGAATTCAAAGCTTTCGTTTTGTGTAATGAAATCTTCAAATTCAAATTTTAATATACTTGGGTTTTGTGTTTCTTTTATTGTTAATTTTGACATGATAGGTTTAATTTTTTACAAATTTAACGAAGTTATTTTCTACTAATAACTATATTTGATTTTTTAAAGAATAAATTAACTTTAATGACGTTTTAATCGGATATTTATTCCTTTTTCGCGTTGTTTTAATTGATGCCAAAGTTCCATAATAAATACTTTTTGAATGTATCATAAAATCAAATTTCTTATAGCCTTTTTTCTTGTCAGCCTATATTCTTTTTCACAAGAAGGAATTGCGGTTTATTCAGATTATTTATCGGATAATTATTATTTGATTCACCCTTCGATGGCTGGAGCTGCCAACTGTGATAAGATTAGGCTTACTGCGCGAAAACAGTGGTTTGATCAATCTGATGCTCCTTCACTTCAAACGTTAAGTTATAACGGTAGAGTGGGCGAAAGATCTGGAGTGGGAGTTATACTTTTTAATGATAAAAACGGATATCATTCCCAGAAAGGTATGAAGTTGACTTATGCACACCATCTTATGTTTTCAAGAGATGAGATTGATTTGAATCAATTGTCTTTTGGAGTTAGTGCCAATTTTTCACAAAGCCAACTTGATGAAACCGAGTTTTTGCAATCAGGAGATTTTGACCCGATTATTAACGGAATGATTGTTCAAAATGCGTCTTATTTTAACTTGGATATTGGTGCTTCCTATAATTATCTTGATTTTTATGTTCACGGAACAGTTCAAAATGCCATTGAATCCAAAAGAAAAATTTATACAGAAACTGAAAGCGGTAATTTGAGGAAGTTTTTATTGAGTGCCGGTTATGTTTTTGGAGATAAAGACAGAATATTATGGGAACCTTCAGTTTTGTTTCAATTGATAGATAAAACCAAGGAGAAATGGATTGATCTTAACATAAAAGCATATAAGAATTTAGAATTCGGAAAAGTATGGGGAGGTTTGTCTTATCGTAGAAATTTTGATGGCGCTCAATATCTTAATGGTTCTGGAGTGGCTATTGCCCAAAAGCAACAATACATTACACCAATTATTGGAATAAACTATAAACAATTTATGTTTGCTTATACGTATTCGCATCTTACAGGTGAAGTGAAATTTGATACTGCTGGGTTTCATCAAATTACTCTAGGAATTGATTTGAATTGCCGAAGAGAAAAATACGAATGTAATTGTCCAGCCATTAATTAGTTGATACAAACAGAATAAATCTCGTAAAATGCTCATAAAATCTGTTAACGGAAAAACGCCATTGATACCCGAAGATTGTTATGTTGCAGAGAATGCGACCATTGTTGGGGAAGTCACTTTTGGTCATTCTTGCAGTGTTTGGTTTAATGCAGTGATTAGAGGTGATGTGAATTTTATTACCATTGGAAATAAAGTGAATATTCAAGATGGAGCCATTATTCATTGTACCTATCAAAAATATCCCACTATTATAGGTAACAATGTTTCTATTGGTCACAATGCCATGGTTCACGGTTGCGTGATTCACGATAATGTATTAATAGGAATGGGTGCCATTGTTATGGATAATTGTATTGTTGAAAGTAATTCCATCATTGCAGCAGGAGCCGTTGTTACCCAAAATACGGTCGTTGAAGCTGGAAGTATTTATGCAGGAGTTCCAGCAAAGAAGGTAAAAGACATTAATCAATCTGATTTTGCAGGTGAAATAGAACGCATTGCAAACAATTATGTGATGTATTCGGGCTGGTATAAAAAAGAAGAATAACTATTCTTTAGAAATCTTTTTCAATTATTTCATATTTATTTCCAAGAATATCCGAAAGCACTTTTGGATTGGAATTGGTATAAAATATCGGTTCTTTTTTTTTAATTGATGATAATCCTACCTTTTCTTTGAGTATGTTTTGAGTTTGCTTGGCTACAGCCTCGCCAGAATCGATAATTTGAATGTCTGCAGGAAGAATATTTTTTATTTGCGGAATCAAATACGGATAATGGCTGCAACCCAATACTAGATAATCAATATTGGCTTTAATCATTGGGTCAAGATAGGAGTGAAGTAGATGTGTCATCTCTGGTGAATCGATATTGCCGCTTTCTATGAGTTTAACTAATCCATGGCCTACTTGTTCAATGATTTTCGTGTCTTGATACATCTCGGCAGTTTTGTTAAAGAGCTCGCTATTTAGAGTGCCTTGTGTGGCTAGAATTCCTATGGTTTGTGTTTTTGAATTTGTTGCTGCCGGTTTTATTGCCGGTTCTATACCAATAAATGGGATATTGTATTTTGCCCTCAATTCCTGGATGGCATTTGTTGTTGCTGTATTGCAGGCTACCACAATTAATTTGCAATCCATTTTGAGCAGGAACTCGGTGTTTTTTATGCTTAGGGTAACTATTTCAGCTTTTGTTTTCTGACCGTAAGGAGCATTTTTGCTATCGGCTAAATAAATGGTTTTCTCATTGGGAAGTAATTGATGAATGGCCTCCCAAATGGAGGTTCCACCAATTCCTGAGTCAAAAATTCCGATAGGTTTATTGTTCTCCATAAAACAAAGTTAAGTGCTGCATTTTAAATATCCTAAAAATTCAGGGTATAAAAAAACCGCTCAATTCCAATTTTTTGGGAGAGCGGTTTTTGATTAAAATTCAGTCGGTTATTAGAAACCTAAATCTTTTTTTACGTCGGCAGTCAAGTTTGGACCGTCAGCAAGTAAAAGAGCACCTCCAGCAGATCCGTCAAGAATATATTGAAAACCTTTTGCTTTAGCCACTTTTTGGATAGAAGCTCTTACTTTTTCGTAGATTGGTTTAGTTATGTCTTCTTGTTTTTGTTGTAATTCTTTTTGTGCATTTTGACCAAAATCTTGGATTCTTTTTTGCATGTCTTGAACTTCTTTTTGACGTTCTGCATTAACTGCTTCTGTAACTGTAGCAGCTTCTTTGTCATAAAGAGCTAATTTTGCTTTAAATTCTTCAGCCATTTTTTTGTAATCTGCATCATAAGTAGCGCTCAATTTTTCAAGTTGTTTTTGAGCGTCCAGCATTGCAGGCATTTTTGTCATAATTTCACTTACTTCTACATGAGCTACTTTTGCTTGTGCATTAATAGTTTGGCTGGCTCCTAAAACTAGTATTGCAGCAATTAGTAAAGTTTTGATTTGTTTCATTGTTTTAAATATTAATTAATTATTGTTTGTATTTATTTTGTTGTTTTTAATTTTTCTTCTTGCGCTTTTTTTGCTGCTGCTTCTCTATCTTCAAGTATTTTTTTTCTTTTTGCTTCCAATTCTTTTTTACGATCTTCAATCACTTTTTTACGATCCTCCAATGCTTTTGCTTTTGCATCGATTTGTTTTTGTTTGGCTTCTTCCGCTGGAGTTTTTGTTGTTTCTTTTGCAGCTTCAGCAGTAACGGCTTCTTTTGTTTTTGGCTCTTCTTTTGTTGTACTTTCAGAAACCGTGCCAGTTTTTTTAGCTTCTTTATCTTCTAGTGCTTGCTTTCTTTTTTCTTCTAGTGCCTTTTTGTTGTCTTCGACTACTTTTTTGCGTTCTTCCAAGTTTTTTGCCCTAGCGTCGATTTGTTTTTGTTTTGCTTCGGCTGCAGCTGTTTTTGCTGCTTCTTTTTCTGCGTTAGCGCTGCTAGTTACTGCCGTGCCTGCAGCAGCAGCTGTTGGAGTAATAGCTCCAGTTTTTTTAGCTTCCCTTTCGGCTAAAATTTGTTTTCTTTTATCTTCTTGAGCTTTTTTGTTGTCTTCTACCGCTTTTTTACGTGCCTCAAGTGCTGCGTTTCTCTCGTCAAGCATTTTTTGTTTTGCTTCGGCAGCAGCTGTTATAGCAGCAGCTTTTTCTACAGTGTTGCCAGTATTGGAACTAACTGCTGCTGATGTAGAAGGTGCAACACCCGTTTTTTTGGCTGCTCTATCGGCTATGATTTGTAATCTTCTTTCTTCAGCTGTTCTTTTTCTTTCTTCTTGTAATAATATTCTATCAGCAATAGCTTTATCTCTTGCCGATTTTTTTGCGTCTAATGCTTTTTGTCTGTCTGCCAAAACTGGATTCTCGTCAAGTGCATCTTCTTTGGCTTCCTTGGCTTCTTCCTCTTTGAGTTGTTTTTTGGTCAACTGCTCTCTTTTTTCGGTTCGATTCAAAACACGAATTATCTGATCGCTAATATCAAATCTTTTTGCTGCAAAAAGCATCGTCAAATCTGAAGTTTTGTCAAAGATAAAATCATATTTTTTAGTTTCGGCGATATCCTGCACTGCTGTAAAAACTTGGTCTTGGATTGGTTTTGTCAGGCCAGCTTTTTGTCTCATCAAATCACCGTCTGGTCCAAATCTTTTTTGTTGGTAGTCCAAAGTTTCATTTTCAAGGAACGTAATTTCAGCAATTCTTTCTTCAATAAGTCCTTTTGTCAACAAGGCTTTTTCTGCTTTTAAAGCTTCTTTTAGTTTGTTGATTTCAATTTTTTTGGCTTCAATTTCTTGCTTCCATTTCTGGGCTTTTTGTTCTAATTGATTTTGGGCTTCCGTATAATCGGGTACATTTTGCAAAATGTATTCCATATCAATGTAACCCACTTTTGTACCTCTGGTTTGTGCCTGAAATGTACTGGTTAGAATCAGTGCTAAAAATAGAATTAAAAATTGTTTTTTCATAACTTTACTATATTAGAAAAATTTATACCAATTTTTTAAAATTGTTGTCCAATAATGAAATGCGTTTCCCAACCATTTGGTGTTGATCCCAATGTTCCATTTGCTTGTGGTAATCCATCAAAACCATAACCAAAATCTATTCCCAATAAACCAAAAGCCGGCATAAATACTCTTAATCCAACTCCAGCCGAACGACTCAAAGCAAATGGATTATAATTTTTGAAAGTGTCAAATGACGAACCAGCTTCTAAAAAGGTCAAAGCATAAATGGATGCCGATGCTTTCAAAGTTATTGGGTATCGCAATTCCATAGAATATTTGTTATAAATAGTTGCTCCAATTGGCTCACCTTTATCGTTTATTGGAGTTAATGAACTGTTTGGATATCCTCTTAAGGCTATGGTTTCTCTACCATCCATAGAATAATTTGCCATTCCATCTCCACCTAAGAAGTATCTTTCAAAAGGAATAATACCTCTGTCTTTGTTATATGCTCCCAAGAATCCGTATTCTACCAAAGATCGGAGTACTAATTTACCATAAACTTTTGTATACCAATCTGCTTTGAACTTTATTTTGTAATATTCTAGCCAATTGTATTTCTTTTGATCCACCTTTGCAGGGTCAGCCGCTGCATCTTGGTAGTTGTCAACTTTGTTTGGATATGGATTCAAAGCGGTTGGCACTGCATCAAGATAATCTCCAGACTTAACCTGTTTAAGATTTGAATCTACATAATTTGTTCCAGAATAAACATATTTATATTCTTCTTTATCGCCTAATGTAGCATAATCCACTCCGTTAAATAAAGAGTAAGGAAGCGTAAATTTACCAACCAAACTAAATTCTGCACCATAGGTTGGGAATATTGGGTTGACCCCTTTATTGCTTCTTGAGAATCCTACTGTATAAGCCAAGTTTCTTGATGCTCCATTACCAAATGTAAACAGACCAGTATTGTAATTATGTAAATCATAATGTTGGTAACTGATGGTTTGCGACAATCCGAAATAATCATCTGGAACTGTAAGTCTTTTGTAAATACCAGCAGAAAGTGTCAAGATGTTGAAACTTTTGGATTTATCTACTTTTTGGGTTTGAAAATTGTTGTAAAACTGACTTGTGTAAGATACAGAAGTAGTAAGATTTACCGGTTTTTGTTTTCCAAACCAAGGTTCTGAAAAGGAAGCGCTATAGGTTCTGTAATAAGAACTTGCTTGGAGTCTCAAGGATACTTTTTGTCCGTCTCCCATAGGAAGTGGTTTGTATGCTTCTTTATTAAACAAATTTCTAGCTGAGAAATTATTAAATGACAATCCTAAAGTACCAATAAAACCACCACCGCCATAACCTCCTTGAAGTTCAATTTGGCTAGCTCCTTTTTCGGTCAAGGGATATTCAATATCAACTGTTCCTGCAGAGGCATCGACGTTTTTGAATTTTGGTTCAATTGTTTCGGGATCAAAAAATCCTAATTGACCAATTTCACGGATGGTTCTTATCAATAATTCTTTGTTGTATTTTTCTCCCGGTTTGGTTCTCAATTCTCTATAAATTACGTGATCATTGGTTTTGTCGTTTCCGGTAACTGTAATTTTGTTGAAATAAGCTATTGGGCCTTCAGTGATTCGAATTTCAAAATCGATAGAGTCATTGGCTGTTTTTGTTTCCACTGCGTTGATGGTAGAGAACAAATAACCGTTGTTTTGATACAAATTGGTAATATCATCACCATCTGGTTTTGACTTGTCAGCGATTCTTTTTTCAAGAAGTACGCCATTGTAAGTGTCTCCCTTTTTAATCCCCAGCATACTAGTAAGTCCTTCGTCTGAGTAGACAGTATTACCAAGGAATTTAATGTTTCCAAAACGATATTTGTTTCCTTCTTCGACTTTTATCTTAATCATCAAAGCTTTTAAATCGGTATTGTAAGCAACAGAATCCGAGATGATTCTGGCGTCTCTATAACCTCTCTCTTTATAGGCTGCAATCACCTTTTCTAAATCATCCTCGTATTTTGCCTTGATAAATTTGGATGTTTTTAAAGTAAGAAGGGTTTTTTGTTTAGTGTCTTTCATCGCTTTACGCAAGATTTGATCCTTCAGCTCCTTGTTGCCGACAAAATCAATTTCCTTGATTTTAACTTTTGAACCTTTGTCAATTTTTACAACCATATTAACTTGGTTAACTTCTGCGGTATCTATAACGGTATTTATGGTTACTTTGGTATTATAGAAACCGTCTTTTTTGTATTTGTTTTCGATGTAGTTTTTTGTGGTTGTAATCAGGTTTTCATTCACCACTTTGGACTTGGTAAGACCATTGTCTTTAATTAATCCTTCGATTTTACTTTTCGAAACGCCAACAATCTTCACTTCGTTCAATTTAGGGAGTTCTTCAACGTGCAAATCAAGATAAATACTATCTTTTTCGATTCGGTTTATATAAAAAGAGATCTCATCAAAGAGACCTAATTTTCCTAATTTTTTGATGGCATTGCTTATTTGTTCTCCTGGAACGGTGATTTGTTGTCCTTTTTCAAGGCCAGCAAAAGTAACTACGGTATTGGCGTTGAAGCTTATTTTGCCAACTATGTCAACTTTGGCTAGTATGTATGTTTTTCCTTGGTCAAAAGGGACTCTTTCTTGGGCTTTAATTTGAAAAAAACTTCCAAAAATTAAAAGGCTAAGGACTATCTTTATGCTTTTTTGTAACACTAAAAAATTATTTAATTTGTTCACTTGTTTTTCCAAATCTACGCTCTCTTTTTTGATAACTAATGATAGCCTCATACAAATCTTGTTCTTTAAAGTCTGGCCATAATATATCAGTAAAATATAATTCTGCGTAGGCAATTTGCCATAACAAAAAATTACTTATTCTATGCTCTCCACTTGTTCGTATTAATAAATCTACCTCTGGTAAATTTTGCGTGTAAAGATGCTCATTTATAATTGAATCGTCAATAGAGTCTATTGAAATTATATTATTTTTAACTTTATCGCTTATGTTTCTTACAGCATTTACTATTTCTTCTCTTGAACCATAACTCAATGCTAGAGTCAAGGTCATTCTGGTGTTGTCTTTGGTCTTATCTATCACGTCCAGAAGCTCCTTTTGAGCTGAGTTAGGTAATTTGTCTAGATTGCCTATAGCGTTTAATTTGATGTTGTTGTCTTGAAGTGTTTTAAGCTCTTTTTTTAGAGCTCTTATCAAGATTTTCATCAACGTTTCAACTTCTATTTTGGGTCTGTTCCAATTTTCGGAAGAGAAGGCATATAAGGTAAGAAATTCTATGCCTAATTTAGCACAGGTTTTTATGTTTTCTTTTACGGATTTTGTTCCGCTTTCATGGCCTAAAGTACGTAAAAGCCCTTGTTTTTTTGCCCAACGACCATTGCCATCCATAATGATGGCTAAATGTTTGGGTAAATTAGTGGTGTCTATTTTATCTAGTAAATTCATTTTCTATTCTGCACAATAGCAGGGTTTATTTCCAAAAGTATAAGTTAGGGTTAGTCCTGAAAAAACGTACCAATCATTATTATTTATATTTCCAAATTTCAACATATTTCCATCTTTTGGATTGCTTCCGTCCAAGTTATCCGTCAATGTGTATCTTGCTCCAACTTCCAAACCTATTACAATTCGGGGTGAAACATTTGATTTTACGCCTACTGTCATTGGGATTGCAAATGAACCGGCACCTGAATCTTTAAATGTTTCTCCCGATGAAATATATAGTTCGTCGTACCTGAAATAACTTATTCCAGAATATACATAAGGAGAAACTTTTCTTTTGACTTCGTGTAAATTAAAATCGAAAAAATTGAATTCAAGGCCTAAAGATACTTCTTTTATGCTATTTTCAAAATGATATCCTCTTTGATTTCTGCCAGGCTCTTTTGAATCAAGGTCATTAGCGGAAATTTTCGATTGTGTGTATGAAAAACGGTAGGAGTGTCTAGGGCTTTTGTTCCACTTGTATAGAATTCCAAGAGCAGGTTCGTTGGGTGTAATATAAGTGGTAAGTCCAACATCACCAACAAAGTTGCTTCCGCCTACAAAAACCCCCAGTTCGTGTATTTGGGCATTCATAGTACAAAAAAAAAGCAAAAACAGTAGCTGGAATAATTTATACATTTAATTAAAATTGCGTGCAAATATAATAATTATCAACACGAATCAATACCCATTATATTAAATGTGTGTATTATTGAATAATTGACACTAAAACGAAGTGATTTATTGATTCGAAAACACTTTAACGGGAAAAACAAGTGTATTCGTATGGTAGATTATAAAAATGATTTAGTTTCTTCTGTCTTCACCCCAAAATAATTTGGTTCGTAGGGTTTTCAAGAACGTTTCTTTGGGAATTTCTACCATATTGATTTGAAAAGGGGTTTTCTTGATAACTAATATGGTTTCGTTTTTTACGGATGTAATTCTGGAATCTAGTGAAACCAAGTAATTTTCTTCCCTTCCTGAAACTTTTAATCTAATTTCGGTCTCGTCTGGTACTACTAGCGGACGTGCGTTAAGGTTATGGGGAGCAATAGGAGTGATGACAAAACTTCTCACATCGGGAGTCAATATTGGTCCGCCACAGCTCATAGAATAGCCGGTTGAACCAGTAGGAGTGGCGATAATTAAACCGTCTGCCCAATAGGAATTGAGAAACTCGTCGTTCAAATAGGTTTCTATCGTAATCATCGAAGTGGTATCTTTCCGGCTAACGGAAATTTCATTCATTCCGAAATTGATTTCTTCAATTGCTTCGTTAGTAGGAGTAGAGGTTAGGCTCAACAAAGTTCTTTTGGAGATGGTGTATTTTTTATCAATGATGAATTGCATAAACTCGTCGATATTCTCTTTTTGAACAGTTGCCAAAAAACCCAGTCTTCCTGCATTTATTCCCAAAATCGGAACGCCTGAATCTCGGACTAGTGCTGCAGCTCTCAAAATGGTTCCGTCGCCGCCAATGCTGATGAGCATGTCAAAACTGTTGTTCAATTCGGTATGTGAAGAGAAAGTCTTGTATTCTTTTTTGATGATTTTTTTTTCGTGTAATATTTTTAAAAATTCAGCCTCAATAATCATTTCAACATTATTGTTGATAAAAAAAACAAAAATGTCTTTTATAATGGGTTCAGTGCTGTTTAGATAGTATTTCCCGTAAATGGCTACTTTCATCAAGTTTGTTTTTAAATATTAAGATATTTGTCCAAATAATCGGAACGTTCCTTTAATGTGTTGATGTAATTATCTTCAAAATGTTCCGAAATAATTTCATAATCATATCTTCTAAAAGCTTGTATAATTTCATTTACAGGACCGATGCTAATTTTTAGTGTCACTTCAAGGTATTCTCCATCAGTTGCTGATACGAATAAGCCTAGCAATTTTCCATCGTTGCTTTCTACAATTTGGGCAATTTGGCTTATCGAATAATCCAATTCTCTTTTTTTGACAACAATAATTTTTCCTTGTTCAAATAAAAATGGCGTTTCGTTAAAAAATTTCATAATGTCGCTAATTTCATAATAGCCAACATATTTATTTTTTTCGTCTAAAACGGGAACTAAATTAGTGTTGTTTTTTGCGAAGACCTCCAAGACATCAAGCCAAATCATATTGCTTCGTGCAAAAAATCCTTCAAGTGAATATTTGTAATCTAATACTTTTTTAGTACCGTCAAATGTTTCAATATCATTTGAAGCAATGCTGCCAATGTAGATTTCCTCTTCAATCACCGGGAAATGGGAAAAAGTTAATTCGTCAAAAAACACCTGAACAGCCGCCATACTATCTTGGCTGTCAATTGCTTTGAAATCATTGGTAATATAGTTTGTAATTTCAGTCATAATCAATTCGAAATATTTGACGCAAAATAATCAAAATTATACAATTACAGCTAATTTAACTTTGTATTTTTGCAAATCAAAATTCAATAAATATCTTCAAAAAGTATTCCAATGACAAAGTTAAGCGTAAATATTAACAAAATAGCAACTTTACGAAATGCTCGTGGAGGAAATGTTCCAGATTTGTTAAAAGTGGCTACCGATATTCAAAAATTTGGCGGTCAGGGAATCACCATTCATCCAAGACCAGACGAAAGACACATTCGTTATCAAGATGCTCGTGACTTGAAATCGATTGTTTATACCGAATATAATATTGAAGGAAATCCCGAAAAATCTTTTGTTGATTTGGTTCTCGAAATAAAACCCGAACAAGTAACTTTGGTACCCGATGCTGTTGATGCCATAACCTCAAATGCAGGTTGGGATACCATAAAGCACAAGGATTTTCTAATAGAAATGGTACAAGAGTTTCAGCGAAACGGAATCAGGACCTCCATTTTTGTGGATCCTGTTCTCGAAATGATTGAAGGAGCAAAGATAATTGGAGCCGAAAGAATCGAATTATACACAGAAGCTTTTGCCCACCAATATGGTTTGGGTAACAAAAACGGAATTGACCCATACGTGAAATCGGCAATTTTGGCTAATGAACTAGGTTTGGGAATCAATGCTGGACACGATTTAAGTCTGGACAACATCCAATTTTTTTATCAAAATATTCCTAGATTATTGGAGGTTTCCATTGGTCATGCACTTATTTCCGAAGCGATTTATCTCGGATTGGATAATGTAGTCAATATGTATTTGCAAAAACTGAAATAAAAGCAAAACACGAATTGCACTATTTACACGAATTGAAATTTGTGATAATTTGTGGAATTTGTGGTTAAAAAAGTAGCAATATGATTTATTCAAAAATAGAAGGAGAAGGCAAGCCACTACTGATTATCCATGGATTTCTGGGAATGTCAGATAATTGGAAAACTTTGGGAACGCAATTTGCTGCCGATGGATTTCAAGTGCATATGCCGGATTTGCGTAATCACGGCAAGAGTTTTCATTCCGATGAATTCAATTATGAGATAATGGCTCAAGATGTTTTGGATTATTGCAAAGCCAATAATTTGGAAAAAGTCAGTATCATCGGACATTCGATGGGTGGAAAAACAGCCATGCTTTTTGCGTCAAAACATTCAGAAATGGTCGAAAAATTAATTGTTGCGGACATTGGTCCAAAATTTTATCCACGGCATCATCAAATTATTTTTGAAGCCTTGAATGCAGTCGATTTTTCTAAAAAGCCAAGTCGTGCTGAGGTCGAGGAAATTATGGCGCAATACATAACCGATTTTGGAACAAGACAATTTTTGCTAAAAAGTCTCTATTGGCAAGAGCCTGGACAATTGGCATTCCGATTTAATTTGGCTGTTTTTAATGCAAATATGGATGAAATAGGAAAACCGCTTCCCGAGAACGCTATTTTTACTAAACCGACGCTTTTCATTCGTGGAGAAAATTCTAATTATATTCTCGATGAAGATTTTCAGAACATCCAGCAGCATTTTCCGGATTCCAGATTAGAAACTATTCCAAATGTGGGTCATTGGCTCCATGCCGAGAACCCGAAACTCTTTTACGAAATAACGAGCTCGTTTTTAAAATAATTATTTTATACATTTGAAAGAAAAACACTTATGAAACTACTTATCAGGATTATTATCACCTCCGTTTTGGTTTTGCTTATTGCTCATTTTATGAAAGGTGTTCACGTTGCCGGCTTTGTTACTGCCTTGTTGGTCGCGGTTGTTTTGGGATTGCTCAATATTTTTATAAAACCACTATTTGTAATATTGACCCTGCCATTTACCATACTTACTTTAGGTTTGTTTTTATTGGTCATTAATGCCATAATCATCTTGCTGTGTACTAATATTGTGGGTGGTTTCAGTGTGGATACTTTTTGGACAGCGCTGCTTTTTAGCGTTCTGTTGTCTATTTCACAGTCAATTATGTATAAAATTGTTGGAGATTAGCAAAAGTAAAGTATCTGAATTGTAGTTTAAATAAGAAGCTAAAATTCAATAGATTAAAAACTTGTTTGGGTTGTAAAATTTTTATAATTTTGCAACCCAATTTTATTATGTAAATTAACGAAGAAGATGGATATTAAAAGAGTAGCATTAGACGCAGTAAACGAAACAATTGTAATGACAGTTGTTAACATGGATTACAAAGGTCAAGTAGCAAAAAGAATAAACGAAAAAATGCCTTTGGCAACTGTAAAAGGTTTTAGAAAAGGGGCTGTGCCAAAAGACCTTGTTGAAAAACAATATGGTAAAGCAATCAAACAAGAAGAGGTTAAGAAAGTAGTTGATTTGGCTTTAGAGCGTTACGTTCAATCAGAGAGATTAAATCTTTTAGGAACTCCTCTTGCTAAAGAAAACGAAAACTTCAACTGGGATGCTGAAGAATTGGTTTTTGAATATGAAATCGGTTTGGTTCCAACTTTCGATATTGATTTAGATGCTAAAAACGACATCGTAAAATATATTGTTACTGCCGATGATAAATTAATTGACGGTCAAGTAGAGCGTATCCAAAAACAATTTGGTACTCCTGTTCCTCAAGAAGCGGTAGTTGCTGGTTCTGACATTACTGGAACTTTCTCTAACGAAGCAGAAGGAATCAACAATACTACAACTATTACTTTGGCAATTTTCAAAGATAAAGCAACTGCTGATCAATTTATTGGTAAAAAAGTAGGTGATGTTGTAACTGTAAACACAAAAGGATTATTCGAAGATGATCATCAATTGATGGATTATTTGAAAGTAGGTCACGATAATGTTCACGGTTTAGAAATAGATGTTGATTTTACTATCGAAGCAATCAATGTCGCTGAATTGGCTGAATTGAATCAAGAATTGTTCGACAAATTATTTGGTGCTGGAAATGTAGCTTCATTAGAAGATTTGAAAGCAAAAATCAAAGAAGATGCTGAATCTCAATTCGCTCAACAAGCAGACCAAAAATTATTGGGTGATGTAACTGAGTTTTTAATCGAAAATACAAAATTCGATTTGCCAGCTGAATTCCTTAAAAAATGGTTGCAAACTGTAGGTGAGAAAAAATTATCTCCAGAAGAAGCTGAAGTAGAATATGCACGTTCTGAAAAAGGATTGCGTTTTCAATTGATCGAAGGAAAAGCATTGGCTCAAAACGATATCAAAATCACTTTCGAAGATTTG
Source organism: Flavobacterium sp. (assembly GCA_014379405.1). Classification (GTDB taxonomy): domain Bacteria; phylum Bacteroidota; class Bacteroidia; order Flavobacteriales; family Flavobacteriaceae; genus Flavobacterium. The sequence continues at coordinate 201,510 of JACMLU010000023.1, read as the reverse complement.
AAAACGTTTACAACTAAAAATATTCGTCAGCAAATGGCACAATTCGGACAAACAAATCCAACTGACGAAGAAGTTCAAGGAATTGTAGCAAGAGTTTTGTCTAACCAAGACGAAGTAAAAAGACTTTCTGATCAGGTTGTTGCTGAAAAATTATTGGAAATCTTCAAAGAAAAAGCAAATCCAACAACTAAAGAAGTGACTTACGAAGAATTTATTGCTGCGTCTTACGGAGAATAATTTCTAAAAAAAATAAGTATATTTGAGCGTCAAAAGAATATTATTTTTTTTGGCGCTCTTTTTTTGAAATACTTGTGCTTAAATCTAAAACCTAGAATTAAGACATATTGGCATCATTTGTAAAGAGGTATGACCTTTGATGAAATAAATATACATTAGATAACGTAAAAACTTAGAACAAATAAATATGAACTACGGTAAAGAATTTAAAAAATTTGCTACAAAACACCAAGGTGTAAACGCAATGTACTACGACAAAATCGTGGCGGCAATGAATCCAACAAATATGACACCTTATATTATTGAAGAACGTCAGTTGAATATTTCTCAATTAGACGTTTTTTCAAGATTGATGATGGACAGAATTATTTTCTTGGGAACAGGAATCGATGATCAAATTGCCAACATCGTTCAAGCGCAGTTGTTGTTTCTTGAAAGTGCTGATGCTTCAAAAGACATTCAAATTTATTTGAATTCTCCTGGAGGAAGCGTTTATGCAGGATTAGGAATTTATGATACAATGCAATACATCAAACCAGATGTTGCTACAATCTGTACAGGAATGGCAGCTTCTATGGGAGCAGTGCTGTTGTGTGCTGGAGCAGCAGGAAAACGTTCGGCATTGCCACATTCAAGAGTAATGATTCACCAGCCATCAGGAGGAGCACAAGGTGTTGCAACGGATATGGAAATCAACTTGCGTGAAATGTTGAAACTAAAAGACGAATTATACCAAATCATTTCGAGTCATTCAGGACAAACTTTCGATAAAGTGCACAAAGACAGTGAGCGCGATTATTGGATGATTGCCGATGAAGCTAAAGAATACGGAATGATTGATGAAGTGTTAAGAAGATAAATAAAGCTGGAAGTTAGAAGCTAGAAGTTGGGAGTTTTCTCATCTTCCATCTTCCATCTTCCATCTTCCAACTCAAAAAGATGGCAAAACCAAAATTAGAATGTTCATTCTGTGGAAGAAAAAAACCGGAAACCAATTTGTTGATTGCCGGAATCGATGCACACATTTGTGATAAATGTATCGAACAAGCCCACGGAATTGTATTAGAAGAATTAAAGGCAAGCAGTAAGAATCATTTGCCTACTGACTTGGTATTGAGAAAACCGAAAGAAATTAGGGCTTTCCTAGATCAATATGTAATTGGTCAAGACCAAACCAAAAAAGTAATGTCGGTTGCGGTTTACAATCACTACAAACGTTTGATGCAACAAGAATTGAACGACGAAGTGGAGATTGAAAAAAGCAACATCATTATGGTTGGTCAAACCGGAACTGGTAAAACATTGGTTGCCAAAACCATTGCGAAAATGTTAGACGTTCCTTTGGCAATCGTTGATGCAACCGTATTAACAGAAGCAGGTTATGTGGGAGAAGATGTCGAAAGCATTTTGACACGTCTTTTGCAAGCTGCAGATTATGATGTAGCAAAAGCCGAAAGAGGAATTGTTTTCATTGACGAAATTGACAAAATAGCCCGCAAAAGCGACAATCCATCCATCACTCGTGATGTTTCTGGAGAAGGCGTTCAACAAGCTTTGTTGAAATTATTGGAAGGAACTGTGGTTAATGTTCCGCCAAAAGGAGGAAGAAAACACCCAGACCAAAAATTTGTTGAGGTTAACACCCAAAACATTTTGTTTATTGCTGGCGGTGCTTTCGACGGAATTGAGCGAATCATTTCAAAACGATTGAATCGTCAAGCTGTTGGTTATTCAACATCCAAAAATGTGGACAATATCGACAAAGACAATTTATTGCAATATATTATCCCGAAAGATATCAAGGATTTTGGATTAATTCCAGAAATTATTGGTCGTTTGCCAGTATTGACGCATATGGATCCTTTGGACAGAGAAACCTTGAGAGCGATTTTGACGCAACCTAAAAATGCCTTAATCAAACAATACAAAAAATTGTTTTTGATGGACGAGGTTGAATTCAGCATCACGGACGAAGCCTTAGATTTTATTGTAGATAAAGCTTTGGAATACAAACTCGGAGCTCGTGGATTGCGTTCTTTATGCGAAGCTATCCTAACCGATGCGATGTATGAATTGCCAAGTTCTGATGACAAAATATTAGAAATCGACGTAGATTACGCCAAAGAAACCTTGAATAGAAACTTATTGAAACGATTGGAAATCGCTTCTTAATTTTTTTGATTTATAGAATTTCAAACCCGACAAGTTTTAAAAACCTGTCGGGTTTTTTGTTTGTTTTTTCGCTATGTGAAAAAACATCCGTTATTTTTTTTTATAAGCAATAGAATGACGATTTTTGCCAATCGTAAATTAATACAATAAAAATGGCAGTAGAAGATAAAGAGATTATTTTGTTAAAAGTTTCTGGTCAGGATAAACCAGGGGTAACCGCTGGTTTAACCTCCATATTGGCGACTTATGATGCCATTATTTTAGATATTGGTCAAGCCGATATCCATGATACGTTATCTTTGGGGATTTTATTTGAAATTAAAGCGGGCTCTAGTTCGGCAGCAGTTTTAAAAGATTTATTATTCAAAGCTTATGAATTGGGTATTAATGTCAAGTTTATTCCCATTTCCATTCCTGATTACGAAATTTGGGTAAAAGGACAACGCAAGCAACGTTATATCATCAATGTTTTGGGAGAAACATTGACCGCTGCACAATTGTCGGCCGTGACCAAAATAATGTCAGATCAAAAACTGAATATTGATTCCATCATAAGATTGACTGGTAGAACTTCGGTGGTGGAGAAAGAAGAATACCCGCGTTCTTGCGTGCAATTATCAGTAACCGGGAATATTGTTGATAAAGCTTTGATGACGGCTAGTTTTATGGAAATTTCGGGAGAATTGGATGTTGATATCTCTTTTCAGGAAGACAATATGTACAGAAGAAACCGTCGTTTGGTGTGTTTTGATATGGATTCGACCTTGATTCAAACCGAAGTTATTGACGAGTTGGCCGAGTTGGCTGGTGTTGGCGAGCAAGTAAGAGCCATAACCGAATCGGCAATGAATGGTGAGATTGACTTTAGCGAAAGCTTCAAAAAGCGTATGGCTTTGTTGGAAGGTTTGAGCGAAGATGTTTTGCATAATGTTGCCGTAAATCTACCAATAACCAAAGGAGCACATCGCTTGATGAAAGCCTTGAAATATTACGGATATAAAACAGCTATTTTGTCTGGAGGATTCACCTATTTTGGCGATTATTTGCAAAAAGAATTAGGGATAGATTACGTTTATGCAAATCAATTAGAGATAAAAGACGGTAAACTAACAGGTAAATATTTAGGTGAAATTGTAGATGGCGCAAAGAAAGCCGAATATCTAAAAGCCATTGCCGAAAAAGAAGGCATACACATCAACCAAACTATTGCCGTGGGTGATGGGGCAAATGATTTGCCTATGTTGAATTTGGCTGGTTTGGGAATTGCTTTTCACGCCAAACCAAAAGTAAAAGAAAATGCAGCTACTTCCATTTCTAGTTTAGGTTTGGATGGTATTTTATATTTATTAGGCTATCACGACAGACATATTGATATGATGCAGGAGTAAAAAATCTTGTAAATCATAATTGCAAAAGCCTTAGTTCTTATTAGAGCTAAGGCTTTTTTTATTAATACAAATGTTTCGATTGATTGAAAACAAATGTGATAATTTCTATTGTTTCGTTTTCAACTCTGTAAATCAAAGAAATATGTTGGTTAATTACACATTTGTGTAAATTGGTAATTTTTGATTTTGGACAAAAATGATTGTGATTTTCTACACTATCAATTAGTTCGATAGTTTCTTTCTCAAATAATTCGACAATATTAATATTCCATTTTTCGAAAAGTTGCTCAATAATGAAAATATAATATTCCTTTGCTAAAGCTGACCAAACAACCCTCATTATTTATTTTTTAATGCAGCTATTCTTTTTTTTGCCAAAGTCATAACATCATTGTGAGAAAAAACCCTTCCATTTTCAATATCATCAATTCCTTTTTGGATATTCTTTTTCTCAGAAAACGAAAGATTTTCATACCAATCCTCTTCATTTTCAATAGAAATAAAGTCCATACTTTTTATCAATTCTAAAAAGAAGGAGTATTTATTTTCTTCAATATTTATTGTTATTTTCTTCATAATGACAAAATTAGGAATTTATTTTACACCAAAAACTTCTGCCTGCATATTTTTCAATTGTTCCAAATAATCTCTTTCATTCGACAATCTTGGAATCTTGTGCTGTCCACCTAATTTGTGTTTGTCCTTTAGCCAATCATAAAATAAATTAGGTCTGGCAATATTTATTATCAACGGATTTAGCGTCATATTGTTGTAACGTTTTGCTTCGTAATCTGAATTTAAAGATTGCAAAGTTTCGTCCAATACTTTTTGGAAATGGGCAATATCATCTGGGTTTTTCTTGAATTCGATAATCCATTCGTGTGCTCCTTTTTCTTTGTCTTTCATAAAAACGGGAGCAACGGTATAATCAACCATTTCGGTTCCTGTAATCTGGCAGGCTTTTGCAATGGCTTGATCGGTATTTTCGACCATTAATTCTTCGCCAAAAACATTGATGTGATGTTTGGTTCTTCCTGTAACTCGAATTTTATACGGACTCAAAGAAGTAAAACGCACCGTGTCGCCAATCATATAACGCCACAAACCAGAATTCGTGGTTATGATAATGGCGTAATTTTTAAAAAGTTCCACGTCAGATAATCGAATGGTTTTTTGATTAGGTGTTCCAAAAGTATCCATTGGAATAAATTCGTAGAATATCCCATAATCAAGCATCAGCAACAAATCGCTGGAATAATTCAAATCCTGGATGGCAAAAAATCCCTCGGAAGCATTGTATATTTCGTAATATTTGAAATCTTTCTTAGGAAGTATTTTTTTGTATTGTTCGCGATATGGCTCAAAATTTACACCACCGTGAAAATAAACTTCGAGATTGGGCCAAAATTCGAGTAAATTCCCTTTGCCGGTTTCTTCGAGTAATTTATTCATCAAAACCAACATCCACGAAGGGACTCCGGCAAAACTGGTTACATTTTCGTTTTTGACTTCATGGATTATTGCTGGAAGTTTCGTTTCCCAATCGCTCATCAGCGAAATTTCCTTATTTGGAGTGCTGCTGAAATCTGCCCAAAGCGGCATATTTTCAATCAAAATGGCTGATAAATCGCCAAACAATGTATTGTTGTCTTCATAAATTTGAGCACTCCCGCCAAGGCGAAGGCTTTTTCCCAAAAACATTTCAGAGTTTTCGTTGTTGTTCAAATACATACATAACAAATCTTTGCCCGCTTTGTAATGACAATCTTCCAATGCTTCGGGACTTACAGGGATAAATTTGCTTTTGGCATTGGTCGTTCCACTAGATTTGGCAAACCATTTTATGGGCGTTTCCCAAAAAACATTTTGTTCGCCTTTTCGGGTTCGTTCAATTAAAGGCTGTAATTCTTCGTAGGTCGAAACGGGAACTCTTTCTGCGAATGTAGCGTAGGAATGGATGGATTCATATCCATATTGTTGTCCTATAACCGTGTTTTCAGATGCTCGAATTAAATTCATCAATAATTCTTCCTGTACTTCATTCGGGTACTTCAAGAAAAGTTCTATTTGATGAATTCTTTGTTTAAGAACCCATGAAGCAAACGAATTGATGACAGTTATCGGCATAGAGATTTATGATTTTAGAGTGCTGATTCTAGATTTTAGATTTGATTATCGATTGACAAATACTAACTTTGCATTCGTATCAAAAATAGTGTTTTTTTATAAATAACAATTCTAATTTGCTATAAAGATTCTGACGTAGATATGGTTTCTAATAAATAGAAAACTAAAATTCGCACTTCAAATCTAAATCAGAAATCATTAATCAACAATCAAAAATCAAATGACCTACGAAGGTACCCTTACCAAAATGCAGACCGAATTTGTAAATCCAATTCAATATTATTTGGTTTTTGAGAATAGTTTTTTGAATGTGAATCAATTGCTGAACAAGAACATCGAAATTTCTTTTCAGGGTTACCAATGTTTGAATTGTGGCAAAAAGAAGAAGATTTACCGTCAAGGATTTTGTTACGATTGTTTTTATTCGAGTCCAGCCGTGGGCGATTGGATTATGAAACCCGAATTGAGTACAGCTCATCTTGGGATTCAAGATCGGGATTTGGTTTATGAAGAAAAAGTGCAATTGCAGCCTCATATTGTTTATTTGGCTTTGTCAAGCGAAGTAAAAGTAGGAGTGACTCGTAAAACCCAAATGCCCACAAGATGGATTGACCAAGGCGCAACACAAGCGATTTCAATCGTGGAAGTTCCTAATAGATATCTTGCTGGAATTACTGAGGTTGCCTTAAAAAATCATTTTGCCGATAAAACCAATTGGAGAAAAATGCTTCAAAATGATGTTGTGCACGTGGATTTAATCGCAGAAAAATTGAAAGTCGAAAACTTGATTCCCACCGAAGTTCAGGATTATTTCTACTCAGAAAAAAATGATTTATACGAAATGCATTTTCCAGTTCTGGAATATCCAAAAAAAATAAACAGTCTGAGTTTAGATAAAACACCCAATTTTCAAGGGAAATTGACTGGAATAAAAGGGCAATATTTAATCTTTGAAGACGGAACTGTTTTTAATGTCCGTAGTTTTGAAGGTTATGTGGTGCGAATTGAAATATAAAAATAAAGGCTAAAAGTTAAATACTTCTAGCCTTTTTAAATCTAAGGAGTTTTAGGTTCTTCTGCGGTTTTTTTCTTTTTATTGAATAAACCATTCAGCAAATCAGTTGCTTTTGTTTTTACATCTTCTTTAGTTGCAGGAGTTGCAGTTTTAGTCGTATCGCTTGGTTTTTTTGTATTTTTGTTAAGGTAATCTGTTAATGCCGAAGTACCTTGTTTTACTGCTTTCTCTTTTTGTTGTTTCACCAATTGATTGGTCAAATTAGTAACTGCACCTTTCATATCAGTTGAAATTTTTGGGCTGCTAAAACTTCCTGTCATCAAGGCGTTTATTGGAATATTCTCCAATTTTGCGGCATCTGCTGGTGATAGTTTGGCGATTAAAGCATTCGCTTCTGTTCCAAGATATTTTGCCGGCACATCGAATTTTAGATTGTAATTCATAGTTTGGTCAAAACCGTGTGTTCCACCAATTGTTGCTTTGATGTCTTTGTATTTGATGTCAAAAGGTTTCACGTTTACTTTTCCGTCCTTGAAAGTCACGGCTGCTTTCAAATCATTCAGATTGACTTTACTCAGATCAATAAACTTCAAGTTGGCTCCCAATGCGTTTAACAAAGCCGAATTTTGGGCACTTACAGTTGTTGAAAGCAATTGTCCCAGCAAATCGCCGGTGAGAGAATTTAAATCGGGAGTCAATTCCATTGCGTCAAGATTTCCGTTGAATTTCATAGTCGAATTGATTTTTCCATTGACAATTCCGGCGATTGGAGCAATCTTTTTCAACATATCTAATTGGGTAAAGGATTGTGCAATATCCACTTGATTCAAATTCAAATCCATATTGAAAACAGGAACTTTACCTTTGGTAGAAACTGCTCCATTTACGCCAATTGTTCCGCCAAAAATAGAAGATTTTACGTTTTGTAATGTAACTTTTTCGTCCTTGACAATCAGTTTTCCAGAAACATCTTTTAAGGTTAAATTATCGTATAAAACGGTGTTGGCTTTTGCGGTAAGTGTACAATTCAAGAAAGCGGGAATTTTCATCGCTTCAGCTTTTTTTGTTTCCGCTTTAGATGGTTCGCCAGTTGTCATAAAATCACTAACTGCCAATTGATTGGAAGTCATATTGAAATTCCCTTTCAATTCTTGGTTTCTGAATATAAACCCATAGAAATTCTCTAAAACTCCTGTCACGCTCAAGTCGCTTTTTCCGGTCGTTGCGTTGAATTGTTTCAAATGAACCTGACTTGGATTAAAATGAACCAATGCATTGCTTATAGTCATTGTTTTGCCATTTTCATCCGAATATTTAAAACCTGACAAACTCATAGTTCCTGCATTATTGATGTTTTGGTATTGACTTTTCTCCACGGATTGCATATCGAATTTGGTGGTCACGTCTGCTTTCAGAATACCAGATAAAGGCTTGCTCAGTTTTATTGGATAGGCTTTCGACAAGTTTCCTAAATTGATGGTTCCTTTCAAGGCGGCATCTACCAAAGCATTTTCAGTGATGTTTTGGATATTGGCTTTGGCATTAAAAACATCTTGGTCAATGGCGAAAAACAACTTGTCTAGATTAATGTAAGTGTCATTCAATATCCCAGTTTCGTTGATGATTTTAGTGTCGATTACAATGTTGCGAACCGACTTTGGAAGATTTGGATATTGAAATGAAGCATTGTTGGAAGCGATTTTAATATTGAATTTCGGAACAGTTGTATCTGAATACAAACCTTTGGCAAAACCCACAACGGTAAAATCACCAGTCGTTTTCACATTATCTAAACTCGAAGAATAGGCTGCTGGAATAAGTCCTAAAAAGTTTTTGAAGGAAGAAGTAGGCGTCTTGAATTTCAAGTCATATTCCTGTCCGCCATCAACCATTTGGATAAAACCATCCAATTCTATAGGTAATTGATTGATTAAGGCTTTGTTCTGTTTGAAAGTGTATTTGCTGTTTTTTAAATCGATTCCCAATACGGCATCCAAGCTAATGGAAACGTTTTTCATATAATTGATTTTGTCCATAGAAAGCACAATTTTGGCCGTCGATTTGGTGTCTAAATCCAGTTTCTGTGCCGCAAAATCTCCAGTTCCTTCGTGATTAAGACTGTCGATAACCATTTTTATTTTCGACTTTTCATCTGAATATCTGAATTGGAAATTCTCGATTTTATAATTCTGGATTTTTAATGATAAAGGTTTGCTTTTTCCATCGTTTTTGGTCTTGTCATCTTTCAAGGCGATGTCATAGTTGGCCAATCCGTCTTTGTTGAAAATGATATTTATTAATCCATTTTTTGAAGTGATTCCGTCAATATTCATCGTTTCTTTTTCTCCTTTAAAAAGTTCTTTGATGGACATTTTTAAATTCAATTCGCCCAACGAAACCAAGGTATCGCCTTCAAAAGGAGCTTTGTTGATGATGACTAATTTTTCAATTGTGACGTTCGCATTGGGAAAACTTTTGAACAAACTCAAATCAGCATCTGCAAAAGAAACTTTGGCATCTACTTTCTCGTTGATGGCTTGAGCAATTTTGGCTTTAATTTGATCTTTAAAAAGGTATGGAGCCGCAAATAAAGTTCCTAGAAGAAGAACAATTACAATTCCGACAGTTATTAAAATTTTCTTTGTCATAATTTAATTTTTTGATGCTACTTGTGAAGCAAAAATAATGCCTTGTATTTATACAAACGTAGTGTTTTTAAAATCTAGTATTTTTTTGGATGTTTTTTATAAGCAATACTTTAACTTTATATAATAGAAAATCCGTTTAAACAATTGCTTAAACGGATTTTTCAATAAACTATTATTGCGTTTTAATGAATATTAATCTCAAAAGGCATCATTGCCTGAACTCCTTTTTCAGCTTTAACTTTTTTTATTTGTTCCATCAAACGATACGTTTCTTCTCCTAATTCTTCTTTTATAAAAGATTCTTTCGATTTTGCAAATGGTAAATTTTGTAATAGATCATTGATGTCTTTTTCGAATTCTGGGAAGTTTTGAGTATTGTATTGTTTAGTTTTTGACAAAGAGGCTGCTTCTTTTATGGCATCATCTAGACCGCCTATTTTATCTACAAGTCCAACTTTTAAAGCTTGATTACCTGTCCAAACTCTTCCTTGTGCAATGGAATCCACTTGAGCGAAAGTCATTTTTCGCCCTTGTGCAACGTGCGATACAAATGTTTTGTAGATGTGCTCAACACTTTCAAGCGTAACGGCTTTAAATTTCTCGTCCATTGGTACAAACGGACTGTATTCAGCGGCATTTTCATTGGTTTTTACTTGTTCAGTGTGAATACCGATTTTTGTTGCCAATTGCGTAAAATTTGGTAATACTCCAAAAACGCCTATCGAACCTGTAATGGTGTTGCTTTCTGCAAAAATTTTGTTGGCATTACAAGCTATATAATAACCGCCGGAAGCAGCATAATTTCCCATCGATACTACGACAGGTTTTACTTTTTTGGTCAATTCGATTTCTCTCCAAATCAAATCCGATGTCAAGGCATTTCCACCAGGACTATCAATTCTTAGGACAATGGCTTTTACATCTTTGTCTTTTCGGGCATCAATTAAGGAGCGACGCATTGATCCTTCGCCAATAGTGTTTACATCACCTTCGCCACTCATAATGGTTCCTTGAGCGTAAATAATGGCGATTTTGTCTTTGCTTTCAGAATTTTCTGAATTAGTAACCATTTTTTGGGTATAATCCAAAAGATCTACTTTGTTATAATCTTCGTCTTTCTCTACCTTTAAAAGTTTTCGAATGGCTTCGTGATATACATCTTCATAAGCCACAACATCGACTAATTTTTCCGCTTTTGCCATTTCGGGAGTTCTGGCGAGAAGCCCGTTTGCAATTTCGTTCAATTTTGCCACAGAAACATTTCTGCTTTTAGAAATATCGGCTGTAATGGAACTCCAAACTGAATTCAACAAGGCCGTAATTTGTTCTCTATTGGCATCACTCATTTCATTTTCCAAGAAAGGTTCAACGGCACTTTTGTATTTTCCGTGACGGATAACTTCCATTTTAACACCGGTTTTATCCTGTAAATCCTTAAAAAACATCAATTCTGCGGACAATCCTTTGAAATCAAAATCACCCACAGGATTGATGTAAATCGTATTGGCAACAGAATTCAAATAATATTCTTTTTGGGAAAAGGAATTGGCGTAGGCCATAACAAATTTTCCTGATTTTTTGAAGTCTTCCAATGCATCGCGAAGGGCTTTACGTTGTGCCATTCCCAATTCGGATTCATTGTTTAAAATAGAAATCCCCTTAATGTCGTCATCAGTTTTGGCGCTTTCAATAGCATTGATAATATCCGAAAGACCAATTTTTTCACCTTCAGACAAAATGGTCATCCAAGGATCTTTGTATTTCCCAGCATAATCGTTTTTGATGTGTTCCAAGTTCAATTCGATAACTGAATTGCTTTTTACTTCAACAATCTCTGCCTCGCCACCAAAAACAGTTGCAATTAATAGTATCCCGAAAAAGAACAGCATTAAAAAAACGAATAGTCCTACTATGGTTGCCAATACATTTCCTAAAAATTTCATAATTATATTTTTTTAATAAGTAGCAAAAGAAGTTGATATGTTACAAAATCAAGTTTAAAAACCAGATAAATTTAGTTATCAACAGCCGGGCAAATATAGTTCTATTCTAAAATTGTTTTAGTTAATTTGTGGTTAATATGAAATCACAACATCAGGTCGTTTTATCTTTAGGCAGTAATCATGGCGATCGTCTTCGAAATATAGAACTTTGCCTGCAATTGATACATCAGGAAATAGGAACAATAATTAGGGTTTCAAAGTTATACGAAACACCTTCTTGGGGTTTTGAGAGCGATGCATTTTATAATTGCGCTTTGGTCATTCATACCTTTGCCTCAGCAGAAAAAGTATTGGAACAAGTTTTGAACGTTGAAAGGCAATTGGGTCGTATTCGTGGCGAAGCATCGGGCTATCAATCCCGAATAATCGACATAGATTTGATTACTTTTGATTCCGAAATTATCGATACGGAAAACCTACAAATTCCACATCCGTTAATGCAGAATAGAAAATTTGTGCTGTTGCCAATGTTGGATTTGAATTTGGATTGGATACATCCTGTTTTTCATAAAAAAATTGCGGAATTACTGGAAGTGTCGTCTGACGAAAGTGATTGTGTCGTTGTGCAGAATTTAAAAAATCCTTTGGATGAAATTCCTTTGGAACAATTCAATTACATTGCTTTTGAAGGGAATATTGGAGCTGGAAAAACAACTTTGTCTGCAAAAATAGCCGAAGATTTCAATGCGAAAACGGTCTTGGAGCGCTTTGCCGACAATCCCTTTTTGCCCAAATTTTACGAAGATCAAAACCGATATGCTTTTCCACTCGAAATGTCGTTTCTTGCCGATAGATACAAACAATTGTCAGATGATTTAGCTCAGTTTGATTTGTTCAAGGATTTTATTGTGGCCGATTATCATATTTTTAAATCCTTGATATTTGCCAAAATCACATTGGCAGAAGACGAATATCGACTGTATCGTACTATGTTTGATATCGTTTATAGGGAAATGCCAAAACCAGATTTGTATATTTATTTATACCAAAATACAGAGCGGTTATTGGAAAATATCAAAAAAAGGGGTAGAAGTTACGAGCAAAATATCCCCGCAGATTACTTAGATAAAATTAATAGTGGCTACTTGGATTATATCAAATCGCAAACGGATTTGAATGCCTTGATTATAGATGTTTCTGACAGAGATTTTGTGAAAAATCAGGAAGATTATCTTTATATCTTAGAAAAAATTCAACAGAAAATCAGTAAATAATTTCAAGTTGGAAGATTATCTTTTTAAGGAAAAATGCCCTTTTGCTTCTCTACCGTCTTCCAGTTGAAGGGTGAACCAATAATCATCTGCAGGTAAAGGGACTCCGTTGAAAGTTCCATCCCAACCTTGATTTAAATAGGGAACCCATTGTTTTAGCAGTTTTCCGTATCTGTTAAAAATGTAGATTATGGATTTTGAATTAAAAGTTTCATTCACTCCTTTTACACTCCAATAATCATTATAGCCATCACCGTTTGGCGTGAAAAATTTTGGCACACCTACAATTACAATTTCTTGACTAACTGAGCCGCAGCCATTTTTATCATTGACATACACTACGTGAATTCCAGCGGGTACGTTATTGAAAAAATTGGAATCTTGCCAAAATCCATTGGGTTCATCAATACTGTATTCGTATTTTCCAGAACCGGTTACGTTAACCGTTACGGTATTATCATCGATTAAATCTACAACATCAACAGAGACAATGCTTGCGATATTCGATGCGGTAACAGTTATTGTTCGAATCCTGCTGCAACCTGAATTATTTATTACTTCAACAGTGTAATCTCCCACGGAATTTACGTCTAATGTTGGGGAATTTGTCCCTACAATTTGTCCGTCTTTTGTCCAGATATAATCATAATTGCTTGTTGGGGAACCGTCGGTAATTCCAGCATCAAGGGTTACAAAAAAGGTCGAAAGATTCGAACATACCAATTCATTTTCAAGACCATCCAAATTCAAATCGATATTTGGAACTGGATTCACAACAAAATTTAATGTTGTCGATGCAGAGCAAATTGTGTTCAATGGATTTTGAACATTTACAGTAATATTTTGAGTATTTGTTATAAAAGGATTGGGTAATGGGCTTGGCAAAAGCACATTATTTTGGTCGTAATATTTAACAATCATTCCCGTTTGTCCACGTAGAATTGTGGTTTCGAATGTTGAGGTATCAAAAGCAAATTTTCCGTCTTGATCGATTGGATTGGGTTCATCATCACAAGATGTTGTCAAACTTGAAGGAACTGCAAAAGCTACGGGTGAATCATCTACAATAAATTGAATGGTGACTTCATCAAAACAGAGTTGAGGAGTGTTATTAGTTACAACAGCTTTGATGGTTTGAGATGTAGAAGCGAAAGTTGCCGGAAAAGGACTTGAAATCAATACTCCATTTGCGTCTTTCAGCGGATTGTTGGCTTGGTCAAAATAGGTAACAGTTACATTGGTTTGTCCTTTTAATAAATCAGTTTCCAATACAGAAGTATTGAAAGTGAAGATTCCATCGGTATCATCGTCACATTGTCTAGGTATTATTACGGAATTGGCAACAGATAAAGCTTCAACATTCAAAGTTAAATACGGTCCTAATCCATAACAAGCATTGTCTATGTCGCTATCGATACGTATCCAAATATCTTGCGAATTGGGATAGCCAATGTTTCTATAATTTGAAATATCGGTAATTACATTAAGTTCTGCTAAGGCATCCGATTCATTTTTGTAGTAATTAATGTTGTACACTTGATTTACGGGCAATTGGGCTAATATAATAGCTTTTGTTGCAGAGAAATCAAAAGTGGTAATACCATCACGATTGTTGTTGTTGGCATTATTATTTCCATTGATATCTAAAAAATCATCGCAAACTGGCGTGAATGGAATTTTGTAGTTTGGATTAATGTTGGTGGCGGGAACTTTCAATATTATTTTAGCAACACTAGCACAGCCAGTTATTTTATTGGATATTCTCGACCATATTTCCATTAATGTTGGGGTTGTATTTTCAAATGCCAATTCATTAAGAATTAAATCAGCGGGAACGGCATTATTTGCTCCGTTTAACGAAGTGTAATATGTAAAATTTTCATTGGCAGAATTTGCTGAAATTTCAGTATTATTTACCGTTAAATTAAACAGTGTCTTTCCATCTACAATTAGGTCGGTATCACATTGGATAATAGTAACATCTTTGACAACTGGCAATGGATTAATAGTCACTATTATTTCAGATCTTGGGCCTTCGCATCCAGTAGCTGTGATGGTTTGACTTACATAATATTTTATTGTACCCACAGTTGCTGTCGATGGAGTTGGACTAGTTGCACCTGATGTGCCGCCAGTTGGAGTTGAGTACCAATTAAGAGTGCAATTTACCGATGCAGTTGCCGTTAGAGGAATTGCAATTTCATTATGACAATAGTCAATATTATTTACTATTGGAGCTGTAGGTAATGTATTTACAGTTACAATGATTTGAGCTCTTGGTCCTTCGCAACCTGTTGAAGTTATGGTTTGACTTACATAGTAATTTGTTGAGCTTACAGTTGCTGTAGATGGAGTTGGAATTGTTGTGCTTGGTGTGCCTCCTGTAGCTGTAGTGTACCAATTTAGAGTACAATTTGTAGAGGCTGTTGCTGTTAAAGGCAAAGCAGTTTCATTATTACAATAGTTTACATTACTCACAATTGGTGCTGTAGGCAATGGATTTACGGTTACTATTATGGCTGCTCGTGTGCTTTCGCAACCGTTTATAGTATTCGTTTGGCTCACATAATAAGTGGTTGAACCTGTAACGGTTGTAATTGGTGTTGGACTAGTAGCAGAAGCAACTCCTCCAGTTGGCAAAGTGTACCAATTTAAAACGCAATCTGTCGAGGCAGTTGCGGATAAAGATATAGCGGTAGCATTCAAACAATATAAAACTGGATTTGTAGAAGAAATTGCAATTACAGGTGGATTAGGCAAAGCTTTTATAGTGGCAATAATTTCAGTTCTTGGGCCATTTGGACAGCTTCCATTTGAAGCATCTACGTAATAAGAAGTTGTAGCGGTAAGAGTTGGAGTTGTAAATGAATTTCCTGTTCCTACTGTACTACCTCCGAAATTTGAGGTGTACCAATTCACGGCGCCATCAGTTGCAGTTGCTTGAAGGTTAACGACTCCTGATCCACAAATGGAACTTGGAGTAGTGCTTGTTATTGTGGGAATTGTAATTTTTGTACTCGCCGAAATTAGAAGTGTCGGGTCTCCAGGCATTCCTCCGTATTCCACGATATAGCCTTTGGGTTGAAATGCATTGCCAGGAGTAAGGCTTCCTGTGTTTGATAAATCGTTCCAAGAGCCTGGAATACCAATACCTGGTGCGGTAATGTGTGCATAATCTTCATTTCCATTCTGGTTTGGTTCGCCGTTCCAGGTGTTCCAATAGGCGAAATTTGGAGTGCTTCCGTTACCAAGTCCATTCCAAAAAATTGTTCCAGCTTCAGGACCTGTCACCCATCTCCATTCTCCTTCTACTGCTGCATCGCTTCCTCCAATCCATCCCGCTCCTGAAGCCTGTTCGCCTGATAGTTTTGCTTCTTCCAATGTCAGAAGGGTGGCCAAATAGCCCTTTAATCCATAATAGGTACTTGTTTCGGCCGCTGTTTTTGCATTGGCCCAAGTGATTCCTATATTAGGGATATATTGATAATAATGTCCAGTCGAGGGAAGATAATTGGCTTGACCTAGATTAATTGAAAAATTACGAATGCCAGATGGTGAAGTTGATGAATTGGTAAATTCAACATCTTTGATGGCTGAGACAAAGTCTGTGTAGGAAATTTTTATACCCGACGGGCTGTATAATTTCAGTTTTCCTGCAGCGGCATCCCAACTTGTTGTAATGGTTGGATGCGTAGTGGGATTAGTAAGTATTAATTGATCTTGGCCGTTGATGTAACCCGAAGATATTTGAATATAAACAGCATCTGTATCAGGTTCTGCGGGGTCGTTAGTGATGGAAATTGTTTGAACTATTTTTAAAGAAGTTCCCGGGCAATAGGTTTGATTGCCTGTTGCTGTTATTACAGGAGGTATAGTTGCTGCTGTTTTGCTGCAATTTTCAGAAAAACTGGCTGTGGCGTCTTTTTTTATTGACCAATTGCGGTCTGAATGGGCTTTATTATCTACTTCTATGCATTTGAGATTAGGGTTTTGTGCTAAACTTAAAACGTTAAGGTTCATATTGTTTCCGTTTTTTAAATTTGCAGTAATTAAATTATTATTCTCGCAAAGCAAAATTTGAATGCCAATGTTTTTTGAAATATCTATAGCAGTCAATTTGCTGTTATAAATTGAGATTTTGGTTAAAGATATATTTTTAGAAAAATCTATGATTGTTAATTTACTACCAATACATCCAAATTCAGTCAAGGCGGTATTTTTAGAAATGTCGAGGGTGGTAAAAAGATTTCCTCCACAGGAGAGATAAGTTAAACTTGTGAAATCTTGAATGCCTGTTAAATCTGAAATGTTTAAATCGTGAAGGCTTATTGCGCTTATATTACTGATATTTGCTGTAAGCACTCGTTTGTCAATAATATCATCAAACCCCTTGTCTATTAAAGCCTTTTCAAAATTAACATCTGGAATTAAAGTATATTGAGCATGTCCAAAAAAATTAGAGATTAGAAAAACGAGAAAGAGTAGTTTTTTCATAAAATAATCTAGAAAAAAATAAGAAAAATTCAATTTTTAACAAATCTACAAATTCCATTTCATTTTTTGGAACAAATCCCAAACCACGATTCCTGCACTTACCGAAATATTCAAAGAATGTTTGGTGCCCAACTGTGGAATTTCTATACAGCCATCGCATAATGCAACGGCTTCTTGCGATACGCCATATACTTCATTTCCAAAAACCAAGGCGTATTTTTTGTCCTTTTCAACAGTGAAATCCTGAAGAAACACAGCGCTTTCTACTTGTTCTATGGCTAGTACAGTAGTTTTTTCGTCTTTTAAATTTTGGATAACTTCGAGAACGTCTTTTGCGTGTTCCCAAGCCACGGTTTCGGTTGCGCCAAGAGCTGTTTTGTGAATTTCCTTGTTGGGTGGCGTGGCTGTAATACCGCACAAATATATTTTTTCAATCAAAAAAGCATCTGCGGTTCTAAATACGGAACCAATATTGTGCAAACTGCGAATGTCATCCAGAACAATGATGATTGGTGTTTTTTCGGATTGTTTGAAATCTTCAATGGATTTTCGTTCGAGTTCGCTGTTTTCTAGCTTTCTCATAGGTATGGATTATGTTTAAATAAAAAAAGCTTCCAAAATTAAGGAAGCTTTTTTATAATATTAATTTAAAATTTAGCTTTTTGGAGCATCATCTCCTAAAACGGTTCCTTTTATGGTAAGTACTTTCGAAGGGCTTCCCGCTGCATTTGAAGTGATGGTGACAGTTTTAGTAAAAGCACCAATTCTGTCAGTGGCATATTTTACTCCAATAACTGCTTTTGCTCCTGGAGCGATTGGTTCTTTTGGGAAAGTTGGAACAGTACAGCCGCATGAACCAGTTGCATTTGTTATGATTAATGGTTTATTCCCATTATTGGTAAAAACAAATTCGCGTTTTCCATCAGCATTGTGAGCTATTGTTCCGTAATCGATAGTTTCAGTTACGTAAACCATTCCTGCACCGTCTACTTTAGGTAAAGCAGGTGTTGTTACTTTTGTTGTTTTTGCAGTAGTTTTTTTTGTAACTTTTGTGCTTTTTGTTGTTTCTTGAGCATTAGAAAATGTAAATGCCAATAGTGCTATTGATAGTGTAATTAATTTTTTCATCATTATTTTATTTTAAATTTAAAGACAAATTTATATAAAATTTTGAAACCCATTACTAAATTTATCTTAAATATATTTTAAATTTCTAGAGTGTTCGTTATTCGCCATAAAATCTATAAATTCGCTTTCTGTTAAATTTAAAAAGAAAATTTTGTCATCAAAAGAAAAAGTGGTCAAGGAAACGCCTTTAATGAAGCAATACAACGAAATCAAAAGGAAATATCCTGATGCGTGTTTGTTGTTTAGAGTCGGAGATTTTTATGAAACATTTGGTGAAGATGCCGTTCGAGCTTCCAAGATTCTTGGAATAACATTGACCAAACGTGGCGCAGGTTCCGAGACAGAAACGGCATTGGCTGGTTTTCCACATCATTCCATTAATACGTATTTGCCAAAATTGGTCAAAGCTGGACTTCGTGTTGCGATTTGTGACCAACTCGAAGATCCCAAAATGACCAAAACCATCGTGAAACGTGGTGTTACAGAATTAGTGACTCCTGGAGTTTCCATGAATGATGAGGTTTTACAATCGAAGACCAATAATTTCTTGGCAGCCATTTATTTTGCCAATAAATCTATCGGAATTTCATTTTTGGATGTTTCCACGGGCGAATTTCTAACGGCGCAGGGAAATGCCGAATATATAGATAAGTTGTTGCAGAATTTCAATCCAAGTGAAGTTCTGGTTCCAAAGAATAATAAGAATGATTTCCGGGAAACTTTCGGAGACGATTACCATAGTTTTTATCTCGAAGACTGGATTTACAAAGAAGATTACGCTTTCGAAACTTTGACTAAACATTTCCAAACGGTTTCTCTTAAAGGTTTTGGAATCGAAGAATTGAAGGAAGGAATTATTGCTTCGGGAGCAATTTTGTATTATTTATCAGAAACACAACACAACAAAGTACAGCATATAACATCTATTCAACGTATTGCCGAAGATGCATACGTTTGGATGGATCGATTTACGATTCGAAACCTCGAATTGTATCACAGTTACAACCCCAATGCCGTTACGCTATTGGATGTGATTGATAAAACGCTTTCGCCAATGGGTGGTCGTTTGTTAAAACGTTGGTTGGCTTTGCCTTTGAAAGATGCCAATAAAATACGAAGTCGCCATCAGGTTGTTTCGTATTTGAAAGAGAATCAAGAAGTGTTGAAAAACATTCAAAAACAAATTAAACAAATTTCGGATTTAGAACGTTTGATTTCGAAAATAGCAGCCGGAAAAGTGTCGCCACGCGAAGTAGTTTATTTGAAAGAATCCTTGGATGCCATCATTCCAATAAAAACTTTGGCTTTGGAAAGTCCACAAGAAGCAGTGAAAGTTATTGGAGACAGTTTGCATAGTTGTGATTTATTGCGTGAAAAAATTAAAACGGTTCTCAATCAAGATGCTCCGGTGGCTATTGCCAAAGGAAATGCTATTGCAAAAGGTGTTAATGCAGAATTAGATGATTTAAGAGCGATTTCAACTTCGGGAAAAGAGTTTTTAGAAGGGATAGAAAAACGAGAATCCGAAAGAACAGGAATTTCGTCCTTGAAAATTTCCTTTAACAATGTTTTTGGATATTATATCGAAGTTCGAAATACGCATAAAGATAAAGTGCCAACCGAATGGATTCGTAAACAAACTTTGGTTAATGCCGAGCGTTATATTACAGAGGAATTAAAAGAATACGAAACCAAAATTCTGGGTGCCGAAGAAAAAATTCATAAAATAGAAGGAGAGTTGTTTGAGCAATTGGTCAATTGGATTGCAACTTACATCAAACCCGTTCAGATGAATGCTAATTTGGTGGCGCAATTGGATTGTTTGTGTTCGTTTACCCAATTGGCTATAGAAAATAAATATGTTTGTCCGGAACTCGACGAAACATTCGAA
This sequence comes from Flavobacterium sp., assembly GCA_014379405.1. Lineage (GTDB taxonomy): Bacteria > Bacteroidota > Bacteroidia > Flavobacteriales > Flavobacteriaceae > Flavobacterium. The sequence goes on along the minus strand of JACMLU010000023.1, from coordinate 181,196 downwards.
TTGGAAATCAAAAACGGAAGGCATCCTGTTATCGAAAAACAATTGCCTGTCGGTGTTCCTTATATTGCCAATGATGTTTTCTTGGATAGAGAAGTTCAGCAGCTAATAATGATTACGGGGCCGAATATGTCTGGAAAATCGGCTATTTTGCGTCAAACGGCTTTAATTGTGCTCTTGGCTCAAATGGGAAGTTTTGTTCCGGCAGAAAGCGTGAGAATGGGGATTATCGACAAAATATTCACTAGAGTAGGAGCTTCTGATAATATTTCGATGGGAGAATCCACTTTTATGGTCGAAATGAACGAAACAGCTTCTATTTTGAACAATATTTCAGATCGAAGTTTGGTGTTGTTGGACGAAATCGGAAGAGGAACAAGTACTTATGATGGAATTTCCATTGCTTGGGCAATTGCTGAGTTTTTACACGAACATCCATCTCAACCCAAAACACTTTTCGCAACACATTATCACGAGTTGAATGAAATGAGTGAATCTTTACCTAGAATTCAAAACTATAATGTTTCTGTGAAAGAATTAAAAGATACCGTTCTTTTTATTCGAAAACTGGTAAAAGGAGGAAGTGCACATAGTTTTGGAATTCACGTGGCAAAAATGGCAGGAATGCCTCAAATCGTAATTTTGAAAGCGCAAAAGCTGTTGAAGAAATTAGAGAAAGACCATTCCAGCGAAGCCTTGAGCGGAATCAAATCAGCGAAGGACGAAATGCAAATGAGTTTCTTTAATCTCGACGATCCTTTGTTGGAAGAAATCAAAGAAGAGATATTAAGTTTGGATATCAACACAATTACACCAATGGAAGCCTTGATGAAACTCAATGAAATCAAAAGAATGCTGACTAAAAAATAGTTTCTTAGTATTTAAAGTTAGGGTTATCAGAAGGTTATATTTTGTCTGTGTATTTTTTGTAAAAAAGGCTTGTGTAATTGAATTAATGTATTAAATTTGCATCCGCAATACAGAACAAGTATTGAGTTCTTATTAGGATGAAAATGCGAAAATAGCTCAGTTGGTAGAGCGCGACCTTGCCAAGGTCGAGGTCGCGGGTTCGAGCCCCGTTTTTCGCTCAAAACCATATAATGCTGGTATGGTGGCTGTATTTAATTAATTTTTTCTAAAAATTAGATATAACATCGAAAAGCAAAATGCTCGGATGGTGAAATTGGTAGACACGCTGGACTTAAAATCCAGTGAACAGCAATGTTCGTGCGGGTTCAAGTCCCGCTCTGAGTACTAGAAAAGCCGTAAAGAATTAATTTTTAATTCTTTGCGGTTTTTTATTTTTATAAACTTGCAGTTTTGTGAAATCTATTTGAAAGCGAATTACTATATTTTTCAGATAGAATTAGATATAATTCAGTTTAACCAAAAAAGCCATAGCACTTTTTAGTCTATGGCTTTTTTTGATTTTCTTACAAATAAGCTATCCTTATTTGAGAGGTGCATCTGAAGTTTACTTCAAAACAGGAATAAAAAAAAGCCACGCAATGCGTAGCTTATTTTTTTTTTCTGTAATTTAGAATTACTTAGCTGGAGTTTCAGCAGCTGGAGCAACAGCAGTAGTGTCAGTAGTAACTGTAGTAGAGTCAACAACTACAGCAGTAGTATCAACAACAACAGCAGTAGTATCTACAGTAGTTCCTTCAACAGGAGCTTCAGCTTTTTTACATGATACAACAGTCAATACAGCAACAACGGCTAAACTTAAAAGTACTTTTTTCATCTTACTTAATTATAAAAGGTTAATTATTAATTCGGGGCAAAGATATAAATTTTTTAATAGGTAAAATATTTTTTTATATTTTTTTTGAAAAATAATATTCATTTGTTTTATTCTCTTTAGTCTGAACTTGTGCATCAATAATGCAATTTGCTAAAATTTACCACTCTTTTTTAAAAAATGGCGTCGTGTAAGGCTTTTTTAGGGGTGTAATTATAACTATTGATTCCACTTGGGTGAAAGGCTGTCAGGGTTTATTTACTATTCAAATTGTGGTTTTTAAGTTTATTTATTCAAATACAGCTGCTTTTTAGTCTTTAATTGAAAAATAGGACTACAAAATTCTGCAGGTTTATGTTAAGGATATGTTATTCATTATGATAGCTGTTGCCCCTTTGTTCATTTGTACAAAAGTGCTGCAAATATGGCCTTTTTCGTTTCGGATATCATCATTGGTAATTAAATTTGAAAAAGCATCAATAAGCTCGTTTTTATTGGCAATAGAAATACAACCTTCCATATTTACCAATGCCGTTGCTTCTGCAAAATGGGAAAAATTGGAACCAATAACAATTGGAACTCCAAAAGTAGCGGGTTCCAAGATATTGTGAACGCCTGGATTTCCAAAACCACCACCAACATAAGCAATATCAGCATAACTGTAAATCTTGGTCAGAATACCAATTGTATCTATGATAAAAACATCGAAATCCGCCAGATTATTGGTTTCTTTTTCTGAAAACAGTACCGTTTTTTTGGAAATTGAATTTTTCAATTCTTGAATTTGCTCTGCTTTGATGTTGTGCGGAGCAATGATAAACTTGACTTTCTCGGTAGTTTGATTGATATAATCTACTAATAAACTTTCATCTTTTGGCCAAGAACTTCCCACTACAATAGTCAAGGTGTCGTTTTTAAATGCTTCAATAAAATTGAGAGAATTGTCTTTTTCCAAAATAGCAACCACTCGGTCAAAACGTGTGTCGCCAGAAACTGAGACATTGGTTTTGCTTAATTGTAACAACAATTTTTTTGAACTTTCATTTTGTACAAAAAAGTAAGTGAAAGTGTCTAATGCTTTTCTGTAGAATCCGCCATACCATTTGAAGAACATTTGGTTTTCCCTGAAAATTCCCGAAATCAAATAAGTTGGTGTTTTTAGTTTTCGAAGTTCATTCAAATAATTCGGCCAATATTCGTATTTGATAAAGAATACCATTTCTGGATGAACCAGTTTCAAAAAATGTTGGGCATTTTTTTTGGTGTCCAAAGGCAAATAGACGGTAACATCGGCAACGGTGTTATTTTTTCGGACTTCATAACCTGAAGGCGAGAAAAAAGTAATCACGATTTTATGATTTGGGAATTTTTGTTTTATTTTTTCAATCACGGGCAAACCTTGCTCATATTCGCCAAGAGAAGCAGCGTGAAACCAAATGGTTTTGTCTGTTGGCTTTATTTTAGATTTTAAAATTTCAAAAACAGGTTTCCGACCATCAATAAAAAGTTTAATTTTTGGGCTGAATTGAGCGACGATTTTCAATGAAAAATTCGCAATTTGAACAATTATGTTGTAGAGAAAAAGCATATCAAAAAATTTCTGCGGCTAAAATACGTTTTCTTTTAAATATCTATAAAATCATTCTCCTAAAATCCCTATTTTTGTTCTGAATTTAAAACTTGATGCGCTATGTGAATTTTGTTTTAAATGAACTTTAAATAAAAGATTAAATGAAAAAATTGCAAATGGTTGACTTGAAAAGTCAATATGATAAAATAAAAGATACCGTAAACACTTCAATCCAAGAAGTTCTTGACACCAACACCTACATTAACGGACCGCAAGTTCACCAATTTCAAAAAAACCTAGAAGAATATCTTGATGTTAAGCACGTAATTCCTTGTGCCAACGGAACCGATGCTTTGCAAATTGCTATGATGGGACTGGATTTAAAACCAGGCGATGAGGTAATTACTGCCGATTTTACCTTTGCCGCAACAGTTGAAGTAATCGCTTTGTTGCAACTCACACCAGTTTTGGTCGATGTCGATATGGTAAATATGAATATTTCTATCGAAGCCATCAAAAAAGCGATTACACCAAAAACCAAAGCCATTGTGCCAGTACATTTGTTTGGTCGTGCTGCCAATATGGAAGCGATTATGTCTATTGCCAAAGAACATAACTTGTATGTAATTGAAGACAATGCACAAGCTATTGGTGCTAATTGCAAGTTTTCTGACGGAACCAAAAAGAAAGCAGGAGTGATTGGAAATGTTGGTTCTACCTCATTTTTCCCTTCCAAAAATTTGGGCTGTTATGGTGATGGAGGAGCTATTTTTACTAATGACGATGCTTTGGCACACAAAATTAGAGGAATCGTAAACCACGGAATGTACGAACGTTATCATCATGATGTGGTTGGCGTAAATTCAAGATTAGACAGTATTCAAGCTGCGGTTTTGAATGCCAAATTACCTTTGTTAGACGAATACAATACGGCACGTCAAAATGCTGCCAGAAAATATACTGCGGCTTTTGAAGGACACAAAAACATCATCGCACCAAGTATTTGCGAGATTTGCGACTGTCACGTTTTTCATCAATATGTGTTGAGAATTATAGATGCTGACCGAGATGCCTTGATGCAACACTTGTTAGACAAAGGCATTCCTTGTGCGATTTATTATCCAATTCCATTGCATTCGCAAAAAGCCTACGTTGATTCTCGTTACAAAGAAGAGGATTTTCCGGTGACCAATCAATTGGTAAAAGAAGTAATTGCCTTGCCAATGCACACCGAATTAGACGATGAGCAAATCAAGTTTATTACAGATTCAGTTTTAGAATTTTTAAATAAATAATAATGAAATGAGCATAACCGATAATTGGTCGCAATTGAAAGTCATCGAATACCAAAATAAAATAATAACCGATGAGATAAACACCAATGATGATATGCGAATTACATATGACCAATGAAAAACAATAAATATCAACATATGAAATATTTTTTAGCAACACTAGCCCTAGTTTTTTTTCAGTTTTCAGGTTTGGCTCAGAATAAATCTAAAGACGAAATAGCTGTTGCTACTCGTGTCGAAACTTTGCGTCAAGCAATGATTGATGCCAATGGAGCTAAATTGAAGGAGCTAACTTCAACAGGGTTGAGTTATGGACATTCTAGTGGACTGGTGCAAAACCAAGAGGTGTTTATAGAAAAAATAGCGAATGGAGAATCAGATTTCGTAACCATTGAGTTTCAAAATCAAACTATTGAAATTGTTGGAGATAATGCCGTAGTACGACATAATTTAGTAGCTCACACCAAAGATGGAGGAATAGATAAAGATATAAAAATTGGGATAATGCTGGTTTGGCAAAAGCAAAAAAGCAAATGGGTACTCATTGCCAGACAAGCTTTTAAATTACCTACGATATAAAAAAATAAATATGAAAATACTAGTAACAGGAGGATTGGGTTTTATCGGTTCGCATACCGTGGTTGAATTGCAAAATCAAGGTTTTGAAGTTGTGATCGTTGATGATCTTTCGAATTCTTCGGAAGAAGTTTTAAAAGGAATTGTTGCCATCACTAACAAAAAACCGCTTTTCGAAAAGTTGGATTTGCGTGATAAAGCAAAAGTTCAGGATTTTTTCAAAAAGCACCAAGATATTTCGGGAGTAATTCATTTTGCGGCTTCCAAAGCGGTTGGTGAAAGTGTTGGAAATCCATTGCTGTATTATGAAAACAACATCAACAGCTTGGTTTATTTGCTTCAAGAATTACAAAAACTACCTGAATCTAACTTTATTTTTAGTTCATCTTGTACGGTTTACGGTCAAGCCGAAAAAATGCCTATTACTGAAGATGCAGCCATTCAAACGGCAATGTCGCCTTACGGAAATACCAAACAAATAGGCGAAGAAATCATAACTGATACTGCCAGAGTTACCAATATCAATGCAATTTTGTTGCGTTATTTCAACCCGATTGGAGCGCATCCATCAGTCGAAATTGGTGAATTGCCATTGGGAGTTCCTCAGAATTTAGTACCGTTTATCACTCAAACCGGATTGGGTTTACGAAATGAATTATCAGTTTTCGGTGATGATTATCCTACTCCAGACGGAACTTGCATTCGCGATTACATTCACGTAGTCGATTTGGCGAAAGCTCACGTTATTGCAATTAAACGTTTATTGGATAAAAAGAATTTAGACAAGGTCGAGATTTTCAATCTGGGAACAGGAACCGGAAGCTCGGTTCTGGAAGTGATTCACGCATTCGAGAAAGTAAGCGGACAAAAACTGCCTTATAAAATAGTGCCTCGCAGAGAAGGCGATATTACTTCGGCTTATGCTAATACCGATAAAGCCAACAATGTTTTGGGTTGGAAATCGGAATTAACATTAGAAGAAGCAATGGCAAGTGCTTGGAAATGGGAACAGAAGGTTAGACAGCAGTAATCAGATTGCAGATTGCAGTTAAACAAGAATCCTAAATTATCAAGTTGGTAATTTAGGATTTTTTGGTATAAAGAATTAGTTGTAAATTCGTTACGTAAAACAACAGTTATGAATCCTAAAAAAGAAAATCCGAAAATAACCAAAGTAGAAGAACCTGCTGTGACTTATGAATCTTCAAAACTTAAATCGAAAGGAATTGATAGAGCCACTTTTGATTTTGATGAAGAATTTAAAAATGGTTATACTCTCGAAGAAGCCAAAGCCGAATCTATTAGAAGAATTAGAGAATGGTGGGGAAAATAAAAGTTGTTTTTACGCCACACGTAATTGATTTCTTGGATGATTTGGTTCGTATTTTGTACAAAAAAGAATATTTTGGTTTTATCGAAACAGCCGATGAATATGTTTCGAAAATTTACGATGCAGTTCCAGAAAACATTAAATTAAGTCCACATAGATTAAGTCCAAAAAGCCTAAAATACCTAGGTTCCAGATACATTTTTTACAATTCTAACAATCGAACCACTTGGTATATTTTCTTTGAAAAAATGAATCAGAATTATTTGATTACTGGAATAATCAATAATCATTGCGAGGAAGCGAAGCAATTGTAGCTATTAAACCAAAGTAAAAAAATCCCCACAAACATAGGTTTATGAGGACTCTATTTATAAACGGATCACTAAAAACTGACCACTGAATACTTTTTAAGCGTTCGCTGTCGCAGCTTCTCTATCAATTTTTCCAATTAATCCGGCTAGGACTTTTCCTGGGCCAACTTCGGTAAACAAAGTCGCTCCATCGGCAATCATTTGTTGCACGGATTGTGTCCATTTTACTGGAGCTGTCAATTGGATAATTAAGTTTTTCTTGATTTCGTTAGCATCAGAAACGGCTGCTGCGGTTACGTTTTGATACACTGGACAAATTGGCGTCGAAAATGTAGTTGCTTCAATAGCTGCGGCCAATTCTTCTCTTGCCGGTTCCATCATTGGCGAGTGAAAACCACCACCAACGGGTAATAATAAAGCTCTTTTTGCGCCGGCAACTTTCATTGCTTCGCAGGCTATTTCTACTGCAGAAGTTTCTCCTGAAATCACTAATTGTCCCGGACAGTTGTAATTTGCAGCTACAACAATTCCGTCGATTGAAGCGCAAACTTCTTCCACGATGTTGTCGGCTAATCCTAGAACTGCTGCCATTGTCGAAGGTTTGATTTCACAAGCTTTTTGCATTGCTAATGCGCGTTGTGAAACTAATTTTAATCCGTCTTCAAACGACAAAACACCATTGGCAACCAAAGCTGAAAATTCGCCCAAAGAATGTCCTGCTACCATTTCTGGTTTGAAATCTTCCAAGGTTTTGGCCAAAATTACCGAATGCAAGAAAATTGCCGGTTGGGTAACTTTAGTTTCTTTCAATTCCTCGGCTGTTCCTTCAAACATAATGTCTGTAATGCGGAAACCTAGAATTTCATTGGCTTTTTCGAAAAGTGATTTTGCTAATTCAGAATTATCATATAAGTCTTTGCCCATTCCTGTGAATTGAGCTCCTTGACCTGGAAAAACGTATGCTTTCATATTTTTAATTTAAAGATTGAATGATTTAAAGATTAAATCGGGATGCAAAAATAGTATTTTTTTTAGGAGCAGCGATTTTTTGCATATCAAGAACAGTTGTTCTGCCTTTAATTTAATCTTTTACTGTCGAACAAAACTCTCAAAAAGAATTTTCCCTTCTATGGTCTTATATGTTTTTTTTAGAAGAATATTGAATATGAGTGCAAGGTGTAATTAGTTAAAAATCAATTTTCTAAATTATTAATTTTGTATATTTGAAAGTATTGCCTGCGAAAAAAACAGTTTTCACTCTTTTAGGACTTTATTTTCCAAAATGATATGACCAGTACTTGGTTTCAACTATTTGATATAGAGTCGCCAAAACTGAAAAAGTATAGTTCTTATTTTAGTCAAAACGTCTTTTATGCAAAAGGAAGGTTGAATGTTTTTTGACCGACATTTTGATAAGGGATAATAAATCGGATGTTTTTTTGTTGCAACTTATGTGTATTTACTTATTTGTGTTTTAAATTAAATTTTATTTTATGAAAGTCTCTGTCACCCGAAAAAATATTAAGTTTTTGCCCGATTCTAGTAGGGTTGTTGCTAGGTACTTCTATAGCGGAGAACAGAGGACTAAAGATCTGGTTAATCGTATTTTAGTGATGAACAATTTTGATGTTTGCCATATATTGGAACAAATCAATAGAGGATTTTCCAGACGCCATCGAAGTATTTCATCTATTTTTTATAAGCATTATGAGAACATTAGTGGCTTGATTGCCGAGATGCAAATCAGTGAAACAGAGCTGTCAGAAGACAAGAAAATGCTTATTGGTTCTTATCTTACTATGGAATATTCCATCGAATCTTCGGCTTTTTTTAATCCTTCAATGGTGCAAGATTTTGATCAATCGGGTCTAGAAAAAGGAGAGGTACGCGTGGTCATTTCCTTTCGGGCTACTGGAGAAGGACACGTTTCGTCCATCGTATTTAGAAGGGGAATTATCGACAAGGACAACAATCTAAGGATGATGCGCATTGGCGATGATATTGAAAAGGCCGAGATGTTACACAAAATGATGTTTAACAAAAAACGCTTTTTGTCCAAATTGGCTGAAATGCACACCTTGGATATTTATTCCACTATCCTGAATGATTTGCCTGAAGTATTCGAATATTCTGTTTTTAAAAATGCGTTGTCTTTAGAGCTAGCTAATCCAATTATTAGTAAAGAGAAAAGAGAAGCCTATGAAGAAGTGATTTGGTTGATGGACTCTTTTTATGATATTGAATTCAAGCGCGATTCCGATATTTCGGAACGTGTGATTTTTCCAATTTCGGAAACAGAAAGTCGAGGAATTGAAGATGCTCGTTTTGTTCGTTTTGTTGATGATGATGGTTCTGAGAGTGTAATGGGAACATACACCGCCTATAATGGACATTCCATACTGCCAAAATTAATCACTACTGAAGATTTTTATACGTTTCGTGTGATGCCATTGTATGGCGAAGGTTCACAAGGAAAAGGGATGGCTTTATTTCCCAAAAAAATAAACGGAAAATTTGCAATGTTGGCCAGGTTAGATGGAGTTAATAATTATCTAATGTATTCAGTACGACCCAACGAATGGAAGAATCCGCTATTGATTCAAAGGCCAGAATACCCTTGGGAATACACGCAAGTTGGGAATTGTGGATCACCATTATGGACAGAAGAAGGTTGGCTTGTGATAACTCACGGAGTAGGTGCTATGAGGCAGTATTGTGTAGGAGCATCACTCTTGGATCTGGATGATCCCTCCATAGAAATTGGAAGACTTTCTGAACCTCTGCTTACCCCTTTAGAAGAAGAGCGCGAAGGCTATGTTCCGAATGTGGTCTATTCCTGTGGTTCGCTAATTCACAATAACAGTCTTATATTGCCTTATGCAGTTTCTGATTATTCTTCTACTTATGCTGTAGTTGATATGTCTGAATTACTGGAAGCACTAATAAATAGTAAAAAAACAAATTTATAAAATATTCAAAAAAGCAAACCCTTACTTTTTTACGGTAAGGGTTTATCTGGTAACTCGATAAAGTGTGGAATTATAGTTTTATTAATTGCAATTCAATGTTCAATTTAACTTCTTCACCTACCAAAACGCCACCAGTTTCTAGAGCCGAGTTCCAGTTCAATCCCCAATCTTTACGGTTGATTTTGCCATAAATGTTCAATCCAGCTTTGGTGTTTCCCCAAGGGTCTTTCATCAATCCGCTGAATTCAACAGGGAATTTTACTGATTTTGTTACGTCTTTAATACTCAAATCTCCGGTTAATTCATAATCATCTCCATCTTTGGTAAAAGAAGATGCTTTGAAAGTTAATTTTGGATGGTTTTCAGCGTCAAAAAAATCGCCACTTTTCAAGTGATTGTCTCTGTCGGTGTTGTTCGTACTGATAGAATCGATATCTGCTGAAAATTCAATAGCTGCATTTTCGAAGTTGTCGTCTTCTGTTGCGATTGTTGCATCATAAGTTCCAAATTTTCCTGAAACGTTAGTAAACATCATGTGTTTTACTTTAAAACCAATTTCTGAGTGTGTCGGGTCAATTGCCCATTTTGTAGTTGCCATAATTTTATTTTTAAATTGTTATTTCATTTTGATAAGGCAAATTTAAGGTGGCAATTCCGACGAAGCACTTAACCTAGATTAAGAACGAAAAAAAACCGCAGAACTAATTTAGTTTTCCGGTTTTTGAATGAATAGGTAAATATAGTATTTTACTTGTTTTTGTAAAACGTTAAAGCGCCAGATGGGCATTTTTGAACGGTTTCAATTATTTTTTCAGTAGAAGAGCCATCGATTTTTATCCAAGGTTTCTCTTTAGGTTGAAAAACATCGGGATTGTTTCTAACGCAATTTCCGGAATGAATGCATTTGCCGGATTGCCATACCACGGTCACCTCGCCGTTGGTATATTCTTTTTTTAAGTTGTCTGGATCCATTTTATAAAGAAGTTTTTAGGTTTATCGTGTTTTTCAAAATCTTGGAAATGGGGCACTTTTCTGCAATGAAAAGCAATCGTTCTTTTTGCTCATCACTAATTTCTGTCGAAAAAGTGATGGTCTTGGAAATGGTTGTCACCAATTCGCCTTCGTTTTCCTGTGTCAAATTTAAGGAAATATTTATTTCTGGAATATCCCAAGCTTTCCGGTCAATATACATTCGCAAAGTAGACAAGGTACAACCCGCCAAAGATGCTAAAAGCGTAGAAAAAGGGTCAGGTCCCAAATCATTTCCACCAATGCTTTCGGGTTCATCCATCAGTAATTTGCCGTTACGCCAAGAAATGGTACACAAATATTTTTGTGTGCCAATAGTTCCCGTTATATCATTTTCCAAAAGATTTTCCATACTTCAATTTTAAATAATTTGATGATTATAAAACGTCTTTAAACTCAGGAGTTTTGTCGAAAACTTTTTTGGCAAAAGGACAAAGCGGAATGATTTTAATGTTTTTTTCTCTGGCATATTCCACCGCTTTGGCTACCATTTTTTTGCCATAACCTTTACCGTTGTTGCCCGGATTGACTTCGGTGTGGTCAATGATTATCTTGTCGCTTCCTGCAAAGACAAAAGTCATTATTCCTTCTTGTTTTCCGTCAACCGAAACATAAAATTGGCCTTTTGTGCCGTTTAATTCTATACCTATTACTTCTTCCATTGTTTTCAGATTTATTGTTTCATAGGGATTTCCATTAATAAAAATTTAGCATCGGTTGTTGCTTTGATATCCAAAGTTTTAAAATCAGTGATGCCTAAACCGTCACGGGTTTCCAATTCTTGACCGTCAACAGTGATTGTTCCGGAAATTACAAAAACATAAAGACCGTTTCCTTCTTTTTTTAATTCGTATGTTTTAGCAAATCCTGCGCTAAAATCAGCCAAATGAAACCAAGCATCTTGATGAATCCAAACTCCAGCATCATCAGGATTTGGAGATAATATCTGAGCAAAATTGTTTTTTTGTTCCGTAGTGTCCAAAGTGATTTGTTGGTAACGAGGTGTTACATTTCTAGTTTTTGGGAATACCCAAATCTGAAAAAGTTTGGTGCGTTGATCTGCATTTGGATTGAATTCGCTGTGTTGAATTCCGGTTCCCGCACTCATTACTTGTATATCACCAGTTTTTATGGTCGATTCAGTTCCCATACTGTCTTTGTGGGCTAAATCACCTTCCAACGGAATGGTAATAATTTCCATATTGTCGTGAGGGTGTGTGCCAAAACCCATTCCTGCAGCCACGGTATCGTCATTTAAAACGCGCAACATTCCGAATTGAATTCTATCTGGGTTGTACCAACTGGCAAAACTAAAACTATGGTAAGCGTTTAGCCATCCGTGATCTGCGTGTCCTCTTGTATCTGCTTTGTGTAAAACTGTAGTTTTCATAATAAATAAATTTAGTTGTTTTTTGTTATACAAATTTACGTTAGAAGTAAGCAAAAGGCACTTAATGTAGATTAAGAAAGTTAGTTGGCGGTTTTTTGTCTCAGTTTTCAGTCACAGTTGGCATTTGATAGTGCTGAAAACTGCGACTGGGACTGAAAACTACTTTCGCAGCATTTTACTTTTCATTTTGCTGAAAAATTCGGGAGTTACGCCCAAATAAGAGGCAATTTGTTTTTGAGGAACTTTCTGGATTAAGTCGCGGTGTTTGTTGCAAAATTTTTCGAAGCGTTCTTCTGTGGTTAAACTCAAATTATCCATTAATCGTTCCTGATGTGCCACTAATGAATTTTCGGTTAGAATCCTGAAAAATCGTTCGAGTTTGGGTATTTCCTGAAACAGCATTTCCTGATTTTCTTTTGACAATAAAACAATTTCAGCATCTTCCAGAACCTGAATAAAAAGGTTTCCTGGTTTTTGCGAAAGCAAACTATACATATCACTAATCCACCAACCGCTACAGGCAAAACTCAAAACGTGTTCGACAATATTATCATTGATGTTGAAACTTCTCAACAAACCCGAATTCACAAAATAGGAAGTCTTGCAAACTTCGCCAGCATTGAGCAAAATAGTTTTTGCTTTGTATTGACGGATTTCTGTTTTAGACAAAAAGAGTTCCTGCTCTTGTGGAGTCAGCTTAATGTGTTTGGAAAGATTATCTAATATTAAAGGCATAGCTTTTATTTAACCACAAATTACACAAATTTCCACCAATTATTATACTTAAAAATTTGTGCTAATTTGTGTAATTTGTGGTTGATTTTTTTTAGTATCAATCTTTTAATAATTTACTTGTACCAATGCCGCTGCATTTTTGGCTTTTTCAACAACTTCTTCCATGGGAGTTTCGAGACTTTCACTTACTAATGATACGCCCATACGTCGGTATGGTCTAGAGCTAGGTTTTCCGAAGATTCTAAAATCAGTTTTAGGCAAAGCCGCAATTTTTTCGAGACCAGAATAAGTTGGATTGTTGCTGTTTTCCGAAGCGGAGATTACGGCACTCGCTCCCGATTTTTCCAATGTAATTTCAAAAATTGGCAGGCTTAAAATGGCACGTAAATGCAATTCGAATTCATTGAAATTTTGTGTTCCTGCCAAAGTCACCATTCCAGTGTCGTGAGGTCTTGGAGATAATTCGGAGAAATAAACACCATCATCGGTTAGAAAAAATTCGACTCCAAAAAGTCCTGCGCCACCCAAAGCTTCGGTAACTTTTTCGGCCATATCTTGGGCTTCGTATAAACCTGAGTCCGAAATTTTGGCGGGCTGCCAGCTTTCCTGATAATCTCCACGTTCTTGTCTATGACCAATTGGTGCACAAAAAAGCGTTGGATTGTTATTTTGCGTTACGGTCAATAAAGTAATCTCGGAATTGAATTTTACAAATGCTTCCACAATTACTTCTACCACATCGCCACGCGAACCTTCCACGGCATAATTCCACGCTTTTTCTATATCGGCTTCGGTTTTGATAGTTGATTGTCCTTTTCCTGAAGAAGACATCAAGGGTTTTATCACACAAGGAATTCCAATTTCTTCGACTGCTTTACTTAATTCTTCGGCAGTTGTTGCGTAACGGTAATTGGCTGTTTTTAAACCCAATTCTTTGGCTGCCAAATCGCGAATTGCTTTACGGTTCATTGTGAAATTAGCTGCTTTTGCCGATGGAACTACAGTAATACCTTGTTTTTCGTAATCATAAAAACGCTCGGTGCGGATGGCTTCTATTTCGGGAACGATAAAATCGGGTTTGTGTTTGGCTACGATGCGGTCTAACGCTTCGCCATCGAGCATATTGATGACTTCAAAACCGTGAGCAACTTGCATTGCGGGTGCATTTTCATAACTGTCAACAGCTATTACAGTTTGCCCGATGCGTTGCGCAGCGATTGCAAATTCTTTGCCTAATTCGCCTGAACCGAGGAGGAGTATTTTCATAATTTAATTTTGTAATGTTGAAAATATAATGGTGAAGTAAAAGTAATGAAAAATGCTTTTAACTGCAAAGTTTGCTAAGATTTACGCGAAGAACATAAAGTTCTTGTTTTTGGACAAAAGAAAAGGTTCACAAAGATTTTAAAATAAATCTTTGTGAACCTTGTGTAAGCCTTAGCGAACTTTGCGGTTAAGTGTTTTTAATGAAAGTGGTCTTCCTCGATTTCAAATTCGGCATCTTTTTCCCAAATTTCCATTTCGCAGGGTTTGCAGTTGAATTTGAGTTTGTATTCCAGTTCGCCCTGTTTCAATACCAAAGGTTCTTTGAGTTTGGTTTCCATCGTGTCTTTGTGATACTTTGGACATTTTTCCAGTTCGTATTTGATGCAGTATTTGGTGGTCATCACACGTGATTTTCCTGGGTCCCATTGCAGTTCAAATGCTTTTTCTATTTCGGTAACGCCGTGACGTTCGTAGAATTTACGCGCCAATTTGTTCGAAACATTGTACATAAAATCCAGTTTGGTTTCCGGATAAGGATGTGATGTTTTGACTAATTGGTGTTCGTGGCGCTTGTAATTGGCCAAACGAATTTCGGATAATTGTTCGAAAACCGTTCTTCGCATTTCGTTGATTTTAGAAATAGGAAGGAACCAGTTTTCAGAGAACATAATTGTTATTTCATCGGCGGTGTAAGGCGTGAAACCTGTTTTTGCCAAATTGATTTTGAAATTCGCCTCAATAGATTCGTTGTTTTTCGTTCTTTCTTTTGGATGAATCAATTTTACGGTGCTCACGTTTCCGTCTTCATCGGTGGCGATCAATTCAAAACCGTTTTCGTTTTCGGACAACAATAAAGTTGTGCTTATTTTTCGAACGGCACTGTCTTCGCGTTCCACGATTTTGATGAAAGCCGCATCATTATTTCGGTAAATGAATGTTCCGGGTTTGATTTCTTTCAACACATTTGGATATACCAGGCCGTTTTCGACTTTGTTGACATAAATTCCGTCGGCTTCGTTGTTTTCGTTGATGAAACATAGTCCGTCACCATTGTTCAGAAATTCACCGTTTTCGATTTCGTAAGCGTTTCCAGTAGTTTTAATCAATTTACCAATGTATTGTCCTTTCGATTTTGGACTTTCCCAAGAACCAATGGATTGGTGTCTTTCATTGACAAAATAATCGGTATATCCTCGGTTGAAACTTTTGTTCAAAGCCGATTCGAAAGTATAAGTGCATTTTCCAGAAGAAGCTTTGGTGTATTTACCGCTGTTGTCGTTTTCCAGAAAAGCATCCAGTTTTTGACGTAAGTAAGAAACGTTGTTTTTTACGTAAACAATATCTTTTAGACGACCTTCGATTTTAAAAGAAATAACTCCAGCTTCAATCAGATTTGAAATCTGATCTGAAACATCAAAATCCTTGATGGAAAGCAAGTGACTGTTTTTGATTAAAGTCTCGCCGTGACCGTCGATAAGGTTGTATGGCAAACGACAGTTTTGTGCACAGGAACCACGGTTGGCAGAGCGTTCGCCATTGGCAACACTCATATAGCAATTCCCGCTGAAAGAAACACAGAGTGCTCCCGTCACGAAAAATTCCAGTTCCACATCACTAGCATCGCTGATTTCTTTGATTTGGTGTAAGTTTAATTCGCGCGCCAAAACCACACGTTTCATTCCAGCATCTTTCAGGAATTTGATTTTATTGGCATCGCGATTGTTAGCTTGCGTACTGGCGTGCAAAACGATAGGAGGCAATTCCATTTCCATAATCGCCATATCCTGAACAATCAGCGCGTCGACTCCTATATCGTACAATTGCCAGATCATCTGACGGCAGGTTTCGAGTTCGTTGTCGTATAAAATGGTGTTGATGACCACAAAAACCTGCGCATTGAATAAATGTGCATATTTTACTAATTCTGCCACATCTTCTAGCGAATTGTGTGCATTGGAACGGGCACCAAATTGAGGTGCTCCGATGTAAACTGCATCGGCACCGCTGTTTATGGCTGCCATTCCATGAATCAAATCTTTGGCAGGAGCTAATATCTCTATTTTCTTCTTCATCTATTTACTGATGATAATTTGTAAATTTCTAAAACTTTATGCTTTTAGGTTTTCGCCTAAAAAAGTTTGCAAAGTTCCTATAAATTATTCAAGATTTCTAATTCGGGATTGGATTTTTTGTAAAATTGTTTATTAGTACGATTTGCGTGAGGGATAATAGTGGCATCCTTTTATGGAGCGATAGCGGAATAAAAGATACAACGGATAGCCCGACCCTTGTGGTCACGCCAAAAAAAAGCCCCAAGAAATTCTTGAGGCCTTTGGTATTAAAAGAGAAGTTTAGCTTATCCTGCTAAAGCGTCTTTAATTCTTTTTAATGCTTCGATCAATTGATCTTCGCTAGTTGCATATGAAAAACGGATACAATCTGGATTTCCAAAAGCATCTCCTGTAACTGTAGCCACGCAAGCTTCGGCCAAAAGATACATAGAAACGTCATTTGCATTGTCGATTTTAGTTCCTTTCAAAGTTTTTCCGAAGAAAGAAGAAACGTCTGGGAATACATAAAATGCTCCTTCTGGAACGTTTATTTTAATTCCTGGAATTTCTTTTAATAATCCAACCACTAAATCTCTACGACTGTGGAACGCTTGAACCATATGATTCAAAACGCTTGGATCAGCATCTACAGCAGTAATTGTGGCACGTTGCGCCACTGAATTTGCTCCTGAAGTTACTTGTCCTTGAATTTTTGTACATGCTTTTGCGATAAATTCTGGTGCTCCGATGTAACCGATTCTGTATCCTGTCATTGCGAAAGCTTTGGCAACTCCATTTACGGTAACTGTTTTTTCTAACATTCCAGGAATAGATCCAATACTGCAAAAAGTTCCAGAGAAATTGATGTGCTCGTAGATTTCGTCTGCAACTACTATTATGTTTGGATATTTTTCTAATACTTTAGCCAAAGCGGTAAGTTCTTCTCTATTGTAAACAGATCCTGAAGGATTACAAGGAGAAGAGAACCACATCATTTTTGTTTTTGGTGTGATAGCTGCTTCTAATTGCGCTGGAGTGATTTTGAAATCAGTATCTACAGAAGTTGGAACTTCTACAGGAACTCCACCTGATAATTTTACGATTTCGAAGTAAGAAACCCAGTAAGGTGCTGGCAAAATAACTTCGTCACCGTCGTTTAACATTACTTGGGCAATGTTGTATAAAGATTGTTTTGCTCCTGTTGAAACTACGATTTGGGATGGTTTGTAATCCAATCCGTTGTCTCTTTTAAATTTTCTGCAAATAGCTTCTTTCAAGTCACCGTAACCATCTACTGGAGAGTAAGTGCTGTAGTTTTCGTCGATAGCTTTTTTGGCAGCTTCTTTGATAAAATCAGGTGTGTTGAAATCAGGTTCACCCAAACTTAAACTGATGATATCTTTTCCTTGTGCTTTTAATTCTCTGGCTAATGCAGCCATAGCTAATGTTTGTGATGTAGCTAAATTATTGATTCTGTCTGAAAGCAAATTGTTCATTAAATGTAATTTTAATTTATAAAGTTGGTTATTTATTTTTTATTGCAAAGCGGGTTTCATTCCCAGTTCTTTCAAATGTTTGAAATGGGCCAAAACTGCAGCTGTAAAAGTTTTGTATTCGTAATAGGGCAATTGACATTCTTTGGCCGTTTCTTTTACAATTTTGGAAATTTTATTATAGTGTACGTGACTGATATGTGGAAAAATATGGTGTTCAATTTGGTGATTCAATCCTCCGGTGTACCAGTTCACGATTTTGTTTTTTGGTGCAAAATTTACCGTGGTAAACAACTGGTGAATAGCCCAAGTATTTTCCATTTCACCTTCCTGATTTGGAATTGGATTAGCAGCTTCGTCAACTACGTGTGCCAATTGGAACACGATACTCAAGATTAATCCGGCAGTGTAATGCATCACAAAAAATCCAATCAAAACTTTCCACCAAGTGATTCCGATAACAATTGGTAAAACAATCCAGATGGCTATGTAAATGATTTTTGTAATGATTAATGTTGTCCAAAGAGTTTTTGGGCTTTTTGGTTCGCCATAAGATAATTTTCTTTTTAGGTAACTTCTCATTTGCTTGAAATCAGTAGTGATTGCCCAATTGAAAGTTAATAAGCCATATAAAAACACGGCATAATATTGTTGGAATTTATGAAATTTATGCCATTCAGCTTCTTTAGAAAAACGCATAATTCTTCCTGCTTCCAAGTCTTCGTCGTGACCGATAATGTTCGTGTATGTATGGTGTAAAACATTGTGCTGCACTTGCCAATTGTGAACATTTCCTGCTAAAACATATATCGTTCCTCCCATAAAATTATTTACCCAACTTTTGGTTGAATAAGAACCGTGATTAGCATCGTGCATTACGTTCATTCCAATTCCTGCCATTCCAATTCCCATAACAATGGTTAACAACAAATGAATCCAAAAAGGCATTGGTAGAGTAAGTATCAAAAAATAAGGAACCAGAAAAACAGTAAAAAGAATTACAGTTTTTAAATGGATTTTCCAGTTACCAGTTTTTGGTATGTTGTTTTCTTTGAAGTAGCTGTTCACCCGAGAGTTAAGCGTTCTAAAAAACTTTAGATTGTCTTGCTTTGCAAATGTCGGGGTGACGTGGTTCATTGTTGATTTTTATATATTGAGCAAAGATAATTATTATAAATTTTCAATGTGCAAAATTGCGTTAAATATTCAGAACTAAAAACTGTACTTTTGTTAAAATTTATAACAATGGACGAGATTCAAAAGTATTTTCCTTATTTAACTGATATTCAGAAAGAACAATTCGCAAAACTGGATTTTTTATACCACGATTGGAATGCCAAAATCAACGTCATTTCCCGTAAAGATATTGACGAATTATACACCAAACACATTTTGCATTCCTTGGGAATTGCCAAAGTCATCAAATTCGAACCAGGAACTTATGTTCTCGATGTTGGAACTGGTGGCGGATTTCCTGGAATTCCCTTGGCGATTCTTTTTCCAGAAACCCGTTTCTATCTAATTGATGTGATTGCCAAAAAAATAAAAGTCGTTCAGGCTGTTGCCGATGCGTTGGAACTCAAAAATGTGAAAGCCGAACAATTGCGTGCCGAATTGGTAAAAGGTGATTTCGATTTTATCGTGAGTCGAGCCGTGACTAATATGCCTGATTTTGTGTCTTGGATAAAAGACAAAATCAAGAAAAAGAGCAAACACGAACTCAGGAATGGAATTCTCTATCTCAAAGGCGGCGATTTAACCGAAGAATTAAAGGATTTTCCGAAAGCCACGGAATATAATTTAGCTGATTTTTTTGAAGACGAATTTTTTGAGACTAAGAAAGTGGTGCATTTGCCTTTGAAGTTTGTGGTATAAAATTTGTTAGCAATTTGAATTTTTAACTTAATAATTAATTGATGAATAAATTACAATCCTTTTGCTTGTTGTTGGTGTTATTTTTAGCTACCAATGTCAATGCGCAAAAAACAGACACAGGGAACTGGTTTCTTTATTTTGGTAACCAAAAAATCAACAATCGATGGAATTGGCACAACGAAGTGCAATATCGGAATTATAATTTCGCCGGAGACCTTGAACAATTGCTTTTGAGAACAGGAATTGGTTACAATTTATCCGAAAACAATAATAACCTATTGTTAGGTTATGCCTATATTCATTCAGAACCTTATAGCGCGGGAACGGATGAAAAATTGAACACCAACGAACACAGAATTTTTCAGCAATTCTTAACGAAACAACAATTTGGAAGAGTTAATGTCCAACACAGATATCGTTTTGAGCAACGATTTATTGAAGATGATTTCAAAATGCGCCTGCGTTATTTTCTGTCTTTGAATGTTCCAATCAACAAAAAAGAAATGGAGAAAAACACTATTTATGCTTCTGCCTATAATGAAATTTTTATCAATACCGAAGGTCCTGCTTATTTTGACAGAGATCGTATTTATGGAGGCCTTGGCTATTGCTTCAGTAAAAGTTTGAAAATGGAATTAGGTGTAATGTCGCAAATTCAGCAAAACTCCAGCAGAACTCAATTTCAAATTATGTTTTTTAATAGTTTGCCTTTTTAGAGACTTTTAGGATTAAAACACAAAACCCACAAGGACTCAAATAACATGATTCTTGTGGGTTTTTTAAATATCGTATTTCGTATATTTAACTTCGTAAATCCAAATTATTCTCCCAAAAAAGGGTATCTATAATCTTCCGGGGTTACAAAAGTTTCCTTGATGGTTCTTGGCGAAGCCCAACGCAATAAGTTTAATGCTGAACCCGCTTTGTCATTGGTTCCAGAAGCTCTTGCTCCACCAAATGGTTGCATTCCCACAACGGCTCCGGTTGGTTTGTCGTTGATGTAGAAATTTCCTGCTGCGTTTTGCAAAGCTATTGTTGCTTCTTCAATTGCGTAACGGTCTTGGCTAAAAACAGCTCCTGTCAAGGCATATTCTGAAGTGGAGTCTACCAGTTTTAGTGTTTCTTCCCATTGATCATCTTCATAAACATAAAGCGTCAGGATTGGTCCAAACAATTCGGTTTCCATTGTGACATAATGCGGATTTGTGGTCACGATTATGGTTGGTTCAACAAAATATCCAACAGATTTGTCATAATTTCCACCAACGATTATTTCGGCATCTGCATCTTTTTTGGCTTGGTCAATAAAACTTGCCAATTTATCGAAAGAACCTTCGTGGATTACCGCTGTGATGAAATTACCAAAATCTTCCGGCGATCCCATTTTCATTGATTTCACATCGGTGATTAATTGTTTTTTTAGATCTAACCACATACTTTTTGGAACATAAGCTCTTGAAGCGGCTGAACATTTTTGACCTTGAAACTCGAAAGCACCACGAACAATTCCGGTGGCAACTTGCTTCACGTTGGCACTTGGATGCGCCAAAATAAAGTCTTTTCCGCCAGTTTCACCCACAATTCTTGGGTAGGTTTTATAGTGATGAATATTGGCTCCAATTTTTGCCCAAATATCTTTGAATACATGAGTAGAGCCCGTAAAATGTATTCCAGCAAAATCACGACTGGCCAAAACGGTATCGGTAATCATCAAAGCGTCGCCAAAAACAACGTTGATAACGCCATCAGGAACTCCAGCTTCTTTGAAAACATCGATGATGATTTTTGCGGAGAAAACTTGGCTGTCACTAGGTTTCCAAATCACGACATTTCCCATCATCGCTGCACTTGCCGGAAGATTTCCTGCAATGGCAGTAAAGTTGAAAGGTGTAATGGCATATACAAAACCTTCTAGCGGACGGTATTCTAATCTGTTCCAAACATCAGAATTTGATTTGGGTTGGTCGCCGTAAATTTGAGTCATAAATTCCACGTTGAAACGCAAAAAATCGATCAATTCGCAGGCTGCATCAATCTCAGCTTGGAAAATATTTTTGGATTGCGCAATCATCGTTGCGGCATTTATTCTAGCTCTGTATGGTCCGGCAATTAATTCGGCAGCTTTAAGGAAGATCGCAGCACGTTGTTCCCAAGCCATATTGGCCCATTTTGCTTTGGCGTCCAATGCATTGGCAATGGCTTTTTCGACATGTGCTTTTTCGGCGAGATGGTAGGTTCCCACAACGTGTTTATGGTTGTGTGGAGCTGTCATATTTCGGGTATTTCCGGTTCTGATTTCTTCGCTTCCGATGTACAAGGGAACGTCGATATTTGAATTCCACATTGTTTTATAAGCGGCTAAAACGGCAGCTTTTTCGGGAGAATTGGGTGCATACGATTTTACGGGTTCGTTTACCGCTTTTGGTGTATTGAAAAATCCTTTAAGCATATCTTTTTATTTTTGAGAATTATAAAATTTTCACAAAAGTACAAAGGATTGTTTTAAAAACATTTAATTAATGACGTAAATATGTTCGTGTTCTTGTGGATTTAGCCCAGGTGGTAATGAAAACCCCGCAGTGAGAAAAGCCATTTTTTCTTGCTAGGGCAGAGCGACCAAAGTGAGCTCCTGCAATTGCTTAGAAAAAAAGCTTTTGGAACGAGGAGTTATAATGGACAGCTGGATTAGCTTCAGATTGCCACGTTCCTCGCAATGACAGTTAATTCAAAGCAAAAGGGGCAGACAAGCGAAATGTAGGTACGATAACTTTGAAAGTTTTTGTGGTAGTAAAATTGACCATATTGAAAAATCCTTTCATAGCGCCATAAGGTGAGGACAACAAACAACCAGAATTATAGGTGTGGGTTTCTCCAGGTCTTAAAACGGGTTTTTTGCCAATTACGCCTTCACCATCCACAATTTCCCTGTTGTTTAGTGAATCGAAAATTTCCCAGTGGCGTGAAACTAATTGTACGGAGTCTTTGCTGTGGTTTTCGATGGTGATTTGATAACTAAAGGCAAAATGGATTTTGTAGTTTTTGAAGTAGGTGCCTTCAAAACTAGTCAAAACGGATATTTTAATGCCTCTTGTTATTTGTGAAACCATAGTAATAGAGTACTAATGAGTTTAATATATGGCAAATTTACAAAAAAATGGGTTTGTTTTGCAGTTTTAAAAAAATGTTTTTTTAGTTGGTAATCACGTTCGAATTTGAGGTTGCTTTACCAATCACTCGATCGTATCGATCGCTGTTTTCTCGATAATAAACCAGTATTGAATAATCATTTTCGGTTTGCCAAAAATTGCCGTCTATTGCTTTTTCGGCATCCACATTTCCTTTGTCATCTGCAATTTGATATTGATAATTGGTAAATCCTTGTTTTACTAAAATGGCTTTCTCGTAAAGGTTATTTTTAGGATTGAAATCCATTTTGTATTCGGGAGACAAACTATAATTATTGAACATTCCAGTAACATAAACACCTTTTTTCGACATAAAAGCTGGAGCTGAAAGGCTGAAGTAAACCCAGGCATAGTCCGCTTCAATTTCGTTTTTTTCGGCATTGATGTTTCGAACCACAAAATTTCCATTAACATCGGGTATCACGGAATAGGGGTAATTGGCTCTGGCATTATTGGTGTATAAATTCGAATTATAAATTCCGTTACTGGAATCTATTCTGGAAACATTGTTGGCTGCAGATCTAATGTTGTTGTTGTCAAAATACAAAAACTCGTTTCCTGCCCAAAATTGGGTTTGGGTATCGTATTTATAAATTAATTCGTTCCCAATGGTGTATTGTGGAACAATGTTTTTGATGGCGGTGTTAAACTGTCCGTTTTGAAACAAAACCACTTTTACGTTTTTTAAAGGATTTTGAAAATTGATTACGAGCGATCTTACCGAAAATTCGATATTGTGCTTGTAATCCAAATAATTAGCTGTTCGGGCACGTCTAATTTGCATTGGAACGGTAACTAAATCTTCGTAAAGTATAAATTTTCTGGAAAATACAATATCTTTATTTTCGTCTAAAATTTTCAGAATATAATTACCGCTAATGAGGAGTTGCGTAAATTGGTTTGGAATAGGCAATTGATAATGTGAATAGATTTGCAGGGTATTAAAGGAATTCTCGTATTGTTGGATTCTTTGTCCGTCGAAGCCTTTTAAATATTCTGTTTTTGGAATGTCGGTTGGTTTCCAATTGTAGTCGCAGTGTACAATTTCGTAATAATAATTGGCTTCATTTCCGAACAAATCATCAAATTGAAATTGGAAACCCGAACCTAATTCGAATATGGGAACCACGTTTTCATTGTTTTGTACGAAGGTAGTAGTTTTGATATTATAAGGAGGAACCACCTCGGTTTCTATTTGCGCAACAGCCGAAGTGACTATAAAAATCAATATTATTTTTCGAAAAAAGGAAGCAAGCATAGCGTTGTATATATTAAATGGTAAATATAACGAATTATGCTTTGCTAATATTATGCCTAAATAAAATTGGTTGAACTTATGTTTATTTAAAACAAACTGGAATAATTTCGCCTTTTGCCAAGCAATATTTTTCTACCAATTCCGGAGCTATTTTATTGGTGTAATCTTCTTCGATAACCGTAAAACCAATGCTTCTCAATTTGTCAAAATAATCACGACCATAAATACGAACGTGATCGTATTGTCCAAAGATTTTGGCACGTTCTTTTTGGTCGGTAATTGTATCATCGGTAAATGTTGTTTCTCTTTTCAAATCTTGTGGAATTTGGAGAATTGCCATTCCGCCCGTTTTCAAAACACGATACAATTCCTGCATTGCTTTTGTGTCGTCTGGAATGTGTTCCAAAACGTGGTTGCAAAGAATAACATCGTATTGATTGTCCTCAAAAGGCAAATTACAAATATCTGCTTTAACGTCAGCCAAAGGCGAAAATAAATCGGTTGTGGTGTAATCCAAGTTTTTTTGCTTGCGGAACAATTTGTAAAAAGCTTGTTCTGGAGCAAAATGCAAAACTTTCTTTTTGGCTGTAAAAAAATCGGTTTGCTCGTTCAAGTATATCCATAACAAACGGTGTCTTTCCAACGAAAGTGTACTTGGCGAAAGCACATTATTGCGTTGTTTTTCGTATCCATAGGGCAACATCGATTTGAAACTTTTCCCGTCTATTGGATCGGTGAAATTAGTTCCTTTTAAAGAAAAAGCAATAATTGGTCGAGCCACATAACTCAAACGAATTAATAGTGGACGAGGTATGGTGTTGAGGATGAGTTTAAACACAGATTTCATAGGGTAAAATTTAGACACGAATTTCACGAATTAGCACAAATTATTTATGCTTAAAATGAATTTCACTAACTTGAGATTATAAAATAATTCGTTTGTATTTGAGGCTATCTTCTCCAAAATTGGATAACAAGCCTAATTTATTTTTGGATGATGCTAAATAATTTAATGTTTGTCTAATGTCACTATTTGTTAATTGTGAAATTGCTTTTACTTCAAATATTATCTCATTATAAACAACAAAATCGGCAACGTATTTTCGAGGTAAAATAATGTCTTTATATTCAATTTCATAAATTTTCTCTCTTTCAAATGGAATTGATTTTAAATTCATATTCCAAAGCATCTTTGTAAACCACTTCGCTGTGACCTTTACCTAGAATTCTATGAACCTCCATACAAAGACCAATAATTTTATAGGACTCTTCTTTTAAATAAATATCATCCATATTAATTTATTATTTGAGAAATTTTTATAGATTTTGAATTCGTGATAATTCGTGAAATTAGTGTTTAAATATTAAATAACTAATGGTATTTTTCTAAACTCATCTTCTTCATTGCTCACAATTCCCAAAGCTTGATAGATATAAGCAAACGTCGATAAAATCTCTGGTTTTCCGTCAATAATGGCCACGTCGTGTTCAAAATGGGCGCTTGGTTTTCCGTCGGCAGTAAGAATTGTCCAACCGTCTTTGAGTTGTTTGATGTTTTTGGTTCCCATATTGATCATAGGTTCGATGGCAACTACCATTCCTTCAACGAATAGTTTTCCACGACCTTTTTTACCATAATTTGGCATTTCTGGATCTTCGTGCATTTTTTGACCAACACCGTGTCCAACTAATTCACGAACTACGCCATATCCGTGAGATTCGGTGTATTTTTGAATGGCATTACCCACATCTTCCACGCGGTTTCCGGCTCTGAATTCGCGGATTCCAACATACAAAGATTCTTTGGTAACCTGCAATAATTTTTTGGTTTCTTGAGCCACTTCGCCAATCTCGAATGAATAAGCGTGGTCTCCGTGGAATCCGTTTTTATAAGCACCACAATCTACCGAAATCACATCTCCACTTTCTAATGGTTTATTGTTAGGAATTCCGTGTACCACTTGAGCATTTGGGCTCATACAAAGCGAATTTGGGAAACCATATAATCCTAGAAAACTTGGAACAGCTCCGTGATCACGAATAAATTCTTCTGCTCTTTTGTCTAAGTATAATGTGGTAACTCCTTCTTTGATTTCGGAAGCAATCATTCCTAATGTTTTGGATACGATTAAAGCACTTTCGCGCATTAATTCTATTTCCTCTCGTGTTTTTTGGATAATCATAATTCAATTTTCTGACCGCAAAAATACAATTAAATACTTATTTAATTTGGATTCGCCAAAATTTTATAAAGTTCCGAATTCGAAGTGTAGAAACGGTTTTCTAAATTAATTCGCGAAATCTGAGCACTGACTAAATTATTTTCACGAGTATTAATTAGAAAAAGTGAACTCTCCCCTAAAGCAAACAATCGTTCCTCCGATTTTAGCATTTTATCGTAATCATCTACCAAATTGTTGATTAATTTTTGTTGTTTGGTCAAGGACTGAATTTCTGTTTTTTGAGCACTGATTTTGTTCGTCAATTGTACTTTTTCTAAATCACGAGTAAATTCAGATTCCTGAATTTTATATTGTGCTAATTTCAAACTGCCTCTTTCTTTTCGCAAAAACAATGGGAAATAAAAATCGACTCCCACTTTGTAATTGTCTGAACTGTTTGGAATAGCTGGGTTTGGCTGAGCCAGATAAGAATAACCAACATCTATTTTAGGCAAAAGCATATTGGCTTTCATTCGTTTCTCGACGTTCAATAAATCGATTTTACTTTGCAAAGCTTCAATTTTTGGATGATTCAAAACCGAAAATTCTGGATTGACTGAATCGCTAATATTTAATGTTTCTTGAATAGTCTGACCTAATTTTTTTTCAGGAATAATAGCTTCGGCGAGTTCTAGTGGAATGTTATTTTCCAACCAAAGAAAGTTGGATAATTCCAGTTTGGCTTTCGTTAATTTTAATTTTGAATCTTCAAGAGCCAATAATCTGTTTTTGACCACAATCCCTGCTTCAACGCTGTCAATTGCGGGTTTGTCTCCTTGTTTTATCAAAGATTCGATTCCGTCATATCGTTTTTGAGCATTGATACTATAATTTTCATACAACAAATATTCTTCATAGTTTTTTTTCCAATTAAAATAAGCAACCGAAGCATCATACAAAACGGCAATTGCCATTAGCTTTTGCTCCGCTTCGCTTAATTTTACTTGGATTTTTGCCTTTTGCAAATCAGCCATTCGCTGATTGATGAGCAACCCTTGACCAAGAGGAACACTAATTCCGAGTGAAGTCAAACCATCAGTCGGTGTTTTGTTTTGTGGATTCAGGTAATAGCCATCGTTTTCTTCAAAACCCGCTTTGATGTCAATGCCATACCAAGTGGGAATTTTGAAACTACTATTCATTATGGAATAATATTCAGTTCCCTGAAACTGTTTTTTGTTGTAATCCAATTCTAATTTGGGGTCAAATCCACCACGCGCCATCATCAGATTAGCTTGTGCCTTACTGATTTCTAAATTGGCGTTTTTTACTAAAGGATGATATTTTTTTACATAACCTAGATATTCGTTGTAGCTCATTTCCTTGAGATTGGACGGCAATGTAGATTCGATAGTGGATTGACTGTAAACTGTCGACCCAAAAAAGGTTAGCAATAAAAGAAGTTTTCTCATTATTTCTTTTCTTTTGAAGGTTTTTCTTTTCCTTGATAATAATTAGGAGGAAAACCGTTAAGTGTTCTCCAAAATTCAAACCAAACTGGCACCGTATTAAGTAAAGCTATGGTTTGTGCTCCTGAGCCGATGCTCAATTGTTTGGGCCAAGATGCTTCATTTTTGTCTGGTGCAATAAGGATTCTGAATTTTCCATTATCGCTGATGAAATTTTCAATTGCCACAACTTCACCGCCAAAAGTTCCATACGACATATCTGGCCATCCCGAAAACACAATAGTTGGCCAACCGTCGAACCAAACTCTTACTTTTTCACCTCTTTTAATTAAAGGCAAATCTATTGGATCTACAAAAGATTCAACTGCAATATCATATTTTGAAGGCATAATGGTTGCAATTGGAGTTCCTTCTTTAATGTTTTCGCCAATTCCCGATTGTAATGTTCTATTAATGTATCCACTTTGTGGTGCTTTGATGTAATACATTCCATTACGGATGCTGTAATTGGCATACTGATTTTCGAGCTTACTTACTTGTGCTTCGGTATCGTATTGATTACTCATTGCTGTGTATTGGTCGCTTTGTGCTTTCGATGTCTTCTCTGAATACTCAGCAGTTATTCTATTGATTTCTACTTCTGCATTGATGAATTCATTTTTACTGGTATAAAATTTATTCTCTTGTGTGATGATTTTTGCTTCTACTTCTTGCAGTTTTAAACGTTTTTCCTCGACATCTGACAAAGCTTTTAGCCCTTCTTTGTTTAATTGCAAAGAACGATTGAATTGTGTATTAGCAATTTTTAGCTGTGTTTTTACTGCTACTAAATCCATACTATCGCTTTTTATTTTCAAGCTAGCTTGTTTGATTTTATTCACGGCTTGTTTGAGTTTCAACCCTTTTTCTCTTTCTATGGCTTGCATTTGAATCGCAAGAGTGGCAACTTTAGAACCATAAGATTCCAAAGACTGTTTTTTGGCTTCCACCTGATTTTTAGTGTTTTTTACCAAATTAGGATCCATATAATCTTCTTTTATTTCAGAAATAAAAAGAATTGTATCGCCCTTATTTACAAAATTACCTTCTTGCACGTACCATTTTTCTATTCGACCCGAGATAACGGATTGAATGGATTGTGGTCTTTGATTGGGTTTCAAAGTCGTAACCGCTCCAGAACCCGAGATGTTTTGTGTCCAAGGCAAGAAAAGTGCTATAATTACCAATATTGAAACTGCTAGAATTATTTGATTCAAAATTTTATAATGAGGTCTGTTATTCAAATTCTTGACCGTAGAATATTTTTCAAGAGCCTGATTATTAATTGAATTTTTGTCGGATATATTTAACATATTCTTATTTTTTAGTATCAGATAAAATAGTTCCTTTTTGCATTGTGATTTCTCGCGTACACTTGATCAACCAATGCGGATTTTGAGAAGATACAATAACCGTCCATTTGTTTTTTTCGGAGGTAATAAAATCGATGATTTCATTGGCTACTTTTACATCCATTTTGTCTGTTGGTTCCTCATAAAATAAAATATCAGGTTTGTGAATGATACTCCTCGCCAACAAGATTTTTTGGGCATTTGAAGAGGACAATTGTTTTCCTTCTGGAAAAATTTTAGTGTCCAGTCCTTTGGGTAATGTTTTTATAAAACTCGTTAATTGAACCGCATCCAAAGCCCATTTCAAATCTTCTGTACTAATGTTTTTGTCATTGAAAGTAATGTTTTCGAGAATTGTTCCTTCAAAAGGAGTTTCACCTTGAATAATACTGCCGATTCTAGAGCGATATTGTTTGATGTCTATTTTCCTAAAAGTGTCATCATTTATATAAAAATTGCCCGAATTGGGATGCAACAAACCCGATAATATTCGAATTAAAGTTGTTTTTCCAGAACCATTTTCGCCATCGATTATGATTTTCTCGCCCGAATTTATTTTTAAACTAATATTGTTTAAAATTCCAAAATTAGATTCTGGAAACTGAAAACCCATATTGTCCGTTTCAAGACTGATGTTGGTGTAGCAAATTTTGTTTTCAACATCAGATTCCTTTTCTAATTCCATGTCCGTCACTTGACCTATTTTTTCTACTGCTGTCAAAACATCGTAGAAAGTTTCAAGCCCAAGAATAATTTTCTCGACAGAATTGATTACCAACAAAATGATGATTTCTGAAGCCACAAATTGACCAATATTCATTTGCTGACTCAACACTAAATACCCACCAATGATTAATAAACTAGCCGTTATGATTACCTTGAAAATAATGAGATGACTAAATTGCCTTTTGATTACATTAAAATGATTTTCGCGACTGTATAAATATTGTTTTATAATTGTATTGTTTTTTTCTAATGCAAAATCATAGTTGAGTTCGTTTCTAAAACTGAAATTGTTACGGGCAATTTCTTGCAACCAACCTGCTGTTTTGTATTTGTTCTTTGAGGTTTTCAAGTTAGTTTCAGTTCCTTTATGATATGAAAATTTAAAAATAACATACAGAAGCAATAACAACAATAAACCAAATATTATGAAAAAAGGATGATAAAGTGATAATAAAACTACTCCAAAAACAATTTGTAAAATGGCTGCCGAAAAATCTACTAACAATTTTGAAGTTCCTTTTTGGATTGTTAATGTATCGAAAAAACGATTGGCCAATTCTGGCGGATAATGTCCGTACATTTCTTTAAACTCAATTTTTGGCAAACGAGTAGCGAATTCAAATGAAGAACGAACAAACATTTTTTGTTGCAAATTTTCAGTAATTCGCAATTGCATCAGAGATAAAATCCCTCCAAGTGCTACTCCAAAAACTACAAGTATAACTAATACAATCCAAGAAGCACTTACTCGACCCGATTGAATAAAATTTACAATAGCTTGAATCCCCAAAGGCAAAGACAAACTCACGATTCCAGCAAAAATGGCGTAGAAAAAGATTTGTGAAACATCTTTTTTGTCTAATTCTAAAAGGTTGAATAATCTTTTTAATGAAGTCATTTTTTTTTATTTAAGTAGTTTTTCAATTAAATCAACGTAAAAATGGGTTGGATTTGTGGTTTCATTACAGTCCGTAATTGCCTGCATATGATCTTTCAAAAAATGCTGATGCATTGCTCCTTCAACAATGCTAGACGCTAAACTTTTTGGATACAAATACTCTGGATTTACTTCAGAGATTATGGTTGTCAATCTATTGATCACTCTTATATAAATATAATAAAACCCTTCTTTATTTTCCTGTTCTACTTCTTTTGTATGAAAGGTTTTGGTAAACTCTGCAATAATAATTTTATTCAAAATAGATTCATTGATGTGTAACGTTTTCTGATCGTCTTCTACTTTTTCAGTAACAATTGAAATTGCTTTTTTTAATTTCTCTAAAGGATTGGCATAATTTGAAGTGGCAAATACCAATCGATATTCCATCCAACTCCAATACCAAGAAGATAAATACACTAATAATTTGTGCTTGTTCTCGAAATAACGATAAACAGAGCTCTCATTGGAACCCAATTTTTCACCTAATTTTTTAAAAGTAAAATCATCAAAACCAATATCATCAATTAATATGATACTTTCTTGAATGATTTTTTTTCCCAAAGCTGAGGTTTCTGGGTCTTTCACAAAGAGTTTTTCGTTGACTTTAATTTTGATATTTGATAAAAGTTGTTCCATTTTGAAATATTTAAGTGCAAATATAATAGTAATACTATTGATTATGAAATTTTAACTTTTATTTAATATATTAAAACATCGTGCAGCGTGGTCTAAAAATAAATTTTTAGGCTAATTTGAAAAAAGTCCACTGTCAAAAACTGATTATTAAAATATTAGATTACCTATGAGTTATATCATATTTTTTTTGGGAAATGTAATGTAACTTTAATCCAAATTTAGACGTTATGAGCAAATATGTAACTGCCGAAGAAGCTGTGAAAATTGTAAAATCTGGTGATAGGGTATATCTTCAAGCTGCTGCCGCCGTGCCTACATTATTGGCAAATGCCTTGACAGAAAGAGCCTCTGAATTAAGAAATGTTGAAATTTGTCATTTGCACGTAGAAGGGGAAGCTCGTTATGCCAATCCGGAATTAGCGGAAAGTTTCCACGTTAATTCTTTTTTTATTGGTCCAAATGTAAGACACACCCTGATTTCGGGAAACGGTTCTTATACGCCAGTTTTTTTAAGCGAATTGCCTTATCTTTTTAGAAAAAAAGTATTGCCTTTGGATGTGGTTTTCATTCACGTATCGCCACCAGACATCCATGGATATTGCTCACTGGGAGTTTCTGTAGAAGCAACTTTGGCGGCAATTGAAAGTGCAAAAAAAGTAATAGCACAGGTGAATCCGCAAATGCCACGAACTTTTGGAGATGGTATTCTTCATATTTCAGAAATAGATTTTTTGGTTGAAATTAATACGCCAATTTATAGCCACGAAACGGAAAAAATTTCCCCGTTGGAAGACAAAATTGGGAATTACATTGCTTCCTTGATTGAAGATGAAAGCACTTTGCAAATGGGAATTGGTTCTATTCCAAATGCTGCTTTGTCCAAATTGTCCAATCATAAAAACTTGGGACTGCACACCGAAATGTTTTCGGATGGCGTGATTGATTTAATCGAAAGCAACGTGATTAACGGTAATTATAAAGGAACTGGTAGAGGCAGAGCATTGGCGACTTTTTTAATTGGTTCCCAACGATTGTATGATTTTGTAAATGACAATCCTTTTATAGAAATGAAGGAGTCATCGTATGTGAATGATACGGCAAGAATTCGGAAAAATCCAAAAATGGTTGCCATTAATTCAGCCATAGAAGTTGACATTACCGGACAGGTTTGCGCTGATTCCATTGGGGCAAGAATGTATTCCGGTGTAGGTGGTCAAATGGATTTTATTCGTGGTGCTTCATTGAGTGACGGCGGAAAAGCGATTATTGCGCTGCCTTCCATAACCAAAAATGGCGACAGCAGAATTGTTCCTTTTTTGAAACAAGGAGCCGGCGTGGTTTCAACTCGCTCCCACGTTCAATATATTATTACCGAAAACGGAATTGCAGATTTATATGGAAAAACCCTGAAACAGCGTTCGGCCGAATTGGTTAAAATAGCTCATCCAAACCATCAAGAATGGATTGACAGGGAATATTATAATCTGATAAATGCCAAGTAAAAAAAAGAGTCCCGCAAATTTGCGGGACTCTTTATAAAAAAAATCACTAATTTATTATAGTAATGAGTGTCTGGTCATAATTTCGGGTTTTTCAACTCCCATCAGCGCCAAGATGGTTGGTGCCAAATCGCCTAAAACTCCATCGTGAATTGCAGTCAATTCGTTGTCAACTAAAATAATAGGCACAGGGTTCGTGGTATGAGCCGTATTTGGACTTCCATCAGGATTTATCATCGTTTCGCAGTTACCGTGGTCAGCAATTACGAATGTTGTGTAGCCATTGGCCAAAGCCGCAGTAATTACTTGTTCCACACATTTGTCAACGGCTTCACAGGCTTTTATTGCAGCACTCATAACTCCTGTATGTCCTACCATGTCTCCATTGGCAAAATTTAGACAAACAAAATCCACTTCGCCTTTTTCTAACTCAGGAACTAATGCATCGGCAAGTTCAAAAGCACTCATTTCGGGTTGCAAATCATAAGTGGCAACTTTTGGTGAGTTTTTCAGGATACGGCTTTCGCCAATGAATGGTAATTCTCTGCCTCCAGAAAAGAAGAATGTTACGTGAGGATATTTCTCAGTTTCGGCAATTCTGATTTGTTTTTTACCTGCTTTTTCCAAGACTTCACCAAGGGTTTCCGTAATGTTGTCTTTGTTGTAAACCACTTTTACGTTTTGGTAAGTTTCGTCATAATTGGTAAGCGTAACATAATACAAGTCGAGTTTGTGCATGTTTTGCTCGTGGAAATCTTGTTGCGATAAAGTTTCGGTCAATTCGCGTCCTCTATCGGTTCTGAAATTGAAGAAAATAACGACATCGCCTTCTTTTATGACAGATAATGGTTTGTCATTTTCGTCAACGGCAATAATTGGGTCGATAAATTCATCTGTTATGTTTTTTGCATAACTTTCTTCGATATTTTTTACAGGGTTTTTCGAATGAGTTCCAGTTCCGTTTACCATTAAATCATAGGCGATTTTCACTCTTTCCCAACGTTTGTCACGATCCATGGCGTAATATCTTCCTACTACGGATGCAATTTTAACGGTTGTTTTTGAAATATAATTTTCTAAATCCTGAATGTATTTTGCTCCTGATTTTGGATCTACGTCGCGTCCGTCCGTGAAGGCGTGAACGAAAACTTTTTGCAAAGCGAAATTTTGGGTTGCGTCGATCAAACCTCTTAAATGTGATGTGTGTGAATGCACGCCACCATCAGAAACCAATCCTAGAAAATGGACGTCAACGTTTTTGTCTTTGGCATATTGAAATGCATCAACAAGTACAGGTTCAGTGTTTAATGTTTTGTTTTCTACGGCAAGATTTATTTTGGCTAAATCTTGATAAATGATTCTTCCTGCTCCAAGGTTCATATGTCCCACTTCGGAATTACCCATTTGTCCTTCTGGCAAGCCAACGTTTAAACCGTCGGTACGAAGCTGTGCGCTTGGATATTTTTTATATAAACTATTAATGAATGGAACTTCGGCATTGTCGATTGCTGAAACTTTTGGGTCTGGAGATTTTCCCCAACCGTCCAGAATCATGAGGATTACTTTTTTGTTCATTGTAATGTGTTTTTATGCAAAGATAAAGCATTTCTAAAAATGTTTTAGATGATAAAAATCACTATTATGTATTTTTAAGTTAAGAATGAAAAATAATACCAATTGTACGGAAGAAGATGTGTATTCTTGGAATTAATACATTTTTAACGCTTGCTTTTCAAGGAATTATAGTCAATATAGTAGCGCAAACTAATCGAAAAAATATTGGTCAAGCTGTTGTCAAAAAGATTGCTGAAATTGTCCTGGGCGTTTTTCTCGACTAGGTTTGTGCTTTCTAAGGCATAATTTCGATATAAAACCGAAAGTTCACTTCCTGGGGCAAACCACCATGAATAAGAAAAATCTAAATTCCAAGAGTTGAAATTTCTATTTTTATTTTCGGAATAAATGGGGTTTGGTTTTAAATAACCATCATCTTGCAGCGTGAAAAATTCGTGATTATCAGAATAGGACCAGTAATATCGCGCTATAAGATTGAAATTCATCCTGTTGGTAACTGAGTATTTTCCGGTAAAATAATGTTGAACATTTTCTCGATTACGTTCTGCAAAAATAATATCGTCATTGTCAAAATCTACCCAGCCTCTATCGTTTGTCATTCGGGTATATTCGAAGTTGTATGACAATGAAAGCTTATCGTTGAACCTGTATTTTGTTCCTCCAAAGACTCTGTAAATGTTTCTGTTTTCTTCGTCAAATTTCTCTGTTGAAAGTTCAATTTCATAATGAAAAGGCCTATTGTCATTTGAATAAAACTGTGCATATCCTACTATGCTTTTTGGCACATAAACATATTTTTCGTAAACTCTTGGTTCATAAAAATCAAATCGATCTAGTGGATTAAGTGTAAAACGAAATTCTAGGTAATGGTTTTTTAATGTTGTTGCAGTGGAGTTAATTTGATACCAGGCTTCTTGATTTTTTCCAGTTGTGTTTTGTCTATCAAAATTTATGTTTTGGGAGATTTTGAAGGAATTAAAAACCTTTGTCGGGTTCACGATTCTATAACTTGTTTCAGCATAAACAGAGTGGTAGTTGTTTACAAAAATAATTCCCAAATCATTTATGTCGTAATTTTTGGATAAATATTTTGCAGTAAATAAATATCTAAATTTCCCACTAGTTTTTGCAAAATTTATGGCAGTTTTGTAACCGTCGTAATCTTCCACATCATTGATATAGCTGTATTTAAAGTCTCCATACAAATTATAGGTATTCGCTTTTGTGTTCAAATCGAAAAGTAATGCAGAGGCATTGGCATCGCGAAAATTTCCATTTCGAACGGTATTTGTGTTTACAAAAGACACTGACGAGTTTTGATTGAATCGTTGGTCCAAAACTAAAACATTATAATTAACCAAAGGCTCTATAACTTCTTTTCTTGACACGTTTGTTATGGTATCTCGAATGGTTGCATACGTTTTTTCTGTAACGGCATTCAAAACCCCAATTCCCATACCTTTTTCTGTTCGTCCAGAAACTTTTACGGCATTGATTAAATCGACTGTGCTTGGATAGTCCGTGACTACTTCGTTAATTTTTGTTTCTGGCTCGATGATGGGTTCCCCTCCAATTCTTCTAGAATAAAACATGCCGCCTTTTGCAAACAAGTCGGTTGCTTCAGTGAAAAAAGGCCTATTTTCATTAAGTTGTTGTTCAAAAGGTTCTAAATTCAAAATGGCATTGTCAAACTTGGTTTGTCCGAAATCAGGAACTAATATGGCATCGAGTGTAAATGCATCGTTTATTCCGTATTTGATGTCCATTCCCCCCTTCAAGGTTTTGTCGGATCCCATTTCATTTTGCTGATAGTAAGCTGAAGTGTAAGGAATAAAGAAAAGTCTTGTTGGTGTTTTAATTTTTTCAATCCCTTCCAGAATCCCTTCTTGTGTTATAATGGCACCAATTTTAGTGTCGACATAATTCCAGGTATAACTTTGGTCTTGGGCATCACGTTTTATAACACGCTTAAAATTCAAACCCCAAGTTTGTTTTTCGGCTTTAGAAAATCGTAAGGCGGCATAAGGAATTTTCATTTCAACAACCCATCCAAAATCGGTTAGGGTTACTTCGCTTTTCCAAATGGCGTCCCAGGAATAATCTTCACTGTCTTCAATCGCCAAACAATCCATTTGCACGCCAGCGGAACTAACATAGAATCTAAAATCTTGTTGTCCGTCATTGTATCCATTGATGGAAACCGAAAAATGATCGGAAATTCCAAAAACGTCCCGATTGGTTAATTCTTTTGAAATTTTATTAGGCTCGTCATCGTGTAATATAGCCAATACATAAATAGAGGTATTGTCGTAAAGAATTTTTACCTCTGTTTTTTTAGTATCGCTAATAGGTTTTCCATTATCCGGTTCAAACATAACGAAATCTGTTGCAATGGGAGCAGTTTTCCAAGCTTCTTCGTTATTTTTTCCGTCAATGGTAATGCTTTCTACAGTCGATTTTGCCTGAAGTGTCTTTTTTTGTCCATAAGAACAAAAATTGATAAAAACCATAATAAGTAGAATTGAAGAGTAAAACTTCGGCATATATTGTGATTATAGTAAAGCAAAAATAGTAAAATTAACACAAAAACCAAGTTTTATGTTATTTTTAATGTGTGGTTAATGGGCTAAATGGATGGCTAAATCATATTTTTTTCTTAATTTCTTAAAAAAAAATCATTTCTGTTGTACATTTGCAATCCCTAATCATAAGTATAACCTAAACATTGTCAATGATATATAAGATATTCCCTTCTGTTTTGTTTTTGTTGTTTTCGTTTTATTCAAACGAAATAAATTGTATCAATCCAGAAAATTCCAAAAAACCAGATGTTGTTATTGCGACTGAATCTACTTTTGATTCTAAAGTTGAAACAATTTATAATTCGCTGAATTCCAATCATTTTGATTTACCGAATCTCGAAAGTTTCAAAGAAGCCTTGAAAGGGTTTTATTTATTGAAAGAGAAAGGGTTAGTCCAAAAAGACATTTTAACTTTGGTCGATTTTAGTTTGTCTTCCACAGTCAAAAGACTTTGGGTAATCGATTTATCTACCAATACTATTTTGTACAATTCCTTGGTTGCCCACGGAAGAAATACCGGTGAGGAATTTGCCAACAGTTTTTCGAATGCCAACAGCTCTTTTAAAAGTAGTTTAGGGTTTTATCTAACGGGCGAAACCTATAAAGGTAAACACGGGATGTCTTTGAGGCTTGATGGTCTTGAAAAAGGCGTCAATAATAACGCCAGAGAAAGAGGTGTAGTGATGCATTCGGCAAACTATGTTTCAAATTCATTTATTAAATGCAATAAAAGATTAGGAAGAAGTCAAGGTTGTCCAGCTATTCCAGAAGAATCTTTAACTAAAATCGTTAACACGATTAAAAATAAATCTTGTTTGTTTATATATCATCCGTCAAGAAGTTTTAAAGAAATAGGTTATTTATTTTCTTGAATCATTGGGATTTGTATAATAAGAGATGGATTCAGTATTCTTTTTTATTTTTAATAAAGTTAGTTGGAATTATTCCCATCGATTACTTATTTATTTGGTTGAAATAACTTGTGTGAAAAATAATGAATTTCTAACGATTTAGTTTTAAAATGGTTATAGTAAAGTAAGTGCTTTAAAAAAATAATCAAAAAAAAACTTGCAAATAAACGGAACGATTGAGTATATTTGCACCGTAGTAATGCGAAAGTAGCTCAGTTGGTAGAGCTCCAGCCTTCCAAGCTGGTTGTCGCGAGTTCGAGCCTCGTCTTTCGCTCTAAAACCTCAAACGGAAGTGTGGGGTTTTTATTTGTTTTTTTGAAAGCAAATAAGTTTAATGTAATAATGCGAAAGTAGCTCAGTTGGTAGAGCTCCAGCCTTCCAAGCTGGTTGTCGCGAGTTCGAGCCTCGTCTTTCGCTCTAAAAACCTCAAACGAAAGTTTGGGGTTTTTTATTTTAAATAACTCAAGTTCGTTCCGCTTTCAATTTCCACGGGTATTTGATTTGGCATAAAAAGACGGGCAGTCAAATTGCCTTTCAAAGTTGTTTTATTTTCTTTGACTTCCAGCCAACTTCCTTCTCTTAATCCTAAAACAGGAACATTGTTAAACGCATGAAATTCGTTTATTCGGGTTTCACGGGTTTCTCCCATATGTTTTGATGTAGTATCAGGATCCAGATAATGTGGGTTCAAATTAAAAGGAATCAATCCCAAGGTTATAAAACTGGGCGGATAAATGATGGGCATATCATTTGTGGTTTGCATAGTCAGTCCGCAAATGTTGCTTCCGGCACTTGTTCCTAAATAAGGAGTTCCACTTTTGACGGTTTCGGCAAGAATGGTCATAATTTTGTTTTTGTATAATTGGGTTACCAATAAAAAAGTATTGCCGCCACCGGTAAAAATTCCTTCCGCATTAGAAATGGCTTTGGAAAAATCCTCGAATTCGTGAATTCCTTTTACAACTTTATTTATTTTGGCGAAAGCCGTAGCCACATTTTCTGTATATTCCTCGTGGGAGATTCCTCCAGGTCTGGCAAAAGGGATAAACAATATCGTCTTGCAATGCTCGAAATGAAGGAACAATTCGGGCAATAAATACTCTAAATAATGACCGCCGTGAAGCGTTGATGTGCTGGCAATAATTATATTTTTACTCATAATTTTAAAATCATTTTTTGAAATTCGTGACCTGAGCCTAAAAGGCTAAAGGACGAAGTAATCTTCGATTTGGTTTTTTTTAGTAGAATAAGTTTGGGTTAAAGATATGAAATCGTGCTTTTTATTGGGGCTTTTACGATTTTTTAATTAACATATATTTACCAAGTTCTTAATACTTAATTTGGAGGCACTTGCGATACATTTACACTCTAAGAATTTTCGACTTACCCGTTAATGAAAATAAAACTAAGCCTCTTCTTTTTTTTTCTAGCTAATCTAATTTTGGCTCAAGAATCGGGTATAATTATTTTGAAGGGTAGAATTAACGCCAATACTATTGATCTTGAAGGTGTTTATGTCATTAACCTGAAAACTGAAAAATCGACGGTAACCGAAAAAGACGGTTCCTTTTCGATAGCGGCAATTCAAGGTGATACGCTCTTGTTTTCTGCGATTCAACTTAAAGAAATTCGAGTTGTATTGAAACAAGAGGATTTTAACAACGAGCCATTTCTTGTAAAAATGGAATCGAATATTACTCAATTAAGGGAAGTTGTTGTCAAAAGATATGACAATATTAATGCTGTTGACTTGGGAATTTCTCCAAGTGGTATAAAACATCGAACTCAGGAAGAAAGGAAACTATACACTGCAACTTCAACGGCAGGCGATGCACTTTTAAA
Source organism: Flavobacterium sp. (assembly GCA_014379405.1). Taxonomy (GTDB): domain Bacteria; phylum Bacteroidota; class Bacteroidia; order Flavobacteriales; family Flavobacteriaceae; genus Flavobacterium. Next base: position 141,392 of record JACMLU010000023.1, on the reverse strand, counting down.
TTTTATGTCTGGACGAACAGCAATGCTCAAAAAAGAAATTGTAGTAGAGGGTAAATTGTCTTTCATGAATCAAATTGAAAATATGTTTAATGAAGATTATTTTAGAAAAATATTAAAAATTCCCGTAGAATACATCAAAGGTTTCAAATATTACATTGTCGAAAACGAAAGATTTACGACTGTTTTGAAATCGAAAAACAAAACTCAAATAGAGTTTGGGATGGTTTCTTTGGCAGAAAAATATAATATAATTATCTTGAGTGAAAATTAAAAACACAATACTTGTCTTGTTTTTATTTGGTCAAATTGTTTTTGGTCAAGCAACAGGCGAGAAATTAATTAACGGAAAAATAGTTGTGGAATCTGGTAATGTCGCTGGAGTCAGTATCATCAATTTGGTAAACGAGAAAAGCACGATAAGCGATGGCAAAGGCGAATTTTTTATTTTGGCGAAAGCCGAAGATTTGTTGGTTTTCTCTTCATTAAATTTAGAATATTATCGTAGGCAAATTGAGGAAGAAGATTTAAAACCAGCCTTTTTAATTATTAAAATGACTGCCAAAGTCACAGAACTCAAAGAAGTAATTGTTAATAAACATCCTGAAATTAATGCGGTTTCGTTAGGGATTTCTCCCAAAGGAATAAAGCAGAGAAGCCAAATGGAAAGAAAGTTATACACAGCGGGAGATTTCAAACCTATACATTTGATAGGTCTTTTAGGCGGTTCGTTGAATGTTGATGCATTGTTAAATGCTGTTAATGGTCGAACGACAATGACAAAAAAATTTATTGAACTTGAAAATAAATTAGGTTTATTGGAGAAAACAGAGCTGCTTTTTGAAGAGGAATATTATATAAATACCCTGAAAATTCCGTCAGAATATGTTAAAGGTTTCAAATACTATATAGTTGAAAACAAAGAATTCACAACTGTTTTAAAGACAAAAAATAAAACCAAAATAGAGTTTCTTATGGGGGAGTTAGCTTTGAAATACAATGAAATTATCGCTGCCGAAAATAAATAAAATTTAAATCTTTTTTTGATGAAAGATATATTGTAAAGTTACAAGTATTCCCTGTTGATTAGCTCAAGTAATTTTTGTAATTTCGTATAGATAAGTACTGTTTTATATTCCTTCTATACGTTCTCAAAAACAAAACAGCAATCCTTCGTGATTGTTATATTGACTGACTAATTTAACAAAATCATTACACGATGAAAACTAAAACCATATTTCTTGTTTTCTATTTGTTTTGTCAATTTTGTTTTGGACAAACATTGACCAGGAAACCATTACACGGTATGGTCGTGAACGATTCGGTCAACATACAAAGTGGTTATGTGCTAAACATAAATTCCAATTCAAGATCATTTATAAAAACCAAAGGGTTTTTCGATATTCTTGCCAAAAAAAATGACACCCTGCTTTTTTCGAGTATGGGATTAAAACCAAAAAAAATTGTCCTTGCTGATAAGGATTTTATAGTTTCTGTATTGGTAATAAAAATGAACACGCTTATAAATCCATTAAAAGAAGTTGTCGTTACCCAAACAGTCATAAATCCTAATCTAGGCAAAATCCAAAATATTATTGACACAGAATATTTTGATGACAAGCAGTCTTCGCCAGATAATCCATTGATGCCAACAAAAATAAAATACGGAATGGATATTGATCGAATTGGAAAAACGATATGGAAATCCTTCTTCAAAGAGAATTCCAATAAAGAGATGGAGGTTGACTACGGCAATTTTTCAGAAATTGTGCCAAAACGAATGCATCAATTCTTTTTCACCAATACATTAAAATTGAAAGAAGATGAAATTGGGCTTTTCCTGATTTATTGCGAGAACGACCCTAAATCGAAAGCCCTTCTAAAACCTGAAGCTGAATTTGAATTAATTGAATTCTTAATTGTCAAAAACGAGGAATTCAAAAGATTTACTACATTTGAAAAATGAAAATCAAGTATCGATTTTTCGTTAATTAATTATTAATTAGAATGTTTTGTAAGTGTACATCTTCGTAACTTTGCGACTTAAAAAATAGATTATGTTTGGAATAGGAGGAGGGGAATTAATTTTTATTTTATTTATCATCTTGATGCTTTTTGGATCAGATAAAGTTCCAGAAATTGCCCGTACTATGGGAAAAGCAATGGCGCAATTAAAAAATGCCACAAACGATATTAAAAATGAAATTCAAAAAGGAGCCGAAGATAATGGTTTCGACCACAAAATGTTGAATGATTTGACGGGTAATATCACTTCAGAAATTAATAAGACTAAAGCCAGTTTGCTTGGTGATGCCAATCCATTGAGTGGAATTTCAGATACTATTTCAACTGAAATTAACAATACTAAAAGCAGTATAGTAGACGATGCGGCTCCTCAAATAGAAAAAGTCGCTGGAGAAATGGAAAGTATTGTTGAAGGGCCAATAAAACGCACCAAATAATGCTGGATAAAATACGGTCCCTCGACCAAAAATTATTTATTTACTTAAACAGTCTAGGTTCCGAAACTTATGACGGATTTTGGTTGATGATTACCAAACAATACAATTGGATTCCGCTTTTCTTGTTCTTGTTGTATATCATTTACAAGAAATTAGGAGGTAAACAAACTTTATATTTGATTTTGTTTGTGGCAATTTTACTTGTTCTAACGGATCAAATAGCCAATTTATTCAAAAATGGATTTCAAAGATTGCGACCTTGCAGCAATCCCGAAATAAATTCTTTCATACGAATAGTGCAAGCCAGATCATCATTTGGTTTTTTCTCTGGTCACGCCACAAGCTCAATGGCGGTTGCCACATTTTTATACCTAATTTTTAAGAAGGATTTCAAATACTTTTGGTTGTTGTTTTTGTGGCCACTAATATTTGCTTATAGCCGAATTTACTTGGGCTTACATTATCCTCTAGATATTATTTGTGGCTATTTGTGTGGAGCAATATTGGGGCTTTTGATGTTCAAATTATATCAAAAAGCACAAAAGAAATATTTTACTGTTTAAACCGTAGTTTGTTTATAAAACTCTCGACACCGTCAATCCATCACGAATAGGTAATAAAACAGTTTCCACTCTTGGGTCGTTTTTCAATAAAAGATTGTATTCCAATAATATTTTTGTGCTAATATCTTTGGGATTCAAGGGTTCGAGAACTTTTCCGCTCCACAACACATTATCCGAAAGAATAATGCCGCCTTTGTTCATTTTTGGAACAATCAATTCAAAATAGTTGATGTAATTTTCTTTGTCGGCATCTATAAAAACCAAATCAAATTTTAAATCCAAAGTTGGAATAATGTCAATAGCCTCTCCAAGATGTTGCACAATTTGGCTTCCCCAAGGCGATTTATCAAAATGTTTGCGCTGGAAATCGACCAATTCTTCTTTGATGTCAATAGTGTGAAGAGTTCCATTTTCCTGTATTCCTTCACATAAACACAAAGCCGAATATCCAGTGTAAGTCCCTATTTCTAGAATATTCACGGGACGAATCAATTTAGACAACATACTTAAAACCCGTCCTTGAAAATGACCGCTCAACATTCGTGGCAACAAAACCTTTTGATATGTTTCTTTGTTTAAAGCAGCCAATAATTCCGGTTCTTTTTCGGAATGTTGCTCGATATAATTTTCTAGTTCTTGGGAAATAAAGTGCATTTTTTTAATTTTTGGCAAAGTTATCAAATTATCAAATGTACACACGAGCATTTATGCGAATTGATGAAATAAATCAACAAATTGTCATTAAATTTGCACCATGCAAATCGAGAAAAAAGACATTAGATCCTTAACCAAAGAACAATTACGCGAATTTTTTGTGGCCAATGGCGATAAAGCTTTCCGTGGAAACCAAGTTTACGAATGGTTGTGGAGCAAAGGCGCGCACAGTTTTGAAGATATGACCAATGTGGCGAAAGCCACTCGCACAATGCTTGAAAACCACTTTGTCATCAATCACATTATGGTGGACACGATGCAGCGAAGTGAAGACGGAACAGTAAAAAATGCAGTTCGTTTACACGACGGTTTGGTAGTCGAAAGTGTTCTGATTCCAACTAACACTAGAACAACTGCCTGCGTATCCAGTCAAGTGGGTTGCAGTTTGGATTGTAATTTTTGCGCCACGGCACGATTAAAAAGAATGCGAAATCTGGAACCTGCCGAAATTTATGACCAAGTTATAGCTATTGATAAAGAAAGCCGTTTGTATTACAATCATCCTTTGTCGAATATTGTTTTTATGGGAATGGGCGAGCCATTGATGAATTACAACAATGTGATGAAGGCCATCGAAATGATAACTTCCAACGAAGGATTGGGAATGTCACCAAAACGTATCACGGTTTCGACTTCTGGAGTTCCAAAAATGATAAAAAAATTGGCCGACGATGAGGTTAAATTTAAATTGGCAGTTTCTTTACATTCCGCTATTGATGAAATACGTTCCAAGATTATGCCTTTCAGCGAAAATTTTCCTTTGGCAGATTTAAGAGAATCATTAGAATATTGGTATCGAAAAACCAAGAGCAAAATTTCATTTGAATATGTGGTTTGGAAAGGAATCAACGACAATAAAGAATCGGTTGATGCTTTGGTCAAATTCTGTAAATATGTTCCTTGTAAAGTCAATTTGATAGAATACAATCCTATTGATGACGGCGAGTTTCAACAAGCTTCCGAAGAGTCTATCAATGCGTACATAAAAGCGCTCGAAACTGCCGGAATTGTGGTGAAAGTGCGAAGGAGTCGTGGAAAGGATATTGATGCTGCTTGCGGACAATTGGCCAATAAAGAAGCATAAAAAAACGTCCCGATTTTGTCGGGACGTTTTAGTAATAGAAATTTTGGGTTCTCTAATTTCTTAGAACAATTTCTTTGGTAGCTCCGTTTAGGGTAATTTTTGCCAGTTTGTCGCAATCTCCATTTCCGTAATCTAAAGTGGCTTTGGCATCATTTTTCACGACTTCAATGACTCCTTTAACTGGGAAAGGCATTTTGCAACTCATGGCAATTCGTAACGGAGTTGTTATTGTGAAAGTATATTTGGCGCCATTTGGGAATGTCGTGATATTGTATCCCCAAATTAAGAAAACATTGTCTTCCCAATTTCCGAAGGTATCATAACCTTCAACCATTTCTCTAACTCGTGTTCCAATTCTTGAATATACTTTGCCGTCAGGAAATGTGATTTTTACGTCAACAGAATGGGTTGTTACTGGGTGCACTGTAGCCAATAAATCGGTACTTTTTAGTTCCCCAGTGATGGTTTTGCTTCCTTCAATCAATTTGCCATTGTGGTAAAATCCAACCAAAGAGTATGAAATGGTTTTTGATGGAGTAAGGAAGTTTTTAGAAAAACTAATGATGATTTTACCTTTTACCATATTTCCGTTAGGTAAAGTACAACCATCAACTCCGAAATCAATGGTTTTTGTATAGGTGTCATTTGTTAAAACAGTCGTTATGGTGGCACACAAAGGTAAAATACTTTTTACAGGCGTGCTGGTTCTGGACGTTGCGCTTTGTTGAACGGAATATTGGTCTTCCGCAATAATCGATATGTCATCCACCGAGGCGTCAATTTCTGAATTTGCAACAACATCATCAGTCGTAATTGTTTTGGAATTAGCCGCTGCATCTGTAGATTCATTGGTGGAACAACCAACAAAAATTGTGATGGAAAGCAATGAAACGAATAATAAAAATTTGGTTTTCATGATTTATTAATTTTAGGGTTCAACTATTTGATAGGTAAATTGTTAAAAGGGTATTAAATGTATGAAAAAAAGATTAATACAGGGTGTTTTTTACATATAATCGATGAATGACACCTTTTTAATTTAAAGTTGCAAGTATGGTAATTAACTCAAAAACATAAATTTTATTATGACATAGTCATGAATTTGTATTATTAAACAGATAATGAAGCAGAATTGAAATTAAGATTAACCCAAAGTAAAATAATTAAAAAACACCTTTACTTACCGAAAATAGTTGCCGTTTTTTTATTCGAAAATAGTATATTTGGACTCTAATGAATATTACTTCACAAATAAAGCAGCCTATTTTTAATGAGATGGAACTTTTCGAAAAAAAGTTCTATGAATCGATGACTTCAAAAGTGGCTTTGCTAAACAGAATCACCTATTATATCGTCAATCGAAAGGGGAAACAAATGCGTCCAATGTTTGTTTTCTTGACTGCCAAAATGGTTTCTGCGGGAATCGTAAACGAAAGAACGTACCGTGGTGCTTGTGTTATCGAACTGATCCATACTGCGACTTTGGTACATGACGACGTGGTTGATGACAGTAATCGTCGAAGAGGTTTTTTCTCCATCAATGCGCTTTGGAAAAACAAAATTGCGGTTCTCGTTGGGGATTATTTATTGTCCAAAGGATTGTTGCTTTCCATTGATAATGGCGATTTTGATTTGCTGAGAATTATTTCAGTAGCAGTTCGCGAAATGAGTGAAGGTGAATTGTTGCAAATCGAAAAAGCCCGAAGACTCGATATTACCGAGGATATATACTATGAAATCATCCGAAAAAAAACCGCTACCCTAATTGCCGCTTGTTGTGCTTTGGGTGCAAAATCGGTGATTGAAGATGAAGTTCAGGTCGAGAACATGCGAAAATTTGGAGAACTCATCGGGATGGCTTTTCAAATCAAGGATGATTTATTTGATTATACCGATGAAGCCATTGGAAAACCCACTGGGATTGACATCAAAGAACAAAAAATGACTTTGCCGCTTATACACGTTTTGAATAATTGTACTTCCAAAGAAAAATCGTGGGTTATCAATTCCATCAAGAACCATAACAAAGATAAGAAACGAGTAAAAGAAGTGATTAACTTCGTGAAAGATCATAATGGTTTGCTGTATGCCGAACAAAAAATGGGCGAATTCCAGCAAGAAGCCCTTTTGCTTTTAGATAATTATCCCCAATCAGAGTTTAAAGACGCCTTGATTTTGATGGTAAATTATGTTATTGAAAGAAAAAAATAATTTTTTAAATAAAAAGACACCTTCTTAAACCTTAATTTTATTGAGGTTTTTTGTTTTTTAGTTATAAAATGTAATTGCCAATGCAACCTTTTTGCAATTTGACTCGTCTTACTTATAGAAACACTTTATAGAATAATTTGAAAGTACTTTACTTAAATCAAGAAGAAAATGAAATCATCCGTTTGGCCATCGAAAACAATCGATCTGCCCAACAAAAGATTTACGCCAAGTTTTCTTCGAAAATGTTAAGTGTTTGCCGACAATATATAAAAGACATTCATCAAGCTGAAGATATCATGATAACGGCTTTTATGAAAGTGTTCGTCAATCTAATAAAATTTGAGCAAAAGGGAAGTTTTGAAGGTTGGATCAGAAGAATTATGGTCAATGAATGCATTTCGCATATCAGGGTGCAAAAAAAAGTGAGTTTTCTAGAAGATGAGAATTATTTCGAAGAAAGTTTTAATAACATCGAAAGCCAATTTTCTGTCGAAGATATTCAGTCTTTAATTGACAGTTTGCCCGATGGGTACAAAATTGTTTTCAATTTGTATGCGATAGAAGGCTATAAACACCAAGAAATTGCGGGTATGTTGGGAATTAAAGAAGGAACCTCGAAATCGCAATTGTCCCACGCCCGAAAAATATTGAAAGAGCAAATAGTAAAGCTAAAAAATTATAGCAATGGAACGGAATAAATTAGAAACACAATTCAAGGAGAAGTTGAATTCTCGTGAAATCAAACCATCAGAAATGGCTTGGGATAGACTTGATGCGATGCTGACTGTTGTCGAAGATAAAAAGTCAAAACGTAATTTTAGTTGGATTTATATTGCTGCCAGTATATTGGGATTTGTGTTTTTGGGAACTTTTTTTTTCAATCAAAAAGGAAGGTTAGTTGAAAATGAAAAGAACAAAATTGTGATTCAACAGTCAATTCCAACAAAAAGTAATGGAGGACCTTTAAAAGCCTTAAATCCAAATTCTGAAAAGACCAAAAGTGCAGCTGTTGTTGCTGGAAAAGTTGACGTAAAAACAAATAAAATTCCAATATTAAAAAAAGATTCATTAACCAATAATAACAATTTAAATCAAAATCAAGTAGCCGAGCTTTCAATCATCAATCAAAAAAACGAGCAAGAATCCAATTCATCACAAACGAAAGCTGTTACAGTTGACGAACTGTTGGCTAGAGTGGATAAATCAGCAAGATTAAAAGGTAAGACTAATCCAAATTTGGAAGTATATGTCAATGCAAACCAATTGTTGCAGCAAGTTGAAAATGACTTGGAACCCACTTTCCGCCAGAGTGTATTTAGCAAAATTGTCGAGAATGTCAAAGTTGTAAAAGAGGCTGTGGTAAATCGAAACAAAGAATAAAATTATCAATCAATTTTAAAAATCAAATCATTATGAGAAATTTAATCGTTTACTTAGTACTGTTGCTTTGTCTTATTACAAGCAAAATTTTAGCGCAAGACCCGAGCCAAAAAGGCGAACAGGCGAATCAAACCTTTGAGCAAGCAATGGAAAAATGTGAAATCAAATACGAGCAAATCAAACAGGAGGAAGAAAAAATATATAATGACGAAGTTGATAAATTGAAAAATCAACGGAAAAATAGAGTTATTTCCAAACAAGAATTCAAAAACCAAGAAATGGCTTTGGAAAAGAAAAAGGCATCAAATATTAAAGAAAGAATTGGTTTTTTGTCGAAAGATTTAAGGGAGAAATTCCCGGATATGGGAGCAAAATCGTATAACGATAGAGCTGAAAGAATTATGGAGGGTATCAAAGATGATATTTATGAGGAAAAGCAATTGCTAAAAACAGAAATAGAAACGGTTGACAAGCAATTAATAGAAGGTTCGATTACAAAAAAACAAGCTGAAGAACAAAAGTTGCAATTGGCAGAAGTACGTGCCAAGGTAATTGAGTCTAAAGTTGCAGATAGACAAAAAGCTTTGAGTGCATTGGCTCAGGATGAAATAGATGGTAAATTGCCTAAACAAACTGGTGGAAAAACAAGAATAACAATAGGAGGAGATAACAGCCCGAAATCAAATATTGGGGAAAATCATGACTTTGTTTTTCCAGCCATGAAGGCTTACGATGGTCAGAAGGATAAAGACCGCCAACAAAGCAAAAGAACTTCCTCTCAATTTGTGTATGCTATTGGGGTCAATAATTTAGTAACTGAGGGAGCTGTTGCTAATTCTGATTTTAGATATTGGCAATCCCGTTTTTACGAATGGGGTTTTACGTTTAATTCCAGAATTATTCCTAATCACAATTTATTGCATTTCAAGTACGGTTTGTCCTTGATGTATAATGATTTGAAACCAACAGATAACAGGTTTTTTGTTGATAATGGAAACCAAACTCTTTTGGAAACAAATCCATTACATCAGGATGATTCTCGTTTTCGTAATGTTAATTTGGTAGTGCCTTTACATTTAGAGTTTGATTTTACGAAACCAACAATCAAAAATGGTAAAACGTATTTTAAATCTCATGATAGTTTTAGGTTGGGAATAGGTGGTTATTTGGGGGCCAATGTAAAATCAAAACAGATACTCAAATATGATTTGGATGGGTATTATTCAGTAGAAAAAACAAAAGGAGATTTTAATACCAATGGTTTTGTTTACGGCTTGAGTACTTATGCTGGTTATAAAGCGATGAGTCTTTATTTGAAATACGATTTGAATCCATTGTTTGAAAATAATGAGGTGGATCAAAATAACATTTCATTGGGATTGCGCTTTGATTTTAATTAAAATTTAGAGTTAGTTTCATACGGTATGAAGTGCTTCAGTAATGAAGCACTTTTTCATTTTAATAATCCAAAATTAACTTTGTATCTTTGAGCTTTTCCAACTTCAACCATAAATAAATTGATTTCAAAAGCCACCATAGATATAGTTTTCGAAACTGCTCGAGTTGAGGAGGTTATTGGCGATTTTGTGCAATTAAAACGTGCTGGAAGTAACTTCAAAGGATTAAGTCCGTTTTCGGATGAGCGTTCTCCATCATTTATGGTGTCACCCGCTAAAGGGATTTGGAAAGATTTTAGTTCTGGAAAAGGCGGAAATGCCGTGGCTTTCTTGATGGAACATTCTCATTTTACCTATCCGGAAGCCATTCGGTTTTTGGCCAAAAAATACAATATCGAAATCGAGGAAACCGAACAAACTGATGAAGAAAAAGCCAATACCGATGTTCGCGAAAGTATGTATTTGGTTTCTGAATTTGCCAAAGATTATTTTCACAACACACTTTTACATTCTGAAGAGGGCAAAGCAATTGGACTTTCTTATTTCAAGGAAAGAGGTTTTACTGGCGAAACTATAAAGAAATTCTCCTTAGGATATTCACCTGAGACTTGGGACGCTTTTACCAAAGAAGCATTAGGGAAAGGCTATAAATTAGAATTTCTGGAAAGTACGGGTTTGACAATACCCAAAGACGACAGACCGTTTGATCGTTTCAAAGGTCGCGTAATGTTTCCCATACAAAGTATGTCGGGTAGGGTTTTGGGTTTTGGGGGAAGAATTTTGGCCAACGACAAAAAAGCGGCAAAATACCTCAATTCGCCAGAAAGCGATATTTACCACAAAAGCAAAGTATTGTATGGAATTTTTCAAGCCAAACAATCAATTGCCAAACAAAATAATTGTTTTTTAGTCGAAGGATACACCGATGTTATCCAGTTTAATCAAGCCGGAATAGAAAACGTTGTGGCTTCATCCGGAACAGCTTTGACGCCAGATCAAATTCGTTTAATTAACAGATTGACCAAAAACATAACTGTTCTTTTTGACGGTGATGCTGCAGGATTGCGCGCTTCCATTCGAGGAATCGACTTGATTCTTGAGGAAGGAATGAATGTGAAAGTCTGTGCTTTTCCCGACGGAGAAGATCCAGATAGTTTTGCCAAGAAAACACCTTATGAAGAATTGGTAAAATATTTAGATGAAAATTCCAAAGATTTTATCCAGTTCAAAGCGTCTTTGTTGATGAAAGATGCCAAGAATGACCCCATCAAAAAAGCTGATTTGATTCGCGATATGGTAGTAAGTATTTCTAAAATTCCGGATAGAATTCAGCGAGAAATTTATATTCAGGAATGTTCTCGAATTATGGACATTTCCGAACAAGTTTTGGTGAGTACTTTGGCACAATTAGTTCAAAAAGATGTTGCCGAAGTTGGAAAAAAACAAAGACAAGAACAAAAAGCTTTTGAAGTTGTAAAAAATGATACGCCGGCTCAGGTTCAAAAAGTGGATATTCTCTACGGTTTGGAACGAAAAATTATAGAAATTCTTTTGCTGTACGGAAATAAAACTGAGGAATTTGAAGATGTGCTTTTAAAAGCGAATGAAGAAGGCGAAATCGAGAATGTAATCGAAAAGAAGCAATACAAAGTGTTTCAACGCATCTATTTGAGTTTGCAAGAAGACGAAGTCGAATTGGCGAATCCTTTATTTCGGGATATCTTTAGTGGCTTGGTTAACTATTATTTGCAAAACGAAAATTTTAATATTGAGCAATATTTAATGCATTTGCATCCTGAATTGGCACAAGAAGTGACTGATATTCTGATGGAAGACGAAAGAGTTACCTTGCATGATTGGGAAGGACAGAATATTTTTCCAAAGACAAAAAACGACACTATTAGTCAATATGTGTCCGAGACTATCTTGACAATGCGTTGGTATTTGGTGGATAGAATTATCGAAGAAATAAAAGGCTCTATATCTTCTGAGCCTGGGTCAGATAATATAGAGCCTTTGTCTATGGCAATGGATTATTCTAAACTAATCAACTCTTTTTCTAAAAAATTAGGAAGAGTGATGTCTCGATATAGTAATTAAACTATTTCCAATGTTTTTGCCTTGTTTACCAAATCTACTAGATTGGTAACATTCAATTTTTGCAGCAACCTTAATTTATAGGTACTGATTGTTTTTTCGTTGAGTCCCAAAATTTTGGAAATCTCGTTGTTTTTCTTACCATCACTTAAATAGCGTAAAACCTCCACTTCACGATTAGACAGCTTTCTATACAAACGCTCGCTTTTGTTTTGTTTTGCAATTAAGGCAAGGTTTTTCTTGACAGTTTCATTAATAATTATCTTTCCTTGATGTACTTTGATAATAGATTGGCCTAAAGTTTCTAGTTTCTCTTTTTTAGAAATGAAACCCGCAACACCCGCTTTGATGGCATTTGGCGCATAAATCTGCTCTGAAAGGTCACTAAAGATGATGATTTTTGTCTTTGGAAAATTTTTCAAAATATTTTTTACTTCAAAAATACTTGAAAGACCCTCTAATTCTAGATCCAAGATTAAAACATCAATCTCCTTGGTAAGAAGAATATCTCTTACCATCATAAAATTCCCCACATTGGCAACAATCGAAATGTCGTCGTGATCTTTGAAATAAGATTTTACACCAAAATGTACAACTGGGTGGTTATCGGCTAAACAAACTTTTATCATAATTTTAAATTTAGAATTGTTTATCTCTTTCGAAATGTAAAGTTAGTAAATAATATCTGTAAATTATATAAAATTAATAGAAAAATACTACTTAAATTCTTCAGGGATTAAACAAACGGGGATTTCATTCATTTTATGCTGATTAATAGTGTTTAATCGTTTATAGATTTGGAACACTGCACTTTCTCTTTCTGTAAAATTTTCTGTTTTATTTTCTTTTGAATCTTCTATCATAGCCCATTCTAGCTCGTCATAACTTGCTCCAAGCTGGTCTTCGTCTGTTCTGTCGTCGCCAAACAAACCGTCTGTCGGAGAAGCTACTAAAATAGATGATGGAATTTTTAAAAATTCACCTAGTGAATATACATCCGATTTCATTAAATCGGCTATTGGACTAATATCGACACCGCCATCGCCATATTTTGTGTAAAAACCTACTCCAAAATCCTCTACTTTGTTTCCTGTTCCAGCAACTAATAAATTGTGAATTCCAGCAAAATAATAAAGAGTGGTCATACGCAAACGAGCACGGCTATTGGCCAAAGATAGGTTTACTTTAACGATATCAACGTTACTTGGAACTATTTTTTTAAAATCTTCAAATACTGAGGTTAAATCAGCTTCGATATTTTTCACGTTAGGAAATCTTTTTTTCAATTGCTCAATGTGTTCACGTCCACGGCTTACGTGGCTTGGTGCTTGATGTATGGGCATTTCAACACATAAAGTGGTCAAGCCGGTTTGTGCACAAAGTGTTGAGGTAACTGCCGAATCGACTCCACCAGAAATCCCCACAACAAAACCATCCACTTTTGCGTTTTCTGCATAGGTTTTTAGCCAATTTACAATATGAGTGTTCACTTTTTCAACTTGGAGCGTGCTTTTTTTAGTCATAATACTTTGAGTTTTTAAAAAGTAGGAATTGTATATTTGCAAAAATAATAATTTTATACTCAGTACCTATTCATTTCAAACTAAGTTCCATTGACTTTAGCAAGAAATGTGATAAGTAAAGAAATTGGGTGTCAAAAATATATAAATGAGAAAAATAATTTTTATAATCACGTTAATAGTCGTTTTTGTCTCTTGTGACAAAAAATCAAAAGTTGAGAAAGAGGTTGAAGCAATTCCGGTAGAAATAAAAGTGGAACGTTTTGATAAATTGTTTTTTGAGTCTGAACCAAAGGATTTGGGCAAATTAAAAAAAGATTTTCCTTTCTTTTTTCCGCCGGGAAATGACGACCGTGTTTGGTTGAAAAAAATGCAAAATCCGCTTTGGAGAGAATTATATACTGAAGTTCAAAAAAAATACTCCAATTTTGAACCTGTTCAAAAAGAATTGGAAACACTTTTCAAACACATAAAATATAATTTTCCTAAAACTAAAACACCAAAAATAATTACTGTAATATCTGAAATGGATTACAATACCAAGGTGATTTATGCGGATAGTTTGTTGATTATTTCACTTGAATTGTATTTAGGTAAGGAACATAAATTTTATCAATTTCCGAAATATTTGAAACAAAATTTCGAAGAAAAACAGATAATGCCAGATGTGGTTTCAAGTTTTTCAGTTAATAAAATAGCTCCTTTAACCGATAAAAATTTGCTAAGTCAAATGATTTATTTTGGAAAGGAATTGTATCTAAAAGACCTGCTTATTCCTGATTACTCAGACGCTGATAAAATTGGATATACTCCAGAGCAAATTAAATGGTGTGAGGAAAACGAAAGTTATATGTGGCGTTATTTCTTGGAAAAAGAAATGCTGTATAGCGATGATTCGAAACTGGGTAATCGATTTATAAATCCAGCCCCATTTTCTAAATTTTATCTAGAAATTGACAATGAATCGCCTGGACGAGTGGGAGCTTGGATAGGATGGCAAATTGTCCGTTCCTATGCTAAAAATAATGACGTTCCTATTGAGGAATTACTAAAAATGAATGCTAAAGAAATATTCGAAAAATCTAAATATAAACCAAAAAAATAATGGCAAATACAAATACATCAGAAATTAAGTTAAGTATAGAATTAGATGAAAATCGAGTTCCCGAAAAATTAATGTGGACAGCAACGGAGGGAGGAATAAATGCAGAAGAATCCAAAGCGTTTATGCTTTCAGTTTGGGACAGCAACGAAAAATCAACAAAATGTATCGAATTGTGGACGAAAGACATGCCGGTTGACGAAATGAAAATTTTCTTTCATCAAACGCTAATGTCTATGACTGAAACTTTTCAAAGGGCTACTGGCGACGAAAAAATGTCGGCAACCATGAAAGATTTTTGCGATTACTTTGCCGAGAAATTAGAGCTGAAATTATAATTTACAATTGAATTTTAATAAAATATCCCAAAACTACATATGAGTTTTGGGATATTTTTTTGTTTTTGCGAAGATTTAAAAACCGTTGTTGTTTTTAAAAACTTCTTGATTTACTTCATCAATATAATCTAACACAACATCTTTTCCTGTAGATTCTGTTGCTGATGTTACGAAATATTGCGGCATTTCGGCCCAATTGTTGGCGAACATTTGCTTTTTGTAAGCGGCAATGTGCGAATCTATTTTAGTTTTGCTAATCTTGTCGGCTTTGGTGAAAATGATACAAAAAGGAATTTCGCTTTCACCCATATAGGACATAAATTCAATGTCGATGGTTTGTGCCTCGTGTCGAATGTCAATCAAAACAAAGGCGCAAACCAATTGTTCTCTTGTTTCAAAATAATCCGTGATAAATTGCTGAAAAACAGATTTGGTTTTCTTGGAAACTTTGGCATAACCATAACCTGGCAAATCGACAAGAAACCAATTGTTGTTTATCAAAAAGTGATTGATCAACTGCGTTTTTCCTGGTCTTCCAGATGTTTTTGCCAAATTTTTGTGATTGGTCAACATATTGATTAATGATGACTTTCCAACATTTGACCGTCCTATAAAAGCATATTCCGGCAAAAAATCTTTTGGACATTTTTCCACTTCGGAGTTGCTGACAATAAATTCGGCGGTATTAATTTTCATGACTGTAAGTGTAAATTCTTTACTAAAAATTCTAATGCGCTTTCAAATGCGTATGTGTCAACCAATCCTCCAACAAACGATTGAACTCTTGAGGATGTTCCATCATGGCGGCGTGTCCGCATTTGTCAATCCAATACAAGGTGGCATTTGGCAACAGCTCGTTGAATTCTTCGGCTACGGTTGGTGGCGTGACATTGTCGTTTTTTCCCCAAATTAAGCAAGTTTGAACGTGCATTTTTGGAAGGTCTTTTGCCATATTGTGTCGAATGGCACTTTTGGCAATAGTCAATGTTTTGATTAGTTTTATTCGGTCGTTTACAGATGCATAAACTTCGTCCACCAATTCTTTGGTTGCCATTGCAGGATCATAAAACACGGCTTCAGCTTTTTTCTTAATGTATTCGTAGTCGCCTCTTTTTGGATAACTATCGCCCATAGCACTTTCGTAAAGTCCTGAACTTCCAGTTAAAACTAATCCTGCCACTTTTTCGGGATACATTTTGGTATGGTACAAAGCAATATGTCCGCCCAATGAATTTCCCAAAAGAATTACTCTGTCAAAACCTTTGAAAGTGATGAAATCCTTCACGTATTTTGCAAAAGCTTTAACGTTGGTTTTCAAAATGTTTTGGGTGTAAATCGGCAAATCCGGGATGACAATTTTATACCCTTTTTCAGAAAAATAACTTGCTACGGCATCAAAGTTGCTTAATCCTCCCATTAAGCCGTGTAAAACAACAATAGGAGTTCCTTCTCCAGCCTCGTAATAGCTATATCTGCCTTCTTTCTTATAGTATTTTTCCATACGTTATATCGCAAATTTTCAATTGTCGCAAAGATAGGTTTTAAAAAATTAAAAAGAATTCCTGCCATCAAATTTTATGCATTTTAATCTTTTTTGTTAAAAACAGCAGTTTAGCGGTATCGATTTCGCTTCTTTATTTTGACTTTATAAACGACAAATTTATCTTTTTGTCAGATTATCTTTTCTCTAATTCAATACTTCTCAACATCAAGCCAAAAAAACAGCTAACGTCTTGATTGTCCTAAAACTAGGGCTTCTGCTTTGAAAGTGGTAAAACTTATTAACAAAGTGGGAGATAGTGGTAAATTGTGGTAATAATTTTTATATTTTTGCTCATCAACATTTAATAAATCTCACTTGACTACAATTGTCGGAACATATGAATGTAAAGTCGATGCCAAAGGAAGGGTTTTGTTGCCTTCGCCTTTGAAAAAGCAGTTGGCTACTTCACTTCAAAGCGGGTTTGTTTTGAAGCGTTCCGTTTTTCAACCGTGTTTGGAATTGTATCCAATGGAAGAATGGAATTTGATGATGGAAAAAATCAACAAGCTCAATCGATTCGTGAAGAAAAACAATGACTTCATTCGTCGCTTTACAGCAGGCGTGAAGGTGGTTGAAATAGATGCTTTAGGACGATTGTTGGTTCCCAAGGATTTAGTGAGTTTTGCCAGTATTGCCAAAGATGTCGTGTTTTCATCGGCAGTGAATATTGTGGAGATTTGGGATAAAGATTTATATGAAAAATCAATAGACGGTCAGGATATCGATTTTGCTGATTTGGCCGAAGATGTAATGGGTAACCTAAATGACGGCGACAATGGAATATCATAATCCGGTTTTATTGCATCCTACTGTGGATGGTTTGAATATCAAGCCTGACGGTATATATGTTGACGTGACCTTTGGCGGCGGAGGACATTCAAAAGAAATTTTGAGCCGATTGGGTCCAAACGGAAAATTGTTTGCTTTCGACCAAGATGAAGATGCTTTGGCGAATGCTTTGCCGGACGAGAGATTTACGCTTATCAATGAGAATTTCAGGTTTATAAAAAGGTTTTTGCGTTTTTATGGAGTGAAAAGTGTCGATGGGATTTTGGCTGATTTAGGTGTTTCATCCCATCAATTTGATGTGGCCGAAAGAGGTTTTTCCACACGTTTTGATGCTGAATTGGATATGCGAATGAGTCAGAAAAATGATTTGAATGCTTATAGAGTGGTCAATGAATATGATGATGCGAATTTGAGAAGAGTGTTTTTGGATTATGGCGAATTAAAAAATGCGCCTGCTTTGTCCAGAACAATTATAGAAGCTAGAGAGCATCAACCAATCAAAACAACTGACGAATTGAAAGAAGTTTTGGCGAAATACTTACCAGAAAGAGTTCGGAATAAAATATTAGCCCAGATTTATCAAGCCATTCGTATTGAAGTCAACCAAGAAATGGATGTTTTGAAAGAATTTATAGAGCAATCATTAGAAGTTTTGAATCCAGGTGGAAGATTAAGCGTGATTTCTTATCATTCATTGGAAGACCGATTAGTAAAAAGATTTATCAAAAATGGTATGTTCGAAGGAGAGCCAGAACGTGACTTTTTTGGAAATTTTTCAGTTCCATTCAAAACTATTGGAAAACTAATTGTTCCGGATAATGATGAAATCAAAATCAACAATAGAGCTAGGAGTGCAAAATTAAGGATTGCCGAAAAGATATAATTAGTCAACAGAAATAATGAAAAACGGAGTATATGGCATATTGAAAGCGCGATTTCTCATTGAAGATGACTCAATGAAGAATTGGCGTTTCATTGTTTTTCTGATTGGTTTAGCCATTATAATGATTGCCAATACCCAAAGTTTTGAGCAAAAAGTGTTCAAGATCAACGAATTGACAAATGAAGTAAAAGAACTACGTTCGGAATTTGTGGACAGACGTTCGGAATTAATGAAATTGAAAATGGAATCTACTGTTTCTGAAAAAATGGTAGAAAAAGAAATTTTTCCATCAACAGTTCCACCAACAAAAATAAAAGTCAAAAAACCAGTAGAAAAAAGTTTTCTCCAAAAATTATGGCAGTAGAAGATAAAAATATATCCTACAGAATTTATCTGGTCGCTATCGTCATATTCTTGATGGCAGTTGCGATTGCCGTAAAATTGACCAATATACAATGGGTTGAAGGAGATTATTATCGAAAATTGGCCAAAGAAAGAACAGTTAAAAACTTCGTCATTCCTGCCAATAAAGGAAATATCTATTCTGCCGATGGGAGTTTGTTGGCCACTTCGATTCCTAATTATGAAATTAGGTTTGATGCTGTTGCTCCAAAAGCCGAAGCATTCGAAAAAAATGTAAAACCTTTGTCAGATTCCTTATCGATACTTCTAGGGAAACCAAGTGGTGTTTTTTTGAATGAATTTCGAAAAGCCAGAGCAAATAAAAATCGATATTTTCTAGTAGCTCGCAATTTGAGTTATACTGACTATATGAAAATTAAAGGCTTTCCAATGTTTAATCTTGGTGCTTACAAAGGAGGAATTATTGTTGAGCAAGAAACAGTAAGAGAACACCCAATTGGAAAAATTGCCGAAAGAACAATTGGTTACGAAAGAAAAAATTCAAATGGAACATCAGATGGTAAAGGAATTGAATGGGCATTTAGTAAATATCTTAACGGAAAAGACGGTAAAATTTTAAAACAAAAAATTGCAAAAGGACAATGGAAACCTATTCGTGATGTAAATGAAGTTGATCCACAGGATGGTTACGATGTTATTTCAACAATTGATGTTTTTATTCAGGATATTGCACATCACGCCTTGTTGAAACAATTGACCGATTACGATGCCGATCACGGTTGTGTAGTGGTTATGGAAACCAAAACTGGACAAATAAAAGCCATTTCAAACTTAGGAAAAGCAGCAGATGGGTCTTATTATGAAACCACAAATTATGCAGTTGCCGAATCTCACGAGCCAGGTTCAACCTACAAATTAGTTGATTTGATGGTGTTGCTAGATGATAAAAAAATCGATACCAGTGCTGTTTTTGACAGTCACGGAGGAGTAATTAAATACTCGGGAAAATCGGTTCGAGATTCTCACGAAGGTGGTTATGGGAAAATTTCCTTGGCTCGTGGATTTGAATTGTCGTCCAACACGGTAATGGTTCAGGCGGTTTATAACAACTATAAAAACAACCCAGAAGAATTTGTGAATCACGTCAATAAATACGGATTGAATAAACCTTTGGGACTGCCAATAAAAGGAGAAGGAAAACCTTTTGTGCCGCAACCAAGTGATAAAAACTGGTCTAATATTTCGCTGCCATGGATGGCTTTTGGTTATGGAGTTTCGATTACACCATTGCAAACGTTGACCTATTATAATGCTGTTGCGAATAACGGCGTGATGGTAAAACCACAATTTGTATCCGAAATTAAAGAATGGAACAGAACCATCAAAAAATACAATACCGAAGTAATAAACCAAAAAATATGCTCCCAAGAAACCATTTTGAAATTGCAAGCAATTCTTGAAAATGTGGTCAAAAAAGGAACAGCAGCGAAACTTTATTCTAAAGATTTTTCGATGGCAGGAAAAACAGGAACAGCTCAAGTTAATTATCACAGAGCAGGGAAAGAAGGTATGTATTATGCTTCTTCATTCGTGGGATATTTTCCAGCCAAAAACCCTAGGTATTCTTGTATTGTGGTGGTACATAAACCAAGCACGGCAAACAATGATTATTATGGTGCTGGTGTTGCAGGGCCAGTATTTAAAAGAATTGCACAAAAGATTTTTACCGATGCGCCTTCTACCAATGAGATAAAAAACATTAATAGAATTGTAAAAAAACAAGAAGCAAATTACGATACTTATTTTAAAAAATCAGAGAAAAAAGACACGTTAGTGCCAAATCTTAAAGGTATGTCAGGAATGGATGCCGTTGCCCTCTTGGGAAATCTTGGAGTTAGAGTAAAAGTAATAGGCGTTGGAAAAGTAAAAAAACAATCCATTCTGCCGGGAGAAAATTTAGATAAAAACACAACCATAACATTAGAATTATCGTGATTGTTCTAAAAGAAATAATATACAAAGTCGCTATCGAAGCCGTAAAAGGTTCGACAGATATTGCTATCAATAAAATGGATTTCGATTCCAGAAATATTGAGGCAAATGATGTTTTTGTGGCCATTCGTGGTACCATTTCAAACGGGCACGATTATATTGAGAAATCAATTAATTTGGGAGCTGTTGCCATCGTTTGCGATACTTTTCCAGAAATATTGGCTAGTGGAATTACTTATATTCAAGTGAAAGACACCAATAAAGCCTTGGCTTTTATGGCTGCCAATTATTTTGGGAATCCTTCTGCAAAATTGAAATTAGTTGGAATTACTGGAACAAACGGTAAAACGACAATTGCTTCTTTGTTATATCAATTGTACAAAAAAGCAGGTTTCAAAGTAGGATTATTGTCCACGGTGAAAATCCTAGTTGACGACATCGAATACAAAGCGACACATACAACACCAGATTCCATAACCATTAATCATTATTTGAAGGAAATGGTAGATGCTGGAGTGGAATACTGTTTTATGGAAGTGAGTTCGCATGGGATTCATCAAAAACGTACTGAAGCTTTGCATTTTGTAGGAGGTGTTTTTACCAATTTGTCCCACGATCATTTGGATTATCACCCAACATTTGCAGAATACCGTGATGTAAAAAAATCGTTTTTCGACAATTTACCAAAAACGGCTTTTGCTTTATCCAATATCGATGATAAAAATGGTTCAGTAATGTTGCAAAACACCATGGCCAAAAAACTGACTTATGCCTTAAAATCTTATTCTGATTACAAAGCACAAATACTCGAAAATCAATTGTCAGGTTTGTTGTTGAAAATAAATGGTAATGAAGTTTGGGTAAAATTGATTGGAACTTTCAATGCGTATAATCTATTGGCGATTTACGGAACGGCTGTTGAATTAGGAATGGAAAGTTTGGAAGTGCTTAGATTGTTATCTGATTTAGAAAGTGTTTCGGGACGTTTTCAATTCATTGTTTCTAGTTCGAATATTACCGCAATTGTAGATTATGCCCACACGCCAGACGCATTGGAAAATGTGCTAAAAACCATAAATGATATCCGCACCAAAAACGAACAATTGATTACAGTTGTAGGTTGTGGTGGGAATCGAGATAAAGCCAAACGACCAATTATGGCAGGAATTGCTACGGAATTGAGTGATAAAGTTATACTTACTTCTGACAATCCAAGAAATGAAGATCCAGAAGTTATTATTCTTGAAATGGAACAAGGTGTGGCCCCTCAAAATTTTAAAAAATCACTGTCAATTACTGATAGAAAGCAAGCCATAAAAACGGCTTGTCAATTGGCTCAGCCTAACGATATTATTCTAATCGCAGGAAAAGGACACGAAACTTATCAAGAAATTCAAGGTGTGCGTTACCATTTTGATGATATGGAGACAATAACAGAATTACTAAACCAACTCAATAAATAGAAAATATGCTATACTACTTATTTGAATATTTAGACAAAACATTGAATATTTCTGGTACAGGAGTATTTCAATACATTACATTCAGATCAGCATTGGCATTTATGCTTTCCTTGCTGTTGTCCACTATTTATGGAAAAAGAATCGTTACTTTTTTGCGCAAACAACAAATAGGCGAAACGGTTCGTGAACTTGGATTAGCAGGCCAAAACGAAAAAGCGGGAACGCCTACTATGGGAGGTTTAATAATCATATTTGCGACCTTGATTCCTGTTATTTTATTTGCCAAACTTAATAATGTTTACATCGTTTTGTTGATTGTAACCACGCTGTGGATGGGAACTATAGGCTTCATTGACGATTACATCAAAATTTTCAAAAAAGACAAGGAAGGTTTAAAAGGAATTTTTAAAGTTTTTGGGCAAGTGGGTTTAGGCCTTATTGTGGGAACGGTTTTGTATTTTAATCCGAGTGTTACAGTTAGGACAGATACGGCTAAAACTGATATTTTTAGAACTACAACAGAGAATGTAATAACTCCAGCTCCTGTTTACGAAAAATCTACGGCAACCACGATTCCTTTTTTCAAAAATAACGAATTCGATTATGCCGAATTATTGGCTTGGACAGGCGAAGGATATGAAAAATGGGCTTGGTTGATTTTTATTCCAATGGTGATTTTCATTATCACGGCGGTTTCAAACGGAGCCAACCTTACCGATGGAATCGATGGATTGGCGGCAGGGACTTCTGCGGTCTCGGTCTTGGCATTGGGAATTTTCACGTTCGTTTCGGGAAATATTATTTTCTCTAATTATTTGAACATTATGTACATCCCCTATTCGGGTGAAATGACGGTTTTTATATCAGCATTTGTTGGAGCGTTAATCGGATTTCTTTGGTATAATTCTTATCCGGCATCTGTTTTTATGGGCGATACGGGAAGTTTGACTATTGGTGGAGTGATTGCTGTTCTTGCCATCGCCGTTCGAAAAGAGTTGCTGATTCCATTGTTGTGTGGAATATTCTTGGCCGAAAATTTATCGGTGGTTTTGCAAGTGGCTTATTTCAAATACACCAAAAAACGTTTTGGCGAAGGCCGAAGAATATTTTTGATGGCGCCATTGCATCATCATTATCAAAAGAAAGGCTATCACGAAAGTAAAATCGTTACTCGATTTTGGATTGTTGCCATAATGCTCGCCATATTGTCCATCGTAACTTTAAAATTAAGATAATGCGGTTGGTCGTTTTAGGCGGAGGAGAAAGTGGTGTAGGCACTGCAATTCTGGGAAAGAAAAAAGGATACGATGTTTTTGTGTCCGATTTCGGAAAAATTAAAGACTATTACAAAGAGGTTCTTTTAATTAACGGAATTTCTTGGGAAGAGGGAACTCATACAGAAGAACTGATTTTGAATGCCGATGTGGTGATGAAAAGCCCTGGAATTCCAGAAAAAAAATCGGAAATCGTAAAGAAATTGATTAAAAAAGGAATCCCGGTAATTTCAGAAATTGAGTTTGCCGCTCCGTTTACAAAAGCTATCACGATTGGAATCACGGGAAGCAACGGGAAAACAACTACGACAATGTTGACCTATCATTTGCTGAAATCTGCGGGATTAAATGTTGGTTTGGGAGGCAACATCGGAAAGAGTTTCGCTTGGCAGGTTGCCGACGATAAATTTGATAGTTATGTGTTGGAGTTGAGCAGTTTTCAACTGGACGGAATCAAAGATTACAAGCCGCATATTGCCATAATTACAAATATAAGTCCAGATCATTTAGATCGATACGATTATAAATATGAGAAATATGTCGATTCAAAATTTAGAATCACAATGAATCAAACCGAGGAAGATTTCCTCATTTACGATGACGATGACGAAGCTATCGCAGAATGGTTAAAAAACAATAAAACAAAAGCCCAATTAATTCCTTTTTCGCTAACAAAAACATTCGAAATGGGAGCATTTATAAAAAACAAATCTATGGAAGTTAACATCATCAACGAAGAAGAATTCACAATGGAGACCGAAACTATGGCTCTAGAAGGTAAACACAATATGAAAAATGCAATGGCAGCAACCTCTGTGGCAAAATTGATGAAGATTAGAAATGCAACCATTAGAGAAAGTTTATCCAATTTTCAAGGAGTGGAACACCGTTTGGAAAAAGTCTTGAAAATTCAAAATGTGCAATACATCAACGATTCAAAAGCTACTAATGTGAACGCCACATTTTTTGCTTTGGATAGTATGAATACACCAACTGTTTGGATTGTGGGTGGTGTTGATAAAGGAAATGATTATAACGAATTGATGTCTTTGGTTCGTGAAAAAGTAAAAGCTGTCATTTGTTTAGGTGTTGATAATAGAAAAATTATTGATGTTTTTGGGAATGTGGTTGATATTATGGTTGAAGTTAATAATATGGAAGACGCCGTAAAAATGGCACAACGATTAACAGAAAAAGGAGATGCTGTTTTATTGTCGCCAGCTTGCGCAAGTTTTGATTTATTCGAAAACTACGAAGACAGGGGAAATCAATTTAAAAAAGCGGTTAAAAATTTATAAGGAAGTGCTTGTTATTTGTTGAGCAACTCAAAAAAATAAACTCAAAACTCGAAACTAAGTTATGAAAGAACTAGTAAACAATCTAAAAGGAGACAGGGTAATATGGTCATTCGTGGCTTTATTGGCATTGTTTTCGTTTATGCCTGTTTTTAGTGCGAGTAGTAATTTGGCTTATTTGGGACAAGGAACAGGAAATACAATCAGTTATTTACTGAAGCATTTGTCTCATATTATCATTGGATTTGTTATTATTTATGGTGTTCATAAAGTGCCATATCATTATTATAAAGGAATCTCTAAAATTGCACTGCCAATTGTCTGGTTACTATTAGGCTATACTTTGATTAAAGGAACAGTTATCGCTGGAGCCAATGCCAGTCGATGGATTCAAGTCCCATTTATTGGAATAACATTTCAAACTTCAACATTGGCATTTATCGTTTTGATGATGTATGTGGCGAGATATTTGTCTAAAAAGAGAGATGAAGAGAATACTTTTCAAACATCGCTTGTTGAGCTTTGGATTCCGGTTTTTGTTACTTTGGGTATGATATTACCAGCCAATTTTTCTACTGCAGCGTTGATGTTTTCGATGGTTCTAATGTTGACTTTTGTTGGTAAATATTCATTAAAATATATAGGATTTATTCTTGGAGCTGGAATTGCAGCATTAGCTCTATTTGTTTTATTATCCAAAGCTTTTCCAGATTCTCATTTTTTTAGTAGAGTTGATACTTGGTCGAGTCGAATTGAAAATTTTACTACTGATAAACCTGGTGAAGACGATTACCAAATTGAAAAGGCAAAAATTGCCATCGCATCTGGTGGAATTTATGGACTTGGTCCAGGAAAAAGTGTTCAAAAACATTTCTTGCCACAATCGTCTTCGGATTTCATTTACGCCATTATTGTTGAAGAATGGGGATTAATAGGAGGTTTGGGTGTTTTGACAATGTATCTTTTATTGTTTTTTAGGTTTATAGTTGCGGCACATAAAGCCAATACTTTATTTGGAAAATTATTAGTCGTTGGATTGGGTTTTCCAATCATTTTTCAGGCGATGATTAATATGGCAGTTGCGGTCGAATTATTACCAGTAACAGGACAAACATTGCCATTCATCAGTAGTGGTGGAACTTCTATTTGGATGGTTTCTATAGCTTTAGGGGTTATTATAAATGTGACCAAAAAGGAAGAAGAAATTGCACAAGAATTAAGTGATAAAGCAAGAAGAGAAGCGGCACTTCAAAAACTAATTGACAAACAATTAGAAGAAGAAAATGAAGAAGAACTGGAAGAAAATCTTACAGGAAGCTATTCTATTGAAGACAATTCGAATAATCCGATGAATGCAGTTTTGAACAAATAATTTTGTAGTATAATGGAAAAATTAAAATTCATATTAAGTGGAGGCGGAACAGGAGGACATATTTATCCTGCAGTTGCTATCGCCAATGAATTAAAATCTCGTTTTCCTGAAGCTGAATTTCTATTTGTAGGTGCCGAAGATAAGATGGAAATGCAAAAAGTACCTCAGGCAGGTTATAAGATTGAAGGCCTTTGGATTGCTGGTTTACAACGAAAATTGACTTTGCAAAACGCAATCTTTCCATTCAAATTAATGAGTAGTTTGTGGAAATCAAGAAGTATAATCAAGGGATTCAAACCCAATGTAGTTATCGGAACTGGCGGTTTTGCGTCTGGGCCATTGTTGCAAATGGCAAATATGTTGAATATTCCAACAGTGATTCAGGAACAAAATTCGTTTCCGGGAATAACTAATAAATTATTGAGCAAAAAAGCCAATAAAATTTGTGTGGCTTACGAAAATTTGGAACGATTTTTTCCAAAAGATAAAATGATTTTGACTGGAAATCCTGTTCGTCAGGATCTGATTGACATCGAAGGTAAAAAAGCTGAAGCAATTCAATATTTCAATTTAGATGCTACTAAAAAAACTTTGTTGGTTCTTGGTGGAAGCTTAGGAGCAAGGAGAGTGAATCAATTGATTGAAAAGGAATTGGATAAATTCATTGCTCAAGATGTTCAGGTAATTTGGCAATGCGGAAAATTATATTTTGAAGATTATAAGAAATATAACGGGAATAATGTTCAGGTTTTGGCGTTTATTGATAGAATGGATTTGGTTTATGCCGCCGCCGATATCGTAATTTCAAGAGCGGGAGCGTCATCAGTCTCGGAATTGTGTATCGTTGGAAAACCAGTAATTTTTATTCCATCGCCAAACGTAGCCGAGGATCATCAAACCAAGAATGCGCAAGCCATTGTGGATAAAAAAGGAGCCTTGATGCTAAAAGAATCTGAGTTGGATTCGCAATTCAGTCTTGTTTTTGAAGCCTTGTTGAAAGATCAAGGAAAACAAGAGCAATTAAGTAAGTACATCAAACATCTGGCTTTGCCCAACTCAACAAAACAGATTGTTGACGAAATAGTGAAATTGATGTAAACGCTACGCAAAGTCTCTGACTTTGAGTAGGTGGCAAGCGGTCTTTGACCGCCTTAAATTGAAATGATAAATTGATGTAAACGGTTTGAGGCCGTCCAGCACTTCCACAAAGTTAGATGCTTTGCGGAGCATATAATAATTAAAAAAATTGTGTCTTAGCAGATTTTGGCAAAACAGTAAAAAGATGAATCTAAATCAAATACATAACGTTTATTTTATAGGAATCGGTGGAATTGGAATGAGTTCTTTGGCTCGCTATTTCAAGTCTATTGGCAAGAATGTGTCTGGTTATGATAAAACCGAAACCGAACTTACAAATGAATTGGAGGAACTCGGAATTGATATTCATTTTGAAGATAAAATTGATTTAATTCCAGCCGATTATTCTGTTGAAAACACTTTGGTTATTATAACTCCAGCAGTTCCAAAACACCATTCACAATGGAATTATTTCTTGGAACACGGTTATGAAGTAAAGAAAAGAGCCGAAGTTTTAGGGATAATAACAAAAGATACTTTTTGTTTCGCTGTGGCAGGAACTCACGGAAAAACAACGACATCCAGTATTTTAGGGCATATTTTATTCGAAAGCGGTGTTGATGTAACGGCTTTTGTGGGTGGAATTGTCGAAAATTACAATTCTAATTTAATAGGAAACGGAAAAACTATTACGGTTGTCGAAGCCGATGAATTCGATCGTTCATTCTTGCATTTGCATCCCAATATTGCTTGCGTGACCTCAATGGATGCGGATCATTTGGATATTTATGGAGACAGCGCGTCAATAGAAGCATCTTTTGTGGAATTTGCAGACAAAGTTGCAGATAAGAGTAAACTTTTTATTGCTAAAGAGTTGCCGATTCAAGGCGTTACTTGTGCAGTCAATGAAGAAGCGATTTTTTCAGCATTTAATATCAGAATAGTGAACAGCCAATATGTTTTTGATGTAAAAACACCATCGGAAACAATTCACAATATAGAATTCGGTTTACCCGGAAAACACAATTTAATGAACGCACTCATGGCATTGGCAATGGCAAAAACTTTCGGCCTCCCAAACGAAGACATCGCTAGTGCCTTACGTTCATTTAAAGGAATAAGACGACGATTTTCGTACCAAATCAAAACGGATAATTTGGTTTATATTGACGATTATGCACATCATCCAACGGAGATAAATGCGGTGCATCAAGCGGTTCGAGAATTATATCCAAGCCAAAAAGTTTTGGCTATTTTTCAACCACATTTGTTTAGCAGAACCAAGGATTTTGCCGATGATTTTGCCAAAAGTCTTTCTGCTTTTGATGAAGTAATTTTGTTGGATATTTATCCAGCTCGGGAATTACCAATGGAGGGAATTACCTCACAATGGTTGATGGATAAAATGGATAATTCAAACAAAAAATTAGTTCAAAAACAGGAATTAATTCCGGCAATTTTAAAAAGTGACGCAACCGTTATCGTAACAATCGGTGCGGGAGATATTGGAGAAATGGTTCAATCCATAAAAAAAGCGATAAATGAAACTATTTAAATGGACAAATGTTCGATTAATACTAATGTTTTCATTGGTGATTTTCTTGTTTTCGTTTACGTCAAAACGGAATATCAATAGAAAATTGACAAAATCCGTTGTTGTTTTTGTAGGAGATAACGCTCCATTTGTTACTCAGGAAACGGTTAATAAATTGTTAATAGAAAATAAAAAATACGCACAAAGTATCGGTAAAGATAAATTAGATTTGAATAAGTTAGAAAAAGCTTTGAACGCTCATGAGATGATTGAAAAATCAGACGTGTTTGTGAGCATTGATGGGGTCTTAAAAGCAGTGGTGAAACAAAAAACTCCCATAGCTAGAGTTTTTGACGGAGAGGATTCTTTCTATATTGATTACAAAGGGGATAGGATGCCGTTGTCAACAAATTTTACAGCTAGAGTTCCGCTTGTTTCAGGGGAAATAAATAAAAAAAATAGCGAGAATTTAACCGAATTATTTCGGATAATTTATGACGATGCGTTTTTGAAAAAAAACATCATTGGTGTACAAATTATGCCAAACGGAAGCTTAAAAATGCTCAATAGGAATTTTAGTTATCAAATAGATTTTGGTGGAACCAGAAGAATGAAAGCCAAATTCAACAATTATAAGGCATTTTTTCAGAAAGCGGTTTTGGATAGTTCATTGTATAAATACAAAACAATTGATCTCAGGTTTTCGCAACAAGTAGTGTGTACTAAATAATAGATAATGGAAAAAGAGAATATTGCAGTAGGTCTAGATATTGGGACAACAAAAATAGTTGCCATGATAGGCAAGAAAAATGAATATGGGAAACTAGAAATTTTGGGTGTTGGAAAATCCAAAAGTCTGGGTGTGGCAAGAGGTGTTGTGAATAACATCACCCAAACCATACAATCGATTCAGCAAGCCGTGTCGGAAGCCGAAAATAAATCGGGTTACAAAATTAAAGATGTGGTGGTGGGGATTGCTGGCCAACATATTCGCAGCATTCAACACAGTGATTATATCATCAGAAGCAGTGCAGAGGAAGTAATTGGAGGGAATGATATTCAGCTTTTGATTGACCAAGTAAATAAATTGGCGATGTTGCCTGGAGAAGAAATTATCCATGTTTTGCCACAAGAGTTTAAAATAGATGGACAATCCGAAATCAAAGAACCAATCGGAATGTATGGTGGAAGATTGGAATCTAGTTTTCATGTCGTGGTTGGACAAGCTTCTTCCATTCGAAACGTGGGTAGATGTATTCAAAGTTCCGGAATTGAATTGTCAGGATTGACATTGGAACCATTGGCTTCAGCAGATGCGGTTTTGAGTCAAGAAGAAAAAGAAGCAGGAGTTGCTTTGATAGATATTGGAGGTGGAACAACAGATTTGGCCATTTTCAAGGATGGAATTATTCGTCACACTGCCGTTATTCCTTTCGGAGGTAATGTGATTACAGACGATATAAAAGAAGGCTGTTCTATTATCGAAAAACAAGCCGAATTATTGAAAGTGAAATTTGGATCGGCTTGGCCAGGAGAAAATAAAGACAATGAAATTGTTTCGATACCGGGTCTTAGAGGAAGAGAGCCAAAAGAAATTTCGTTAAAGAATTTGTCTAAAATAATTCACGCCCGTGTGGTTGAAATTATCGAACAAGTCTTTACTGAAATTAAAGATTACGGACACGAAGATCCTCGCAAAAAATTAATTGCAGGAATCGTTCTTACTGGAGGTGGGGCACAATTGAAGCACATCAAACAATTAGTGGAATACATCACCGGAATGGATACAAGAATCGGATATCCAAACGAGCATTTGGCTGGAAATTCGGATGAGGAAATATCAAGTCCTTTATATGCCACAGCTGTTGGATTGGTAATGAATAGCATAGAAAACAATACACAAAGTGCCGTAAGAATGGATGCGGTTGAAGTGCCAAAGCAAGCTCCTAGACCACCAGTTTTTCAGGTTCCAGAAATTGAGGAAGAGGTCCAAACTGAATTCGTGGCCAATAACAAGAAAGTAGTTTCTACGGGAGAAAAAATATCGAGATCTTTCTTTGATAGATATGTGGACAAGATTAAAGATTTCTTGGACAATGCAGAATAAAGGAAGTATAAAAAATAGAGAATTAAAAAGTAATAATATTAAAACCCAATAAGATGATGAGCAACTCAGAATTTGGAAGCATTTCATTTGATTTACCGAAAAACCAATCAAATGTAATAAAAGTTATTGGAGTAGGTGGAGGCGGAAGTAACGCCATCAACCACATGTTTAAACAAGGTATCAAAGGTGTGGATTTTATCGTTTGTAATACCGATTCTCAAGCTTTGGACAATAGTTCCGTGCCTAACAAAATTCAGTTAGGAGTGAACTTGACCGAAGGATTAGGAGCAGGAGCAAATCCAGATGTAGGTCAGCAATCTGCTATTGAAAGTATTGCCGACATCGAAAAAATGCTCGACAGCAACACCAAAATGGTTTTCATTACTGCAGGTATGGGTGGTGGAACAGGTACAGGTGCAGCGCCAGTAATTGCTCAATTGGCCAAAGAAAGAGATATCCTAACTGTTGGAATCGTAACCTTGCCTTTCTCGTTTGAAGGAAAAGTTCGTCTGGAACAAGCGCAGATTGGTATTAATAAATTGCGCAAACAAGTTGATTCACTCATTGTTATCAACAACAATAAACTAAGAGAAGTATATGGAAATCTTGGTTTTAAAGCAGGGTTTTCAAAAGCGGACGAAGTTTTGGCAACAGCCTCAAGAGGTATTGCCGAAGTAATCACGCATCACTATACTCAAAATATCGATTTAAAAGATGCCAAAACAGTATTGGCAAATAGCGGAACTGCTATTATGGGTTCAGCGGTTTCTTCGGGTGAAAATAGAGCCAAAGAAGGAATTATTTCAGCTTTGGATTCCCCTTTGTTGAATGATAATAAAATTACTGGTGCCAAAAACGTTTTGTTGCTCATCGTTTCTGGTTCTAATGAAATTACGATTGATGAAATTGGTGAAATCAACGACTATATCCAAGTAGAAGCGGGTCATAATGCCAATATTATTATGGGGGTTGGTGAAGATGAATCATTGGGAGATTCTATTTCTGTTACGATAATTGCAACAGGATTCGACATCGAACAACAACACGAAATCGTAAATACCGAACCAAAAAAGATTATCCACGCACTGGAAGACGAACAAAAAATTGTTCACGATTTGACTCAAAAAACAATTCCAGCATTCAATTATAACAGCGAAACACCAGTTGCTAAAAAGGAAGACAGAATTGTTTTCGAATTATTGGAGGAAGAAGTAGCAGAACCAATTGCGGAATTAGTTGCCGAGCCAGTTGCGGTTGCACCAGCAGTTGTTTCTATAAACAAAGAAGAACTTGTGGTAATGACTGAATTTATTAAAAATTTAGACGTGACTTTCGAGATTGTTTCTCCAATAAACGATACCGATTTTATGATTTCAGAACCTAAAGTTGCGGATGTTAAAGATATATTTGTTGTTGAACCTAAAGTTGTTGAAAGACACGAACAAGCGACTTTTTCTTTTGATTTGCCGCTTTTCAATACACCAACTGCTCCGGAACCAGTTCCAGTTGCCAAAGTGGAAGAGAAGAAAGTTATGTTTGAATTGACAGATGAAACTCGCAACATTAAGGTAAATGAGCCAGTTCAATTTGTTCCAGTAACTGAATTAACTGACAAAGGAATTATTAGATATTCTCTTGAAGAATATATGGAAGTGGAAAATGCTTTATTAGATTCAAAACCAGCAATCGCTCCTGTTGCAGAAGTGATTCCAGAAGAGTTGAATATCACTATGAAGCAAGTTGAGCGCGTTTCGAATACTAATTCAACTTTCGAAAATATTTCTCCAATGGAAATGACGATTGAAGAAACTTTGAAATTAAGAGCTGACGAAAGAAGAAAAAAACTAAAAGAATTCAATTATAAGTTCCATAATAATGTTTCTAGAATTGATGAAATGGAAAAAGAACCTGCTTATAAAAGATTAGGAATTGATCTTAATAGTTCGCAAAATAACCATACAAACTCAAGAATTTCAGTTGGAACAGATAGTAATGACGACCTTCAATTACGTTCGAACAATTCGTACTTGCACGACAATGTTGACTAACTAAATTGATCAAGATAACCTAACCCGAAAATTGAATTCAATTTTCGGTTTTTTTTTGTCTTTGTAAGAAGTAACGACGTAGTAATATATTGTAAATGCCATTATAATTCTCTAAATTTGTCGAGCCTTAATTCAGATGTTTGTTTCAAGTACGTAAAATAAAACGTGTTTTTTTACTTTTGTCTAGGGCATTTAAAAAGTAATTCGTTTGCAGTATATTCCTTTTTAGGCCATACAGCAAATCCTAAAATCATAAAAAATAATATGAGTTTATCAACACAAATCATGGAGGAAATCAAAACCGCCATGAGAGCTAAAGATACTGTAGCATTAGAAGCCTTAAGAGCTATTAAATCTGAAATTCTTTTAGCGCAAACTGCTTCTGGATCAAAAGAAGAAATTACCGAAGCAGACGAGGTCAAATTACTTCAAAAATTGGTAAAAACTCGTAAAGACAGTGCCAAAATTTTCACTGAACAAAATCGTTTGGATTTGGCCGAACCAGAGTTGGCACAAATAGCGGTAATCGAAAAATTCTTGCCAGCACAACTAAGCGAAGCTGAAGTAGAAGCGGTTATTGCAAAAATCATTGCCGAAACCGGAGCATCTGGAATCGCTTCAATGGGGAAAGTAATGGGATTGGCCGCTGCACAATTAGGCGGAACTGCAGAAGGGAAAACTATTTCGACTATTGTCAAAAAACTTTTAGTATAAGTAATTACTAATTTCAAATAATTAGTAATTTGAAATTAGTAATTAAAATAT
This sequence comes from Flavobacterium sp., assembly GCA_014379405.1. Lineage (GTDB taxonomy): Bacteria > Bacteroidota > Bacteroidia > Flavobacteriales > Flavobacteriaceae > Flavobacterium. Next base: position 108,022 of record JACMLU010000023.1, on the reverse strand, counting down.
TGGCTGAGTAGTTCAACTGGATAGAATATCAGATTTCGACTCTGAGGGTTGCAGGTTCGAACCCTGTCTCGGTCACTAGACATTAATAATATAGGCGTGAGAATTACACTAAACAGGTGTAATTCTCACGCCTGTGGTAGTTTAGAGATAATCGTAAAATTATATATATATGAATACTTCCCAGAAAAAGGGCTTTCACTTCCCACAAAACTTCCCAATGAATTTTAGTGGGAAGTTAACTTCGAAAATTGTAATCAAAGACGATTACGTTCGAGCAGATGGAACTTGTGCTTTGTACCTTCAAATCTTTTTGAATAAGGATAAAAAGAAACTCCCTGTTCACGTTTCAGTAGCCCCTAATGATTTTGATAAAATAAAACAGCGGGTAAAAACAAAATGTACCTATAGCAAGGATTACAATATCATTATTGAAAAGATGCTTTCGGATATTCATAAAATTGAAATTAGTTATCGGCTTTCTGGCGAAGTTTTGAATATGGAAAAACTGCTGAATGACTACGAAAATCCAACGTCAAGGATTGACTTTCTTAAATTCTGGGAAGTTGAGTTGGAAAACCAAAAACTATTGAAAGATCCTGCAACGGTAAAACAGCAAACAAGTTCTTTGGCGAAAGTGAAAAAATATAAAGAGTCAATTTTATTCTACGAAATCACAAAGGATTTTTACGAAAAGATGATTTTTCACTTTCAAAAAGTAGAGAAAAATGCGCCTCACACTATTCATACAGTTGGAAAGAATTTTAAAAAGTATCTGCACATAGCCAACGAAAAAGGAATAATTACTCCTTTTAAATATAACGAAATTTCAACTCCTCGCTGTATTGCCAATCGTTCATTCTTGAATGCTAATGAAATTTATTTGCTCAATAGTTTTTACCACTCGGAATTCATCAATGAAACTTGGAAAAACATATTAGCACGATTTCTATTTTCTTGCTTTACAGGCTTGCGAATTTCTGATATAAAAAGAATTTCTAATGATAATATTGCTAATGACATCCTGATTTTCTTTGCCAAGAAAACAAACAAATTACACCGAATTCAATTGAATGAATCGGCACTTTCATATATTGGAAGTCAGCAAATTTTTTATGGAGAATTTACAGATCAGTATATTAATCGAGAATTAAAATTGATTGCTAAAACTTGTGGCATAAAAAAGAAAGTTACTTTTCACGTGGCTAGACATTCTTTCGCTACTAATTTCTTGATTTGTGGCGGAAGAGTAGAAGATTTACAAACACTTCTTGGGCATAGCCAAATTAGGGAAACAATGGATTATGTACACATTGTGAAAAGCATTACAGATAGGCAAATTCACAATATGAACGATATTTTAACAAAAAAGCCACTTGATTAGTGGCTTTTTTGTTAAAGTAAACTTTCGGTTTTTGCCGTTATTCGCCAATACATACTATTCAGGCGTTCTTTTTCTATTTCTGAAAAGACGTGATAATTTTGATAGGCATAAATCAGGGTTTGAATGGTTATTTCACGGAACTTTTCGACAGAAACAACAAAATCCCAAGTGCCGGCCATTGATTTGATTCTGAAATCTATCCAATCTTTATAATCATTTTCATAAAGTTGTGGGATTGTAAATTTCTCGTTCCAAAAACCAACGGGTTTATTTCCCTCCTCATAGGCTTTCATAAATATTAAGCGAAGCTTTTCGGGTTGGTCTTCAAAATTATAGGACGTTGTCACGCCATTTCTTGTGAGAACCGGAAGCGGTAGCGCATCAATATTGATAGTATTTACGGTTGTTTTTGCCTTATAATTATTTACAGTTGTTCCTGTACCCGTTATTAAAATGGAATCATATTTGTACGTTTCATTTGTCTTTCCATCCACGAATGCCAATTCAAATTCACGGTCTTCGTGAAATTCCCATTCCGGCTCTTCGATTTCGGAATCGGTCAAGTTTTTTGCTAAGGCACGATTCAATTTCTTTTGGATTTTATTCATATAAACCAAATCGCCATCGGGAATGAAATCGTAGTTTTTCAAATTTTTAATGATCGTGATTAATTGACCAAAAGTCATATCCGGGACAACATTGGTCAAATTGATTTCATTTCGGTTGATAATGTTCAAAATTGGTGTGCCATCAGGATTTCGATAACGATTTGGGATTAACCGTAACGAAATGGCTTCTGGGTTGTCTGGCGTTTCAGAAGGGACTTGATCTCGTTGTGGTTCGGTTTTGATAATTCGAAGAATATCACCCACTTCAAACGAAACGGGAACATCCAACGAATATGTTACTACCGATTTTGAAAGTTGTCTAGTCCCATCGCCTTGACGACCTAAATTTAATCCCCAAATTTCGGCAGCCACGCCTAAATGTACTTTTTGAACTGAAATCACAACACTAGACCTTCTTTTTCGATTATTATCTACAAGGGGATGCCAAGTATAAAGTACGCTTTCGATATCTCCAAAAAGCGTATAGTCGCCTTTTTTTAAAATCTCAATTTCCTTGGTAAAATTTACATACTGATAACCATTGTTTTGATAAGCTAAGGCTGTCCATTCATTAACCTGGTACACAGCTGGAATTTCCTCTTTGACCGTTTGCTTAAAATACTGGCCATCACGAAAAACCAAAGTTCGGTTGAGTTCGTAATCGGTCAAAATATCGCCTGCCAAAGTTTTGCCAGAATCGGAAACTCCAGTTTTCAAAATATGCATCAAATAGGGAATTGGCTGCATAATGTTTCGAATCAAATCGACATTGTCCACAGTCAATTCATTGGTCAAAAAAGCACCGTCATCATAATTATTAATGATTTTTTCGAAGCCATTAAAATCAGGAGTTGTTGGATCATATTTGTCCACGTGAACCATTTGGAAGTTATAATTGGTATCAGGATAGGTTTTTGTAATGACATCCTGAGCATCGACAACGATGTCATCCACAACTTTTGTTTCCAATAGCAATTCGGACAATTTTTTCTCGAAACTCGGGAAACTATCAATTCCGGCATTAATAACAGCCGTTATTTTTTTACCTTTTATACCGATAAACTTCAAGAGTGCTTTTGACAATTCGCCATCTTTATCGAGGAAACCATCAAAAATAGTTTTGTTTTGGTTGGCATTAAAATGCGCTTCGAAACCGCTCTTTTTTGAAAGCTCCGTGTCTAAATAAAGATCAAACGGAATAGAAAACTCGGTCGAAAAATCATCTTTCATCCACGGGTTTTGTTCCGTAAAAGTCACGTTCAAATAAGTAAGGTCAAGTTTGAAATTATCGTGGATAAATACTAGCATACGGATCTTCTAAAAGGTTAAATTCAATGTCGAAATCTTCTTCAGAGGAAGAAGTGTCTTGTGTGTTTAATTTGGTATTTGTAGCATCCAATTTGAAATAAGGGCCTTGTGGATTGTCAAACGAACACCACGCATTTGTGCTGGCCACAAGTTCAGAAATTAATCGATAATCAGACTTTCCCAATTGCCCGGTGTTGATGATAAACGACTCTTCGATAGTGGTTTTTACTTTTGATTCATACGCATATAAATTCTTGATTTTTTTGGACGTGATGTGTTTAAAATTAGGATTTACACGCCTTCTTCCCGAAAATTCGAAAGGCTCCAGCATTTGGTTATCGTTTTCAAAAAAGAAATAGGTGCTTTCCTTTCCGTTTTGAAAAACCAAGAATCGTTGCGAACGAGTTTCCAAATCATTGACGATAATTATCTCGATAGAATCACCAGGCTGTAAATCATTGATAAATCTGAAATAGGAATAGATTACATGATCGGCTGTAGCTGTGATGGTAAAATCATCGATAATCACATTGTTTTTCTTTACGACAATGCGAGGAGTTCCCACGTATATGAATGAGGTTCCAATGAATGATTTAGGTGTTATTCTCGTGATTTCCTGTTGTGCCACGGTCAATAATGTCAATTCGCCTTCAGTAGTAAATGGCTTGTGACCTTTGACCATTTTGAACATTGGAATTGTCAAACTAATTAATCCAGGCACAACCGATCCAAAGGTTTTTTCTTCGAAAGAAACGGAGATTTCGGCAGGACGGTATTGTGATTTATAATAATTGGTTTTTAGATCCGGCACAAAATCCGAAAGCTCCTGAATTTCTTCGAAAAGGTCGTGAACAATGGTACCAATGTGAAAATCTCCTGACCCTTGAAACAATGGGAATTTATAGGTTCTATTGTAAATTATTTCTTCGTAGGTATTGATTTTGAACACTTTTATTTCGATAGCAAAATCAATGTAAGTACTGGGCGTGGTGGACGAAAATTTTAAATAATCGAGTTCCTGCGAAAAATGAATTTTTCCCGGTGCAAAAGGATTACTGATAAAATTTAACACTTTCAGGTTGATCAGAATGTCAAAAACATCAGTGTCAATATTGACAGAAATAGTGGTGGTATAATCGCCAACGGCCATCGCTGAATATCCTACAGGAATAACATCGACAATTGTATCTCCAGTTCCGCTAGTGCTGGATAAAGAAAGCCAAGCAGGCAAGGTAGATGGAATTGTCCAAGCCGAAAGCGTGGTAATGTTTAACGGTTTTGCCGGAGCTCCGGTAATTCCTAAAACCACAAAGAAATCTATAACTGCAGGAAGAACTATATTGACAGCCGGAATAATAACCTCGTTTTCAATAGTGATTGTTGCAGTGGTTGAATTAGCATCCATAACAAAAACAGCACCCGAAAAATTTGCAGTTATCAAGACAGTTCCTACGCCTGAATAATCGTCACCATCAATCCAGTCTAAAGTGAATTGTCCTGCGATATTATAATCTAAATCAACGGCCGAGGCATAGTTATAGGAAATAAAACCATAATATCGGTCTGGAATAGGATAGTCAGCTGGAACAAAATAAGGCAGTTCCGCTTCTCCAGCGACGGTTCTTATATCCTTGAAAATTTCTAGAAGATTTATTCCCAGAGAATCTTCCAAGATGTTGATTTGCTCGTCAGCACTTGGAACCTCCGTGAATTCTATTAATACAGTTGAAAAAGCCATAATTAAGGTTTTGCGTTAGTTTCGTTTTTGGTCACTTCTTTGATTTTGTCTCTCATTTTCTTGGCAGTTTTATAATCGTTTACCAAATAGGATTGAATTCCTTCCTCTTCTATTTTTTCGAGAATAGCAGAAAGTCTTTGTATTAATGTGTTTAAAATCGAGTTGTTTTGGGAACTTCCAGAACCGCTTTGACTGCTTGTTGATGAAGAACTAGTTTCATCTTGCGGGTTCATTGGTTGTTTTCCGGTGCGTTTTGCTTCGAGATAACCCACTATGTTGGGAACAACTGGATCATTGGAAAACAGCACTTTGTTAGGAACCACATATTCACCTTTATGGTATGTATAGTTTTTGTTTCCTAATGCAGTTGATTCAGAACTTGGATTTCCATCTCCAGTATAACCTCCATCGTAAAAACCACTTTTATCCGGAAGAGGCTGCTTTGAAATTGTGGCGACTTCGAGTGCTCCCATCGCTCCAATCAACACCGCCGCAATAGTTCCTCCTATTGGACCAAGTTGGGCATAAGCTTGCATAATTCCCACCGCTGTATTAACAATAGCATTCACAATCGCCATTGCTTTCTGGCGTTTGGCTTGCTTGTATTCAATCTCGGCTTTTTTACGAGCAATATCCGCATCAATTTTGGCAACTTTGGCATTATAGACTTCTTGCGAAATTGCTCCTTTTTCCAACTGATCGGCAAGACTTCTTTTTTTCTTATCTGCTGAATTTTGGAATTTTTGCAAGGTTCTGGCCTCGCCAGCTTCAAGAGCCTTGAAGTACCCACCAAAAGCATTGGTTAATGCCCCAGCCACCATTTTGATGGCGTCTATTTTGCCCTGAAAAGTATCGAGATTGTTGAACGTGTTTTCCCAAGCGGCTGCATCATATCCAAGAATATCAACTCCAGTTGCTGCGACAACATCCGTTGCTTTGGCATCGGCAGAACCCGCTCCTTTTATTTCTGCAATCTTGGCTTTTGCCTGGTCTAATGCCGTGAGTAATTTATCTCTCTCTTCATCAGAAAGAAGCACTAATCCAGACTTGTCGTTATTGATAGCAGATTCGTACGAAGCAATAATCTTGTTGAGATTCGCCATTTCCAAGGCGTATTGCTCTTTTAGATTTTGCTCCTTGATGGCCTTTTTGGCTTTTTCAAGAGTGGTTATTTTCGAAAGCTCGTCACTGGACAACGACTTGGCTAGAATTCCTTTGGCTTGAGCCAATGAAGTGACCTCGGCAAGTTCAAAATTCTGCTTTGTTTTTAAAAGTAAAAGCGATTTGGCGTGTTCTTCCTGTTCTTTTTGGAATGATTTCTCCAAATATTTTTCCTGAAGCGCACCCATTTTCAAACCTCTGGCTTGCTCGATGGAGACTAAACTGGAAGTATATTCCTTTTGTGCAGCGATTTTAGCAGCAATCGTGGCCTTGATAGCATCGTTGTCCGACTTTGAATTTTTAGGATCTTTGGCATCCGAATTGAGTTTACCAATTTCTTCCTGAAGTGCTGCCACTTTTAGCTTGGTGTCCTCGATTTTACGGTCGTATTCCGTATTTAATAAACCTAATTCCTTTTCGTAGCTTTCTTTTTGCCCTGCAAATTCAGCATCCTGACCCGCACGTTGAGTAGCCAGAAGTTCTTTTTGGGATGTCTCGAGTTCTTTTTTTAATGCCTCGGAGTGTTTTTTGGCATCGTCAATGGCTTTTTCTCTTGATTTGGTGGCTTTATCTGCTGCCTTTTGTTCGTCTTCTGGAATACCGTCAGGAGTTTGTTTTTTGGGGGTTGGATTCTTTGATTTTTTTATAACCGAAATTTGCAAATCAAAAGACTTTTGATCTTCTGGGGTTTTCCAACTATCATTCATTCTTTTGACCACATCGGCAAGATGCTCCGCTCTTTCTTTTTCCCAGTCAAAGTTTTTGCCCAGGCGTTTTTGACGAAGAGCCATATAATCCGAGAAGTTTTTTTGTTCGTCTTTCAATCGATTTGCTTCACCAACGACCTGTGCATTTTTCTTGATGTCGTCTTCGTTGTTGACGATGCCGGAAATCATATTATACCACGCTTTTTTCACGGAATTCAACGCAAGAATGGCATTGTTTTTCCAGCGATTGTAACCGTCTAATTTTAAGGCTTCATCCTCGGCTTTGGCTAATTCAATGTTGGAATTGGCCAGTTTTTGGGTTTCTATTTGGGTTTCGGTAAGTGCCTGAGTATTTTTGTCGTGAGCCGCTGCCACATTGCCCAAAATCATTTCGTAACCACCAGCTGCTATTGCCGATTTTCCAAACAAATCTTTGGCTAATTGTGCTTGTTTTTGGTTGGAAATTCCCATTTCTTCGCCTTTTACATAAATTTTGTCCAAGGCTTCATAATAAGTAATAGAACCCGCTTTTACCTGACCTAACAATTCGGAAGTGAACGCACCACCAAGAGCTGATTCCATTGATTTTTTTAACTGAGGCGATTGCAAAATAAGAGTGGACGATGATTTTTGCAAGGCTCCAAAGATAGCCTCGGCATTGGCCGCAGTGCCTTCGAAACTTTCATTCAAAGAAATAATGTCATCTAGTTGCAATCCTAAATTTTTGGCTGCAATGCCATTGGCTCCAAGCATTTCCAAAAAAGCATTTTTATCCGGAGCTTTGACCAATCCTTCCTTGATTTTATCCAAAGCTTCGAATTCATTTTTTACCAATTTCAAATCGACCATATCATCGATTGATTTAGCGATAGTTTCAAAACCAACTTTGTATGTGTCGGCAATTCCTTGAATAGCGGGACGTAATTTTTGATCAACACCAAGATTATCGAGTAACTGATTGCTTTCTTTTATGGATTCGTTAAAATCGACAACCTCTTTTGTGGCCAATCCAAGTCCTGCAAAAACAGCAACAAACGCACCAACTGGAGTCAAAAGAAAAGCCAAAGCGGCCTGAGAGGTAGCAACGATAGACCCACGGATTCCCAACAATCCAGCTTGTATGGCTTTCATATCGCCAGAAGCTATGCCACTCAATAAATTGGAGAAGTTTTCCTTGGCGGCTCCCATTTCTTTGTTCGTCAATTTCAATTCGTCCTTGAACTCGGTTTGTTTTTCGTTCAAGTCATCCAGATGCTTTGTGAGCCGTTTTACTTCAGCTTCATAATCATCAGCATTTTTGTTTAGGTTTTTGAGTTCGTTACGGGTTTTGCCCATTTCACGAGTTATCCCGGACAATGAATTCACGACCTCTTTGTCGTTGATGTAGATGTTGAGTTTCCTATTTATGTTTTCTCCAGCCATTTTAGAAGTCGATTTGTGATGCGATTAATACTGCACGATGATTGCCCAAGGCGGTTGCCAAGTTTTCGAGTGCCGGGGTTTGTTTCAAGGCTCTGGACAAATGATCGTGCGCTCCATACCGTTCGTTTTTGTTGAATCCTACCACGGAACCGCCTTTACGATCGTGCGCTTCGACTTGCGTGACCATTCCTTCCAGATGGCGTTGAAATGATTTTACGGTCGTGCCTTTTCTTTCGGTTGGTTTCTGGGTTCCGGGAAGTGAGGAACCAAAGTGTTGGGTAAAGGAATATTTGGGTGAATTCAGTACCAAACGATCCAAACGACCATTTTTATACCGAGCCAACACGGTCGATTTTAATAAATTTCCAGTACGACGGTGAAAAGTGCGCTGGATTTGATTGATCAAGGAAGCCTTGAGTGCGGTTCTGGCAACGTTCCCTGCTTTTCTTTCTAATGCTTCGATGTCTATTTCGGCCATATCCTTGAATTTTGATGCAAATTCGGGATATAAATACAGCGGCAAAAGGACATAAAAAAACCACTCGAAGTGAGTGGTTTGGAATTAACTTATAGGTTGATTAAATATCATTTTTTCGTTTGAAGTACCAGAAAAACACTAACGGAGCTTCTTCTTTTGGTTCGAAACCCAGTTCTATTAGAGCTTCATAAACCATATATTCATCAACAGCGTTTTGTGGAAGAATACCCATAAAGCCGATAACTAGTTCAACCGTTGTTTTCTTGAATTCTTTTGAAAGAGTGTCAGCCGGTTCGTAGTTCTCGGAAATAAAGCGTTTTACTTCTGGCTTGTAATCTAAAATAGGTATATCCATAATAAATTTATTAAAATCCAAAACAGGGGAATCCCCTTTACGGCTTGACCAATCACCACGAAGAATGAAGTCGGACGGTTTTTTTTCCCGCTACCCGAAACCTGAGAACTCCCGTGTTAAGAATCTTAACAAGGAGCACTCTTCGTGATTTTAATGATTGGTCACGGCAAATATACATTAATTATTAGTTCTTTTTTCACACAAAAAAACCTGTATTAGCTACAGGCTTTTTTAATAATTAAAAATAAGACAATTACAATCAGGACTCGAAAGAACCAATTTCTAATATTTGGGTTTTGATATCGAGGAATATAGGTCAATTTAATAATTTCTTTTTCTCTGCCTCATATTCTTCTTGAGTAAGTGTACCATCGGCCAATAATGCTTTTAATTTTTTCAACTGGTCGTATTTGTCGGTTTGGCTTACCGGAGCATTACTTTGAGTATTACAATCTTTTATTTCACAAGAACCAATTGCTTCTTCAATTTCTAAAGAATAATTTGTGATGTTACCACCACCAACAGTGAAAACAATTTTCTCGGCTCCTTTGAATTTCTGTTTTTTTATTTTTTTAATTTCAACGTTTAAACCAGAATAAGCAGATCCAATTTGAGTAGAGCTACCAGCCATCCATCCTGCTATTTTTAAATAAACAAAAGTTCCTTGACCGCCAGAACCACGACCCAACAAAACCATATCGCCTACTTTATACGTAATTCCGTTTGAAGCTACATATTCTTTTAAATTTTCCTGAGCATTCACAAACCCCGAAACCAGCAACAATAACAAAATAATTTTTTTCATATTTCCATTTTTTAGTGAGTTGTAAATATAAGAAAAAACCACTCGTTTTGAGTGGTATTTTTAGCAGGTTAATTTTCTTGTAGATTTTCGAGGAATTCACAAAGTGCAAGATAGGTAGGTTTCAGTTTCCTTGCTGTGAAATTGTCGGTTTCATTGTCTGGCGCATTGGTAACTGCTAAGGCAAACATTTCGTGTAGTGCCATTTTGTGTTCCTTTAGAGAACTTTCGCATTCTATCAATGGTCTGACAATGCTGGGTAAATCATTCTTCATAACATAAGATATTTAATAATTGGTCATACAATAAATGTAATGAAAAGACATATTATTTACGGGAAACCTCATTTAGACACAAAATATCTCGCCATCGCTCCATTTTGCAGGAGTTACGGTGAGTGGTTCGAGAGTTTTTAATTCAAAATGAAACTCCATACCATAGAAACCGTCCTGACCTTCGGAGATTACTTCGTCCATGGTTACGGTGTTTTTGTCGAAATTGTTGTAAAGCCAACCAATGTCTGGCATTTTGGATTGAACGTTTATCCTGGACAATACTTCGAGTCCAATTTCTTCAGCATTTGTGATGGCGGTTCTTTGTCCAGGATAATCGTCGGGTTTCACACCAGTATATAAAACAGAAAAAGCGAGTGAGCGATTGTTGAACGTGCGTTGTTCACCACCTTCGAGCTTGCCGTAATAATCGAAAAACACCAACAATGGCGATTTCACACCATCAACAGAGGCTATTTTGTTGGCAAACTCCTCGACTGATGTACTGCAATAGTCTTTGATATCGACGTGTTTTGTGGCTAATTCTTCGAAATAGTCATCTACTTTCTGGAATGATAATACTCTGGACATAATTATTTGGTATTGCGATTGCGTTCTTTTTCGCGTTCTCGTTTGATTGATTCTTCGTAAATAGAAAGGAATTTGGGTGCAAAAACTTTTTCCACTTGCTGATGTCTTCCAAAAATCTGCACTTCATCCATAGCGAAGGAATCAATTATTTTGGAAAACGGTTGGTATGGTTTTGGTTTTACCGGTGCATTTTCTTCTTCGCCTTCAGCAACTTTTTTTCGTGGGAATACGTTGGGATGGCGATTGATAAAATTTTCACGACAGCCATAATAGGCGTGTGCTATCATAAATTTTATGTGTAAAGGAATGTCGTCGGTAATTCGGGAATTACTTTCGAGCGTTAAACTGGAGAACGGAATTCGCCTGTCTTCGGGTGTTGGTTCTACCGATGGTCGATATAGGATGGCCGTAAGGCGGTGGAGTTCATCGATGTTGTTTTCGGTGATCCATTTATAATAAAAAGTGTCTGCATAAGACAACTCTTCGATGGTGGTGTTCGCCAACCTTGGAGCAGGACCATAAACGGTTTTGCAAAATGGCCAACGACCAATTTTTATCCGATTAGGGAATCGAGTCAACAATTCTTTTGGATCAAAGACAAAATCAGTGTATTGCTCCAGTTCCGAAAATGTCACATTTGATAATAAAATGACAGATTTGACAATATTTTTCAAACTTGGTTTTGGCACGATCAGAATCGAAAGCACGATTTGTTTGAAAAGTTTTGTTTCGACTTGTTCGTTCCTGGTATTGAACATAAAACGTCCAATGGCTCGAATTTGCCACTCGGTCAAGTCGTTCCAGTGTTGTGCTATTGGATTATTGATATCAATATCCCAACCAATGATTTGATACCACTTTATTGGCTTTTTAAATCTAACTTTCATCGAAGGTGTTGTTTGTTTCTCGAAGGGTTTTACGTTCCAATATTTTAATCTCAAACAATAAACTTCCCAAGCTATGAAATGTCTCATTTGAAGGATTAATATTGCCCACTTCCTTACAAATAAGGCTGTCAGCTAATAATAATTGATACTCTAATTTCAGGTTCCTTAATTTATCTTTCATTATATGAACTATAAGCCGTTAAACCAAGCGATAATTTTTGTTTTGTTTTTCCAAACCCACCAAATCACGGTCGCAGGAATCAAGAGCCAAAGCAAATTCCAAAAAGAAAAACCTTTGTTTTCTCGCTTAACGGCTAATCCCGCCTTTTTTGCCGATGATTTGTTATTGGATTCTGATTTTGCCGATGTTTTCGATTTATGATTTTCATCTGAAGCTTTGGCAACAGCAGTTTTGGTGTTGTTTTTTTGAGTGGTTTCCCGGGTTGTCTTCTTGGAGTTATTGAGTTTTGTTTCCTTTCCATCGGCATCAATAATGCTCGAAGGTTTTGTATTGTCAATTGGCTCATAAGTAGTTTCTTTTGTGGTGGTTTGGTTTTGATCGTCAACGGTGGTTTTCTCGGTTTTCTTGACGTTGGATTCATCCGAGGCATCCACGGTAGATTTATTGGAAGCTTCTGTTTTGATTTCTTCCTTAGTTTTGGTTTTGTCGGATTTTGAAGCACCGCAGGAGTAGCATAAAGCTACTATCGAAAAGAACAATGCAAAAAGCAATATTCTAAAAATGGCTGAGAGATTGATTTTCATAGTTATTTGGATTAGGTTCTGTACTTAGCTTCTGTACTAATTATTTTGTTTAAACTCGGGTCATCCAGCCGTTGAAAAATTCTTCTTGAGATTCGTCGTGTTCTACAATGTTGACAAATCGTAGGAATTGAAGTCCATTTAATACTTTAAACAAAATGTCTGGGTTCACTTTTGCGTACGCTTTCATTGTCACATCGCCAGCATTGCCATCGGCCTCTAAGTTTTTGAAATTCTTTTGATCTCTATTCATTAAATTCAAGGCTCGCTGGAGAATTCTTGCTGACGTTCCCACACCTGAATTGACGGCGATATCAAAAAGTTCTATCGCATTTTTGAGTTCAAACTTTTCTAAGTTGAGATTTGGAGTTTTCCAATAATTATCAAAATAGATTTTTTTGGCTTGATCGAGCGTAAGGTTCCGAATGTCTAAAAGCGGAAAGGCTTTTTGAGATATGCCAAATTTTGTCAAGCCACCACGATCGTTTTTATTATCGCTCAAACCTCCTTCGATTCCTATTATTTCTGCAAATGCGATGTCGAAATTTTTCATATTTACTTGTCTTTATTTTCAAGATATCTTTTCCAGTAGTACGCCACGGTTGTTCCTATAATCATTGCTACGGTCGTGATTATTATTTTGACCAACAAGTCTGCAGCAAATTGCGAAGCAAATCCAGCAGCAATAAGCGTGGTTAATTCGATTTTATGGCTCATTTTTTTCATTGGTTTTTGAATTAATAAACTTGGACAGACTCTCTAAAAAAAATAATGGATTAATGGCCATCACTACGGCAACCATCGTCACAATGAATTCTTCTATTGAAAATTCTAATGTGTTGAAATAATATTTTTTGAACTGAAGACATAATAGTCCAATTCCTAAAATTAACATGAACCAGTAGGCTACTTTTCTGCGGGTGTTTATACTCATTGTTTTTGATTTAAAGTGAGGATGTAGGTTAGATGTGTTTTCATATTGCTAAAGAGATAATATAAATTGATTTAAACGTCTCGCCATTAATTCATGTGAGAGGATTGTTGGATGAACTCCATCAACATAGTAAGAAATTACTTGTGCTGCATTATTATGGCTTACCCCTCCGCTGTGATATAAATCAAAAACAGGTATTCCATAAAATCCACAAACTTGGATGATAGCATTTATAAAATCAAGTAAATATTCTCCATTACCATTAGGTGTTATACGGTAGTTTAAAGGTGTAATAAAACCTATTCCTTTTGTTGGATATTTAGCTTGAAGCCCTAGGCATAATAAATGTAATGAACCATAAAAAGTTGTATTAACTCTATCTGACATAACTCCTACAGGCAAGTCATAATAAATATCATTTGTTCCTCCAAAGACTGTAATTATATCAGCGTCAGCAATCATATCATCGTATCTTGCAAGCATTGACGACGAGAGTGTTCCACCTAACATTGACCCACCCACACCGTAATTTGTTCCGATTATTCCATTTTTTTCACATATAAATTCCCAGTATGTTTTAACTGTTGATTGCCCAGCTGTTATACTGTCACCAAGTAACGCCCATTTTTTGCCAGCTGCTCCACCACCAATACCCAATAAATCAAGTAATAAAGCTAGTGTCTCTTCTGATAAAGCACCATATATTGCATTACCATTAATTCTAGCATTATCTTCATCTAAATCCAAACGTATTCCTTCCATATAATACGGAGAAGCCATAACTGCATCAATTTCAGATTCAATTACCCAAGAGTTCATTAAGTTACTCATTTGAACAGGAACACGCAAATATGCTGCATTCACTGGGGCTACAATACTGGCTATCGTATCGCCTGACCTTACTGCTGTATTGATTGATGAAATATAAATGTTTGAACTTGTATAAAAATTAACCGTCAATGAAGTCCACGAATTAGTGCTATATCCAAAATAATACCTACTCCCCGAAGTTACCGGTGTATAATCAGATGAATTAAAACCAGAACCAACTCCTATAAGAGTATCGCCACTCCCATAATATCCCGAAACATCGGAAACTGTTCTGTAATCTAAAATATTTACTGATTTGGCAGTTTGTAGGGAAGAATCTAATTTAGATAAACTAATTGAATTGTCATTTATTGAAAAATCATTGTAAATATCTGTTTTAACAGCTGCTGGTAAAATACCATATATTGCATCGCCATTAATTTTGGCATTACCTGCCGCTAAATCTAAACGCACATCTTCCATATAATATGGCGAAACCATAACTGCATCAACTTCTGATTTAATTACCCAAGAAGTCATTAAGATTGTCATCTGAACAGGGACACGTAAATATACCGCATCTACGGGAGCAACAACACTGGCTATTGTGTCTCCTAACCTTACTGCTGTTACAATTGATGAAATATAAGTATGCGAACTATTATAAAAATTAATAGTTAATGTAGTCCAAGAATTAGTACTATATCCAAAGTAATACCTACTACCTGAAGTTACTGGTACATAATCAGATGAATTAAAACCTGAATCGGTTCCTATTAAATCATCTCCACCTGCATAGTATCCAGGAGTAGTAGATACTGTTCTGTAATCTAAAATATTTAAAGTAGTAGTAAGTATAGATGGATCTAATTTAGATATAGGAATGCTTTTCTCGTTTAAAACTTTTCCTTGTGCAGCACTTAACGGCTTATCCTCTTCAATAGAAGTCAAATTATTAATAACATCCGAAACATTTACTTTTCCAGTGTCAAGATCTGTTTTGGTAAACGAAAACGCTCCCGCAGCATCACGCTTGATGATTGCGAAACAACTTGCAGGAATGACAATCCCGTCACAATTAGGATAAACACCTGGTTCTACAGCGTTCCAAGATCTCACGCCTGTACCTTCTGGAACATCGGCAGGAGTTATGGTTTCTATTGGTTTTGCCAGTTGCGCTTCGAGAGCCGAGGCCGCTGCCGCTGCGGCGAAGTCTTTTGCTGATTGTGATGAATTCTCGTCTACTGTGATTACTACTGTGCTCATCTTGTTCCTGTCTTTTTTGAGGTTATTTTTCCTTCTAGGTAATATTTATTTATGGCTGTTTTCGTTGTCAAGACGTCATAATAATAAGTCTCGCAAGTCAATAATTTTGTTTGTGCTGCCGTCATTGTCACTTTCAATACATTGGAATCGTCTCCGGATATTTCGAGTCCGGAACCTATTGAAAGTTCGATGATAGCTGCTGCCGATTTGCTGAATTTTACCTGAAGCTTTATGGCCGTGAAGAGCGTTAAGTCTAAAGGAGCGGCATCGGACTCCAGCGATAGATCGACGGAGAAGTCTTCGTTTTGAATTACTTCAAAGTTGTACTGGGCAATAGTTCCTTTGTTCGAAGTGTAGCTGCTTATCTCGGAAGCCACGGAGATAGGCCTGAATAAAACAGAATCGGACACTTGACGGTTCTGACAGGAAAGCGTACCCGCCTCGGCTAGTTGCTTAATGAACTGACGCTCCAAATCATTTTCGCCAATGAGTTTGATGTCGTGAATGCTGTTGGCGGTTGATACCCTTTCTACTATCATTTTGTATTAATTTTTATCAAAAATAGGTTGACGGTCATTTTTTAAAAAGGACATCTTTTTAAAGAAACAATCCTGATTTTTTTCGGATTATTTTGTCTGTGATTCCCGCTTCGGTTTTATCCTGGTACGCAGGAAACAGGGTTGGATTGGCAACTACCAGTTTTTTCAATGTCTTGAGATATTCTTCTCCCGCATTTTGTCGGTCGCATTTCAAATCATTGCGGTCTTCCTTCGAAAGTTCGCTTTGTTTTTCCCACGGCATCTGATCTGATGCGATGACAAACGAGCTATCGGTAAATGTGAATGTTCCGGTAATGGCAGCCTTGGCAACCGTGAAAGCAACACAGGCTTTTTGCGAAAGCTCTTGTGCTTCGATAATTATTGTTTCGGTTGATTTTGCTTTGATCAAGGCGAGTGTTTCTGTTCCGAGCATCGCTTTGAAATACTGATCTTCGACTTCCCGGATGTATGGCTTGAGCGCACAGAATGTCTGGCGGTTTTTTTGGATGCTGAAATGATCATTGAAAATGGTTGTTTGGGGAACAATCAAATCTTTGAAAATGGTATAGTATTTTGAAGCTTGCCAGTCCGGGAAGTCCGTGACGTTTTCTTCCATGATCTGGAAAGCATCGTCAATGGCTTCGTTGTAGGTTTTCAAAAGTGAACGGGATAGATCGCGTTTTTCTTTCCAGTCGGCATTTGTGGCTTCTTTGTTTTCGGATGTCTTGGTACCGGAATTGGTAATCAAAACATTGATTGTTGGCAATGCCAAAAGCAAGGAATAATTGGCCACAGCTTCTTCGAGCAGTTCTTTGACTTGGTTTATTGGAGCCGTGTTTTCGGGAACGAAAGTATGAACAACAATAGAATCGTATTGGTCTTGGCCAATGAGGTCAAGGATTATTTTTCGCTCCACACGTTTGGCGAAAGGCAAAACCTTTGCAAAATCGAATGTTGCGGAAACGATGATGTGTCGTTTTAAATCTGCGATGTCGTTGATTAGTCTAGCCATTTTATTTTAGAATTACATTTTCTTGTCCGTTTGGATTTTTATCTAAAGTGGTGAGATTGACACCAGAAAACATTCCGATTAATGCTCTGTCCCAACCATTGAATGAGCGGAGAAAAAGCCAGTCATCAGAAACATAGATTCGTTTAGGTACTAGACTCGCAGAAAGAACTGTGTAAGCTTCACGAATATTGGAACCGGAACCTCCAAGATTAGAACCTCCCGGAGTTCCTGCGCCAATGATTGCCGGGTTTACTCCAATGGCAAAAAGTATCTCTGAATTGGCAGCGGAAGCGTCTGGAAGAAATGCGGCATCATTCAAATTATTAGGAACAGGAACAACTTCAATACCTTTTACAAACTTTCCGTTTTCTTCAAAAATCGGAGAAATTAAAGAACGACCACCCGCTTTATTTCCAGTCATGTGCTCGTCAATAGCAGTAGCAAGAGATTCCCGCATTTCTTGACGTTTGTCAGCGTCGAAGTCGTCCCACTCTTCTTTGTAGTACGATTCGAAATAAAAATCAGAAATATACACGATGTACTTAAAATGAGCCTGATTTTCGAACAAGGCTTGTTTCAATTCTGGAACCGAGTTGGCTACGTCCATCCAACCATTGCGATCAACAGCGTGCCACCCTGCTTTAGGATAATAATTCTCATCCACAAAAGCATAAGCAGAAGATGTGCAAAAATTAAATATTTTTCTTTTTTTACACTCTTCCTTAATTTCCGTGGCCGTTATTCGGTCTTTGTCGAAATACGGAATGGGAACAGTGAATTTGGGATTTGCAGTTGCCCAATCGGTATTGATAAATACGTTCGGAATACTGCCTTTTTCATCCATTTTTTGAAAACGGGAATGTGCAGTTTTTTGACGAACTACTCTAGTAAGCGTTTCTCCATTGGCAGAGATTAACCACTCTGTGAAAGCAATTTCAAAAAGAGACAAATCCTTTATTTTGGCAACCCAATATTTATCTAAATTGTTTTGTTCCACGAAATCAGCGATTTCAGTGTATTCTTCCAATAATTCTTCTTGAAGTTCAATTTTTCCAGAAGTTACGTTTTTGACTTTTCTATAAAGACCAAAACCATTTCCATAAGTTGTTGACGACAATGTATTGATACCACCAACGGCAGCACCGTTTTTAAGGAATTTTTTATTGTAGAAATTTTGTGGATACAGATTGTCAGAACCCCATTGTACAATTTCCGCAGTTACGTTCTCGTTGGACGGATCTATTTGTACTTTGATTGCTTGAGGAACTTTGGAAGCACCAAATCCAGAAACGGCAATTGTTGATTTTCCTAGGTGGATATTTTTATAATGTGTACTCATAATTAATAAATAACTTCTAGATTATTGAATTTCGTGATGAACAAAATATTTATTTTATTGATTTGACCGCCTGTCAATTCTATGTTTCGAGTTCTGTTTTCAAAGTGGTTCGGGTTTTTCCTGACTCGAACCGGCCTATAAAAATGTTGAGCATCGATGAACGGTTTTCCTTTTAATTTTTTTGGGATTAAAAGTTTTACTCTTTCATATTTTTTCAAAACACCACCCATTCCATTATTTCGGTTATACGTCCTGAATTCAATATCGAAAGGAAGCGCATTGCCTTTAGCATCGGTTTTTTTTATCTCTTCCAAAACTTGTCTCAAAAAAATGCGCTTAACCATAATTCAAAATTCGGTTTATATAATAATTTTAAAAAGGACACACTTTTTATGTATGTTTTTGTTCCCTCAGTTTCATAAAAAAATATTTAAATCTTTATTTTTCAATATTTTACGACAAAAAAACCCTTTTTCATTCTCTTTTTGTCTCGGGGCTGAGCGGCCTGCCCCTAATCTGTTTCTACACTTGCCGTTTTGAAAAATAGCGATATATGTAGGGCTCGCTGGTCTTAAACCAATGAACCCCTATTGTTTATTCATTACGTGACCTTTGAACAATGGTATGAAGCCTCGGTCTTCGTTCTGTTTGATGAGTTTGAACACTTGTTTGCTGTATCTCCAGAAGAGCGGGATGTCGAACGTATCACTGAAGTGAGTGGCGTGTTCTTGTGGTGTGGTCTTGGACTTCTCGCTACGTTTATCCTTGACAATCGTGTTGGGTTTGTTACCAGGTAATGCCGGAGCGTTCTCTAATGAGACGATCAGATCATTGCAATTGTTCTCATTGATTTCGATAGCCGGTAAACCTTGAGTGCCACCGTGCTTCAATAGGTAGTTGACCACGATAAACTTATCGTTGTGCGGTGGGTTCTCTGAGCCTTTACGAACCTTTACTATTACCTTCCAACCATTGCGCTTGAGACATCCGATGGCCTGCTCGGCAAATGTCACACGGGCATTGGGTGTCTTATTGTTACCATTACGATCATAGTAGAACTCAATCACATTGTTATGTTGCTTCTTGTCTTCATAGTAAGGAGCGAACTCCTCGTCGATTAGATCATCGATGATCTTAGGCGATGTCACATAGAAAGTCTTGAGCACTCGGTAACGTTCGCCCTGGTCCTGTGCGATCTTCATAGTAATGATATTACCCCAGTCAATGGACATGATGAGAGGTTTGCTCTTCATATAGTCAGTATCCTGCTTACAGTTGAAGTCTTTCTTCTTGGCATTGACACCTTTAGATAGTAGGTAATCATTATCGTAAGCATAGCGATAGTAATGCTTTTTCGAATCTAACGATGGGTAAAACCCGTTCGTCACCTTACTCGGCCTAATGTTTCGGATCTCGGCATCATAGTGCATCTTCGATGGCGCATTATCCCACATACGCTCAAACCAATCCTTTGAAAGGTTATGTTTATTGACAGCTGCAGGTGCTTTCACAAACAAAACCTTCCACGGTTCTTTCTTGGCCAACACCTCCAATTCAGCTATCCATTTACCTTTCTCGGTCATAGCTACCGATGTAGCATATATCTCGGCATTACATAGTGGCTGGTCTTCATATAGGCCACCACAAGTAGAGCGGTTGGTTGTTTGGACATTATTAAACAATCGAACAGCATCCAACAACGCAGCTTCATCTCCAATAACAACTGAAGAATTGATTCCACGCCCGGCATCTGGTTGATCATTACTAACCAGGATCCAAACAAACCCATTCGAAAAGTGAATGGTATTATCCCATTTATCCGGAGACTGGAAAGGCATTTCAAAACCGAGATTCTTCCCGCATTTGCCCACTACAAAATCAATCCCTTCATAAATACCGAACATCTCGAGACCCGCCTTAGTAGACGGCAGTGTCCTGGAAAACATTTGCTGATACGTTTCTCCAACGATTATCCCGGTGGCACGAGGCATTTGCTTAACCGCCTCTTTTACATACCAACCAAGAATCGTAGATTTTCCCGCACCACGAGCCCATTCAAGAACAATGGTTTTAATCCATAATTCGATAAGTGTATAAGGGTTTTTTACTTTTTTACTTGAAAGATAAATAGTCGCAAGCTGAGCCTCGTTTAACTCAATTTCGTTATTCTTCTTCATCGTCATCCTCCTTTACTTCCTGAAAATCCACATCTTCAGCATCCAGATTATTGAAATCGACAGAACCACCTTCAGTACGAGATTCTATACTGGCCAGAACCGATGGATGCACCTTCAGTATATAAGTCTGAGCTCTTAACTTCTCTGGATCAAATGTTTGAGTTGTGTCCTTATCGTAATTACCCAATTTAATACGCAAAGCCGCTGCCTTTAAATAAGAAGCTTCATCTTTATTTTTAAGAGAACGCTGCTGTGATTTAATCAAATCCTCTCCCATTATATATTTTTCGGCTTCTTTTTGGTTGACGATTGGATTGCCAAAAATCGACATTGCATCAGCAACATAGCGATACGATTGCGCTCTGGAACAACCATACTCATTCATAATTACCGCCATAGCCTGTTCTTTCGAATGGTAATTGATCAATAAATTCCAAGATTTATAAACCCGAATTCGTATCTCATCTTGCTTTTCAGTAAGCGTAACACTGTCTTCTCCCTTGAGATAATACTTCCGTATTTTATCTTGTGTGGTTACTTTTTTGCGAACGATAACAGCATTAGAACTCATAAATATTGAATTTTAACGCAAGGAAACAAAACCGCAATTGTAGAAAAAGGACAAACAAAAAACCCGCTAGAGTAGCGGGTTTAATTATTTAAGTATATTTGATAAACTTAAAATCAAAACCATGAAAGGATTTATAAAAATTACTGATGTACGTGAGAATATTCACTATTTAAATGTTAACCACATAATCAATTTTGGTCCAGTATCTGCAAATTTAGCTGGCAATACTATTATCAAAACAACTACAGAAGAAATACAAACTTCGACCACATCTGAGGAAGTGGTGGATATGATAGACCTTTCATTTCTGTAAATTTGGGCTTGATTTGTTTTTCTAACCACAAATGATCAATAAAAAACCCGCTAGAGTAGCGGGTTTTGATACAAATAAGTAATTTTTTAATTACTCTACTTCTGTAAAATCTACAAAATAGCTTTTACCAGGAACAAATACTCCATTAGCCGGAGCATCATTTGTAATTGATACTTCAATACTTCCATTTGGAGTATATTTTGTAAAATCTGCGTTTTCTTCTGCAGTTCCATACACCGCTCTTAGTTTTGCAGTTTTACTGTGTTCGTAGTTTGTGACAGATTCACAAACAAATTTTGCTCTAACTTTAGACATAGTTTTTCATATTAAATTATTTTTTAAGTGACCGCAATTTTGCACTATTTAAAGAATGAATAAAGGACAGAATTATTCAAAATACTTTTCAATCTCAATTTTATCCAGGATAACACCATTTTTCAATAGTTCAAACTCCAAATGATTTTCCCGCATGTACTTTACCCAACGCCTTACATCCACATCCACGTATCTTGAATCCAGTTCAATACCTCGGCATTGTCGCCAACTCATCTCGCAAGCGATCAAAGTGGTACCGGAACCAAGGAATGAATCGCCCACTATTTCTCCTTGTTTGGAGCTGTTTTTCATTAAGTAAGCAAACATTCCCACAGGCTTCATTGTCGGATGATCTTCGCTTCGTAACGGTTTATCAAACTCAATAATGGTAGTTTGTTTCCGGTCAGAAAACCAATTGTGTGCTGCACCTTCTTTCCATCCATAAAGACAAGGCTCGTGTTTCCATTGGTAATCCTGACGACCCATCACGATGCCATTTTTCAGCCAAATAAGGCATTGAGCCAACTTGAACCCGGCATCCTTCAGCGCATTTCTAAAGTTGGCACCTTCGGAGTCAGCGTGGAAAACATAAATACCACCGCCCAACTTTGTATGATCGCAAGCCGCTTTGTAAAATTCGAAAAGAAAAGTGTAAAAGTCCGCACTCGTCATGTTGTCATTTTCAATCTGGAGCTTGTCTTTTGTACCTCCGGTGTAGTTCACGTTGTATGGAGGATCAGTCAGAACCAAGTCGAACAACTTCCCTTCCAGAAGAGAATCATATACTTCCGGCAATCGGCTATCGCCACAAACTACCCGATGCACAAGTTTCTTTTGAATCGAGCGCATCTCGTAAACATCGCCCAGAACCGTTATAGGTTCCTTGGGTAGTTCCGGTTCAAAATCCGATTCTTCTTCCTGCTGAAGCTCCATCGCCAATCCCAAATCCGGGAGCGGGATATCATCCACATTCAATCCCAAAGACAATAGATCTACATCATCAAAAACAGCGAGTAAAATATCAATGTCCCATTCTCCTGTTGGCACATTCGAACGGATGTTGTACTCCTTGAATTCCAATTCTGTCAGTTCTCGATTGGGAACTCGAACATCAATCCATTCTTCGCCACGGCCTATTTCCATCAAGACCACGACACGCTGATGCCCGGCAATAATCACGTCATTCGTGTTTATGGCGGGAATTTCGGCAAGATTGTATTTTTCCAGACTCTCACGGAGTTTCTGTTTTTTGTCCTCGGTAAGTTTGCGGGGATTGTATTCGTAAGGAATAAGATCGCTTACTTTTCTTTTTTCGGTTGACCACTCCAATGGAGCCAATAATAATTCACTCATCTTTCAATTTTTTTCTAATGGTTTCTAAATCAAGTTTCTTTTGCTCGAGCTGCTCCAGCTTTCGATTCAGCAAGTTCAAGAGACTTCGATCTTCCGGCGACGCATTCACACGCTCCTGCATCGACTCAATAGTCTTTTCTCGTTTGCTAATGCTAGACTGGAGGTTGTCTCGAAGCATTACTAATTTATTACCAGAAACCTGAGAGAAATCTTCGTGGCTTTCAGTCGGCATAATCCGGTTATGGTCTTTCCAGTGACCCAGAATCATCCACGCACGATCAATCCTGGTCCACAGATCGTCGAGTTGAATAATTAGTTTAAGTGCATCATCTTCGTCATCATCGGCAATGGAGTTCAATTGGAATTTCAACTCACACGCCAAATAAAAATCACTCACCCTCTGACGATAGGTAGAGTGCAATTCCATTGGATACATCGCCATCGTTTCCTTCTCGAAAGAATGATCAGCAGATTGCTTTATAATTTCCTGCAACAACGGCTCGGGTTTAGGCTCTTTTTTAGGCTCAGCAACAATTTTTTCCGCTTTTGGTACAATTGAGCTTTGGCCAGATAATAATGCCTTTTTGAGCTCGTATTTTAGTTTAAGGAAATTAGAAGTGTTTTCCTTGGCAAAGCTTCTCATTAGGTTCTGGTTGCACGATGGTAATTGGCTGTAAAGCAATAAGCCATCAGCATAGGAGCCTTGAGAACTAAACCACGATTGTATATCCATAAATGAAAGATTAAAAAAAAGCTCTAGACATCAAGGTCTAGAGCTTTTACCAAATTAACTAACCCAAAATTTCTACACTAATTCAAAATTTTTTGGAACATTCTGTATTCGAAAAGAATTGTCGACTACTATTTCATTTTTAAATTTATCCTTCGCCTTATAAATATCGTAATCAGCTACCGGATTAATTTTGTCAGAACGTTCATAAAGAATAGGCTGGTAAACCAAAGCCAAATCAATGAGACTCACGTTCGAGACATAATTAAACGTTTGCCTCTGTACAGATTTTGTAGGTTGTACAAATAAGTCTGAAACGACAACATTTTCTACGAACAAACCTTGTGCTTCAAAAATCGAATGAGGCGTTTGAATCGTAATTTTTTCATAATTGACCATTGGTAAATGATCTGGCAAAGGCTTTGCCGACAAACAAGAGAACATCAGTCCAATTGCGATTAACAACATTTTTTTCATAATATGAAAGGTTTTAATTGGTTACTTAAATTGTGCTATTTTGGCTTTGGCCGCTTCCTGAACTTTTTCGCTGTCAGGTTTTGCCAATGCCAGAATTTCAACGTCTTCGATGCGTTTTGCTTTCTGAATCAACAGAATAATTGCTCCTTCCGTTTCTTTCTTAAAAAGCTTTTCCGCACCAGGCTTTAATCCCAAATGAGCAAATCCAGACTTGAACACTTCAAGTGAATTGTTCGGGATTCCGGTGCGTAAATCAAACCTTGACCCATCCTGCAAAATGAATGGGCAAGGCGTTGGTAGATTTACTATTTCAAACAACTTTTGCATTAAGCAGGAAGTTGAATCGTGCTTTCGTACACGATAGGAATGCAATAAGATTCAATCGAAAATTGAACACCTTTGTCATCTTCCCCTCCTTTACCAGTGGTTCCTTTAACCTCAGTCATATAGGCTGGGTTGAATTTGTCGCCAACTAAACGTTTTTGTCCATTTCGTTCGGTAACGCAAAATAACATTGGCGTGTTCAATCTGGCTCTAATGAAACCCAATAGCCTTTTGTCGTTTCCAGCAACATAAAAAGAGAAAATTGATTTCAATTTTTTGTTTCCTTTATTTCCACCGGCCTCCAACTGAACTTCTCCAGTATCAGATTGCACCACAATTTTTCCAAACCCTTTTCCTGCAGCAAAAACAATCGGAAAAGCAACTTCAACCGCTTTTTCATACGTAAAAGTAGGATCGTCAAAATTAATAGGCATTGGGAAAGTGGTAATGTCACTATGCACGGCATAATGAACGCCAACTTCTGAAACTCCCGCCTGTAATTCTTGATTTAAACATTGATCTAAATCCTCTGTAGCCATATTTTCAAAACAACTCATAGCTTATTTTTTTAAAGTTAAAAATGATAAATTCCCTGCAACCATCAACTCCATGGCATCTTCATCAGACATCCATTCTTCTTGGGTTCTAAACTGCCCAAGGTATCTGAATGCTGCTGGAGAATCTTCATGGAAGATGTATTCTTTTCCTTTACAGGCAAAACTATTGCTAGTTCTACCCAACTCTTCGGCATCTACAACAGGAATATCATTGATGGTTACTCCATTTTTGTATTTTTCCAAAATTGCTTCCACTTCTTCCAGACTCAAAGTATCGATATCGTCAATACCCAATATTCTTGACATTGTAGAAACAATTTCTGCCTGTCTGGCCAACATAAAAGCATCTTCATCGCTCACACCAGGAACAATGCTTTCTGGAGTTTCTTCTTGAATTTCTTCTTGAGTTGTTTCAGGAACAACGATTTCAGCAGTATCTTCCTGAGTTGTTTCAGGAATAACCACCACCTCTTTTTCAGCCTTGGCAATTGCTTTCTTTAATTGTGAAGGCGAAAGAGCCTCGGCATTCTCAATGCCGAGCTCTGTTGCTTTTTTTACTAATTCTTCCATAATACTACGGTGCGTAAGTAAATACTTCTTCAGGATAGTACAATTTATCAAGATCTGCATCTCTCAAACCTCTATACAAAACAGTAGGAGAATTAAGGAATACTAATTCATTCACGATATAATCATACCCAAGAGAAAACTCCCCAAAAACTTTGATTTTATAATCAAGTTTTTGCACATCGGTAATTGTTGCTGGATTTTCAATAACATCAATGAACTTACCAAAATTAAATTCAACAGTTCCTTCAATCACCGCATTGGACATCCCCGGAATAACATGGATTTCACGTTCTCCTAAACGAGTACGGTTTCCTTTGTCTCCTTTGTAGTCTTGGTTTTTACCAAAAGCTTCTTCATAAAGAAGTTTGTGATTTTGGGCATTGGTACGGCTCATTTTTATTCCCTTAACCATATCAATACAAGCTTCTGGTATTCCTTTTTCAAATTGCAAAACAACATCAAGAATATTGGTGTCATCAATGGCATCCGTTGGAATAATAAAACAAGGATTATCGGTGTTAGCCAATAAGTCTGTATGAATTTTATTCAAACCATTCATTGATTTTCCAAATACTGTCGGCTGTGCGGCATCATAAACCCCTTTCACGGAAAGAATGTTCACATCGCTGATGATTTTTGCAGAAAGCATTGTCATCACGTGTTTCGAGATGGTTTTATCTTTCAAATCAACACCTTCATCATATTTTTGCTGAATCCAAGAACCAAGAATCTCGGCTGGAGTGAAAGCAAAATTTACTTTTTGATGATAACTTCTAGATTGTTTCCCTCTGAATTGTACATCGGCAGTTTCTGTCCAAGTAGCACCGAATTGTTGAACAACGTGTCCCATAACTGAATTGACAGAAGCAAATTCACCTCTAATCTTTGGGACAAGTTTGGCGTATTTGTTCAATACAATTTCGTTAGACATCATAGCGGCATTCAAAATCCTTGGATTCTGTGCTGCGAATTTTTTGGTTTCTTCTAAAACCTGATCAATGTTTACTGACATATCTTATTAATTAAGCTTTGTTATACGCATCGTTGTGTGAATCAGCAGCATTTACAATACTGTCAGCTTCTTCAAAAGAATCACCTTCAGCTTTTGGCTTGGTGATAATTGCACCGGACTGTTTTCCGTATTTAACCACCGTTGCACTTAGC
Source organism: Flavobacterium sp. (assembly GCA_014379405.1). Classification (GTDB taxonomy): domain Bacteria; phylum Bacteroidota; class Bacteroidia; order Flavobacteriales; family Flavobacteriaceae; genus Flavobacterium. The sequence goes on along the minus strand of JACMLU010000023.1, from coordinate 81,099 downwards.
AAAGTGATTTTCGATTCTGTTGTTGCAGTAGCTTCAACAGCTTTTTCTAATCCAGCAGTTGTCACGGCTGTATTAATTACACCTTCCAAAGCGGTCACGGCTGATACAGCAGTTGTTGCTTTGGTATTAGCAGCGGTAAGAGCCGCTTCCTGAGCCGCTAAATTCGCTTCTAATGTCTCAAGTTGTGCCTCCGTAATTTGTACTCCTTTTTTTCCGGTTATTGTCGAAATGGTGGCGATGCCAGTTCCTTCAATCCCAAGAATCCCCTGAAGCACAGGAAAGCCTTTTGTGTTTGACATAGATTTTTTTTTGTTTTGATTACTATTATTGTTTGAATTTCCTGTATCTGAAAGTTCGAAAACTTTGTTCACGGCATCTTGAAGCGTGCCAATGGAATCAATTAGTTTTTTATCCAATGACTCCTGAGCGTTCCAAGTTCCTCCCTTGAAAACCAATGGATCAATTCCTGGTCGAACGGCTTTAATGTCATTTATGAAATCCTCGGCAATGGGATCCAATTCTGTTTTGATGTAGAGATCTGGATTGCCTTTCAACAATTCTTCGAAAGCTTTGTTCTTTTCGGTCGATTGCGTGGCATATTCCGTGATCAGTTTGGCTCCTTGTTTTTCGTAAATTCCAGAAAAATCAATAAATGAAACCATCACGCCAATGCTCCCAATGGCATCAGCACGTTTATTGGCAATGATATGAGAAGCGGCAGAACCAATGTAGTAAGCGGCAGAACACATCAAACCATCTGTATAAGAAACAACCGGCTTTTTGAATGCCCTGATAAAATCATAAAATTCTGGAGTTCCAGAAACTTGGCCACCCCCTGAATCGATGTCCAGAACCACACCAATGCAGTTTGGATCTTGCGCATAGGATCTCATTCCTTGCATTTTCGATTTTGTGCCACTTGGTCCGCATTCCTGGTTGTACTTATAAATGGGATCTTTCAAATTAATGACGGCAACATATTCGCTGTCATTGTTTCCAGAGTCAAATCCAGACGCTGCAATTATTGAAGCATTGGATTTTTTTAACGAAATAAAAATCTCTGGTTCGAGTTCCCCAGACTTAATAGACACGTCTTTACCTTCCAATATTGAAAATAAGGAAGGCAAAAGAGAATGACCGTATGGCTTATCAATAAACCATCGGCCGTTAATTAAAGAATGTAGATTTTTTACGCTCAAAATGTAAAATTGTATCGTTACTATTAATGACGATACAATTTTACTACGATATCAAGCCTTTAAAAAGGACAGGATTTAAAGAGAAACCTTTAAGAAATAAGCGTTTCCACGGCACGAAACCGTATAACCATTATCGACTTGGGGATTGGTCGAGTTGTCGTCATTATACAAAAACTCCAACGGCATTTCGTTGCAACCTATAATGATCTTGCCATAATTATGATGCAAAACCACGATAACCTTCCGGTTTACCTTCTTTTCCAGTTGCGCTTCGGTCTCCGGGAGTTGGTTGTTTGTGGAGATTTCTATCTTGTAATCTTTAAGCATTCCCGCATCAGTCATTTTGCTGGTAGCTGGATACTTGATGTCTTCCGGCAAAGGGATGATCACAAGAGCCAAATCTTCATCGAAAGCAATGTCACGCTTTTGCAACACGTATTTCAAAGGATAAAAAACGTCCTTGGCATCCAAGATGGAAACCTTGTTTATGTTTTTATAATTTTCGGAAGTGAGAGCGTGGATCATGTTGTATGGATATCAATTAATTTATGTATAAAATGGCCTAAAATCAAAGGACAAATCGTGGGAAAAAAAATTTGTCCTTTTATATATTTCTACCAATATCTTTCAAAAGTGTCTCTAGTTTTATGTCATCTTCGGTCAAATTATAGTGAAAAATAAATTGCTCGATAGATTGCTTTTTTTGCAAACCGTTCATGGTGCTATTCATCGAAACATAAGATCTCAATTCCTCTTTGAAGATGCGATCCACCTGTGAATTGAATTTCCTGATTATTTTCTTGTCAATAAAAATTCCAAAATCCTCCATATACCGTAGGGAAATATCAACCGGATAGGTAATGTCATCACTGACCGACTCCAGAACACAGTATTTCTTCGACAAAACGTCCAAAACTAAATTCCCATAGAAATTATTTTTGGTGACCACTAATTTTTCACCCAGTTTAGCCTGCAAGAACTTATAAACGTGTGCCTTTACAGGAAAGTAGATAGTAACCGAAGCTTTGTCGTTCATAAAAAAAATATTTAGGTTTTTTTTTAAAACAAATATACATTAATTTATGTATGTTTTTTAGTTTTTTTAGTTCCACAGTTCCACATATTGTAAATCAAACAGTTAGAACGTGGAACCGTGTGGAACCATACCAAAATTGTAGGAGCTTAAAAAAATAGTTCCACAAGTTCCACAAAGAAAAACAGCGTGAAAATTGAGTTAATGTATTGATATATATAAGATTCTAAAATATATGTGGAACTGTGGAACTGTGGAACCTTTATTTCTCGATATTTCGCCCTGCTTGCTTTTGATGACTTTTTTTCAAACAGGGGGTGCGGGGGAATTTTGAAAAAATTTGAATTTGGAGAATTTTAATTTTGGATTATTGATCAGTTATCCCGGAACATTCTCGACTATCACGCCCCACAGTTCCACAGCTCCACATCCTTGCCATAACTTTTGAATACCGGGGGTTCGGGGGAAAATTTAATTACCGTCCGATGGAGGCATATTGGAGCGGCATTGCATAACCGGTTATTTAATTACTGACCGATGGTGGCATTTAGAATCTGACTGCCTAACCGGTTATTTAATTACTGACCGATGGCGGCATAAAAAAACCCGCTCGATTGGAGCGGGTTGGAATGACTGGACGATGATTAATACTCAAATGGGTAATGCCATTTTGGACAACACATTTGTGCTGACGTGCGTGTAAATTTCAGTCGTTTTGCTACTGGAATGTCCTAGATGTTTCTGAATGATTCTTAGATCGGTTCCTGCTTCTAGCAAAGCGGTTGCGTTTGAATGTCGCAACAAATGAAAGTGATAATCTTTGCCTAGATATTTCTTTACGATCTGGTTGCAGCTGGTGTGCGAATAACGCAAATCAAACTGGCCATTGAATAAAAATTCCTTTGGATGGTATTCCGTGAAATAAATTCGAAGTATCTCCAGTATCTTCTCTGATAATCCCACAATCCTATCCTTGCGGCCTTTACTTTGCCGAATGGTAATAATCATTCGTTTGCTGTCAATATCTGCAATTTTCAGGTTACAAACTTCTGAAACTCGCATTCCGGTAGAATAAGCCAGCGCAATAATTGCTTTGTGTTTTGTGTTGGTAATTTTGGCAATTGCATCCAACAGAAATTCCTTTTCGATGATTTGAGGAAGTTTTCTTTCGGATCTTGGATATTCAATGTGTTTAAATTTCAACGGCTGCTTTCCTGTTAATTGATAAAACAATTTCACGGCAGAAATTCGATGTTTCCGACCGTTGATTGACTTGGCTAACAATAACCATTGTTTAATTTGTTTTTCTGAAATTTCAGGAGGTTTGGTGGCCACATTGTTGAAATACTCCAAAAATAATTTCACCTGACTACAATAGTTTGAAATCGTATTTTCAGAATAGTTTTTCAATTTTAAATCTTCGGAATACAATTCCACATACTTTCCGATGTTCATAGTCTTAGGTGTTAAATTTATTGGTGTTCACAGATGGTTTTTACAGATAGTAGTTAGTAGCAAGACTAACAACTTTCTTTACAAAGACCTTTACAATCATAAGCGCAAACCTCATTTGATTTATAGCAAATTTGTGGTTTAGGTTTTAAATTGTTTTCTACTTCTTCCCATTTCATACTATCAGGAAAACAGATGTAATTAAATTTATCTTCGTGCATATTTGCAATATTGTTTTTATCTGATTTAGATAATTGAATTTGAATAGGTGTTTTTTCCGCATCATACCATATTCCGTTAATGTTTACTTTCATTTTATTTAGTTTTTATAAGTTAATTTATCTTTAATATCCGTCCAGCTACTAACACACGTTTGTAGCTAGTGGCGGAATCTACGCTTCCGCATACGCCACCATCTACAAGCGTGGGAACGTTATGAGTAAGCTTACCAACAATCGTCTACAGTAGATTGCTGATTAGGAAATCCCCATTTCGCAAAGACTTCTTTGTCTTTAGGCTCTAAAACTTCAAGCAATGCCATTACAGCAGGTTCGTTTTCGTGGTCTTGTTGCATATCGTAATTATTGGTTACTGTTTCGATAAGCTGTTTTGCAAATTCTAATTTTGTCATATCGTTTTGGATAAAAAGCCTACTCATAACAATTTCTTTGCGATGATTTTCGGCTTGGTTTATAAATTTATTGTTGTTTGTGTGTTTGTATTATTTGGGTGTTTATCCGAATCTTGGTTTTGTACCACTCCGAAAAACCTCGCAAAGAATCAACGTTATGCCTAATACTACGAGTGAGTAGAAAGATGATGTTTAAAAATATTTATCAACTCTTGTCTTGTGTCGGCTGATTTATTAAGCCATATATCATAACTTTCTTCAAACCTTGTATCTCTCCATTGATAACTATTTACATTATCATTTGCATAAAATTGTATTGCAGGATTTTCATTAATTAAGATTTCAATTTCTCCTCCTATTGTTTTTGCTATTGAACTTGTTATATTCATTTTTATATAATTTATTTGTTAATATTTACTTTTGCCGTACTAGGCATAACAGCGGTTACATTTCAGCAGCCGAAACTTTGTTTGTCCATAGGCTGCCGAAATTGTAGCCGCAGACCGTTATCGTTCAGCTTGGTAGGAACGGTTAAAACTTGTAAATAGCTTTTGCTTTTGGATTCATCGCTCTAAATTCTTCTATTTCAGTTTGGTCTTTTAAAGCAGTCAAGAAATTAATGTTTTCTTCGTGATTTTTAATTAATTCCTTTGCTTGTTCAATAACATCTTCCATTTCTGAAATACCTCGTTTAGCTTCTTTTATCTCGTGTTCAATGTCATCAATAGTATTTAGCATACTATTATCATCTTCTATATAACCCAAAGCCTTGAATGCTTCTGAAATATATTTGTTTCTTTTTTTAGCCATAACTTTGAGAGTAAAAAAAGCCGAAACGATAACAAGTGATATGAGCGATTTTCGGCATTGTGATTATTGATTTATTGTTTTGTACTTGGTTTTATTGGGTAACATCTGAAAGTTGGTTTTCGACCACGCCGAAAATCCGCACATATCACTGAACCGTTATCCTTTCAATTCCCTCTCACTAATTCTTTGCCTTTTCCGTATAAAGAATAATTTCCTGCTGCATAAATCCCGATCTTTAAAAACCATTGCAAAAACTGTCCGAGCTCGTTTGCATTCTTCCGGAGACGAACAGTTTTTGAAGATGATATCTATTTCTATAAAAGAATACATAATCGGTTAAACGGCCTTTTCAATCTTCCAACCTTCAATAGTGTTAAAGACCGAAACTTCGCCTTTAGGATTTGTCCACTCACGGCCTTTGAGGTTGATGGCTATTTTTACTTTGTCTCCGGGTTTGAAGATATCCATAGCGTTTACTCTGTCTTGAGTAAACTGGATGGCTAACGTCTGGGGAAATTGTTCGTCGGTGGTCACGATAAGGTTTCTGGTTTTAAACTTCTTTTCGCCAACTTCCTTGATGTCTTCCACTCTTTTGAATAGTACGGTAATATTTAAATTTTCCATTTTGTTTATTTATAAATTAGATTTTATTTGTTTTTTTCTTCTATTGAAAACTGTAATTTGTGATTTAATTCTGAAACTGAACCACAGTGGAAATAGTGAAAAAGTGTGGCACCAGCCTTTGATCTTTCGCCTTGATAAATTGCTACAGAAAAATAATCCTTCACAGCATCTGTTTTTCTAATCTGAGCATCAATGCCTATTGACAAAGCTGGTTTTAATTGGTTCTTGGAAAGGACTTTATTGATTGCGTCTTCTATTTGTTGGAATGTTAGGTCTTTCATCTTAATTTGTTGTTATTGATTTTTCAGTTTCCGTTTCACTTAATTTTTTACCACATCTTTTGCACTCAGGATCTATCGACATATCAATCACATCGTAAAAATCGAAACCGTGGTCACAAGATCCTGGTGTTTTTTTGAAACGATTAATTCTATACTTGTACATTTCATAAAGAAAACCCGCAAGCGTGAAAAGCAATCCTACCAAAAGACAGACGATATAAAACCCGTGTTGTTCTATTGTTTTCATACGATGAAGTCATTAGGTTTTTCGATTTGCTCAAACTCGTAAACCCAAACGAAGGGGTTTTGATTCCAAGAATTCAATCCATTTATTGATTCCCATAAAGAACAAAAAGACCTTGAAGCTTCTCGGCATTCGCTATATGAAATCATGTAGTCTTTAAATCTTGTTTCTTGAAAAAGCGGATTAAAAAAAGAAATTACTCCTTCCGCAATTGCATCTTCCTCACTTATGTCCTGTAATCTTTCCACTCGGATTTGTTTTAGTTTAAGGAAGATTCTGCACGCTTCTTTTGGCATAAAGATGGAAGGTTTCCATTTTCCAATTTCACTACCTATGTGAGTTGATGCTTTGTATTGAAACATAACTTTTGGCCATTCAGCAAAAGTTTCACGAACCCAAAGAACATCGCCAACTTCGTAAGGGCAAAATTCAATTGGTGGCGGGTTTTCACTTTCTCCAATTGACACAAGCCAACCTTTTAACTGTAATGGATATTTTACAATTCTCCTGGTCTGTGTTTTCCTTCCTTCAAGTATAGCCTGAACCATAGGCGTTGAAAACAATATTGGGTGGTATTTTGTTGTTGTAGCTTCCATAATTACTCAAAAATTTCAGTTTCGTAATCGTCTTTATGACTGATGATATTTACAAAAAGACCTTCTGTATAATTATCTTCAGTGATTTTTTTTAAACCATCGTAATATTGAGTTAACAAATCACCTTCTTCCATCGAATGGTACTTTTGTTTAACATGTCCAAAGCCTTCAATGCCTTCCTTTATTCCCTGATGGGTCAATGATTCAGCTAAGTGCTTTACAAAATCTTCCTGACGATTGTTGTAATCCGTTTCAAAGAAACTTTCAGACCATTCGGCAATTCTCTCGTTTGTCCAGAGCGCATCATCGATTTCAATTTCGTATTCATCTACTCGAGTAACTTCTACTTTATATTTTTTTAAAGCCATTTTCTAATTTTTTGATAGTGATTTGTTGTTTTTTACTTTATCGACACATTCTTTCCAGAAGTCGTTAATTTCGGTTTCGGTCATTCCCATAGAGAATAATTCCAATGTGATTTCAATTGCGAGTTTCTTGAACTCGTTTTTGATACCTTCTTTATTTTTTTTCTTTGGCATTTTGCTCCTGTTTTTCAGATTTAGATTTTAAAACAGCTTCTAAAAACAAATCCTCTGCTTTCTCTTCAAGTTTTTCGACTAATTCGCCAATAGATTCTGCATAAATCCAAAAAACTCTACAAATTCCGTGATGTACACTCCAAGACGAAGGTCTCTCAATGCCTTTGTTATATTTAAAATCAGCACATTCAGGCATTCTGCATTCAGCTAAAAATCCTGTCATATCATATCTTAAAAGAAGTCCCGCTAATGCTTCATCTTTTATTTCGCCTTCAATTAAATCATAAGTTGTTTTTTCAGAATTCCATCCTAAAACTTTTGCTATTTCAGCAGTTTCTAATTCTGTAAATTCTTCAAATGCTTCTGATTGATTTTCTCTACAAACTTCATTTGCGATGAAGATTAAGTTTTCAAAATAAGCACTATGTGCTTGTTCAATTTTTTTATATAAATACTTGTTCATTTCGCTTTTTTTAAAATTTAACTTCCAGTTCGTTCGCATACAATTCCCGAATGATCTCGGCATTGTTTTGGCTGTTTTGGGATACGGATTCCCAATGTTTTATGCCGTTTTGTTTCACTACTTTAAGGCTGCTGTGTATCGCCTTGATGTTTTGGCCAGTACTCACAATTCCTTGCTGTATTTTGCCTAAATTCTGAAAAACCTGTGTGGCTCTCACTCTTCGTCTGATGGTTCCGTTTTTCGGAGCTTTGTTTTTTGTTTGCATCGCTAAATGTTTTAATTGGGTTATAAGTCTGATAAAAATCCAGTTTCTGATTCTCGATCAATATCTCGTTTGGAAGCAAAACGCCATAATCTAAGCGGGAAAGCTTCTGGATTTTGGGTTAATAGATCAACCTCAGATATTCTTTGACCAGAATTATCAAACCAGAAATTGGCGTAATGCCCTTGGATTTTCATTGTTTCCATAAGTTCTTTTGTGGAAGTTTCAAGTGAAATTGAAGCAATTAATATGGCTTGAACTTTTACTTCTTGAAATTGAGGAGCGGGTGTTTTTACTGTTCTACATAATCCATCGTTTCCTCTTTTAAAACTGTGTGTTTGTGGTTTTCCCATCGCTAAATGTTTATTTAATTAATAATTGATTTCTATGCTGATTTTTTAATTTGATAAGGAAGGAAGCTTTGATTTTCGGCAACCACGTACAAGGAGTTACTTTTTATTAAAGCAGCTATTTCAAAAGGATCTGTTTCGTTAGTAATCTTGAAAGGACCTTCGACAACGTTGTTTGATTCGAGAATGTAATAGCTATAATTTACCCTTAAATACATCCCGGCAAGAACATCGTGCCGGTCTCCCAATCTTAGATTCATCAAGAAACAAAATCCATCTCCTTCAGTAACAATCACGTGTAACTCTCTAAAAATGTAACTCTCGATAAATTCGTCGAGCATCACGTCGTGTACATAATAAACACCTTGGTATTTCTCGGTAATGTGATTTTTTATGAAGTAAACAGCGTTACTGTATGGCTGGTCATTTACTCCAAACAACTCAGCTCTCAAAGCCGGTCTTATTACTGCGGGGATTTGGATTGTTGTCATAATTGTTGAATTTCTGTTTGATTAGGATTCGTAATTATTTGGTGTTTTTTGGGTCTGTCAAAAGCTTCCGAAATCTCCATTTCCATTTGAGTCTCATTCAAATCATTCAATTGTAAGATGCCTTGGCGTTTCATTATCGAATAATTAAAAGCATAACCACTCGGGCATTTATCACCCATTCTTTTACTCTTGAATGCGCCAATGAAGTATTTCTTCGATTTCAGGTAATTGCGTATCGTCGTGGCTCCAATGACTTCCTCGCCTTGGCGTTTCGATACTTCCTTGTGGTAATCTTGATGTATTTTGTTGAAATTGATAAAAATGATTTGGTCGTGATCTTTATTGGTAAAGGACATTTTCTCGTTTTTTGACGGGTAATAATCAAATTTACCCGGCTTTTCAATCACATAATCTTGACCTTGTTTGATAGAATGCTGTGCTGGATCTGCCAAGTATTCGACAATGCGCCAGAACGCTGCCAATCCATCACTGTCCGCAATTGTTTCGGAGTTTTCGAGGATGGAATCCCTTGTCAAATCAAAATATTCCTGATATGTAAATGGGAAATTGAATTTATCCTGCAGCATTTTTACCACCACCAGCAGCACGATATAATTATCGAAAACCCGGTTCTGGTATTCCTGGTCTTTCAAGGCGAGTTTCATTTCCTTGCCTATTTCGGAATAAAAACGAGTCAGGTTTTTTACCACATAATCCCGGTGTTTGATTGTGTCTAAAATGAAAGAGGAAACCCCTTCTTTGTTCCATGCAATCAGCGCATTGTACCGTTCCTTTTCGTCTGAAGTGTAATCCTTGTTTTCGAAGTTGCAAATGATCGAGCGGGAAGGCAAAGCACCATCGTCACGAGTTGGTAAATACTGTCCGGAATAATACACGGCCGAGTTTATTTTGTCAACCGTGGTTCTGTTGCTTTCAAAACCTTTCCCTTTTTCACGCCCAATTCCGTTCCAAGTTCCTTTCAGTGTTTGATGCATCGCCTCGTCGATATCGTCACGCATCTCGTCACAAAACACAATCGTGTTTTTGCATCGGGTCAAACGCCTGGACAAACCCACCAAAGTCGAAGTATTCAATTCCAATGGATTCAAGTTGTGATAAAAGAACGCCTGTAAGCAAGCTCCAAAACCTGATTTACCACTATCTTTTTGCCCAAAACCGCCAAACAATGGGAAGAAATTATAATGTTGGATAAACAAATCCCTGAAGTTGGCCGCCAAACAAAAAGCAACTCCCAATTTTCCTTTGTCACCAAAAACTTTAACCATTTGGCTAGCCCATTGATCCAACGAAACCGGAGCATACTTGTGAATGAAATGGCGGTCATTTTCAAATGGATCATCGCCTTCATTTGCAGCTTTATAAATTTCCGAATGCGATGGCGAATAAAAATGCGTGATATCAGATCTATATTCAGTTTCGGATTTTTCCAGACCTTCCACATTCACGATGCCGTATTTATTGACTTTATGAAAATTGTTTTCGTGGTAAATTCCATCGGCAAAGGCAAAGAATCCCTGTCTCTGGTAGCCCAAAATTTTAAGTTCCGAAGCCGTGATAAATTCATTCGACAATTTTTTGACCACCAACTGAAAATCTTCGCTTCTGGCTCCGGGTTCAAAAAGAAAATAACCTTCCATAAACAATCGCTCCTTTACCTTGGTAAAATTGATTAAATCGGTGCTTTCAAAATCAATCAATCGTTTCTGGCCAAGATGGTTCACTACCTCGCAAAGACGTTTGTTATCCGCACGCCCTTCGACGTGAAAAAGTGGCGTGATTCTAAAGTTGGTACCCACAATAAAGGAGTTGTCACGACGAAACCAATATTGGTTTCCAATCTCGCAAAAGCGATCAGCCAAATATTGATCCTTGTCCGCACCTTCCGGCAAGCCCAGAACCTGATATTCTTTTTTGTCAGCTTCCTGATTGCGAGATTTTTTCTCTTTTTCTTCGACACGTTCGGTTTCGGCAATGATTTCGGAGATAACCGTGTTTTTCTGGTCCAGGATTTTCGAAACCATTTTCACGTATTCCTTTTGCATTATTTTATTAGGGATGGCGTGCAAGGTATTGGCCATACTTTCGACCGCCTGTGACACCATCGATGGCTCGTATTTGGGAAAATCGGCCAATTGTTGCTTCATTTCTTTTTCCTTGTCATTGATCGCCCTGAAAATTCGGTCATTCTCTTTTTTCGTGAATTTCTTGTCCATCACGGACAAATCTTTCATCATACTTTCCTGAATGATGTCTTTGCGCAACAATTCAATTTCCTTGTCCAATTCTGCCTGAAGTGTTTCTTCCAGAGAAACCAGTTCCGGGTTCTTGGCTTCCTGTTGCAAGAACTTGGCTTTCCAAAGAATAGCATCTTCCTTGTTTTTTTCGATAAAAGCGTTGATATCGGTTTGCTTCGAAAGACTGTCTGGATCTTCGCCATCAGGACAAATTACCACTTCAACCTTGAAACCGTGTCGCAAACAAATGTCGATATCACGATGAACGGCTCTCAAACCCGCTTTATCGCCGTCACGAAACAAAATCACGTGTTTGCAAAAACGAACCAACAACTTGGCGTGAAATTCCGTTAAAGAAGTTCCGCAAGTGGCTATGGCGTTTCTGGCTCCCGCTTGGTGCAAAGCCATGACATCAGTATAACCTTCCAACAAAATGGCTTTTTTGCTTTGTGCAATTTCTTTTTTGGCTTGCCAAAGACCGTAAAGAACCTTGGCTTTGTTGTAGATTTTACTGTCTGAAGAATTCAGGTATTTAGCATAGGTTTTCTCTTCTTCAGAATTGCTTCTTCGTGCGCCAAAGCCTATAATTTCGCCTTTTTCGTTGTGAATGGGAAACATAATCCTATTGCGAAAAATGTCATAACTGGATCCGTGTTCGGTTTTGGTAAAACCCAGAGTTTTTGCCAATTCAAAATGTGCGTTGTTGATCAATGGCGTGGAAACGAAGCTTCTTTCATTTGGCACAAATCCGATCATAAACTGCTGAAGAATATCTTCTGAAAATCCCCTTTCGGTGATCATCATTTGTTTTGCCCAATCTTCGGTTTTCAGGCTGTTGAATTTCTTTTGGTACAAGTCCGAACAAAACTGGACGATTCCCTTCATTGAAGTCAATTCGCTGTAGATTTTCTTTGCATCTTCAGATTGCTCTTCGTATTCCAAGACAATGCCCGTAATCTCGGCTATATGCTCAATAGCTTCGAAAAAAGTCTTACTTGGATATTTTTTCATAATGAACTGAACAGCACCGCCACCAAATCCAGCTGAATTATCATAGAAGAAATTCTCGGCCACTTTCACACACAAAGAAGGAGTACCTTTTTCGCCCGTGAATGGGGAAAAACAAAAGAAGTTCGCTCCTTTTCTTTCTAGTTTTTCGGTTTTTCCGACTACGGTTTCAATCGAAGCTTCGGCAATAACATTGTCAATAGAGGATTGTTTTATAAATCTCATAATTTATCCTTTACTGATTGAAACCATGTCGAAAATGTTGTGTCGGGTTGGTGCGGAAAATCCCAAATGTTTAAAAAACTTTTGGTGTATTTTTTTTCCTTGATTATAAGATTCTGGAGTCATTCCATACAAAGGGATATGTGCTTTTAGAATTGCTAATTCAGAACGCATTGGAGCTGCTAGTCTGTCAATTTCTTTCTCGGTAAAATGGCCGGAACGTTCTATATTTTCAATTTGGTCTTCGAGTAATTCAATTTTGGAGTGTATGATATCGTTTGACATATAATTTGGTGTTTGGTAGATTTTAAAAATTTGCTATGAGATTGGCAATCTTGAGTTTTGCTCTATAAAATTGCTTCATTTGGAATTTGTCTTTTGGGCTATAATCTGGCGAATCGTCTATTTCTGCCATTTTGATGCAAAGGATAACCGCCTGTTTTTTTCGGGATAGATTTAGGAACATAGGCTAAGTGTTAAGATTTGAAAGTCATAACATACGGCAACCAGTCTGGCACGGGATAAAACACGCAGTTTCTCGAAAAGCCGCTGTTTTTTTACTTCAAAAGTGTTTTTGCATACTTGTAGTTTTTCGGCAATTACCGGAAGCGTGTCTTCGGTGGCCAATAATTTGATCATTTCAATTTCGAAAGGCGTGATGATGTGACCATTTGCTTTAAAGAAACCGCAAACAATGCCTTCCATCGGACATTCGCCCCTGTAACCGCATTCGTGATATTCGGCATCGGATAAGTTTCCTTCCTTGAAATCGGCCACAAAATCAAAAGCAGAATAATTGCATTCGGCAAATTTTTCGAGCTTTGCGTTGTTGGTTTTAAATCCGGCTGCATTAAGAGCCATAATAGTGGAAGGATTGGAGTGCATTTTTGCATCCATTACCAAAAGAAATGGTTTTGGTAAGTCAAAAAATTCTTTGACAGTTCCTGAGTGTGTACCCATCATTTTACCTGGTACTCTAAACAACTCAATGTGATTGTCAATTAAACCGGAGGGAATTTGTATATTTGTCATCGCTAAATGTTTATTAAAAGCCTCGATATCTTAATTAGATGGAGAGGCTTTTTTTGTTATACGTCCGAACTTTTCTTTGGATTCTTTACTTTTCATACCCACTTCTACAAGTGCGTTCATAATGTCTTCATTGAAAGCGCCATCTCGGCCAGTTTTTACCTTTGATATATAATCTTTGGTATAAGTTCTTTCAATTAAACCGTTTGAAAACTGCTTTTCAAGTAGTTTCAAAGTCAATACAATGTAATTTGAAGGAAGAGCTTCAAAAGCTTCACTAATAGCTTCTGGGGTAAGTACATTGTTTTTTTCTACGGGAATAATACTATCTTTGTTCATCATTAAATCTATATTTATTCGTTTTTAGTTCTACAAATATATATAGATTAATTGATATAGATAGTAATTAATCGAGATTTTTTTAAAAAAAGTCAATATATGAATATAGAAGGCAGTAAAATCAAGGCTCTAATAGAAGTATATGGCAGGAGTAAAGATTACCCTGAAAAATCATATTTACCCTTCTTTTGCAGGGATTTTGATGTGAATTATACGCAATGGAACGCATATACAAGAGGGAAACAAAATTTAGGTACTAAAATATTCGATTTATTAATAGATATTTTTCCAAGCCTAAATTTGAACTGGCTTTTGAAAGATGAAGGCCAAATGTTCACGACTGAAGAAATAAATGCAATGGTTCTCACGGAACCAAAGCTGAACTACGAAAGAAATGTGACAAATCTAGACCTAATGCAAAAATTAGAAGAAATGCATTTAGATCTAAAAAAAATGAATAAAAAATAGAATACGATTTCCATAAACTTCCCAATAAAACACAGCAATGCTTATTTTACGGCACTTGAATGGGTTTAAAAAAACCCTGTCTCGGTCACAAATGCAAATAATAATGCTTCAAAAAAATCAAGTTTACTTGGGTTATTTTGAAGCATTTTCTTTTAAAAACAGTACTTTTAAGCCGAGAAAAACTCAATCTAATAGGTTTAAGTATGGTGTTTCAATTCTTTGTTTTGTTGCTTTTTGGAGCGCTGTTGCTTATTATCATTGTTTTTAGAATTATTGAACCAGTTTATATGATGATTTTTAATAAGCCATTGTATTTGTATTTTTATCTATTTCCCAAAAAATTATCCATTGACCAAAAGCAAGTTTTGATAAATGAATTTCCATTTTATAAAAAGTTGTCAGACCGAAAAAAAATCTATTTTGAACATCGGGTAAAAGAATTTATCAACCATTATCAATTTATAGGCAAGGAAGAGCTGCTGGTGACAGACGAAATGAAAGTTATCATTGCTGGTACATATACTATGCTTACGTTTGGTATGAGGGATTATTTGATAGACTTGTTTAAAACGATAATAATTTATCCGTCGGTATATTTTTCTAATGCAAGCCAGGAATATCATAAAGGTGAATTTAACCCCATAATGAAAGTAGTTGCTTTTTCGTGGGAGGATTTTGTTCTTGGACATAGGATTACAAATGACAACTTGAACCTTGGTCTACATGAATTCTCGCATGTGTTGCATTTTTATTGTTTGAGGAGTAATAAACCCAGTGCCATTATTTTTTTCGGTGAATTCAATAAAGTTGTCAAATATTACAATGATGAAAATCTTAATAAACAATTATCCGATAACGGATACTTTCGTGACTATGCTTATGAAAATCAATTTGAATTTATATCAGTAGTTTTAGAACATTTTTTTGAAACACCTCAAGTTTTTAAAACCCAGTATCCAGAATTGTTTCGACATATTTCTTCGATGATTAATTTTGATGAAAATAATTTTGTTGATTGATATTACATAAGAAAACCCTCGTCTGATTGCTCTGACGAGGGTTTGTTGTGAAATAATTATTCTTTTATTTCTTAATCACCCGAAGTGTTTTTGCTTCTTTTCCTTGAGTAATAATAATGTTGTAAATACCTGATGGATAATAGCTTCCTATGTTTTGATTTTTGATTTCAATAGTTTCGAATTGACGAATTTCTACTAGTTTTCCAGTCATATCATATACTTTCATTTCCACTGGCTCATTGCTAACTGATGTTAACTCCAATTGGAATGTAGAAGCATAAGGAACTGGAAAAGTAATAACTTTAAATGAGTTAGCAATTTCTGATGGTGAATTAACTCCTAAAGTTGTAGCTGTTACTTTATGAACCCCAGGAGAACCTATTTCAGTTGCATTGTTGGCGGCAACAAATGCTCCGTTAACACCTACAGCACTTAATTTAGTTTGTTGTGTTATATTGGTTCTTACTCCAGCTGTATTGTCAAAAGTGGCAAAAGGAGAACTTGGTGAAGCACCAACCCATATTGAAGCTTCTTGAATGTTACTAGTGGAATTGTATAAATTTACTTGGTCACCACCTGTACCCAAACCTCCAGAACCCGAGTAACTTCCAATTCTTAAACCTGCTGGAGGATTTGTTCCAAACCAGTTACTCAAAAAGGCTGTTGTTTTCCCTGCTAAATCAGTAGTTTCAATAAAGATTACAGATTCTCCTGGATTGATGATGCTAATACCATTTAAAGCTGCAGCACCTATTGGAGATTGTGAATTATCGTCTATTTTCCATCCTGTAATATCAACTGCGACAGCTTTAGTATTGGTTACTTCGAACCAATCTGCAGCCACTGGGCTACTATCGCTAGACCAAGGAGCTACTTCTGAAATAAATAATTTACCAACAGTTCCAGGAGACCCAATTTGATTCGTATCATTAATAGCTGCAAAAGCATCATTGACTCCTACTTGACTCAATGTTGATATGGTAGTACTAGTAAGACCCAAAGCATTGTTGAATGTAAAATTGGTAGTAGCCGATACGAAAGTGACACTAGATTTAAGATTTCCACTTGCATCAAATATGTTTACAGCATCTCCACCAGTGCCTAAACCAATACCACCACCAGTGTAAGTACCTATTTGGAAACCTGCTGGTACATTTGTGCCAAACCAAGTCGATTTAAAGGTATTAGTAATAGTCGTAATAGCCGCTGTATCGGTAGTAGCCGCTTCTATGAAAATCACCGATTCTCCTGGAGCAATACTTGTAATACCTGTTAAAGCCAAAGCATTTGCAAATAAATTCGAATTATCATCTACTTTCCAACCTGTGATGTCTAGAGCAGTAGTTCCATTATTGGTTAGTTCAAACCAGTCTGCACCTACAAGAGCATTACCACTAGACCAAGGTGTTACTTCCGAAATTATTACCGTTGCAGCTGTAACTGTTTCATTAACAACATCAGTTATCGCTAAAGAAAAGTTAACAGATGCATCTGGTGTAGAACCTACAGTAGTATCATCAACATTTATAGTTACTGCATAACTTGTTTTAGTTTCATAATCTAATACAGTTCCCGCTTTGATGTACAATCCTGCTCCAGTGATTTGGAAAAAGCTTGCATCAGCACCAGATAAGGATAAATTGTTTGTTCCTAATCCATCATCTGTAATCAAAATATCTGAAATTTTCACTACCGAAGTAGTGTTCGAGTTCTCTAAAACAGAATTGATAGTGTTTGTCAAAGCAACTGCAGTTGGCGCTTGATTGGTTAAAGATGAAGGGGCATAAACCCAAAGTTGTGGGTAATTAATATTACCACCACCATTTTCGTTTACAATATACAACACGCCATCACGATCCATCGTAAGTCCTTCGTGTTGTTGATTGGGTGCGTCTAAAGGATTTCCTGGATCAGACACAATAGTTAATGAGTTAGCAATAGCACCGTTACGATCTACGTTTACCACTTTAGCATTTTCCTGACTTAATACCAATAGATTATTGTATAAAGGCTGTCCGTCCAATGCAGGTAAATTAGATAATGCAAAAACATCAGCAACATCTGTAAGGCCCAACAAAGCGGGATCAAAAAGATTAGTCGAATTATCTGTTGTAGCTGAACCATTTGTAGCGGTTCCAGCATTAAAGTCGATACCTGTTTGGAAAATTCCGACAGGAGATATTTCTTTTAAAACGATATAACTATTGGTCAATGGATCATAAGTTAGTCCTTCAGTTCCAGTGTTATTCACAAAAGTTCCTAGTTTTACAGTTTTAGCATTGCTTCTGGTAAGGGTGGTTCCAGCAGCGTAAGTAAACAAAACTACTTGTCTGTCACGTTCTTCAGTCATTACAAATTGACCGTTACCAATATATGTAATTCCTTCAGAATCATAGAATTCAGTTCCTTGTGGACTGCTTCCTTGAGCTAATGTCATAGTATCAATAAGTTGTCCTGTTTTTGAAACTTGAAGAACAGAAGTGGTTCCATCTCCAACAATAAAAAGAGTGTCTGTATCCCAGTTGTAAGTTACTCCGGAAGCTTCTTGACCTAACAAATTGTTAGTTGGAGCCGCAGTTCTTGTTGGTTCTGGTAAATCATAACGACCTACTCTAACATAATTAGAAAGGTCAATGTTTAAAGGAGTATCATTGTCAATAATAGTAATTGGTTGTGAAATAGTACTGCCTAATGTAATTCCAGCAGATGGATTGCTTAAAGTTAAAACGGCAGATTCTGTATTTTCAGCCAAAGCATCATCAGTAACAGTAAAGCTTGCGCTACCCATTGTTTGTCCGTTCAAAATAGTGATTGAATTATTGCTTAAACTATAATCACCAGCTGTAATGTTTGTTCCTGCTACGCTTAAATCAATAGTTTGGTTACCATTAACTGCAAAGTTAGAGGTAGAAGTTACTGTAATCACGGTGGATCCTGATTCTTTACCGACGCTGTTATTTACAGAAAGATTTACCGTTGGAGTAGTTGTAGTAAAACT
Source organism: Flavobacterium sp. (assembly GCA_014379405.1). Lineage (GTDB taxonomy): Bacteria > Bacteroidota > Bacteroidia > Flavobacteriales > Flavobacteriaceae > Flavobacterium. Next base: position 62,786 of record JACMLU010000023.1, on the reverse strand, counting down.
AGAAGATTGAACTGTAGTTATGGCGTTATTACTCGCGTCTTCAACAGTATTAGCTAATAAACCAACATAGTACAATTGATTGTTAGCTAAAGTTGTAGTTGGAATAATTGTAATTTTATTTAACGCAAAAGCAGCGTCAAAAGGTACTAAAGCTCCCGAAGCATTGTTCAATCTTAATTCAACTATTGCATCAACATTCGTATTTGTAATGGCATCGTCATTTGCTAAACGAACATTTTCACTAAAAGCTATAGAAGGTTGTATGGTTGAAAAAATTCCAGTTGCTGCATTTGCTGGCAAAAAACTAACCATTGGAATAGTTGTATCTATTCCATTAAAAACAGTTCCTTCTATCGTGAAATTGTCAAATCTATTGTTTCCAACAGCACCACCAGGGGCCAATTGGAATTCCACTTTTAATTTAAAGTTTGGATTATTGTCAGCACTGCTAATGCTAGAAAAATCTAGAGTTGCTAGTGCAGGATCACCATTATTTGGAATAACATTTGCAAAAAAAGTATAGTTTGTTCCGTCTGTAGAGTAAGACCAAACTTGAGTACCTGCTCCAGAACCTGAGCGACGAGTGGCAAATTTCACAATAACATCTTCATAACCCGATGTAGGAACAGCGAAAACCAATGCACTCCCGATAGGGTCATTGAATCGCAAGTGTGTTCCAGCTACATCAGCATTACGAGTATTCAAATTTAATACATCGAAATTTGACCCAGTTCCACCAGTAAAGTCAATTGCGCTAATTCCCGAAATAGTTGCCGTTAATGAGGCTGCTCCAGAAATATTAGTTAGTGTTGGCGTTGTAATTGTAGCAACAGAGGCATTGTTATTGAAATTCCAATAGTGTAACAAGGTCTGTGCATCCGATTGAGAACTAAAAAACAAGAGCGTGGCTACTATTGTTTGTTTAAAGTACAGTTTTTTCATTTGTTGTTTTTTAAGAACGACAAATGTAAAATCAGGGTCAGATTTTAAATGCGGTTTAATAATATCAAAAGGTTAAAAATATTTGATTAAAATCTTGTTTTTGATAACTTAAATAACATTAAATAAACTTTAATTTTATTTTAAAAAACCATTTTCCTAACATTTATGAGTTTGTAAATGAGGTTTTTACAAAAAAAAATCCAAAGATTTCTCTTTGGATTTCAGTTTGAATAGTATTTTTTTAATTTTAGAAAGAAGTCAGTTTCTTCAAATCCGCAATGGTTGCTGTTGGGTTTTCTGCTTTGAAAACATAACTTCCAGCCACAAGAACGTCAGCGCCAGCATTTACTAATTGAACTGCGTTTTTATTGGTTACGCCACCGTCAATTTCGATAAGAGTTGAAGCTCCTTTTCTTGTAATCAACGCTTTTAGTTTTTCAATTTTGGTATAGGTGTTTTCAATAAAAGATTGTCCTCCAAAACCTGGATTCACACTCATAATACAAATCATATCAATATCATTGATGACATCTTCTAATAAATCGACATTGGTATGTGGGTTTAATGCTACTCCAGCTTTCATTCCTTCGGCTTTGATAGCTTGCAAGGTTCTGTGAAGATGAGGGCAGGCTTCGTAGTGAACACATAAAATATTGGCACCTAAATCAGCAAATGTTTTAATGTATCGATCTGGATCGACAATCATTAAATGAACATCGATTGTTTTTTTTGCGTGTTTTGCTATAGCTTCCAATACGGGCATTCCGAAGGAAATATTGGGGACAAATACACCGTCCATAATGTCAATATGAAACCAATCGGCTTCACTGTTGTTAATCATTTCGATGTCACGTTGTAAATTAGCAAAGTCAGCAGCAAGGACTGAAGGCGCAATAATTGTATTCTTCATTGTTTGGTTGTGTTGTTTTTTTTGCAAAGGTAATATAAAAAATAAAACCTCGGTAATCAGCCGAGGTTTCAATCATCAATCAAAAAACGAACAGTTAATCAGACCGTCGTTACTCTTATTAACCTAAATAGGTTTTTAATATTTTACTTCTTGAAGTATGTTTCAATCTTCTAATAGCTTTTTCTTTAATCTGACGTACACGTTCGCGAGTCAGGTCGAAAGTTTCTCCTATTTCTTCCAATGTCATTGGGTGTTGGTCGCCAAGACCAAAATACAAACGAACTACGTCTGCTTCTCTTGGTGTTAATGTTTCCAGTGAACGCTCGATTTCGGTACGCAATGATTCTTGAATTAATTCTCTGTCTGGATTTGGAGATTCTCCAGAACGCAATACATCGTAAAGGTTTGAATCTTCTCCTTCAACTAGTGGTGCGTCCATTGAAAGGTGACGGCCAGAGTTTTTCATAGATTCTCTAACGTCGTTTACGGTCATATCCAATTCTTTGGCAATTTCCTCAGCTGTTGGTGGTCTTTCGTTAGATTGCTCCAACAAAGCATACATTTTATTGATTTTATTGATGGAACCAATTTTATTTAATGGCAAACGAACGATACGAGATTGTTCTGCCAAGGCTTGCAAAATAGATTGACGAATCCACCATACTGCATACGAAATGAATTTGAAACCACGGGTTTCATCAAAACGTTGTGCGGCTTTTATCAAACCTAAATTTCCTTCGTTAATCAAATCGGGAAGTGTTAATCCTTGATTTTGGTATTGTTTGGCCACAGAAACCACGAAACGTAAATTGGCTTTTGTTAATTTTTCTAAAGCTTTTTGATCACCAGCTTTTATCTTTTGTGCTAATTCTACCTCTTCATCTGCGGTGATAAGATCCACCTTCCCAATTTCCTGTAAATACTTGTCTAATGATGCAGTTTCACGATTAGTTACCTGCTTGGTGATTTTAAGTTGTCTCATAGTTGTGTCTCCTCAATTTTTAAGTGTACAAGTAGTTATACGTTTGAAGTCTAAAAAAAGTTACAACAGTTTCAAAAAAATAACACAAAAAAACAAGCTGTAAATCTTATGGGTTGATTTACAGCTGTTTTAGGCTATGGTGTGGTTTGTTATTTTTTTATTTAAAGAGGTCTTTATCAAGATTTAGTATGTTGTCGAATATCTTGTTCAAGGATTTGATGTATATTGGAATTCCAATAGCTAGAAAAATATATTCTTTTCTGATTACGCTTATGTCTTCCAAGATTATGTATAAACTAGGGATGATAAGCAATAATGAAACACAAACTCCGATGTAGGGATTTGTTATTATTTTTTGAATAAGAGAGATTACTTTTAACATGTCTACGGGGTTATTTGATACCATGATATTGACTAGATTTAATTGTATCTCAAAAGTAAGCTGCTTTTCGTTTTTTGTAATTTAAATTGTCATAAAGCGGGTTTTTATTGTCATGAAATTATGAAGTTGAATATAAACAAAAAAATCTTCTCGATATATGGAGAAGATTTAGTGAATTTTGGTTTTATGGAGGATTTTGGTTAAGACAAAATATTCATTTTTTTTATAAAATCTTTATAAGTATCGCTTAGGTTTATTTTGTGATTCCCTTTTAAAATAACAAGATTGTCGGCAAGGATGATTTCCTCGATTTTGTCTACATTAACTATAGTGTTGCGATGTGTTCTTATAAATTTATTTTTATCGAGTAAATCACTGATTTTGGTTAATGAAATCAGGATTACAAACTTTTCTTTTTCGGTTATGATATTGCAATAGCGTTCTTCTACTTCTATATAAAGAATGTCGCTTAAGGCTATTTTTTTTAGGGCATTTTTCTTTTTTATAAACAAATAATCGTTGCTAATAACCGTGTTTTGGTCTTCGCTAAGAAATACATTAGTCTGTTCGTAGAATTTTTCAACTGCCATTTCAAGGGCGTAAAGGATTTCCAATTCGTTAAAAGGTTTCATCAAAAAACTGAACGGTTTGGTCAATTTGGCTCTTTCGAAAATTTGACGATCTTGTGAACTTGTCAAAAATACGAATGGTTTTGAAGCATTGGGAATAATGTTGATGGTTTCGGCAAATGTTATTCCGTCTGGTTTTCCGTCAAGAAAGACATCTATAACGATGATGTCAACGGTTTGCTCGTAAAATACTTTTAGTGCTTCGGTAAAACTTCTGGCAATACCTACAATATTATACTTGTTTGCAAGTAAAACTTTGCTGAGTGCATCACTTTGCTCGGGCGTATCTTCTATTATCAGTACATTGATATTATCCATTTTCTTCTGTTTTTGGGAACGTCAACATAATTTTGGTTCCTTTATGGAGTTTACTTTCTATTTGTATTGTGCCTCCATTTTTCTTGACCATTTGTTTGCACAATTGCATTCCTAGACCTGTTCCTATGGTTTCAGAGTCGCTTTTTTTGGCTAATAATTCGCTGTCTTTCAATATCTCTTTAATGGTGTTTTCATCCATTCCTAAGCCAGTGTCTTCTATAACAAGTTGGCAAAAACCGGGATTATTTTCTTGCGTAAAAAAACTGATTTTGCCGTTTTCGTTAGAAAATTTGATGGCATTGTCCAATAAATTACGAAGCACAATTTTCAGCGAATCAAGATCCACGAAGATAAAGCAATTTTTGGATACTGAATTCTCAAAAACAATTGATTTATCGAGAAGCAAAGGTTTGTAGTTGTATTCTATTTGTTTCACTATCGAAAACAAATGCACTGATTCTTTATGGAAATACAATTGCTTGGTTTGCAATAATGCCCAATGCAGCAAGTTGTCCAGTAAGCTGTAGGCTCCGTTGGCAATCCCGCTGTTTTGAATAATTAGTTGATTTAGTTCATCGTAATTTTTAGATTCCAGAGTTGCCGATAATTTAGAATTACTGGTTTTTAGAGCATTTACTGAGGAACGCAAATCGTGGCTTACGATGGAAAAAAGTTGGTCTTTGGTGGCGTTAAGTTCGTCGAGTTTGTTTTTTTGAAGAAGAATTATTTTAGCGTTTTTTACTTTTTGGGCATAAAAATACACTCCAGCCGTTAATAAAAACAATAAACTGATTGCAGAGAAGAACAACCAATTTCGTTGGCTGTTTTTTAACTGGTTTTCTACTTCAAGTACCTTAATTTGTTTCGTTTTTTGGGCTACCGCAAACTTTTTCTCAAAATCAGCCACGGCCCATATTTTGTTTTGATTGTTGAGAGAATCTTTCCATCGGATAGATTCTTTTCTTAAAGCCAGTGCTTTTTTGTAATTGCCCCTGTTTTCTTCTACAACAGACATATTTTGTGTGGCAGTTGCTTTTTTGGAAAAGTCTTTTACTTCTTTGGATAGTGCATAGGCTTTTTCGAAATAGGGAATGGCTTGCTGGTCTTTATATTGCTCATAATATAGATTTGCAATGGTATTGTATGCGTTGAATAGATCGTCTTTGTTGCTTTCTTTTTCTTTAATTTTTAAATTTTTAATTAGGTTTTCTTCCGCTTTGTCATATATTTTTAAAAAAATATACGTCGTACCCAAGCCTTCATATATCTTGGACAAACTATAAGGTTGCTTTTCTATTTGAGGAAGTTTAAGTGTGTTTTCGTAATAATATCGAGCGTTTTCAAATTCTCTTGATTCTAAAGAAGCTCCTGCCAAAAAAATTCTCGCTTGAGGGTAAAATGCAAATTGATTGGAAATTTGTGCCAATTCTTTTTTGGCTTCCTTGTAAATTTTTTTCTCGCAAAAACTTGTTCCTCTAAAAAAATGACAATAATCGGCTATTTCTTTGTTGGTGTTGGTACTCAATTGTTTCATTGAGTATATGAGTGTGGAATCCCAATCTTTTTTTAAATAAAAAGATTGGGATTTTATGAAATTTGTTTCGGATGTATATTCAATAACTTTTTTTTGCAATTCCTTTTCAATAACGTCGTTATAAGATTTTACTTGAGAAAAATGAAAAAAAGGAATTGAAAATAGTATTGAAATAAATATGAAGCTAAGTTTTGATGACATATAAATACACTAAATGATGTTTAGTAATGTTGATTGGCGAAATTTATATTTAAGGAGTAATAACTGTTACTGTTCCTCTGGATGTTTCTGGATCAATGTCTTTTAAGAAAGAAGTTATGCTCGTGATTTCTTCAATAGTTGGAGAAGTGAAATCAAGCTCCAAGTACCAAACGTTTAGACTTACAGGTGTTTCTTCTTTATAATTGTAATCAAAATACAGTTGCAATGAATTGTCAATCACTTCCGGGTTTTGTTCTACCCATGGTAATTCCGTATCTGCGGCATCAATATAAAGTGTAACCCTTATTTTTAAAGTTGCCACGCCGCTGGCCGAAGTGAATAGTTTTGTCGATACTAAAGGTGCCACAGGGTAGCTGACGTCTATTGAATCTGAGATTACAAATGGTTTCTGATTGATTTGTGTGGTTTGAATAACGTTTAAAGCCATAATAGTTTGTTCTTTGTTTAAGATTAATACGGTTAAAGATATTTTTTTTCTTCGGATTTTGAGTAAAGATTGTGTTGTTTTTACATTTAAATCTGTAAATGGGGTTTTAAAAAACGAAAAACCCCGTTTCAAATGAATGAAACGGGGTTCCCTATAAATAAACCTTTAGTAAACTAAGATCTGATTACTCTTTTCTTTCCTCACGTGGAGGTCTTTGCAAAAGTGCTTTTCTTGACACTTTTTCTTTGCGTGTTTTTGGATCAAGACCAAGGTATTTTACTTGGAATACATCGCCCATATTTACCACATCGCCCACATTTTCTGTTCTTTCCCAAGCTAGTTCCGAAACGTGAAGCAATACTTCGTTTCCTGGAGCAGCAGTATATTCTACAACCGCACCAAAATCAAGCATTTTGATTACTTTCACTTCATAAGCTTCGCCCATTTGTGGTTTGAAAGTAATAGATTGGATTTTTGCCAATACCGCTTCAATTCCAGCAGGGTCAGTTCCTAAAATTTCAATAACTCCTTCTTCGTTTACTTCGTTGATAACGATAGTTGTACCAGTAGCTTTTTGTAATTCTTGAATCACTTTTCCACCAGGTCCAATCAAAGCACCAATAAAGTTACCAGGAATAGTTCTTGTGATAATTTTTGGAGCGTATGCTTTAACGTCTGCTTTAGGTTCTGCCAAAGTTGAGGTAAGAATGTTCAATATATGCAAACGACCGTCTCTAGCTTGCGCTAAAGCTTGTTCCATAATTTCATATTTCAATCCATCAATTTTGATATCCATTTGGCAAGCTGTAATACCTTCGGTAGTTCCAGTTACTTTAAAGTCCATATCTCCTAAATGATCTTCATCACCTAAAATATCTGACAATACTGCGAAACGATCACCATCAGTAATCAATCCCATTGCAATTCCAGAAACTGGACGAATCATTTGAATACCTGCGTCCATCAATGATAATGTTCCCGCACAAACTGTAGCCATTGAAGACGAACCATTCGATTCTAATACTTCAGAAACTACACGGATTGTATAAGGACAATCAGCAGGAATCATATTTTTCAATGCTCTTTGTGCCAAGTTTCCGTGACCAACTTCTCTTCTTGAAGTTCCTCTCAATGGTCGCGCTTCTCCTGTAGAAAATGGTGGGAAATTATAGTGCAAATAGAATTTTTCTTCTCCTTGTTCTGATGGAGAATCAATTTGGTTGGCTTCTCTAGAAGTTCCTAAAGTTGCTGTTGCCAATGCTTGAGTTTCTCCACGTGTAAACAATGCAGAACCGTGAACAGATGGCAAATAATCTACTTCACACCAAATTGGTCTGATTTCGGTAGTTTTTCTTCCGTCTAAACGAGTTCCTAAATCTAAAGTTACATTACGAACCGCTTCTTTATTGGTTTTGTAGAAGTATTTAGAAACTAAATCTCCGTTTGCTGCCAATTCTTCTTCAGTAAATAATGCTTTAACTTCTTCTTTTACAGCGTCAAATGCAGCAGAACGTTCGTGTTTAGCTGAACCTTTGCTTGCAATAGCGTAAATTTTATCATAAGCCGCTGCTTTTACTTTTGCGTAAATAGCATCGTCAGATTTTTCTTTTTCGTAAGTACGAACTTCTTTTTTTCCAAAAGCTGCTGCCAATCTTTCTTGAGCTGCAATTTGTACTTTGATGTGTTCGTGAGCAAATTTAATGGCTTCAACCATTTCTGCCTCTGAAATTTCTTTCATTTCTCCTTCTACCATTGCGATAGAATCTGTTGAAGCTCCAATCATCATATCAATATCTGATAATGCTAATTGTGCACGAGATGGATTGATGATGAATTTCCCATCAATTCTTCCAACTCTAGCTTCTGAAATTAAAGTTTCAAAAGGAATGTCAGACAAAGCTAATGCTGCTGATGCTGCTAAACCTGCTAAAGCATCTGGCATTACATCTTCGTCATAAGACATTAATTGAATCATCACTTGCACTTCTGCATGATAATCATTTGGGAAAAGCGGACGCAATACACGGTCAACCAATCTCATTGTTAATACTTCGCTATCACTTGGACGAGCTTCTCTTTTGAAGAAACCACCTGGAAAACGTCCAGCTGCTGCAAATTTTTCACGGTAATCTACCGTTAAAGGCAAGAAATCAATACCTGGGCTTGCTTTTCTTGAGGAAACAACTGTACCTAAAATAACAGTTTTTCCAATTCTTACTACTACAGATCCGTCAGCTTGTTTAGCTAATCTTCCTGTCTCGATTGTGATGCTTCTGCCATCACCTAAATCGATGCTTTCTACAAATAATTGTGGAATCATAATTTAATTCTCTAAGTTAAACAAAGGGTTCTAGTTGTGTTGTAGTTGTTGTGTGTAGTTGTTGTTTCTAAAACCCAATGAAAAACCAAACTTTTTTTAATGTAAAAGCAATATCAAAAATCAATATTGCTCAGTGTTTTTTTTAAAAATTTAAACTTGTAAATTTAAATTCTTAAATAAAAAAAGAGGCACTTTCGCACCTCTTTTATATATTGATTATTTTCTAATACCCAATACTTTGATAATCTCACGATATCTGTTGATTTCTTTCTTTTTCAAGTAATCCAACAAAGATCTTCTTTTACCTACTAATAGTACCAATGAACGCTCTGTGTTGTAATCGTGACGATTTTTTTTCAAGTGCTCAGTAAGGTGACTAATTCTGTGTGTGAATAGTGCGATTTGTCCTTCTGCAGATCCTGTGTTTTCTGCTTTTCCTCCGTGTTTAGCGAAGATTTCTTCTTTAACTTCTTTAGTTAAGTACATTTTAATATTATTTAAATGATTATTATGTATGTCTTACAGCTATTGTAAGACGGCTGCAAAAGTAAATAATAATTATGACACGAGCAAAATAAACGTTTCTTTATTTTGGGAACTGGTGTAGCAATTAATAATTATGAATTGAAAATTATTTTAATATGTACTTTGAATGCTAATAGGTAATGAAAATGAGCATCTTACTTTTTGTCCTCGCTGTTCTCCGGGAATAAAACCGTCATATGCCGTTACAACTCGAACAGCTTCTACACCCGTTCCGTAGCCAAGATCTCTAAGGACTCTAGGTTCTACTATTTTTCCCTCTTTATCAACAACAAATGTGATATACACTTTTCCTTTTAGTCCTTGTATTTTAGGCATTCTGTAGTTTCTTCCAATGAATTTGTAAAAATCATCCATTCCTCTTTTTGGAACAGGTTTTGTCTCCATTTCGGAATATTCTGATTTCGTATTATCTGCGAATGTTCTTGTTCCTGATATAAATTTACCATTTTCATATTTTTCTATGAACGAAGTATTATGTTTTAGGCTTTTTCCTTCATAAATACCATCTTTGAATCCATTTTTATACTTTCCGGTCTCAATATAGCCTTTGTTGTTTCCGCAAGAATAGTTTCCGTTTCCGTCAATAATCAAATGATTCTTGTTTTCATCCCAATATTGATTGAGTTTATATGATTTACCGGCTTCAACATAATTTCCAGTATATTCGCCTTCTTCTTTTATATTTCCGTTATCGTAGAATTCGGAACATTCGCCATACTTTTTGTCAAGTCTGTAATTGGTGATAGATTTTTTATTTCCGTTTTCATAATAGTAAACAAACGTCCCTGTTTTAATGATTTTGTCTCTTTTTGACGTAGTGCCTGACATAGCTATTTTTCCTGATTTATAGTAATCTTTGACTTCGTAAGATTCCTGATTCGCATTTTTATAATCTTTGACAACTCGGATATACTTGTAATTTTTTTCGTTTCCCATAATAAATAAGGAATCTAGATAAACGGCGTCATCATTGGCAGTGATATCTTGAGAAATGCAAATTTTTGGAACAAAAAGAAATAGAATGGAAAATAAAAGTGATTTCATAAAACGAAGACTAATTAGAAAGCGAATGTAATAATTTTAATACAACTCTGCGATTTTTTCATTCACAAATTCTAAAAAACGTTCGTCAGCTCCGGTAAAGGGATTCAGAACGTGACTGTCAATATCAATTTGTCCAATGTTTTCGCCATTCACAAAAATCGGCACAACAATTTCTGATTTTACGGTAAAACTGCACGCAATATAATTGTCTTGCGCGCCAACATCGGGAACTACAAAATTGGCGTTGGAAACAGCCACTTGGCCACAAATTCCTTTTCCGAAAGGAATTACGGTATGGTCAGTTTCTGCTCCTACATAGGGACCAAGATGCAGTGTTTGGGTTTCGGAATTAGCAAAATAAAAACCAACCCAGTTATAATAATCAATGGAGTTTCTGAGAAGTTCGCAAATTTTTAACAGCTTTTCTTCTCTTGAAATGGTGGAATTTGAAGTAATTTCACTTACTTTTGGTTTAAGGTCTTCGAAAGTCATATCCTAATTTTTTTATGTAAAAGTATTTAAATGAAGTGGTCTAATTTTATATAAATTTGTTAAAAAATCCGTTTTGAAAAAATATTTAATTCTTTATAAACCCTTTTTACTTTTTCTAGGAAAGTTTTTGCTGACCTATCTTGTGTTAACATTTGTTTACGAAAACTATCTCAGCCAGTTTGATACCAAGAAATATGAAACAGATGGATTTACGCAATTGGTGGCAAATCAGACAAAAGACTTAATGCTTTTTTTTAATTTCGATGCCAATATTACTCCAAATACAAAGGAACCTGCAATAAATTTATTCTACAATCAACGACATATGGCTCGGATTATCGAGGGTTGCAATGGGTTGAGCGTGATTATTTTATTTGTCTCTTTTGTGGTTGCCTTTTCTGGAAAAACAAAGGCAACAATTCTGTTTATTGTGGGTGGCAGCATACTGATTCATATTTTGAATGTATTTCGAATTGCACTTTTAAGCATCTTGTTGTACTATTTTCCAGCAAGAGAACATATTTTGCATGGTGTGCTTTTTCCGCTGTTTATTTATGGGGTTGTTTTTATGTTATGGATTATTTGGGTCAATAAATTTTCAAAATATGCTACAAAAACTATTAAATCATAAAGTAAGGATTTTATTGGCGATGTTGCTGGTCCTGTTCTTGGCTTTAATAAGAGCTTATGAAGATGTTTTGTTTTACGATCCTTTTTTGAATTATTTCAAAACAGATTATCACAATTTGCCATTACCGAAGGTTGAAAATGTTCCCTTGTTTTTTGGATTGTTGTTTCGCTATTTTTTGAATACAATTTTATCTTTAGCAATAATATATGTTTTGTTTAAAGATATTGAAGCTATCAAATTTGTTTCCATATTGTATTTGGGATTTTTTATAATTCTTGTAGTTGCTTTCTTTTTTGTGTTTTCTTATTTTGGTGAAGCCAATAAAATGACCTTGTTTTATATTCGACGATTTCTTATTCAACCCATTTTTTTATTGCTGTTTCTTCCTGCTTTTTACTTTCAAAAGCAAAATCAGTAATTTTTTTTAACTAAAAATTAGTTTTTTTGCTTCTTTAAATGCGTATTTTTGCACTATGAAATTTAAAAAGTGCATCAGTCTTTTTTTGGCGTTTTTCCTGTTGGTTTCCAATGTAGGATTTGCAATTGATGTGCATTATTGTGGCGGAGAAGTCGCCTCTATAAAACCTGTTTTATGGAAAAATATTGAAACTCCAAAAGCGGTTAAAAAAAGTTGTTGTGCATCAAAAGTTGAAAAAAAAGACAGTTGTTGTAAGGATAAAGTAGTCAATTTTCAAAAAAAATCAGAAAACACCACTGTAACTCCTATTGCATTCCAACCCGATTTCAACTTCCTGTTTGAAGAATGGAATCCAGTTGTTTTTTCTGAATTTCCAAATTTTGAAAACAGCAAAATCACTGCCTACTATTGTGATGCAAATGCACCACCACTTTTCAAATTATACCATCAATACATTTTCTACGCCTGATTCTAATGTTGTTATTAGGTCAAACCTTGTTGTTTGATATTCTTTTAAAAACATTAAAATCAATATAAATGAAAAAACAAATTTCAATACTTTTATTGATCTTGTTGTGTGCGTTTAGTTCCTATTCGCAGGACACATTACGAGAAATAAAAGTTGTTTCTAAAAATAAAGGTTTGCAAAAATCGTCAAAGATTACAGCAAACACAACTCTTTTGACAAGCAAGGAATTACTAAAAGCCGCTTGTTGCAACCTAGCCGAAAGTTTCGAAACAAATCCTTCCATCGATGTCAATTTTTCGGATGCCTTGACGGGAACCAAACAGATTAAAATGTTGGGTCTAACCAGTCCGTATTTGATGATTACCGAAGAAAATATTCCTTCTGTTCGTGGTGCTTCTCAAGCCTATGGTTTGTCGTTTACGCCGGGAACTTGGGTCGAAAGTATCCAGATTACCAAGGGGGCAGGAAGTGTAGTCAATGGTTACGAAAGTATTTCGGGACAAATCAATACCGAGTTACTCAAGCCAGTTAATGATATTCCTTTTTTCTTGAATGCTTACGGTTCAACCGATAGCCGTTTTGAATTGAATACGCATTTCAATACCAAAATTTCTGATAAATGGGCGAGTAGTTTATTTGTTCACGGCAATACGAGGGTTGCTAAAAAGGACATGAATGACGATGGTTTTCTCGACAATCCATTGGCAAAACAAATCAATGTTTTGAATCGTTGGCAATATACGGATGCTCAAAAAGGGTGGGTAGGTTTCGTCAATTTACGTTATATGAATGACGGAAAACAAACTGGAGAAATGGATTTTGACCCGAAGAAAGACAAAGGGACAACTAATTTCTGGGGTTCCGAAATCAACACAGAGCGCTTCAATGTTTCGACTAAAATTGGTTATGTTTTTCCGGAAATGCCATACCAAAGTTTTGGTTTTCAAAATGCTTTTGACAGCCACGACCAAGATTCTTATTTTGGATTAAACCGTTACAATATAAAGCAAAGTAGTTATTATTCGAATTTGATTTTCAACTCGATTATAGACAATACGATGAATAAATTTGCAACGGGTTTGAACTTTACCTATGACAAATACCAGGAATTTGTCAACGTGAATGATTACAGCAGAATTGACAATTCCATTGGTGCTTTTTTCGAATATACATATGACAATACTTCTAATTTCAGTTTTATTGCTGGTGGGCGAATTGATAATCACAACCGCTTGGGAACTTTTATTACGCCAAGATTGCACATTAGATATAATCCTTGGGACAAAGGAGTTTTGCGTGCTTCGGCAGGAAGAGGGAAACGAAGTGCTAATATTTTTGCTGAAAATCAACCGCTTTTTGCAAGTTCAAGGGCATTTGATATTTTGGATACCAATGGAAAAATTTATGGTTTGGATCCCGAAATTGCTTGGAATTACGGATTGAGTTTCAATCAAGGATTTTCTGTTTTCGGAAAAAAGGCTGACGTTGGTTTTGATTTTTACAGAACTGATTTCAAAAATCAAGTGGTGGTCGATTTATATACTGCTCCAGCAATTCCAGGGACGCATCAAGCATTGTTTTATAATTTGAACGGGAAGTCGTTTGCCAATAGTTTACAATTAGACTTTAATGTTGAATTGGCAAAACATCTTGATTTGCGAACTGCTTATAAATATTACGACATTCAAACCGATTATTTAAGCGGAAGAAGTGAAAAACCTTTGCAGGCGAAACATCGATTTTTTGGTAATTTGGCTTATGAAACTCAAATAGGAGAAAAAGGTAACCAGTGGAAATTCGATTTCACATACAATTGGATGGGTGAACAAAAATTGCCCGAAACGGCATCAAATCCAGTGGAAGATAGACTTCCGGAATATTCGCCTTCCTATTCTTTGTTGAATGCCCAAATTACACGAATTTTTTCTTCTACTTTTGAAGTCTATGTTGGTGGAGAAAATATTGGGAACTATAAACAAGAAAAAGCAATTTTGGGCAGCGAAAATCCTTTTGGCCCAACATTCGACGCTTCTATTGTATATGCGCCGGTTTTTGGACAAATGTATTATGCGGGATTAAGATTTAAAATAAAATAGAAACAATAAAAATTAAAAAATGGAAATTATGAAGAATTTATTTTTAGGGATGATGTTATTAGTGATAACACTTTCTACACAAGCACAGGAGAAAAAGAACAAAAATGCAAAATACACCATTGCGGTTAATGGTAATTGCGAACAATGTCAAAGAAGAATTCAAAAAGCGGCTTTCTCGGTTGATGGAGTAAAAATGGCCAATTGGAATATTGAAACCCATAAATTGGATGTAACCCTCAATGAAGAAAAAACGTCTGTTGCCGAGGTTAAAAAGGCTGTGGCAAAAGTGGGTCATGATGCTGGCGAGTTTAGAGCCACAAAAACAGATTACGACAATCTTCATAGTTGTTGCCAATATGAAAGGGAAGAACCAAAGAAATAAAGTTCTACAAAAAAACCAGCATTCTATTAAATATTTATTAAAAAAGCGGAAATGCATTGTCTTGATGGTGCTGTTTTGCCAAACTATAAGTACTTTTACCATCAAAATTTTAAAATATTTTTATGAATAATTTCGATTGGTCTCAATTAATAAATCCTGAATTTTATATTTTAATGGAATTTGGAGGGGTAAAAATAGGGTTGTTGGTTATCCTTTTTATAATTTTTGCAGAAACAGGTTTGTTTGCTGGTTTTTTTCTCCCAGGTGACAGTCTTTTATTTTTAGCTGGTATTTATAGTGAGTTGTTGATGCAACAAATATCTCTGGGAAGTGATTTTGCCAATGTAGTTTTGTTGTCCTCGTTTGTTTCTTTGGCAGGTATTTTAGGGAATATGGTAGGCTATTGGTTTGGTGTTAAGGGAGGTACATATCTTTATAATAAAGAAGATACTTTTTGGTTTAAAGAAAAATACCTTTTGCAATCCCGAGATTTCTTTGATAAATATGGGGGAAAAGCTATAATATTTGCAAGATTCTTGCCTATTTTTAGAACGTTTGCGCCTATAGTAGCAGGGATTGCGGCAATGGATAAAAAGAAATTTATGTTTTTTAATATTATAAGTTCTGTTCTTTGGTCATTCAGTATGATTCTCGCAGGACATTATCTGTCTGCTTTATTTCTTGATAAATTTGGCATCGATTTGAAAAAGCATATTGAATTCATTATCATAGGAATTGTTCTTGTGACTACACTTCCTGTTTTGTGGAAGCTTTTGAAAAAAAGAGTCCATATATAAAACTTGAAATTGATTAAAACAAAAAAATCCGAAGCTTTAAAACTTCGGATTTTTTTATGGATAAACTTGTTGTAAGTTATAGATTCGATACGGGAATTTTTCTTATTTCAGAAATTAGTTGTCCATCGATTGTAAAACCTTCAATAATAACTAGAATCTCTTTTTGATTTGCATTTGGATAGGAAACTTCAAAAATTTGGTTTGAATCTAAAAACACATTTGGAGACCATAGCAAAGTTCCAAAAACATCAAATTCTTTCGAAAACAAAAAGTCTGTTGTTTTGAATTTTTTGATTTTGGCAAAGCCTGATTTTACGATTAAAGTCGTATGTTTTTTTTTCAAATAGCCATTATTGATTCCTTTTTTTAGATAAATTTTGATGCTACCGTAGCCTCCAGTTGCTGTGTTGGAATTTCCTGTTTTGTCAATGTAAATCTCATCGATATTAGTTAAATCTAAGTCATATAAAATATTTAAATCGAATAATTGAAAATTATCGATGATAATAGTTGGAGTTGCCACACTTTCGTTTCCAGAATATTCGTGTCTAGTACTGCGAATGTAAACAGAATTTTCGTTGTCAACACCCGTGGCATAACCATTTCTGCCAATGAAATCTAATGCCGAGCCAAAATCATTTTCTCCAATTTTATAGGCTTTTGCAGCTTGATTATTCATTTCGGTTTGATGTGTGTAAATTGATTTTTTATATTTATTTTGGACTACAATTTCATTTAATGCAATTCTCTTTTTTTCTAAATCTGCGTTGGAAAATGCAAAAGTCTTATTCAAATCTTTTAAAGGCTGACAATTAGCAGAATCAAAGACTTGGTTTTTTAAAAATGGTTGGTTGTTGTTCAAAATATTGGTAATCATCTTTGCTTCAATGGCTAGGTTTTTTTCGTCCATTAATTGCAGTTGATAGGCTGTAGAATCTCTTGCTAAAAAATTATCAAAACTAAACTTGTTGTTTTTATCCACAATCGCTTCTTCAAAAATTTTATGTTTGAATGAGATGAGGGCTACTTTGTATTTAGATTTTGGGTCCAAAGGTTTTTCGATAGTACCATTTATTGCGATTCCTTTGGTAAACTTAAAGGATTCTTTAGGTTTATTAGTCATAATTTTGTTCCAATAATACTTGCTTTTTTCTTGATTGAGCATTAATAATTCCATATCAAAAGCTCTAGTTACGTTCTTACGGTCAAAATAAGAATAAGAATTAAGAACTGGTTTTTCTAGATATGCGTTGAGATAAAATGTTCCTAAAATAGAGTTTTTCTGTTCGTAACAAACGTTATTTGCGGGTAGAATACTTATGCTCAAATTTGCGATTTTTGAATTTAGTTTGCCCAATAAGTTAATACTGTCGTTGACTCCAAATTGGGTTTCTAACACCGGAATTTCTTTGGGCTGCTTGTTCAAATAGAGCAGTCTTTCACCAATTTCGTTAAGATTTTCATCAATTATTCGAATACTGTTTACGCCATTTGACAAATCATTTTTATCGAATGTTAGAATTTGGATTGGATTTTTGTTATTAAAATTAAATTCTTTTTGAATGTTTTTTCCGTTTTGATGGATGATCAAAGTGTAATTTTTATTTTGGTATAAATTCACTCCATCCAAATTAGTTTTTACAGAAACCTCCAAAACATTGTTGGGTAAATTGTTATCGTAAGTTATAATAAGGCCAGAATTTATTGGTTTAGGCAGTTGCTTTTGAGTTTTTAGTTTGTCTGTAGTGATTTTTACAGAGTATGTTTCATTTATATCTGGAGTCAATTCAAATTTCCAAAAACCCATTTTATTGGTAAAGAAAGTTGTGATGGTTTTCCCTTTTGAATCCACTAAAGAACCTTCCATAATTTGAATTCCTAATTCGTTGCAATCTTTGATTTGGATGCCAATAGTATTGTTGATTCCCTTAATAAAGGCGCCGCTTTCCGGCATAAAACTAACAGAAACCGTGTTGAAATCGGGTTGATTTATTTTTACATTATAAGATTCGTTTAGGTTGATTATCTCGATGTTTTGAGCAAAGGATTCGTCTTCCATAAAATTATTCATCCAATTAGTGTAAAAATGAAAGCGATAATTTCCAGAAGCTATTTTTTCGTCTAAAGTTATAATTCCATCAAAAGTTCCTAACGAAATGTAGAACAAATATCGTTGAATCACTTGCCCTTTTGCATCATAAATCACCAAATGTACATTTGTTGTGTTCAAGTTGGGCAAACTGCTCTGTTTGTTGAAAACATAGCCTTTGAATGCAATATTTTCATTAGAGATGTATAGTGTTTTGTTGAATTGAATATGAATATTCTCTCTCTCAAAATGAAAATATTCCTCTAAATTAGCTTTTATTTTTTGCTGTTTTTCTGTATTTTGAGACAAACTGAATGTTGATGAAAGTAGGAATACAGCAAGGTAAATCAGGTGTTTCATTTTTGAGGCTTTTAATAGAGTAGAAAAGTACAAATATATTTCTTGAAAGGAAAACATATTTATAAGTAAAACCCTGCTGTTGGATTAAGCGGAATTTATAGAAACTTTAATTATCTTGTTACATTTAGCAAAATAATTTGTGTCAAAAATGCGTGTTCAAATCTTAAAAAATGATTTTTTTGCTTTGAATATACATATAAAAAAATCCGAAGCTTTAAAACTTCGGATTCTTTTAACTATTGGTTTTTCCTTTCGGTTTGATATTACATCATTCCTGGCATACCACCACCCATATGGTTTCCACCAGCGTTTTCTTCTTTTACTTCTACTAAAGCACATTCGGTAGTCAAGATCATTCCTGCAACTGAGGCAGCATTTTCCAAGGCTACTCGAGTTACTTTTTTAGGATCGATAATACCTGCTTTTAGCATATCTACATATTCGTCAGTTTTGGCGTTGTAACCAAAATCTCCTGAACCTTCAGCAACTTTTGCCACAACAACAGAACCTTCAAGCCCCGCGTTTTCAACAATAGTTCTCAATGGAGCTTCAATTGCACGAGAAATTATTTTGATTCCTGTAGCTTCATCAGCGTTGTCTGCTTTTAAAGCGGCAAGTGCGTTTTTAGCTCTCAATAAAGCAACACCTCCACCAGCAACAATTCCTTCTTCAACTGCAGCACGTGTAGCGTGAAGTGCATCGTCAACTCTGTCTTTTTTCTCTTTCATTTCCACTTCAGAAGCAGCACCAACATAAAGAACTGCAACACCACCAGCTAATTTAGCCAAACGTTCTTGCAATTTTTCTTTGTCGTAATCAGAAGTTGTAGCTTCCATTTGACCTTTGATTTGGTTTACTCTGTTTTTAATCATATCGGCTTCACCAGCACCACTTACAATTGTAGTATTGTCTTTATCGATAGTAACTCTTTTGGCAGTTCCCAACATTTCGATGGTTGTGTTTTCTAAAGTATATCCTCTTTCTTCAGAAATTACAGTACCACCAGTTAAGATTGCGATATCTTCTAACATTGCTTTTCTTCTGTCACCAAAACCTGGGGCTTTTACAGCAGCAATTTTCAATGCACCACGCAATTTGTTTACTACCAATGTTGATAATGCTTCGCCATCAACATCTTCAGCAATAATCAATAATGGTTTTCCTGATTGAGCTACTGGCTCTAAAACTGGTAATAATTCTTTTAACGAAGAAACTTTTTTGTCGTATAATAAGATGTAAGGACTCTCAAGTTCTGCTTCCATTTTCTCTGGATTAGTCACAAAATATGGAGAAAGATATCCTCTGTCAAATTGCATTCCTTCTACAACGTCTACGTAAGTGTCAGTTCCTTTGGCTTCTTCAACAGTAATAACTCCTTCTTTTCCAACTTTAGCGAAAGCATTGGCGATTAATTCTCCAATAATTTCGTCGTTGTTTGCAGAAATAGAAGCAATTTGTTTTATTTTTTCGGAATCACTTCCTACTACTTTGGCTTGTTTAGCTAAATCAGCAACAATGGCTTCAACAGCTTTGTCAATACCGCGTTTTAAATCCATTGGATTTGCACCTGCAGCAACGTTTTTTAATCCTTCTTTTACGATGGCTTGTGCCAAAACAGTTGCAGTTGTAGTTCCGTCACCCGCTAAATCATTGGTTTTTGAAGCAACTTCTTTTACCATTTGGGCACCCATATTTTCCAACGGGTCTTTCAATTCTATTTCTTTTGCAACGGTAACACCATCTTTAGTAACGGTTGGTCCACCGAAAGATTTTCCAATAATTACGTTACGACCTTTTGGTCCAAGTGTCACTTTTACTGCATTTGCCAATGCGTCTACTCCACGTTTTAATCCGTCACGTGCTTCAATATCAAATTTTATATCTTTTGCCATTTTATTGTTTAAATTTTTAAATTATCTTACTGTTTAATTCTTAGATGATTGCCAAGATATCGTCTTCACGCATAATCAAATAATCTTTTCCTTCTAATTTCAATTCTGTTCCTGCATATTTTCCGTAAAGAACAGTATCGCCAACTTTTACTGTCATATCGTGTTCTTTTGTGCCATTTCCAACAGCAACAACAGTTCCTTTTTGTGGTTTTTCTTTTGCAGTGTCTGGAATGAAGATTCCTGATGCAGTTTGTGTTTCGGCAGCAACAGGTTCAATAAGTACGCGGTCTGAAAGCGGTTTAATATTTAAAGCCATAATGATATGTTTTTTATTTATTTATTTTTAATTGATTTTTTAAAAGTCAGAAATTATGCCAACAGATTAAAACTGACAATTTTTCCTAAAAAAAATGCCAGCTTTGACAGGCTGGCATTTTATCTATTTTTTGAAATAAAATTATTTCTTTACTGGTTCAGCTGCTGGAGTGTTTTGAGCTGGAACAGCGTTTTGAACAGGAGCAGTAGTTTCTGATTTTTCAATAATTTTAGAATCTGTGTCGCTTAATGATCCTCCAAAACTTAAACTGGAAAGTAATATAAGAGCAATTAATACTGCAGACAATGTCCAAGTACTTTTATCTAAAAAGTCGGTTGTTTTTTGTACTCCACCCAACATTTGAGAACCACCTATTGAAGAGGATAATCCACCACCTTTAGGGTTTTGAACCATTATTACTACAATCAATAGAAAGCAAACTATTGTAATTAAAACTAAAAAAATCGAAAATGTGCTCATTGTTTATTTATTATTATGTTGTAAAATCTCAATATCCGAAATACGGTCTGCAAAGAAACTACTTTTTTCTGGATATTTCAAAATTAATATTTCATAAGCTTGAATTGCTTTTTGATATTTTTTTTGTTCTAAATAAACTCTCGCCAAAGTCTCAGTCATCAAGTAGGAAGTGTCCGTATTTGCTGATTCTGCGAAGGTTGCAGAAGTTGTGGTGTGTTTTATAGGAGAGATTTTTGGATTCGATTCGATAAATTTATCTATCAATTCGGCTTTTTTCTTCTTTTCCTCGTCTAATGGTGCTGTTTCAGGACCGGCTGAGTTTTCTTTTTCTCTTAGAATAGGCTCAATTCTGGCGAGTTGCAGCCATTCTTGAAAGGAATGTTTTTCGTTTACCGAGAAATCCAAAGGTTTTCCAATGTCCAGTTTTTCAACCGCTATTTTTGTACTTTCTTCAGCTTCTGAAGCTTCTTTTATAGAGGTAAGAATAGATTGTTCTAGAGTGTTGACTTTCTGTTCTAGCTTTATCTCGGGTTTGATTACTTCAAAATCAACCACGCTAATATCTAAAAGTTGTGATAATTTTTTGTCGTATAGCCCTTTTTGTATTGCCACAAATGTATCTGAGGTAATGAAATCAAATAAAACCGTTCTGTCGGTGGTATGTGATGCAGTAACTTTTAAAGCATAATTATACTTAAAACTATTTTGATTGTAGAGTCCTTTTAATCGCAAAGCTCTGGCACTTTGAAAATAAGGAAATTCATCAAGCACTCTTGCCAAGTCATCCGTTTGCTTTTCATTGATAGCATCGGGTTTGTTAATTAAATAAGTATAATCGGTTACATTCATTTTGTGTTCAGTGTTCAGTGTTCAGTGTTCAGTGTTCGTCTGTAAACTGACCACTGAATACTGCCAACTGGTTATTACCATTTTGCCAATGATTCATTAAATATGTCCTGGGTTATTCTTTCGAAAATTTCTTTTATGGCTTTGTTTAAAGTTTCTCCATTGAGTTGTTGAGCTGCAGGATAATCATAATAGAAATCGAATGTTTTTTCGAAATTATCAGTATCTTTCTTTTTATTGGTAAACCGTACATTTACTCTAATGGTCAATCTATTTTGTGCGGCTTGCTGATCGGCAGTCGCAGTCATCGGGCTTATTCTGTAATCTACAATTTCTCCATCGTAAGCTAAATCTCCTCCAGTTTTAACTAAATTCAAATTAGTTTGATTTTGGATAAGGTCTTGCAATTCCAAAGTAAAAGTTCTGTCAATTCCAGGTTCAATCAATTCTGCATTGTTTGGAAAAAAACTCACTTGAAAAGTTTTGGCGTCAATTTTACCAGTTCCGGTGAAGTTGTAAACGTTACAGCTACTAAAAGTCAAAAGGAGTATGGTTGCAAAAATATAGTGTAAGTGCTTCATTTTATATTTAAAAAGTTCAAAGATATTCAATTTTTAAAGATCAAACTGTTTTATTTTACGGTAGAGTGTCCTCTCGGATATCCCCAATTCGTCAGCTGCCATTTTGCGTTTTCCTTTGTTTTTCTCCAAAGATTTTTTTATCATTTCAATCTCTTTTTGCTCTAATCTTAGGACTTCTTCTTCCTCTACACTTTCGGCAAATTGGTAATTGTCTTCCTGAACCTGATAATTGTCGTTATTGTTTGAAGTCGTGATAACGGCTGTTCTTGGTTCCTCTTCAAAATCTATTTCGCTGTCATCTTCTTTTGCACCATATATTTTTTTGATGAGGTGCGAATTGGCTTCTTGAACTTTTGCACTTCCATTTTGCATCAATTCCAAGGTTAATTTTTTCAAATCGTGCAAATCACTCTTCATGTCAAAAAGCACTTTGTACAAAATTTCTCTTTCGGTATTGAAATCGCTCTCGTTTTTTCGGTCTTTTATAACCGAGGGCAAATTACTTCCTTCTATAGGTAAATACGATTGTAAAGTGTTTACTGTAATATCGCGATTGGTTTCGAGAACAGAAATTTGTTCTGCTACGTTTCGCAACTGTCGAATGTTCCCGCTCCAGCGAAATTTTTGCAATAACTGAACCGCATAATCGTCCAGTTTGATGGGAGGCATTTTGTATTTATGGGCAAAATCAGCTGCAAATTTTCTAAACAATAAATGAATATCGTCTTTTCGGTCACGCAAAGGAGGCAAGGTAATGTCCACTGTGCTCAATCTGTAATACAAATCTTCCCGGAATTTTCCTTTTTCGATGGCGTCAAACAAATTGACATTCGTGGCAGCCACAATTCGGACATCGGTTTTTTGAACTTGTGAGGAACCTACTTTTAAAAATTCGCCATTTTCAAGGATTCGAAGCAATCGAACTTGCGTTGTTAAAGGCAATTCGCCCACTTCGTCCAAGAAAATTGTTCCGCCGCTGGCCACTTCAAAATAACCTTCACGGGTTGAAGTTGCACCTGTAAACGACCCTTTTTCGTGACCAAAAAGTTCACTGTCAATGGTTCCTTCTGGAATAGCTCCACAGTTTACGGCAATGTATTTTCCGTGTTTTCTATGCGAAAGTGAATGGATAATTTTCGGAATACTTTCTTTTCCAACACCACTTTCACCCACAACCAATACCGAAATATCAGTTGGTGCCACCTGAATTGCTTTTTCTATTGCGCGATTGAGCTTCGGGTCATTCCCGATAATCTCGAATCGTTGTTTTATTGATTGAACTGTTTCCATAGTATTGTTCTACTTGTCGGTTTTTGTCAACGTATCTTTTAAAGATACTGTTTTTTCAACTTTTTGCTTTGGGAAATAGGTTCTAATGATATAGAATGTAGAGCCAAATCCAATAACGAAAGTAAGTATGGCGATGATTATATTTTTTTTAGTCATTTTTTAATTCATTTCAGAGTATCCAACTGCTTCTCCTTTTAAAGTTCCGCTGGTGCAACTTGTGATTTTTACATTTACAAAATCTCCAATTTTATAATTCTCTTTTGGAAATACCACCACAATACTTTGCGAATTTCTTCCTGACCAATCGTTTTCTGATTTTTTGGAGACTTTTTCGATCAATACTTCTGTCGTTTTTCCAATAAATTCCTCGCTGCGAAACCAAGAACTTTTTTGTTGCAAATCGACAATTTCTTGTAATCTTCGCAGTTTGGTTGCTTCTGGAACATCATCATCCATTTTGCGTTCGGCCAATGTTCCTGGGCGTTCAGAATAGGAATACATATACCCAAAATTATATTTCACGTAATCCATTAAACTCAAAGTATCTTGGTGATCTTCTTCGGTTTCGGTTGGAAAACCTGAGATCATATCTTGTGTAATCGAGCAATTTGGAATAATAGTCCTGATTTTGTCAATCAAAGTCATGTATTCTTCTCGGGTGTGCAAACGATTCATTTCCTTCAGGATTCGGTTGCTGCCCGATTGAACGGGTAAATGAATGTGTTTGCAAATATTGTCGTGTTTCGCAATCACGTGCAATACGCTTTCGTGCATATCTTGGGGATTGGAAGTTGAAAATCGAATGCGCATTTTCGGGAAACCAACGGCCACCATTTCCAATAATTGGTTAAAATCTACTGCTGTGGCTTTTTGCATTTCGCTAGCGTTTACAAAATCTTTTTTCAAACCGCCGCCATACCATAAATAACTGTCTACATTTTGTCCCAAAAGTGTAATTTCCTTAAAACCTTTGTCCCACAAATCCTGAATTTCCTTCATTATACTTTGTGGTTCACGACTGCGTTCTCGTCCGCGAGTGAAAGGAACCACACAAAAAGTGCACATATTGTCGCAACCGCGAGTGATGGAAACTAAAGCCGTAATTCCGTTACTCATTAATCGAACAGGGGAAATATCACCATAAGTTTCATCTTTCGACAAAATCACGTTGATGGCATCTCGACCCTCTTCGACTTCGGCCAATAAATTAGGCAAATCTTTGTAGGCATCTGGGCCAACAACGAGGTCAACGATTTTTTCTTCTTCAAGAAATTGGCTTTTCAAGCGTTCTGCCATACAGCCCAAAACTCCCACTTTCATTTTTGGATTGATGCGTTTTACGGCATTGTATTTTTCCAATCGTTTTCGAACGGTTTGTTCCGCTTTATCACGAATGGAACAGGTGTTGACCAAAACTAAATCGGCTTCTTCCAAAGTCTGTGTGGTGTTGTATCCGTTGGATGACAGTATGGAAGCCACGATTTCGCTGTCGGAAAAATTCATCGCACAGCCATAGCTTTCTATAAAGAGTTTTTTGGTATTCTCGGGTTTGTATTCTAGAACAAGACTTTCGCCTTGTTTGTTTTCGTCAATAATCTTTTCCATCTTGTTTTTTCAAAGTGCAAAGATATAGCAATTTCAATAAATATGACAAGATGTCAGATGAAGAATTAACAATGTTTTAAGTAGAATCGATAAAGAAAATAGTTTTACCTATTATATATAATCCTGTTAAAACATATTTATAATCTCTTTTCGAAAAAGAGTTTTTATTGAACTTGTTACTAATAGAATTAATAAATAATTGATAATTATTGCGATTTATTTCGTCGAAATCTAGAGAAACCATCTAGTTCAAAACCTGAAATTCTTCGATTAAATTCACTTTTAAATTTTAAAAAACCCAAAATTTAAAAAAATCATATACTTTTGTCGGCACAAACATTAGTGATATGGCAAAGAATTTAGTTATAGTAGAGTCACCAGCAAAGGCAAAAACAATTGAAAAATTTCTGGGGAGCGACTACCAAGTCGAATCAAGTTATGGGCATATTGCCGACTTGCCTTCCAAAGAAATTGGCGTAGATGTAGAAAATGGTTTTAAACCCAAATACGAAGTTTCTGCCGATAAAAAAGCTTTGGTTACTAAACTAAAAGGACTTGCCAAGAAAGCCGATATGGTTTGGTTGGCTTCGGATGAGGATCGCGAGGGGGAAGCTATTTCTTGGCATCTTGCCGAAGAATTAAAATTAGATGCTTCAAAAACAAAGCGAATTGTTTTTCACGAAATCACGAAAACTGCCATTCTAAAAGCCATTGACAATCCACGTGAAATAGATTATAATTTAGTAAACGCCCAACAAGCCCGAAGAGTTTTGGACAGATTAGTGGGTTATGAATTGTCTCCTGTACTTTGGAGAAAAATCAAAGGCGGACTTTCAGCAGGACGTGTACAGTCGGTTTCGGTTCGTTTGATTGTGGAAAGAGAAAGAGAAATTCAAAATTTCAATGCTGTTGCAACCTATTCAATCGTTACTGAATTCACCAACGAAGCTGGAAAAACATTCAAAGCCAAACTACCAAAGAATTTCAATACCAAAAAAGAAGCCGAAGATTTCTTGAACAAGAATGTTGGTTCTACATACAAGGTTTCTGATTTAGAAACCAAACCTACCAAAAAATCACCAACTGGGCCTTTTACCACTTCGACTTTGCAACAAGAAGCAGCGAGAAAATTGTATTTACCTGTTGGAATCACAATGCAATTAGCGCAACGTTTGTACGAAGCGGGACTAATTACTTATATGAGAACCGATAGTGTGAATTTATCAAAAGAAGCGATGGAAGCGGCTCAGGCCGAAATTATCAAGTCGTATGGAAAAGAGTTTTCGAAACCACGAACTTTTGTCAATAAAAGTAAAGGTGCTCAGGAAGCTCACGAAGCGATTCGTCCAACGGATATGTCGCGTCACACCGTGAACATTGATAGAGATCAAGCGCGTTTGTATGATTTGATTTGGAAAAGAACTTTAGCTTCGCAAATGAGCGATGCCGAATTAGAAAGAACCAACGTTAAAATTACCGCCAATAATCACGGTGAAATATTTACTGCTTCTGGAGAGGTTTTGCTTTTTGAAGGTTTCTTGAAAGTATATTTGGAAGGTCATGATGACGATGAAGAGGAACAAGAAGGAATGCTTCCAGCAATGAAGGTTAACGAAAAATTACAAAACAATTACATCACTGCTACCGAAAGATATTCTCGTCCAGCCGCAAGATACACCGAAGCTTCTTTGGTTAAAAAGTTGGAAGAATTAGGAATTGGTCGTCCATCAACTTATGCGCCAACAATTTCTACTATTATCAACAGAAATTATGTTGAAAAAGGAAATTTAGATGGTCAAGAGCGTAATTATACACAATTGACTTTGCAATCTGGAAAAGTAGGCGAGAAGTTGCTGAAAGAAAATACAGGTTCTGATAAAGGAAAATTAGTGCCAACAGATATTGGAACCATTGTTACGGATTTCTTGGTTAAGAATTTCGGAAACATTTTGGATTATAATTTCACTGCCAAAGTGGAACAAGATTTTGATGAAATTGCCGAAGGAAATATCGAATGGGCAACTATGATGCAGGAGTTCTATGATAAATTTCACCCAACGGTGAAAGATGTAGAAGCCAATGCCGATAGAGAAAGTGGTGAAAGAATTCTTGGAACAGATCCTAAAACGGGGAAGCCAGTTTCGGTTCGTTTAGGAAAATTTGGACCGATGGCACAGATTGGAGCTGCCGATGATGAAGAGAAGAAATTTGCCAGTTTGATGAATGACCAAAATATTGGCAACATTACATTAGAAGAAGTATTGGATTTGTTTTTATTGCCAAAAAATTTAGGTACTTATAAAGGAGAAGAAGTTGAAGTGAGCAATGGACGATTTGGACCTTATGTTCGTCACGGGAGTGTTTTTGTTTCTTTGCCAAAAGGCGAAAATCCATTGGATGTGACCATAGTGAGAGCACAGGAATTGATTGATGAAAAAGCACAAGCCGATGCTCCAATTGCTACTTACAAAGGAGAACCGGTTCAAAAAGGAACAGGGCGTTTTGGACCATTTATCAAATGGGATGGAATTTTTATTAATGTAAGCAAGAAATACAATTTTGATAATTTGTCTCAATCGGATATCGAAGAATTGATTGAAGATAAAATACAAAAAAATATCGACAAGGTTTTGCACAACTGGACGGAAGAAGGGATTTTGGTTGAAAAAGCCCGTTGGGGAAGATCGGTGATAACCAAAGGTAAAATCAAAATTGAATTGAGCAAAGATGTTGATGCTACAAAATTGACATTGGCCGAAGTTCAAGAAATGATTGCCAAGAAAACGCCAGCCAAAAAAGTAGCCGCTAAAAAAGCGACAACTACCAAGAAAACAACAGCCGCAAAAAAACCTGCTGCAAAGAAACCAGCTGCCAAAAAGTAATAAATTATGGAATTTGATTTTCTAAGACCTTTAGACAATGAAATCCTTCGGGCTATCAAGGGATTTTCATCCCAACAATTGGGAAGTAAAGTAGTATTTCACACTGCAGAAGATTTTCCGGATTTGAATAAAATTAAAATAGCCATTATTGGTGTTTTAGAAAATCGAGGTGATTTAAATCAAACTCTGGAAGTTGATTTGTCTCACATTCGAAAAGAATTGTACGGTTTGTTTCCTGGAAATTGGGATACTTCGATAGCTGATTTGGGAAATATTCTTGCGGGAAACTCTGTATCAGATACATATTTTGCGCTTAAAAAAGTGGTTTCCAGTTTGGTCAAAAAGAAAATAATCCCTATAGTTATTGGCGGCTCACAAGATTTGACTTACGCACTTTATAGAGGTTATGACGATTTGGAGCAAATGGTTAACTTGGTTTCTATTGACAATAAATTTGATTTCGGAAAAGAAGACGCAATTGTTTCGGCATCTTCTTATTTGACCAAAATAATAATTGACGAGCCAAATAATCTTTTTAATTTCAGTAATGTTGGTTTTCAAACCTATTATAATTCACAGGAAGAGATCGATTTGACTGATAAATTGTTTTTTGAGGCCTATCGTTTGGGAGAAATTTCGAATAACATTGCTATTGCTGAACCTGTTTTTAGAGATGCTGATCTGGTAAGTATCGATTTAACTTCCGTAAAATCATCTGATTCTGGTAACAATTATCCGTTTACTCCGAATGGTTTCAATGGAAAAGAAATATGTTCCTTGTCGCGATATGCGGGCATTAGTGATAAAGTTTCGCTTTTAGGAATATTTAATCATAATAATTCTGCTCAAGAGTCTGTTTTGGTAGCACAAATTATTTGGTATTTTATTGAAGGTTTTCATTATCGTTCCAATGAGTATCCTTTTGGAAGCAGAGAAAATTATATCAAGTATATTGTTCCTTTGGAAGAGGAAGAGTTAATTTTCTATAAAAGCAACAAAACCGATAGATGGTGGATAGAAATTCCATTTATTTTGAGTAGCAATAATAAGTTAAAGAAAAACACGTTATTACCATGCTCACACGAAGAGTATTTGGGAGCTTGCAATCAAGAAATTCCCGAAAGATGGTGGAAGGCTCAACGTAAAAATATATTGTAAAAAATCGCTGAACTACACTAAATAAAAGAATAAATAATTTAAAAGCAAGAACGAAGGACTTGTTTTTTGAAAAATAAAACCTACATAAATATATAATTTTAGCATTTTATCGACTTTATTCGTGTTTTATCGATGAAATATTTTTTTCTTTCCGTATTTAATTTTAGTTTTGGTCATTCAAATAAATAGTACGACAAAAAATTGCTTTTTAAAATAATAATAAATAGGTTTACGCACTTAATAATAATAAATATATAACCCTAATTTATATGAAGAAGTTCATTGCATTTACGGCAATTTTAACCTTACTAATTGGTTGTGGTAAAACAAGCGATAAAGGAGAATTAGTTGGTGTTAAAGGAGCAAAATGGCACCCTGAAAAACCTTATGGAATGACTTTAGTTCCTGGAGGTTCATTTATTATGGGAAAATCTGACGAAGATGTTGCCAATGTTGGAGACGCAAGTACCAAAACGGTTACCGTTCGTTCTTTTTATATGGACGAAACTGAAATAACGAATAGAGAATACCGTGAATTTGTTGAATGGGTTAAAGATTCAACAATGAGGGTAAGATTGGCTATTCTTGCTGACGAATCCGGTATAAAACCTGGGGATGGTGCTGGGAAAGGCAAAGGAAAAAATGCAGGAAGCATTGGAGATTTTGCTTTTAATGATCAAGATCCAGAGAAAATGACTGCATATGACAAATATATGTATGATAACTATTATAGTATTGGTACCGATGATGATCCATATGCAGGTAGAAAATTGAATCACAAAGTAAAATTGATTAAAGATACTAAGTTGTATCCTGATGCATATTATACTGAAGTAATGGATTCTATGTATTTGCCTTTAGAAGCTTCATACAATGGATTAAGAACCATAGATGTGGATAAATTGAAGTTCAGATATTCTTGGATGGATATTCAAGCTGCAGCTAGAGCTAAAGTAGGTAAGAGAAAAGATTTTATCAGGACAGAACAAGTAAAAGTTTATCCTGACACCACGACTTGGATTAAGGATTTCTCGTATTCTTATAATGAACCAATGCACAATGATTACTTTTGGCATCAAGCATATGGTGATTATCCGGTAGTGGGTGTTAACTGGCAACAAGCAAAAGCGTTTTGCGCATGGAGAACCTTGAAAAAAAATACTTGGATTAAATCTAAAGCTAAAGGCCGCGATCAGGTAAATAGTTTTAGGTTGCCTAGTGAAGCTGAATGGGAATATTCGGCTAGAGGTGGTCTAGAATCTGCTACTTATCCTTGGGGAGGACCTTATACCAAAAACGATAGAGGTTGTTTCTTGGCTAATTTCAAACCTATGAGAGGGGATTATGCTGCAGATGAAGCTTTATATACGGTAGAAGCAAAATCATATGAGCCAAATGGGTACAATCTTTATAATATGGCTGGAAATGTAGCCGAATGGACTGATTCTGCTTATGATCCAAATGCATACGAATATGTTTCTTCAATGAATCCGAATAATATGGATACTTCCAACAAACGTAAAGTTGTTCGAGGAGGTTCATGGAAAGATGTTGCTTACTTCCTTCAAGTTAGTACAAGAACATTTGAATATTCTGATTCCGCAAGAAGTTTTATCGGATTTAGAACAGTTCAAGATTATATGGGAACACAATCAACCGAAAAAATCAAGAAAAACAGATAAACAAACCAAATTTTAATCAATTATAACCTAAAACAAACATTATGGCATTATTAAGTAAAAAAGTTATGAATATGGCCTATGGTCTTGGAGCGGCAGTAGTAATTATTGGAGCTTTATTCAAAATAACACACCTTGAGTTTGGTTTCATAACTGGAAATCTTATGTTAACTATTGGTCTAGTTGTTGAAGCTTTAATTTTTGCCCTTTCAGCATTTGAACCAGTCGATGACGAACTGGATTGGACATTGGTATATCCAGAATTGGCTAACGGCGAAGCTCGTAAAAAATCTACTAAAGTAGAATCACCAACAGAAGCACAAGGATTGTTGTCACAAAAATTAGACATGATGCTTAAAGAAGCTAAAATTGACGGAGAATTGATGTCAAGTTTAGGAAACAGCATCAAAAATTTCGAAGGAGCTGCTAAAGCAATTTCTCCAACGGTGGATTCAATCGCTTCTACCAAAAAATATAGTGAAGAGTTGACATTGGCTGCAGCCCAAATGGAATCTTTGAATAGTTTGTATAAAATTCAATTACAAAGCGCTTCAAGAAATGCACAAATCAACGAAGAAGTAGCTGAAAACAATTTAAAATTAAAAGAACAAATGCAGTCTTTGACTTCTAACTTGTCATCATTGAACAATGTTTATGGAGGAATGCTTTCTGCAATGAGTAATAAAGGATAATTAGTTCTGACTTATAAATAAAACAATAAACTAATTATTAGAAAATATGGCAGGAGGAAAATTAAGCCCTAGACAGAAGATGATAAACCTAATGTACTTGGTTTTTATCGCGATGTTAGCATTAAATATGTCCAAAGAAGTATTATCAGCATTTGGAATTTTGAACAATAAAATTATTGAATCCAATACAATATCTGATGGTAGAAATGAGTCTTCATTTCAACAATTGTCACAAAAAGCTGCAGATCAACCGGGGCAATTTGGAGACAAAAGAGCAAAAGTTGAAAAAATTAGAGCTTTGTCAAAAGACTTTAATGATTATATTGAAAATATAAAAACAACTGTTACTGCAAAATTCGAAAGAGATGCAGAAGGAAATTTGCCTTACGAGCAAATGGATAAAGGAGATTTAATAGATAGAATGTTTTTTTCAGGAGAAAAAGTATCTAAGCAAGGAAAAGAGTTTTTAGATAAAATTCATAACTATCCAGCCCAGATAAAAGCAATTGGAGGAAGTTCAATTGCAGAATCAGAAATGAAAAAAATTGAAGCTAGATTTGCCACTAATCAAGTGTATTCTGAAAAAGCGGGTGCTAAATTAGATTGGATAGAGTATAACTATCACGGTTTTCCTCTTATAGCCACAATAACAAAATTATCCCAATTACAGGCAGACATCAAAACAACGGAAAGCGATGTAATGACCGGAATGTTTCAATCTGACTTAGTTGCAGCTGCTTCACTTACAGCTTACCAGCCGATAGTAGTTCTTGAAAAATCTGTTTTCTTTCAAGGAGAAGCGGTTAAAGGGAAAATTATTTTAGGGAAATTTGATCCTTCTTTAAAAGCTAAATCTGTTGTGGTAAATGGTTCAAGTGTACAAGCACAAGCTGGTCAAGCTAATTTTTCTTTCGGATCTGGAAATATTGGAGAGCACCCAATTACTGGTTCTTTCAATTTCGATGAAAACGGAAAAGTAATAAGTTTGCCAATAAAAGATCAATATGTAGTTGTAGCTAGACCAAAATCAGCTACCATTTCTGCCGACAAAATGAATGTTGTGTATCGTGGAGTTGTAAATCCAATGACAATCTCATTTGCAGGAATATCTGCTGATAAAGTTACAGCTTCTGCTCCAGGATTAAGTTCTGCTGGTGGAGGAAAGTATAATATGAGTCCAGGTGCAGGTTCTGAAGCTGTTATAAATGTAACAGGAACATTGCCTGATGGTTCAAAAGTTTCTGATAGAAAATCTTTTAGAATAAAAGGAATTCCTGGTCCAACGGGAACAATTAGAGGTGAAATGGGAGTTGTAAAAGGACCAAAATCAAGTTTGGAGATTTCGACTATTGGAGCCAAATTGGTTGATTTTGATTTTGAAGTTGGTTTGGATGTTGTTGGATTTAATTTTAAAGTAACTGGACAACCTACAGTGGTAGTTGCAGGAAATAAATTGAATTCACAGTGTAAATCTGTTCTTTCAAAAGTAGGTAGAGGTGACCAAGTTACCATTTCTGAAATTAAAACTAAATTAGTTGGTGCCGGTAGTTATTTATTGCCAAGAACTGCTCCAGTAATTTATGAAATACAATAAATAAGGAAATTTGATACAAAGCTACTTTAGTAACTTATAATGATATTATGATGAATAGGAGATTTTTTTCAATAGTTATTATTGCCATTCTTGGGAGTGTAGCTTCTTATGCGCAGACAAGTCCGCTTAATGCAAAGATACCACAAGAAATAGGACTCAAGTCTGCTGCCCAACTTATTTCGGATAACGACAAACCATTGGAATATGGTTATGTTGATGATAGGGATGTTTTGATGGGGAAAACAGTTTGGGAAACTATTGATTTAAGCGAAAGAATTAACTTTCCTATGTACTTTCCGATAGATACTGCAAACATTGGTGCTGACAGACGTTCATTGTATGATGTTTTGACAAAAGCTATTCGTAATGGAGAAATTACGGAAGTATATTCAGATAGTTATTTCAATACTAAAAAATCGTTCAAAGACATTAAAGCTTCTTTGTCTCGAATTGATACTACTGATGCAGGTAGAGAACAAATAAACGCTGGTCAACAGATTTCTCCAGAATATATTGTAAAACAGGATCTTACTGCTCAGGATGTTACTCAATATAAAATTAAAGGATACTGGTATTTTGACAAACGTCAAAGCGAATTGAAATACAGATTGCTTGGTATTTGTCCAGTTACTCCTGATGTTTACACGATGAACAGTGACGAAAAAGATTTTATCGAATTGTTCTGGGTATTTTTCCCGGCTTCAAGAGATGTGTTGCATGAAGCAAAATGTTTCAATGACAAAAATTCGGCAATGCCTATTTCTTTTGACCAGATATTAAATTCGAGACGTTTTAATGCCACGATTTATCAAGAAGAAAACGTTTATGGTGATAGGGCAATTGCAAGTTATATGAAAGATAATGCGCAAAATCAATTACTCGAAGCAGAAAGAGTGAAAGAAAAAATCCGTGATTTCGAAGAAGATATGTGGAATTACTAAATTTCATTTAGATTATATCATAAAGAACTCTTGCCTTAAAAGCGAGAGTTCTTTGTTTATGAGTATTTTTTTAATATACCAACTTCAAACTTCAAACTTCCATCTTCAAACTTCCCATTTCAAATGATTGATTATTTAATAATAGGTTCTGGACTGGCTGGTATTTCATTTTCTGAAATAGCCTTGCAAAACAATAAATCTATTTTGGTACTCGATAATAATTCGCAAAATTCATCCAAAATTGCTGGAGGTTTATACAATCCCGTTATTCTAAAACGATTCTCCGAAGTTGGACAAGCCACAGAACATTTGCTCATTATGCATGAATTCTTGGCTAGATTAGAGAAAAAATTAAATGACAAAGTAGATTTTAAAACGCCTATTTTAAGGAAGTTTTTTTCCGTCGAAGAACAGAACAACTGGTTCGCTGCTTCCGATAAAGTGAATCTGGCACCTTTTTTATCCACACAATTGATTTCAAAAAAATATGAATCTATTGATTCGCCTTTTGGATATGGTGAAGTTTTGCAAACGGGTTATGTGGATACAGCATTGCTATTGGTTAAATACAAAGAGTACCTCATTAAAAACAATCTGTTTCAGGAAGAATCTTTTGATTATTCACTTTTGCAGGAAGAGATGAATGGAATTAGATATAAAGATATTCAGGCCAAACACATCATCTTTGCAGAAGGTTTCGGAATGCACGCCAATCCATATTTCAAGCATTTGCCACTGGACGGAACAAAAGGTGAATTACTCGTTATAAAAGCACCAAAACTAGGTTTAGACGTCATCGTAAATGCAAGTGTATTTATTTTGCCATTAGGAAATGATTTGTTCAAAATAGGGGCAACTTACAATTGGGAGAGTAAAACAGATATTCCTACCGAAGAAGGAAAAAATGAATTAATCGAAAAAATAAAAGAGGTAATCAACTGTGATTTTGAAATTGTTTCCCATTTTGCTGGTGTTCGACCAACTGTCAAAGATAGAAGGCCTTTGGTAGGAGCCTTTTCAAACCACAAATCGGTGTATATTCTCAATGGTTTGGGGACGCGTGGTGTTATGTTGGGTCCGGCAATGTCCAAAGCTTTATTCGAAAATATTGAATATAATTTACCTTTAGACAAAACCATAGATGTAAAAAGATTTGTCAAAAAAGGGTAGTATTATTATTCTTCGGAAAACTAAATAGAGCCGATTATTCCTTTATTATACTTCAATGTTTAAAATATGAAAAAAAGAATTTCATTTGTTTTGTTGCTTCTGGTGCACTTGTCAATAGTGGCACAAGAACAAAAAAATGTCCAGAATGCAATAGAAAATAATGTTTTTAAAATTGTAAAACCAAATTACGAGTTAAGTCCTTACACCGGAATGACCAAACAGCATTGGAAAGACGCTGCCCTTTATCTATTGAAAGGGGCCTTTTCTTATATCCATAATCTGGATGATCCGATGAAGTTTCCGAAGCAACCCGGAGTTAGTTATCCAAAAGATGAAGCCAAAGTGCCAACCGAAAAACTGGAAGGACTTTGCAGAACGTTATTTGTTGCTGCTCCATTATTGAAAGACAATCCAGATTTAACTCTAAATAACATAAAAGTAGCTGATTATTACCGTTACCAAATTGGGTTGTTGATCAATCCAGCGAGTCCGTCCTATATTGTGCCTCGTCCTAAAAATGGTGGGCCAAATCAAAATTTAGTCGAATTTGGAGCACTGTCAGTGTCGATGCTGATTGCTCCAGAAATAATTTGGGATCCACTGCCACAACTTCAAAAAGACGCATTGGCCAAAACGATGCTAAGTTATGGGGATGGACCAACGGTGCCTTCTAACTGGAAGTTTTTTAACATTTTTGTGATGAGTTTTTTCAAATCCAAAGGGTATACCGTAAACGAACCTTTGATGATGGAGTATTTGCAAAAATCATTGGATCATTACCGTGGCGATGGCTGGTATAATGACAATCCTGCCTTTGATTATTACAGTATGTGGGCTTTTCAAATGTATGGAATGCTCTGGTCTGAATATATTGGAAAACAATATTATCCCGAATTTGCTGCGAAGTTTAAAAACAATTTTAAAGATGTAAAAGACAATTATCCCTATATGTTTAGCCGAAACGGTGAAATGATTATGTGGGGACGCAGCATTAGTTACAGAATAGGTGCCACGATTCCGTTTCCATTGATGGGATTTGAAGCAGATAAGAAAGATATCAATTTTGGTTGGATGCGAAGAATTTCTTCGGGCGTGATGCAACAGTTTTTGCAAAACCCCGATTTTATGAAAGAAAATGTGCCAACATTAGGGTTTTACGGAGCTTTTGAACCTGGAGTGCAAAGTTACAGTTGCCGAGGAAGCGTGTATTGGATGGGTAAAGCGTTTCTGGGATTGATGGTGCCGGATGACAATCCGTTTTGGACGGCAAAAGAAAACGAAGGTGCTTGGGAAAAAGAGTTTGAAAAAGACAAAGTATACAATAAATTTCAGAAAGCGTCCGAAATTTTAATTACGGATTATCCAAATATCGGTGCGGCAGAGTTACGGGCTTGGTGCAATGTTCCAATACTTAAAGCTTCCGAAAAATTCCGTGGAAGCGAAAACTACAATAGATTGTCCTATAACAGTGCGTTTCCTTGGCAAGCTGATGGTGTGAATGGGGAAGTGGCTATGAATTATGTTGTTAAAAACAACAAACAAGAATGGGAACCTTTCCGAATGTACACTTTCAAAAAGTTCGAGGAAGGCATTTATTACCGAGATGTTGTTTTGGAAACTAACAGTAGGGTCAAATTTAATTTAGCCGATATCCCTGTGGCGAACGGTATTTTACGAGTGGATAAAAACAACAGCACAAATCCAATTGCCATACGATTAGGCCATTATGCTTTGCCAAAATTGGATCAAGAAATAAAAACTATGGTTAAAAAAGTTAAAGGACATCAAGTAACAATTATTGACAATGGGAAATACCAATTGGCAATGATTCCTCTTTTGGGATGGGATAAAACCGAAGTAGTTAAAGCAAAAGGTTTAAATCCTGTCGCAGATGAAAGCGCCGTTATCAATGCTAGTCATAATTTTGTGCCTCAAAAAGACAATCCTGAAATTTTTGCCACATTAATGCTTTGGAAAAAGTCAGGCGAAAAATGGAGTATCGATGAATTGCTTCCAGTGAAAAAAATCAACTATTCAGAAATAAGTAATACCGTTAATATTACTATGAAAAATGGCTATAAAAAGACGGTTCGGTATAATTAATTATTGTTTTAAATCGTTTTGATTTGAACAAAATCGGTATTATTTCTTGAATTTCTTGTCGTAAGACACAAACATATTGATGTAAATATTTCTTGACCATCTCAAAACAAAAGGAAATAAGAGAATATTGGCAACAAGAATGGCGATAAAAGAAGTTTTTATACTGGATTCAAGAATAAGATAAGATACGACAAACGTCGCAATACTGAGCCCTACATTCAATCCATAACTGACATACATCGCGCCATAAAAGAACGAAGGTTCGATTTCGTATTTCAAATCACAATGACTGCATCTTTCGTGCATTTTGATCAATTTTGAAAAATGTAACGGATTTTTATCCAAATACATACTCTCATTCTGACATCTAGGACAAGTTCCTGTTAAAATACTATTTAATTTGGATCCTTTTTTTAACATTTGCAAAAAATTAATTTTCTCCTTTTTTGGAGGCACAAATTTACAAAAAAACTAAATAAAAAAAATGCTTAATATACATAATTTATCCGTTTCTTTTGGAGGAACTTATTTGTTCGAAGAAGTAACCTTTCGATTGGGTGCTGGAGACCGAGTGGGTCTTGTTGGAAAAAACGGAGCCGGAAAATCTACGATGCTTAAAATCTTGGCCAAAGATTTTGCTCCAGACTCGGGCGTTATTTCCCAAGAAAAAGAAGTTCGAATGGGTTTTTTGCGTCAAGATATCGATTTTGAACAAGGAAGAACAGTGCTTGAAGAAGCGTATGAAGCTTTTACGGATATTAAAATTGTAGAAAAAAAGCTGGAAGAAATCAATCATCTATTGGTTACTCGAACCGATTATGAAAGTGAGGAATACAGTCAAATCATAGAAGATTTATCTGATTATACGCATCGTTTCGAATTGTTGGGTGGTTATAATTATGTGGGTGATACAGAGAAAATTCTTTTGGGATTGGGTTTCAAAAGAGACGTTTTCAATAACCAAACCGAAACTTTTTCTGGTGGATGGAGAATGCGTATCGAATTAGCCAAATTATTGTTGCAAGCTAACGATGTTTTATTACTGGATGAGCCTACGAATCACTTAGATATCGAGAGTATCATTTGGTTGGAAAGTTTTCTGCGTAATTATCCCGGCGTTGTCGTGATTGTTTCGCA
Source organism: Flavobacterium sp. (assembly GCA_014379405.1). Taxonomy (GTDB): domain Bacteria; phylum Bacteroidota; class Bacteroidia; order Flavobacteriales; family Flavobacteriaceae; genus Flavobacterium. The sequence continues at coordinate 24,430 of JACMLU010000023.1, read as the reverse complement.
CGATAAAATGTTTTTGGATAATGTGACCAATAGAACCATCGAAATTTCTTTGGGTAAAGCTTATGATTTCAATAAGCCGTATTCTGAATATTTATTGTTACGTCACGAAATTCGGGAAAAACAATTGGCAACCCAAAAAAATCAAGCCAAAAAAATTGAAGAAACCGAAAAATTAATCGAGAAATTCCGAGCCAAAGCTTCTAAAGCATCAATGGCGCAATCGCTCATCAAGAAATTGGATAAAGTGGAGCGTATTGAAGTGGATGAAGATGATAATTCAGTGATGAATATTTCGTTTCCACTTTCGAAAGAGCCAGGAAGAGTAGTAATTGAAGCAGAGGAAGTGACCAAAAGTTACGGTGATAAAACGATCTTGAAGGATATTTCGCTTTTGGTGGAACGAGGAAGTAAAATTGCATTTGTTGGACAAAACGGACAAGGAAAATCCACTTTTATCAAAGCAATTGTCAACGAGTTTGAATTTGAAGGAAATATCAAATTGGGTCATAACGTTCAATTGGGTTATTTTGCCCAAAATCAAGCCGAATATTTGGATGGCGAAATTACTTTGTTGAGAACAATGGAAGATGCTGCAACAGATACCAATCGTTCTAAAGTACGAGATATGTTGGGATCTTTCTTGTTTCGTGGTGATGATGTCGAAAAGAAAGTAAAAGTGCTTTCTGGAGGCGAAAGAAACCGTTTGGCACTTTGTAAATTGCTTTTGCAGCCTATCAATGTTTTGGTAATGGATGAGCCAACGAATCACTTGGATATCAAATCCAAAAATGTTTTGAAAGCGGCTTTGCAAAAATATGAAGGAACGTTACTATTGGTTTCTCACGACAGGGATTTTCTTCAAGGAATGTCGAATATCGTTTACGAATTCAAAGACCAAAAAATAAAGGAATATTTAGGAGACGTTAATTACTTTTTGGAACAACGTAACTTGGAAAATATGCGTGAAGTCGAGAAAAAAGACGCCATAAAAGCAGCTGCTCCAAAAGAAAGTAATAAAGCTTCCTATGAAGACCAGAAAAAAGGAAAAGCTTTGCAAAATAAATTGAGCAAAGTCGAAAGCCAAATCAAACAATTGGAAAGAGATATTCAGAATGATGATAAAATGTTGGCTTCAAATTATGACAAACACATAGAGGATGCCAAGTTTTTTACTGCTTACAACAAGAAAAAATCCGATTTAGACCAATTGCTTTTGGATTGGGAAATCGTACAGGAAGAAATTGACAATTCAGGTTTATAAAATCAGTCCAATAGCTTTAGAATGGGCAATGGCTTCGCTACTATTGGTAAAATAACAAGTTGAAACGTTTAAGGTTTCGAGGTTTTTTAAAGCTTCTGAAACCTTTTTCTTTTTTTGTGCCCCCGTTTTTCGAATATAAACTGCTTTGACATTGACGGGAAAAATTTTGCAAATAGCTTCGTATAAAAAAGGGTCTTTTTGAGAATCATCACCCATCAAAACGTATTTCAAATTGGGATAAAATTCCAGAATGTGTTTTATTTTTTCAAATTTATGGTTGTGGCTACCTCTACCGGACCAGAAAAAATCGGAGAGTCCAGATTTAATGTCTTTAAGTAACAAAACAGCTTTTGGCAATTGATGGATTTCGGTAAATTTCACGATAAAACGGTACAGATTCCATTCGCTGCTGGATACATAAAAAAATGCATTTTGTTCTTCATCATTTGTTCTTCCTGAGCTACTTAAAGCTTGATAATGAGGAACGACATCTTCAAATACTTTGCGAGAATTTACATTTCGAAATAACAAATTATATAATTTCTTCAAGGGATTCTCGGTGTAAGAAACCAAAAAAGTATCGTCTATATCCGAAATGATTCCTATATTTTCTTTCTTAGGACGAATGAAACTCTCTTTAGTTACAATTTTGTTATCGCCCTGAAGGATGCTCACCTCATAATCAATCCAGCCGTGACCCACATTTGGATCTACGGGAATGCAAAATTTGAAATAGCCGTCAATGAGAGTTTTGGTGTGAATTGTTGTGTTGTTGTGCTCCAAATAAACGTCGGCATTGGCGTGTGTTTTTAATCGGAACAAGCGGATAATTGAAGTGGCATTTTTAAATTTTTTCTTTTCAAAAGCATAATCTTTTGTCTTGGTGGGTTTAAAAACGTGCCCCATTACAATTAGCTCTTCTTCATTCGCATAACCTCGATACAATTTTAAAATAGGCTTCATTATTTTTGTGATTTTGAGGTGTCATTAAAAATAACTAAATTTAGTCAATAAATGAAGTTAAATTTTGAAAAAGAATGTGTTGTTGGTTGTTAATCCTATTTCGGGAGATTTGGATAAATCTGATTTGCTGGATACCGTACAAGAGTTTTCGGCCATAAACAAGTTTAATTTAATAGTTTATGAAACCACGGGAGAAAAAGATGCTGTAGCCATACAATCTCTTTATGATGAATATAATCCTGAACGGATTGTTGTGGCCGGTGGTGATGGAACCATAAAAATGGTGGCTGAAGCGATGGAAACACACGACATTGTCATCGGGATTTTGCCTGCTGGTTCTGCCAATGGTCTGTCTGTTGATTTGAATTTGCCTGCCACATTGGAAGAGAATTTGGAGGTTGCTTTTCTACACCATTATATCGAAATGGACATGATTGGCATTAATGGTAAAAAGAGCATTCACCTGAGTGATATTGGCATCAATGCCGATTTGGTTAAGAATTATGAAGCAAGCGATTTACGAGGTTTTTGGGGTTATGCAATGCAAGCTTACACCACTTTAAAAGATGCCGAAGAACCTTTTTTAGCTTCCATAACAGCCAATAATCAAACCGTAAAACATACTGCGAGAATGATTGTCATTGCGAATTCCCAGAAATACGGAACAGGTGTTACGATTAATCCAAACGGAAGCATGAATGATGGAAAGTTTGAATTGATTATTCTGAAAAGTCTTGATTTGTTGTTGCTTGGTAAAATTATTACTGGAAATATGCCAATTGATTCGGATGATATTGTAATAATTTCAACTGAAAAAGCATTTGTAAAAACAGACAGGCCAGTTAATTTTCAAATTGATGGGGAATATTGTGGCGCTCAAAATGAATTGGAAATTCATATTTTGCACAAACAAATGAAAATTGCAGTTCCATGATTTCTTATTATTAAATAAGTATAAACGATATAGATTTTAGTTTTACTCCTTCAATCGACAAGCTTTTAAATCCCCATCAATAACCACTTCGGTCATTCCTAAAACTGAAAGATTCTTCATCGCTTTGTCCCATTTCTTGCCGCTCAATTCCGATTTGATTTTTAGTAAACCAAATTCCAAAACATTAGAGTTGGCCTGTAGGATAGAAACAATTAATTTTTCATCTTCTTCTAGTTGAACCTGTTTTTTCTCAGGACGCATTTGAGGGAAAAACAACACTTCCTGAATAGATGCATTATTGGTCAAGAACATCATCAAACGATCCATTCCAATTCCTAATCCAGAAGTTGGTGGCATTCCGTATTCCAATGCTCTCAAGAAATCTTCGTCAATAGTTCCATTCGCTTCATCATCACCCTTTTCAGCCAAACGCATTTGGTCTTCAAAACGGGCTCTTTGGTCAATTGGATCATTCAATTCAGAGTAAGCATTCGCAACCTCTTTACCGCAAACCATTAATTCAAAACGTTCCGTCAATTCAGGATTGTCACGGTGCTCTTTACAAAGTGGCGACATTTCCTTTGGATAATCTGTAATAAATGTTGGCTGAATGTAATTTCCTTCGCATTTTGCGCCAAAAATCTCATCAATCAATTTTCCTTTACCCATTGTGTTGTCCACGTCAATTCCCATACCTCTCGCAGCCTCAAAAAGTTCCGCTTCGCTTTTGCCAGAAATATCAAAACCAGTAAAATGTTTGATAGAATCCGTCATCGTAACACGGGCATACGGCGCTTTAAAACTGATTTTATGTTCGCCAAAAGTAGCTTCACTCGTTCCATTTACGCCAATAGCGCAATGTTCCAACAAGTTTTCCGTGAAATCCATCATCCAGTTGTAGTCTTTGTAGGCTACATATATTTCCATTGCGGTAAATTCTGGGTTGTGCGTTCTGTCCATTCCTTCGTTACGGAAGTTTTTCGAAAACTCATAAACACCGTCAAAACCACCAACAATTAATCTTTTCAAATACAATTCATTTGCAATACGCATATATAACGGCATATCAAGCGAGTTGTGATGTGTGATAAAAGGTCTCGCCGCAGCACCACCTGGAATCGATTGCAAAACAGGAGTTTCAACCTCTAAATATCCTGCATCGTTAAAAAAACCACGCATTGCGTTGAACAATTTTGTTCTCTTGATGAACGTTTCTTTTACATTTTGATTCACCGTCAAATCCACATAACGCATTCTGTAACGCAATTCAGCATCGTTAAAAGCATCGTGCACTTTTCCATCTTCATCCACTTTTGGCAATGGTAAAGGACGCAAGGTTTTACTCAAAAAAGTAAATCCATCCACGCGAATACATTGCGCACCAACTTTGGTAGTAAACAATTCACCTTCAATACCAATAAAATCACCTAAATCGGTCAATTTTTTGAATACCTGATTATATAAAGTTTTATCATCTCCTTCGCACAAAATATCACGATTCACATACAATTGTATGCGCCCTTCGCTATCCTGCAATTCGGCAAAACAAGCTTTTCCTTGATCTCTCACACTCATCAAACGCCCAGCAACGATAACCTTTTTACCTTCTTCAAAAGACTCCTTTATTTGTTTCGAAGTATGATTTACAGGAAAAAGATTGGCAGGATAAGGATTGATTCCTAAATTACGTAAAGATTGAAGTTTTTCTCTTCGGATGATTTCTTGTTCGGATAAGGCCATTATATTCGGATTTTTAAGTGTGCAAAGATAACAAATAGATTGCAGATTTCAGAAAGCAGATTTCAGATTTTTCTGGAGCAGAAATATAGATTTTTTAATAGGCAGTCCTCCCGCTATTCGTTACAAACGAAGTTTACTAAACTCCGATAAAAAATAGAAGCATAGTGAAGTAATCTTTTGGGGCGAACACCGCCTCAAAAGTATTTCCGCTTCTATCGGGGCTAAGCGATAACTTTTTGTTTTTCATAAAACTTTTTTCCGAAAACACCACTATTAATATCCGTGCCAATCCGTTGTATCTGCGTCATCTGTGTGCCATTTTTATTTAAAGGAACATTGCCAGTAAAAACTTCGTAACTTTGCAATTCAAAAATAGTGAACGAAATAAGATTGCTTCGTTCCTCGCAATGACCAAATGAACAAAACCATCCAACTTCAAGATTTAGGACTTCAAGATTATAAAACTACTTGGGAATATCAAGAAGAAATATTCAAAAGCGTTGTCGATTTGAAAATCCAGAATAGGAGAGAAGAAACGAGTTTAAAAACTCCCAATTACTTCCTTTTTGTGGAACATCCTCACGTTTATACTTTGGGAAAAAGTGGTGATTTGGAAAATTTATTGCTAAACGAAAAACAACTCGAAGCCAAAGGAGCAACTTTCTATAAAATCAATCGTGGCGGCGATATTACGTATCACGGGCCCGGACAAATTGTGGGTTATCCTATTTTAGACTTGGAAAATTTCTTTACAGATATCCATAAATACCTGCGTTTTCTAGAAGAATCTATCATCTTGACTTTACAAGAATACGGACTAGAATGCGGACGAAGCGATGGCGAAACTGGTGTTTGGCTTGGTGCTGGAACACCATTTGCGAGAAAAATTTGTGCGCTTGGTGTTCGTGCTTCCCGTTGGGTAACTATGCACGGTTTTGCATTAAACATCAATGTCGATTTGGGTTATTTTGACAATATTATTCCGTGCGGCATTCGTGGCAAAGCAGTTACTTCTTTAAATGTTGAACTCGGTGTAGAAAAAGTAGATGAAGCCGAAGTGAAAGCAAAAATTCTTAAACATTTCACTCAATTATTTGAAGCGGAGTTCGTGTCTTTTTAATTGGCTACTAATTTTACGGATTTTGTCAAATCATCCCAAATACAAAACCAACTTCCCATTAAGCCAATTGTCCAAATCCGTTGTAGTTGTTGTGTGTAGTTATGATTTTTCCTTTTTTGATTTATTCTTTTTCTGTTCTGGAATGACTTCTTTCTCTCGCTTTTTATCTTCTGATTCAAAAACATCAAAATGAGTTACATATGAAATTGACCGAAAAATAAAGTAGAAAGCAATTGCATATCCTACATATGCAAATATGGGAATGAATTCTCTTAAAATTTGTGATATAAATACAACTATAACAAATTTTAAAAAGTAATGTATCGAACCATAAATGCATATAAAGAAGCTATAATTTGAAAATTCAAAATTATCATTATAAAAAGTGTTTCTTGCTGATCGACCCCAAAAACTCCCCAAATTCTTATCTTCTTTAATTTTCTTTGTGCTAAATTCAATAACTTTTTGACCAATTGCAAAAATGGCCCAAAAAAGAAAAGAACCGATAATTCCTTGTATAATCGCTGGCCATTCTAATATTTTATTCACAATTTCCATATATTGATGTTTTCAGAGTTTCTTAGTAATTGTGTGACAAAATCACACAAAGCCATACATATTTGGGTAGATATGTGTGATAAAGTCACATATTATTTAATATCAAATATATAAATAATTCTTTACAAATCATCAAAAGGACTTTATTAAAAAACAACCTAAATCTCCAATTTCAACTGTTCGGGCAATAATCGAAATGTCATTCGGTGGTATTTGGTAGTGCCATATTTTCTTATAGCTTCGCGATGTTCTTTAGTGGGATAGCCTTTGTTTTTCTTCCAGTTGTACATCGGGAATTCCTCGTGGATGGCATTCATATATTCATCACGATAGGTTTTTGCCAAAACCGATGCCGCGGCAATACTCAAATATTTCGAATCTCCTTTAATAATACTTTGATTCGGAATCGATTTCAATAATTCGATTTCTTCTTTTGTAAATCGTTTTCCAAATGAACTCTTTAAACCCAATTTAGCATTCAAAGCTCGATTGCCGTCCACGATAATGAATTCGGGAGTTGGGTTTAATTTCAAAACAGATTCTTGCATTCCTTTCATTGAAGCATTTAGAATATTTATTTCGTCAATTTCTTTTGGATGTAAATGTGTTACGGCAAAACAAAGAGCTTCTTGTTCGATAATGGGTCTAAGTTTTTCTCTGATTTTTTCTGATAATTGTTTGCTGTCGTTCAAGATTGTATTCTCGAAATTAGTTGGGAGAATTACCGCAGCAGCAGTAACTGGCCCAGCCAGACAACCACGACCGGCTTCGTCGGTTCCGGTTTCTAGAATGAAATTAGAGAAATTGGTGAGTAACATATTTGTTTGTATTGGAACAACAAATATTGTAAAAATTTATTCAAAAAAGGAGCTCAAATTTCTATTTCCCAAAACATTCCCATAAATCAATGCCTTTTTTTATTTCTATGTTTTTTCATTTACCTTTGCTCTATAATACTTATCGAATAATTGCTTAATCATATACCGCTTCCAATGAGGAATTTCTTTTTCTTGTGTTTTTTAGCATTGCCATTAACTCTTTTTTCTCAGCAAAAAATTCAGAATCTTTTGGGGTTTGACACTAAATATAATAGTACGGATTCGATAAAAAAAAGTAAAGAAAAAGTTGCCACTATTGACATGTATCGAGTGATTACTTTGGAGCGTGACACCACTTATATTGACACTTCGCTCACCATAAAAAAATTATACAGTTTTAATTACCTCCGTAAAGATATTTTTGGATTGATGCCTTTTTCGAATGAAGGGCAAACCTACAATACCTTGCAATACAGTTTGAATGCTTTTTCTCCGCTTCCAGAATTTGGATTCAAAGCCAAACATTTTAATTTTTTGGAAGCCAACCAGATCCGTTATAGTTCCGTGGCAACTCCAGTTACCGAATTGTATTTTAAAACCGTGATGAAACAAGGTCAAAATGTAGATGCTTTTTTTGCACTAAATATGACGCCAAGACTTAATTTTTCGATTGCATACAAAGGGTTACGTTCTGAGGGAAGATACGTTAATCAAATGACAAGCACTGGAAATTTTAGATTTACAACAAGTTATAACACCAAGAATAAACGCTATTTTGCCAATGCCCATTTTGTTTCTCAGGACATTATGAATGAAGAAAATGGTGGAATCGTATCTGTCGAAGACTTCGAAAGTGGCGATCCGGCTTTTATAAACAGAGATAGGTTGGAAGTCTATTTAACTGATGCAAGGTCATTTTTGAAAGGAAAGCGTGTGTTTTTGGATCATTTTTTCAGAATCAACACTACCGAGGGTAATAATAATTTGTATGTGAGCCATCAATTTAATTACGAAAACAAATATTTTGAATTTAATCAACCTACTGTAGGTAGTAGTTCTTCCGCATTAAGATATGGGGAGTCGTACAAAACCAGCGGAATAAATGACCAAACACATTACAATAAAACCTACAACAAAGTAGGGCTTATTTATGAAAATAATACCTTGGGTAAGTTCCAGTTTTTTGTAGATGATTTTTTTCATAACTATTACTACAATCAAATATTAATTTTGGATGACCAAACAATTCCTAGTTCCATTAGTCAAAGAATCAATAGTATTGGAGGTCAATATGATTATCGAAAAAACAAATGGAATGGAAAATTCTTGTTTTCAAGATCGGTTACAAATCAATCTTTGTCTGATTTGGAAGCTAAGATGCAATATGATTGGAATGAGGACATCCAGTTTTCTTTTCAGTACCAAAATATGAATAAATTGCCCAATGTTAACTATAATTTGTATCAAAGCAGTTATGTAAATTACAATTGGTCCAACGATTTCAAGAATGAAAAAATAAATTCAATTACCGTAAATGCAACGACTCCTTGGGTTGAAGCATCGGTTCAATATTCTACTTTTAATGACCATTTGTATTTTAATGATGTCTCTAGTCCTGAACAAACTGCGTTGAAACAACAAATTGTAAATCCTGCTCAATATGGAGGTGTCATCAATTATTTGTCGGTAAAAGCGAGTAGAGAATTTACCTTTTGGAAGTTGGCTTTAGATAATACTCTTTTATATCAAAAAGTAGATCAATCGGATGCTGTTCTCAATGTACCAGAATTTTTAACTAGAAACACCCTGTATTTTTCTCAAGAAATGTTTCATAAATCCTTGTTTTTTCAAACAGGCATAACGTTAAATTATTTTACAAATTATTATGCAAACGATTATAATCCGGTAATTGGAGAGTTTTTTGCTCAAAACAAAAAAGAAATTGGGAATTTTGCGAATTTTGATTTTTTCTTTAATGCCAGAATTCAACGAACCAGGGTTTACGTGATAGCGGAACATTTTAACTCATCTCTTTCAGGATACAATTATTATTCGGCTCCCAATACACCTTATCGCGATTTTACGATTCGATTTGGAGTTGTTTGGAACTTTTTTCAATAAGATTTAACAAATACTACAAACAATTTCAGTTTTCGTTTTGAATTTAGTATTGGTTCAATAAAAAATAAATTTGGTATAATTGAAGTATTTAGCTTACAGGACTTTAAACCCTGTAAGCTTTTTTTTATGTTATATTTTTTTTTACAAAAATATGGCCAAAATGTGGAAAACCGTAAAATAACAATTATCTAGTTATTTATTTTTGAAAGAAAATAATCAGATGGAAATAGAATCAGTTAAAAGCAGAATTTTGGAAATTCACGAAGTTTGGGATGTTATTGGTGACTGTGTGGATTGTTTTAAATATGGAGAAATCCATGAAAGTTATGTAGTTCAAACAATATCAGATTATTGTGTTGAAAAAGGCTATGAAGTAGATGGTTTTCCGATGCAAAAAAGAGCCTTGGCAGAAACCAACTCCAACTTTGGAGAAGAATATTTTTGTCATGACCGGTACATAAAATATTTGGATGTATTGGCTACCGAGCATAAAGATGTGTTTGAATTGATGTATTTTTATTCCTCCACTTTCTGGCCGGAACAGTTTTATGATGAAGAATTATATAGAGAACGTTTGTTGGATTACATCAGTTGCGATGTTTATGAGATAGCATTTTGATTTCCTTTGGAAGAATTATTTAATCCATTATTGAATTAATGGAATAAATATTTTGTGTTAGATGCGATTAGCCTGCAGGATTTAAAAATCTTGTGGGCTTTTTTTTGTTTTGGAGTAAATGTTTTTATTCCTTAAAGAATCGAGGTATTTTTTATGGAAATATTTTCACTTTTATAATAAAAATAAGGGTTTATTATTCTCAAATTCTATTTTTTTTCCAATTGTTTTTAGATTTTCTTTTTGGCTCTAATTTTCAACATATACTCTATTTTTAATGGGAGGACAATTGTAATTGCTTATGAAGTATTTTGGGGTGAATAAGGTTGGTGTTGATGTATATTTACATTCAGTGAATAAATAATGACTGTTTTTTTTATACTTATGATAATTTATTTGCTTTTTTTTTGGTTAGATTAAAATTATTATTTAGGTTTGCGCAATCGATTACACTTTGTTTGCAATCGATTTAGTAGTGTGTTGTTCACGCTTATTTGCGTACTTGGTATTATTCTTTAATTAAGACTTATTGAGGTGTAATTTTAACTAAGATATTGTTAAAAAAATGAATATATCTATTTTGGAGGGTATTTAAATTATGAAATAGATTCATAAATAATTAAAAACAATATGACTATTGAGAAAAACAAGATCACTTTTTAATCAAACTATGTAATTACATAGAAAATCAACTTTTTAACCAACCAAACTAATTAATCAATATGAAAAAAAAGAAAATGAGAGTAAGTTATTATTTCCTTTTATTAGGAATGTTACTCTGTATGCCAATTTATGGGCAACAAGTATTTAAAATTAAAGGTACGATAAAAGATGCTAAGTTGGGAACGCCTTTACCAGGTGTTTCAGTGCTGGTTAAAGGGACCTCGAATGGAACATCTGCGGATTTTGACGGGAATTACACTATAAGCGCCAAATCATCCGACGTTTTAGTGTTTAGTTTTGTGGGGTATAAAACGTTACAAGTTTCGGTTAATGGTAAAACTAAAATTGATGCAACTTTAACCGAAGAAAGTAATCAACTAGATGAAATAGTTGTAGTTGGTTATGGTACTTCAAAAAGAAAAGATGTTACTGGATCCGTTGGATCTGTAAAAGGTAAAGATCTTGCGGCCTATCCTGTAGCTAACATTTCACAAGCTATGCAAGGTAAGGTAGCTGGGGTTACTGTTACAGCAATGGACGGACGTCCAGATGCAAAAGTATCTATTAGAGTGCGTGGAGGAGGTTCCATTACTCAAAGTAATGATCCATTATTTATTGTTGATGGATTTCCAGTAAGTAATATTAATGATATTCCAGCTTCTCAAATCGCAAGTATAGATGTATTGAAAGACGCCTCTTCAACTGCAATTTACGGAGCTCGTGGTGCAAACGGAGTTGTTCTTGTAACTACTAAAGCACCTTCTGGAGGCAAAGTAAGTATTACTTACAATGGAAGTACACAAGTTAAAACACCTTCTAAACATATAGGAGCTTTAGATGGATACGATTTTGTAAAATTAAATTGGGATTACGGTACACTTTTTTCTGCACCTTTAGGAAATGCTTGGGCAATGGCTTACGGGCTTGGTACAGCATACAAAGGTTTGAATCCAGGGGGTATAAATGCATATAAAACAGCTGATTATAGAGATATAGAGAAAGAAGTTATTCGTAGTACTACTGCTCAAAATCATAATATCAGTATAACAGGAGGAAATGAAAAAACAAAATACAGCGTTTCTTTTGATAATTTAGATGATAATGGTTTAAAGATTGAATCATACTATAAAAGAACTAATATTTTAGCCAAAATAAAAAGCGAAATTGCCAAAAACCTAGAGTTTGAAGGTGATATTTATTATAGTAATCAAGAAGTTTTTGGAAGTGAAGCCCAATCTAGTTCAGTAGGATCTTGGTTGACTAGATCGCTAAATTTTACTCCAGTTGCTCCTTTAGGAGATATTAGTGGTAATAATACACAGCTTAATTTATATGAAACTTATGTTAGGTCAGCTTTTGATCCAATTCCAACTATAAAAGACATTTATGATAAAACCTTGCGTCAGAAATATAGAGGAAATGCTGCGCTAACTTGGAAATTGACTGATGCCTTGACTTTGCGTTCAGAGTACAGTGCGTCGAAAGACTATAGTTCTCGCTATCAATTTACAGGATCATTTGCAAAAAATACCCTTGGCGTACAAGGTGGTGATGCAGCAATTACCAAGGATTATGATACACGTTATCGTTTTGTAAATACAGCCAATTATAAATTCCAAAATTTAGGGGACAACCATAAATTGGATATGTTATTAGGACAAGAGATGAATGGAACAAATGGTGAAAGAACGGGTATTTCAGGTACTAATTATCCACTAGCATTTGATTATAATAAAGCATTTGCTGCAATGGGACAATTTGGAGATCAAAATGCAGTAAGAATTGTAAATACTGAAAAAGATCCAATGCGATTGTCTTCTTATTTTGGACGTGTAAACTACGCCTTTAAAGATAGGTATTTGTTTACGGCTACATTGCGTGCTGATGGTTCAAGTAATTTTCCGCAAGCAAATAGATGGGGTTATTTTCCTGCGGCAGCATTTGCATGGAGAGCTTCAGATGAATCATTCTTGAAAGATTCAAAAACGGTTAGTGATCTTAAGTTCCGTTTAAGTTTTGGTGAGGCAGGTAACGACCAAATAGCTGCAGGATTATGGAGAGAAGAATGGACGGGGGCATCCGGTTATGGATATAATAATGTGGCTAATGGTATTTCGGTTCCAGCTTCAACGATGTTGGTTAATCCTAATTTGAAATGGGAAACTACAATTACAAGAAACTTTGGTATTGATTATGGTTTCTTTGATAATAGATTGTATGGTACTTTAGATATTTACTGGAATACAACTAAAGATCTTTTGATGGTAAATACCTTACCTGCCTATACGGGATATGTTTCTCAAATGGCAAATATTGGTCAAACTCGTAATACGGGTCTTGAGTTTACTATTGGTGGAGACATTGTTCGAAAAGAGGATTTCAAATTATCGGCCAATTTTAATATCTCTCTGAATAGAAATGAAATTGAAGCACTTGCATCAGGTGTAAGTTCCAACTTTTACACAAGTGGTTGGGCATCATCTACAATGCAGCCAGTAGGGGGTGATTATGCTTTTAAAGTGGGTGATCCAGTAGGATTAATTCGTGGTTATAAATACGATGGTTATTATACAACTGCAGATTTTAATTATGTTCCTGGTGTGGGTGGAGCTCCGGGAGTTTATACTCTTAAAACTGGAATCCCTAATTCAATTGGCGTTTTGGGTAATATCCCCGGGCTTCCAGCGAATTCAGCTTATCCAGGGATGTTGAAACTTCAAAAATTGGGCACTACAACTAGTGCTACCAATATTAACGCAACTGATGATGCAATAATTATTGGTAATACCACTCCTAAATTTACAGGTGGATTAAATATCAATGCTACTTATAAATCATTTGATTTAATGTTAGGATTTAATGGTTCGTATGGTAATGATATTTACAATGCCAATAAATTGGCGAATTCCTTTGGAAATAAACTACCATTCCGTAACTTTAGTTCTTCCGTAGAAAATGCGTATACTTTATTTGATGTTAATGCAACTGGAGATTTAGTAAGAGTTTATGATCCTGCAACTTTAGATGCTTTAAATGCTAATGCTACAACTTATATGCCTTTTCACGAAAACGGGGTGGTGCATTCAGATGGTATTGAAGATGGTTCATTCATAAGATTAAATAACGTTACTTTAGGTTATACCTTGCCTTCTGATGTTTCCAATAAAATTGGAATGCAAAATTTCAGACTATATGCAACTGTAATCAATGCTTGGTTGTGGACTAAATATACAGGATATGATCCTGAGGTTGATGCTGGAAATGGAAGAAATAGTACATATCCAACACCTGGAATGGACTTTGGAGCCTACCCTAAAGCGCGTACTTTTACTCTTGGAGTAAATGTGAAATTCTAAACCTGACAATAAATCTTAAAAAATATAACAATGAAAAGAAAAATAATATACTTGAGTATCTTGTCAACCCTGATGTTTTCATCATGTCAAGATTATCTTGAAGTACAATCAGATTCAAAATTTGATTCCGAATTTGTATTTCAGTCAGCATCTGAAGCAGATAAAGCTATTTTGGGAGCTTATGAATTATTGAGTGTTGAATCAGGAATTCACTCCAACAGATTGTTTTATGAAGTAACTGGTGTAGGTTCCGATATTGAACTTGGACCGGAAACAACATCAAATTCCTTGCGCTATAACGGTGAGAATTTATACTTCAAAACCCCAACAGCTTCGGATAATCCGCCAGATGCTTGGAATGGAATGTACAAAACGATTAGTCGATGTAATGTAATTATTGATGCGTTCGAGAAAAATGCGGCATATATTGCCACAGACAAAACAAAAGTATCAGCTTTAACTCATTTATACGGCGAAGCAGTTGCTATTCGTGCTACAATGTATTTTGAATTGACGAGAAACTGGGGAGATGTAATTTATTTTACAAAACCAATTTTATCTGAATCAGATTATAAGGACGCAGTTATCACTGACCGTAATACAATTCAAGAAGGAGAATTGGCCAATCTTATTAAAGTGGAACCATTGATGTATAAGTTGAATACAAATGGTAATCCTACTACTGCAACTCGTATGGCCAAAGAATATGTTCAAGGTTTAATAGGACGTATGGCTTTAATTCGTGGTGGATACGCACTTCGACCTGCAAATTATACGGGTGATGGAGAAGTGCTGCAATCGCATCCAACCAGAGGGAAAATGGTTCGTAGAGCAGATTACAAAACCTATTACACAATGGCAAATACCTATTTGAAAAAGTTGGTGTATGAAGGAAATGCTAAGCTGGTAACTACCGATTCAAGAACACCATTAAATAAATTCAGTAATCCTTTTCAAGCGGTTTTTCAAAGTGGAATGGATTATAAAATTAGTCCTGAAATGATTTTTGAAGTGAGTCAACTTGCCGGAATTACAACAACCGAACGTCCTTATGCTTTCGGTCGTCCTTCTAGTGGAGGAGCTACAGCTTATCCTCCAAAAGCGTATGGACAAATGCGTTTTTTTCCAACTTATTATTTTGGAATGTTTGACAACAAGGATTTGAGACGTGATGTAACAGTTACTACAACAGGCTTGGGGGGTGTTGCCAATGAAACAATGCTTATATTTAAAAAAGGAAATATGAGCAATGGAGGTTTGTCTTTAAATAAATGGGATTATTCACGTATGACTGATAAAACCCATGCTGTTAAACAAAGAGTAGCAGGTATCAATGCGCCATATATGCGTGTGGGAGACATGATATTATTGTTGGCAGAAACCTATTCGGTATTGGGTGACGATACTAATGCTAAAGCCGAATTATTAAAAATTCGTCAGCGTGCATTTTTATCAAGTGACCCTGAATATACTGCCAAAACTACAACTTATGTAAACAATAAATCTGGAGCAACACTTTTGACTGCCATTCAAGACGAAAGAGCATTTGAACTTGGAGGAGAAGGACAACGCAAAATGGATTTGGTTCGTTGGGGTGTGTTAGGTAAAAAAGTAAATGAACTTCAATCTCAAATGACGGCAATGGCTGATGCACTTCGTGCCAGTGGTTCTTATACTTTTCCAAATGGAAACGTGATTTCTGATTATATTTATACAAAAGAAGTTACACTTTCAGCTTCAGGATTGACTGATATCTTGACAGGAAATTGTTATGTAAGTGAAACAGATCCATTGCATCCATTATTGTTTCCAGGTTGGAGAGGTACTGCAACGGATTGGGTTGCTCCAGCATCCGTGACATTAAAGAAATCAATGTTGGCAATAAAAGGATTGTTCAAGCCATTAACACCTACTGAAGCCACTGCTGCTTTGGCTGCGGGTTACAAAAAGGTGGCTTATGGAATTGATCTTGTCAATGATGCGGCTAAACCTTGGGAAGTAAATATTAATGGTGTATTTGGAGGCTATCTTCCAGCAGATTATACAGCTAATTATTCTCCACTTTATTTAGTAGCCATTCCTGCCACGACTATTCAAGTTTCAGGAGGTAAAATATCTAATAATTATGGTTTTCCAAACCAATAATCAATTTAATATTGTTCATTATAAATTATCCGCCTTCGGGCGGATTTTTTTGTGCCTTGTCTAAAATAATTTTACAAATCAAATTAAAAGAATGTTGTTGAATCTTTTTATCTTGTGCAAATACTATTAAATTTGTAAATCTAAAATTGTTAACACTAAATCTACAATCAATTTGACCTTCACTGCCATAGATTTTGAAACCGCCACTGCCTATCATCCCTGTTCTGTAGGGATTGTAACTGTTGAAAACGGTGTAATAGTTGACGAATACGTTACTCTAATCAAGCCTCCAAAAAACGAATATAATCATTATACGATTGCGGTTCATGGTATTTATCCACGAGACACAGTGAATGCGAAAACTTTTGCACAAGTATATCCAGAAATAAAAAAACGTCTTCAAAATAGGAAAGTTGTGGCGCATAACGAAAGTTTCGACCGTAATGTTCTTGCCAAATCAATGGCGCTTTATGGCTTAGATTACGAAGAGTTGAATATTGGATCTCGATGGGAATGCACCGTGAAAATTTACAAAGCAAAAGGTTTGAAACCAACCAAATTAAGCGATTGCTGTCGCGAAATGAAAATTACTTTAAATCATCACGAAGCTTTATCCGATGCGCGGGCTTGCGCCAAATTATACTTGTTGCGCTAGTCATTGCGAGGAACGAAGCAATCTCATATCGTGGGCATTAATTAATTATTATGTTTTTTTGAATGGCAACTTGTCTCTTTTTTCATTACTTTAGTATTCAATCTAAAAGTCTGGAAATGAAAGAAGATTTTCTCCATTACCTCTGGAAATTCAAGAAGTTCGACACATTGAATCTAAAAACTTTCAATGGAGAGGAAATTACTATCATCAATGTTGGGCAATATTTAGAACTAGCTGGGCCTGATTTTTTCAATGCCCAAATCACAATCGGCAATCAAAAATGGGCTGGAAACGTCGAAATCCATCTTAAATCTTCGGATTGGTATGTGCATCATCATGAAAGAGACGAAGCCTATGAAAACGTGATTCTTCACGTAGTTTGGGAACACGACACCGAAATTTTCAGAAAAAACAATACCGAAATTCCAGTTCTGGAACTCAAGAAATATGTCGATGTCGAAACAATTGCTAATTACCAATCGTTGATAGCACCAAAGTCCTGGATTTTTTGCGAAAAGCAACTGACAGCAATTCCGCAATTTGTCTTGAAGAATTGGCAAGAACGGTTGTTTTTCGAACGATTGGAAAGGAAATCAAATCCCATTTTCGAATTATTGGAACAAACCAACCAAGATTGGGAAGCGGTTTTGTTTTGCCTTTTGGCCAAGAATTTTGGGTTGAATACCAATGGCGAAATTTTTCTAAAAATCGCACAATCCATTCCGTTTTCCATTATACGAAAAGAAGGTTTCGAGGTCGAAAATTTGGAAGCCTTGCTTTTGGGAACTGCTGGATTATTAGATTCCGAAAAAGAAGACAACTATTTCAAGGATTTAAAATTCAGGTATTTTTATTTGCTGTACAAATACCAATTAGAGAAAATATTTGTTGAGCCAGTACAATTTTTCAAGCATCGTCCTGATAATTTTCCAACTATTCGACTGTCGCAATTGGCAAATTTATACCACGTGCAACAAAATTTGTTTTCAAAAATAAGCATTTCGACTTCGATACAAAGTATTTATGATATCTTCGATATTTCGGCTTCGGATTATTGGCAAAATCATTATCAGTTTGACAAAGAAAGCCCCAAGAAAAAGAAAAAACTTTCCAAATCATTCGTCGATTTGATTATTATAAACACAATTATTCCGCTTCAGTTTGCTTACGCCAAAAGCCAAGGAAAAGAAATTTCAGAAGACCTGATTCAGTTGTTGGACGAAGTCGCTTCAGAAAAAAATGCTGTTTTGGATAAGTTTAGTTCTTTTGGCATCAAATCAAAAAGTGCTTTTGAATCACAATCCCTGTTACAGCTAAAAAACGAATATTGCAATAAAAGTCGTTGTCTAGAATGCGCCATTGGAATGGAATTATTGAAAAAAAGTTAATTTGGCAATTCGTTGATTCTAGAATTGTGTAATTTTGCCCCAAACTTCAAAATATGTCAGCAGTAATACAACTCAAGTATTTTTTCGAAAAATATGGTTTTCATGTTTCCTCCCGTCTTGCCGATAAATTGGGGATGCGTGTTACTAGTGTACGTTTGTTTTTTATTTACATCACCTTTGTAACTGCTGGATTGTGGTTTGGCGTTTATTTAACGCTGGCTTTCTGGATTCGGTTAAAGGATTTGGTTCGAGCCAAACGTTCGTCAGTTTTTGATTTGTAACCAATTTATAAATATAAAAAAAAGGGATAATAAAGTACAAACTACTTTATTATCCCTTTTTAGTTTTTGAAACTTAATTATCTTGATTTCTTGAAACTGTAAGCATAAATCAAAGTATGTAAAGCTGCAAAAAACAACGAAAAATAAAACAAGAAATGGTCGTCTAAAGCGGGATCGTTGTGATGTACAAAAGCAATCACGATGAGCGCCAATACCATTCCCAATCCCGAAGCCGAAACGGTTTTGTAACTTTTTAAGCTAAATTGGCCTTGGTTCAAGATACTGTTTTTCATTCCGTAGAATAAGTATAAATCAAATCCAATCATCATCCAAACAATAAGACGAATCCAAGTGTCCAATGGTAAGAACACCATCATAAACAGACAGACTGCAATACCGGCGATTGGTACAAAAGGAACGAGAGGTGTTTTGAAACCCCTTGGTGCATCTGGCATTTTTTTACGCATAATAAGAACACCTACACAAACTAGGATGAATGCAAATAAAGTTCCAATACTGGTCATTTCTCCAACAACTCTAGCCGGAACAAAAGCAGCAAAAAGACTCACAATTACCATAAACAATAAATTATTTTTAGCAGGAGTTCTGAATTTTGGATGTACTTCTGAAAATACTTTTGGCATCAAACCATCCTTGCTCATAGAGAAAAACACCCTGCTTTGTCCCATCAACATCACTAATATTACTGAAGAATATCCGCCTAAAATGGCCAATAAAATAGCGTTGTTTAACCAAGGATAAGCAGGTGTTATCATTCCGTTAGGCCCTATATTTCCCATCGCTTCAACTGCAACGGCGACTGGTGCGATTCCGTCTTTTCCTGCAAATGCTTGATAATTTACAACTCCAGTCATTACGTGGGCAAATAAAATGTAAAGAACGGTACAAATTCCCAATGACAATAATATCCCAATCGGCATATCTCTTTTGGGATTCTTGGCTTCCTGGGCAGCTGTTGAAACGGCATCAAACCCAATGTAGGCAAAGAACACGATGGCTGCTGCTCTGATGATCCCAGAGAAACCAAATTCTCCAAATTTACCCGTGTTTTCTGGAATATATGGGATATAATTTTCGGGTCTGATGTATTGCCAACCAACGGCAATAAACACTAATACCACCGATACTTTAAGTAAAACTATAATTCCATTTACAAAAGAGGATTCTTGGGTTCCGCGGATTAAAAGGAATGACATTAACATAACAATTAAAACGGCAGGAATATTTATGATTCCGCCTTCAAAGGGCGAAAGTAAATAAGCATCGGGAATATGAATTCCATAGCCCTCCAAAAATTTTCCGAAATACCGAGACCAACTAATGGAAACCGTAGCAGCCCCCACGGCATACTCCAGAACTAAGTCCCAACCAATAATCCAGGCAACAAATTCGCCCATTGTGGCAAAAGAATAAGTGTAAGCACTTCCGGCAACTGGAATCATCGAAGAAAATTCGGCATAGCATAAACCAGCAAAAACACAGCCAAATGCGGCCACAAGAAAGGAAATGGTTATGGCAGGTCCAGCATTTGCAGAAGCTGCTAAACCAGTTATTGAAAATAATCCAGCTCCAATAATGGCGCCAACTCCAAGAGCAACTAATCCTGATGCACTTAAGGTTTTCTTTAATCCTTTTTCAGAATCAGCAGCTTCTGCTAGTAGCTGGTTTAATGGTTTTCTTTTCCAAATAGACATATTATTTCGATTTGTTATTAATATGTCCCAAATATATTGTTTTTTTAACGCAGTAACTAAAAGGAAAACTTCATTTTTGAAATTGTTTATTGCCTTTTTAACTTTTTTATTGAAGAAAGAATATTTTTATAAAATATTTCTTATTTTTATATTTCATTAAAATATTATTTGAATGAATTTCAAAACAGTAAAATCCTATTTTGCGTTTTCGAGAAGCCAGCGTACAGGCATTTTTTTATTGTTCTCCATAATCATTGCTTCACAAATAGCATATTTTTTCACTGATTTTAATGATGCATCGAATGATTCTCCTGAAAGGGAGAGGTGGCTTTCCTTGCAATCGCAAATAGATTCGATGAAACAGGAAAAGTTGGATTATGTTCCAAAGATTTATCCATTCAATCCTAATTTTATTTCGGATTACAAAGGTTATAAACTCGGAATGTCTGTTCCAGAAATAGATAGGCTTCTGGCTTTTCGAAAGCAAAATAAATATGTGAATTCGCCCAAGGAATTTCAAGCCGTTACCAAAGTTTCGGATTCTTTGTTAAATGCCATTTCGCCTTATTTTAAATTTCCGGATTGGGTGAAAAACAAGAAACAATTCAAAGAATATAAAAAATATCCCAATACGACTTTCGCCAAAAAAGAAAAAGTAGTCGTTATCGATATTAATAAAGCAACTCAAGAAGATTTAATCAAGATTTATGGAATTGGCGAGGCGATTTCGCTTCGAATTTTAAAATTCAAAGAAAGTTTAGGTGGTTTTGTTTCGATGGAACAAATGAACGATGTTTGGGGGTTGTCGCCCGAAGTTGTTGAAAATTTGAATACTCATTTTAAAGTTTTAGCACTTCCTAACGTCAAAAAAGTGGATATTAATAACGCATCAATCAAGGAATTATCACAGTTTCCTTATTTTAATTATCAACTTGCCAGACAAATTGTAACTTTTAGAAGTATGAATGGCGATTTTAAAAATATTGATGATTTAACAAAAATTAAGGGATTGTCTATTGATAAGGCAAATATTATAGCCTTATATTTGGCGTTTTAAAATTTATACCAAATTATTAAGATGAACTTCGATTATAGCGAAACGCAAACAATGATAGCGCAATCTATTAGAGATTTTGCAGAAAAAAATATTAGACCTTATATAATGGAGTGGGATGAAGCTCAAACTTTTCCAATTCCTTTATTCAAAAAACTAGGTGAAATGGGTTTTATGGGGGTTTTAGTTCCAGAAGAACTCGGAGGTTCAGGATTGGGATATCACGAGTATATTACCGTCATCGAGGAGATTTCTAAAGTAGATCCATCAATAGGATTGTCTGTAGCGGCACATAATTCATTATGTACCAATCATATTTTAGCTTTTGGAAACGAAGAGCAAAAGAAAAAATGGATTCCGAAACTGGCTACGGGAGAGCATATTGGTGCTTGGGGATTGACCGAACACAATACGGGTTCCGATGCTGGAGGAATGAATACAACTGCCGTAAAAGATGGAGATTTCTGGGTTATAAATGGAGCCAAGAACTTTATTACTCACGGAATTTCGGGAGATATTGCAGTCGTAATTGTTCGTACTGGCAAAAAAGGAGATTCTAAAGGAATGACTGCTTTTGTTTTTGAAAAAGGAATGCCAGGATTTACTTCAGGGAAAAAAGAAAATAAATTGGGAATGCGTGCCAGTGAAACTGCCGAATTGATTTTTGACAATTGCCGAATTCCAGATACTAACCGACTTGGAGAAGTTGGAGAAGGGTTTGTTCAATCGATGAAAATTTTGGATGGCGGAAGAATTTCAATTGGTGCATTGTCATTGGGGATTGCAAAAGGAGCTTATGAAGCGGCATTAAAATATTCGAAAGAAAGACACCAGTTTGGCAAAGCGATAAGTCAATTTCAGGCGATAGCTTTTAAACTTGCCGATATGGCTACCGAAATTGAAGCTTCGGAATTGTTGTTGCATAAAGCAGCTTTCTTGAAAAACAATAACAGAAATATGACTACGCTCGGAGCAATGAGCAAAATGTATTCGTCAGAAGTTTGTGTACGAGTTTCTAATGAAGCAGTTCAAATTCACGGTGGTTACGGTTATACGAAAGATTATCCTGTAGAGAAATTTTACAGGGATTCTAAGTTATGTACTATTGGAGAAGGAACAACAGAAATCCAGAAATTAGTGATTTCTAGAAATATTTTGAAATAATTCACAATTCATAATTCATAACTCATAATTATTTTTTACTTTTGCGCCCTTAACGAGAGGAGGTGATAAAATTATGTTAATTATACCAATTAAAGACGGAGAAAATATCGATAGAGCATTAAAGCGCTATAAAAGAAAATTTGACAAAACTGGAACTGTTCGTCAACTAAGAGCGCGTACTGCTTTTATAAAACCATCAGTTATCAATAGAATCAAGATTCAAAAAGCGGCTTATATCCAGAATATGAGAGACAACATTGAGAATATTTAATTATTTTCTGTTGCGATAAAATACCGTTAGTCATTAAAGTTTAATACCTTTGATACTAACGGTTTTTTTATGGCTAATAATAAGGACGCATTTAGGGATTACTTGCAATTGGAGAAAAAATATTCTCCTCATACCGTAAATGCGTATTTGAATGACATTAATTTCTTCGAATCATTCAATAAAAATCAATTCGATCAGAAAAATATAGATCAGGCCAACTACAGTCAAATCAGGACATGGATAGTTTCGCTTGTTGATGATAATATGTCGAATGTTTCAGTAAATAGAAAAATCGCTTCATTAAAAGCGTTTTATAAATTTCTGTTGAAAACAAAACAAATAGAAATGAGTCCGTTGCTGAAACATAAAGCATTGAAAACTCCCAAAACATTACAAATTCCGTTTTCTGAAAAAGAAGTGGATGATGTTTTGAGTCAAATTCAAAATCCTGTAGGCTTTGAAGCAATTAGGGACAAACTTATAATCGACTTGTTTTACACTACAGGAATCCGAAGAACAGAATTAATTCATCTGAAATCGGCTAATGTAGATGTGTTAAACAATACCATAAAAGTTCTTGGTAAAAGAAATAAAGAAAGAATTCTTCCGCTTTTGCCAATCGTTTCAGGGCAGTTGATTTTATATTTTAACGAAAGAACACGTTTAGAGAAGGTTATGGATACGGACTTTTTTTTTCTCACAAAAAAAGGGTTAAAATTGAATGATTCCTTTGTATATCGATTAATAAATAACTACTTTAGTACTGTCTCCGAAAAGGTAAAGAAAAGTCCACATATATTAAGACATACGTTTGCGACTCATTTATTGAATAACGGAGCCGACTTAAATTCAGTGAAGGAATTATTGGGACATTCAAGTTTGGCTTCAACACAAATCTATACACACAGTAGTTTATCAGAACTAAAAAAGGTTTATGAAGAGGCGCATCCTAGAAATTCAAAATAATTCTAAAATGTTTAACCAATAAAAATTTTGATTATGAAGGTAAATGTTCAAGCAGTCAATTTTACTGTTGACAGAAAACTAGTGGATTTCGTTCAAGAAAGATTGGACAGATTAGAGAAATATTACGATAAAATAGTGTCGGCAGATGTTTTTTTGAAAGTGGAAAAGACGAGTGATAAAGAAAACAAGTTTGTCGAAATCAAAATTAATGTTCCTGGGGATGATTTTTTGGTAAAGAAACATTGCAAGACTTTTGAGGAAGCGGTGGAGCTTTCGGCGGAATCTTTGGAGCGTTTGTTGGTAAAAAGGAAAGAAAAAATAAGAGATCATATTTAATATCAAATTTTTTTAAAAAAATGTTTTGATTGAGAGATAAAATTTCTACATTTGCAGTCCGTTAGAAATAGCGGACTTTTTTTATTGATATTGCCAGCGTAGCTCAGTTGGCTAGAGCAGCTGATTTGTAATCAGCAGGTCGTGGGTTCGAGTCCCTCCGCCGGCTCTTTTTTATTCCAAATGCGATTTGGAATTTGTTCTTTAAATTATTGGAATTTAAAAAAAATGGGGAGATACTCAAGCGGCCAACGAGGGCAGACTGTAAATCTGCTGTGTGAACTTCGCAGGTTCGAATCCTGCTCTCC
>JACMLU010000022.1 GCA_014379405.1 Flavobacterium sp. | reverse complement strand
ATCGAAATAAGACCTCTTTCAATATCACTAACGATTTGAAGTTTTAAAGACATACTGTAATCTCGCTGACTACGCTTAACATAATTTGTGTTTTCTTCCATAACGATGTTTTTTGTGTATCGCTATTTCAGGACGGGACATATATTTTAAAAAAAATGCTGATAGATTTTCTACCAGCATTTTTTTTATAAATCAAGTCCATAAAACCGTTCCGCATTCTTGAACCAAATCATTTCCTGCTGATCATTAGGTAATTGGGTAATATAATCTTCGAGCGTTTTTACCACCAATTCGTATTCTGAAGCGACTAGACAAACTGGCCAGTCGGAACCGAACATTAATCGTTCGGGAGTGAAGTTTTCGAAAACCACATCTAAATACGGTTTTAAATCATCGGGAGTCCATGTCTTCCAATTGGCTTCGGTAACCATTCCTGAAATTTTGCACATTACATTTTCGGCTTTTGCCAATTCAATAATATTGTTTTTCCAAGATTGGATTTGCCCGGATTTGATGTCAGGTTTCGCAATATGATCCAAAACAAAAGCTTGGTTCGGGAATCGGTTTGCCAAATCAATCGCAGCCGGTAATTGGCGATGGAAAACAAGGATGTCATAGGTGTAATTGTGTGCTTTCAAGGCTTCGATTCCTCTTCTAAAATCGTCACGAAGCATAAAATCATCTGCTTCTCCTTGCACCACGTGTCGGAAACCTTTCAGTTTCTTTTCGGTGGAGAAGAAATCGAGACGATCCGCTACATTTTTGTCCAATAAATCGACCCAACCCACAACTCCTTTGATGAAATCATTTTGCTTGGCCAAATCCATTAAGAAATGCGTTTGCGCTTCGGTTTGGTCTGCTTGAACGGCAACACAACCTTTGAAGTTGTTTTTCTCCAAAACCGGCGAAAGGTCTTGAGGCAAAAAATCTCTTTGAATTCTTTGCATACTTTCGTCAATCCAACTGTCGCGAACGGGATCAAATATCCAAAAATGTTGGTGGGAATCTATTCTTTGCAACATATTTTATTCTAAATCATTAATTAAAGAACGGTCCAAATGAACATAACCACCATCCACAAAAACAAATTGTCCCGTAGTGTGAGAGGAACGATCAGAAATAATAAAAAGTGCCGTGTCGGCTAGTTCCACGGTTTTGGTCATTCGACCTTCAAACGGAATACTTTTGTTGATTTTTGCCAAAGTAGCTTCACCGTCAGCAAGAGTTTTTATCCAATCTTCGTAAGCTGGAGTGTAACTTTCGGCAATGATTAATGCATTCGAACGAATACCAAATTTAATCAAATCAACAGCCCATTCTCTGGTCAAACCTAGCACACCACCTTTGGCAGCGGCATAACCCGAAGTTCCTCCTTGACCTGTCAAAGCCACTTTCGAACCAATGTTCAGAATATTTCCTTTAGATTCTTTCAGATAAGGAAGCGCGTATTTCGTCAATAAAAAATAACTTACCACGTTCAATTTCAGCGAGTCCATGAATTCCTCGTAGGAGGCATCAAGACCTGCACCATCATTCACGCCAACATTGTTGATAACAGCATCAATTCTTCCGTATTTTTCCACGATTTTTTTAACCGCATTTTCCATTTGGACTGGATCGGTTACGTTGGTTTGTGCAAAAAGAGAGTCGATTCCTCTTTTTTGAAGATTGGCAACGTATTCGTGGCCACGGTCATTTCTGTCCACCAAAACCGGAATTGCTCCTTCATCGGCAAGGCGATTTATTATGGTTTCGCCGATACTTCCCGCTTTTCCAGCTGAACCTGAAACGACTATAATTTTTCCTTTTAATCCTAAGTCCATAAAAAATATTTTTTTTGATTAGTTTGTATTATCTCCGTTTAATTTTTGGCAAACTAAATGTATTTATTTTACCGCAGATTACACGGATTAATTTTTAAAATCTTTGTAATCTGTAATTTGTCAAATTTTTTAGTCTAGTTCAATGATAGCCTTGATGACATTGTTTTTCGGGTCAATCCATTTATCAAATTCGCCAATCATATCTTCAAAACTGGCTCTGTGAGTGATGTATTTGCTAGAATCAATTTTACCGGATTTCAAACATTCCATTACATAGTTAAAATCGTCCGTCGTGGCATTTCTGCTGCTCATCAAAGTCGATTCGCGTTTGTGAAATTCGGGATGACTAAAAGCCAATTCACCTTTTTGCAAGCCAACCAAGACAAAACGCCCCCCGTGTGACATATAATTGAAAGCGGAATTCATCACGTTGCGGTTTCCAGTGGCATCAATTACCACGGTTGGCATATTGCCGTTGGTGATTTCTTTCAATCTTTCCACCACGTCTTCGGTCATTGGGTTGATAATTTCATCGGCACCCAATTCTTCTTTGCAAAAATTCAATCGGTATTGGTTAATATCCATCGCGATTACTTTGGCTCCAGCAATTTTTGCAAAATTGATTAATCCAATTCCAATAGGTCCAACTCCCATTACCAAAACGGTGTCTTTTGATTTTACGTCAGCTCTTCGAACTCCGTGGGCTGCGATTGCCAAAGGTTCAACCAATGCCAATTGATCGTAATCCAAACCTTGTCCGTCAAGTAAATATTGTTCGGGAATCGTAATGTATTCTGCCATTCCACCATCGATATGAACGCCAAAAACCTTGATGTTGGCGCAACAATTAGTCAATCCATTGGTGCAAGCAATACATTTTCCACAGTGGAAATAAGGAATAAAAGTTACTTTGTCCCCTTTTTTAAATCCATCAACCTCGCCTTCTATATATTCTGCGGCAAGTTCGTGTCCTAAAACTCTAGGGTATTCAAAATAAGGTTGTGTACCGCCATAGGCATGAATGTCTGTGCCGCAAACTCCTATTTTTCGAATTCTCAGAAGTACTTCTCCTTCTTTTCGAACAGGCATTTCTCTTTCTTTCATCAAAAATTCTTGCGGTTTCTCACAAACTATATATTTCATTTTAATGTATTTGTTAATTGGTTTTTAAATTTTATGGACAGCATTTTGTGGTGAATAAAGTAGGTAATTGGGCTAACAAAGCTACTGAAAATTGTCTTTCAATAATAAAGTGTTTAAATCACACTTGCAAATATACCAAATTAATTAAACTCTATTAGCTTGACCTTTATATAAAGGCAGAAAATTTCAAAAGCAATATTTAAAATAACTATTGACAATACATTCATAACTAAAACTAATTTGTAAATAGTGTTTGGTTTGTTTTTAATTTCTAAATTTGTACTCAAGTTTGAAATGGTAAAGATTCAAGCTTTAAACCTTAAACAAAGATATTATGGCATTAGCAATAACAGATGCTACTTTTGAGGAAGTAGTTTTGAAATCAACTCAACCAGTAATGGTAGATTTTTGGGCAGCATGGTGCGGTCCATGTAGAATGGTAGGTCCAATCATCGACCAAATCAGCGAAGAATATGCTGGTAAAGTAGTCGTTGGTAAAGTGGATGTTGACGCAAACCAAGAATTTGCTGCAAAATACGGTGTGAGAAATATACCAACAGTATTGGTTTTTCATAACGGAGAAGTAGTAGGAAAACAAGTTGGTGTAGCTCCAAAACAAACTTACTCAGATAGTTTGGACGCATTATTGTAATCTGCAAGATTATGATTTATATAGAAAGGTTTGACGAAAGTCAAGCCTTTTTTGTTTCCAAAAAGATTGAATTGACACACTAAGTCGAGGTTTAATCTTTTAATTTTTAAATCATTCAATCTTTTAATACATTTGAAAGATGAAGATAGAATCGCAAATAGAGAAAATTTCCAGTTTTCAGCATCTTGAAATGTTGGCCAACCAAATTGTGGAAGGTTTTATCTCGGGAATGCACAAGAGTCCTTTTCACGGTTTTTCTGCCGAATTTGCCGAACATAAAGTCTATAATGTAGGCGAAAGCACCAAGCACATCGATTGGAAATTGTTTGCCAAAACCGATCGGTTGTACACCAAGAAATTCGAGGAAGACACTAATTTGCGCTGCCATATCATCTTAGACAATTCTTCGTCGATGCATTATCCAAAATTGGGAGATAAAGAGCAATTTTTTCACAACAAGATTGGATTTTCAGTTTTAGCTTCGGCCGTTTTGATGAATATTCTAAAAAAACAGCGTGATGCCGTTGGGTTGAGCGTTTTCTCAAATACTTACGAATATTATGCTCCCGATAAAGGAAGTGATCGCCATCATCGAATGGTGTTGAATGCGCTTGAAAATCTTTTGGAAAAACCGAAAACTCAAAAAAGCACTGACACCATAACATTCCTGCATCAAATAGCCGAAAAAATCCACCGACGTTCGATGATAATACTCTTTACGGATATGTTTCAATCTGGCAATGAAGAAGCCTTGTTCGACGCCTTGCAGCATTTAAAACACAACAAGAACAAAGTGGTTTTGTTTCACGTTATCGACAACAAAACCGAATTGAATTTCGATTTTGACAATGCTCCAAGGAAGTTTATTGATATGGAAACTGGCGATGAAGTCAACCTTTTTGCCGAGAATGTGAAGCAAGAATATGAAAAAGGAGTCAATTCATACTTCAAAAAACTCGCATTAACCTGTGCACAGAACAAAATTAAGTACATTCCTGTGGGCGTTGGAGAAAATTTTGAAAAAATATTGACTACATATTTAGTTGAAAAACAAAACTTTGGATAAAGGTTCGAAAAAATATTTAAAATTCTCTACTGAAAGGCTTGCGTAAACGAAAATCTATTGTATCTTTGCCACCGCAATAAAGCAGAGGTTTGGTAGTTCAGTTGGTTAGAATACATGCCTGTCACGCATGGGGTCGCGGGTTCGAGTCCCGTCCAGACCGCTAATATTGGGAAGAAGCGATTCAGAAATGAATCGCTTTTTTTGCCCAAAAAAGCATCTAAAATAGTTGTGTTGTTTTCGTCACGCCTTTGTAAAGCGTGGCCGGTTTAGTAGTTAGACCAATGAAAAGCTTTCCACTTTTGTGGATAGCTTTTTTGATTTTAGGGCAGTTCCGGATCAATCCCAAAACCTGGGATCAATCCCAAAACCTGTGGAGCGATAATAATTAAGCATAGATATTGGTTAGTCTAAAAAGGAAGAATTCTATATTTCTGACTCCTCTAAATTGAGACCTAAACGCTTTTATTTTGGCATTGAAAGATTCTGCCGAAGCATTGGTGCTCCTGTTGTCAAAATAGTTCAATATAGTTTGGTAATGATTAATTATCGTTCGGGATATTGTATTGAATGACTTGAACCCGGATTGATTTACTTTTTCGTGCCATTTGGCTAATTTGGCAAAGCCGATTATTTTATCGGTTGTTTTTTCAAAGATAGTACGCAAGTCCTGCGTTAGATTGTATGCTTTGTGAATGTCGGGATACAATTCAAACAATAAATTGGCGCGTTCTATTTGGTTTGGCGACCATTTTGATTTGTTTTTGTACAAGAAATAGCGGCTTCTTGCTAGTAATTGTTTGTGGGTATCTCCATTGGTTAGCACTTCTGGCTCGAACCTTTTCTTGTTCTTTTTGGCTTTTTCTATAGCCTCATTTTCCTGGTCTATGGCTTGCCAGCGGTATTTGATTCTGATTTCTTGTAAAGCTTCTGTGGCTAGTTTTTGAACGTGAAAACGGTCGGTAACGCGAGTCGCATTTGGAAAACATTTCTTGGCGATTAACCCCATATTTCCCGCCATATCCAGAGTAATTTCCGTGACCAGGTTTCGTTGTTTAAGAGGGATTTTTTCAATGATTGCAATTACGGTCTCTGCTTTAGTTCCAGCAACCATTGCTACTATTGCTCCTTTTTTACCTTTGGCGGCTTTGTTGGTTAAAATAGTATAGAGTTCTCCATTGGACAAGGAGGTTTCATCTATTGTTAAACGTTTACCTATGTTTTTGGAGAAAAGCAGCCATTTTTTGGCGTGTTTTATCTGGTCCCAAATTTTAAAATCGCTTAAAAAATCCTTGTATTGATATTGTAAATTTTTACCGCTAACGCCATAGAACGAGGCGATAGCATTGCAATCATTTGGCTTGGAATCTATTGATTTCTTTTAAAAAAGACGCGAACTCCTGTGTTACACGAGTTCCGTCTGCCACTAAATTCCAATCTCTAAAAACTACTTTTCCAGTGTCTTCATTGAGCCATCTTCTGCGAGTGATATGAAGATATACTTGGTGTCCGCGAATTGGAAAATCTTGAACGGTTATCTCTTCGAAGAATCCCTTGGAACTTAATTTATATTGTCGATATTCTTTAGGAATCGAGTTAATCTCCCTTAAATAAAGATGGAGTATTTCATCTCCTTTTTCATAAGAAGTCAGTTCAAAATAGTCGACTATTATTTCGGGTAACAATAACTTGAGAATCTCAACAAATGAATCTTGCATTTCTATCTATTTTTAGAATACAAAAATCGATATTTTAATATTTCCCCACAACTTTTAGGATTGATCCCTGATTTTTTTAGTAAATAGTAGAAATAAAAAAAGCTTCTCGATCTGAGAAGCTTTTTTTGTGCGGATAATAGGACTCGAACCTACACGCCTTGCGGCACCAGATCCTAAGTCTGGCATGTCTACCAATTTCACCATATCCGCTCAATTAATTCACTAAACTCTTATTTTAATAAGGTGTTCATTGAACTGGTGTTTGTGGGTGCAAATATAAACATAACTTCTAACTTTCAAAGGAATTTATTCAAAAATATTTACTCTCTTTTTTGTACTTTTGAAAGTATAAAATTTAAACCCATTATGGAAACTATAAAATCCTACGTTCAACAGCATAAAGACCGTTTCATTAACGAGTTAATCGAATTGTTGAAAATCCCTTCCGTAAGTGCCGACCCTGCTTACCATCAAGACGTTATCACTACCGCCGATACCGTAAAATCCAGTTTGGAAAAAGCAGGTTGCGACTTTGTCGAGATTTGCGACACGCCCGGAAACCCAATTGTGTATGGCGAAAAAACAATCGATTCAACTTTGCCAACGGTTTTGGTTTACGGACATTATGATGTGCAACCAGCAGATCCAATCGATTTATGGACTTCTCCTCCATTCGAACCCGTAATCAAAAAAACCGAAATTCATCCCGAAGGCGCCATCTTTGCCCGTGGTTCTTGCGACGACAAAGGCCAAATGTATATGCACGTAAAAGCATTGGAATACATGATTCAATCCAACACTTTGCCTTGCAACGTGAAATTCATGATTGAAGGCGAAGAAGAAATAGGTTCCAAAAGCCTGAGCTGGTTTGTGGAACGCAACCAAGAAAAACTGCAATGCGACGTGATTTTAATTTCGGATACAGGAATGATTTCTAATCAACAACCTTCCATCACCACTGGATTACGTGGTTTGAGTTATGTGGAAGTGGAAGTCACTGGTCCAAATCGCGATTTGCATTCCGGATTATATGGTGGTGCTGTTGCCAATCCCATCAACGTTTTGGCAAAGATGATTGCTTCGCTTCACGACGAAAACAATCACGTGACCATTCCTGGTTTTTATGATAAAGTCGAAGAATTGTCATTGGAAGAAAGAGCTGAAATGGCC
The DNA here is from genome assembly GCA_014379405.1 of Flavobacterium sp. Classification (GTDB taxonomy): domain Bacteria; phylum Bacteroidota; class Bacteroidia; order Flavobacteriales; family Flavobacteriaceae; genus Flavobacterium. The sequence goes on along the minus strand of JACMLU010000022.1, from coordinate 245,049 downwards.
AAAGCACCTTTCGTTTTGGAAGATTATAAAAAAGCATTGGACTTAAATGATGTCTATGGCGAAAAAAGTTATGTAACCAACGAGAGAAATTCCATTCGACCAACGCTTGACGTAAACGGAATTTGGGGTGGATATACAGGAGAAGGTGCGAAAACGGTTATCGCTAGTCAGGCTTTCGCCAAAATTTCGATGCGATTGGTTCCAAATCAAGATTGGGAAGAAATCACCGAATTGTTTACCAAACATTTCATCAGCATTGCTCCAGCAGGAGTGAAAGTAAAAGTAAAACCACATCACGGCGGACAAGGTTATGTTACGCCAACAGACAGTATTGGTTACAAAGCTGCCAATAAAGCCTACACCGAAACCTTTGGAGTTACCGCGATTCCAGTTCGTTCAGGAGGAAGCATTCCAATTGTCGCCTTGTTCGAAAAAGAACTAAAAAGCAAAACTATCCTGATGGGATTCGGCTTGGATAGCGATGCGATTCACTCACCAAACGAACATTTCGGAATTTTTAATTACTTGAAAGGCATAGAAACAATTCCTTTGTTTTACAAGTATTTTGTGGAAATGTCGAAATAAATCTTTGTCAAAGTTCTAAACTTTGACAAAGAAAAAATTTTTAATCCGTTCATTCTAAACTGAATGAACGGATTTTTTTTGCTAAAAATTTGGATATTAAATTTTTTATTCTACATTTGTAGAGTTAATTCTAAAAACATAGAGCATATGTCATTATCCAATTCAGAAGAACAATTAATGGAACATCTTTGGAAACTCGAAAAAGCTTTCATGAAAGATTTATTGGAGGCTTTTCCAGAACCAAAACCAAAAACAACCACTATTGCCACTTTATTAAAAAGAATGATTGATAAAAATTTTGTGGCTTACACTGAATTTGGAAACTCAAGACAATACTACCCTTTGGTTAAAAAAACGGATTATTTCTCGAAACACGTAAACAGATTAATAAGTAGTTTTTTCAACAATTCAGCTTCACAATTTGCTTCTTTCTTTACTAAAGAAACAAACTTATCAGAAATTGAATTGGAAGAATTAAAAAAAATCATTGATGTTGAACTTCAAAAAAAGAAAAAATGACAGACTTTCTAATCAAATCGACAATTCCATTATTTGTGCTTTTGGCTGCTTATCAGCTACTATTGGAAAAAGAAAAAATGCACAAATTCAATAGGTTTTACTTGTTGTTTAGCCTTATTTTTTCATTCGCAATTCCCTTTATAACAATAGAAGTTATTGAGGAAATTAAAAAACCAATTATCCAAAATAGTGCAATTCAAATCAATCAAGGAAGTATTGTTCTTGTTGAAGAAACTAACTATTTGCCAATTATACTTTGGGGGATTTACGGAATTATAACTTTTTTACTTTCCATTCGATTTATTAGAAATCTTTTAAAAATAATCTCAAAAATAAATTCGAATAAAAAAATTGGTTTAAAAAATGCAACATTGGTTTTATTAAAAGAAGAAGTGCTTCCACACACTTTTTTAAACTACATTTTCATCAGTGAAATTGATTATAACAATCAAAAAATAGAGGCAGAATTATTCTCACATGAATTAACTCACGTTACCCAAAAACACTCCTTTGACGTCTTATTTATAGAAATTATGAAAACAGCTTTTTGGTTCAATCCCATTTTTATTTTTTACAAAAAAGCCATTCAACTCAATCACGAATTCCTCGCCGATGAGAAAGTCGTGAATTCTTATAACAACATTCCGTTTTACCAAAATTTGTTATTATCAAAGGCAAACGAGAATCAACCTTTTTACTTGGCCAGTAATTTAAATTATTTATTAACTAAAAAACGATTAATTATGATGACAAAAACCACATCCACAGCAAGAGCCTTCTTGAAAAAAGGAATTATAATTCCATTATTAATGGTGCTCGTATTTTCTTTATGCACAAAAGTAGTAGCTCAAGAAACTACACAAAAAGAAGGAAAGAATATCTACGTGACAGGAGAAGCATATTACAAGAAAACCACTTTCAAAATTAAAGATAAAAAAGGAAAAGTAGTTGCCAAGAAAAAATATTCAGATTTAACGGCGAAACAAAAAAAACTTGCTCCACCATTAGTTATTCGTAGTAACAATGACAAACCATTATCTGAAAAAGAAATTATAAAAAAAATAAAAAAAGAAGAACCTAAAACATTTGTCATTGATGAATTTGACCCAAAGAATATTAAAACAAAAAAAGATGATCCAAATGAAGTTTACAGTACAGCAGAAATAACAGATAACCCAGTATATCCAACTGGTAGTATTGAAGGCTTTTATAAATTTGTAGGCGAGAATTTCACAACGCCTAAGACCCAAGATGGTGTTAAATTAGCAGGGAAAGTTTACGTAACATTCGTTATTGAGGCTGATGGTAACTTATCCAATTTTAAAGTACTTCGAGACATTGGCTATGGAACTGGTGAAGAAGCAGTAAGAGTTTTAAAATTATCTCCAAAATGGACTCCTGGAAAAATAAATGACGAGCCAATCCGAACACAATACAGCCTACCCATCTCAATTCAATCCAAAACTTAAATATCATAACAAATCCGTTCCCTCAAGAACGGATTTGTTTTATAAATCAATGCCTTTTTTATTTTATCAAACTTATTCATCAAGCATTATACCCCAAATAAGGCACAATTTGTTCCTTGAAAACAACCCCATATTCTTCCAATTCTTTCAAAATGGGCAAATACACTTCTTCTCGAATGGGAAGTTGCACTCCGGAAGTTTTTATCTTTCCGTTCAGGATTAACAAGGTTGCCATTGCAACGGGCAAGCCAACGGTTTTTGCCATTGCGGTATAAGTTTGGTCTTCGCCAATACAAACCATTTTGGAATCTATTTGTTCCTTTTTACCGTTTAATTCGTAGCCAAATTTATGATACATTACAATCATGTCCTTGTCTTTGGGCTGTAAAGTCCAACTATCGGTCAGGATTTGTTCGAGAATTTGGGCTGGAGTGGCGTCTTTTAAACCCACTTTTTTGTTGGGATTAAACAAATCCAATTCCAATAATTTATCCCACATAATGTCGTCTTGATCAATTTTTAAAATCAAACGCATCTTGATTTCGACAGAATCCGTAGGATGATAAGGCAAGAAAGAATTAACGAATTGGCGGTAACTCATATTTTCGGAACCTTCCATAACATAGCTATCATCGGTCATTCCGAGTTGCACGAACATATTCCAAGCTTTGGAAAAACCCACTCGACGAATGGTTCCTCTGTACAAAGTCAAGACATCATTCAAGCCATATACATCGAGATATTTTAGGGAATCGCGGTTCGAATAGGCTTCAAATCGGCCGTAGCCTTCGACTTCCAGAAACTCGGTTCTGCGAAACAAATTCCAATACGGAATGTATTTATAAGTCCCTTCCTGGATAAATTTTGCTGCACCTCCTTGACCGGCCAGCACCACATTTCGAGGTGCCCAAGTAAATTTATAATTCCACAAATTCGTATCCGATTCCGGAGCGACAAGACCCCCACAGAAAGATTCGAACAAAAGCATTTTTCCGCCTTTGACCTTGATTTCGTGAATCACTTTCATCGCACTCATATGGTCAATCCCGGGATCGAGCCCCACTTCGTTCATAAAAACCAAATTATTATCTTTGGCCGCAGCATCCAATTCCTGCATCGCATCGCTAATGTAGGAAGCTGTCACCAAATGTTTTTTATACACAATACAATCCTTGGCTACTTCGATATGAAGATGCGCCGGCAACATCGAAATCACGATATCCGCTTTCTGAATAAGTGCTGCCCTTTGATTTTGGTCGAAAATATCCAACGCCATTGCAGTTGCATTGGTATGATTATTCGTTTTCTTTTGGGCGGAAGCCAATGACAAATCCCCAATAATGAGGTGCAACTTCTCCTCTTCGGATTTGTTTAAAAGATATTGAATCAAGGAGGAAGCCGATCTTCCCGCTCCGATGATTAGAATTGTTCTCATATCATGATTATTAAGACAAATGCAAGTTAATCACAAATAAAATCGTGGCAATAAAAAGTATGGTTAAAATTAATTTTCTTTGACTAGAAAGCGATATTTTTGTAGACAAATTCAAAAAAAATGGACAAAAAAATTATTTCTACTGGAGCAATTTTCGGAATGTTAGCCATCATTTTAGGAGCTTTTGGAGCACACGCCCTTAAAAAAGTTTTATCACTCGAAGAACTTTCCACATTCGAAACGGGAGTCAAATACCAAATGTATCACGCCCTGTTTTTATTGTTTGTTGGCTTGACTACTGAAATTCCTCAAAAAGCAAAGAAAACAATTTATTATTTGGTTGTTGTTGGAGTGCTGTTTTTTTCTGGTTCTATTTATTTATTGGCTACAAACAGCCTTACCACTTTTGATTTCAAAACTATAGGATTTATAACTCCCATCGGCGGATTCCTATTAATATTGGCTTGGGGAGCATTATTGTTGAATTATTTCAATAAAAAATCATAAAATTACTGAAAACCAATCTTATACGGAATTTAATTTCTATTTTTACGACCAATGATTAAATCTATCGAAATCGATTTCGTTTTAGATTTAAGTTGATTTATAAAAAATTTCAGCATTTGCCAATGCAGAATTAAGGCTAGAGTTCCTCTGGTTTTGTTAATTTTAATTCAAAAAACAAGAAGAGTCCCCAATTTGCGGGACTCTTCTTTATTTAACCCAAAAGTTTTTTACAACAATCGGTAACTTTTGGCGTTAAACCATTACTAATCAACATCAATCATTAAATCAAAATCAATCATGTTAAAACAATTCTTCCTCCTTTGTTCTGGAGCTGATAAATCCTTGCTGGAAGGTTGCTCCGAAGGCGAACAAACCAAATATGTGGGGATTGGCGCCACGGTTTTCTTCACTGCCGTTATGGCTTTTATTGCCAGTTCTTATGCGCTTTTCACGGTTTTTGACGATCCTTTTATTGCTATGGGATTTGGAGTGGTTTGGGGATTGCTAATTTTTAATTTGGATCGGTTCATTGTTTCCACCATTCGAAAAAGAGATCGTTTCAAAAGTGAATTTTTACAGGCCAGTCCGCGAATTATTTTGGCAGTAATCATTGCCATCGTGATTTCGAAACCATTGGAAATTAAGATATTCGAAAAGGAAATCAACACTGTTTTATTGAAAGAGAAAAACGCGATGGCCTTGAACAACAAGAAAGAAGTCGCCAATTATTTCAAAACTGACGTGGACAAAAACAAGGCGGAAACCGACAATCTGAAAGCAGAAATTGCAAAGAAAGAAAAAGAAGTAAATGCTCTTTACGAAACCTATATTACTGAAGCCGAAGGAACCAAAGGTACGATGAAATTGGGAAAAGGCCCCGTTTTCAAAGAAAAAATTGCCAAACACAATTTGGCATCCGCCGAACTGGATTCCATCAGGAAAACTAATTTGGCCAAAATTGCCGTCAACGACAAAAAGGCAATAACGCTACAAGCCGATTTAGACAAAAAAGTAACCGAAACCCAACCCATAATCGAGGGTTTTGATGGTTTGATGGCGCGAATCAATGCGTTGAACAAACTGCCGTTGATTCCTTCCTTGTTTATAATGTTGTTGTTTTTGGCTATTGAAACTTCGCCAATCATCGCCAAATTGTTATCCCCAAAAGGGGAATACGATTATAAACTCGAAGATTTGGAAACGGCTTTGAAAGCCACTTTGTCACAAGATAAATACCAGCGCGATTTATTGGTAAAAACCAGTGCTTCGATGCACGACAAAGTCTATGACGATATTGCCCAAGACAAAAAATTGTATGATTTGCAACGTCAGAAAGCAACCGAATTACTGGAACTCCAGGCCCATAATTTTGTAGAGAAACAGAAGAAAACTTTATAAAAAACAAAACCCGACAAATCGAAATTTGTCGGGTTTGTAATTTTAAAACGAGATGGTTTTACATCAAACTCAATATTTCCTTTTTGAAAGCATCGTATTCGCCTTGTAAAATCAATCCGTTGTCAAGGAGTTTTTTATAGTTTTGAAGCTTGGCAAAAAGTTCGTCTTGCGTCAATTCACTTGAAATTTTTTCGGTTGAAGCAGCCGTGTTTTCTACAATTGGTTCGGCATAATTAGAAACTGCAGGCATAATTTCGGCATAACTAACCACCTCTTCCGTTTCTACTTCTTCAACGATTTCTTCTGGAATAAATTCTGGAATTTCAACTTTTACTTCTTCAGTAACAATAGGATTTTTCAATGCATCCAATTGTTCCTTGGCGTAAGTAGAAATTTTTCTAGCTTGAATTTTTGGAATATAATCGATAGAAACTTGAATCTGCGTTTTAGTCGAAAACGAAAATTCGGAACCTAAAATGTTTTCTTTCATAAATGTTCCTTCGATTTCGTCCCAAGTAAAATCGGTGAAATTCATAGAAAGTCCCATATTTTTGGGTTGGCAAATGATAATTCTTTTATTGGTTACAACGATACTATCCGGAAAAACGGTAATCGCTGGTTTTTTTTGAACGGCGATATAACCAATTTCTTCGTTTTTCATCAATAAATCATTCAATTTTGAAGTGATTTTCTCTATAGCTTTTGGATCTTGTTCTTCGTTTAGAAATTTTTTAAGATTATCAATCATAGTGTTTTATTTGAAAGTGTTCTAAAATGTTTCGCAAAAGTAATGCCTAATTTTCTAATTGAAGAATTTCGCTCTGAATTTTTTTAGTTAAACTTTTGAAAACCAATTCATAGGAATCATCAATTAATTCCTTGACAAATTGATCTGGCAGATCGCTGTTTATTGCAATCGTGTTCCAATGCACTTTGCTCATATGAAATGCTGGTTGAACGTCATCATATTGGGCTCGCAATTCTTGGGCATAATCAGGATTGCACTTCAAATTCACTTTGGGCGCGCCGTTTTCCCATTGCAACAAAGACGACAAAGCAAACATTTTCCCGCCCACTTTAAAAACCAAAGTATCCTGGTCGAACGGAAAATGTTCGGTCGTTCCTTTCTTGGACAAGCAATATTCGTAGTAGGTTTCTAAATTCATAGCATTAGTTTTTTCCTATTTCTCCCAAATGGGTAAATTTAAAACCCGATTCATATTTCAATCCATAACCCAACATTCTGTCCATCGATGAATGAGCAAATAAAATAATTCCGGTGAGTTGAATCAAGTTGTTAGAAAAGTAAATCCCAAGTAAATAAATTCCAATCGCAATACCTCTATGATGAGCTAAATTATAGAGAAATGCACCGGATTTATTACCAAAAAGGTAGCCAATCATAGAGAAATCGGGAGCAAGAATCAGAACTAAAAACCACCACCAAGCATAATCCAATTGGGTGAAAAGATAGATTCCAAAAAGGAACAAAGCGAATTCTTCGAGTTTAATAATTGATTTCATATATTCAATATTGTTGAGATGTATAATTTATTAGTCAAAATCAATCCTCCTTTGTTACATCATACTTTTTTCTCCATCATTTTTTCGGGATTAGCCAAGACCGTAAAACCAAATTTCTCATACAAAAAATGCGCATCCGATGTCGCCAATCGCCAGATTTTAACCTCTTTTAAAACTGGTTCGTTCATCATTGCTGAAATTAAAACTGAAGAATATCCGTTTCCTCGATGTTCTTCAGTAATAAAAACATCCATCAAATAGGCGAAAACTACATAATCTGTAATAACTCTGGCAAAACCGATTTGTACCTCATCCAAATAAATTCCGAAACAAACCGAACTATCAATAGTGGTTTGCACTTCGTCAATAGTTCTTCCCGCTGCCCAATAAATATCCTTCAAAAAGTTTTGGATGAAAGGAACATCGAGTTTTGTTTTATCGGTTGAAACACTAATCATACTTTATATCTTTTTACCGCAAAGATTCAAACGTTTTACGCAAAGTATGCAAACTTTCAATTATACTTCTCAATGCTTACTAACGAGAATAACTTAGTGAACTTTGCGTAAAACTTTGCGACTTTGCGGTTAATTTATTTCAAATTTAAATAAAATAAATCTGACGCAATTCCATCGGTTAAGAATTTTCCTTTTGGAGTGGGTTTCAAAATGTTATTAGCTACAAAAAGCAAGTCGTCATTTATAAATTTTAGTGATTGTTTTTGCAAATAATCTAAATAGACCTTTCCAAATTCCTGCTCTATTCTTTCCAAGGAAACGCCCCAAATCGTTCGCAAACCCGTCATGATATATTCGTTGTAACGATCAGATTTTGACAATATTTCAATTTCATTGGGCAATTTATTTTCCTCCAATGATTTCAAATAAATAGAATTATTCGAAACATTCCAGCTTCGGGAAATTCCGTCATAACTGTGTGCCGAAGGGCCAATTCCAAGGTATTTTTTCCCTAACCAATAAGCTGAATTGTTCTTCGAAAAATAATTCTCTTTACCGAAATTCGACAATTCATAATGGACAAAACCATTCTCTTCAAGGGTTTCGACCAAAATCTGGAAATGCGCTTCGGCAACTTCATCGTTAGGTTTTGCAATTTTTCCGGTTTGGATCAATTTGCTCAAAGCGGTTTTAGGCTCGACCGTCAAGGCATAACTCGAAATGTGTGGAATGCCGAAACTCAACGCAGTTTCGATGTTTTGTTTCCACTTTTCGTTGCTCATTCTAGGAATTCCATAAATCAAATCGAGTGAAATATTGTCGAAATATTTTGTGGCGATTTCCAAACATTTTCGGGCTTCCACAGAATTGTGGGCGCGATTCATCATCTGTAAATCGTCCTCAAAAAAAGATTGAATCCCAATTGATAAACGATTTATTCCAATTTTTGAAAGTGCTATCAAATACTCTTCCGACAAATCATCAGGATTTGCTTCGAGCGTAATTTCAGGATTCGGAGCAACTTTATAATTTTCATAAATCGTATCAATCTGCAATCTCAAATCTGCAATCTGCAATCTGCTCGGCGTTCCTCCACCAAAATAAATGGTTTCAACCGTTTCTTTTTCGAATTCATTTTTACGCATTTGCAATTCTTTGGCCAAAGCCAAAACCATCTCGTCTTTCTTCTTCATCGAAGTCGAAAAATGAAAGTCACAATAATGACAAGCCTGCTTGCAAAAAGGGATATGGATGTAGATTCCTGACATATTTTAGTATTCAGTCGCAGTCGCAGTTTCCAGTTCCTGAGACCGAAAACTGCGACTGAAAACTATTTCTTAACTCGATTTTCATTATTTTTCACAAAAGCATCCCAACCGGAATAGCTTTTCTCGCCAACTACTTTTCCGGAATTGAAAAAATGACAAACCGCAGCCGCCAATCCATCGGTAGAATCGAGATTTTTAGGTAATGTTTTTAATCCGAGAAGTTGTTGCAGCATTTTGGCAACTTGTTCCTTGCTGGCATTTCCGTTACCAGTAATTGCCATTTTAATCTTTTTGGGTTCATATTCGGTGATGGGAATATCTCTCGAAAGTCCCGCTGCCATAGCCACGCCTTGCGCTCTTCCTAATTTCAACATTGATTGCACATTTTTTCCAAAAAATGGAGCTTCAATCGCAATTTCGTCGGGATGGTGGGTGTCGATGAGTTCTATGGTGCGCTCGAAAATGATTTTTAGTTTCTGGTAATGGTTGTCGTATTTGGACAATTGCAATTCGTTGAGTTGCAAAAATTCCATTTTCTTGTTGACAATTTTTATCAATCCAAAACCCATAATCGTGGTTCCGGGATCGATTCCTAATATGATGCGTTCGTTTGCCATAATTATTTACCAAGTGCAGTAGTCTTACCTATAAATGCTTTAATAGTTATATTGTCAATGTATTTTTCATTTCATTAAAATTCCACTGCTATTTTATTCTCATACAAATCTAATTCATTTGTGGTAGTTCCTCCAATAATTATTTTGGACTATTTATGGTAAATTCTAAAGAAAAAATAGTCCCTAAATCTATGCCTAATTTAAAATTTCAGGACAGGGCAGGACAGCATAGGATGGATTAGTTTTGAAAAAGAATTATATTGCCCTATCATTTCTGTAAATCAGCCATTTAAAAATTAAACCGCCGTGATGCTTTTTTCAATCAAAAAAACATTTATTCCTATTTTAGCAGGTTTTCTGTTATTGCCACTACTTTTAATTGGTCAAGAAAACGAATCAAAAACACTATTGTCACGCAAAATTCACTATGCTCCAGAAGGAAACAGTTTTGTCTTAAAAAACGGCAGTCGAAAATTCAACCGTGCTCTTTATGGAACCAATACAGCATTCAGAGTTGAAACTGGAGATTTACCCGAATTTGCATTGTATTTACCTGGAATGGGAGGCAATTTCAAGCTGGGAATCCAAAAAGGCGACAAAAGCAAATGGATTACCGAAGCCAAAACAATAGATACCCGATACACTTTGGGAATTATGTATTACAAAATCCAAGATCCCATTTTAGGAAATGGCGAACTACTTCTTGAAGTAATCGCCCTGAAAAATACCGAAGGTTTTGGTTTGAAAATTACTGGTAACAACATTCCAAAAGGCATCTCTTTGATTTGGGCTTTTGGCGGAGCGAGTGGCAAAAAATTCAGTCGCGATGGCGATATTGGTGCCGACCCTGAATCGGTGTTTTATATGCAACCCAATTATTGCATCAACAATAAATTTACAGTACAAAAAGAATCTTTTCTATTGGAATACGGTTCTGAAATCAACAAACAAAAAACGGGAAACACTAAAAGTTTAATCGGTTTTTACCCAAAATCTGAAATTCATTTGGCAAACGCCAATAAACAAAATTCGCCTTCCGAATTATATAAATCTACCCCGGATTCTTTGACTGTAATTACTGGGGAAATAAATAGCATTCCAAAAAACGGTTTGTTTTGGATGATTGAAACCGATGCTAAAATCAAGCTCAAAAACCAAAAAGAATTGGCTGTTATTTTCGAAAATTCCGTTGAAGAAACCCATCTTTTGGCGAATCGAGTTAAAGTAGTAACTCCAGATCCGTACATCAACATTTTGGGTTCTACCCTATCCATCGCCGCCGATGGCATTTGGGAAAGTCCCGCTTATTTGCACGGAGCCATCGCTTGGCGAATGTACTTAAATGCTTGGCGAGGAGCCTACACGGCTGACCCTTTGGGTTGGCACGATCGAGCCAAATCACATTTCACGAGTTACAGCCATTCGCAAGTAACGGAACCTTTGAGCGGCCCAGTAACTCCCGATGTTACCCGAAATTTAGCCCGAGAAAAGGAAGAAATTGGCACTTCAATGTTCAGTAGCGGCTACATCAGCAGGCATCCCGATAAAAATACAGTGGCACATCATTATGATATGAATTTGGTTTTTTTCGACCAAATGTTAAGGCATTTCAAATGGACTGGCGACACCGCTTTTATGAAAGAAATGTGGCCCGTGATTCAAAAACATTTGGCTTGGGAAAAAAGAAATTTCGACACCAATAACGACGGACTCTATGATGCTTATGCTGCGATTTGGGCGAGTGATGCCCTGCAATACAGTGGCGGAGCGGTAACCCATTCTTCGGCTTATAATTATTATGCCAACAAAGAAGTGGCGGCTCTTGCTAAAATTTTAAAAGAAGACAATTCCCCTTTTTTGAACGAAGCCAATAAGATTTTGGATGCCACCAACGAGCAACTTTGGATTCCCAAAAAAGGAATATTTGCCGAATACAAAGATGGTCTAGGAAACCAATTAGTACACGATTCTCCTGGTGTTTGGAGTATTTACCACACCATCGATTCCGAGTTGTCGAATACATTTCAGGGCTATCAAATGCTTCGTTATGTAGATTCCAAAATCCCTCACATTCCCATAGTTGCCGAAGGATTGGACAAAAAAGATTTGTATGCCATAAGCACCACCAATTGGCAACCTTACGATTGGTCGATCAACAATGTGGCGCTTGCCGAGCAATTACACACTTCATTGGCTTTTTGGCAAGGGGGACAATCCGAAACGGCTTTCAAAATGTGGGAAAGTGCCTTGGTCGGCAGTATGTATTTGGGTGCTTCGCCGGGTGGATTTGAGCAGCTTTCTTTTTATGATGCAATGCGTGGAGAATTGTACCGTGATTTTGCCGACCCTATTGGAATGACTTCACGAACCTTGGTCGAAGGACTTTTTGGTATTCAACCTAATGCACTAGAAAATAGGTTAACAATTCAACCAGGATTTCCTAAACAATGGGATAATGCTGCTTTAGAAATTCCAGATATTTCCTTTTCATTTGACAGAAAAAACAACACCGATTCTTACCAAATCAAAACTCATTTTACGACAAAAATGAATTTGAAATTGGTAGTAAACATTCCTTTCGACAACATAAAAACGGTAACCATCAACAGTGAAAAAGCAACATGGAAAACCAGTTCAGATGCAGTTGGAAATCCACAACTGATTATCGAAAGTCCGTTTAAAGAAAACTACAACATTGATATTACTTGGGAAGGCGAAAAACTGGAGCAACCTAAATTAGAAAAAAGCTATTGCATTGGCGAAAGTATTTCTCTTCAAACGGCAAAAGCCAAAATCCTTGACGTTTACGATCCGCAAATGGCTTTAAGCGAAGTTTCGAAAACCAATTCCGAACTAAAAGCGAATTTGCAAGCCAAAGAAAACGCTACTTTTTTCGTGAAATTACAACAAGGAAATACGACTTGGTGGAGTCCAATTAATCTGATTGTACAACCAATAATCGAAGCAAAAACCACTCGGATAGAAAACAACAATTTGCTTTTTTCCATAAAAAACAACAGCCAAAAAACGATTGAAGGCGAATTAATTTTTAATCCTTTTGGGAAAGAAATTGCACAGAAAATAAGTTTACAGAAAGATTCCGAAACGACTATTTCCATTCCGTTCGGAAATTTGATTTCGGGGACTAATGCTTTAGTTTTAAAAACTATTGAAGACAATACACTTCCAATTTCTTTTACCAACTGGGATATTGCTTTACCAAAAGAAACAAAGCTAGAAACAGTTTCACTTTCTCAAAATTTCAATGCTAAAGTGACGGATATTTTCAATCAAGAATATTTGTCGCCTAGACCAACATCACCCACTTTGCAATTGCCAAAACACGGAATTGGAAATTGGTGTTACCCAAATTTAGATGTAAAAATCGATGATTCTGGCTTGCGTCAAAGTGCGAAAAACAACAATCAAATTACTAGTCCACAAGGGGTTTTATTTCAAACGCCTACGGATTCTAATTCGAAAAATATTGCGTTTACATCAATGTGGGATAATTTTCCAAAGAGTGTTTCCATTCCTCTTTCGGGAAAAGCGTCGCACCTGTATTTGATGATGGCTGGAACGACTAATCCAATGCAAAGCCGATTCGTGAATGGCGAATTGGTCGTTAATTACACCGATGGAACTTCGGAAATTTTGCAACTTAAAAACCCAGAAAACTGGTGGCCGATAGAACAAGATTATTTTACAAATGGATTAGCTTTTACCACTGACGCTCCAAAACCTCCTAGAGTTTATCTAAAAACTGGTATGATTTCCAGAACTTTTAGCGATTTTAAATCTATTAAAGGATTCAGCAATTATGCAGTCGATGGTGGTGCGGCTACAATCTTGGATTTGCCATTAAATAAAAATAAAACATTAAAAAACATCACTCTAAAGACCATTGCCAATGATGTGGTGATTGGGCTGATGAGTGCGACACTTGCTAGATAAAAATTACCAAATAAATTATGAAAAAATACCCATTAATTTTAATCCTCCTGTTTTCAATCACAATGATAGGACAGCAAAAAATTGACCGAAAAGCGTTAGTAACTCGTCATAACGCGAAACTCACTGCAATTGATACTTTGGCTTCTTTGTCTGTCGGTAATGGCGCTTTTGCCTTTACCGTTGATGCCACCGGATTGCAAACTTTTCCGGAAAAATATCAAAAAGGAGTGCCTTTAGGAACACAATCCGAATGGGGCTGGGACAGTTATCCAAATACCAATAAGTACAAATTTTCGGAAACCTTGAAAGATTACAATCAATACGGAAGAACGATTACCTATAGTGTTCAAGAGAAATCTACTCCAAGAAAAAACGAAGCTGTAAACTGGTTCAGACAAAATTCGCATTTGTTGCAATTGGGGAATTTGGGTTTTGAAATCACCAAAAAAGACGGTAGTTTGGCACAACCCAAAGACATCGAATCTATTTCCCAAACCTTGAATCTTTGGACTGGAGAAATAGAAAGTTCTTTCAAGGTTGAAGGTGTTTCCGTGAAAGTTCAAACCCTTTCGCACCAAGAAAAAGACGCCATTGGAGTAAAAGTTGAATCGGATTTATTGCAACAAGGACGCTTGAAAATTCGTTTGCGAATCCCGTTTCCTACTGGCGAATGGTCGGATATGGGAACCAAATGGGAAGGAACTCAAAATTACAAAAGTGACATTACAAAAAGCAGCAAAACATCGGCCGTTGTTACTCACATGATGGACAGTATTTCGTATAACATTCATCTGAAATGGAAAGGAAATGCCGAATTCAAAAAAACGGGGGCTCATTATTTTGTGGTAACGCCTTCTAAAACAAAAACATTGGAATTGAGTTGTCTTTTTGCACAAACCACCAAAAAAGTAGATGCTATTCCAGCTTTTGCAGACATCCAATCCAACAGTATTTTTGGATGGAAAAAATTCTGGGAAAGTGGCGCAGCGGTTGATTTTTCTGGAAGTACCGACAAAAGAGCCAATGAATTGGAACGCAGAGTTATTCTTTCGCAATACCTGACCAAAATTCAATGTACTGGAAAAAATCCTCCGCAAGAAACCGGTTTGACTTATAACAGTTGGTTCGGAAAACCGCATTTGGAAATGCATTGGTGGCACGGAGTTCATTTTGCGCTTTGGAACAGACCCGAATTATTGGAAAAAAGTATGCCTTGGTATCAAAATGCTTTCGATAAAGCCAAAAAACTAGCCGAAAGACAAGGTTTTAAAGGAGCAAGATGGCAAAAAATGACGGATGTAGAAGGCAATGAAAGTCCCTCGTCTATTGGAGCATTCCTTATTTGGCAACAGCCGCATTTTATCACTTATGCCGAATTATTGTATCGCGATACGCCAACTCCGGCAACATTGGAAAAATACAAAGAACGTGTTTTTGCCACTGCCGATTTTATGGCTTCTTTCGCCCATTATGATGCAGAAAAAAAGACCTACGTTTTAGGGCCAGGCGTAATTCCGGCGCAAGAACGTTTCAAGGCAATGGAAACTTTTAATCCAACCTACGAATTGGCATATTGGAATTGGGCATTGAACACGGCATTGGCTTGGAAAAAAAGATTAAACGAGCCCGCTCCAAAAGAATGGCAAGATGTTTTGGATCATTTATCGCCTTTGCCTGTTGCCGACAATGTTTATTTGGCTACCGAAAGTGCCAAAGATTCATATACCAATCCCGAATTCAAAACCGATCATCCATCAGTTTTGGGAACTTTTGGGATGCTGCCAGAAACCTCTCTTTTGGACAAAAAAATCATGAAAAACACTTTCGATTTGGTTTGGAACACTTGGTCTTGGGACAAAACTTGGGGTTGGGATTTCCCGATGACGGCAATGAGTGCTGCACGTTTGAATATGCCGGAAAAAGCCATCGATGCTTTGTTTATGAACGTAATCACGAATACGTATTTGAAAAACGGCCACAATTATCAATCGGAAAGATTGACTTTGTACTTACCAGGAAATGGAGGTTTGTTGACCACAATTGCCATGATGTGCGCCGGTTGGGACGGAACGACTGAAAATAATCCAGGTTTTCCAAAAGACGGAACTTGGAACGTGAAATGGGAAGGTTTGAAACCAATGCCGTAATCTTCAAGTCATAAGTAGCAATATCTATCTAACAGAAAACAATCAGAAAAATAACTATGATACCACAAACAAAAAAACTTCTTTTACTCCTTATTTTAATTATTTTTTCAAATTCGTTTGTGTTTGGCCAACGTCAAATGGAAACTTTAGACCGAGGTGTCATTGCTGTAAAACAAAATGGACAGTTTTATATTGCATGGCGTGTTTTAGGAACTGATCCAGATAATTTAGCCTTTAACTTGTATCGAAAAAGCGGCAATGACAAAGCCGTTAAAATTAACGACCAAATCATTACAGGAGCCACAAATTTTATTGATGCCAAAGCAAATGTTAAGGAGAATAATACTTGGTTTGTAAAAACGGTTTTGAATGGGACAGAGAAAGAAGCATCAGGAAGTTTTACGATAGTTTCAGAAAGTCCAGACAAACAATATTTGTCCATTGCTATAAAACAAACAGCAGGATATATTCCGAATGATGTTTCAGTTGGGGATTTGAATGGAGATGGTCAATATGATTTAATTGTTCATATGACAGGAAAAGGGAGAGATAACGCTTCTAAAGGGCTGACAGATTCTCCAATATTTCAAGCGTATTCATTGGACGGGAAATTTTTATGGGAAATAAATTTGGGTAAGAACATTCGAGAAGGTGCTCATTACACCCAATTTATGGTTTATGATTTAGACGGTGATGGCATTGCTGAATTGGTATGCAAAACTGCCGATGGAACTACAGATGGTGCAAATACAATTGTAGGAGATGCTTCGAAAGATTGGAGAGATACAAATCCGGATTCGGCTACTTATGGTAAAATTTTACAGGGACCTGAATATCTTTCTGTTTTTGATGGTAGAACGGGCAAAGTAATTACAACAGTAGATTATATTCCTGGAAGAGGCGATATAGGTACTTGGGGAGGAAAAGGAGGAAACGGAAAAAATGACAATACAGGAAATAGAGTGGATCGTTTTACAGCTTCTATCGCTTATTTAGACGGAATTCATCCTAGCGTAGTGATGTGTCGAGGGTATTACGGCAGAACCGTATTGGCTGCTTGGGATTTTAAGAATGATAAGCTAACTTCAAGATGGGTATTTGACAGCAAAAATGGAGATAATGCTTATTCTGGAATGGGAAATCACGGACTTTCTGTGGCAGACGTTGACAATGACGGAAAAGATGAAATTGTTTTTGGTTCGATGGTTGTTGATGATAATGGCAAAGGATTATACACCACAGGGTTGAGACATGGCGATGCGTTGCACGTTTCCGATCTTGATCCTGATGTTCCTGGTTTGGAGGTTTTTGGCGTACACGAAATTGAAGAAGGAACCAAAGGACCTGGTGCTGCTTTATTTTCTGCCGCGACTGGAAAGGTTTTATTTAGTGATGCTCTCAATGAAGATGTGGGTCGTGGAGTTGCTGATAATATTGTTAATACAAGAAAAGGTGCTCAAATGTGGTGGTCTGGCTCTCAAAATTTATATGATATTAAAGGCAATAAAATTGGACCAGCTCCAACTTCTACTAATTTCTTGATTTATTGGGATGAAGATACTTCAAGAGAACTCCTCAATTCAAATTATATCGATAAATACGGTGCTAGTAGATTGTTTACCGCCGATGGAGCAGTATCCAATAATGGCAGCAAATCAACTCCAGCACTATCTGCAGATATTCTTGGAGATTGGAGAGAAGAACTTATCCTTAGAAGTCCCGATAATACTGAATTACGCATTTATTCAACAACAATCCCAACAACTATCAAGCAATATACATTAATGCACGACTCGCAATACCGATTAAGTATAGCTTGGCAAAATGTGGGCTACAATCAACCGCCTCACACTAGTTTTTATATGGGAAAAGATATGAAACCAGCTCCCAAACCAAATATTGTGCTTGTTCCATATCCTAAATCTATTAAAAAATAGAGATTTTGTAAAAATATAATTTAACATAATAAAACAGCCCGAAGCCCAAAAGTTTCGAGCTGTTTTTTTTTGGATGAATGTGTCAAACATTCAACATTGATTCAACGGAATATCACGGATTTATTTGTTATTTTGCCAATATGATTTCAATTTCTCCCAAAACGAAGCAGTTTCTCTTATTTCTAATCAAAGTCTTGATTGTTGGCGGGGCGTTTTATTTTATTTATAACCAACTTGCCAATAACGACAAACTCGATTGGCAAAAGTTCATCGTTTTGTTCCATAAAAATTATTCACTTGGCGGAATTGCCTTTCTCTTGCTCTTGAGTGTTTTAAATCGTTTTTTCGAAATTTTGAAATGGAAAAACTTAGTTTCCTTTCTCCATAAAATCTCTTTACTGGAGGCTACCAAACAAGTTCTTAGCGCTTTGACAGCAGGATTATTTACCCCAAACGGCGTGGGAGAATATGCCGGAAAAGCCTTGTATTTTGAAAAATCGAAAGCCAAAATAATTGTCTTTTTGAATTTGATTTGCAACGGAATCCAGATGATTTTGTCGGTAGTTTTTGGAATATTTGGATTGTTGTATTTTAATGCCAATTACAATATCATCACAACAAAAACGGTGTCGATGCTTTTTGTAATTTGTTTTTTGCTTTTTGTGATTTTATTTTTTTCAAAGAAAATAAATATCAAAGGCTATTCGATCGAAAGGCTGATCCACAAAACCAAAGAAATTCCCAAATCAATACATCAGAAAAATATATTTCTGGCGGTTTGTCGCTACTTGGTTTTTTCGCACCAATACTATTTTTTGTTCTTGGCTTTTGATGTTGATTTGCCTTATTTTACCTTGATGGCTACCATTGTAAGCGTTTACTTTTTGGCTTCCTCCTTGCCCACTTTTCAATTTTTGGACTTTGCCGTAAAAGGAAGTGTTGCCGTTTATTTCTTCGGAATTCTGGGTGTGAATGAATGGATTGTGGTTTTTATAAGCACCTTGATGTGGTTTTTGAACGTGGTTTTGCCCGTTGTTATTGGCAGTTATTATGTGATGAATTTCAAAATCCTCACCCCAACCCTCTCCAAAGGAGAGGGAGACGGAACTTAATAAAAAGATGATGATTATAATTGTTTTATACATTATGTTATTCGTTTATTGCTTGGCGATTATTTCCTTAATTTATGGTTTCACAAAAGTGAATTCCTTTGATTATCTTGGACTAAAACCCAAAACAAAATTCTCGATTATAGTTCCTTTTCGCAATGAAGCCGAAAACCTGCCCAAGCTTTTGAATAGCTTTTCGAAACTGGATTACCCTGCTGATTTGTTTGAAGTGATTTTGGTTGATGATGATTCTGAAGAAGTGTTCAGTATTCAGTATTCAGTATTCAGTATTCAAATAATTAAGAACATTAGGTTTTCGAATTCACCCAAGAAAGACGCCATTTCAACGGCAATGCAAATCGTAAAAACCGATTGGATTATCACAACCGATGCAGATTGCGTGGTTCATAAAAACTGGTTGTTGGCATTGGACAATTACATTCAATTGCATTCCGTTTCGATGATTGCTGGAGCTGTAACTTATGATTGCAAGAATTCCTTTTTACATCATTTTCAACAATTGGATTTGGCCAGTTTACAAGGCGCAACGATAGGAAGCTTTGGTTTACGAAAAGGTTTTATGTGCAATGGCGCCAATTTTGCCTACACCAAATCTTTTTTTCAAGACTTAAATGGTTTCGAAGGAAATGATGGAATTGCCAGTGGCGACGATGTCTTTTTGTTGCAAAAGGCGATTACCCAATTCCCCGAGAAAGTCCATTATTTGAAATCCGAAAATAATATTGTCACCACAAAACCGGTGAACGATTGGAAATCTTTGTTCCATCAAAGAGTGCGCTGGGCTTCGAAAACAGGTTCGTATCAAAGCAGTTTTGGGAAAGGTTTGGGTTTGATTGTTTTTGGAGGGAATGTTGGTTTGTTGTTTGTTGTTTATTGTTTGTTGTTAGGGCTTGGGAACTTTTATTTATTAATTTTTTTGCCATTGGCGAAATTTGCTGTCGACTTTGCTTTAATTAATAAAACGAACGTGTTCTTAAAAAATAAATCGCAGTTCTTTTTAACAAGCAGTTTGCTTTATCCTTTTTTCAGTGTAACCGTGGCCTTGTATTCTTTGTTTGGAAAATACGAATGGAATGGAAGGAAGTTTTTTAAATAACTCTTTTACTCCTGAAATTTAAACCCGCAAAAGTCAATGCTAAAATTGTTGAAGAAATAAGGCTTACAACAATATTCCCTATTTGATTAAATGACAATCCAAAAGTCCATCGAATCGATATAAAAACAAAAGTCAAAACTAATACTATGAGCCAATATTTCCATTTTGGCTTTGTTATAGTTTCCTTTCTAACGGGAAGTTTATAGATGTAATGTGCTATAAATATCATCCCAATTAATGAACTTAAATGCTGTGCAATTTTGTATAAAGGAACTGAATAAAGCTCTAAATTTAAAAAAAATATTCGTTGTACAAAATAGCCATCCCAATGTGTGAATGAATCCCATAAAAGATGAGAAACTGTTCCTAGAAAAAACGAAATTAATACAATAAAAACATTATTTTTAAAAAAGCAATTCCAATTTAATTCTTTTAATTTCTGCATTCTTAGGCTAAAAAAAGCAGGTGAATTTTCAATTAATGGCTTCTTAATAATTTTATGAAAAACAAACATTACAATAAAACCCAAAGGAAAATCAATTAGAAATATTCCTAAGAAAGTATGGCTAATTTCACTTTGAATTTTCATTCTAAAAAAATATTCAAAATCAGGAGACATTGAACCTACTATCAACGCTGTTGCTGAAAGTTTTTTATTTCTTAAAAAAGGGAAAATAATTGCTGGATGTGAAAATGTAAACGGCATTGACTACTCCACTTTTAGAATAACCGGAAGAATAAATTGCGTTTTTACCGGGATTCCTCGCTTAATAGCAGGATTTATTTTGGGAAATCCAACCAAACGTGCTTTGAGAATGCTATCAATTTTTACGGTATCATAAGCAACGGAATCTTTTGGAAATAGGGGTTCGAATATAATTCTTGAGTTGGGAAAAACTGTAACTTTCACTTCTATCGTGTCTAGCTCAGGATAGAGTATCGAAAGGGTGTCAACACTTAATCTTTGCTGGATTAGCTGTGTCATATACTCAAAAAAGCATTGCTGACGCAGTGTTTTATTCTCTATTTTTTCGCAACCGGCAACCGACGGAAACTCATCGACTTCTTTCCAGTTGATGGCTTTCAATTCCTTTTGCAACAATTCCTTTTCTGAAGGCACTTGCTTGTCGAAATATTGACAGGAACTAAAAAGTTGTGATAAAAAAAATAATATTAGAATAATTTTCCTCATATTCGTTAACGGAACAAATGCTGTTTTAATTTTGTTTAAAAGTACTGTTTTAATTTTCAAAAATACTAAAAAAATACTTTATGGATTTACTGCTTCTCATTATTGGTTTTGCACTTATGGTTCTAGGTGTTTTTGGAAGCTTTATGCCAGTTTTGCCAGGACCAAGCTTGAGTTGGATTGGATTAGTCCTGCTCTATTTCACGAATGCCGTTCCTGCCAATTATTGGATTCTGGGAATTTGCTTCTTGATTACCGTGCTGGTTTCGGTACTAGATTATGTTATTCCTGCCAAGGGAACCCAGAAATTTGGAGGAAGTTCTTATGGTATTTGGGGAACGAACATTGGTTTGATTGTGGGGATTTTTGCTCCCATTCCTTTTGGATTTATCATTGGGCCTTTTGTTGGTGCTTTTGTTGGTGAACTTATTTACGACTACAAAGACCATCATCGTGCTTTCAAGGCTGCAACAGGTTCGTTCATAGGTTTTCTGGCTGGCAGTTTTATGAAATTTGTAATCTGCATGATGTATTTGGGATTGTTTTTTTGGATTGTATGGAAGTATAAATCGGAATTATTTTTCGATTAAGGTTCTATAGGTGTTTTTGTAAAAGTCAAAATATTTAAAACATTAAGAAAATTAAGCTTTGCAGTGTTCTTAATTTTCTTAATGGTTTAAAAAAGAATGTTCACAACATTTCCAGTAGAACCTTATTTGTTAAAATCTTTCATTATTTTCCATAAAAAAAGTTTCTCGATTGGAGAAACTTTTAAATTTTTGAAACATATTTGTCGTTAAAAATCAACGAATTATTTCATATCCGAAACCTTGTATGTTTTTCCGTCCGCGGTTGCTTCAACAACTTTAGTCAGTTTTTCAGGAGTTAATATGGTTTTGTCGAAAGATACCGTTGCAGATTCTTTGTCGAAAGATACGGTTGCAGTTTGAACTCCATCCAGTCCATTGAGTTCTTCCTGAATTGTTTTGGCACAACCAATGGCACAAGTCATTCCTTTTATGGTAAAACTTGCCGTTTGTAAATTTGCTGCGGCAATTTCTTTTTTTGCTTTTGGAGTACTATTTTCGGTTCCTGTATCAGAAACAGCATCTTCTGTTTTTTCTTTACAACCTACAAACAAAAGGCCTGCAAGTGTTATTACCAATATTGATTTTGAAAAATTCATTAGAATTGGGGTTTTAATAGTTTTAACTATCTTGTTATTGAGGACAAAATTAGCGAAAAAAAACACTGTTAATTCATAAAATAATTACAAATTTGAGCCAAAATTTAGTTTATGGAATCTAAACAGCTGAAATGGGTTTATTTGATAACGTTGGCGCTTATTTGGGGAAGTTCATTTATCCTGATAAAGAAAGGTTTGGTCGGCTTGACGCCAATGCAACTCGGGTCTTTGAGAATTATATTTGCTGCCATTTTTTTGTTGTTGATTGGTTTTAAAAGTTTGGCTAAAATCCCTCGTGTTCAATGGAAATACATAGCCTTGACGGCGACTTTGGGTACATTTTTTCCAGCCTATCTTTTTGCGATTGCCCAAACCCAAATCGACAGTACAGTAAGTTCTATCCTGAATTCCTTGACACCATTAAACACCTTGATTTTTGGTTTTTTGGCTTTTGGATTAAGTTTTAGAAGAGCTCAGGTTTTTGGAGTAATTATTGGGTTAATAGGAACTTTTTTGTTAATAATAAACGGAGCATTACATCATCCCGATCAAAATTATTATTACGCAATCTTGGTTTTGATAGCCTCTGTTTGTTATGCGATAAATGTCAATTTAATCAAGAAATATTTGTCGGATTTGAGTCCGTTAAGCATCTCTACTGGTAATTTTTTGGTGCTGCTTGTACCTGCAATTTTGGTTTTGTTTTTCTCTGGTTTTTTTGAGGTAATTACCGTTGAAAGTGTTCAGCATTCCGTATTCTTCGTCTTGATTTTGGGAGTGATGGGGACTGGAATTGCCAATATTATTTTCTTTAAGAACATTCAAATTTCATCGCCTGTTTTTGCTACTTCAGTCACTTATTTAATTCCTGTTGTGGCATTTGGCTGGGGATTATTGGATAATGAAATGCTGACACCTGTCCAGTTTTTGGGAGCTTTCATCATTTTGTTTGGAGTTTATCTATCGGCAAAAAAGTAGTAATCAGTAATCGGTGTCCAGTTTGCAGCCGAATATAAAAACAACAAAGGCTGTCTTTTGGGACAGCCTTTGTTGTTTTATTCCAGATTCTTTTTATTGGAAATCAGCGTCGGTAACACCTTCATTAATTTTTACGTCAGACATTTTTATATCCAATTCAAAACCCACATTTTGAACAATGTTAAAAGGGACTTTCACACCTTTCACGGCTCTGTAATCTCCGTAGTTGGTAGTTTGTGTCATTGTTTTTCCAGCTTTCTCCATTGTTTTGGCTTCCGCTACTTTAAGACCAGATTTTTTATCATAGTATAAAGTTGTTTTTCCGTTTTGCACCGCATAAGCTTCGCTTCCGTTGATGGATTCAATTCCGGTAAGAACTATCCCTGCTTTCTTGGCCAATTGCACTTCTTCAAAAGGAATCGCACTGGCTTTCATTTCGGCTAAATCTGTACCTTCAATGTTTTTTCTTTGTCCTTGTTGCACCACATAAGCGCCTTTTTCGTTGACTACTTGTTTCATCAAACTCATTGGTCCCATAGCTATTTCAACCATCAATTTGCCTTTACTGTCCACTTTATTGGTAAAAGTCAAAGGTGATGGTGCTTGTGGAATTGTTGTTGAACCCAGCATTGAAATTGTTTTTACAGTAGCAATTGTTTTTTCGCCACCAATGGCCTTGATGTAATTGTCCAAAACAATTTTGGCAGTTACGCCTGCTGGAACCTCTTTTTTGAGAACTGGTTTTTCTACAGGATTACCGTATTTATCAAAATAAAATATCGGAATTTTTAGATTTTCCAGACCAGGAATCACATCGGCACCTTTTCCAGCAATCACGATTCTGGTGTTGTCAACCAGAAAATATTTATTGGCGGCAAGCTGAACTTGTTCAGGAGTTACGGCATTTATATTTTTGATGTAGTTTTCATAAAAATCTGCGGGAAGATCTTCTGTTTCAATGTTCAAGGCATATCGAGCCACTGATTGAGGTTTCTCAACTTGCATTACAAAACGACCAATGTAGCGAGCTTTGACATCTGTAAGGGCTTCTTCGCTTACTTTTTCAGTCCTGATTTTTTTAATTTCCTTGATGAATTCCACAACGGCACTATCCGTAACCATATTTCTTACTGCCGCTGTTGATTTTAGTTTTGAATCATATTTACTAGATCCAATTTCAGCATATGCGCCATAAGTCCATGCATTTTTTTCTCTTAAATTCATAAACAAATAACTCTCAGAGCCGCCACCTAGAATATAAGTTGCGATAACTGCCGGAAAAAAATCAGGATCGCTCATTTTTAACTTCAGCGTATTTACCAATGAAATTTCAGATTGCACGGCATTGGGCATATCCACAAAATTGATTTGGGTGAAGCCGACATTTTCTGGCACAGGATAAGTTGACTTAGGCGTGCTTCTTTTTTCCCATTTGCCAAATAGTTTTTCGACAACGGGTTTGATTTTCTTGTATTTTACATCGCCAATGATTACTAAATAGGCATTTTCAGGTACAAAATAGTTTTGATAATTGGCTTGAACATCGGCAAGTGTTACATTTTTCAAGGTTTCATCGGTCATAAATTCACCTGATGGGTGGTTTTTTCCAAAAGCTAAAGCATCAGTGACTCTTTTGGAAATTACTGTAATATTCTTTTCTTGTGACTTAAGGCCTTCCAGTATTTTGGCTTTTTCTTTGTCGAATTCTGCTTGGGTGAAGTTTGGGTTCAATGCACCATCGGCCATCAATTCGAGTATTCGATTGGCATATTTAGAAAGGGAATTGGCACTAGCACCACTCGAACTAAAGTTGACATCTGCCCCTAAAAATTCTATCTCTTCGTTAAAAAGGTCTTTGGCTATTTTTTTAGACCCATTTCCTATTAAACTGCTTGTCAAATCGTCAACACCTTTTATTTTTCCTTCTGCAAAAGGAGCATTGTCTAAGGTAAGATTATAAGTCACTCGGGGTAATTTATGATCTTCTACAATCATCACTTTCAAACCATTTGCCAGAACAAAAGTTTGTGGTTTTTTGATGTTTACCACTGGAGCTTTTCCAGGTTTTGGTTGCGGACGGTCTTGTGCTTGCATAAATCCAGTTAAGAGCAAAATGAATACTATTATACTTGTTTTTTTCATGATATGATATCTTAGTTTTGAGCTTTTTCAGTTGAAGGAACATAGTCCAAAATCAATCTTTGATTAGGATTTAAGTATTTTTTTGCAACCTCCCTAATTTCTTCTCTTGTAATAGAATGGTATAATTCAATTTCGGTGTTAATCAAATTGATGTCGCCATAAAGCATATGGTATTTTGCCAAGTTTTCGGCAATTCCTTCTAAGTTGGAATTCGCATTTACATATTGATTGTCAAAAATGTTTTGTAATTTTTGATAGTCTTTTTCAGAAATCAATTCGGTTTGAATTTTTACAACCTCTTCATCAATTTCTTTTAAAATATCTGCCAATGTAAATGGAGCCATTGGCAAACCAAGGATATTATAAATACCATAGTCTTCTTGACTTAAGCCAAAAGCACCTATTTCCAATGCCATTTTCTTCTCGTCGACTATTTTTTTGTAAAGTTTTGAACTTTTACCACCGCTTAAATAGGAAGAAATTAAATCCAAAACTCGGGCATCTCTAGTTTTCATCGATGGAGTTCTGTAAGAGGTTATAATTGCGGGAATCTGGATATTTGGATCTTGATAGGTTGCTTTTATGGTTTGTGTTATTGGTTCTTCGATAAAAGTTTGTTTTTTCAATTTCTCTCCTCTTTTGATAGCGCCAAAATATTTTTGTACCCATTCTTTGGTTTGAGCAATGTCAATCTGGCCTGCAACTACTAAAACAGCATTGTTTGGGATATAGAATTTTTTATTGAAATCCTGAAATTCTTCCAAGGTGGCGGCATCTAAATGTTCCATCGAGCCAATGGGCATCCAGCGATAGGGATGAACTTTAAATATGTTTTCTTTTACGACAGTAAAAAAATTTCCGTAGGGTTGATTGTCCATACGCATTCTTTTTTCTTCTTTTACGACTTCATTTTGGGTGTCAACACCAATTTGGTTGATGACGGGATGCATCATTCTTTCGGATTCCATCCAAAGTCCTAATTCTAGATTGTTTGAAGGGAATACTTCGTAATAATATGTTCTATCATCCGTAGTATTGGCGTTATTCATTCCTCCATTAGAAGAAACGATTTTGGACCATTCTCCTTTTTTAATATTTTCAGTTCCTTCGAACAATAAATGTTCAAAAAAGTGGGCAAAACCAGTTCTTTCAGGATTTTCGTCTTTTGCACCCACGTGATACATTACCGAAGTTACGACCACAGGAGCAGAAGAATCGTTGTGCAAAATAACATGCAGCCCATTCTCTAAAGTATATTCTTCGAAATTGACTTTCTGGGCAGAAGCAATTCCTCCAAGCAAAAGTGCAGCACTTAACGCCATTATTGATTTTTTCATAAGGATTAATAAATTTTTTATTTACAGTTGGTAATCAAACTCGTAATATTGTTACATCAAAAATACTTTTTTCTATTCAATAATGACTAATTTTTCTTACTTTGTAAAAAAATTAACACTTTTAAGCTAGATTAACACTTGTAAATCATTCAAAAGCCTTTAAAAACAAGCCTTTAAGGGAATAAATTATTTTTTTGCGGGAACTAATTGCAGGATAAATATTTAGTTGTATATTTGCAACCTTAAAAATTTATAAAACAATTTGTTATGTATGCAATCGTAGAGATAGCAGGGCAACAGTTTAAAGTTAGCAAAGACCTAAAGGTTTACGTTCACCGTTTGGCAAATGAAGAAGGAACTAAAGTTTCTTTCGACAAAGTTTATTTGTTAGACGACAACGGTACAATCACAATAGGCGCCCCAGCTATAGAAGGTGCTTCAGTAGAAGCCAAAGTGTTACAACACTTAAAAGGAGATAAAGTAATCGTTTTCAAAAAGAAAAGAAGAAAAGGTTATAAAAAGAGAAACGGACACCGTCAGTATCTTACTCAAATTGTAATCGAAGGTATTACAGCTTCAGGTGCTAAAAAAGCAGCTCCTAAAAAAGAAGCAGTAGCTACTGAAGAAGTTGTTGATGTAGCTCCAAAAGCTAAAAAAGCAGCTCCAAAAGCTAAAAAAGAAGACACACAAGAATAATAACAAAATAAAACTAATACGTCATGGCTCACAAGAAAGGTGTCGGTAGTTCCAAGAATGGTAGAGAATCAGAATCAAAACGTTTAGGCGTTAAGATTTTTGGTGGACAAGCTGCTATCGCAGGGAACATCATCGTAAGACAAAGAGGTTCAAAACATAATCCAGGTGAAAACGTTTACATTAGTAAAGATCACACACTACACGCAAGAGTAGATGGAGTTGTTTTCTTCCAAAAGAAAAGAGACAATAAATCTTATGTATCTATACTTCCATTCGAAGCATAATAATTAAGATTCTATTTATTACAAAACCCGTTCCGATAAATTGGAACGGGTTTTTGTCATTAAAAAAATTTAAACTATGAATATTGCAACAATAAACAACAAGATACAACCCAAAAAAGACTTACTATTACAGCATTCCTTGTATGGAAAGGTAAAAAACATCGAGTCTTTAAACTGCTTTTTAGAAAATCACGTTTATGCCGTTTGGGATTTTATGTCTTTGTTAAAAGCTTTGCAGGCAAAATTAACCTGTACAACCACCCCTTGGTTCGCTACAAAAAACCCTGAAACAAGGTATTTAATAAATGAAATTGTTCTTGCTGAAGAATCCGATTTGTCGATTGACGGTCGCCACCAAAGTCATTACGAAATGTATATTGAAGCAATGAAAGCTTGTGGCGCAAACACATCTGGCATTGAGGGATTTTTATCAGAAGTTAATTCACTTCAAAACATTTATGTTGCCATTAAAAAAAGCAGCTTACATCCCAATATTAAAGCCTTTTTAGACTTTACTTTTAGAGTGATTGACGAAGGCAAAACACATGAAATTGCAGCCGCCTTTACCTTTGGAAGAGAAGATTTAATTCCTAGTATGTTTACTGTTATCTTGAAAAACTTTCAGGCTAATTTTCCCGAAACCGATTTGAGCAAATTAATCTACTATTTTGAAAGACATATCGAATTGGATGCTGATGAACACGGACCAATGGCTATGAAAATGATAACAGAACTTTGTGGAACTGATGCGCAAAAATGGGCAGATGTGGAAGCCGTTTCTGTATTGGCTTTAGAAAAACGAATCGGCCTTTGGGACGCAATAGAGAAACAAATCAAGCTGAAGATGGAAATGGCTTAATTTCCTGAAAAACTTCAAAGCAATGTCCCGTCCTAAAAAAGCGATACAGATTATTAGATAAAATTAAATATTAAACAGCAACAAAAACGTTTTTGTTGCTGTTTTTTGTTTTATAGGTTCTCATATTAATCTTGTTTTGAGAATGCATTTGATTTGGTGTCAGCATATAATTTGAATAATGGGGTCTGATTTCATTATAAATAACGACAGATTCCTTGATAATTTTGTTTATTATTTTTGTTTTTTGACTGTATTTATCAATCATAAATTCTTGTTTTAAAATTCCATTTATTCTTTCTGCTACAGCATTCTCATAAGGATCTGAGTTTTGCGTCATACTGCATAAAACCTTATTTTTGATAAGCTCTTTTTGGTATTCATTGGAACAATATTGCAAGCCTCTATCGGAATGATGTATTAATGGTAAATTAAAATCTTTTCTTTGTTTAAGAGCCATTTTTAAAGCTATCACACTGCTTTGAGTGTTTAAGTTATCAGCAACATAATATCCCATTATCTTTTTAGAATACGCATCGGTAATCAGACTTAAGTAACACGGATTGTTCCTTTTTCCGATGTATGTAATATCAGATACCCAAACCTGTTCAGGCCTGTTTATTTCTATATCTAAAATTAGATTCCTGTGTTTTCTAAAACGATGATGCGAGTTGGTCGTTATATGATAAGAACGTTTTGGCTGTATTAATAAATGGTTAGCTCTTAGTATATCAAAGAATTTATCTCTCCCGATTTTAAGTGCTTGGAGTTTGTTCAACAAAAGATAATATAGTTTTCGAGCACCTATTCTAGGCATTGTTTTCCTGATAGTATCAATCATCAAAATAACCTGTCTGGCTTTGTCTTGTTTAACTATTTTTCTTCTAATTCGTCGATAATAAACCTGTCTGTCTATCCCGAACAAATAACAGGTAAATGCTATTGTTTGTTGTTCTTGTTGTTGGAAATGGGCGATTGTTCGGGTACAGAGTTTTTTCGGATATCGATTTGATATTCTTTTTCTGCTAAATCAATCATCATATCAAACAGGATAGCTTTCTTGTCTGCAACAAAAGCCTGTCTCTCTAGAAATGCCTTTTGTTTTTCTAAGAGTTTGACTTGGGCTTCAAGTTCCATAATCTTTTGTTCAGGTTTCTTTGCCATAGTAGAAGGGGTTTGATTTTCCCAATCAAAGTTACCAAATTTCCTAAGCCAATTTAGAATTGTAGCATAACTTTGAATTCCGTATTGTTTTTTGGCTTCTGTTATTGACAGGTTTCCACGTTCAATTTCTTGAATGATTTGTAATTTAAAAGACATCGTGTAGTCTTTTTGGGTACGCTTTACATACCGTGATTCTTGAGGTACTTCCATAGGATACTTTTTGTGTATCGCTATTTCAGGACTAGACACAAACCTAATAAAAAAGGCTTTTCATCAGTGAAAAGCCTTTTTTATGTTTTTTTATCAACTAAAATAATGGAGCTAATTCTATTTCCAAACCTTCCAATGCTGTAGTAACAGAAATTTGGCAACTCAAACGACTATTGGATTTTACATGCAACAATCTCGAAAGCGTACCCACTTCTTCTTCCCTTTTTTCAGGTAAGCCAACATCGTTTTGAACATAACATTGACAAGTAGGACACATTAGCTTTCCGCCGCACATTCCAACAGTACCCAACGGTTCTAATTCATAAGCCTGAACTACTTGCATTATGTTCAGCCCCATATCGGTAGGAACTTTTACTTCATGCGTTTGACCTCTTCGGTCGGTAATCTTTATTGATATATCCATTTTAAAAACCAAGTGAAGGATAACTTAAGAATAAATTTGATTTTTGAAAAAACAATTAGCGCATTGATTTTCTATGATTCAGGTGCCAATTCTAATTCTAAACCTTCCAAATCCATAGTAATAGGAATTTGACAACCCAAACGACTATTTGGTTTCACGTGAAAAGCTTCTGAAAGCATCGCTTCTTCATCATCTCCCATAGTTGGCAATTCCACTTCATTAAGAACATAGCATTGACAAGAAGCACACATCGCCATTCCACCACAAGTTCCTTCCACAGGAAGCTCATAAGCTTTGCAAAGTTCCATAATATTCATTGCCATATCCGTTGGAGCTTGTAATTCATGTATAGCTCCTTCTCTGTCTTTTATTTTTATTAATACATCCATTTTTTAATACTGGTAAATTGGGTAATGTTTTATTAATTGTGTTTTGTTTGCGTTGAAAAACAGGATCAAACTATGTTTTTCTATGCAATGTTGACAACAGTTTCTATTTGTGGTGCATATTTTTTGATAGTGGTTTCCACGCCAGCTCTCAATGTCATATGACTCACGCTACAACTGTTACATGCTCCTTCAAGACGAACGGTTACATGTTTGTCATCTTCGATAGAAACGAGCTTAATGTCGCCGCCGTCAGAATTCAAAAAAGGCCTGATTTCTTCAAGTGCCTTTAGAACATTATTAGTAATTTCTTCTGTTGTCATTTTTTTATTTTAATTACCGCTTAGGTGAATTTCGAAATTATTTTTTCACTGATGAACAACCTGCCATTGTGGTTATTTTTACAGCTTCGGTAGCAGGCAAATTTTCATTCCTGTTAACTACTTCTCGAACTACATTTCTTGTAATATCTTCAAAAACAGATTCTATAATAGATCCCGTTTGCATTGCTGCCGGGCGTCCAAAATCTCCCGCTTCACGAATAGATTGTACAATTGGAACTTCTCCCAAAAATGGCACTGCTAAATCTTCTGCAAGATTTTTGGCTCCTTCTTTTCCAAAGATGTAATATTTGTTGCTTGGCAACTCTTCTGGTGTGAAATAGGCCATATTTTCTATAATTCCGAGAACAGGAACATTGATAGCTTCAGACATAAACATGGCAACACCTTTTTTGGCATCGGCAAGAGCCACGGCTTGTGGAGTACTTACCACAACAACACCCGTAATAGGCAAAGCTTGAACGATAGACAAATGAATATCTCCTGTTCCTGGTGGCAAATCAATCAATAAAAAGTCTAGCTCACCCCAATCCGCATCAAAAATCATTTGGTTTAATGCTTTTGCTGCCATTGGCCCACGCCACATAACAGCTTGACTTGGAGAAGTAAAAAATCCAATAGAAAGTATTTTGACATCATAACTTTCGATAGGTTTCATTTTTGATTTTCCATCTACCTCAACCGAAAGTGGTTTTGCAGTTTCGACATCAAACATAATAGGCATTGACGGCCCATAAATGTCGGCATCAAGAATTCCTACCGAGAATCCCATTTTTGCTAAAGATACAGCCAAATTTGCCGTAACGGTAGATTTCCCTACGCCTCCTTTACCAGAAGCAACAGCTATAATATTTTGTATTCCAGGAATGGCTTTCCCTTTAATTTCCACTTTTTCAGGAGTTTCAACTTTAACGTTAATTTTGATTTTGGCTTCGGGAGAAACCAATTCCAAAATAGTTTTTTTAATGTCGTCTTCGGCACGTTTTCGGATGTGCATTGCTGGAACGTGCAGTACTAAATCTACCACTACTTCGTCTCCAAAAGTGATTACGTTTGCAATTGCACCACTTTCAACCATATTTTTACCCTCGCCAGCAACAGTAATGGTTTCTAATGCTTTAAGTATTTCTTTTCTATCTAATTTCATATGCTTATTATGGTTCCCAATTGATTATTTACAATCGAAATATTACACTTATTTAAACTGATTCTAAAATGCAAAGATACTGTGAAAAGTTCTTATTATAAAGCTTTTGGGAATGATTTATTATAATGGGAAATGCATGATTTTAAAGTATTTTCAACTAAAAAATTTAGAGAATTAAAAACTCATTTCCGGTTCCCAAAAATGTTTTTCGAAATCAATAATCTGATTATCCACCACAACAATTCCTTCGCTTTCTAGCAATTGTTGCATTAAATTAGCGCCATCAAAATGGTGTTTCCCGGTCAGCAATCCTTTTCTGTTTACGACACGGTGCGCTGGAACATCATCCATATTATGACAAGCATTCATTGCCCAGCCTACCATTCGAGCAGATCGGGCAGTTCCCAATGCTTTTGCAATAGCACCATACGAAGTGACTTTTCCATAAGGGATTTGTCGAGCGACGGCATAAACTCTTTCGAAAAAATTGTCGTTTGGTTTGGCCATTCTGTTACCAATAATAATTGATGATATTGATCAAAGTAATTATCGAAATCAATCCTGTGATGCTCCCGATGATAGTATTCATGTTTTTCATAATATAATCCCTCTTGCTTTCTATTCTGTTGAAAAAGGAAATATAAAAATAAAACACTAAAAAAGAACCTATTATCGATCCGTTAACGAAGATTAAAATCGAAGTCATATCGAATGAAAACAACTTGTAGGAAGCTAAGGATATGCTAACAAAAACATAATAGGGAATAGGAAAAAAGTTGAGCGCCGAAAGCAACATTCCCAGAAAAAACCTTTTAGTTTTACTGCTTTTTTTTAATTTCTTTGATTTTCCCTTAGGCGTTTTGGCTATTCCTAAAAAATAGATAGTCAAGACCGTAAAAATGCCAAAACCTATTTCGCGCAATAAAGTGACAATATCTGGTCGGTCGTTTATAATTTTTGCAAATAAGATGGCAAAAAAAACCTGAAAGAAAATAACCAGTATTGCTCCCAAAACAAACCATAATGCATTCCGTTTTCCTTCTTTATGGTTTACTTTGGCGGCAGTCATATTGATTAATCCTGGCGGAATAATCCCTATAATAGCACTAATAAAACCGAAAAATAAGGGCGTTATGTAATTCATTTATGATGTGTCAGGGTTAAAAAACGTTTATTCTTTAATTTTAAATCGAATGTATGTAATGGCTTTGTTAATTTCTAAATATTGTTTTTCGTAAAAAGTCTGAAAAGCAGTTACTTCCTCTGGACTCCCTTCGTTTACATAAACATTATGATTGGCATACAACACCTCGTGACCTTCACCGTGCAACAATCCCAAAGTGTAACCGTGCATAAATTCACTATCGGTTTTCAAGTTGACAACGCCATCTTTTTTGAGGATTTTTTTGTACAATTGCAAAAATTCCGAATTGGTCATTCTGTGTTTGGTGCGTTTGTATTTGATTTGTGGATCGGGAAAAGTAATCCAAATCTCATCTACTTCGTTTTCGGCAAAAATATGATTGATTAATTCGATTTGGGTTCTAATGAAAGCCACGTTATGCAATCCTGTTTCAACGGCAGTCTTGGCTCCTCGCCAAAAACGAGCTCCTTTGATATCGATTCCGACAAAGTTTTTATTGGGATATCTTTCGGCAAGACCGACGGAATATTCACCTTTACCACAGCCTAATTCGATAACAATTGGATTGTCATTTTTAAAAAAATCAGCGTTCCATTTGCCTCTAAGCGGGAATAAATCTCCTACTACTTCTTCTCTTGAAGGTTGAAAAACATTATCAAATGTTTCGTTTTCCTTGAATCTCTTTAACTTATTTTTACTTCCCACGCTTTTATTGAATATTTTTACTTCGTACCGTTCGACCTAAAGGTCTCGGGTGGCAAAATTAAGGAAATTTATAATACCTTTTATGAATATAAATAGAACTAAATATTCCTCGAATTGACCAATCGTAAACCCATCAAAATTGATTCCGAGCCATTAGAAAATTCTATTTTTTTTTGTTTTTTGTTTTTCTTTCGGTGCTTCTTCTTCTGAGACTTTTCCTAATTTGATTTTGGTTTCACCGTCTTTTCCATCAACTACGAGCAGGCTTACTACAATCCCTTTGTATCTTTGGGCTTCCCTTTCTTTAAGATTTGCAATATTGTAATCGTCTTTTGGGTTTCTCAATGGAATTCTCACGCCCAGATTCGTTCCTTTATGGGACAATGAATAGGTTCCTTTGGCATCTAAATTCAAAACATTGGATGTCATTTTAAATTCTTTAACCGTTATTATATCTCCATTTATTGTCGTGATTCCATTTAAATCACTAAAAGTAATATTGCCTACGTTTCTATTTGGGAAGGCCGTTTTTCCAATTTTTTTGATAGGTTCGAAATTGACCAAAGCACCGTTTTTAATTTGGAAATCAAAATTCCCGGCGAGCGAGCTTTTCACTAAATCTTTTTCTGAATTCAGGAGTCCCGAAAGAGAAGCTGTAAACGAAAGTTTTCCTTTGATGTCATTTGGTTTAAAAGATTTTACACCAAAATTATTGAACGAGGCCAAAAAATTTGTAATTGAACCACCGCTCAATTTTATATTGGATTTGAAAAGCGCCAATTCGTTTTTGGGAACCAGTTGTGCATCAAAAGAAATGGAACTTCCCGTCAAACCTTGCATTGATCCATTTTTAACATATA
Organism: Flavobacterium sp.; assembly: GCA_014379405.1. Classification (GTDB taxonomy): domain Bacteria; phylum Bacteroidota; class Bacteroidia; order Flavobacteriales; family Flavobacteriaceae; genus Flavobacterium. The sequence continues at coordinate 209,956 of JACMLU010000022.1, read as the reverse complement.
AACCGCCATTGGTCAACTTGACATTGACCTTAAACTTGTTTGCCACCATTTTGTTGAATGCCATTTTATCTACCAACAAATCAAGATTTACTTTAGATTTACTGAATATTTCTTGTAGTTGGTCAGATGATTCATTTTTGTTTTGGGTTTTTACGGGTGCTGATTTATCGTGATAAGACAAGACGCCTATTACTTGTTTTACATCTAAATATGGGCTGTAAATCTTCCAATTAACAGTCATTTTTTCAGGCGCATCATAGTATAAATTGAGGAAGTTATCCACTCTTCCTTCCATTAAAACCGTGTTTACTTTGTTTTGGTATTTGATTTTTTCAATCAACAAAGCTTGTTCGGTAAAATGAAGCACGATGTCTGTTTTTTGAAAATTGATGTTTTTGGGCTTGAAATAAAAACTAGCGTTATTGATGTTGATATTTCCCGTAAAATGAGGCTTGTTCAACTTTAAATCAACGATATCCACTTTAAAATCCAAATCTACTTTGGCTGTTCCTTCAGAAAATTTAAGGAAATCCTCATTAATCAGATTTTTTAGTTTAACGACATCATACTCTGAATTAAATTTACCAGTCGCAACTGGTTTCTCTAAATTATTGATAATTGCTGATGGAATGTTTAGCGGAATTTCTTTGTATTCACCATCAAAATCAGTGATGATTACGGCAGAGTTGGCATCATTACAACCTATTCCTTTTTTATAATTATTGGTAAATTTTCCATTAAAACTACAATTCTTGACTTCTCCGTATGAGGTTTTCAGTTCATCGTCTTTTATCACGGCATTGACCACAATTTCTGGATCGCCTTTCACGCTCATATCTCCTTTTATGACACAAGACGCTGCGAGTGGTACTTTCAGATCAAACTTGTTGAGTTTTGAACTAATATTGTTGGACAGTAAATTATAAGCGTTGCGCCACAATATTTTGGTCTTGATATCAATGTCAAACAGGGAATTTCCTTTTCCCACGTTAAAATGAGCCGTGATATCAAAAGAATCTCCTCCAATTTCCAAATTCTCGGTAACCACACTAATCCTGTTTTGTGCTTTAGAAAAAGCAACAGACAACTTGCCGTCAATTGCTTTGTTTTTCACAAAACTCCCTTTTCGAGTATTAAATGCCAAACTTTTGGCAAAGGTTTCTAGACGAACGTCCGTTTCCCAACCTTCATCCGAGAATTTTATTTTGCTTTTTAATGACTTGATTTCAAAAGAAAATAGCTTGTTGCCTTGCTGATTTTCTGAAATAAAATTGACGTTTTTTAAAACCACTTCATCAATGGAAGCCGTGGTATTACTTTTTGTTTTTTTCTTTTTCGGTTTGAAGATATTGGAATTGCTGACTCCGTTTTTGTCTTTATACAAGTCAATGGTCGCATCGTTAATGACAATTTTGTGGATGTTGACTTCTTTTTTCAACAACCCCAGAACATTCAAACGCACCTCGATTTCACCCGCTTTCAATACTGGACGTTTATGAATGGCTATCAAACTGTCTTTCAGTTCCACGTCTTTCAAGACTACGGTAAAATTGGGAAATCCTATCAAGAACTTGTATCCAATGTCGCCAATTTTGGCTTCTCCCTGAATATTCTCGTTGATTTGTGCATTAATTTTGGAAACTATTTCGGTTTTGTTGCTTTCAAAATAAATACGCAAGCCTATGGCACCAACCAATATCAAGGCAAATAATCCAATAAAGAAAAACCCAATAATTTTGAATGTTCTTTTAAAACCTTTGGTTGAAAAAAAATTTTTGGCTTTGTCTAAATTGCTTTCCATATTTTTTCGCTTATTTTAACATAAAGATATTGAAAATCTTAAACGATTAGAAAAAAAATTGAATTTCTTGCAATTGGGCAAAACCAAAACTTTATTTTAGTTTATTACGCATAAAAAAAGCAGTCTAAAGATTTCCTTTTGACTGCTAGATTTGAATTTATAATTAACCTAAAAAAACAAAATCCTTAGTACGCATTCTGTTTTTCAAAGGTGGTGGTCAAGGTTTTCTTGATTTTTTCTGCCGCCAAAAAAAAGGCTTTTTCAATCGTGTCTGCATGAGCGGTAACCGCTATGGGTTGATGTTTAGCGGGACGAGCCTCTATCATGCAACGCTTGTCGTTTAGCCCTCCTTTTTCTCCACTGTTTTCATCTCCAAGATGAACCTCGACACGAGTGATTTTATCCTCAAAACGAGCCAAATCTTTTTCTAGTTCTCCTGTAAAAAAAGTTTCTAATCTTTCGTGACCTTCTATGTTTTTGTCTGTATTAAATTGAATTTTCATAAAGTGTTTATTTATTGTTTTTCTCAAACTTAGGATTCTTTTTCCATAAAAACAGCCGCTTTAATAAAACATTGTGAAAATAAAACAACAGACAAGGTTTAGGAAATGGATATACGAATAGAACTTTAATTAGGAGATGTTTGGCTTATTGAATTTAATCAAAAAACAGGTTTAATGAAATGAACATTTTCAACAGCCGAACAGCCTGTATATTGTGATGTGAATTCAGAATCATCCAAAAGAGTTTTATAAGACGAAGCAATCAAGTATTTTTTTATTGCATCCTCTATGGAAGATCCTCTTTCGTTTCCTTTATGCTCTCCATTCTTATAAATAGCAAATAATTTTAATCCTTTCATTTTTTGAAAATAGTATCGAGATGATACTCTAGAAATTCTTTTCTTGGCAAATATTTTATTCCATCATTAATTCTTTGATTTTCAATTGAAGCAAAATGGTTTTGATAAAAAGAAGTTTCTTTCTTCTTTTTTAAATCCATAGATAAAATCACTTTATAGTTTGAATTTATTCCAATTAATCCTTTATCAAATGCTTTATCATAAAGTGCGGAAAGGCAAATTCCGTTTTCAGGATTCAATCTTTCCTTTTCGTTTTTTGACCAAGGGACGATATGACTTGCTAATAATAATTCAGGAATATCAATTCCTGTTATAGCACATTTCGTAGTATAATTAGTTAAGACCATTTGTCTAAAAACACACTGATTTACTCTAGTCTTTACTTCTCGAATTACCGTTTCTCCCTTTAAATCTTTTAAATCCAAAAGAATGTCTTGATATTTATTTTCAATTGAAGTGTTTTCCTTTTGAGCAAGAATTTTTTCACTCAGAAAAATTAATTCTTCTTGATTCTTAAAAAATTCATTCCAAATAGGTTTTACTTGATTCATGCCTCCTTTTAAACCTCCAATTCCTCTTTCTTGATGATATGGATCAACACTAGCAAAATTACCTAATCTCATGCCAATAGAACTTGGTGTCCTGTCAATAAGATTGGCAAGTTGTATTATCTCTGGAGTATGTTTATGCATTTTTCCAAAAGGTAATTTGAGATACAAATTAAATGCAAGTATTAATTCCTCACGAGTCCAGAGTCTTTTTGTCATATCAGTAATTTTAATTTTCTAAAAAGAAATAAATTAAATAATTCTTGTGTTCAATTGTTTACACAGCTTATTTAATTTTTAAACCAAATCATAGGATTTTCGAATCGCCAAACCAATCGCTTTTGACAATAATGGTGGAACGGCGTTGCCTAATTGCACCAATTGTTTGTTTTTTGGCCCTTCAAAAATAAAATCGTCGGGAAAGGATTGAATTCTTGCCATTTCCCTTGCCGTCAAGACTCTTGGCAATTTGGGATGCACGTTTACGCCACCGTGGTTTTCTTTGATGGTGCAGGAAGCTTCGTTCCAAGGGCATTTTTTCCAAGCGTCAGAATAACCTTTGTACAGGCTTTTTCCCTCTTCAAGTTGCAACATTCTTTCGGCCATATCGGGACGATGTTTGGTAAGCACGTGATTGAATTCGATGTTATCGCCCATTTCCATCAAGTCGCCAATGGCTTGTCCTGTAGTAATATATTCCGTTGGTTTCAAAAAAGGTGTTGGGTGAAAATTAGTTTTATCGATGCGATTGCCAATGAAGATAACACGATCCCTTTTTTGGGGAACACCATAATCGGCAGCTCTCAAAACCGTTACTTTCATTTCGTAACCGGCAACCTTGAAATCACTGATAATCATTTCTTCGACTTTGCCTTTGTGCATCGATCGGATCCCGACAACATTTTCGCAAACCACGAATTCGGGATTCAGGGTCGTCACGATTTCCAACAATTCTTTGTACAAGGAATTTCTGGGATCGTCAACAATTCGGTTTCCCGCCATACTAAATCCTTGGCACGGAAAACCGCCAGCTACAATGTTTAATGGTCTTCCTTTTAATTCTTTTTTTACGGTGGCATAAAATTCGGCTTTCTTTTCGGGTGATTTGATGTCGCCTTCTATAAACGGATGTTTGAAATTTCTTCGATACGTTTTTCCGGCCGCTTCGAACCAATCCAGTCCGCAAACACCATTCAATCCCGCCATTTCAAAGCCTTTAGTGATGCCGCCTGCTCCAGAAAACAAGTCCACAAAGGTGAGTTTTGATTTTTTTGGACTCTTCCAATCGTCTGCAATATCCACCCAATTGACATCGTCTTTCGAATTATTTTTATAATTGTTGGTCGATTTTGAAGTGTTTTTGGGCTTTTCGGCTGCGGAATCAGGGGTCAATAATTCTTCGTTTTTTATTTCGATATCATTGATGAAATCTTCCAATGATTGTACCGGAATTTTATAAACTCCGCCAATTTTGGTCGATTGCAAGGCTCCGCTCGCAATGTGTCTTCGAACAAGTTTTTGCGAAACTCCCAATTTTTCGGAAATTTCGGTGATGCCGTAGAAGGAATTCTTTTGTGATGCTGCGTCCAAAGTGGTGTAGTTTATAGGGCGCAATTTACAAAAATCAAACTGCTAAAAAAATTTATGAGAAATCGTTTTGTCAATATTTTCGAAAAGAAATACGACACCAGATTTAACATTTTGGTAGTTAATAAAATTTGGCGTTCGGGTAATTTTAGCCGCATATTCCTTGTATAAATCAATCTTGTAATCCCAATGACATCGCAAAACCATTTCTCTTTCCGGACTCCTAAAAGAATGATGAACGATGAACAATCGGTTTTGAATATGGTCACGAACGCCACGACTTTGCTTTTCATAGAAAAATCGAACCATCTCGGTCGGGTCTTGAATTACGGAATCAACATTATCCCTGAATTTCATTGGAATGACTGTCCCTTTGATATCAAATCGCAATTGTGGATTTCCATTAAATTCGATATCATAGTCTTGGTCTTTTGAATTGGGATTTGGAATCACATTGGGATTCGTGCAAAAAATGTATTCGTCGCATTGGGCACATTTCCACAAAAACCATCTTCTTCGAAAATAATTCTTGTCTTCTTCCGACAAGTTTTGGATTTGAATTTCCAACTCGGCAAAGGTTTTAATTTGGAACATCTTGATTTTACAATCCATTCCATCATTCTGAACAGTTCCCCAATGAAGCGGAATCGTTTTTAGCAAGTGTTGCAAATCGGAAGAAAGTTGAAGATATTCTAGATGCGTCATGTTAAACCGCTATTAATCACATCAATAATACGAATTTTAGAAATTATAATTCACCATTTTTTATCAAACTTTCAATATATTTTCGGCTTTTCATTTTTTTGATTTGCATTTCTCTTTGATAAGCATCACTTCTGGAAGAAGAAGTTTCAAAATATTTTAATTCCCAATCTTTAGCCTGTTTGGTGTATTTACTTCTGCTATTCAAATGATCTTTAAGTCTCTCTTGTACATCCTGACAAGAGCCAACATAATATTTATCAATAGTTTTTGAGTAAATGATATAAGTGTAGTACATAAAGATAAAATATTTGTAATTCTATTTCAAAATATTAAACTAAAATACAAATATAATCTAAACTAAAAAACCACTGAATCCAGTGGTTTTTTGTAGTGGAGAATATCGGATTCGAACCGACCACCTCTTGCCTGCCAGGCAAGCGCTCTAGCCAAATGAGCTAATCCCCCAATTGTGGCGCAAATATAACATATAATTATAGCACAAAGCAAATTTCTAAAAAAAATATCCAGCATCCCTTAATATTTTTAACTTTACATAAAAATTCGTGCAATGGAAAAACAAAACCCAAACGGGGTACTAATCACTACAATCGAAAACAAAATCGCAACCCTAGAATTTGGGCATCCTGCGAGCAATTCTTTTCCGAGTGATTTGCTAAACCGATTGACTAATGAACTCAAAGCACTAAGCAACAATGCTGTAGTTTCGGTAATTATTTTAAAAAGCAGTGGTTCGGGAGCCTTTTGTGCAGGAGCCTCTTTTGATGAACTTTTGGCGGTTTCCAACCAGCAAGAAGCTACAAAATTCTTTTCCGGTTTTGCCAATGTTATGAATGCGATGCGCAATTGTTCGAAAATAATTGTGGGAAGAATTCACGGAAAAGCCGTAGGTGGCGGAGTGGGAATTGCTGCCGCTTGCGATTATGCCTTGGCAACCACAGAAAGCACCATAAAATTATCGGAATTAGCCATCGGAATTGGGCCATTCGTAATAGAACCAGCCGTTAGCCGAAAAATTGGACAAAGTGCTATGGCCGAAATGACTTTGGACACCGAATGGAAAACCGCAGCTTGGGCAAACCAAAAAGGATTATATGCCAAAGTGTATGAAACCACAACCGAATTGGATACAGAAATTACAGCTTTCGCCAATAAACTAGCCAGTTATAATCCAGAAGCCTTAATGGAAATGAAAAAAGTGCTTTGGGAAAAAACTGAAAATTGGGACACTTTACTTTATGAAAGAGCCGAAATTTCGGGAAAATTAGTGCTTTCGGATTTCTCTAAAAAAGCACTGAATCAATTTAAAAAATAAACAATGACATCCCTCCTCTTTCCTTTGCTACAAGTTAATGTTGCAGAAAAAATAAAAGATGCACCAGATAGCAGTTATCAAATTGGAGTCGTTATAGGTTCGTTTCTCCCTTTTGTTTTATTGGTTGGCGTTGCTTATTGGATGTATTATCGGGCGAAAAAAGCAGACAGAAAGGAGTAGATTCACTAAATTTGCACTCAAATAAAAATATAATGAGCAAAATCAGGATTACAAAGCAGTTTGGTTTCGAAACCGGTCACGCACTTTACGGATATGACGGCAAATGCAAAAACGTGCATGGACACAGTTATAAATTGTCGGTTACCGTAATTGGAACTCCCATAACAGACCGCAACAATGCAAAATTCGGGATGGTTATTGATTTTACTGATTTGAAAAAAATCGTGAAAGAAGAAATCGTGGATCAATTTGACCACGCCTCGGTTTTCAACGGAACTACACCACATATCGAATTGGCCAAAGAATTAAAATCTCGTGGTCATCACGTTATATTAGTTGATTATCAGCCTACAAGCGAAAATATGGTTGTAGATTTTTCGAAAAGAATTATCGGCAGATTACCTGAAAACATCAAACTATTTTCCTTGAAACTGCAAGAAACCGAATCTTCCTTCGCCGAATGGTTTGCTAGTGACAATTTGTAATAAATTTTCACACGAATTACACTAATTTTCACGAATTAAATTAATGTAACAAGCTCAATAAGCAAATTCATTCTAATCTAATTTTAAGAATCTGTGAAATTAATAAAAATAATTTTTCGTGTAAATTTGTGAAATTCGTGTCTACAAAAAATCCCTATTTTAGCCTTATGCAAATCACACCCAACAAAAAAATATATTTCGCCTCCGATCAACATTTTGGTGCACCAACCCCTGAATTGAGTTTTCCCAGAGAAAAAAAATTCGTCGCTTGGCTAGACGAAGTCAAAAAAGATGCGGAAGCTATTTTCCTGTTGGGCGATTTATTCGATTTTTGGTTCGAATACAAAACCGTTGTTCCCAAAGGTTTTGTGCGGGTTTTGGGCAAATTGGCAGAAATTCGTGATAGTGGAATCCCTATTTATTTCTTTGTGGGCAACCACGATTTATGGATGAACGATTATCTCGAAAAAGAGCTAAACATCCCCGTGTATCACGACAATCAGGAATATACTTTCAACAACAAAACCTTTCTTATTGGTCACGGTGATGGAAAAGGACCTGGCGATAAAGGATACAAACGAATGAAGAAAGTGTTCACGAATCCTTTCTCGAAATGGCTGTATCGTTGGCTTCATCCTGATATTGGAATGAAACTGGCACAATACCTTTCGGTAAAAAATAAACTGATTTCAGGAGATGAAGACGTCAAATTCCTTGGCGAAGAAAACGAATGGCTGATTTTGTATTCCAAAAGAAAACTAGAAACCAAACATTACAATTACCTTGTTTTTGGTCACCGCCATTTACCGATGATAGTTCCTGTTGGCGAAAACTCTGAATATGTGAATCTAGGTGACTGGATTAGTTATTTTACCTATGGCGTTTTTGATGGAGAGAAATTTGAAGTGAAGAAGTTTGAATCAAAATAATTAACCATATAAGGCATATAAGTTCATTTAAGCATAGTTTAAATAGTTTTTCTCTTTCAAAAACAAAAGTTAGAACCCAAAAAAATGAACGAAGACTACATCAAACGAATAAATACCATTTTAGTATTCATTGATGAAAATCTGAACTCGGAATTATCATTGGAAATAGTTGCCAAAGTTGGGTATTATTCTCCCTTTCATTTGCATCGCATTTTTAAGGCGATAACCAATGAAACTTTAAATTCGTACATCACCCGCAAAAGAATTGAAAAAACAGCCTCCATACTTTTGCATCAAAAGAGCGTAAGTATTACCGAACTCTCTCTTCAATACGGATTCAATAGCAACTCTTCCTTCACCAGAACATTCAAGAAATTTTATGGAATCAGTCCTTCCGAATTTAGAAAATCAAAGCCAAAATACAGCAAGATTAGTCAAATCGAAAGCAAGAATGGACAAGAAAAAGGCGTGTTTGAAGAATACATTTGCAATAGTATTAACCTCATCAATTGGATTAAAATGAATGCAAAAATTGAAATCAAGGAAATGCCAAAAATGGATTTGGCTTTTGTCACACAAATTGGACACGAAGGATTGGGAAATGCTTATGTCAAACTAATGAAGTGGGCAATTCCAAAAGGACTTTTGAAGGAAGATTCGAAAATGGCAACCATTTATCACGACAGTTTTAAAATCACCGATCCCGATAAAGTTAGAATGAGTGCTTGCCTGATTTTAAACGAAAAAACCGAAGTAACTGGCGAAATTGGATTGACATCTATAGAAAAAGGGAAGTTTATTGTGGGACATTTTGAAATTGGAATCCACGAATTTGAAAAATCCTGGACGGGTCTTTTTATTTGGATGAATGAAAATGGATATAAAAAAGCAGACCGAAATCCGTTTGAAATATACCAAAACAACTTTAATGAACATCCCGAGAAAATAGCCATTGTAGATTTTTATATTCCAATAGAATAAAAATCATCAAACTAGTTATGATTTTCATGTTCTTCCAAGTCTTTTTGCAAATCCAGCTTTCTAAATCCCGGCAATTTGATTCCCGTGAAAACCACGATTAAAAGCGTCATGCTTCCGCCAAAAACAACCGCAGTAACTGTTCCCATTAATTTAGCCGTCAGTCCGCTTTCGAAAGCACCCAATTCGTTAGACGAACCCACAAAAATCGAATTCACAGCCGCCACTCGACCTCGCATCGAATCGGGTGTTTTGAGTTGCAAAATCGTTTGACGAATCACCACCGAAATTCCATCGGTAACACCGCTCATAAACAAGGCAAAAACCGATAACCAAAACCAAGTGGACAACCCAAAAACAATGATGCATACGCCAAAGCCAAAAATAGCAGCCAACAATTTGATTCCCGCATTTTTATAAAAAGGCAAATGAGCCGATACAAACATTGTCAACAACGCACCAACCGCCGGGGCAGCTCTTAAAATTCCAAAACCTTCGGGACCCACTTTTAAAATATCCTGGGCAAAAATGGGCAAAAGTGCCACCGCTCCACCAAAAAGAACCGCCACCATATCCAACGTTAAAGCTCCCAAAATGGCTTTATTGGTATAAACAAATTTTACGCCTTCTTTTAAACTTTCCATCACGGGTTCTCCAATTTTTGGATTCAAAATAGGCTTCTTGGAAATTTGGGTCAAAATCAACAAGGCGAAAACCGAACAAGCAAAAATGGAACACATCGACCAATGTACACCTATCCAAGTAATAGAAAATCCAGCCACAGCAGGCCCAACTACGGAACCAATTTGCCAAACAGAACTACTCCAAGTAGCTGCATTTGGATACGCATTTTTAGGAACAATTAAAGACATCAACGAGAAAATGGTTGGTCCCAAAAACGCACGAACTAATCCGCCTAAAAACACCATGAAATAAATAGAATACAAAATAGTTTCGGTAGACCAATCACCAACTACTCTAGGCCAAGTCAGTAAAAACAACCCAAAACTGATGATGGAGAATCCAAAAATACATTTGACCAGCATTCCTTTTTTTTCCTTTTGATCGACAATATGTCCCGCGAACAAAGCCATCCCGATAGCTGGAATTACTTCCATTAACCCAATCATTCCTAACGAAAGAGCACTTTTGGTCAAACTATACACTTCCCATTCGATGATGATAAATTGCATCGACCAGGCAAAAACCATGGCAAATCGCAGCAACAAAAAAATATTGAATTCTCTATAACGCAAGGCTGCGTATGCATCTCTAACTTTAACTCCCATAATTTTTACTTAATATCTTTCAATCGCAGTTGAACGGAAGTTTTACCATTCCATTCATTCTCATCTACGCAATACACCGCTTCAAACGGCTTTTTATTTGTTGTCAATTCCATTTTATTACCCAATCCAAAACCAATGGCCGCCATTCCTTCGGAAGCATTTTGGCGTACAAAAAGTTTCAAATGTTCTTCATCGGCTCCCAATTTTTGGCAATAACCGGTATCTTTCACGTTTTTCGTCAAGAAAACGGGTGTCATATTTTGAGGTCCAAAAGGCTCAAATTGTTTCAAAATACGAGTCAGTTTTGGAGTGATATCCGATAAATTAATTTCAGCGTCTATTGAAATTTCTGGAATCAACATATCGGGATGAATTGTTCTTTCGACTTCTTTTTCGAAAGCATTTTTGAAAGCCAAATAATTTTCTTCCAACAAAGTCATTCCCGCAGCATACATATGCCCTCCAAATTGTTCCAAATGTTCCGAACAAGCTTCCAAGGCATTATAGACATCAAAACCTTTTACCGAACGTGCCGAAGCAGCATATTTATCACCACTTTTCGTAAAAACCAAGGTCGGACGATAATAGGTTTCTATCAATCGCGAAGCTACGATTCCAATCACGCCTTTGTGCCAATCTTCTTGAAAAACGACCGATGTAAAGCGTTTTTCTTCATTATTTTCTATAATCTGACTAAGTGCTTCTTTGGTAATTTGTTTGTCTAAATCTTTCCTTTCCGAATTATAAGCCTCAATTTCCGAGGCAAATTGTTGGGCTTGTTCAAAGTCAAATTCCGTCAGCAATTCCACAGCGTGATTGCCGTGCTTGATACGTCCTGCAGCATTAATCCGGGGTGCAATAATAAAAACCACATCAGTAATATCCAGCATTTTCTTTTTTATCTGATGCGTCAAAGCTTTAAATCCAGGTCTCGGATCGGAGTTGATCACTTGCAAACCAAAATAAGCCAAAATCCTGTTTTCACCCGTCATCGGAACAATGTCGGCAGCAATTGCCGTGGCAACCAAATCCAGATAAGAAGTCAAATCTTCGATGGTTTGATTTCGATTTTCGCCCAATGCTTGAATCAGTTTAAAACCAATTCCGCAACCACACAATTCGTCGTATGGATAAGTACAATCGTCTCGTTTTGGATCCAAAACCGCAACTGCTTCTGGTAAAAATTCGCCTGGTCGGTGGTGGTCACAAATGATGAAATCAATGTTTCGTTCTTTGGCATACCCCACGTGATCGATGGATTTTATTCCACAATCCAAAGCAATAATTAGCGAAAAACCATTGTCGTCGGCAAAATCAATTCCTTTGAAAGAAATCCCATAACCTTCGTCATAACGGTCTGGAATATAAGTAGCAACATTTGGATAATAGGTTTTCAAATACGATGAAACCAAAGAAACCGCTGTCGTTCCATCGACATCATAATCACCAAAAACGAGAATGTTTTCACCTTTTTCGATTGCCAATTCAATGCGTTCGACTGCTTTATCCATATCTTTCATCAGATAAGGATTGTGCAAATCCTCTAAAGTAGGACGAAAAAATTGTCTGGCTTGTTCGAAAGTTTCGATGTCGCGTTGTACCAAAAGTGTTGCCACAAATTCCTCCACGTTCAAAGCCTTTGCAAGATTTTTTACTTTTTCTTCCGAAGGTTTTGCTTTAATGGTCCAACGCATATTGATTGTTTTAAATTGAAAACCAAATTTAGTTTAAAACAGTTGAAAAAACATAAATTAATACCACTGATTCACAGATTTTATAAACCCTTAAAAAAAATCTGCGAATCTGCGGTAAAAAATTAGACGCTAAAGCAAAATGATAGTACTTTTGATTACATCTTTTTAAAACAACCAAAATGCAAATTCAAGGACAAATTGTTGACATCCAAAACAAACGCATTTATGCTGGCGAAATCATTGTCGAAAACGGAAAAATCATTTCGATAGTCGAGAAAAATCACGATGTGCAACATTACATTCTGCCCGGATTTATCGATTCCCACATTCATATTGAAAGTTCGATGCTCGTTCCTTCCGAATTTGCAAAAATTGCCGTGCTTCACGGAACAGTTGCCACGATTTCCGATCCACACGAAATTGCCAATGTCCTGGGTACTGCCGGCGTTTATTATATGATTGAAAATGGTAAAAAAGTGCCGTTGAAATTTCATTTTGGCGCTCCTTCTTGCGTTCCTGCCACCACTTTCGAAAGTGCAGGAGCTGTTATCGATTCGGAGGGAATTGCGGAATTAATGGCCTCTCCCGACATTTATTATTTGGCAGAAATGATGAATTATCCCGGCGTTTTATTCGACGATCTAGAAGTTTTGAAGAAAATTGAATGGGCAAAACATTTCAACAAACCCGTTGATGGTCACGCACCGGGATTAAGAGGCGAAGCAGTCCGAAAATACATTTCGGCAGGAATTTCTACCGACCACGAATGCTTCACTTTTGAAGAAGCCGAAGAGAAATTATCTCTCGGAATGAAAGTCCTTATTCGCGAAGGAAGTGCCGCCAAAAACTTCGAAGCATTGATTGATTTACTTCCAAAAAACTACAAAAACATGATGTTTTGTTCAGACGACAAACATCCTGACGATTTGATTGTGGGACACATTAATTTGCTTTGTGCTCGCGCTGTCTCCAAAGGAATTGACGTTTTCAAAATCTTGCAAGCGGCTTGCGTGAATCCCGTGAATCATTACAAAATGAACGTGGGATTATTGAAAACAAACGATGCTGCCGATTTTATCGTGGTCGAAGATTTAATTGATTTTAAAGTAAAACAAACTTTTATCAATGGTGAATTGGTTGCCGAAAATGGTGAATCTTTTGTCAAACACGTTCCGTTTGAAGCCCCTAATAATTTCAACATTAGTCCTAAAAAAATCAGTGATTTTGCGGTTTCAGGTTCAAGTTCAAAAATCAGGGTAATCGAAGCTTTGGAAGGGCAATTGATTACCAATGAAATTCATCATAACTCCTTAATCGTAGATGGAAAAATTGTTTCAGACACGGAAAATGACAACTTGAAAATGGCTGTTGTAAATCGCTATCAAAACACAAAACCTGCAGTTGCTTTTATCAAAAATTTTGGATTGAAAAAAGGAGCAATTGCAAGTTCCGTGGCTCACGATTGTCATAATATTGTGGTCGTAGGAACTTCTGACGAGGAGATTTGCAATGCCGTCAATCTGATTATTAAAAACACTGGTGGAGTTTGTGCCGTAAATGGTTCCGAAAATAAAATGTTACCCTTACCTGTTGCCGGAATTATGAGCGACAAAAACGGTTGGGAAACCGGAAAATTATATCAGGAAATTGATGCAATGGCGAAAGAACTAGGAAGCAATTTGAAAGCGCCTTTTATGACGCTTTCGTTTATGGCTTTGCTCGTTATTCCCGATTTGAAATTATCCGACAAAGGATTGTTTAGCGGAAATACTTTTTCTTTTGTAGACTTGGAAGTGGAGGATTAACCGCAAAGAAGCTAAGGCGCAAAGGTTTTTTTAGTGTCATTGCGAGGAACGAAGCAATCCTAACACGATAGCACAAGTTGAGCAATTTAGTGCGATTGCTTCGTTCCTCGCAATGACAAATTAAGCTTTCAAAGTCAAAGCTTCTCCATCAAATTGAATTCCATGCCATCCTGTTTTTACAAAATTACGGATGTTTTGGTGGTTTGTTCCTTCTGGATCTCCCAATACTTCTTCAAAATAATAGGCCCCAAAACAAGCCAAGGTTTCTTCCTGGGACAAGTTTTGCAATTGGGCAAAAGCAAATAACTTGCATGAACCAGAGTTTTCGTCTACAGCATTGTGTTGGGCTCCATTGTAGAACGACGTTGGAGTGAAATTGTAATTTTCCTCAATAACGGCAATGGTTTCTGGAAATGTAATCGCGTTTGGCGCTTCTTTTAATTTTTCTAAAAAAGAGGTTATGTTCATTATATAATTTATTGTTCTGTTAGTTTTTTATTTTCTTTAGCTGTTGTTTTTCCACCAACCACAACCACAATTTCTCCTTTTGGTGGTTTGTTTTCAAAATGCGTCAACACTTCTCTTACCGTTCCACGCACATTTTCTTCGTGTAGTTTTGACAATTCTCTTGAAACACAAATTTGTCGTTCTTCGCCAAAAAAGGTAATGAATTCAGCCAGCGTTTTCACTAATTTATGTGGTGAAACATACAAAATCATCGTACGGGTTTCTTCGGCAAGTGCCAAATATCGGGTTTGCCTTCCTTTTTTGTCAGGCAAAAATCCTTCGAAAATAAATTTGTCATTTGGCAAACCGCTGTTGACCAAGGCTGGTACAAAAGCCGTTGCGCCAGGCAGACATTCCACATCAATTTTGTTTTCGACACAAGCGCGAGTGAGCAAAAACCCAGGATCGGAAATCGCCGGTGTTCCCGCATCGGAAATCAAGGCAATGGTTTCTCCAGCTTTCAAACGCGAAATCAAGTTCTCGACTGTTTTGTGTTCGTTGTGCATGTGATGGCTGTGCATGTGCGTGCCAATCTCGAAATGTTTCAACAATTTCCCGCTAGTTCGGGTATCTTCGGCAAGAATCAAATCGACTTCTTTGAGTATTCGAATCGCCCGAAAAGTCATATCTTCGAGATTACCAATCGGTGTTGGGACAATGTATAGTTTACCCATTAAGCGAATTTTTTCTCTATGATTTCTATAAAACGTTTTTCATAATCTTCTTTTCCTTCCCAATCACTATAATCAGGTTTTACCATGTCTTCAATAAAATTGCGGGCTTCCTCAAAATTATCGTAGGTAATCAATTGGTTCAAAACACGATTGTAATCTTCGTCACTGTTGCCAAAAAGGTTTTTCACAAATCCAATTCTGTCATTCAAATCGATGCTGATTCCATGCGCCAATTTTTCGTTGAGCGAAACTGGTTTGGGTTGAATATCTTTTGGATTTAATTCCATTTCAGCCAAAAGTTCTTCTCTTTCTTTCTGAATATTGGTTTCTTTTGGGAGGGTAATTTCTTTTGGAAGATCAAAATCCAGTGGATTTGCCTTTTCTTGACTATGATCCACTTTTACAAACAAAGTTTCTGAATAATCACCACCCAATAAATCCATAAAAGAAATTTGAACTTCTTCCGGTTTATTTTGAATTTGTTCGGCTGAAACTACTTCGTCCTCTTCTACTACTTCGTCTAATTCAAAACCAGGCAAAAAGTCAACTTCGCTTAATTTTTCCTCCGAAGATTCTGCTACAACTTCTTCTTCCGATTCCAAGACTGGTTCTTCTTCCTCAAAAATCTCCTCGTCTTCTAGGTTTCCATCAACAACAACTTCCTCAATGATTGTTTCTTCTGCAATGATTTCTTCAACAGGAGCTTCAACAACAGCTTCTTCTTGAACCTGAATTGGTTTAATATCCGACAAATGGTTTTCTTCGAAAAATCGCTTCATTTTTTCGACTATTTCAGCTTGACCGATAGTTGGCTTTGCTCCTTCAAAATGTTCTTCAACAAACCGCAAAATGGACAATTTCTCATACAATTTTTGTGTTTCAATACACAATTGATTGATGTCGGATTTGTTTTTCATTTGCAATACTCTGTGCGCAATGCTCATCAAGTCGGCTTCCAATTTTTTCTTCATAACTTTTGAAATTATAGTGAGTAGGGTCTATCTTTTTTAATAAATGTCTTCTTAATTTTTTATTTAGCCAAAGGAAGAAGTAACCTTTACTCACAATATATTATTTTGTAAATAAGTGTTCGTGAATCTTCGATTTGATAAAAATTTTCTACTTTTGAAACGACGTAAAAGTAGAAAATTTTTATGTCGGTTTGTTTTCGTTACAAAGTAATAAAAATTATTCATTTCTAAAGTCCGAAAAATACAAAATGTTTCTCGAAAATACAGTAAATCATAAAGAACAATTTGGTTGGATCGAAGTTATTTGCGGTTCAATGTTCTCGGGCAAAACCGAGGAACTCATTCGCCGACTTAAGAGAGCGCAATTTGCCAAACAAAAAGTAGAAATCTTCAAACCCGAAATAGACACGCGTTATCACGACGAAATGGTGGTGTCGCACGATGCCAATGAAATTCGCTCTACACCCGTTCCTGCCGCAGCCAATATTGCAATTTTAGCACAAGGTTGTGACGTGGTTGGCATTGACGAAGCCCAGTTTTTTGATGACGAAATCGTGAAAATTTGCAACGATTTGGCCAACCAAGGCATTCGTGTTATTGTTGCTGGATTAGATATGGATTTCAAGGGCAATCCTTTTGGTCCAATGCCAGCGTTAATGGCCACTGCCGAATACGTGACAAAAGTACACGCCGTTTGCACCCGAACAGGAAATCTAGCCAATTATAGCTTTAGAAAAACCGACAACGACAAACTCGTCATGCTTGGCGAAACCGAAGAATACGAACCTTTAAGTCGCGCAGCTTATTTTTATGCGATGAAAAAAGATGAAGAGAAATAAAAGGAACCCCTTCAGTATTCAAAATTCTGAAAGGGTTTATTTTGTATTTTTAAACACCTCTTTTTCTAAATTGAAATTGCAAATCCTTGGTGTTTGAGATTTTTAACTTTCAAATCATCAATTATTTTTTAAGCTTTTCAAGTCCTCGATATATAAGCCTTTGGCTGTGTTTGTAGGGTTGAATGCAGCAAGATTACCAATTTTGAAAGACAATGAGGTTTCGGTAGTTTCTCCTCTAGTTCGCAAAATTTGTCCGGTAATCAATTCGAGTGCTTTTTTCAAACAAGGATCTTTTACGTTTCCAAACTCAACCAGATTTAAGAAAGTACTGTAAGGATTAATGGCGTAATCAGGGGTAATATTCTTTGGATTTACGTCTTTGTCTTTGTTGTAATAAGAAAAAGTAATGGGTTGCAATTGCCATTTGTGTTTGGTACTTCTATTGGCAAATGAGGTATAATTATAAGCAGGACAATCATACAACGTATTAGAACCTACAAATTTACCCACAGTTTCTTCGCCTATTGTAGTTACGTTAATGTATTTTTTCAGACATTGAATAGTGAGTTCGCTGGCAGAAGCGGTTTGAAAACTTACCAAAACATATATTTTTGTCAAAGCAAGGCTGTTGATACTTTCTTCTCTCTGAAAAGTAGGTTCGTTATCGACCAAGTTAAAAATTTTCACTTTATCGGATAGGTTCTCATAGCCGTCTTCGCTATTGTGCTTGTCATTGAAGTCTAAATAAGCATACGGTTTGCCCGTAAAACTTCCGTTAATCATTTGTGCCAAAGCAACTGCCGTTTCTAATGATCCGCCTCCATTGTATCTTAAATCCAAAACCAATTCGTTAATTCCATCCGATTGCATTTTAGCGAAAGCCGCATTGAGTTCGTCATTATAATCTGATTTAAAACCATTAAAAACCAAATAACCAATGTTTTTTCCTCCGTATACTTTCTTTTCGTAATAAGCAACTGGGTTTTCGTCAATTTCGGCTTTTGTTACAGTTACAGCTACTGCTTTGTCTGTGGTTACTAAACCTGTGCTTGTAAATTGCACGCTTGCTGCCAAAGTAAGTGTCAGTTGTGTGTTTTCTAGTTGATCATAATTGCTTGAAGTAAGCTGGCTTCCATTTATTTTTGTAATAACGTCTCCTCTTTTCAATCCCGCCAAAGCTGCTGGCGAACCGGGTACAATGTAGTTAATCAAAGCTACCATATTTATACTGGATGCATCTTTAGGATAAATTCCATAACTAAAACCACCTTTTTTTTCGACTTCTGCAATTTTTGAAGCACGCACCACCTCATTACTGTTTTCAATCCAAGAAAATCTGTCAACAGTTCCTCTTTGGTACAGGAGTGAATAAAAAAGCGCATCGGGGGTTTTTCCGTTTACAAAATTGGCATAGGTCGTGGCAGAAGCAATTTTGCTGTCAGACAAATCGGCAACATTGGGTTGCCAGTAGTACCAAGAATTCATTGCTTTCCAAACAAAGTTGTTAATCTCATCTGGATTGGTAGTTGTGGTTTCATTAGAAACAGAATCCTTGCTGCAAGAAATAAAAGCTATTCCTACAAGCAACATTTTAATGAGATATTTTAATTTCATTATTTTAATCGTTAATTTAAATTAAATTTGTGGCTATTAAAACTCTAAATTATGAAAAATAGTATTTACAAAACCATATTTCTATTACTTACTTTCGGAATTTTTTTCTTTTTGTCCTGTTCCAAACAACTTACAGATATTAAAAATCAAACGTATACAATTTACAACAGGAATAATGAGAAAGGATATGTAGTTTGTTTTGATTTATATAACACTACTATTGTGCCAAAATCGGTTGTTATTAATGGTATTGTTCAAAATATCTCCAGCGCAAACAAAATGGGTACTACTTACCAAATAAATGTAATTGCGCAAACTACCCTAATTCATAGTTATCAAGTAAAATTAGAGGATAAAGAAAACGGAATTTATTATGAGAAAGATTCTAAAATATTTTTTCAACCTGTAAAATTCAAATTAATTACCGATTAATTTTCTCTTTTCTAAAAAACATCAGAAGGAGCAATAAATAATTCACAGAGATATTTTTTTGAAAACCGAAATCATAACAACTGTCAACTTTCTGGAGATTCTTTGATGAGGAGAAAGAGTTTGTTTAAAATCCTCTAAATAATTCTAAATTCTTTTAGAGGATTGTTAGAGTAAAGCTAATTTTATTTTATCCGTTTTTTTCTTCAATAAAACTCTAAAATAAAGACTATCCCATTTCTATTTTTTATAACTTTGATGTAAAATAAATTACTATGGACTTACAAACCAGAAAAATATCATTTGTTCAAGAATTTCTTTCTATTCAAAGCGAAGAGGTTATTTCTCGTTTAGAAAAATATTTAAAAAAAGAAAAAATCTCAATGGAGGAAAAGGCTTTTAAACCGATGACCATTGAAGAATTAAACCGAAGAATTGACCAATCGGAACAAGACTCCATCAATGGAAGACTTACGGAAATGGATGATTTTTTAGCCGAAATAGAAAAATGGAAATGAAAATCTATTGGACTGATTTTGCTAAAGTTGAAGTTAAATTGATTTACGTCTTTCTGAAAAGAGGAGCAAATATAGCCGTTGCAAAAAAAATCACTAAAGAAATCACTGACGAAGTAAAACTGTTAATCAATCAACCATATTTAGGACAAATTGAGCAACAATTAATTGGTGCTTCAAGAGAATTCAGATCGTTAATTTACAACAATTACAAAGTTATATATTGGATAAATCTAGATAAGAATCAAATAGAAATTTGGGATGTTTTTGATTGTAGGCATGAGCTTTTAAAAATTAAAAGAACAAAATAATGTGTTTGACAATTTCATAAATCCTCTCCCAAATGACTTTATCCATCCAAAACATCGAAAAAATTCTCCACGCCAAAAGGTTTGGAGGCAGTAACAGCACAATTGACAATGTTTCCATCGATAGCCGTTCTTTGCAAAACAATGAAAAAACATTATTTTTTGCTTTAGTTGGACCCAATAACAATGCCCATATTTATATTTCATCCTTAATCGAAAAAGGAGTTCTTTGCTTTGTAGTTACCCACATTCCAGAAGAATTATCCAACAAAGCCACTTTTTTGGTTGTCGAAAACACCTTGGATGCATTGCAAAAATTTGCAGCCCATCATCGAAGTCTTTTTAAATTTCCAGTTTTCGGATTGACGGGAAGCAACGGAAAAACCATTGTCAAAGAATGGTTGAACTTTCTTTTGAATCCTGATTTCAACATTATCCGAAGTCCCAAAAGCTACAATTCACAAGTGGGCGTTCCTTTGTCGGTAATTTCCATTAATGACAGACATAATCTGGGTATTTTTGAAGCGGGAATCTCGAAAATGAACGAGATGGAAAAATTGGAAACCATCATCCAGCCAACTATTGGAATTATCACGAATATTGGCTCGGCACACGATGAAGGTTTTGAAGATTTGGAGAAAAAGATCAAGGAAAAACTAAATCTTTTCAAACATTCGAAACTAATAATTTATCAAAAAAACAAAGTCATTGACAACCTTCTTGAATCCAAAATAAAAGCATTTTCCTGGAGTTACAGTGATGAAACTGCCGATGTTTTTGTGGTAAAAAAAGCAATCGATGACAAAACTATTTTGCAAATTCGATATGGCAAAGATAATTTTGAAGTACAAATTCCATTTCAGGATCAGGCTTCTGTTGAAAATGCAGTAACTTGTTTGATGGTTTTATTGAGTTTTAAGTATGACAAAAAATCGATTCAAAACCGTATGCAATGGTTGTATCCTGTTGAAATGCGATTGAAAGTCAAAAACGGAATCAACAACACGACACTGATTGACGATAGTTACAGTTCGGATTTTCAGTCCTTGAAAATTGCTCTAGACTTTCTGGAAAGTCAAAAACAATACAAAAACAAAACAGTAATCCTTTCGGACATTTTCCAAAGCGGTTTGTCAAACGAGGAATTGTATTCGAAAGTTTCGCAGTTGATTACCTCCAATAAAATCAATCGAGTTATTGGAATTGGTGAAACCATTTCAGCATTCAAACACAAGTTTACCAACTGCGTCACTTTTAAAAATACTGCCGATTTTTTTCTGAATTTCAATTATTTGAATTTTATTAATGAAACGATACTAATAAAAGGAGCGAGACATTTTCAATTTGAAGAAATAGTTGCCGCATTAGAAGAGAAAACGCATGAAACAGTTCTGGAAATTAACCTGAACTCAATTAGCCACAACCTCAGTTTTTTTAAATCGAAACTAAAACCGACCACCAAAATGATGGTTATGGTAAAAGCTTTTGGTTATGGAAACGGCGGATTCGAAATTGCCAAATTGCTTGAACATCATAAGGTAGATTATTTAGGAGTGGCTTTCGCCGATGAAGGAATTGCGTTGAAAATTGCTGGAATTATTTTGCCGATAATGGTCTTAAATCCAGAAACAACAAGTTTTTCCTCGATAATTCAACATCATTTGGAACCCGAAATTTACAGTTTGAAAGGCTTAAATGCTTTTCTGAAAATTGCCGAAAAGCGAAAATTGAAACACTTTCCAATTCACATCAAACTCGACACCGGAATGCACCGTTTGGGTTTCGAAGAAGAAAATCTGGACGAATTAATTTCGACTTTAAAAGGAAACAAATTTGTAACCGTTAAAAGTATTTTGTCACATATGGCCACGAGCGATGATTTAGAACATCAAGAATTTGCGCATTCGCAGATTGATTTATTCGAAAAATTATCTTCTAAATTAATGACTGAATTGCAAATAAAACCCATTCGCCATACATTAAACACTTCGGGAATTAGTAATTTTCCACAAGCACAATACGATATGGTTCGCCTTGGAATTGGGCTTTATGGCGTTTCGAATAATCCTGAAGAACAAAAATTCTTGGAAAACGTGGGCACATTAAAATCTATCATTTCACAAATCAGGTCAATAAAAGATGGCGAAAGCGTAGGCTACGGACGGAGATTTATTGCCGACATACCAACGAAAATTGCCACAATCCCCATTGGTTATGCAGACGGAATTTCGAGACATTGGGGAAATGGAGTTGGTTTTGTGACTATTAATAATCAAAAAGCAACCATCGTTGGCAGCGTTTGTATGGATATGCTAATGGCAGATATTACCGAAATCAATTGCAAAGAAGGAGATAACGTGATTATTTTTGGACAAAGCCCGACAGTTACTTTTATGGCTAATCAACTGCAAACCATTCCTTATGAAATCCTCACGAGTATTTCCCAAAGAGTGAAACGGGTTTTTTATAGAGAATAAAAGCGTTTAAAATAAAATAATTATATTCGTATTGAATTTTAACTTAAAACGTATAAACTATGGGATTTGTAAGCGATTTTAAAGCCTTTTTGATGAAAGGTGAAATAGTAAATTTGGCAACGGCCGTAATTGTTGGAGGTGCTTTTGGAAAAATTGTAACTTCATTTACAAATGATGTTTTGATGCCGCCAATTGGATTACTTTTAGGAAAAGTTGATTTCAAAAATTTAAAAATTGTATTACAAGATGGCATTCCGGCAGTTATGGAAAATGGTGCCGAAAAAGCTCCTGCCATTGCAGAAGTAGCCTTAAATTATGGTGCTTTCATCCAAACCGTTTTCGATTTTGTGATTATTGGCTTTTGTATTTTTATGGTTTTAAAAGCTTACGAAAAAACAAAAAAGAAAGAAGAAGCTGCTCCTGCCGCACCAGCTGGCCCAACTCAAGAAGAATTGCTTATACAAATCCGAGATTTGTTGAAAAAATAATACCGATATAGTTTGAATATAGTTCAATGAAAATTGAACTATATTCAAACTATATCGGTATTACACAAAGTTTCAATTTCCGCTACATTATATATTCTAACTAAACCACGCCCAACAGCGTGGTTCTTTTTTACAATTGTTATAAATATAACATTTTGTTATTTTTTGTGAACACCCTTGTTTTAAATAACATATTGCTTACTTTTGCATCATAATTTTAGATTTAAAAAAATAAAAAGATATATTATGAAAATTGCAGTTGTAGGAGCCACTGGAATGGTTGGCGAAATAATGTTAAAAGTATTAGAAGAAAGAAACTTTCCATACACAGAATTAATACTTGTAGCTTCTGAAAAATCAGTAGGCAAAGTAATAGTATTCAAAGGACAAAAACACACCGTGGTAGGTTTACAAACTGCTGTTGATATGAAAGCAGATATTGCTCTTTTCTCGGCTGGTGGTCAAACCTCATTGGATTGGGCACCAAAATTTGCCGCTGCAGGAACTACTGTTATCGATAATTCTTCTGCTTGGAGAATGGATCCAACTAAAAAATTAGTTGTACCAGAAATCAACGCAAACGAATTGACAAAAGAAGACAAAATTATTGCTAATCCAAACTGTTCTACTATTCAAATGGTTTTGGCTTTAGCTCCTTTGCACAAAAAATACAACATCAAACGTGTGATTGTTTCGACTTACCAATCCATCACTGGAACTGGAGTGAAAGCGGTTCAACAATTCGAAAATGAAGTAGCCGGAGTAAAAGGCGACATGGTTTACAAATACGAAATCAACCGCAACTGTATTCCTCAATGTGATGTTTTTGAACCAAATGGATACACTAAAGAAGAGATGAAATTGGTTAAAGAAACCAAAAAAATCCTAAGCGATGACAGTATCAAAGTTACTGCGACTGCTGTTCGTGTGCCAGTTGTAGGTGGACATAGCGAAGCGGTGAATGTTGAATTCAGCAATGATTTTGATGTAAACGAAGTAAGAACTATTTTGAGTCAAACTGATGGTGTAACGGTTCAAGACAATTTGGATACATTTACTTATCCAATGCCAAAATATGCCGAAGGTAAAAACGATGTTTTCGTAGGACGTATTCGTCGTGACGAAAGCCAAGAAAACACCATAAATATGTGGATTGTGGCGGACAACTTGAGAAAAGGCGCTGCAACAAACACGATTCAGATTGCTGAATATTTAGTGGCTCATAACCTAGTTTAAACCAACAAAATTATTGCAAAAAAGGAGAGTCTGTTTTGGGATTTCCTTTAATTAAAAATCCGCTTCATTTTCGAATTGAAGCGGATTTTATTTTTGATATTTTTGAACTTACCTCCTGTTATTAAAAATAGAAATGTAATACAACAAGGTAGCTATGGAGCCCAAAGCGGCAACAACATAGGTTCTAGCTGCCCATTTCAAGGCGTCT
The DNA here is from genome assembly GCA_014379405.1 of Flavobacterium sp. Lineage (GTDB taxonomy): Bacteria > Bacteroidota > Bacteroidia > Flavobacteriales > Flavobacteriaceae > Flavobacterium. The sequence goes on along the minus strand of JACMLU010000022.1, from coordinate 185,494 downwards.
TTTGCACCAGCTTGCTCTTGCTGTGTCAACATTCTTTTATTTTCCAACCAAGCCAAAGCACGATTACTCGCATCATATTCTACCGGCAAAGTCACGATAGAAAATAAAGTCGTGGCAGCAAAAATCACGATTCCCACCAACAACAATTGCGGAAAGGTTTTTAACATCAAAATACCTGCAATCAAAATCCACTGCATATAAGAAGAAGCCACGTTAACGACTGGAACTAGTTGGGAGCGTAAAGTCAACCAATTGTAAGCCGTGGCGTGTTGCACGGCGTGACCACATTCGTGAGCCGCAACTGCAGCTGCCGCAGCATTTCTTTGATTGTAAACTGCTTCACTCAAATTGACGGTTTTGTCAGATGGATTGTAGTGATCTGTCAATTGTCCTTCTACCGAAATCACTCTTACATCCCGAATCCCATGGTCGGCGAGCATTTTCTCGGCAATTTCTTTTCCAGACATTCCATTTTGCAAATGCAATTTGGAATAATGCTCGAATTTATTTTTTAAAGTATTACTGATTAACCAGCTTGCCAGCATAATTGCACCAGCCAAAACTAAATAACTCATTCCCATAATTTTTATCTTTTATGTTTATGTAATTACGACATCAAATTGTGAACCAAATTTAGAAAATGCCAATTTGGCATCAGTTAAAAAATCTTTAAAATTTCAATTTTAATAATCAATAACAATAAAAAATTTAAACACATAGAATCATAGAAAAAAGAGTTAGATAGCCCATTTCTTGGGTTCACATAGCTATGCTTTACTATGACAAAGTGAAACGCCTTATTGAAAGCCAAAAACCTATGTCTCTATGTGTTTAAAAAAGATTCAATAAAAAATCCAAATCCCAATACTAGTTGAAATTTGGATTTTTACTATTTAAAATAGGTTTTATCCCACCAAGTTGATAATTTTCCCTGGAACGATAATCACTTTGTTTGGTGTTTTTCCGTCCAATTGTTTGATGGTTCTTTCGTCTTTCATCACAATTTCCTCGATTTGTTCTTTGGTTAAATCCAAAGGCAAAACCATCGTGAAACGCATTTTCCCGTTAAAAGAAACCGGATATTCTTTCTCCGATTCTACCAAATGTTTTTCTTCAAAAACTGGGAATTCAACTGTTGAAATTGAACCTGAATTTCCTAATTGAGCCCACAATTCTTCGGCAATGTGTGGCGCATAAGGCGAAATCAAAATGGCTAACGGTTCTAAAATCGCACGGGAATGACAATTTTGAGTTGACAATTCATTCACGCAAATCATAAACTGCGAAACCGATGTGTTAAAAGAGAAACCTTCAATATCTTCTGCTACTTTTTTGATGGTTTTGTGCAATGATTTCAAGTTGTCTTTGGTTGGTTCGTCGTTGTTTACGATTGAACCATTTTCATCAAAATACAAACGCCATAATTTTTTAAGAAATCCAAAAACGCCCGAAATTCCTGCTGTATTCCAGGGTTTCGCTTGTTCCAATGGTCCTAAAAACATTTCATACAAACGCAAAGTATCGGCTCCATATTCGTTGCAAATATCATCCGGAGTTACTACATTATATTTGGATTTCGACATTTTTTCAACTTCTCGACCAACGATGTATTTGCCGTTTTCTTCGGTAATGAATATTGCATCTTTATAATCTTCTCTCCAAGCTTTGAATTTATTTTCATCCAATTCATCAGAAGAATTTACTAATGAAACATCAACGTGAATTGGATTAATTTGAATATTAAACAACGAAATATCTTCTTCCTTCAAACCTAATATTTCATTTTTAAACACTTCATTATTCTCATCACTAATCAAATATTCTTTTATTTGATTAATACTCTTTGAAACTACTTCTTTCTCTATTAAATCTCTGAATTTAATAGCATCATTATATTTTGATGTTATAAAAAACAAAGTCCCTTTTTCTGGTGATAATGCAAATCTAATATCTAACCTTTTGATATGAATAAATGGTAGAATTCTGTAAGCAAAAGCACTCATCCCCAAAATCATTCCCTGATTGATCAGTTTTTTGAATGGCTCTTCGGTTGGTGCAAAACCTTTGTCCTTTAAGAATTTGTTCCAAAAACGGGAATACAATAAATGACCTGTTGCGTGCTCGCTTCCGCCAATGTATAAATCTACGCTTTCCCAATATTTCAATGCTTCTTCACTTGCAAATTCACCGTCATTTTTGGCATCCATATAACGCATCCAATACCAGGAACTTCCCGCCCAACCCGGCATCGTGTTCAATTCTAATGGAAATATTGTCACATTGTCTACCAACTGAGTACTGACCACTGAACACTGCAAACTATCCCAAGCCCAAACCGTTGCATTTCCTAATGGAGGCAATCCGTCTTCGGTTGGCAAATATTTCTCTACTTCTGGCAACACGATTGGCAAATGTTTCGCCTCAATCATTTGTGGCAAGCCATTCACATAATATACAGGAAACGGTTCACCCCAATATCTTTGACGGGAGAAAACTGCATCACGCAAACGGTAATTGATTTTCCCTTTTCCCTGACCTATTTTTTCTAATTCCGAAATGACTTTCTTCGTCCCTTCTTTGTAACCCAATCCGTTTAAGAAATCAGATTCAATCAATTGAAAACCTTCTTTCGAACCAAAAGCCGATTCGGAAATATCTTTATCAAAAATGTTTTTAATAGGTTGCATTCCGTTTTGTCCTTTGAAGAAATTAGCGAAAGCATAATCTCTTTCGTCACCACAAGGTACAGCCATCACAGCACCAGTTCCGTAACCGGCAAGCACATAATCGCCAATCCAGACCGGAATCGACTCTTTGGTAAACGGATGCTCGGCATAAGCTCCCGTGAAAACTCCCGAAATGGTTTTTACATCCGCCATACGCTCTCTTTCGGAACGTTTTGCGGTTTTTTCGATGTAGGCTTCTACTGCTACTTTTTGTTCTGGAGTCGTGATTTGGGCAACTAATTCGTGCTCTGGCGCCAATGTCATAAACGTAACTCCGAAAATTGTGTCGGGTCTTGTAGTGAAAACATCAATATTCGCCTGATGTTCTTTTAACTTGAAAGAAACCATCGCCCCCACGGACTTTCCAATCCAGTTTCTTTGGCTTTCTTTGATGCTCTCGCTCCAGTCGACATCATTCAAACCTTGTAATAAACGTTCTGCATAAGCAGAAATTCGCATACTCCATTGTGTCATTTTCTTGCGAATAACCGGAAAACCACCACGTTCTGAAACGCCGTTTACGATTTCGTCATTCGCCAAAACAGTTCCCAATCCCGGACACCAGTTTACTTCGGTTTCCGCTAAGTAGGTTAAACGGTATTGTAAAAGTATTTTTTGTTGGTCTTCTGACGAAAATGCGTTCCATTCGCTGGACAAAAAAGATTGAATACTGTCGTCGCAAACTGCATTTACATTCGCATTTCCTTCTGCAGAAAAAATGGCAACCAAAGTCGAAACATCTTCGGCTTTATCAGTATTTTTATTGTACCACGAATTGAATAATTGGATAAAAATCCACTGTGTGTGTTTGTAATAATCCGGATTCGAAGTACGTACTTCACGACTCCAATCGAACGAAAATCCTATTTTATCCAATTGTTTACGGTAACCTGCAATTTTGTTTCCTTCTTTGTCCACACCTCCATCAATATTTACCGAAGTCGTATCTTCCGGACGCTGACCCGTTTGAATCGCATATTGTTCGGCCGGCAATCCAAAACTGTCGTAACCCATTGGGTGCAAAACATTGAATCCGCGATGTCTTTTGTATCTCGAATACACATCCGAAGCGATGTAACCCAGCGGATGCCCCACGTGCAATCCCGCTCCGGACGGATAAGGAAACATATCCAAAACATAATATTTTGGTTTTTCGGAATTATTTTGGGCTGCAAAAGTTCGATTGTCTGCCCAATGTTTTTGCCATTTGGCTTCTATTTCGTTCGGATTGTATTTCATTCCTCTTTTTTATTATTTTTTAATGGAGTCATGCTTTCGCACGCTCAAGTCATTATTCTGTTAATGGTTTATTGCTTGTGGTTTAGAATTCTGGCTTTTAACAACAAACCAAATACTATAAACAACAAACTAAAAATGAGTGGCAAATTTACATTTATTGTACGAAAGTTGAAAGTTTGGGCGTTATTAACTTTAAATAAAGAAATTGTTTGTTATTTTTACCCCATAATTCCAATAAACTATGGCTTCTAACTTTGATAAATTTCAAAAACGCAGGTTAATTTCCTCTTATTTCTCGGTAGTATTAAGTGTATTCTTAGTGTTGTTTCTATTGGGAATACTGGGCTTTTTCATAATAAATTCCAAGAAATTGGCTGACGATTTCAAGGAAGAAATTGCTATGACGGTCTTTTTCAAGAACGATGCGAATGACACCATTTTAAAAGCTTTTGCCAAGGAACTCAAAATGGCTCCTTTTCAAAAATCATTCGTCTATGTTACAAAGGAACAAGCCGCAAAAGAACACACCGATATTATTGGTGAAGATTTTATGACCTTTTTAGGCACGAATCCTTTGCAAAATTCTTATGACATTCACTTAAAAGCGGATTATGTAATCAGGGACAGTATTACAAAAATCGAAAGTCGTTTGAGAAAAAATCCAATGATTGCAGATATTGTTTATGATAAACAATTGGTTAATATGGTCAACGACAATATCAAAAAAGTGAGTATGTGGATATTGATCATTAGTGGATTCCTGACTTTCATCGCTGTTTTATTAATTAACAGTTCTTTGCGTTTGTCCATTCACTCCAACCGATTTATAATTAAAACTATGCAAATGGTTGGCGCTACAAAATCGTTTATCAGAAAACCATTTGTGATGCGAAGTATCAAATTAGGAATGATTGGCGCAGGCTTGGCTATTATTGCACTAATTAGCGTATTAATTTATGTTCAAACCAATTTTCCTGATTTAGGAATTCTTGACGACAAATTACTTGTTGTAATAGTGTTACTATTGGTTTTTGGAATTGGTGTTTTAATTACTTGGATAAGCACTTATATTGCAACACAACGATTTTTAAATTTAAGAACTGACGATTTATACTAGAAGTCAGCAAAAAAATAGAAATAATAATGAAAAACGAAGAACAAAAACAAGAATTCCTTTTTGAAAAAGTAAACTATAAAATTCTACTTATTGGCATTGCAGTAATCGTACTTGGATTTATATTAATGTCTGGCGGAGGAAGCGAAGACCCAAATGTGTTTAACGAAGATATTTTCAACTTTAGAAGAATTCGTTTGGCGCCAACAACCGTTTTAATTGGTTTTGGAATCACTATTTATGCTATTCTTAAAAACCCTAAAAAATAGTTTGCAGTGTTCAGAATTCAGTGTTCAGTTAGTAACAACTGAAACTAAAATCTGCAATCTAAATCTAAAAACTGCAACTTAAAATGAATACATTTCAAGCAATCATTATTGCCATTATTGAGGGACTAACAGAATATCTCCCCATTTCTTCCACGGCTCACATGATTTTCACGAGTTCCTATTTTGGAATCCAAGAAGATGATTTTGTGAAACTTTTTCAAGTATCGATTCAATTTGGAGCCATTTTGGCCGTTGTTGTTTTGTATTGGAAGAAATTTTTGGCTTTCTCCACCTTAAAAATCGGAATAAACTTTTATACCAAATTGGCTTTTGCCGTAATTCCGGCCTTGGTCTTGGGAAAACTATTCGACGACAAAATTGAAGCCGTTTTAGGAGATCCTATTCCTATTGCAATAGTTTTAATCCTAGGCGGCGTGATTTTGCTTTTTGTTGACCAATATTTCAAAGACAAAACTTCGATTGTAAATGAAGAAGACATTACCGTTAAAAAAGCAGTAGCTATTGGTTTTTGGCAATGCTTGGCAATGATGCCAGGAACAAGTCGATCTGCGGCTTCCATCATTGGCGGAATGCAACAAGGATTGTCGCGCCATACGGCAGCTGAATTTTCATTTTTTCTGGCAGTCCCAACGATGCTGGCAGTTACTTGCTATTCGGTTTTTTTAAAAACCTACGAAACTTCGCAAATGAAGGGTTATGAACTGATTTTAAAATCAAATGACAATATTATGATGTTTTTGATTGGAAATGTAGTGGCATTTGTAGTTGCCATTTTAGCAATCAAATTTTTCATTGGAATCATTAATAAATTCGGCTTCAAACCTTGGGGTTGGTATCGAATTATTATGGGTACGTTTTTGTTGGTTTACTTTTCATACTTAAAATAACTTCCCTTGAAAACTGCCGAAGATTTCTTGAATGGACAAATCATCCTAATTGACAAGCCTTTGCATTGGACTTCGTTTCAGGCAGTCAATAAAATGAAATATGCTTTAATTAACAAAGCAGGACTTCCCAAGAAATTCAAAATTGGTCATGCAGGAACTTTAGACCCATTAGCATCAGGTTTATTGCTAGTTTGTACTGGGAAATTTACTAAGAGAATTACCGAGTTGCAAGGACAACCTAAAGAATATACTGGTACTTTTTACATTGGTGCTACCACACCATCTTATGATTTAGAAACCGAAATAGACAAAACATTCAATACTTCACATATAGACGAAGCATTGATTAACGAAACCGTAAAACAATTTTTGGGAGAAATTGACCAAAAACCACCTATTTTTTCGGCCATAAAAAAAGACGGAATCCGTCTTTATGAACACGCACGTGCTGGTGAAACCATTGAAATAGCCAGTCGAAAAACTACCATTCACGAATTTGAAATCACACGGATTGCTCTTCCAGAAGTTGACTTCAGGGTAGTTTGCAGCAAAGGAACCTACATCCGCTCTTTGGCCTATGATTTTGGCAAAGCTATGGACTCCGGCTCACACTTGACAGCATTGCGCAGAACAAAAATTGGAGATTACAACGTGAATGATGCTATGGACGTAACTTTATTTGAACAAAGTTTAGCCCAGTAAATGAAATTAAAAAACTAAAACACACAACAAATGCAAAACTTTAATTTGCAATGTGTTTTGTTAAAAATCAAAGTATTTTTATTCCATACTCTACTTGTTTAGATGATAAAGAGTCATTGATTTAATAATGAGTTGTTCTTTTACCTCCAAATAGCAAAGTTGAAATGTAATCGTAGAATCTTTCAAATAGATTTTTCATGTCGATGTTTTTTAAGTTGTTAAACAATATTAAACACCAATATAAAAGTAAATTAAAAGAATTATAATAGATTTGGTTGAGGTCACTAAATTACATCTTTTTTTTAATAAAAAAAATAAACTTAAATATTTTCACAAAAAAAATTAGAACCGAGGTATTTCTTTAAAAAAAAGCCAACTTCAAAAAAAATTTAATAAGTTATATCTGAAAAAGCATTTAAAAAAATTAAACTTGACTAAAGTAAAAAACTATTCTATTTGATGGTTTTGATGATCTAAATCAAGCATTAAATCGATCAATTCCTGTTGAACAGCGACTCCCTTATCGTTCAAATACCAAGTTTCCAAATCGGATTTTGCTGTTTCATCAATTTCTCCATTTTTTTCTTTATAATTTCTTATTAAATCACGAGCCCCTTTAGGCATTGGCCCCCAACTACCAAAAACATCTCCTGATTCTTTATCAACAACAATCAGTTTTGGAATCGCCCTAACGCTATTAGTCATAAACAAATCCATCAAATCTTCATTTTCATCTGGCAAAACAATTTTCAGTTCAATTTTACCGGACTCATAAGCCATTTTATTTAAAAACGGTATTATTTGTGAACTATCAGTACACCAGCCTTCAGCCAGAACTAACCAAATATATTTTCTTTTTAAGGACTTTAATTTACCAATATTCCCCTCCGAAATAGTAATAGTTTTATCCAAAAGATCCATTCGAGCATCATTCAAGCCAGAATAATAAGTATGACTTTCAGATTGCTCATATCCTGTTGATTTTCCTTCAATTAATAAATCAGAAATCATCTTTCTGAATTCGTGATAATCGTGACTTTTAAATAATGATTTGGCTACTGCGGTTTTCATATTTTTTGATTTATTTTACACAAATTTACTTCTTTAAAAAAGAAGATTAGACAACATTTATAACTTTCGAAAAAAAATACCACAAAAAGACCTTTGAATAAAATCAATATAGTATTTTTAAAAAACATTATTTCAAAAAACAGATTATGACTATATTTGCACAACTCAATTAAAAAATAATGACCTGAGTTTGCGAAAGCATAACTCCAAATTTTAAATACAAACTTGAATGAAATACAAAAGGATTCTTCTAAAATTAAGTGGCGAAGCATTAATGGGCGAGAGACAATATGGAATTGACCCTGCAAGGTTAGCTGAATATGCCGATGAAATTAAAAAAGTACATAACAAAGGCGTAGAAATAGCCATCGTTATTGGTGGAGGAAATATTTTTAGAGGTGTTGCCGGTGCAAGCAACGGTATGGATCGAGTTCAAGGCGATTATATGGGAATGTTGGCCACAGTTATAAACGGAATGGCATTACAAGGAGCACTTGAAGAAAAAGGAATGAAAACTCGTTTGCAAACTGCTTTGAAAATGGAGTCAATTGCTGAACCATACATCAAAAGAAGAGCTGATCGTCATCTTGAAAAAGGAAGGATCGTAATTTTTGGAGCAGGAACAGGAAATCCTTATTTCACGACAGATACCGCAGCAGTTTTACGTGGTGTAGAAATAAATGCTGACGTAATCCTAAAAGGGACACGTGTAGATGGCGTTTATACTGCCGATCCTGAAAAAGATGCGACCGCAACCAAATTCAATTACATTTCTTTTGAAGATGTATTGAAAAAAGGATTGAATGTTATGGACACCACTGCATTTACGTTAAGTCAAGAAAACAAACTCCCAATCGTAATTTTTGACATGAACAAACAAGGCAATTTGTTGAAAATTTGCGAAGGAGAAAACGTAGGAACAGAAGTAAATATATAGTTAGCAGTGTTCAGTATTCAGTTTGCAGTAAAAACTGAACATTGAACATTGAATACCGAACACTAATTAAAAAAATATGACTGAAGAAATAGAATTTATTTTAGACAGCACCCAAGAATCTATGGCGGGTTCTATAGCGCATTTAGAAAAATCATTCTTAAACATTCGTGCAGGAAAAGCTTCACCTGCAATGTTGGGAAGTGTTTTTGTAGATTATTACGGATCTGCAACGCCGCTTTCTCAAGTATCAAAGATTAGCGTTCCTGATGCAAGAACCATTACACTGCAACCTTTCGAAAAGAATATGTTGCACACCATCGAAAAAGCAATAATGATTGCCAATCTGGGTTTCAATCCAATGAACAATGGAGACTTAATCATCATCAGTGTTCCACCTTTAACTGAAGACAGAAGACGCGATTTGGCAAAACAAGCAAAAGTTGAGGCTGAAGATGCAAAAATCGGAATCAGAAATGCTCGTAAAGATGCCAATACCGAAATTAAAAAACTGGAAAAAGAAGGAACTTCAGAAGATATTTGTAAAAGTGCAGAGGAAGAAGTTCAAAACTTGACCAATAGTTTCATCAAAAAAATTGACGAGCATCTTGTTATTAAAGAAGCCGAAATTATGAAAGTGTAATTTTCACTTTCTCAATTAGAATAAAAAAAATCCGCTCTTGCGGATTTTTTTTATTCTAAATTAATGCTTCATTATCAATACTGAAGGAACTCGACTCAACCAAATACTACGGGAATCAACTAAAGCTTTCCAACTTTCGATACTGATTATCATTAAATCCTGTTTTGCCAAAAACTCTTTTTTGATGATTTTATCAATAACCAAGCTGATGTTTTTAGGATATTTTTGTTCCAAGGAACTAAAAGCACTCTTCAATACAAAATTAGTATTGACGTGTCCATTAACATCCAAAATAGTGACAAATGAATTGTTATTGTAAATCAATTTCTGTGCATAATCCATCAAAAAAGCATCTTCAGCAATGAAAATTGGAATAAAAACGTGGTTTACTTGCAGTAATTCTTTGTCTACCAAAATCCCTAAAGGCATTTTAGTTTTCGAGATAATCTGCCTTGTTCTTTCGTCAAAAGGAGAATTTTCGAACAAGCCTTCTTTTCCAGTGAATTTATCAATCAGTCGGTCTGGATTAATTATTCTTGTAGTGAAACCCAACACTTTACCCAACAAAGTACCTTCAAATATCGATTTCCCAAGACCAATCAATAGCAAATCATATTCCCCATTATTGGCTATTTCAGCAATATTAGTTTCAATATCAACCGTTGCTTGAAATAAGGTCGTGATTTCTTGCTTCAACACTTTGGATTCATCGAGCAAAGGCAAAAATCGATCTTTTTCGTATTCTTCCAAATTATAGGGATGCACTTCATCGCTTAAGCTAAGATGCATAGCTGTTATGGCTGAAGTTTCTTTTTGTTTTTTGACCAAACTGTTAGCTAATCTCAAAAGTGATTTTCCTTTTTCGTTGTTTCCAAAGGAAATTAGTATTTTGTATTTATCTACATTATCATCAGGCATTTCGTCCAAAAGATTAACGTCTTTTGTCTTAAAAATATAATTGATTAGATTTAATGATGGCCCTGTCATAAAAGTGGTAACCAAAGCCATAATAACCATCATAGTAAACACTTCGGCAGTAAGCACTCCCAATTCGAAACCAATATTCAAAACGATCAATTCCATCAAGCCGCGCGTGTTCATCAAAGCGCCAATGGTTAAGCTATCACGCCAATTTTGCCCGACAAATTTGGCCGCCAATGCACTGCCTAAAAACTTTCCAACAACAGCAACAAGTATGATAAAACCAGTAACTTTCCATAGATATGGATCGTTTAGCAAGCCTATTTGAGTTCGCAAACCTGTAAAAACAAAAAACAATGGAAGCAATAAAATTACCGAAACATCTTCGACTTTTTCTATGAAAAGATTTCGGAACTTGGTAATATCCGGCATAATAACACCCGTCATAAAAGCACCAAAAAGTGCGTGAATCCCAATAATCTCAGTTGTATAGGAAGAAATAATTAACGTTAAAAAGAAAATGGCCACTACGGGTTTGTTCAAATTGTCTTTGGTTCCGTACAATTCCCCTATTTTTTTCAAAAAAGGTTTTACCACAAAAAGCATAACAATCACGTAAGCCATTGCCATCCCAATAATATATAATGAACTAACAAAAGTCCCTGCTTTAACAATGGCTATTACCGCAGCAAGTATACACCAAGCCGTGATATCATCAGCGGCGGCACAAGTAATTACCACTGCCCCCAACTTTGTTTTATGAATCCCTCGTTCCTGCACTATTCTTGCCAAAACAGGAAAGGCGGTAATACTCATAGCAATTCCCATAAACAACGCAAAAGGCAAAAAGGCAATGCCTTCTGGAGCAAATCTAAAATACACAAAATAAGCTAGCCCAATTCCCAAGGCAAAAGGGATAACAATACTGGCATGACTGATAACAATGGCGTCTTTGGCTCTGTTTTTTAAGACTTTCAAATCGAGTTCCATACCAATGACAAACATAAAAAGTATCAGCCCTATTTGGCTCAAAAATTGCAAATTTGGCAAAGAATCTTTTGGAAATAAGGCCAGAGAAAATTCAGGAAAATAAAAGCCCAACAAGGATGGCCCAAGAACAATTCCGGCAATGATTTCGCCAATTACGGAAGGCTGTCCAATTTTCCTGAAAACCCAGCCGAAAAATCGAGCGACTAGTATTATGGTTACAATTTGTGCCAAAAGTATGGCTAGTGGATGATGTAAATTAAGCGACATCGAATCAACAAAATCATTCCAATGCCCATTTTCAGTTACGGGGCGCAAAAAATTTTTATGTGCTTCCAAGCCTTTACCCATACCCAAAATCCAATAAATCAAAGCTGAAAAACCGCCAGTAACAACTAAATAAAATATGGTATTCTTGTGATTTTTCATAAATAATTGCTTCAATAATTTTTGCATAAAGATGCAAAATCCAAATATATAAATTACATCCCATAAAATTATGTTATTGTAAAATAAAAATTGCAGAATTAACACCTAACAAAACAAAAAGTCTCCTTTAAAACAAATAATTTAAGGACGTTTTGCCTACCTTTGCGAAATTTAAAAATCAATATGGTCAAGTGGTTTAGTTTAGGATTTTGGGAATTAATTGCCCGTGTAGTTCTTCGAAATAGAATTTTAATGTTGTCGATTATTTTAGCGATAACCGTCTTGTTGGCTATGCAATGGAAAAACATCCATTTTACCCAAACAGAGGCCAATATGTTGCCAGACGACAACATCGTCAATGTAGAGTATAACGCCTTTTTAGAGAAATTTGGCGAAGAAGGAAATCTAGTTATCATTGGCGTAAAAGACAAAACTTTTTTTACCCCAAAGGCATATTCTGCTTGGGCTAGATTAATGAATAGCCTAAAAGAAGAAAAAGCTGTTGATTTAGTTATCTCTATAAACGACTTAAAAAAATTACAAAAAAACGATTCTCTCCAAAAGTTCGAATTGGTTCCATTTGTTGATCAAACCCAAACCACCGACAAGGTTTATCTTGAAAAAATCAAAAAAGAATTGTTCAATGATTTGCCTTTCTACGAGGGATTACTTTTTAACAAAAAATCGGGAACGATTCGTTCTGCCATTTATTTAGACAAGAAAATTGTAAACACACCTGCCCGAAAGGATTTTATTCTAAATAAATTAGTTCCAGCTGTAAATAAATTCGAAGAAGAAACCAAAATTGACCTCCGTGTTTCCGGAATGCCTTACATCAGAACACTAAATGCACAGACTATCATTGATGAAATCAGCATCTTCATTGGTGCCTCATTATTGGTAACTTCCTTGCTTTTCTTTTTCTTTTTCAGAAGTTTCAGAGCTACCTTGATTTCCATAATTATCGTGATTATTGGCGTAATGTGGTCATTTGGTTTTCTGGGATTATTGAATTATGAGATCACTGTTCTAACCGCCTTGGTTCCTTCATTAATAATCGTAATTGGAATTCCAAATTGCATTTTCCTTACCAATAAATACCATCAGGAATACAAAGTTCACCGAAATAAAGCCAAAGCACTGCAACGAGTTACCACTAAAGTTGGTATGGCAACCCTTATGACCAATCTGACCACGGCCATCGGTTTTTTTACCTTTATTTCCTCAAATAACAAACTACTTATTGAGTTTGGAAATGTGACTTCCATCAATATTATGGCATTGTTCTTTTTGTGCATCATTGTAATTCCTATTTTCCACAGTTTTATTCCCGCACCAAAAGACAGACATATTGAACATTTGGATCGAGGTTACGTAAAATCGTTTATGGATTGGATACTGCGTAACGTGAAAGAAAATAGATTTTCAATTTACGTGGTCGCAATTTCACTTCTCGTAATCAGCATCATAGGAATATACAAAATGCGTATTTCGGGAAGTATTATAGAAGATATGCCCAAGAAAGCTCCTTTTTTTCAAGACATTCTTTTCTTCGAAAAAGAATTTGATGGAGTAATGCCACTGGAAATAATGATTGACACCAAACGCAAAAAGGGAGTCATGAAACTTTCCACGCTAAAGCGAATGGAAGAACTGGAAACGGCCATTGACGAAATTCCGGAATTGTCGAAACCTCTTTCGGTTGTTAATTTGGTCAAATATTCCAAACAAGCATATTATAACGGAAATCCGGATTATTACGAATTACCGACCTCGCAAGAGCAATCTTTTATTTTGTCGTATGCCAAAAATGCAGCCAAAAATTCAAAAGAAAATCTGATGAAAAGTTATGTGGATTCGACAGGGCAATTTGCTCGAATTACCACTTTTATGCGAGATGATAACGGAGGTGTTATGCCTAAAGTCGAAGCAGAAATTCGCAAAGAAGCCGACAAGATTTTTCCTCCAGATCGCTACCACGTAAGCATTACTGGAAAAGCATTGGTTTTCCAAAAAGGAACGGGTTATTTATTGAATAATTTACTTTCGTCCTTGATTTTTGCTTTTTTCTTGACAGCACTGTTAATTGGATTTATGTTCCGATCGTTCAAAATGATTTTGGTTTCTATTATTCCAAATCTATTGCCTTTGCTACTAACCGCTGGAATTATGGGCTTTTTTGACATTCCGCTAAAACCTTCAACGATATTGGTTTTCGGAATCGCATTTGGACTTTCGGTCGATGACACCGTTCGATTCCTCTCCCAATACCGAGAGGAATTGAAGAAAAACAACTGGAAAATTCGCAAATCAGTTTACGCTACTTTTAACGATGCCGGTTTAAGTATGTTTTATACTTCTATTGTGTTGTTCTTTGGATTTTCGGTCTTTATGTTGTCCAGTTTTGGTGGAACTATTGCCCTTGGCGGGTTAATCTCAATAACTTTATTGTTCGGAATGCTGTCTAATTTAATGTTATTGCCTGCTTTGGTTTTAACCTTAAACAAAACATTGGCCAACGAACAGGAATTCATCGAACCAAAAATTGACATCATCGAACCTACTGATGAGGAAATTGACAATTTAGAAAAGAAAAAACCGAATTAACTCGTTACGTTAACAGCAACCTTTTCTTTTCACTGTCAAAAAGTAAAAGATATAGCCAATAGCGGGAATAGCTCCCGAATAGACCCTTTTGCACAATGACTTTTCCAATCAAATCAATTATATTTGTAATTCGATTAACAAATCGAAAATCTATAATTTAATTTAAGATGAGACATACAAGAGTTAAAGACTTACTAAACAGTACCAACATACTTCACGAAGTAAATACAAAAGGTTGGGTAAGAACTTTTAGAAACAATCAATTTATCGCGTTAAACGACGGCTCGACCATCAACAATATACAATGTGTTGTCGATTTTGAAAACACGCCAGAAGAAACCTTGAAAAGAATCACCACTGGAGCGGCAGTTTCGGTTACAGGTGATTTGGTAGAAAGTAAAGGTGCTGGTCAGAAATATGAAATCCAGGTTAAAAAAATAGAAATTCTTGGAGATTCGGATGCAGAGAAATTCCCGATGCAACCCAAAAAACATTCCTTGGAATTCTTGCGTGAAAATGCACATTTAAGAGTTCGCACCAATGCTTTTGGAGCCATTATGCGAGTGCGTTCGGTTTTGTCTTTTGCCGTTCACAGCTATTTTCAGCAAAAAGGTTTTGTTTATGTCAACACACCAATCATTACTGGAGCCGATGCAGAAGGTGCAGGCGAAATGTTTCAAGTGACTTCCTTGCCATTGGATAACTTGCCTAAAAATGAAGAAGGCAACATCGATTATAAAAAAGATTTCTTCGGAAAACATACGAACTTAACAGTTTCAGGGCAATTGGAAGGGGAAACTTTCGCGATGGCTTTGGGTCAAATATATACTTTTGGACCAACATTTAGAGCGGAAAATTCGAACACTTCTCGTCACTTGGCTGAATTTTGGATGATTGAACCCGAAGTAGCTTTCAATGATTTGAATGACAATATGGACTTGGCCGAAGATTTTATCCAATACGTGATTAAATACACGATGGAGAAATGTGCCGATGATTTGAAATTCTTGGAAGGTCGTTTGCTAGAAGAAGAAAAATCAAAACCACAAGCGGAAAGAAGCGAAATGGCTTTGCTGGAAAAACTAAACTTTGTGTTGGAAAACAATTTCAAACGCGTTTCTTACACCGAAGCGATTGATATCTTGAGAGATTCCACGCCAAACAAAAAGAAAAAATTTCAATACATCATCAACGAATGGGGCGCTGATTTACAATCGGAACATGAACGTTATTTGGTGGAAAAACACTTTAAATCACCAGTAATCTTGTTTGATTATCCAGCCAATATCAAAGCATTTTATATGCGTTTGAACGAAGACGGAAAAACCGTTCGGGCAATGGACATCCTTTTTCCGGGAATCGGGGAAATCGTGGGAGGTTCCCAGAGAGAAGAACGTTTTGATGTTTTGGTCGAAAAAATGAAAGCCTTAGGAATCGATGAAGAAGAATTGTGGTGGTATTTGGATACCCGAAGATTCGGAAGCGCCGTACACTCTGGTTTTGGACTTGGATTCGAAAGATTGGTTCTTTTTGTGACGGGAATGACCAATATTCGTGACGTGATTCCTTTTCCGAGAACGCCACAAAATGCTGATTTCTAAAAAATGTTGTATGTTGTAAGTTCTATGTTGCGTATTATCATCAACATTTAACTTACAACCTATAACTTACAACTTATAACAAAAATGCTTAAACAATTTCTAAATCTAAAATTATCCCAAAAATTATCTCCTCAACAAATCCAGTTGATGAAGTTAATTCAATTGCCCACGCAAGCATTCGAACAACGTTTGTTGGAAGAAATGAACGAGAATCCGGCATTGGAAACAGGAAGCGATGAGGAAGAAATCTACGATAAAGACGAATTCGACAACGATGACACCAACGACGAATTCGACGATTATGATGATAACGACAGCGAAGATACCAGCGACATCAACATTGACGAATATCTGAGCAGCGACGAAACGCCAGATTACAAAACCCAAGCCAATAATTACAGCGATGACGACGAAGAACGCGAATCGCCATTGGTGGCACCCATCAGCTTTCACCAAGATTTAATCAATCAGTTGAATACTTTTATACTGAATGACGACGAGCGAGAAATTGCCGAATTTTTGGTAGGAAGCATTGACGATATGGGTTATATTAGGAGAAGCATTCAGGATTTGGTCGATGATATGGCGTTTACCCAAGGTATTTATACCGATGAGAAAACCGTTGAGAGAATGTTGCACATCATTCACGAATTGGAACCTTCGGGTGTTGGCGCACGTGATTTGCAGGAATGTTTGTTGTTGCAATTGAAACACAAAACTCCTACGGAATATGTGGCTTTGGCCATTGACATCATCGAAAACCAATTTGATGCTTTTACCAAAAAACATTACGACAAACTCTTGCAAAAATATGCTGTTTCGAATGAGCAACTTAAAACTGCCATCAACGAAATAGAAAAACTGAATCCAAAACCAGGAGGTTCTTTTACTGGAAGCAACAAAATTACCGAACATGTAGTTCCTGATTTCGCCATTCGAATTGTAGAAGATGAATTGGTTTTGACCTTAAACGGAAGAAATGCTCCTTCCTTGCACGTTTCCAAAGATTATCAGGAAATGATGCAGACTTATAAAAGTTCGCGTGACAAATCGAATGCACAGAAAGATGCGGTTCAGTTTATCAAACAAAAATTGGATTCCGCCAAATGGTTTATCGACGCAATCAAACAACGTCAGGAAACGCTTTATGTGACTATGAACGCCATTATGCATTACCAACAAGAATACTTTCTGGAAGGCGATGAAACTAAATTAAAACCAATGATCCTGAAAGACATTGCCGATTTAGTTGGTTTGGATATTTCAACCATTTCTCGTGTGGCCAACAGCAAATATGTAGAAACTCCTTATGGAACGAAATTGATTAAGGAATTCTTCTCGGAAGCAATGAAAAACGATCAAGGTGAAGATGTTTCGACACTCGAAATCAAGAAAATTCTACAAAACACCATTGAAGAAGAAGACAAACAAAAACCGCTTCCAGACGATCAATTGGCAGAAATTCTTTTGGAAAAAGGATATCCTATTGCCAGAAGAACCATTGCAAAATACCGAGAACAACTGGATATTCCCGTGGCGAGAATGAGGAAGAAGATTTAAGATTACCTCGTCATTGCGAGGAACGAAGCAATCCTATTTATTGCTCTCGTTATGTGATTGCTTCGTCCCTCGCAATGAAAAATAAACTTTATAGAATGAATTTAAAAAAAATCCTTCCTTTTTTTTCCTATTTATTCCATCCGATATTCATTCCGGTCTATGCCGCCTTGTATTACTATTTTTGGAATGATTCATATTTTTCAAATCCCGAAAAATACTTCGCCCTTTTACAAATAGTGATTATCACGATAGTGATTCCAATTCTGTTTTTTTTTGTGTTGCGCACCGCAGGAAAAGTCGATTCCGTGATGGTTTCGGAGGTTTCTCAACGTAAAATTCCACTAGTTATTTTGTGCTTTTTGACCATTTTATTGATTCGAAAAAGCATTACTATAGAACATTTTCCGGAACTCTATTTTTTCTTTTTGGGAGGTTTGTTCAGCACTTTTGTGGCGTTGATCTTGTTGTTTTTTAAAACAAAAGCCAGTCTTCATATTGTCGCCATAAGTGCTCTTACAATTTTTATGATTGGATTGAGTATTCACAATCAAACTCAAGATATCAATATGATCGCGCTTCTTATATTTATGAATGGCGTGGTAGCTTCATCAAGATTGGAAATGAATGCACACACACCTAAAGAATTAGTGATTGGATTTCTTTTGGGAGTTATTCCACAAGTACTTTTTTTCCGTTTTTGGTTATAGAATATAGAACATAATTCCAATATTCAACGAATTCATATTTATGGATTCATTATTGGTTTTTGCCGATTGGAACAACGAATTTAAACCATAATAAGCATACACATTTATTGTATTATAACCCGATACAACATAAGCACCATATTGGAATTTAGAAAAGTCTTTATTATTGGTGACTAAAATTTTACCTTGGCTATCTTCATAGACAGATTTATCATAAATCAAATAACTCATTTTGAATCCGCCATAAATTCTCCAAAATTTGTGACTTTCAAAAGTGGATGATCGCCACCTAAATTCCACGGGCACATCGACTGAAAAATGTGAAAATCTGTTTTTATTATACTCAGTCAGCGGATCAATAATAGTATAAACAGGAACTCCATTTGGCTGTGTAACCGCTAGATTTTGATTGTAATTATTGAATGTAAAGCCAAGCCCCGGAGCTATTGCAATGGTTCTTTTTGTATTGATGGGCATATCCCTAAGAAATCCAAGCGTAAACCCAGACGAAAATTTATCTTGAGTCAAGCCAACGGGTTTATCTTGCAGTGTATTGAGGGTAAACCCAAAATAAAATTGGTCTTCTCTATAAAGGGAATCAATTTTTACTTTTGAAGCATTTTCTGTGCTTGCTTTTTCTTGTGAAAAAACAGGAAGCGCAATTAAGAAAAGTAAACAGCCAAGGAATAATCGCATAATGAATTTTTGTGAGCTAAAAATACAAAAAAAAGCCAACCGAAAGGTTAGCTTTTTATGATTATAAAAATATCTGCAGAAAGGAAGGGATTTATAGCTACTTTCTCTCCAATATTCTAAACTTTATTAATATTGTCTGTTGCATACACAAAGATTTATTATGTTAACAACAAGGGCTCATATCTCCTAAATAAAATTGATTCTCATCAATAATCAAAACGTTTGAAGGCTTCGATAGCTTCGTATTCGGCAAGTCCCAAATCATCATACAATTTTGCGGTATGCTTGTTGCGATCTTCGGCTCTAACCCAAAATTCTCTGGAATCATTTCCTTGGAACATCACTCGATCTTTTTGAGATTGATGGTACAATATTGCGTGTCTTTTGAGTGTTACCTCATCCGGACTCAATGGTACAGCCATATCAATTTCATGTAAATCCCATTCGTGCCAAGCTCCTCTGTATAACCACAACCAACAATCATTCATATAAGATTCTGGTTTCAGTTTTTTCAATGCTGCAAAAATCGCATTTAGACAAACTTCATGCGTTCCGTGTGGATCAGCCAAATCGCCAGCAGCAAAAATTTGATGTGGCTTTATTTTTGCAATAATATCTGCAACAATGTTGATATCTTCTGCTCCAATTGGATTTTTCTTGATTTGCCCTGTTTCATAAAAAGGCATATCCAAGAAATGGGTGTTTTCATCTTTCAATCCAATGTATCTAACAGCAGCATATGATTCTCTTCGTCTGATCAATCCTTTCAATTTTCGGACTTCCAAAGAATCTATTTGGTTCTCAGATTTGTTTTTCAAGAAATTGATAATGGACAAGAAATCAACTCTGCATTCATCAGCGGCCATGTAATCGTTGCATACTTCTGCAAACTTTAAGGCTTCATCATCAGTAACCGCAATGTTTCCAGAGGTTTGATAAACCACATGCACCTCGTGACCTTGTTTTATCAATTTCGAAAAAGTTCCTCCCATAGATATCACGTCATCGTCTGGATGTGGACTAAAAAGAATCACTCTTTTTTTGGCTGGATTGGCTCTTTCGGGTCTGTTGCTGTCGTCCGTGTTGGGTTTTCCTCCAGGCCATCCAGTGATGGTATGTTGCAAAACATTGAACATATTAATGTTCAAATCGTAAGCTGAGCCACCTGAAGCAAGAAGATCGGACATTCCGTTATTGTTGTAATCCCTGTCGGTCAATTTTAATATAGATTGATTAGTTTTTTGGCACAACCAAACAATTGCCTTGCTTTTTAATTCCTGTGTCCAAATGCATTCTCCAACCAACCAAGGGGTTTTAAATCGAGTCAACTCTGAAGCGGCTGCTTGATCTAAAACAAAAGTGGCATTGGTGTGATTTTGCAAAAATGTGGCGGGAACTTCGGATGTTATATCGCCTTGAATAGTTCTCTTGATGACGTCGGCTTTGTTTTGACCCCAAGCCATCAACACGATTCTTTTGGAACGAAGAATGGTCGAAACGCCCATTGTTATGGCTCTTTTTGGAACATTGTCGATTCCGTTGAAATCAGATGAAGCATCAACTCTAGTGATGTGATCTAAAGTAATGATTCGGGTTCCAGAATTGATGTGAGAACCAGGCTCATTGAAACCTACATGACCCGTCCTACCTATTCCCAACAATTGAAAATCAAGTCCACCGGCATTTTTTATTTTCATTTCATAATCAGTGCAGTATTGATTTAAATCTTCGAATGCCACCGTACCATCAGGAATATTTACATTTTCCGGATTGATATCAATGTGATTGAATAAATGCTGGTGCATGAAATGGAAATAACTTTGATTGTTTTCCTTTGTCATTGGATAATATTCATCCAAATTGAAAGTGATTACATTGCTAAAACTTAATCCATCTTCTTTGTGCATTCGTACCAATTCTTCGTAAACCTTTATTGGAGAAGAACCTGTAGCCAAACCCAATACGCAAGTTTTGTTTTTCTCTTGTTTGGATTTGATTAATTGTGCCATTTCCTGTGCAACAATTATGGAAGCTTCAGCTGAATTTTTGAAAATTTCGTTGTGAATTTTTTCAAATCTGGTTTCTTCAAATTTACCAGGGCTTTTAAAGCTAATGTCAGGTGTTGATTCTAAAGCTGTTTTCATTTTGTTATTATTATGAATTATTACTTCGCTTAAATTATTTATAAAAATCGAACAGATACATTTCAATCATTCGAATAAATGATACATATCTGAATAAACTAAATACCAAGAAATTGAATTCTACTCAATATAATTTAGATTAAATGAACATTACAAATATATAAATTATTTTACTAATTGATAATCATTTAATAAAATAATTTAATAATTAGTTTAATTTTAAAATATTAGATACACGTCATAAAACAAACAAGACATAATTGGAATAAAAAACTAGCCCATTTCAATGACTTTACGTTGTTTCCGAGTAATCTAAATCAACAGAAAAAGTTTCTTTCAGTTTTGACAAAGCATATAAAGAAATTATAGATATAATGCTGCCCACTATCATTCCTGACATAAGAATATCGCCTTCAAAAATAGAATCTCTAAAATAAGAATAAACTAAAATGATTAACGGTAATGACCCTCTTACAAAATTAGGAACAGTAGTAGTAACCGTTGCTCGGATATTAGTACCAAATTGCTCTGCCGCAATAGTTACAAATAGAACCCAATATCCTACAGATGTCCCCATTAAAAAGCAAAGTAAGTAGAAAATACTAGTTGATATATTGAAAGCATTCAGATAAACAAAAATCATTATAAAATTAAAAATCAAGAACAAAGACATAATTTTTTTACGACTTTTGAACCATTGGCTTAATAATCCACTGGCAATATCGCCAAAAACCAACCCAGCATAACAAAACGCAATTGCCTTTCCAGCTTCAATAGTATCAGCTCCCTCTATTCCTAATGCTTTGGCAAATTCAGGAGAAAAAGTAATTAATATTCCCACTAAGAACCAAAGTGGCATTCCAATAAGAATACAATTAATGTATTTGAAAAATCTTTTTTTATTAGTAAATAAAGACAAAAAGTCTCCTTTCTTTTCATTGTTTTCTTGAGTTTTCTTAAATATTCCTGACTCAGTTATACTTATTCTTAAAAACAACAATAAAATTCCAAGAACTCCACCAGCATAGTAACACAAACGCCAATCTTGAAAAACTTGATAGACTAAATAGGCTGCAACAGCTCCAGAAACTCCCACAGAAGCAACAATCATAGTTCCGTAACCACGCTTATCTTTAGGTAACGATTCAGCAACAAGTGTAATACCAGCTCCCAATTCACCTGCAAGTCCTATCCCCGCAATTAATCTCCAAAAAGCATATCCATCAACAGTCGTTACCATACCATTAGCAATATTTGCAACAGAATAGATCAAAATAGAGCCGAATAAAACAGATATCCTCCCTTTTTTGTCGCCCAAAATGCCCCATAAAATACCCCCGAAGAGCATTCCAAACATTTGCATACTGATTAGATATTCACCTTGATCACGAATTGCATCGCCTGTGATTCCTATGTCTTTTAAACTATCTGTACGCACAATCCCAAAAAGGAGCAAATCATAAATATCTACGAAATAACCTAATGCTGCAACAATAACTGCAGCATTAAGAATTGAAGTTGGTTTTTTGTCTTTTTCTAAAGAAATAGTATTCATTTATTTGTTTTTATTTTGTGAAACTAAAGTTTAAAACAATGTATTAGTAGCTGTTTTTTCTTAATGTGCAATCCAGATTTCTTCTATTTCCTCAAGTGATTTTCCAGTAGTTTCTGGAACAAAGAAATAAGTAATCAGGAAATAAGGAATACACATAACGGCAAATAGCCAGAAAGAAATTGCAGGACTTAATGATTCCAGAAGAACTGGAGTTAATTGACCTATTAAATAGGTTCCAATCCACAGCGTAAAACCGGCCATTGACATTGCCAATCCACGAACTTTTACTGGATACATTTCGGATATTAATACCCAAATCACAACGCATATCGATATCGCACAGAAGAATACATAAGCTATAATTAAATACAATAAAATTTCGGGGTTTCCTATATTCATTTTAAAATAAAACCCTATTGCAATAAGCATCAAAAACATACCCGAAACACCAATATAAACCAGTTTTTTTCTGCCTATCTTATCAATCAAATACATTCCTAATACAGTCGAAAGCACATTAACCACTCCTATAACAATTTGAAAATCAAGCGAACCTTGCGTTGCCATTCCTGCTTCTTTAAAAATGATTGGGCCATAATAAAAAATAACATTGACTCCCATAAATTGGCCTAAAATAGCCAAACTCATCCCAATAAATAAAGCAGTTCTATAACCCGGTTGAAATAAAATTCTCCAGTCTGATTTTTCCTTTTTTAAGAGTGACGTCTTTGTGTTTTCGATTTGAATTGATGCCTCCTCAGAACCTAATAATTTTGTCAATGTTTTTTCGGCAGCCGCAAAATTATTTTTAGAAATTTGCCATCTTGGGCTTTCTGGAATAAAAAATAGTATTAAAAAGAAGAGAAGAGAAGGAACAGCACATAAGCCCAACATTCCTCTCCAATACTCAGTTTGGAAAATAGTTCTCATCCATTCAGCTTCAAAATGACTGGAATTTGCCCATTTTAATACTTCTGCATTTGCAAAATAAGAAGCAACAATTCCAATAGTAATTGCTAACTGATACAGTGTAACCAATGTACCTCTAAATCGGGCTGGAGAAACTTCTGAAATATACAATGGCGAAACGATTGAAGCTACCCCAATTCCCATACCGCCAAGAATACGACACCAAATCAATGTTTCAAAACTAGTTACAAACATACATCCCAATGCTGAAGTTGTAAATAAAGTCGCCGCCAATAACATTGTCCATTTTCTGCCCAAAACATCAGCAATTTTCCCTGCAAAAGCAACTCCAACAATAGAACCAATAAGTGCACAACCCACATACCAGCCCACGGACACATTGTCTAGTTCAAACTGTTTGGTCACTACCTCAATTGTTCCTGAAATTACGGCTACATCATAACCGAAAAGGAATCCTCCAATTGCTCCTATTATGGAAAGGAAAATTACATAACTTATATTTTCTTTTTTATTCATTGTTTCTATGGTTGGTTAATTAGTTATTTAGTTGTTTTATAAATACTGTTTATTTCAATACTACTTGATGTCAAAATATTCCTTGTATCTATCATACAAATGTCCTGCTTGTAAATAAGAAGATTGTGGACTCATAAAATGAGAGAATTCAAAAGTGATTCCTTTTTGAAAACCAGCTCTTTTGGCGGCTTCCAATTTCAAGCGAAGTTTTTCGAATTTTATAGGGAAAAATTTTATGGGCATATCACGATCAAAAGTTTCCGCATTTGTCCAACATTCTAAACCATATTTATCGCCTAATTTTTTATTTACCGAAAAGAAAGCGTCCAATTCGTCATAGTCAATATGTCCGTCTTGGAAAGCACAAGCATCAACAGCTCCTTTAATTCCATCGAATATTTCACCCCATTCTTTTTCGTGTTCCTGAACAGAAACTGCATCGGTTTTAGAAAGCGTACCTGAAGCCGCCATCACGGCTTTTTTGCCATCAATCCAAGGTGACATAAAAGTAGGCAAGCCACCCGAAACATCTTTACAAAGCTGCCCTAAAGTACGGAATGAATCGATAGCCCCTTTGGTTTTTCGGCTGATTTCGCCACTCAAATACCACCCAGCAAAACTCTTGAAATGTCCGTATTTTTTCCAAACCTCTTCAATAACAAATTTATTGGACTCAATTTCGTAGGTCATATCACCTGTATCCCAATACTTCCCAGAGTCGTATAAACCGAAGTAAAACTTCAATTTGTGCTTGTCAGCCAAACGCAAATACATTTCCAATAAATCGACTGATGGTTTGTAACACCCTTGTTTGATTAAATAATCAGAATTGTAAGTAATAAACTTTCTATAACCCGAACGAATCATAATTACAGTGTCAATTCCAATGGCTTTCATATGGGCAAAATCTTTATCCCATTCCTTTTCTCCCCAGTTTTGATGAGGTATATCATGTGAAATTTCATCGAGAAAAGTACCCGTTATTTTCAATGCATTCCCAGCAGGAACAATAAATTTGGGTTTAGTATCTACAATAGAATTTGTGGTGTCAATAATTTTACTATCGGAGCCACTTTCAAATGAACTCAAAAGTGGAATGCTAAGTGCAGATGCGGCACCGACTCCTAATTTGTTCAAAAAATCTCTTCTTGTTTTCATATTCGGTATTTTTATATTTTTTGATTATAACTTATTCTAAACTTAATTACTTTTAATGAAAGAATCTTATTTTGTTCCAAAAATGTCAATTGTTTCGGCACTTTCACCACTAAAGTTCAAAACAAAATAACTCTTTGCGGGACATTGCATATCAGTAAATCTTTTTGAATGCATAGGAGCTTTCACTACTTGCGAATTTATAGAACGGAACAAATAAACTTCCAACCATTTTGCACCCGTAACTTTTGCGGTGGTAGGTTGAACAGGTTTGCCTTCATTTGAGACTTGGTCAATGGCATTAACACGCTTATAATTAGCCGTAAATCCCTTTTTATAGCCATCAACCTCAAAGATTTCTTCGTATTTTTTGCCAGCTCCTTCCACGATAAATTTCAATTTCTTTTCTTCAACCAACTCAATACTCATCGAAATAGTTTCCCCAGGATACCAATAATAATTGTTCGTAGCAGGCGCATTTTTATAAAGAGCGGCTTGACCAGATTTATATCCTGTACGACGCATAAAAGGACGAAACGCTTTTCGCTCTTTGCTCACACTTCCATCGGCTTCACGAATCACTTCCCATGTCATCCCAATATCGGTTTCCTGACCGTCAGAATTTCCACCTAAATAAATCGAAGCATTGTCTAAATAAGTCCCAGGTTTATTGGGGTTTTCTCGAGTAAGATCATAAATCAAAGTTGGCAAGACAACTGTTCCTCCAATTCCCAACCAATAATCTTTACTCGTAACTGCTTTTCTATAATAAGCTCCAGCAAAACAATTTGAAGAACTTGGAGGTATGACCTCTCCATTAAATTTAGTTTTAATTTGTTCTTCCAAACTAATTTTAGTTAATGGTTGCACTTGTGAGGAACTCTCTGAGCAACCGCTAAAAAAAATCAAGAAAAAAAGAGCAGTTATCCAATTATATTTCCAAAGATTTTCCATTTAATTATCTACAATTAATTCACTACTATTTCATCAACGAATAAAAAAGTCGGCTTTCCTGCAGCGTAATGCCATTGTGGTATTTTTTCATTAATTGGAGCGACTATTTTAATATACCTAGCATTTTGACTAACAAAATTTGCTTTTAAATTTAAAATCTTGGCGTTGTCCCCTTGCATTGCCATTTCAATATCCTTATTATAAACTTGAGTAAAATTAAGTCCATCATCAGACAAAAAAATAATGAATTGTTTTGGGCCAAAAATCCAATCATTAGGCGATATAAAAGTATTTACCGAAACTTTCGTCACCTCTTGAATTGATTTTAAATCGACTACAGCTTCAAAGTTTTCATTAAACAAACCAATCCAATCGCCTGTGCTGAAAACCATTGTTCCTATCCTGCCATCAACCAATGTATTCGCTCCATTAAAACGGTAACGTTCTACAGGTTGGTTTTTCAAAACCACTGGCTTAAGTGTTGCCTTATTAAATTCGAAAGATTGTTCAAAAACTTTATTTTTCTGTTTTTCGCTTATCACGGCAGCTTTAACAGTTACTGATTTCTTAATGCTGATATTCTCTTTATACTTTTCACTATTGATAGTAGGAACTGAACCATCTAAAGTATAATAAATAGGATTCTTACTAGACGTTTTCAAATCTAAAATCAATCTGGAATTTTCTGTATCAATTGTATAATGCGAAGAAACTTCTAGAATATTTTTGGCATAATTAAACTTCAATTCATCGTAAACAGGTAAAAAATTAGCCAACCGATTTAAAAAAATGGGGTAATTTTTCTTTTCAGGTTCTGTCCATAGCACTTCGCTCAAAGCTGCTAAACGGGGCAAGATCATATATTCTACATAATCTGTAGTTGGCATATATTCTCGCCAAACATTCGCTTGCGCACCAATAATGTGTTTTCGCTCTTCACTATTTAATACTTCAGGAATGGGTTCAAAAGAATAAACCCTTTCTAAACTGGTGTAACCACCAATGGCCAAGGGTTCTAAGTTGGTGTCCTTCCCTTGATAATGGTCAAAATAGACGTGGGAGCTTGGCGTCATAATAGCATCGTGTCCTTGCTTTGCAGCTTCAATACCACCCTGAAAACTGCGCCAAGACATAATTGTTGCATTGGGAGCAATTCCTCCTTCAAGGATTTCATCCCAACCAATAATTTTTTTACCCTTTGAATTCAAGAACTTCTCAACTCTGCCAATGCAATAACTTTGCAATTTTTCCTCGGCGGTATGTTTCCCATCTCTCTTTAAACCAAGTTCCAAAATTTTAGATTGACATTTAGGACAGTTTTTCCAACTTTTTTTAGGACATTCATCTCCTCCAATATGAAAATATTTAGAAGGAAATAATGGCACTAATTCCTCAAAAACACTTTCCAAAAATTTAAAGGTATTTTCGTTACCAACACAAAGCACATCATCAGACACACCCCATTTTTTTCTTACTTCATAGTCTTTTCCAGCGCATCCTAATTCGGGATAAGAAGCCAAAGCAGCCATCATATGTCCTGGTAAATCAATTTCTGGAATTACATTTATATACCGTTTCTGGGCATATTCTACTATTTCTTTAATTTCATTTTGAGTATAAAAACCTCCGTGGGGCTTTCCATCATATTCATTTTTACTTTTTCCAATAATCGTTTCCGATCTTTTAGAACCAATTTCAGTAAGTTTTGGGTATTTTTTAATCTCAATTCGCCAACCTTGATCATCGGTTAAATGCCAATGAAAAGTATTGATGTTATGCAAAGCCAGTATATCGATGAATTTTTTGACAAAATCAATTGGGGCAAAATGGCGTGCAACGTCTAACATCATTCCGCGATACCCAAATCGGGGATAATCAACTATCTCAACTTGCGGCAATTTGATTTGAAATTTTTCATTACTAATCATTAGCACTTTTCTAAGCAATTGAACCCCGTAAAAAGTTCCTCCGCTTGATGCTCCATTAATACTAATCTTATTATTATCTACAGTAAATTTGTAGGCTTCCCCATTTTTATTTTTGAAATTACTTTGTAACTCAATGGTATTTTTGCTGCTTGGTGAATCTGTGATTTGAACTTTTATCCCAGTTGCAATTTGAATATATTCAGAAAGAAAAACAGCAATTTGTTCCAGATTTTTATCATTTTTAGGAAAAGATATCTTAGTCGTCGAGGAAAAAACAAAAGGTTTTCCTGCTACCTCATTGATGTGTTGGGGAAGAGGAATTATACTATAAATAGTAGGTTTTGAGTTTTGAGCCGAAACGGAGCAAAACAAAAAAATCAGGATAAAGCAAACCATATATTTTTTCATAAGAAGCTATTTATTGTTTTTTATCAGTCATTTTAAAAACCAATTCCCCTCCATTTACAATATCACTATGTTTAAAAAAAGGCTTTTTTAAAAGCTTCCCATTTAAACTTACTGAGGCTACATATTTGTTTTTCGAATTATTATTCAAAGCTTTTACAACTAATTTTTTGCCGTTTTCAAGCGCAATAGTAGCCTTGTCAAACAAAGGTCTTGAAATCGTGTACGTTGGATCGCCGGGAGTAACTTGATAAAAACCTAATGCATTAAGAATATACCAAGACGACATTTGACCACAATCTTCATTTCCGCTTAAACCATCTGGAGCATTTCGATATTGCTCTCTCATAATTTTATCGGCCAATTCTTGTGTTTTGTATCCTTTATCGATATAATTGTAAAAATAAATGATGTGGTGACTTGGTTCATTTCCGTGTGCATATTGACCAATTAATCCAGAAATATCAGCCGAAGCTTCATCTCCTTCGACTTCGGCTTTTGTATTAAAAAGAGCATCCAAGTTTTTTTCAAAAGGAATTTTTCCACCCATTAAATTCATTAAACCAGTAACATCTTGCGGCACAAACCATGTCCATTGCCAAGCATTTCCTTCGCAATAAGGACTATTCATATGATTGGAATACGACGGATTAAATGGCCCTATAAATTTTCCGTTGCTATCTAAAGCGCGCATAAAACCGGTTTCTTTATCGAAATACTTCTTGTAACGAGATCCTCTTTCGGACAGCCATTTATAATCTTCGGTTTTGCCCATGTCTTTGGCAACTTGTGCCAATGCCCAATCACAATAAGCGTATTCCAAACCTCTGGACGTGGCAAAAATCACGTCTTTATCAGCAGGGATGAAACCCATTTCTTGGTTATATTGTTTGCCTTTGGTCATTAACCATTCCCAGATTGCAGGATGATTTACTTTGACACCAGTGGTGTCATAGGGAATAGAACGTTTCATCGCTTTGTATGCTAATTCCGTATCGTAGCCTCTAATGTTTTTGGTATACGCATCTGCAATAACTGAGGTGGCGTGAGCGCCAATCATTGTTCCTGTATAATTTGCGGCAAGATCCCACATTGGTAATAATCCTCCTTGTTGGTATTTTAGCAACAGCGAATTAATAAATTCATTCGTTTTTGAGGGTTGAATTAAATCGACCAAAGGCATTTGAGCACGAAAAGTGTCCCAAAGTGAGAAAACAGTATAATAAGTTCCTTTTGCCAAAGTGTGGATTTTCAAATCCTGACCTCGATACCTTTTATCCGCATCCGAATAGGTAGATGGATGAATAAAAGCATGATACATACCAGAATAAAATATGGTTTGTTGGTCTTGTGTTCCGCCTTCGACTTTTATTTTTTGAAGTTGTTGTTCCCAAGAATTATCGGCTAAAGTTCTAACTTTTTCAAAATCCCAATCCTTAATTTCAGAATTTAAGTTATTTAAAGCTCCTTTTTCATCTACTGGAGAAATTCCAACTTTTGCTTTTACTTCTTTTGGATTTGCAAAAGTCAATACTGCTTTTACATTTTCATCATTCAACTTGTTTCCGCTAATTTCTTTGTTTTGTTTGTATAATTTTACTGAGAAAGGCTTGTCAAATTTGGCATAAAAATATACGTAATCTCTTTTTGACCAACCTTCTGTAAGGCGCATTCCTCGAATTTCGGTATTACTAACAATTTCAATGCTAGATTCAAGCACTTTTTGATTGTGTAAATTATGATGTAAATCGACAATTATTCCAGACTCGCCAGCAGGGAATTGGTACTTATGAAATCCCGCACGAATAGATGCTGTAAGCTCAGCTTTTATGCCATTATCGAAGGCCACTTTGTAGTAGCCTGGTTTTGCTGTTTCATTTTTATGTGAAAACTTTAAAGGATAATATGTTTGAAGCGTGTCGTTTTGAATTTTTAATTTCCCTGTAAATGGCGTAAATAGCACATCGGCGAAATCGGTCATTCCTGCTCCACTTATATGGCGATGCGAAAAACCCAAAATACTAGTATCATCTGTATAATACCCTCCACAAGCATCCCAACCTTGGGTTCGGGTGTCAGGACTTAATTGAACCATACCAAAAGGAACAACTGCTCCAGGAAAAGTGTGCCCATGCCCTCCTGTTCCAATAAATGGATTTACTAATTGTGTGAGTTTACCTGAACTTTGATCTGAATCCTTTTTTAAAGAAGTAAATAGAAAAGTAAGAAGTAATAACGGAATGATTTTCTTCATTTTATTAGATATTATAATTTATTGATATTTTTTTCCAATACTTTCCAATCGGATTCTTGGAGTTCCAGAACATAAGCGTATCCCTTTTCATTAGGCGTTTTTAACCAAGTATTGACTAATTTTTGTTGACCGCTTTTTATTAAATTTCCATTATTGTCCCAAGTTTCATTTATACACAAACAGCCCATAGAAGGAGTTTGCGGATAAAATTCTTTTCCTACATATAAATTTTGATCAATTGTTGTTCCATGAAAATGAATTTCGGATCTTCCTGCTTTTCCTGCCCAAAAAGTTTGCTGCAATAGCGTATTTGCCCGAAGCTCTTTTGGAAAAAAATTGAGATAATTTTCTAATGTGAAATCAGTTGTTGCAGTATTAAAAAAAGAAAAAGCATCGCATTCAAAGGGTAAAAAAGCAACAAAAGCCAATGTTGGTCCAATAAATAGGTTTTCAGAATTATGCAAAGAATCTATTTTAAAAAGTCCTACAGGTGTATTTCCGTTTGTAATATACATAGGCAAATTTGTAGCACTACGAGCCAGTTGATCTATCAATACAACTTTGCCATTTTCTTCGGCGAGTGTACCGTTTTCAGTTTGCACGAAAACCTTTCCAGCTTTATTTCGATTCTTGTGTTGAACAGAATACAAAAATTTGATTTTTTTATCCTTATTGTAATTAATTATACTCTCTAATTGGGAATAGGAAATAGGATTGTAGTTCGATTGAAATTGATTTCTTAAAGCTTGAATTATTGGATGATTATTATTTGTGAATTTTGATTCTACTAGATGTTTGACTTCAATTTTATTCTGCGCTAAATAATTTATTGCCGTGGCAAAAATCTTTTCGTTCTCCGATTCGTTTTCGGCAATAACTTTTATTTCAGGAACAAACTGATTTGGAAAACATGCAAAAACAGATTCAAAAACTTTTTGTAAATCTGGTTTCGTCAGTTGATTGTAATTCCTCAAGGCTTTTTCTAAAACAGCCTGATTTTGTTTAGAATCATCAATAATATATGTCGTCGCCCAAGCATAACTTTGCCAATTTATTTTTTTATTGGCTAAAAAATCTTTGGCGGAAGGATTTATAATCGAATCGTTGAGCTTTGTCAAAAGACTTTTCCTTGCTTGATTTGAAGCAAAAGGAAATGCATTGGATTGGGAAAACCCAATCCGAATGCAAACCAAAAAAACTACTATTACCAACGTTTTATTCATCCTTTAAAACCAACTAATTCGATTGTTTTAACTTCTGATTGTTTAAATCTCTACTTGGAATTCGTTAATGATATTCTATTTATTTGTCATTTCGACGAAGGAGAAATCTCATCCAGCGACTCTGGTTATGTGATTTCTCCCAAAAGGTCGAAATGACACATCCTGTAAACACTTTCAAATTCACCCTTTCTGCTTACTACTGTTTTTTTTTGATTTGGTGTAACTATTGCGAAAGTTATTGTAAATAAAACATCACTTTTCCAATAGTTACACCAAAGTAATTAAATTAACTATTTTGAAGGATATATTTTTGTAAAATACTCAGAATTGAACTTTAATCCTTCAAAAAAGAAGAAGCAATCTCCACCTACGCCATTGGCTCTGTTTGCTTCAACCATTTTTTTAACATAGTCGTCTGACGAATTCCAAGTGCCCGATTGAATCAAGACACCAGCATAAAATTTGGATTTATCAGCACTGTTTTTAATGGCTGCGATTTGGGATTTAAGTGTTGCCTCATACGCTGCGATGTCATATCGGTACAATTGTGGAATCACATAATCGCAATATTTTTTATCCAACCATGTTGGCCAATCTTGCAAGTAATTGGTTTTACCAAAGGGGTAAACAGAAGGAGAAGAAGAAACAATTACATTTGGTTTCACCGCTTTTACCGCTTTGTATAAATCTCCTAGGAAATTTGTCAATTTATTGGTTCTCCAGTCAATCCAAGCTGTAGTGTTTTCGTTTGCAGGTGGAGCAACTCCGCCATTTTCGGTTTTATACAACTGAACTGTATAATCGTCATAACCTCCTTTTACAGGCATTGCAGGCAATCTATCATCACCTTGAACACCGTCGACATCGTACTTTTTCACAACCTCAAGCACAAGAGATTTCATAAAGTTTTGAACGTCAGGATTGATACCATTCATCCATCTGAAACCTCCACCCGAAACTAATATCGCTTTGTCCACATCTCTAGCTGCCCATTGTGGATATTTATCAAGAATCACGTCTGGACCTGCAATATTGTTATTTGAAGAGGAAAAGCCATACTCAAACCAAGCGTGAACTTTGATTTTCTCTTTGTGTGCTTCGGTAATCATTTCGAGTAAAGGATCTCTTCCAGCATACCCTTCCATAATTGGAATGCCAAATTCTTTATTCATTATTTCACTTGGATATAAAGTTCTTCCTTTATTCCAAACCACAACATAAATATCGGTCATTGCTGATTTTTTACAAGTTTGAACCGTTTCTTTAATGCTGGAAAGTGAACTCAAAGCAGATGAAGCTACGTTTGTAACCCAAACTCCTTTTATTCCTTTTACAACTTCTGGTTTTGTATTAGGATATACTGTTGGTGGTGTTTCATATGTTGTACAAGAAACAACAAGTACCGTTAGTAACAATAGAATCTTTTTCATTTTCATATATTTTATATAATGAGGCTAAGCCAATACAGCCTAGCCTCACTTTGGGTTATTTATTGCTCTAATTTATAAACTGCTAATCTGTCATTTGTTCCGTAAAACAAGACGTGCAGTTTATTATTGATAATTTTAAAATCAGCATCAACAGTATTATTAGCATTCGAAACTGCATTTCCAGTAATACTCATAATTGGATTGTCTAAAGAATAAACATTAGGCGTTGTAAAATCTACAATTCTAAATACGTGTTTTCCTCCCAAATAAGCTACATAAGCAATATATTTTCTTCCTTTGTATGTTATCGTTTTTGCATCTGTGGTAACTGTTCCTGTTATCTTGGCACTTTCACTTAATGAAGAACTCATCAAATTGATACCACTGAAATTTGTTCCTGTAGAAGCACCAACAAAACCATCTTCATAAGGTTGAACACTATAATAGAAACCAGTTCCTGTATATGGGAATGATTTTGCTACCGGTGTTGGATTCAACACTCCATTGGTAACTGTCCATACAAAAACATCTGTTTTTTGGGCAATTGAAACCGTAATCACGGCGTTGCCATCCAATGAGCCTGAAATATTAATACCTGCACTTCTTGGAGCATAAGCTAATCCTAGACTCGTTTGGGTATAAGATATATAATTTGTTGGGGCAGAATCGGTAATGGAATTCCATTTGATGATGGAAAGAGTTGTTGCGGCTCCTGCTCCAGCACCTAATTGTACACCAAGGATTTTTCCGTCATCATCTGTTGCCAGTTTACGAATTCCTGTAACAGCTCCACCATCAAAATTAGTTCCAGTTTTAGCAAGACCGTTTAGATAATTTCCAGACAAATCATAAGCGTTTATTCCTAACACTGGTATTGAGCCAGCATTCATGGCATTTGTAGCTATCACAATATTATTTCCGCTCCAACCAGCAGAAGAACCTGCATTGGCAGCAAAATTAAATGAGGCATGTGATTTTTCTAAAATTGGTGTACTACTAATTAATGGGTTTCGTATAGTAAACTCTGTTTCTACTCCATTTGTACCAGTAATTTTTACTTTAATTTCCTTCAACAAATCTACATTGGTAGTTTTGAAATTAGGATCAACTATATTCCCAAAACCTGTTATCAGTTGGATAGTGGCATCCGAGAAATTGGTCAAATAAGGCACAACAGGCTGAACAATGTTTTTGGCTGCGTCGATGATCAACATCGCTGAAGTTGAATCACCATTAATTACCATCCCTTTTATTTGGGCTGGACCAACAGGATCAGAAGTAAAGATAACGTCATAACTGTAAATGGTCACTCCGTCGGCTCCTAAAACCTGTAATTTAAAAGGTGGAGTGGTCGCATAATTCTTTGGAGTTCCATTTACAAAATTGTTTAATGTACCGTTCAAAAATCCGTAGGTCACTGCCAAATTGGTGATGTTTGTTCCAACCGGAACCTCCACGATAATGGTAGTTTTTCCAAAATGTATTTTATCTTTTGAAAGTGGTAACCCTACAACATCCAAGCTGATTAATAATGGTGGTGATTGAACAATCAGTTTCCAAGTGCTGCTTGCACCATCTTCACCATAAATTTGGATGTCAATGGGTTTTGACAAATCACGCGGAACGCCGTTTTCAAAATTAACAAGTTTGCCATTGGCTACCAACAATTCCGTTTTAGCTGTAGTTAAATCAACTCCTGGGGCAAGAACAACTTTTGCTTCATTGTTGCCTGTATTTACAATTGTATACAAGACATCATTGATTTTAACAGCTGCAATTTTAGCTGACTCAAAGGCACGATCGTCTCTATAATCAACCTCACAGGAGGATAGCATAAAAAGACTGAATAGGATGTAAAATGCTTTTTTCATATTTTTAAATTTTTATCTTTTTTAAAAGGATTCCAACAATTGTTTTTCAGGAGAAAATCGATTCCTCCTGAAAAACGAACCGTTTTATTGACCGTAACCCGCATTTTGAGTTAGCCAAGGCGCTTTGTTTCTTTCCGTTTGAGGTATTGGCCACAAATAGAATTTATCATCCCAGTTTTTAGGTCTGTCGGCATCTCTTTGACGCAATTTTGAACCATAAGCTGCATATAAAGCTAAATCATTCAAATCTCTTTCTGATCCCGGTGTACCATAAGTGGGAACCATGTCTGGAGTTACTTGAGTGTAGCCATCAGGATAAACACCGGGTGTGGTTGGGGTTTGCGGAATTACTCCTGTTGCGATAGGATAACCATAGGTTTTCTCAGCATTTTCCAAGGCTGCGGTTCTCCATCTTCTCATGTCAAAAAAGTGTAATCCTGATTCTCTAGCCAATTCCACTTTTCGTTCTCTACGAACCAATTGTCTTAGTTTTAATGGATCTGCTAAAGTCGTGGCAGGCATTCCTGCTCTATTTCTAACTTCATTAATGGCACTTCTTACACTAGCATCTACTTGGTTTAACTCGATTTTTGCTTCAGCATAAATCAACAAGATTTCAGCATAACGCATCAATAAAATGTTATAAGTAGGTTCAGACACTATTTCATCATCGAAAAAGTTGTATTTTTTCCATAAATAACCAACTCCACTTTGAATGTAACCGAATTGAGCCACAGAGCCTGTATAATCAAGATTGGTAATGTTTGTAGAATTTCCAGCGGCATCAAAAGATAAAGTTTGAGGTTTGTACAATTCCATTACGATATTTAATTTCACTCCACCGTTATTGGCAATTATCCTGTCTTTGTGGGTATAGATTGACATTTTCAAACGTGGATCTCTATTGGCGAAAGGATTTTTCGGGTCATATCCTGAACCTGCTTCATCTATTCTTTTCCCATTGGCCATTTCATAAGTGTCTACCAATAATTGCGTTGGAAATCTTCCGGATTGACCACCCACGGTTCTTGCCATTTCTCCAAAGGATTGATAATGGTATTTTCGATCAGATTGATCCGAATAGGCTATGCCTAAAATATTCTCTTTTTTGGAAGCTGGAGTCAATTGACCCGCTCTTGTAAACAATTCATTGAAATTTGGATTTAAAGCTCTTCCAGATTCGGCAATTATTCGTTGTGCCGTTTTTGCAGCGATGTCAAAATAAAATGCCGCTTTAGCTGCATCTTTGGTGCCTGCTTTTCCAAAACCTTCTTTGTACCAAGATCCGGCATAAAGCGCCATTCTTGCTTTAAGCCCTAAAGCATACGATTTATCTATTCTTCCCAACTCTATAGTTTGCCAATCCAATGCAGCACTTGCTTCCTCTAAATCATTCAAGATATAGTCCACAATTTCGTTCCATGGTTTTCTGGTGGCACTCTTTGCTTCTTCAGCAGATACTGATTTTGTAAAGAAAGGTACATCGCCATACAAAGCCGTAAGATAGTGATAATGCATAGCTCTCACTACTTTTACTTCGGCCACATACTGTTTTGCCTTGTCACTTAAACCATCAATGTACGGAGCTGAGCCTTCAATTAAAGCATTACTTCTGGCGACCCCTTTGTAAAAATTGGTCCATTGTGTTTCTACAACAAAATTCGATTCTAGTTGCAAGTTATTCACTCCAATACTACTATTGTCGGCACGTTCTATTCCCATTGGGGTGTACATATCATATAGTGTACAAAAAGGAAGCAAACTGCTTTCCATGTACATGCTTTGATATACACCATTGGTTCCTTGCTTAATCGCACCTTCATTATTGTAAATATTAGATGATAAATAATCACTCAAGGGTTCTTTGTCCAAATAATCCTGACAAGAGGCAAAGCCTGCTAATAGACTTAATCCCAGTATAGTTTTTTTAATTAATTTCATTTCGTTTAAAATTTAAAGTTAGCACCAAATGTATAGGTCTGCATAATTGGGTAAAATTCCCCACCAAGGCTTCCACCGTAACTTACTTCAGGATCATATCCACTGTAGAAATCACTAATGGTAAATAAATTTTGTCCGCTGAGGTAAAAACGAACACCATCCAGTTTAGTTTTATCCAAAAATGATTTTGGTAAACTATAGCCTAGAACTACGTTTTTCAAACGCAAATAAGCACCGTTTTGTACCCATTTGTCAGAAGTAACAAAATTATCGGCAGAATTGGCTTCTGGAACCAATATTGGATATTCGGCATCTTGATTGTCTGGTGTCCAAGAATCCAATTGATGGGTAAATATATTCGAACCGTTAAAGAAAGGTCTTACTCCAATTCCGCTCATCATTACTTTTCTTTCTCCCACACCTTGAAAAAACACGGTTAGATCAAAATTACTATAATTACCCGTTAGATTCAATCCGTACTCAAAGTGAGGGAAAGGATCTCCTAAATACACTTTATCACTTTCGGTGATTTGTGTTGGATTGGCTCCAGTTGGATCCATTTTAACATATTTTACATAACCTGGTTTTGCAGAATTAGACAATCTTGGTGAATTGGCCACATCATTCGCATCTACATAATACCCATCAGTTTTATAACCCCAAATTCCCCCATTAGGATATCCCACGGTTACCGATCTGTCTGAATACGGACCATAGAGTTTGGTGATTTCGTTTTCATTGTTACTCAATGTACCGGTAACGCCAAAATTAAACTCTCCAATTTTACCTTTATAAGTCAAACTAGATTCCCAACCCTTATTTTGCATATCCCCTGCATTAGAGTAAGTTGCGTTTAATCCAATATAATATGGAACAGGATACACCAACAACATATCGTAAACATCTTTTATGTAATAATCAAAAGTTGCTGATAATTTTCTATTGAAAAACGATGTATCTACACCAAAGTTGATTTGTCGCGATTTTTCCCAAGTTACATTAGGATTTGAAAGTGCAATTTGAGCTATTCCTGTAGCTGGTTGTTTATCAATCCAATAATCATAACCTGTATTTACAGTAGAAGCATACGGATAATTACCAATGTCTTGATTTCCTAAAAGACCATAAGAAGCTCTAAACTTCAAGAAATTGATATAGTCTTCCACAGGCTCCATAAATTTTTCTTTGCTCACTACCCAACCTGCAGAAACCGATGGAAAAAACCCCCATTTTTTACCATCAACAAAACGAGAAGAACCATCATATCGACCCGTGGCTTCAAAAAGATATTTGTCATCATAATCGTAATTAAACCTTCCGTAAAAAGAGGCCATTGACCAATTAGAAGCTCCGCCACCCGCTTCGGCAGTTTTTTTATCTCCATTATCCAAATAATAACGATCTAATTCAAATCCGGTTTTTGAAGCATTAAAGTTAGAATTGAAATTATCCTCTACTTGGGTGCCCACTTGTATTTTTGTTTTGTGTAAATCAAACTCTTTGGAGTACGAAATTTGTCCTCTCAAATAATTTCGTACCGTTTGAGCCCAAGTTTCTGTCACACCATCTGTTCCTGGAAAAGCCCCAAGATAAACCCCTCTTAAAGAACTTTCATAAGGCGTAGTGATGTATGTTCCTCTAGCCTCGGTTTTTCTATAACTGTACTGCCCAAGAATTTCCAGATCTTTGATGGGAGTTGCCGTCAATGTGGCATTGAACATTAATTCTGGACGTTTGATTACGTCTTTGCCAGATGCTACAGCATTGGCTACAGGGTTATCACCGTTTTTACCGTGACCCCAATACCCATCCAGTTCTGTTACTGCCGATAAAGTAGGCAACATGTATAATGATTTATTGATGATTGCCTTCGGTGAAGAAATACCAGGTGTTAATTGAGTGGATTCTCTAAACGAAATCTCGTTTGAAAATTTCAACCAACTATTTAGCATGGCATCAGTATTAACTCTTATGTTGATACGCTTAAAATTATTGGTTTCGATTAATCCATCTTGGTCCAAGGCAGAAATGGTACCATGATATTTAAACTCTTTGCTTCCCCCAGAAAGGGCCAAACTATAATTGGTCATTAATGCAGTATCGCTTATGGTCGCCTCTTTCCAATCGGTATCATATCGGTTCCAATTGTCTGGTTTGTACATTCTTTGATCTGCAATCGCTTGTTCTCTAGCCGCTCTTTGATCTGATGGAATAACGATTCCTGCATTGTCTAATGAATTTAATTCAGCTTGAAGAAAATCAGCCGCTCTCACCACTTTTGGCATATTGGTTGGTGCTTGAATAGTAGAATAGGTATCGAAAGATAATTTAAGTTTACCCTCTTTTCCTCTTTTAGTAGTTATCAAAACCACCCCATTCGACGCTCTAGAACCATAAATAGAAGCAGAAGCAGCATCTTTCAACACCGAAACCGATTCTACAGTATTCATGTCTACTTGATTCATGTCCATTTCAATTCCATCCACTAAAACCAATGGATAGGTGTTGGAATTAACAGAACCAATACCTCTAATTCGGATGTTCGATCCATCAGCTCCAGGCTCACCAGAAGTTTGTTGCACTGTTACACCAGCAATAGTACCTTGTAAAGCGGTAGATAAAGAAGCTACAGCTCGTTTGTTAAGATCAGCACCTTTAACTGTTCCGACAGCACCGGTCAAGGTAGCTTTCTTTTGCGTACCATAACCTACGACAACCACTTCCTGCATTTGGACTTTATCCGTTTGCATTTGGACTTTTACAAATGTTTTCCCAGATACGGAAACAACCATATTGTTAAATCCAACAAAACTAACATTTAGGGTAGTTGCATTATTTGGAATTTTCAGTTCAAAATTTCCATCAAAATCAGTTGATGTACCATTTTTAGTTCCGGATACCACCACACTAGCACCAGGAAGTGGCAACCCATCTGGATCTACAACTGTTCCTTTTATTTGTTTTGTCTGTGCCTCAACAGCGAGAGAAAACAAACACAACAGTAAAAATAGAATTCTTCTTTTCATAATTAATAATTTATTTAGTTAATAGTTTGGTTTATTTATTCTAATGTTTTCCATAATTGATACAATCCTCTAGGAACGTGGAAGCACCCTTTCCATTTTCCTCCTTTGGCTTCAAGCAAAGGCAAACCTTCTCTTGTTAAGTAGCCAAACCACTCTCCTTGATATTCTTTGTCTCGGAAATGGTTCCAAGTGTAATCATGTAATTTTAAAAACCACTCTTTACTCTTTTCATTTCCTGTTAATTTATAAGCTTTTGCAAATGAAATCATCGTTTCGATATGCACCCACCACAATTTTTGATTCCATTGCAACTCTTGCATTGGATGCCCTTTAATGTCTAAAAAGTAATAAATCCCACCACATTCTTTATCCCAGCCAAATTCTGTTGTGCGAATCAAAATTTCCTCGCATTGTTTAATTAACGCTGGATTATTATAACGAACTGCCAAGTCCATCAAAAACCACATCGATTCATTTCCATGCCCCGGATTGATTTGTCTTCCCTCAAAACTGTCACAAAGATGACCATCTGGATAAATGTTTTCCATAATGATTCCGTGCTCTTTGTTTAAGAAATTAGTCATAATATCTTCAATCAATGGAGGAACCATTTTATCGACATTCTCTTTTCCAATAACGTCTTCTAAAAGCAACGAAAGATTACATAAAATCATAGGAAGTGAGAAATTTTTCAAATCCCGTGTGCCTTTGTGAGCTTTGCTCCACTTTCCTTTTGGGTCATTTTGTCTCGCTATAATGTTGTTATAGGTCGTAATTGCCACCTCTTTATGCTCAGAATTGTTTGTTGCTTTATATAATTCTCCAAAAGCCATTGCCGCAAAACAATCGGAGAAAATATTGTAAGGTTCAATCAAAGGCTCCCCTTTTTGATTAAGAGAAAAATACCAATTACCTTCGGCATCTCTACCATTCTTCAGTAAAAAATCCGCTCCATGAAGTGCAATATCCAGCCACTCCTGCTTTTTTTCTACTTTGTTATAAAGCATTGCAAACATCCAGACTTGTCTTCCTTGAAGCCAAATAAACTTGTCTGTATCATACACCTTACCCTGTCTATCTAAACAGGTAAAATACCCTCCAAAATCATTATCAATGGAATTCTTTTCCCAAAACGGGATGATTTGTTCCAACAATTCTTTTTGATACAATTTTGCGTACTGAGTTAAATCACTGTCTTTGTAATCTTCATCTTCTTTAATCTCTTTTTCAATTTTCAACATTGATGCTTTGTATTTAAAATTAATATATTGCTACTTAAATGTATTTTCTTAAGATGGATGCCCAAAGTAGATATCCTTTACCTAAAAGATGTAATCCATCGTTGGTATATTGCTTGCTCATCTTCCCTTTTTCATCTAGAAATTCTGGAAAAATATTCAGAAAAACTACATTGTTGTCTTTTGCCAACTTTTCCAATCCTATATTTACTCCTTTAATTATATCCATTTTACCTTGATGCTTCTTGAATGTATCGAACTCATCATTTGTAGGCAAAATGCTTTGAATATAAATTGTAGTTTTAGGACTGTCTTTTTTAATTTTTGAAATAATTCCTTGATAATTTGTCAATATGATGTTTTTGTCTATGTTTAATGAGATGTCATTTATTCCTATTAGAATGAATATTTTCTTTGGTTTCCGTTTTACAATTTCATCCATTCGATCTAATACACCCAATGTAATATCACCTGAAATCCCTCTGTTTTTGATATGTTTATTTGGAAAAAGTTCGTCCCAATTGGCACAATTAGTTATACTATTTCCAAGCATGATAATTTCATTTTTTTCAACTGGCATTGCCTCAAAAAAAGATCTTCTTTGATCATAAAAATAATTATGAAATTTTTGATTACTTTCTTGAGCAAGAACTCCCATAAAGAGGGTAGAAAAAAAGATGCATATTACTTTTACCATTTCAAAAAACTTAATTATTTAACATTACCCGAAAAGTCAATCTCTTTTTCAAAAGGGTTTAAACTTTCCTCAATCAATTTTGCCAATTCTTTTTTTGTAATCAGACTTTTTGAGAACTTTGATTTGTTTTTAAAATTCCCTCCAGCTTTTATTAAAATTTTCGCTGCTTGTTTTTCAGTCAATAAATCTTGTTTCAATACAATTTTATTTTTACTGTTAAACTGATTTAATCCTTCTGTAAATTCCTGAATTGTTAGTGTTGCATCTGGATAAAACCAAGTTCTATTGGCCCATTTATAGCTTTCTCCTTTCGTTTTTAAAATTCCAGTTGCAGCTATTTTTTGAATAGTTTCAAAATCTGGATTTGTAGGCTTAACATCAAAAAGAGGTATGATATATGCTTTTTGATCTAAAAGAGATTGTTGCACTTTTCGAATAGAAACGTTGCGAACTTCTTTATTCTCATTCACAGCCAAAGCGGCTAAAGTCCCTGCAGCTTGACCCGTTAATAATACTACTGGCTGTAAACGTGTTGATCCATTAATCAAGTTTGAAACTGAAATCGCTTTATCAGAAACTACAAAACCATTTATTTTATCAGGAATTAAAGCTCCTAATGGAATACTATAAGATGGTACGGGAGGAAATCCCAAGTCTGGCGCATTAGGGTTTTGTTTGTGATGATGATCTACAGGATAATCCCCAACTGAAATCCCCGTTTTGTATAATGCCTCTTTCTGACTGTAGGGTTCTGCCACATGATTATAAGTCAAAAACGACACCCCTTTTAGTCTTCTACCTTCTCTGTAATAAGGAGCATAAGCCAATAAATCGGTTGATTTGAATTCATCGTCGGCCAAGCCAAGGTTTTTGTACCCTAACTCGTGTTGAATATAATATACAAATTGCAGCGTGTAATTTTTTGCCTTGAGAAGTTCTTTATTTCTGGCTTCTCTTGACATTTCTACAACATTCAAATAAATATCGTTCCCTTTTGTGGGCCAATTGATCATGTATTTATTGTTTGGCAATTTTCCGTAGGTCAACATTTTGTCACAATCAATCTTGATGTTATCGACTGTTTCCACACAGGAACCTTTAAAGTTTAAGGGATTATAATCACTAGGTTTTTGAATAGTTTTATCTGCATTTTTTCCAAAATCCTTCAATATGGCAACCCAAGTTAAATCCTGAACAATCTCATTTGATTTCAACGGCGCATTGGCCTCGTTAGTTTCTAATTTAGAGTCCATTCCTAATCGATAATCTGCTCCAGCCATTTTCAGACTTTCTCCAATATCAGTTGCGTCAATAGTAACTTTTGCCGACACTTCAAGAATTTCATTTTTATCATTTTTAAAAATTGCTCCTTTGACAAGGTTACCAACTTTAACAATATTGGTTACGTAAAAACCATGAATTATTTGCAAATTCTTCTCTTTAGAAGCCATCTGGTTAAATAGCATATTACCAACCGAAGGTTCAAAAAGAGTGTTGCTTACCCAACCAGTTTCAAGAGCTTCCGCACCACCATAATGATTCCTTAAAGCTTCTCTAAACTCGTTCCATATTCCGGAAGGCAAATTATTGTTACCATCACAAGCTCCAACACCTTGTGAGGTAAACATACCTCCAATCCAAGGAGTTTCTTCAATAATGAGTGTTTTTACACCTAGTCGTGCTGCCGTAATTCCAGCAGATGTTCCGCTGGTAGAACCACCAATTATTAAAACATCAATATTTTTCTTGGTGATGTTTTGAGAATATCCCGTCAGGAATATAAAGAATACAAGAATATTTATTTTCATGTTGGATTAATTATTTATCTGGTTTAGGTTCTCCAAAACCATTTGATTTTGGAAAAAAACATAGTTATTAAAATAGCCAAAGTGGTTAGAAGAACTCCTTTCAAGAAACCCATAAAAGCGCTCTGACTAAAAAAATCAAAGTAATCAGTAACCGACAACAATGTCAATACAGGCATAACAACCAATGCTGTGGCAACGTAGGCAATCATTGGGTTTTGTCCTGATAAAACCAAAAATTTGGTCGATTTT
Source organism: Flavobacterium sp. (assembly GCA_014379405.1). Classification (GTDB taxonomy): domain Bacteria; phylum Bacteroidota; class Bacteroidia; order Flavobacteriales; family Flavobacteriaceae; genus Flavobacterium. Next base: position 141,056 of record JACMLU010000022.1, on the reverse strand, counting down.
ACACATTTGAAATAATCACAAATCACGGACAAGAAAATTATTCCAAAAAATGCCAGACCAGAAGTTACAAAATAGTAACTATAGGTTGATCCATCTTTTCTAATACCGCCTTCGTAAGCTTCCAATACCAAACCAAGAAGCAAGCAATAGGCTCCAATTGTAAAAAGTTTATTCCAAAATATACCAAAACTAGATTGGTTTGATTTTAATATAAAATAACTACTTGCAAGTAAAATTATAGTGACTAATAAATTAAGTTCCAGTTGGCGAGTAAATAGAAAAACTACATTGCTTACAATAAGAGCCAATGAAGTAAGAGCAATTAAAGCTGCATTTGTATCTTTGTTTTGTACAACTGTATCAGAATCTGAATTAATCCATTCATACATATATTCACCAGCAAGACTTCCTGGAATAACTATAAATAGATATTTGAGATAATAAAAAGAATAAGCCCAAGGAACTGGTGTAAAATCATATACTAATTTAACCCAACCTGGATTTGCACTTGCCAAAAATATTGCCATCACAAAAGGAAGGACAAGCAAACGATAATAAGGTTTTTTATAGGTGAAAATGTAAATTACACTAGCAAAAAAGGCCATATTTGCCAAAACAATAATAATAATGTCACTGAAATAAATATCAAAATCTGCTGAATTTTTTCCTGTATATTCTAGATTATACATTATTATAAAACCAATTAAAAAAGCAGAAAGTTTTACTCCCCAGGTTCCAATTTTAGAGTCTTTAAAAAATGGTACAATATCATTTACAAACATCAAAAACATTAATCCAAAAGCAACTAATGAAATTAAACAAGAAACCAAATCCATTGAGCTGCTAATCACAAACGGTTTCATATGTTGAAAAAACAATGCGAAAAAAACCAATTGTAAAGCTCTAACGAATGAATCCCAACAAAGTCTATATTTATTCTCACCCTTGGCTAATTTACTTCCCAACGAAAATGGAAAAGCAGCTCCCATTGCAAAAAGAAAAAATGGAAAAACCAAATCGACCCAAGTGATGCCATAAATAGATGGATCAAAGGAAGAATTGGGTGGCACTTGGGCGTGAGCCATCCAAGCGGGCAAATGGGTTAAATCCATCTGACCAGACAAAATCATGCCAATGATTGCCGTTCCGCGTAAAGCATCCAATGCCAAGGCTCTTTTCTTCATTTGTAATATATTAATCCTTTTGAAAAACTATTGAAAATTTTTATCCAATTCAATTACAAATTGGACATTACGTACTGAAACTACTTATTTATATATTCCTCTGAAAAATAGTCTTGAAAAGCTTTCAGGCCTTCATAAAAAAAGAATGACTCTCCTTGAATGCCCATTTTTCGATTGGCTTCTATCATTGCTTTCAAGAAATCTTCGGACGGATTAACACCATTAACCTGAAGTAAAACCCCCGAAAAGAATTTATTTTTTTGATTTTCTGGAAGATATTCCATTTGAGATTGAAGGGTACTGGTATAACTTTCTATTGTTTTTCTATACACCTGAGGAATAACATAATCACAATACCCCTTTTTTAGCCAAGTAGGCCAATCTTGAAGATACTCCTCTTTAGCCCAAGGATGAATACTTGGAGCCATACTTACAATCATTTTTGGTTTGATTGCCTTTACTTCCTTATAAAGTTTACCCAAAAAAACAGTTAATTTATCGGCTCTCCAAGTGAGCCATTCTGGGTCTTTATAATCATTTGGAGGAAGATTTCCTTGATGCTCCTTTTTATATAAAGCTACTGTATATTTATCATAACCTCCAAGCGAAGGCATTGCCGGTAATCGATCGTCACCTTGAATACCATCAACATCATAATTTTTGACAACTTCAAGAACCAATGATTTTACAAAGTTTTGAACTTCTGGATTCATTGCATTCATCCATTCAAAACCGTTTTTTGAAACCAAATTGCCTTTGTTGTCGATTGCTTTCCAGTCAGGGAATTTGTTTAATATTGCACCACCATTTTCGCCAAAAGAAGATGCAAATCCGAACTCAAACCAAGCATGAACTCTCAATCCCGCTTTATGACCTTCTTCAATCATCTCTTGTAACGGATCTCGATCTCCAAAACGTTCCATAATTGGGACATTAAAAACATCTTTCATTATCTTGCTTTGATATAATGTCTTGCCTCTATTCCAAGTTACTACATATATATCAGTAATCCCTGATTTTTTACAAACCGCTACGGTTTCTTTGATTTTTACTCTTGAATCAAGTGCAGTTGAAGCTACATTAGTAACCCAAACACCTTTTATGCCTGAAGAAGGCTCGTTTTTTAATGCGTTAACATGCTTAACACTATTACATGAAAGAAGTGTAATTAGAGTTATAGGAATCAATAATATGTTAATAATTTTCTTCATTTATACTTGTTTTATGTTTTTGAAAAAACAAATATATAAAAATTTATTAATAAACGCATAGTTATTAAATAATTTTATTAACTGCGAAAAAATTAATGACCTTTATTTAATTAATAACGGGGAAAGCATTTTTTCTTTAACAATACAGCAAGCTCCAATAACTCCTGCACGATGTCCTAATGTAGATTTTTTAAGTTTCATATCACGATTAACCAAACCAAGCGAATGTTTTTTTAATGCAGCCTGAATTGGCAAAAGCGTATAATCGCCCAATTGAGCAAAATCACCCCCTACCACTAACAAGTCAGGATTAAATATATTGAGCAAAATGGATAAATACCGTCCGATTTTCTCGCTCTGTTTTGTTACCAAATCAACACACAAGCTATCTTCTAGTTTTAAAGCACCATCAATGATAACGCGGTGTTGCAACGCAATAAGATTTTCGTCTATACTCACTTTTGATTGTTTTCCCTGCTTAATCGCTTCCTGAAACTGTTTTACTAAAGACCAACCCGAAATTTCAGTTTCCAGACATCCTAATTTACCACATTGACACATAAGCTCATTATCAAAAATTGTGCTGTGACCAAATTCACCTGAATAGCCCGACTTTCCGTAATAAAGCTTTCCATCGGTTATTATTCCAATTGCCACTCCCCAGCTATAATTAAGAAATATGATGTTCTGCTCATGATCAACAACACCTTCACAATATTCACCAAAAGCCATAGCTCGTGTATCATTTTCTAAGTAAACAGGTAAGTTTAACTGTTCCGAAATAATTTCGGTTAGCGGTCTATTTTCACTATAAAAATAATTGTAACTGAACCCCTCCATCGAATTAATTCGACCAGAAAAGTTAATACAAACCCCTACTATCATATTTTTGGCAACAGAACTATCTTCAATAAATGAATTTAAAATTTCGCAAAAATCCAACAATGACTCTTGAGTGTTATTCAAAATAAAAGAAGTCCCCATTTCGATACTAACAAACTCATTTTTAATGTTTTGCAATCCAATAGAAATACTAGCATTACTCACCTCAACACCCATAAAATAAGCAGAAGTAGGATTGATACTATACAACAATGGTCGCCTTCCACCACTATTAGTGACTTTCCCCATATCTATCATATAGCCTTCAGACAATAACTCATTAACTGCCTTGGTAACTGTTGGAACACTTGATTGCAATTCAGAACTTAATTCAGTTATAGTAGCATTACCGCCAGAAAGCAACCTCTTTATAATGGTTTGTCTAAGCGTATGCCATTTTTGATCAGAAAGGCTTTTGTCAGCGCTATTATCTAATAAATCTTTCAAATTCATTTTTTTATACATTATTAATAAAATCTATACTATTCACATACAAACTTACTTTAATATTTTAATAATAAAAGTTTAAATTTTTGGAATAACAAAATTTATAAACTTCTTGAGACTATATAAAACGATAAGTTCGTCCACAAAAAGTTGAAAATAAATAAAAAACCCTATAAATATAAGAATTTTAATCAAAATAACAAATATTTTATTATTTATATCTTATTTAATAAATAAATTTATTATATTTATCAAATATACAACAACTTATTATTAACTCAAACCTTTAACAATCATGAAAAAAATTTACTTATTATTATTTTTTGCAAGTTTCTTTATAGGAAACGCACAAGTTAATTGGAAAAGATCTGTATCTGGAGCCAATGCTCCTTCCTGGATGGGAACAACCACTACCAATACCGAAAGAGGTATGGGAGCATTAAACGACAAAATGTATGTGGTTTCTAGAACAGGAGGACTCTTCATTAAAGTAATCAATGGTCTTGATGGGACTGATTTACCAAATGTTAGTGATTATACCGGAGTTACTGGAGGTACTTTTGCATTAAATGATGTAGAAGTTAGTCCTAATGGCGCTATTTTAGCTTGTAATTTATTGGCAACTACCTATGACGCTGCCAATGCCAGTACTACTACTTTCAAGATTTACAAATGGGACAATGACACCTCAGCACCTTCTGTTTATGCGACTTATGTATTCCCTTCTGCTGCAGAACATGTACGTTTGGGAGATAACTTTTCGGTGACTGGTGACATTTCAGGGAATGCAGTAATTTTTGCTGCTGGTAAATTTTTTACTTCAACTGGCTATAAAGTATTTCGATGGATTGTAACCGGAGGAGTTATAGGAGCACCAACAATTATTACTATACCCAATTTGGCAACATCAAGCACAGTATTATCTGTAACCCCATTGACAATAAGTGCCGAGCCTGATTTTATAATAAAAGCAAGTGGCAATACTTTAACTAAATACAATGCCGACGGAACATTAACTGGAGAGACTATCGCTAATGCTGTTATACCACTATCGGCCAATGACACTAGATATTTTGAAGTAGGAACCAAGAAATACGTCGCCTCCTATTTATATGGCACTTCAAACGAATATGCAAAATTAGTAGATGTTACAGCTGGTTTTGCGAGTGCATCTACCGTTGCTGTTACTCCAGTTCTCGGGACTGTAGCAAATGGAAATGGAAGTGGAGGAATAGGATTAAAAATAATCCCTGATCTTGTAGATGGTATCAACAACACAATTACTGTTTATACATTAGGATGTAACAATGGAATTAGCGGAAAAACACTTATCAGTAACGGAATAACTTTAGGAAACAAAGACTTTTCGGTAATAGAAAAACACAATGCTGCCAAAATTTTCCCAAATCCTGCGTCAAATGAATTTTATATTGCAATCGACACTAATCTAGAAAGAGATGCACAAGCATTCATTTATGACACCCAAGGAAGACAGGTAAAATCTACCAAAATTGACGCTAACATTCAAACTGTATCTATTCAAGACTTAAATGCTGGTGAATATTTGGTAAAAGTATTAAATGGTAAAAATAACACTACTGCCAAATTATTGAAAAAATAATTTAATAAGAATATTAATGAGGCTATTCGAAAGGATAGCCTCATTTTTTAAGGTTACAATTAAAAAAATTATATATGAAAAAAATATTTCCTTTATTGTTGTTGAATGTATTAGTTGTCTCAGCCCAAAATATTACCTGGACAAACATTTCTTCAAATTATAATATGCCCAATGGAGTTAAAGTGTACTCTGGAGAGGACGCGAGTATTCCTTTAAAGCTAAAATACCTAGATGTAGACCTTAATAATACTGACTTAGAATTAACTCCAGTACTTTCAAAAACACCAACAAATGCAAAAAATTGGGCAAATAATTTAGGTGCAATTGCGGTGATGAACGGTGGATATTTTGGTGGAAGCAATTCTTACTCAGCGATAATAAACAACACTGTTGAAGCAAAAAATGTTGCTTCTTTAACTAGGAAAAAAATAAACTACCCTGTAACTAGAGGTTTTTTCGGATTGAATTCAGACGGAACAATGGCAGTCAATTGGATCTATCATTTTGGCAATGCTAAAACAGATATTTATAGTTACGCCACACCTACACCAAACTCTGATGGTAACTCAGCAGCAACACCAACTAAAGCTGAAGGCATTCAATGGACGAATTTGGCAAAGGGAATGGGAGCAGGCCCAGTGTTAATTAAAAATGAAAATATTGTAAATACATACACCGAAGAAGTATTTTGGGGCTCAGGTGTTTCAAACATAGATTTAGAGCCTAGATCTTCTATCGGATATACTAACAATAAACACGTTATTCTATTAGTTGTCGATGGAAGACAAGAGGGTGTTTCTGCTGGTGTCTCATTACCTCAATTGGCTTCAATTCTAAAAAACTTAGGCTGTATCGACGCTTTAAATTGTGACGGAGGAGGCTCTTCACAATTAGCAACACCAAACGCATTCATTAATACTCCATCAGAATCCTATCGCTCTATTCCATCAGTTTGGGCAATTTACAAGAAATAAATTCAGCAACACCTAATCCAACTGCTCCTTAAGAACAATATTCAACTGAAATTTATCCAGTTAACATTCCTTGAAATGTACTCATATAAACAGGATACACTTACAGACACCAAATCCCAACATCAAAAGACAACCGGGACAATAATGTTGCTTACCCCTTAGACTACTACAAACGGCGCCCTATTCGCAAATGAAGAAAACATATGTAGCAGTAATAATTTTTCAAATCTACTATTAGGAAAGACCTAATATTGGAAAGTTGTAATCTATAAAAACTATGGAAATATGCCATATTATTCAAATCCAAAAAGTTTTATATTTTCAAACAACAGCACAAATCCTTATTTATTGGAAAGTGTAAAAAAGAAAAAACCCCGAAAATATTATGTTTTTCGGGGTTTTGAATTATTTTGAAGTTTGTTTCAGCAGAGAGAAAGGGATTTGCATTACCTCCTACTATGCCTTATATAACATCGGCTCTTCAAAATATATTTCTAGGGTCTCAATTTTGAACCTCAAAAACCATTCTTTTTTGACAAATTTTAATACACAAAGGTAAGGAGTTTTAATGAATAAGCAGTTCAAAAAACAAATAGGTTTATACATTTTTACCCTTTTACATGGGGTTCTGGTGTTACTAACATTGCAGAAATTAGCACAATTACTATATTTTCCCAATTCATACCAATAATTTTTTATTTTAAAAACAGACTAAATTATTACTCCATTGTAGGTAGTTATAATGAACTTAAAATCTGCCTAACAATGGAGCTATAAACTTATTTTTTGATTTTATTTTTATCTTCAAGCATCATATACTTTTTTATTTCTATATCAGAAATCTTTGGATTTGCTCCTTCGTGCCCAGCTACCAATGCCCCAACAGCACAAGCATAATTCAAAGATTTTTGAGGCGATTTTCCATTGAGCAACCTAACTATTAAAGTGGCCAAAAAAGAATCTCCCGCTCCAACGGTATCAACCACTTTTACAAAATAACCACTATTGTAATAAAATTTATCGTTATAATATAAAACCGCTCCAAAAGCTCCCTTGGTAACGCAGACTTGTTTTGTGTTTGTTTTTTCAGCTATGAATTTGATGTTTTGCTCAAAAGAATTATAGGGTGAATCTAATTTTCGACTTAATTCCCATAATTCTTCATCATTAAGTTTAATAAAGTCTGCTTTTGACATTAATTCTATCAGCACCTCTGTTGTATAATAAGGTGCTCTTAGATTGGCATCCATAACTTTATATTTTGCTTTATCCAATAAAGCATACAAAGTAGATCTGGAAATTTCATCCCTACAGATTAAGCTTCCAAAAATGAAAACATCTGATTCTGAAACCTTTTCAATCATTTCATTGGTTAGTGTAATTTTATCCCAAGAAGAAGGATACATAATATCATACGAAGCATTTCCTTTTTCATTAATCATTACATTTACAACTCCGGTTTTGTATTCCTCTCCAATTTGAATTGAATCTGAACTGACATTTTGGTCTTTTAAAAATGATAGTATATCATCACCATCAACGTCTTTCCCAATCCGACTTATAATTGTTGTGGCCACCCCTAAAGAATTCATACGTAGTGCCACATTCAAAGGTGCTCCTCCTATCTTTTTATGAGAAGGAAATACATCCCATAATACCTCTCCAAAGCATACTGCCTTAAGGTTTTTTCCTTTATTCATTTCTATTTAGTTTTTTAATGTTATTCAGATTGTCTAAGCTGAATATTGCTAACTGTAGCATTTTGCCCTTCAGCAATGATTCCCCATTTATACTTATCCCTTCCATAAATACGATTAGTCAAAGCTGCTTTTCCGTTAATGTAAAGTATAACAACACTGCCTTCGGTAATTATTTCAACATCGTATTTTGTATTTGTTTGCAATCCAAATGGTATTCTGGTTGTTTCCTGTGAAGCTGAATTGTATCCTATAATGGCATTTTTTGTAGCATCTAAAACAATTTTATAATAACTTCCTGTATTATTATTAGTATGGAAAACAAATCCAGTAGTTCCCGTTGTAGTTTTCAAAGTAAGCTCAGCATTTATTTTTGCTCTTTTACCAATAGGTTTAAAAGTTACCATCGCTTTATTGGTAGTAATACTCAAATTATAACTACCATTATTTACGGTAGCATCTCCTAAAGTAGCATCGACCTCAACGTTGCTGTTTTTAGAAAAGAAGTTTTTTACTGCTTGCGGTGCTTGGGTTGCTAAAGTTCCATCTGAATTTTGTGCTAATTCATGAATAACCATATTTCCTGCCCAATCTTTATTGCCTAAATCAGTTTCTGGTGTTTTTCTGGCGTTCCATCCAAAAACATATCTTTTGTTTCCATCAGAAGCTGTTTTTCCTGCATAAAAATATTCTCCATCAATTCTATCATTTTGTGGCGTTGTCCAAGGTCCATTGATAGAAGTTGCCATCTTATAATGTGTTCCTTTATTATTACTCCAATTTTCAGAAAACATTAAATACCAATAATTTCCCATTTTAAAAATATCTGCACATTCCATCATCAAATAATTTTCTGCAGGAGTTGTGGTGTAAATTGGAGCTTGAACATCCCACCTGCCAGAAGCTGGATCAACACTTGTAAAATGCAGTAAAACCGCTTTTCTACCTGGTTCAGTTTGCGTGCTTACCAACATCGAATATTTCTTTAATTCATCGTTATAAAACACATGTGGATCCCTAAAATCATAATTATAATATCCAGCGGGTGCTGTCAGTTTGAAAGAAGGAATTTTTGTCCAATTTTTCAAATCAGTACTGGTAGCACACAATACACTTTCTCTTGCATTTGCTTGTAAAAAAGCAGGAGTTCCATTGTGTCCTGTGTAATAAAAGTAATAAAGATTACCAACTTTTACAACAGATCCTGTTCCAATACCAAAGTCAGCATCAGTAGTTTTTCCGAATGGAATCATTTGCCCTTCATAGGTAAAATGAGCCAAATCGGTACTTTGGAATTCGTGAATATCATGAAAGCCTTTACCCGCAGGTTTATTCTGGGCATCATGAAGAAAATAGACATGGAATTTTCCGTTGTCAAAAAAAGGCATGATGTCTCCTGTATAGCCTGCGCTGTAATACGGATCTGTTCCGCCCATCCATTGTGAAGGCGGTGCGGGGTAAATACTTGTCATTTCAGACTCACCACCTGAAATTGAACCTCCAATATACGTTTCTTCCTGACTGCAGGAAACTGCTGAAAAGAAAATGGAGGACAACATTATTATGTTTCTATATTTCATTTTTATTGTTTTCAAATTAGATTAATTTTTAGCTAAATAATTGATGCTGTTTTGTGTCAAAAGTTTGATATTACCTATAAACTCATTTGCTTGACTTGGCACCCCACTACTATTGGTTTCGTTATACCAATCATAAGCTCCCATCGAAATCACGATTACATTTTTATCGGTTCCTGTGTTCGGGAATTCAGCAATGGTAACTCTTCCGTCAAGAGTATTATCCCAAGCTTCGCTGGCCAAGTTTGTTCCTCCCGTTTGATTTCTCCAACCTTGTCCGTTTACGTAGCCTCCCCAATCTGGCAAAAACCACCAGGCAGTATGATTTAATCTAAAAGTGCCGCTTTGCAGTAAATTAGCTTTTCCTGCTTCAAAAGTTGTCAAGCCCTGAAAGATTGGGTGATTCTCGTGCCCTACGAATGACATTCCCCATGAATTTCCATCTACAAATCCGTTTGGAGGAAAATCTCCAAAAACATTATTGGGTCCTTTTCCTGAAGGAACAATCCCTAAAGCATCGACATATTGTGAAGCAAATGACGTTAACAATAAATTCCCTCCATTAGTCCTGAAACTTTTAAGAGCTGCCGTTACCGCAGGATTGTATGCCACTGAAGGCAAATTGGCAGCCGAATCAAAATGCCACCAAATCACATCGATATCACTTAAATTGGCACCGTTTAAAACACTATCAAATGATATGTATTTAGCTCCAGGAAAATTTGCAAACAGCCAATTTGAAGCCGTCACTTCATCCATATTGGTAATTCCTGATCTAGTGGCAGCTGTACCTAAAAATGCAACTGTTAAACCAGTTACAGGTACACCAACATTGGCAGTATAATTAACACTTTTCCCATTAGACGTTACCACAAAAGTTACCGGATTTGTAAAATCAATCGTTGCTCCTGAAGCTGGTGAAATAGAAACTCCATTAGTCAATTCGATTACCGGTTGCAGTGCTGTTAAATTAGTGTTATCGGGCAAAGTCATCGTTATCGTTTTGCTGACATCGTTGATGATTGCTGAGACTCCATTAATTTTAAAACTCTTGATTGGACTCAAAACGGTTACGGTTGCCGTATAATCTTTAAATAAATTACCGTTTATTACCCTAAATTTTACTGGCGTTGTAAAGTTGATGGGCGTTGTTAAATCAAGATTTGATGTTGCGCCTTCTTCCATAACAACTAGAGGAATTACAGATGTAATATCAGATCCGTAAGGCATAGTTACATTAATCTTTCCTGTTTTCTGGTCGATTTCTCCTGCAGTTCCCTTTAGCTTAAAAGAAATAACATTAGAAGGTGAATTGACATCAAAACCCCCATTTTCGAAACTGTCTTCACAAGCTATTACTATGAAAAGCAATGCCAATATCAAAGACGCCTGCATCCAGATTTTATATATAAATTTTTTCATATTGATGTTTTTTTAAAATGAATTAGTATCCTTGATTTTGTTTATATAATCCCTGACTGAAATTAATTTGTTTTAACGGAATCGGGCAATACTCTTCTTTATGTGCATCAAAAAAAGCATCTTGATAATAGCTGCGTTTTGTTTTTTCTTTATCATAAAACGCATTCATAACTTCATCAGTCACACCCCAGCGAACTAGATCAAAAAAGCGGCTTCCTTCCATAGCCAATTCTAAACGGCGTTCCCAGCGCAATGCTTTTCGGGCAAAATCTTTAGTCCAGCTACAATTAACTCCGTCAACATAAGTATTGATTTTAAAGTTCTTCACATACGGAAGCCTTCCTGTACTTTGAGCCGCCCTCTCTCTAATTTGATTTATTAACGGTAAAGCTTCGGCTTGTCTTCCTAATTCAATCAAAGCTTCGGCACGCATCAAAATCACATCGGCGTAGCGGATTTGAATTCTGTTTTTTGAATTTCCATAAAAGGGATCAATGTTTACAACACAGCTGCAGCTTGGTGCCACATTTTCCTTCAAAGAAGCAAAATAGCCATAGGTTCCCGGAGATCTTACCCATGCTTCAACATATAAAAATTCTGGATCGTATTTATATGGCAAACCTGGCATTGCAACCGTATGGTACAATCTAGGGTCAACCGTATTGGCATCTATATTTTTATAATCAAAATCCTGATTGTTGTACGTATCAAATTGAGGCAAACCATTAGAACCTGTTTTAAAGGCATTTACTAAGTTTTGGCTTGGCTTATGAAAATCACAACATCCCAATCCTTGAGGAGTGGAAAGAACATCCGAAAAATTTAACCTCCCATATAAAGTTCCATCACTATCTGAAAATTGAATAGAAAAAATGGATTCAGAACCGTTCTCAAAAGTTCCAGGCAAAAAGTTATTAGCAAAATCAGGTTCCAAAGCTGCTTTCCCGATTACTTTATCGGTTGCAGCAATTACTTCTTGAAGATGCTGCTGATTGATTCCTGTGACAGCATAGGTTTCGTCTTGTGTATATGCCTGATACAAACGTGTTTTGGCTAAGTAAGCATAAGCCGCTTTTTGGCTGGCGCGTCCAACTTGTGGCTGTGTTTCAGGTAAATCATTGGCTGCAGCCTGAAAATCTGCTGCAATTTTATTCCAAAGTTCTTCGTTCGGAAGTGCTTTGTTTGAAATCGTTTTATAATCCTCTACTGGGATATCTTCTGTAATGTATGGTACATTTCGGAACATAATTTTCAGCATAAAATAAAAATGCCCTCTCAAAAAACGCATTTCGGCAATACGTGTTTTTTTCAGCGGATAATCGGCTTCCGAAATTTGTTGCAAAGCCTTCAAAGCTTTATTAGCTCTTGAAACTCCAACATAACTGATGTACCAAAAAGAATCTAATTCACCAAAATCAGGTCTGATATTATTTGACACTTCAAAAAAGTGAAAATTCTGAATATCATTAGTTCCGCTTCCGCCTTTATAAGCATCATCTGAACGGACATTTCCAAAAGGCCACAAACTATAAGGTGAATCATAATGGTCATTCCCCAATTGTGCATAAGCTGCATTCATAAATCCTTCTACAGATTCTGGTGTAACAATATCATCCTCAGACAATACTCCACGCGGGTTATTTTCTAAAAAATCGGAACAGGATGAGATAATTCCCATCACTAAAAACCCTGCTATATATATTATTTTTTTCATGTTTTTTCGATTTAATCTTTTGTTATAATGTAAAATTAAGCCCAGCTGTAAAAGTCATCGGCTGCGGATATCCAAATCCTGCATTTTCAGGATCTACACCAGTGAAATTTTTAGCATCAATAATCAATAAATTTTGTCCGCTGATGTAAAATCTAAAGCTATCTATACTCATCTTTTTCAATAAATCTTTTGGCAGATTGTAACCCAGTTGCAGCACACGAAGTTTAAGATAGTTTCCGTTTTCTACATAATAAGTAGAAAATCTTGATTCCGCATTTCTGTCTACAGTTGTCAAAGCCGGAATAGTTGAATCTGGATTATCCACAGACCAAGCATTCAGTAAACGGGTTCCTTTGTTAGACCCAACATCATCAACACTCCAAAAATCAGTTTGATATTTTGTATTATTAATTACATCAACATCACTAGCTCCTTCCCAGAAAGTGGTAAAATCGAAGTTTTTATAGGACAAGTTTAAGTTAAATCCGTAAAGCAAACCTGCATTTGGATTCCCTATCCAAGTTCGGTCTTTGTCAGTAATGGTTCCATCACCATTCAAATCTTGGTAACGGATTCTTCCAAGCCCTTTTCCATCCTGATTGGCCGAGTTATCCACTTCATCCTGACTTTTAAACAATCCGTCAGTAACATAACCGTACATGGAGTTAATCGGACGGCCTAAAATATTATCATCAATTCCATCTCCTCCATAATTATTTCTAACTTCATCAGGCAATGCAGTAATCTTGTTTTTGTTTGAAGAAACATTAGCAGAAATATCATATTTCAAACCAAATGAAGTTTCATCGCTGTATCCTAAAGTAACTTCCCATCCCTCATTTTCCATTGAAGCTCCATTTACCCAGCGGTTTCCACCTTCGCCAATTACTCCTAAATAAGGTGGTAAAACTAAAATATCCTCTGTTTTTTTGATGTAATAATCAACAGATCCGGTTAATTTTTGTTTGAATAATCCAAAATCTAAACCGATGTTGGTTTGAGTAGTGGTCTCCCATTTTAAATCATCGTTTCCTGATTGTGTTGCGATAAAACCAGACGGAAGCAAACCGTTTCCGTTTCCAGCAATATCATAAGCAGTTCCAAAAGAAGTTGCCCACGTTGGGCTTCCGCCTGCATAACTAGCCAAGTAAAGACTGTAAACGGCAGTATTGCTGATTTCCTGATTTCCAGTTTGTCCCCAACCAGCTCTAAGTTTTAAATCAGAAAAAACAGGAGCATTATCTATAATGAAATTTTCATTGCTAATTCTCCATCCCGCTGAAACCGCAGGAAAGGTTCCGAATTGATTGTTCTTGCCAAAGCGTGAAGAACCATCACGACGGATTGTGGCCGAAAGCAAATAACGGTTATCAAACTCATAATCTGCTTTTCCGAAATAAGAAAGCAATGAATATAATGTCGATGTTCCGCTGGTAAACGATTCCCCGGTTCCGGCATCAGGATACATATAATCTGGCGTTTCAATCAAAAAGTCATTTTTACGCAACGTGGTTGTGTCAAAAATGTCTTTGTACATCTCCGTTCCTGCCATTAAATCCAATTTGCTTTTTCCAACTTTCAAATTATAAATTGCAGTATTACTCCATGTCCATTTATCGCTCACGGATTGATCAATTGTAACCGATGTTTGATCGTTTTGCAAATAACCGGATTGGTAACTTCTTTGCAGTGTGCGTTTTTTATAAGAACCGTAATCGATTCCAAAACTGCTCTTGATATGCAGATTTTTTATTACCTCCAAATCGGCATAAATATTCCCAAAAAGACGCAAATAATCATATTTATTGTCTTTGTTATATTCCAATAAACGAACTGGATTTTGTCTGTCATTCATTCCTCCTACTGGACCTCCCCAACCTTTTCCGTCAACGGTACGCACCGGAATTATTGGCAGAGCGCGAAGTGCAGGATCTAAAACACCAGGATCTGAAACTTCATTGGTACGGTTAAAACTAAAATTTTCGCCTATAACCAATTTTCCGTCAAAGTATTTATAAGAGCCATTCATTCTTGCAGAAATTCTTTGAAAATCAGTAGTTTTTACAACACCCTCATTTCCATAATACCCCAAAGAGAAAACATAATTCCCTTTATCTGAAGCATTGGAAACCGATAAATCATAAGAATTTGCTATTCCTGTCTGTGAAATTTCATCATACCAGTCCGTATTTGAAGCTTTCAAAGTTTGATCAGCATCTAAATATTCAGGAACCAAAACTTTGTTCAACTGCGGTTTGTTATTATTCACCGACCAATCAAATTGGTAACGTAAATTATTGTTATTTGGGTTTAATCCATCATTAATATTCGCCTGCCACAAAGCCTGACCGAATTGATTGGCATTCATTACTTCCAGTTTTCTTGCATAATCAGAAATAGAAGTATAAGTACTGAAATTGATTCTCATCTTACCTGCTTTCCCTTTCTTGGTCGTGATGATAATCACCCCATTTGAAGCACGAGAACCATAAATACTGGCCGAAGAAGCATCTTTCAAAACCTGAATATTTTCAATATCATTTGGATTTAGTTCATGCATTCCGGATTTTGTGGGCATTCCGTCAATCACATAAAGAGGATCAGTGTTGTTTAAAGTACCCACTCCACGAATCACCACTTTTGTGTTTGCCCCGCTTGGAGAACCGTCAGAAGAAATTTTCACCCCGGCTATCCGCCCTTGTAAAGCTTTAATTGGATTGGGTTCCGGCTGTTTCATAATGTCCTTCATATTTACAATGGCGACAGCACCAGTAATATCGGTTTTCTTTTGTTTTGAATATCCTGTTACAACGACTTCATCAAGCTGATTGTTATTCACCTTTAAAGTAATGCTTACTGTTTGTTGCCCATTAAGCGCTATCGATTGCTGAACAAATCCAATAAAGGAAACAACAATTGTGGCATCTGGTTTTATTGCAGAAAAAGAAAACTTTCCGTCAAAATCTGTTGATGTACTAGTATCAGTTCCAGAAATAGTCACAGTCGCTCCTGGCAGAGGCAATCCGTCTTCTGATGAAATCACCACCCCTTTTATTACTACGTTTTGAGCCGTAATAGAAAAAAAGGAACCCATTATAATTAAATAGAGGAAAATTTTTCGTTTCATAATTTAGATAGTTTAGTTAAAATTTAATTGGTTAATTGTTAATTTTTCAATGGAGAAATTGAAATTTGCTTTAGATACCGAGAATGTTTCCATAGGTTTTTCTGGAAAAAATATTTCGGTCATTACTGTTTTTCCATTATTGTAAAACACTTCGATGGAGGTTTTATCAACTATAATCCTGACTTCCATTGTATTGAAATCTTCCGTAAATGGAGCTTTTGAAATTGTATTCGCAAAAACATCTGAAAAGGATAGATCCCCCGATTTTTTTCTGTCAATAAAAAAGTATTTGTCTTTAGTATTGATGCCAAATCGTATAGAATTATTACTTTTATTGGAAAGAGAAAAAGTATAAACATCCTTTTTTAAGCCCTTTAACGTAAAACGGATTTCTACTTTTGATAAATCCACCAAAGATTGATCAGTGATTACCGTTTCCTTATCTATTTTAAGGGTTTCTTTTTTTATAGTTTTAGCAATATAATTTTGTAATTCTCGCACTGGTTGAAAAGAGACACGATAATGACCGTCTTGTTTTATAAGTGATAATTCTCTTGGGATAGTCATACTGCTTCTCCATTTTTCAGTAGGGACTTTTTGAGCATATTGCCAATTCGACATCCATCCGATAAATAATTTTCTTCCATCTACTTCCGAGATGTTGGCCCAGGTAACACCTGCATAATTATCTCTTCCATAATCTATGTAGAGCGCCTTTTGATCTTTTATGTCCTGAGAAAAGGTTTTGTCCAGCGTAAAAGTTTTTCCATCAAAATCACCAACAAAATATTGTGTGGCTGAACCGCCATTTGGTCCTCCCGGATTAATACTCAATAGAAGTACCCATTTGTATTCATCGGAACCATCAACAGGGATTGGGAAAAAATCTGGACATTCCCAAACGCCTCCGTGAGCACCTATACCTTTTCCAAAATCAGAAAGCAATTGCCAATCTTTTAAGTTTTTTGAACTATAAAGCATCGTTTGGTCGCCTGCCGCCAAAACAACTAACCATTGCTGGTGTATGGCATCCCAAGTCATTTTTGGATCCCGGAAATCTTTTAGATTTGGATTTTTAATAATTGGATTAGCTTCATATTTTTTCCAAGTTAGGCCTTCATCCAGTGAATAAGCGATGCCTTGAGATTGATAATTAGTCTCTCCTGCTTTTTCTTTTTTCATGTCATGATAAGTAAACATAGCTACCATGGGTGGGCTTTCTAAGCTCCCAAATCCCGAAGAGTTTTTTACATCCACAACAGCACTTCCTGAAAAAATATAGCCTTTTTCATCTGGATAAAGCGCAATGGGTTTCTCTGTCCAGGTTATAAGATCCGTACTGATAGCGTGTCCCCAATGCATCGGTCCCCAAACATTTGAATCTGGATAATATTGATAAAAAAGGTGGTAATATCCATTATAGTAAAACATCCCGTTTGGATCATTCATCCATCCTTTTTTCGGTGTGAAATGAAAATTAGGTCGGTACAATTCTTCTTCTGTATACGATTTTTTATCTGAAGCAGAAACCTCTTTACAACCAAATATCCCTGAAAGAATCAGTATGCAACTTAACATACCAACATATTTAATAATTTTTATCTTGTTCATAATTTTACTCTTTTATTAAATTTTTACTTAATTCCTCTAGTGAAATTCCTTTTGTTTCTGGCATCATAAATCGAACAAACAAGAGTTGAAAAACCATCATCACTGCAAAAAACATAAATACTACTCCAGGTCCAACCGTAGAAAATAAATAGGGTATTAATGATGGAATAATAGCTGCTAAAACCCAATGAGTCGTACTTCCAAATGATTGACCTGATGCTCTTAGATGATTTGGAAAAATTTCTGATATAAAAACCCAAATTACAGCACCTTGACCTATTGCATGTGCAGCAATAAATAGAAATAAGAAAACGGGAACAGCAATTCCTTCCCATTGAAAAAAGAATGCCATTGCTACAAGTGAAAGAGATATTATATAACCAACCGAACCAATGTACATTAATAGTTTACGTCCTAATTTGTCAATTAAGAAGACTCCCAATAGCGTAAAAATTAAATTCACCACACCAATCCCAATACTACTAAGTAAGGCAGTACTTTCGCCAAGACCTGCTTCTTGAAATATCCTACTGGAATAATATAAAAAAGCGTTAATCCCAGATAATTGATTAAAAAATGCCATTAAAAATGCCAATAGTAATGGTGTTCTGTATTTTTTTAAAAATATAGTGTCATTTGCAAGCGATGCATCGTTATTGTCAATTTCTATTTCTTTCTTCATGTTTTCATAATCGGCTTCTTGCCCCATTATTTGTAAAACTTTTCTAGCTTCCTCATTTCTGGATTTTGACAATAACCATCTTGGACTTTTAGGAATAGTAATAATTAATAAAACATAAATTACAGATGGAATTGCTTGTACTCCCATCATCCATCTCCAGGAATTTTCACCCACATCATTTAAAAGATAATTAGACAGAAAAGCCATTAGTATTCCTAAAACAATATTAAATTGATAAAAAGCAACGAGTCTTCCTCTATCTTTTGCAGGAGCAATTTCTGAGATATATGCAGGCGCAGCAATTGTAGATGCTCCAACGCCTAAACCACCTATAAATCTAAAAGCAGCAAATACATAGGGGTCGTTGGCAAATGCAGAACCAAGTGCCGAAAAGAAAAATAAAATTCCAATCCACAATAAGGTATTCTTTCTTCCTATTTTATTAGTTGGAATTCCACCAAATATTGCTCCAATTACTGTGCCCCACAATGCCATTCCCATAACAACTGTCCCGTGAAATGCATCCGATGAATTCCAAAGAACTTGAAGCTTTTTATCTGCTCCAGAAATAACAACCGTGTCAAAACCAAAAAGGAAACCTGCTAATGAGGCTATCATAGCCCAAACCACTATTTTTTTCATTATGTGAAATTTAATTATTGAATTGCTAATTTATATGTAAAAAGGAAGATTGTATTTTAAGAATGTTACAATTTAATATACTACTATAAAAAGTCAAGCAAAAAACACCTAAAGCCATATAAATCAATAGACTTAGCATTAAATTAAAAATCAACTACAAGGTTGTAGTTACAGTTATGTTACAAAAAGTACAATGATGTTACGAGGATTTAGTATTAAATTAAAGAATAGAATACTTTTAAAATTCACATATTTAGTTTTTTTATCCTCTTTTTAAAGGAATATGAAAATTCACCCTTAAAAGTAAAGAATAATATTTTATAAATTGGAGTCAATGAGCAGATACAAAAAAACCACCAAAAGTATATTTTGATGGTTTAGAAAGATGAAAAACATACATCTAATGAACTAAAAGGGCTCCAATACAGGAACAAAACTAGAGTAAATGACCACTGCAAATCTAGCACAGATTGTTTACTAAAAACAATTCGAATTATTTTTTAAACTCTTTAGGAGTCACGCCATATTTGTTTTTAAAACTCGTAGAAAAATAATTAGGTGAAGAAAATCCAACAGAATAAGCTATTTCCGAAATATTTTGATTAGAATTCAAAAGAAGTTCTTTAGACTTCTCTAATCGAATATTATTGATATGATCGCTAACACTAATCCCCAATATCGCTTTTACTTTGCGATACAATTGTACTCGTGATATATTTAAGTCTTTTGCTAAATCTTCGACAGTATATAAAGATTTATCAATATTTGTTTCTATCAATTCATTTAATTTTCTAAGAAAATCCTGTTCGGAAATGCCAAAATTAACTTCCTCATTGTTGACAATATTTTCAATATTATTTGAATAATAAAAGCGTACCTTCTCTCTGTTAAAAAGTAAACTCTTTATGGATTGTGACAATGATTTTAAATTGAAAGGTTTCGATAGAAATATATCTGCTCCACTTCCTAGTGCTTTCGTATATGATTCTGGATCATCAGAAGCAGTTAATATAATTACAGGAATATGGGATGTCCTTAAATCTTTTTTAAGTATCTCACATATTTCAAAACCATTTTTATCAGGTAAATTCAAATCACATATAATAACATCTGGAATTAATTCTAATGCACGATTAATAGCATCGGTTCCGTCAGAAGTATAGATGGAGTATTCTGTTGATAGCTTGTGGGAAATAAAATTCAATAATTCTTCATTATCCTCTATGTATAGAACAGAATATTTATCTTCTGAATTATTCAGTTCAACATTTTGAATATCATCTGAATCTAAATAATCCGAATGATGATCATACCCTAGAACAGCCTCTTTTATAATTTCTTTTTCCTCTAGATGTTCTTTCCCTACTGGAAGTGTAATTATAAATTCGGCTCCGTTTTTAGAATGAATTTCAATATTTCCTTTATGCAATTCTATAAAACTTTTTGAAAGTTGAAGTCCAATACCTGATCCGTTTCTGAAATTATTAGAACCTTGATAAAAAGCATTAAAAACTTCTTTTAATTCATTCTCCGGAATTCCAATACCTGAATCTTTAAAGTAAATTTTAACCGTTTTATTGGGTTTATCTTCTTTAATCGAAATCGAAATTTTACCTTTTTCAGGAGTAAATTTAAAGGCATTTGACAATAAATTAAAATAAACCTTATCCATTAGATTGAGATCAAGATAAATCTCAAGTTCGGGATTATTTGTGGTTAATGTAAAATCAATATTTCTTTTTTTGGCTTCTCTTTCAAAATCTGCAACTATACTCTTAGAAAAATCTAAAAGATTAGTTTTTGAAGCCCTTAACACAAACTTTTTATCTTCGGATTTTCTATAATCAAGCAATTGATTTATTAAGCGGAGTAATCTTCTGGAATTATTATACATCAGGCTAATTTCTTTATTAACTGAAATTCCTTTATTTTTAAGCTCACTACCTAAAGATTCGACAGAACTTAAAATTAGAGTCAAAGGTGTTTTGAATTCGTGGGACAAACCCATAAAAAAATTTAATCTTGCCTCATTGCTTCTCTTCAGTTCTTCGGAAAATTTTTTAATTTCATTTCTTTGACTCTTTATTTTTTTGTTTGTCTCTTCTAATTCTTTCTTTTTACGACTTATTGTTATTCGGGAATAAATACTAAAGATAGCCAAGCCTAATGTCAAAATAAATAAAGAAAACAAAAGCTTTAAAAGATTACTCTGGCTGGAGTATTTCTCTTCTTGGTTCTTTATAACGCTTTGTTGTTGTTCAATGTCAGATTGTTGAATTGTTATTTTGTCAAATTGATTACTCATAATATCCGCATTAAGCGAGTCAATTAATGTGGTATTGAGTTTGTTGTTTTTAGGGACAATCTCTTTGTTGGCTATTTTCAATGCCAACTTGATGGCTTCGCTTCCGCCGGTTGGGTATAAAACAGTGGCTTCTAAAACCCTGTCTTTAACAAGCTGGATTCCTCCATTTGGCCCGTTGACTCCATCAACTCCTATAATTTTTATTTTATTTTTTGCATTTTCACCCTTGGCCGTTTTCCATGCCTGATACGCAATTACATCATTATAAGCATATACATAATTGATTTCGGGAGTGTTTTTCAAAATTTTCACAAACACTTCCTTGGGCAATTCATCTTTTCGAGCATCTATACTAATTACTTTAATATTAGGATATTGATTTACAATTTGGTTAAATCCCATAGTCCTTTCTAGACCAGGTGATGTATAAGAAGCTCCTTTGATTTCGATTACATTTGCATTTCCTTTAGACAATGAAACAATATGTCGCCCGGCAATTCGTCCTACTTCAACATTATCTGCACCTAAATATGCCGTATAATTTGAAGTGTTTACTTTTCTGTCGACTATAATTACTGGAATCCCTATTGCATTTGCTTTTTCAATAACAGGAATTATAGAATCTGATTCAAAAGGAGAAACAATAATGACATCTACTTTATCAGCTATAAACTTTTCAATATCATGAATTTGTTTTTTTGCTTGACGATTCGCATTGTAAATGGTCAGCTTAACCTCTGGATGAAGCGAGGCTTCTACCTCCATGGCATGATCCATTGATTTTCTCCAAATATCATAATCTATACTTTGTGAAAATCCTATAGATATCTCAGCTTTATTCTCATTCTCCAATTTACAGGAGTTTAACAGCAAAGTATAGCTAATAAGAATTATGTAACTAAGTTTTCTTAGCATTTATTTTTATTAATTAGTTTATTGTATAAGTTACAACAAAAATATTTAAAATTATATATAATTTAAATGAAATGTTATTTTAAAATACTTTTAATCTATATTTAATATTATTATTTGAAAATCGTTATAAAAATGTAATAGAAAAGCAATTCAAAATAAAATTTTGAAAATAATAAAGATAAAAGGAAGGAATAAGATTGTGAACCTAGATTTGATTTTAAAGAACTTAAAAAATCTTTGTGGCTCCAAATAATACTATTTAAATCCGTAGATGCTGTATTTCGAGAAATATGATTTAAGTCTTATTCTAGCTGATGGCGCAATTATTTTATTTGCTTGAGGCAATATTGAGACGATTGAGTTAATTAGTAAAACAAAAAAAACCGTAATAGCTTAATTTATAGCTTATTACGGTTTTTAAAAGCAGAGAGAAAGGGATTCGAACCCTCGATACAGTTACCCATATACTAGCTTTCCAGGCTAGCTCCTTCAACCACTCGGACACCTCTCTAAATTGGTCTGCAAAGAACACGAAAAAAATTGATTAAAGAAAATTAAAATTCGATTTTTATGAAATTTCTCCACGCAATGAAGTTTCGAAAATGGTTTTGAAAATAGTTGGCGACACATTTTGCCCCAACAAGTACATTAATTTGGTAATTGCCGCTTCGGTAGTGATGTCTTTTCCGGAAATTACCCCTATTTCTTTCAATGAAGTACTGGTTTCATATTTCCCCATTGTTACACTTCCTATCGAACATTGCGTGACATTTACAATTTGCAAACCTCTGGCAATTCCGCTTTTCAAAAGTGATAAAAACCACTCTTCGGTTGGTGCATTTCCAGCTCCATAAGTTTCCAAAACAATTCCTTTGAGTTGCGGAATGTTAAAAATAGCCACCAAAACTGTTTCACTAATTCCCGGAAACATTTTTATAATGACAACATTGTTTTCTAAATCCTTGTGAATTCTTAATTTTTTGACTCTTGTTTTAGGCAAAAATAATTCTGGAAATGTCTTTAAATTCACTCCAGATTCAATCAAAGGGAGATAATTGGGAGAAACAAAAGCATTAAAGTTTTCAGCATTTATTTTTGTGGTTCGGTTGCCTCGATACAATTTGTATTCAAAATAAAGACAAACTTCTCTAATTACTGGTTTTCCGTCTTCTTGTAAAGAGGCAATTTGAATAGCTGTTATAAGATTCTCTTTGGCATCGGTTCTTAAATCGCCAATGGGCAATTGTGAGCCTGTAAAAATTACAGGTTTCGACAAATTCTCCAGCATAAAACTCAATGCTGAAGCCGAATACGACATCGTATCGGAGCCGTGAAGCACCACAAATCCATCAAAAATAGAATAATTATCTTCTAGGATTATGGCAATTTTAGACCATTCATCGGGATTCATATTGGAAGAGTCAATTGGATTTTCGAAAGAAATAGTTTCGATTTCACAATCCAATTGCTTCAATTCTGGTATTCTTTGCAGCAATTTGCTAAAATTGAAAGCCTTGAGAGCTCCTGTTTCAAAATCCTTCTTCATACCAATGGTTCCGCCGGTATAAATTAGAAGTATTTTGGCTTTAAACTGCATTTTCGTATTTCAACTTATTGACAACGGGATTGGCATACATTGCCAAGAAACTTTGAAGTGCCA
Organism: Flavobacterium sp.; assembly: GCA_014379405.1. Taxonomy (GTDB): domain Bacteria; phylum Bacteroidota; class Bacteroidia; order Flavobacteriales; family Flavobacteriaceae; genus Flavobacterium. The sequence continues at coordinate 117,385 of JACMLU010000022.1, read as the reverse complement.
ATGGATTACAATGATCGATTCTTCTTTCCAATCTTCGGCCAAAAAGCGACTTTTCATTTTCGGTGTACAAATGCGAATACGTAGTGGTTTGATTCAAAATATCAAAAGCAATATAATTAGTTGGCCAAAGTTTATAGTTGCTCAAAATGGAATCATCTATAATTTGTGCCAACGCTAAAATTTGCTTATTTGAATTTTCGTGTTGAACTTTGATATCAACTAATTCGTGATCAAGAACATCACCAACATGAATGTGGATTCTACGTTTTTGCCCCATAATACCACTCATCAAATTGATGAAATCCTCATTTTTTTCCTTAATATAAATTTCTTGTTTGGCCTCTGCCAAAAGTTGAGGCATTTTCAACGCATCAGTAGGATCGTATTCGTAAGAAATTGAGACAGGAACTATTTTTATTTTCTGGAAATAATCCATCAAATTTTCTTCATCAGAACCCATGGCAAGCATTTTCAAAACGCCTGGATTCGTGGCATCATTGCCATCTTTAGTTCTTCCTTCCCGATGTGCTATCCAAACCGAACGATTTTCGTGTTGCAATAACTTGCCAATATATTCGGATAATAATTTGGAACTTTGCAACATTTCACGAGGAGACAAACCTCTTTGAACCAGAAAATTACGATTTAATCGCGCCAATACTTTCAGAAACGATTTGGTGACCAAATTGTCTCCAATGGCCGAGGCGGTCATCACTAATTTATGTTCGAATAAACAAGCATTGAGCAAGGATGTATCCAAAAGAATATCTCGATGATTCGAAATAAACATATAGGCAGTATTTAATTCCAATTTTTCAAAACCAGAAGTAGTCAATCCATCTGAGGTTTTTTCCAATACTTTTTGAAGTGACTTATAAATGAAATTACATTGAAAATCTCTAGTAGAATGAGTTCTTCGAAGTTGTTCTTTCCAAACTTCATCCTCAAGTTCTGGAAAAGTAAAGTTCATCAATGCCTTCATCATTGGGTGATCAACCACCTTTTGAATGGCATCGTTTACTTCGGTATCATAAAATGGACGGATAGCGTCAAATTTTGACATATAGCATATTTTTAAAAGAACAAATGAACAAATTTTTTAACAAAAATAGACGAATTCTACATTAAATCCCAAATATGGCTTTAGAATTTTCAGTTGTAACTAATGCTATTTCCTCTTGCGACACATTATAAATTTCAGACAATTTGCGAACAACATTCAATAGATAACTACTTTCGTTGCGTTTTCCTCGAAAAGGAACGGGCGCCAAATAAGGAGAATCGGTTTCTAGAACGATGTGTTTCAAATCGATTTGGCCCAAAAACTGGTCAATTTTTCCGTTTTTGAAAGTCACGACTCCACCTATTCCGAGTTTCATATTATACGAAATGGCTTGTAAGGCTTGCTCATAAGTCCCAGAAAAGCAGTGAAAAATCCCGAACAAATCAGGTGATTTTTCTTCTTCCAAGATATCGAAAATTTCATCGAAAGCTTCGCGACAATGAATCACGATGGGCAATTTGTAGTTTTTTGCCAATTGAATTTGCTTTCTGAAAGCCTCTTGTTGTTGTGGTAAATGCGTTTTATCCCAATACAAATCAATGCCAATTTCACCAATGGCAACAAACTTTCTCTTGGCCAACTCATCTTCCACGTGTTGCAGTTCTTCGAGATAATTGTCTTTGACGTGCGTAGGATGCAACCCCATCATCAAAAAAATGTTTTCGGGATAAGCTTTTTCCAAATCGTACATCGACTGGGTATAAGCAGAATCAATGGCGGGAATAAAAAACCTTGAAACACCGGCATCAATGGCGCGTTGAATCATTTCATTGCGATCTTCGTCAAATTCGTTGGAATATAAATGGGTGTGCGTGTCGGTAATTGTCATTGTATGCTTTATTTAAAGCAGCAAAGATACAATCTTGCTCAAAAAAATGAACCATATAAGGCATTTAAGGTCAGATAAGCTTTGGAAAACATTACTTAAATGAACTTAAATGCCTTATATGGTTAAATATTCAATCCAATTCGTTCAACAGTTGTTGCACTTGGTCATAATCCTCGTAATCGTCAGGAATGGTCTGCAGAATTGCTTTGCAAGAATCATAATCTTTCTGTTTCAATTTTGAAAGTGCCAAATACCAAGTCGCCTTGTTTTTATAAACTGAAGTTCCCGATTTCAACTCCGACAAATTGGTTTCGGATTTTTGAAACTGATTCTCTTCCAATAGCGAAACTGCATAGAAATATTGAATTTCAGGGGATTTTCTTTCTTGTAAAATTGCTTCAAAATGCGGAATTGCGGTTTTATAATTCTTGGCATTAAATGCGTCTTGTGCCAATTTCAAATTTTCGTTTACATCGCCTCTTTCGACGAAAGTTGCCATTTCTGGATTGTTATAATCGTCAAAAGATGGGTTTATGTTTTGAAAAACAAACAATCCCACCAAAACCGCTACCGAAGCCGCAATGGCATATTGCCAAGGTTTGAAAGCAACTACTTTTGGTTTTTTGGTTTTGAAATGTTCTTTGGAAATTGACTTTAAATTCTTTTTGAAAACATTTAATCCCTCTTCATTTCCAAATTTGTTTTCCAAATGAAGATGCAATTCCTTGAAAATTTCAAAAGCTGTAGCCAATTCTGTGTCTTCGGACAATTGTTTTTCGAAGTTGACTTTTTCTTCGGCAGACATTTCGTTTGCGAGATATTGGTCGAATACTATGTAGCGATCCTCGTTCATGGCTAGTTCGTTTTTAATGATTTAAAGCGATTTGTTTCCTGAATCCACTGAGTTAATTGACCAACACACAACGATTTTTTCTTTCGAACATAACCATAAGTTACGTTGAGTTTTTCGGCAACTTCCTCCATCGATTTGATGGTGAAACTCAATTTTAATAACTCCTGGCATTTGTCGCCTAGTTTTTGAAACATCGTGTCAAAAAGCTGCTGTTTTTCGTCGAACAGTTCCGTTTCTGTTATCATTTCCTCTGTGGATTCATTAATAGATGGCTTATCCTCATCGATTGTTACCCCTTTATTCGAAGATTTTTTTATTTCGTTCAGCCATTTTCTTTTACACAATAAAAAAAAATAAGCATCAAACGGACAAGTCAATTGCAGTTTTTTGGCTTTGGCTTGATTGAAAAGCAAAATCATAATTTCCTGAATTACGTCTTGCGCCTTGTCTTCATCGCCCGAATTGTTCCTGATATAAGAAACGACTTTGGGAACAAACTTCTTATAAATAGATTGAATGATCGCCGAATCATTATTGGCAAGTCCATCAATATAAATTTGGTCTGGATGAATAGTAGCATTAGCCATAAAAAAACTTTTTTTCGAAATTAGTAAAAAAAGGGGTAACAAATATAAAACCAAGTTGATATAACGGTATAAATCAATATTTGGAACTTTTTAAAACTTTTAGATTATGGGAAATTTAAAAAAAATAGGAATCACTTTCATCAGCAAACTTTGGGCATTGATTACCCGATAAAAAAATTCAAAAACAAAGGGTAACATTTCAAACAGCAAGTTGATATAACAATGAAACTTGCATTAAAAAAATAAAATTCAAAACAAAGGGTAACAATATCAAACCCGAAATGATATAACATAGAAAACAATAAATAACCAATTTTAAAAATTAGAAATTATGAAAACGAATTTAAAAAACATCGGACTTTTAGCTTTAGCAACAATCTTTTTCACAAGTTGTACAAACAATGAGGACATTGCTCCAATACCTCCAACTGCAACTGCATTCAAAGCAATTACACAATCCGGAATCAAAAAAAACACACAAAATTTCACTACAACTGCAGGAACTGGAACCATAACATTGACTTCTGCAAAAGGCGTTGTAATCACCTTAAACGGAAATGCATTGACCAAAAACGGAAACCCAGTAACTGGAGCAATCGACATCACGTATATCGAGCTTTTCGACAAAGGAAATATGCTTATCACCAACAAACCTACAATGGGAATTATGGCTGACGGCAATAGAAGTTTATTGAAATCGGGGGGTGAATTTTTCATCAAAGCCTCTCAAGGTGGCGTTGATTTAGTGTCAACAGGAACCATACAATTGAAAGTTCCTGCCAATTTAACTGGTGCTATTGATGCAGCAATGACATTATGGAACGGAGTTATAGATGACAAAGGAAACTTGGCTTGGGCAGATGCAAGAAATCCTGCCGGAACAGGTGGCAAAGGTGGTGTAGAAGCAATGCAAAACAATTACTATGTGACTTTTGGCAACTTTGGATGGACCAATGTCGATAAATTCTACAGCGATCCAAGACCTAGAACCACCATTCTTGCTGATGCTCCTGACGGATATGACAATACAAACAGTGCTATATATTTATCGTATGACGGAGAAGGTCAAAACGCTCTTGCCAAACTTGACACTTACACAGCAGCTGGATTATTCAGCGAACATTACGGTCAAATTCCAATAGGACTGGCTTGTCACGTGATATTTGCCACCGAAGATAACGGCAACTGGAGATACGCCATCAAAGCAGTAACAGTTGCAGCTGGTGACGTTTACACCTTCACTTTGGCTGAAACAACAATCGGAACCGAAGCCCAATTAGTAGCCGCAATCAATGCGATACAATAATACAAAATAGAACTTTTTGAACGAAGTGGTGATTTGCTCACCACTTTTTTCTATTTTTAGAACTTTAATCAAACCGTAACGATTATGAAAAACCTGATATCTCTTTTCTGTTTGCTGTTATCTTTCTTTCTTCCTGAGCTTGTCGAAGGACAAACTAAAGTAAAAGATACCGTAACCCGAAGAGCCACTATTACTTATAATCAAAAGGCAAATGCAGTAAAATTTAAACCCGAAACACCGCCTTTAATACCGATTGCCGGAGCGCCAAAACCTTCCTATTCCCATTTATGGGAATTTGGAGACGGCCATTACAGCAAAGAAGCCGAACCCAAACACGTTTATAAAAACAAAGGAACTTATAAAACTCGACTTGCCGTAACCAACAATTACGACAACGGAAAACCACCAGCAACTCGACCAAAAACGGTGGCAATCAACGAAGTTTCGGATGACGAAGTTTATACAGACATTGCTTCCATCGAAGACCAAAACGGATTGGCCATCCAAAAAAATGCCGACCCCATTCCCGACCAGCAAATGGAAGTAATCGTGAGTTATCAAAATATGGAAAACTACGTCTCCGACGGAAAATTATACCTTTTCTACAACGAAAAACAATTCAAAAACAACAACTTCGAATTGGTCGATTTCAGGACGTATGCTGAAGAACGAGAAGTGAAAGAAAATCTAGTCGCTTCGACGAATGATTCAGAAAACTCGGATTCGTATTTGGCTTCTGAAAATGCTTTGGCAACAACCAAAAAATACAGAACCACCACATCCCAGGAAGATTTAGACGCCACTTTATTGGATGCTCACAAAACATACAAAAACGTAACTATTCTAGAATTTGACGCCGTGAATCCAGGCGAAACCCGTAACGTGTTTTTTACCCACAAAACCACGCCCGAAATGATAAAAGACACGAGCGCCACCGTAACAATGCGAAGTGTTTTTGTCCCGAACAGAAGTTTTAAAAACCACAAAGTCAAAAACCTCGAAATGGAAATAGTGACTTCACACGACCCCAACAAAATGGGTTCCAACGGAAGTTTTATGAATTATAGATTGGTACGATTCAAAAGAGTCAATTTCAAAACGCGTTTCCAGAACAATGGCGAAGGACCAGCCAGAATGATTCGACTGGAAACCGACATTCCGGATATGTTCGACAAAAAGACTTTCCAAATAGAAGATATGTATCCAAAATGCCCTATTTGTCCAAAAGACGAAGAACCTACAACGAGTTGTTTGGACACCATCATCAAACAAAAACAGATATTCTTTACTTTCAAAAATATCTATTTACCGGGAAGCGAGCAGAAAAATGTTAAAGAAAAAGACAGCACCAAAGGCTTTGTCAAGTATTCGATGAAGTTCAACAAAGACTTTCACAAAGTAAATACCAAAAGCAGAACCGCCATTATTTTCGACAAAAACGAACCCATAATCACCAATTACGCCACTACCCGATTCAGTCCGGGAATTTCCGTTGGAGCCAAAGCAGGTTATAATTTCTATTCCGATTTAGAAAATTCCAAAAGTTATTTTGTGGGAGCCACAGTTTCGCCATTTAAATCCTATCGTTATTATTGGCAAGCCGAGTTCGTGAATAGCTTGCATTCTTATGATGGAACAACGACAACAACGGAGACAACTGTTCAAAATGCCAATGGCGTTCGCCAATTGCAACGCACTACAACTTCGATGGAAAACAGCAATATTAATTGGGAAATCCCAGTATTGATGCGTTACAACATCAATAACTTTATCGGAATTGGCGCAGGATTGCAAGCCAACTTTAATGTTTCGGAAAAACAGGAACAAAATCTGAAAATAGAAACTTTTGAAGGAATAACCGACAAACTGTTGCTCTCGACAGCCAATGAATCCAAAACTGCAAAAGAATCTTTTACCAGTTTCAAAACAGGATTGTTGTTTGATTTAACGATTGGTGCGGCGAGAATTGGTCCAAGTTTTGGAGCCAGATATGTGCTAAATTTTGAAGATAATTTCAATTATTTTCAGTTGTATGGCATTTGGAAATTTTAGAAAATGGTACATTCAAAATAGTCAAATTTAAATGACCTTAAATTCCTTATATGGTTAAAAATATTTTTTATCTTCTCCTATTCACGACTCTAACTGTTTTTGGACAAAATCCGCTTACACCAGAAGATAAAATTTACAATGCCGTTGACGTGTATTCCGCAAATCCAACCGTTGAAGGATTGCAAAACTTGACCAAAGCCGATAGTGATTTCTGGAAAAATTCCAAGCCAAAAACCAAGAATGAACTACTTGCGATTGTTGTTCTAAATTGCAATAAAGGGTATTACGAAAACAAATTTGGCAAGACTAATCAAGCCATTTCGAGTTACGAAAAAGCCTGGCAAAGCTACCAAAAGTACAAACTCTCCAATTACGACATTACCGAATATTGCCTGAAACCTTTAGGCAATCTTTACACGATTATGGGCGATTACGACAATGCCGAAAACACCATCAAACAGTATTATTTTATTGCCAATGCCGAAAAAAATCAGTCCCAAAAAATAGCCGCAATTCAAAATTTGTCGAATGTATATCAAAACACGGGCAGGATTATTGAAGCGATTGATTTGCTCGAAAAAACTATTAAAACCGAGAAATTATCGGCCGTTCAAAAAGGAAATTTATTCAATAACTTGGGGAATAATTATGTGTTAAGTTATAAAAATCCAGACTTTTCAAAACCTATTCCAAATATTTTCAAAAAACTGGAAAGCTCCTATTTTACAGCCATTCAATTATTGCAATCCGACAAGACCCAAACCGAAACACTGGCAAATTGTTACCGAAACTTGTCTGCATTAAATATCCAATGGCACAACATTGAATTAGCCAATTCCTATTTTGAAAAAGCCAAAAAATATTTCTTTGCGACTCCCAATATTTCACCTCGAAAACTAGCCAAATTCAATTATGAAGAAGCTAATTTGTTGTTTCAACAACAAAAATTATCAGAAGCAAATACAATATTGGCATCTATTTTCAAGATTTTAATGCCAAATTATTCCAATAAAAAGAACATTCTGCCCAATCCCAATTCTCTTTATGCCGAAACCATTTTGCTGGACGCTTTGGACTTGCAGGCAGCCATTTTATTGGAACAAAACCAACCCAAAAAAGCGTTGGAAGCGTATGCCCTTTCGTTTCAAATCGAAGATTTATTCTCGAACTTGTTGGTCTATGAAAACTCTAAAATCATCAACCAAATTCGAATTAGAAATCGCACCGAAAAATGTATTTCCATCTATGCTTTTCTGTATCAAAAAGAAAATAAAATCGCTAATATAGAAAGTGCTTTCCAGCTTTCGGAACGAACAAAATCGGGCGTTTTGAAAAGGTATCTTTCCAACAAAAAAACAGCTTCAAGAGAAGAAACATTGCATTTGGAGCAACTCCAAAACTGGAACAATGAAATCGTGAAAGAACAGCAAAAAGGTGATTTGGCTAATGTTTCAAAAATAAACGAAGCCATAAAAAAGCAAAACGAATTGATGCTTTCGCTAAAGAAAATTAGATTGAAAAATCAAGTCAATTCCGCCGAAAATATAGATTTGAAATCCTTGTATTCGAAACTAGAAAAAGACAAAGCAATTATGGTGGAGTATTTTTCGGGCTTTGAGAAAATGTACATTTTTACCTTGGTAAAACAAAGAATAAAACTGGACTTCTATTGGGATAATCATACCGCCACACCAAGAATAATCTCGTTTTTAGATTATTTTAGTGATGCCAATAAAATTACCGATAATATTTCGGGCTATAATCATTATGGTAATTCACTTTATGAAATGTTGAAATTGCCAACAAATGCAACTTACCAAAACCTCATCATTGTTCCAGATGGAATATTGAATTTCCTGCCTTTTGAAGCTTTGATTACCAAAGAATCAAACACGACGAATTTTGCCCAAATGAACTATTTACTTAACGATTTCAGGATTGCTTACAACAATTCGGCAACATTTTATTTGGATGGAAAACCTATTTCAAAGGATAAAAAATCAGTTCTTGGCATTTTCCCTGTCTTCGAAAAGACCAATTACGAATTGACATTTTCCAAAGCCGAAATGCAATCTATAAAAAGCAATTTCGACGGCCAGTTTTTCGAAAATAAAACCGCTACTTTCGATAATTTTAAAATGAATGCTTCCAATTATTCGATTTTGCATTTGAGCACACACGCTACTTCCGGTGATACCGAAACACCTGCCAGCATCAAGTTTTATGATCAAGAAATCTTGTATTCCGAACTGTACAACCTCAACATCAATCCCGATTTGGTGGTTTTGAGTGCTTGTGAAACGGGAATTGGTAAACTTTACAAATCCGAAGGCGCAATGAGCGTTGCCAGAGGATTCCAGTTTGCAGGAGCGCAAAATTTGTTGTTTTCCTTATGGAAAGTAAACGATTATACGACTTCGGTTTTTATGACGGATTTTTACAAAAACATCAAAAACGGCGAATCTTATTTGGATGCCAATGCCAATGCGAAAATGAATTTCTTAAAAGACAAATCGATTTCGAATGCCAAAAAATCTCCTTATTACTGGAGTGCATTTGTCTATTATGGCGGAATTGAAACTGCAGAAAAACCAACGAATTATTATTTATATATTCTAGGATTATTGATTTTAATTGGACTATTTTTGGTCTTTAAACATTTCCGAAAATGAACTATCTTCCTTATATCCTTAAAAAAGAGAAATACAAAAAAATAAAATTCAAGGTTTCGAAGACGCAACATTTGCTCATCAAAGCAAAAATCAATGGAGTGAAAGGTAATTTTATTCTCGACACGGGCGCAAGTTCCAGCTGTGTGGGTTTTGACAGCATCGAATTGTTTCAATTGAAGGCCAAAAAATCCAAAACAAAAGCTTCAGGTGCTGGAGCAAATGGAATGTTTACACAGATTGCCGTTGGTAACCAACTCCAACTGGGCAATTGGAAACAACTTGATTTTGACCTCGTGATATTCGATTTATCCCACGTAAACGAGGCTTTAATTGCGCATAAAGCGAAACCAGTTCACGGAATAATTGGAGCTGACATTTTATTGAAAGGAAAAGCTATTGTAGATTATTTTAATTTTTACTTATATTTACAATAGAAATCTAACTATTAACCACTTACACGCATGAAAACCACTACCAAAATACTATGTGTAACACTAGTACTGATTTTATTTTCCTGTACAAACGAGGAACTTATTGACGAAAGCGCATCTCCATTATCAACATTACCTGAATCAACAATTCCAAACACAAGCAATCAAAGAACCACAGGCACAAGTACATTAAAAACCTGGAATTTCGACAATTTGAATGAATGGGTAGATGCTACCCAAGTAGGAGTCCCAAATTACTTTATTGACAATGGAAATTTAAATATTTCGACTCACGCCAATACTTACGATAGAACCAAGATAAAATCTATTGCTTCTTATACCACGGGAACATATACTTGGAAAGTTTATGTGCCTGAAATGGGAGTGGGAGATCAAGCTAGTATTGGTGCTTTTTTGTACAATAACGACACTCACGAATTAGATTTCGAAATTGGTTATGGAAAACAATCCGAAAGAGAATCTTTAAATGCACTTTCAGATGAACTTATTGTTTACATGACCTCCCAGGCAAATCCTGCCCAAACGTATCGCAAAACCATCAAACGGGAACAATGGTATACTTTGTCGATACAATTGACTCTTGTAAACCGTAATTATTATGCCAAGTGGGTAATTAACAATGTAGTACTTGGATCCACCCCATTGAATTATGGCACCAAATTCAAATTTAATATCTTCTGCAGTGTCGAAAATTTGTCTTTTATCGGAGATCATATTCCGTATTCAGACAATTACGCGCTTTTTGATTATGTGGAATACAAATCAAATTAAAATCAAAAATCCCAAACTCCTCTATATTGGAATTTGGGATTTTTAGTTTTGAAAATTATTTAAAACTACAATTCGAAAGCTTTTTTCGGATTGTTGTCACAAAGCAATTCTACAGGATTTTCCAATGCTTCTTTCACGGCAACCAAGAAACCAACAGACTCACGACCATCAATAATTCTGTGGTCATAAGAAAGTGCCACATACATCATTGGATGAATTTCCACTTTACCGTTTACGGCAATTGGACGCTCAATAATGTTGTGCATTCCAAGGATTCCAGATTGAGGAGGGTTGATAATTGGAGTTGACAACATAGAACCAAAAACACCACCGTTGGTGATGGTAAATGTTCCACCTGTCATATCGTCAACAGTGATTTGTCCGTCACGCGCTTTAATCGCCAATCTTTTGATATCGGCTTCAATTCCACGGAAACTTAAATTTTCAGCATTGCGAACTACAGGAACCATCAATCCTTTTGGTCCGGAAACCGCAATTGAAATATCGGCAAAATCAAAAGCAATTTTGTGATCGCCATCCATCATTGAGTTTACGTCTGGATACAATTGCAATGCTCTTGTAACCGCTTTGGTAAAAAACGACATATATCCTAAACCAAGACCACCGTGCTTGGCTTTGAAAGCGTCTTTGTATTCGTTACGCAATGTGTTGATTGGCGTCATATTTACTTCGTTGAAAGTAGTCAACATCGCTGTTTCATTTTTGGCAGCCACTAATCTTTCTGCAACTTTACGACGCAACATTGACAATTTGGTACGTTCAGAACCACGGTTTCCTCCTGTTGGAGTTCCCATTGAAGGCACAGCGTTTACTGCATCATCTTTAGTGATTCTTCCTGCTTTTCCAGTTCCTGTTACTGAAGCTGGAGCGATATTTTTTTCATCCAATATTTTTTTGGCTGCTGGAGATGGTGTTCCCGAAGCATAAGATGCTGCTGGAGCTGGAGCCGCTACTGGAGCTGCCTTAACCTCAGCTTTTGGTGCTTCAACAACTGGTTTAGCTTCAGCAACTGGAGCTGCACCTGATGGTTTTGCCGCATCTGTATCAATATGACAAACAATTGCGCCTACGGCAACGGTATCGCCTTCTTCTGCTTTTAAAGTAATGATTCCGCTTGCTTCTGCTGGTAATTCCAATGTAGCTTTATCAGAATCAACCTCGGCAATAGCCTGGTCTTTTTCTACATAATCGCCATCTTTTACTAACCAAGTTGCGATTTCTACCTCTTTTATGGATTCCCCTGGTGATGGGACTTTCATTTCTAAAATCATCTTATTTATTTTAAATTATGAATCTTAACTATTAATTTATTTGGATCTTTTTGTCTTCTTTTTATCTAACATAATCTTTATCAAAAACCAATTTAATGGCTTTTGCATGACGATTTTTTGATCTTGTATAACTTCCAGATGCTGATGCAGATGATACTCTCAACGAGGCCAATCTCCATTTTATAAAATCGAAATTCATCAACATATATCCGTAAGCTCCCATATTTTTAGGCTCTTCTTGCGCCCAAACATAATCGTCGGCATTTGGATATTTTGCTATGATTTCTTTTAATTGATCTACTGGTAATGGGAATAATTGTTCAATTCTCACAACTGCCACATCTTTTCTACCGTTGATTTCTCTTTCGGCAGTAATGTCGTAATAGAATTTTCCGGTACAGAAAACCAAGGTTTTAACATCGGCTTTATTTACTGCATCGTCATCGATAGTTTCTTGGAAAGAACCATTTTCTAATTCTTCGATAGTAGAAACTACTCTTGGATCACGAAGCAAACTTTTTGGTGTAAACACAATAAGTGGTTTACGGAATTTCAATTTCATTTGTCTTCTCAACAAGTGAAAGAAGTTGGCTGGTGTTGTACAATCGGCAACATACATATTTTGTCTGGCGCAAAGTTGCAAGAAACGCTCCATACGACCTGATGAATGCTCTGCTCCTTGTCCTTCATATCCGTGAGGCAACAACAAGACAATTCCGTTTTGATTGTTCCATTTATCCTCTCCACAAGAAATATATTGGTCAATCATGATTTGAGCACCGTTAGAGAAATCACCAAACTGTGCTTCCCAAATGGTCAGCGCATTAGGATTTGCCAAGGCATAACCATAATCAAAACCTAGAACTCCGTATTCTGATAAGAGGGAATTAAAGGCATTGAATTTACCTTTTTTACCTTCCAAACTGTTAATTAATACTACTTCTTCTTCTGAATCTTCTACTTTTACAACGGCATGACGATGCGAAAAAGTACCACGTTCCACATCTTGTCCAGATAAACGAACATCAAAACCTTCTCTTAATAACGATCCGTAAGCCAAATGTTCGGCCATACCCCAATCTAATTTATTGGTTTCGAAAAACATTGTTTTTCTATCGTTTATCAGTTTTTGAATTTTACTGATGAATTTTTTATCTTCAGGCAAATTACAAATAGCATTAGCTACAGCCGTAAGTCCTTCTTTTGGATAGGTTGTATCTACTTTTGTAAGCATTTGTGAAATCCCAGCACTTTCAAAACCTTTCCATTCATTTTGCATAAATGGCGTAATGATGGTCAATTCTTTTTTACGGGATTCTTCCAGATTTACTTCTAGTCCTGATTTGTATTCTGTTTCCAATGCTTTTACATAAGCACTGTCTATAACTCCGTCAGCCAATAATTTTTCTGCATAAATATCTCTAGGATTTTTATGTTTGGCTATAATTTTATATAATATTGGTTGTGTAAATCGAGGTTCGTCACCTTCGTTGTGACCATATTTTCTGTATCCCAACAAATCGATAAATACGTCGCGACCAAATTCCATTCTGAAATCTAAAGCAAATGACATAGCGTGTACCACGGCTTCAGCATCGTCTGCATTTACGTGCAATACTGGCGAAAGTGTTACTTTGGCAACATCGGTGCAATAGGTTGACGAACGGGCATCCAAATAATTTGTCGTGAAACCTACTTGATTGTTGATTACAACGTGAATTGTACCACCTGTTTTGTATCCATCCAATTGCGACATTTGTATGATTTCATACAAAAGACCTTGGCCAGCGATCGCGGCATCACCGTGAACGGCAATTGGCAACACTTTTGAGAAATCGTTTGGAAAATATTTGTCTTGTTTGGCTCTTGTTATTCCTTCAATTACGGCTCCAACTGTCTCCAAATGCGAAGGATTTGGTGCCAAATTGATATTGATAGTTTTTCCGGTGTTTGTTGTTTTTTCAGCACTTAATCCTAAATGGTATTTTACGTCTCCATCAAAATATTCTTGATCGTTGTAATCTTTACCGTCAAATTCACTAAAAATATCTTGGGTAGATTTTCCGAAAATATTGGCCAAAACATTCAAACGACCACGATGCGCCATTCCCATCACGAAATGCTCCACCCCTTTTTCTGCCGCTTTTTCGATCAATGCATCCAATGCCGGAATAATCGATTCTCCTCCTTCAAGCGAAAATCGTTTTTGACCCACATATTTGGTATGCAAGAAATTTTCGAATGAAACCGCTTCACTTAATTTGTTTAAAATCGCTTTCTTCTCGTCAACTGTAAAATTGGGTTGATTGTCGTTGTGTCCAATTTTATTTTGAATCCATTCAATATTGTTTGGATTTCGCATATACATATACTCAACTCCAATAGATTGACAGTAAATCTTGTCTAAATGACCCAAGATTTCTGCTAAACTACAAGGTTCAATTTTGATGATTCTTGCAGCATCAAAAACGGTTGACAAATCTGATTTTGAAAGTCCAAAATTTTCAAGATCCAAGGTTGGCGAATACGTTCTTCTCTTGTGTACTGGATTTGTTCTCGTAAACAAATGACCACGTGTTCTGTAGGCATTTATCAACTTGAACACATTGAACTCTTTGTAAAGTTTTTCAGAAACAGCCGCACTATCGCTTGAGTTAGATGGTGCAATGGTTGCTTGTGCAACTGGAGTTGCTGGAGCTGCCGAAACTTCTCCATTGTAAGTTTCCATCCCAAAGTCGAAACCTTGAAAAAAACTTCTCCAACTAGGTTCTACGCTGTCTGGATTTTCTAAATATTGATCGTATAATTGTGCGAAAAATTCGGTATGTGCCGCATTTAAGAATGAAAACCTATCCATAATGTATATAATCTGCTTATTTGTTAAAAATAGTTTGGCAAAAGTACAATAAATCAATACACATAGAATCTTTTTTTAAGTACTTTTACGTAAAAAAATGTTAAAAAAAACCGATAAACAATGAAAAAAAACCATCACTTGAGCATTTTAAGACCTTTTTTGATTTTAGTCCTCTTGTTTTCATTCCACCATTTATCAGCACAGCAACAAACAATTACATCAAGTCCACAAAATAATTTCTGGAACAATGTACAATTTGGTGGCGGATTGGGATTGAGCTTTGCATCGGGTTATACGGACATCACCATTTCACCAAGTGCCATTTATAATATCAATTCAATTGTTGCAGTTGGAACCGCCTTGCAATTTGGCTATGTTTCAGCAAAAAATGATTATACTTCTACTATTTATGGAGCAAGTTTAATTGGCTTGATTAATCCAATTCCACAAATTCAGCTTTCGGTTGAATTAGAAAAAATCAACGTCAATACCGACTATAAATATTATGGATATTCCGATTCTTTTTGGAATACCGCCTTGTATGTTGGTGCGGGTTATCGAACCGGGAATGTAACTGTTGGTGCCCGCTACGACGTGTTGTTTAATGAAAATAACGGCTATTACAGCGATGCTTTTATGCCTTTTGTTCGGGTTTATTTTTAATATTTATTTCTGAACCATACTTTTTGCCACTCTCTTTTTAGAACCAAAAAAGCGACATCTTCGGCAAGAATCACCAAATCGGAACCGTCGAGTTTTTTTATTTGGTCTTCCGAAACGTCTATGATGTAAAGCAGATTCAAATATTCGGCAAATTTGTATTGAATCATTCGGTAAATTTTCTCGTGCAATTGGATTTTTAATTCCTCGGGCGTAACACTCATCGGGAAATCGATTCCTTCATTGGCCAAATTAAAATCCTTGTTAATTTGTTCGATTAATTTCAGGTACAAAGATTCCTTTTCGGCTTCTTCGAGTAGTATATCAATATTTATCGGGGAAATGAAATTCATTTTGATCTAAGATTGTAGATTAACGATTTGTGATTTTAGATATAAAAACTATAAACAAGGGGTTTTGATTTTAAAATTAAGAGGCTAATAGTAGGATTACAATCTGAGATCATAAATCGTTAATCTAAAATCATCATTCTAAACCTTCCTTTCCATCAAATTTTCTCCAAAAGCTTTCAAAACTTCTTTTTTTTCTTGGGAAATATTCATCTTTTCCAAGGTTTCAAATGCTTTCAACGTATACTCTTCAATGGCTTTTTGTGTGGCCTTTGAAGCTCCCGTTGCATTGAAAATTTCTTTTACAACAGCAATTTTATCGTTGTTGTCATCCAATTTAACGGAAAACATTTGCAATAATTGTTCTTTTTCGGCTGGTTTTGAAAACTCCAAGGCCTTAAGGTATAAATAGGTTTTCTTGTTTTCCATGATATCTCCTCCTACTTGTTTTCCGAAGTTTTCGGGATTGCCAAAAGCATCCAAATAATCGTCCTGCAACTGGAAAGCCAAGCCTAAATTAAGTCCGAAATCATAAATCAAACCTCTATTTTCCTTGGAAGAACGCGCCACAATCGCACCCATTTTCATTGCCGCGGCGACAAGAACGGCTGTTTTGTATTCGATCATTTTTAAATATTCGAGAATCGTGACATCGTTTCGGGTTTCGAAATCAACATCATATTGCTGTCCTTCGCAAACTTCAAGAGCTGTTTTACTGAACAATTTAGCCAATTTTCGAAAGGTTTCGGGTTGGTAATTTTCGAAATATTGATAGGCCAAAATCAACATTGCATCGCCAGATAGAATTCCAGTATTAATATTCCATTTTTCGTGAACCGTAACTTTCCCTCTTCGCAAAGGCGCATCGTCCATAATATCATCGTGAACCAAGGAGAAATTATGAAAAACCTCGACTGCCATTGCTGCTGGCAAAGCCAATTTATAATCGGCATCAAAAATATCGGCGGTCATCAAGGTCAAAACCGGACGTATTCTTTTACCGCCTAACTGCAAAATATAGTCAATAGGTTGGTAAAGATTTTTGGGTTCTTTGTCAATATTTTGACTTTTCAAATAGATTAAAAATTGCTCTTGATACTCGTTGATGGGAAGCATTACTGTTAGTTTAAAGGTTCTGATTTTAAGATTACAAAGTAACTTAAAAAAACCTGACACTTTAAATCTGGAATAAAAATTTTAAAAATACTTTGGAAACTATTTTGGTATTCAAAGTTTCCGTTTTATATTTGCACCAGAAATTAAAACCAGACAAAGTCTTTTTACCTTATAAATCAAACCAACTATGACAACGAAATGGACCATTGATTCAGACCAATCGGATGTGTTAATCAAAATGAAAGACTCAACAATCACTTATTTAGGAGGAGAAACCAATCATTTTGATGGATTTGTATCTCTTGATGAAGATCAAATTGAAGATGCATCAGTAGAATTTTCTTTAGACAGCAATACATTTTCCTCTAAAAAAAGAGATTCTAAAAATAATAACAGCAAAAAACCAATCATTCGATTCAAATCGACCTCTTTTCAAAAAATCAAGAACAACATCAATTTCTTGAAAGGTTATTTGACCATAAAAGATGTTACCAAAATGGTCGAACTCGATGCAGAATTCATCGGAATCAACAATTACAACGGATCTAAAAAAGCGGCATTTGAAATAAAAGGAGACATCAACAGAAATGATTTTGGATTGGACAAAAATTTCAACAAATCGAAAGAAAAATTTGGCTTGGGAAAAAACCTGAAATTGGTGGCCAATCTAGAGTTTTCGATATAATTATTAAACACTGTTAAGGTATCGTAAACTTTAAGGAAACACAATTCATAATAATAGTTTCCAAATTACATTTGAATTAAAAAGAGTAAAGAGTCTGAATCTATTTCAGCAAAAAAAATGAAAGAAAAAATTATAGCAAAAGCAACTGATTTATTCTTGAAACTAGGATTCAAGAGTGTTACAATGGATGATATTGCTGGAGAAATGTGTATTTCTAAGAAAACCATTTACAAATATTTCTGCAACAAGGAACTTCTTATAGAGGAATCGACATCGATGGTTCACAAAGAAGTGCATCAAATTATTGACAGTATTGTGGCCAAAAACCACAATGCCATCGAGGAAAATTTCGAGATTCGTAAGATGTTCAAAGAAATGTTTAAAGCTGGCGACACCTCTCCGGTTTATCAATTAAAAAAACATTACCCCGAAATTTACGATACAGTAATGTCAAGAGAAATAAGCGAATGCAACATCATCTTTAAACAAAATATCGAAAAAGGAATTCAACAGGGATTGTACAGAAAAGACACGCCTATTGACACTTACGTAAATTTCTATTACACCCTGATTTTCAGCATTAATGGAAACATCAGTTCCGAAAAAGAAGCCAATGAACTTGAATTGCAAGCCTTAGAATACCACACCAGGGCATTGGCAACAGCCGAAGGAATTATCGAACTAGAAAACCAATTACATAATTATCATCTATAATCATCAATCAATGAAGAAACTATTTTTAATTCCCTTATTGGTTTTTGCCCTGACAGCAAAATCACAAGAACAGAAAAACTATAATTATAGCTTGGAGCAAGCCATCGCTCACGCACTGACTAATAATTATTCGGCCATAAATGCCGAGAGAGACATTGAAGCTTCTAAAGAGAAAAAATGGGAAACCACAGCAATGGGTTTACCACAAATTAACGGAGGCCTTGACTATACCAACAATTTCGTCCTGCAAAAATCAGTTGTTCCTGCCGAGTTTTTTGGAGGAGAACCTGGAACCTATGCCACAGTTGCTTTTGGTACCAAACATAATATGGCAGCACACGCTACTTTAAGCCAGTTAATTTTTGATGGTTCTTATATTGTTGCGCTTCAGGCTACAAAAACCTATATGAAATACTCTGAAAATGCTAAACAAAAAACCAATATGGAAATCAGAGAAATGGTTACCAATTCGTATGGAAATGTGTTATTGGCAGAAGAAAGCATCGCCATTCTGGAGAAAAACAAAGCCAGTTTAGAAAAAACATTATCAGACACGAAAGCAACTTTTAAAAATGGATTGATTGAAGAAGAAAATGTTGAACAGCTGGAAATCACACTTACTTCTATCAATAGTACATTGAACTACAATAAAAGATTGGTAGAAATAGCTTATAAAATGCTAAAAATCAACTTAGGTCTTGAAATCAATAGCGATTTAAAACTAACTGATAAATTAGATAATTTGACTATTTCTAATTTAGATATGGCTTTCTCTCAAAGCGAATTTGCAGTTACCGAAAACATCAATTATCAAATTGCACAGAATTTTCAAGAACAGAGAGAATTAGAATTAAAACTCCAAAAAAGCAAAGCTTTGCCTTCATTGTCAGCCAATATTAATTATGGAACCAATGCTTTTAAGGATGAGTTTCAATTTTTTACCCAACATCAAAATTGGTTTAATTATTCCAATCTCGGTGTCAGTTTGAATGTTCCAATCTTTAGCAGTTTGGCCAGAAGTTCCAGAACACAGCAAGCCAAAATTGCTTTAGACCAAGCTAAAACACAATTGACAGAAACCGAGCAAAAATTGAAATTACAATATGCCAGTACTAAAACAGACTACGAATTTAGTGTAGAAGAATACGGTACAGCAAAAAACAATTTGAACCTTGCTGAAAGAATCGAAAAAAAGCAACAAATAAAATTCACCGAAGGTTTGTCTTCGAGTTTTGATTATAATGATGCACAAAGACAATTGTACACCGCACAACAAAAATACCTGCAATCTATGGTAGATGTAATCAACAAAAAAGCAGCTTTAGAAAAAGTAATCAACAAACAATAATCTTATATAAATAACTATACAAATGAAATCGAAGATTCACGAATTCCAAAAAAATATAAAAGTCATGAGTAAAAAAATATTCATCATCTCCACACTTTCGTTACTACTTTTCGCTTGCGGAAAGAAAGAGGATAACACCAACATTGACACCTTAATTGCATCAAAAGATGTAAAAGCAATTCAGGCAAAGAAAGCTTTAATTCAAGCCGATTTAGCAAAAATTGATGACGCATTGGCAATATTAGACGTAAAAACAGAAGAAGCATTAGTTTCTGTACAAACAGTAAAAGACACTGTTTTTAGTCATTATCTTGAAATTCAAGGAAGCGTAGATACCAAAGAAAACATTTTGGTTCAGCCAGAAACTCAAGGAACTTTGGTTTCATTGACAGTAAAAGCAGGACAAAGAGTTTCTAAAGGACAAATTCTGGGTAGAGTTGACGATGCAGGTTTAAGCCAACAAGTAGCTAGTCAGGAAAACCAATATGCTTTGGCAAAAACTACTTTTGAGCGTCAAAAAAATCTTTGGAATCAAAAAATCGGTTCTGAAATTCAATATCTACAAGCACAAACACAAATGATTTCTGCCCAAAGAGCTGTTGCTCAAATCAAAGCGCAATTGGCAAAAACAGTGATAAGAGCTCCATTTACTGGAACCATCGACGAGGTTTTTGTAGAAAAAGGACAAGTTGTGGCACCAAGCGCCCAAGGATTAATGCGTATCGTAAATTTATCGAATATGTATGTTTCAACTTCAGTTCCTGAAACTTATATTGGTAAATTAAAAGTAGGTACACAGGTAGACGTTATCTTATCTTCTTTGGGAAAAACGTATAAAGGGAAAGTACGTCAGGTTGGAAATTTCGTGAATCCTAGCAACAGAAGTTTTGGTATTGAAGTAAGTGTTCCAAACCCGGAAAACTTATTGCGTCCAAATCAGGTAGCGAATCTTAAAATCACAGATTATGTGAATAAAAGTGCAGTTGTTGTACCAACGAATGTAATTCAGGAAGACGGACAAAAAAATAAATACATTTACATCGTTACCAATTCAAACGGAAAAACGGGAACTGCTAAAAAAGCAATCGTAAAACTGGGTCAGTCATCCGATAATGTAACTGAAATTTTAAGCGGAGTACAGGACAATGACATCATTGTTACTGAAGGTGCAAACGCTGTTTCTGAAGGAATGAAACTAAACTTCTAAATTGTTGTAAGTTATAAGTTGTAAGCTAAATATTCTTTAGAAAATTAACTTACAACTTATAACCCACAACCCATAACTAAAATATATGAGTCACCAAAACAAACAATTCGGCATATCAAGTTGGGCCGTAGACAATCGTGTTACGGTTTACATCTTGACGGCAATAATTGTAATCGCTGGGGTTTATGCCTATATTACAATGCCTCGCGAGGATTTCCCGGAAATCATCGAAAATAAAGTATACATCTCCTCCGTTTTTCCTGGAAATTCAGCCGAAGATGTAGAGAAATTGGTTACCAAACCATTGGAAAAAGAAATCAAGAACATCAGTGGTGTCACAAAAGTAACTTCTAGCTCGTTTCAAGATTACGGAATGATTATCGCCGAGTTTGACGATGATGTTACCATTGATGCCGCCAAAGTAAAAATCAAGGATAAAGTTGATAATGCTAAAGCCGATACAGATTGGCCTAATCTGGACAACGGAAGCAAAGTGGAACCTAATGTTTTCGAATTGAACATTTCAGAAGAAGTGCCTATTTTGAACATCAATCTACAAGGAAATTACACTACCCAACAACTGAAGAAATACGGAGAATTAATTCAAGACGACCTGGAAGAAATCTCTGAAGTGAAGAAAGTAGACATTCTTGGTGTGGATGATAAAGAAGTAGAAATTGCAGTGGACATCTTCAAAATGACTGCTGCCCAAGTAACTTTCGACGAAATCCAGAATGCGGTTAAATATGAAAATATGACGCTTTCGGGTGGGAATTTAGTATCTCAAGGTTCTAGAAACAACATTAGAATTGTGGGTGAAATCAAAGACCCTAAAGAATTGGAGAATGTCGTTGTAAAATCTTATGGAGGAACGGTTTACCTAAAAGATATTGCCGTTGTCAACTTTAAAGAAAAAGAGAAAACCACTTACGCCCGCGAAAAAGGAAATGAAGTAGTGATGCTTAGCGTGAAAAAACGTTCGGGTCAAAACATGATTTCTGCCATCGAACAGGTAAAAGAAAGAATTGAGAAAGCTCAAGGATCTTATTTGCCAAAAAATCTGAAAATCGAAATGACAAACGACCAGTCTTCTCGTGTAGAACACCAGGTTGATGAATTATCGAACCACATTATTTTCGGTATTATTCTGGTAATGATTGTGTTGATGTTCACAATGGGATTAAGAAACTCTTTATTCGTGGGAACGGCAATTCCATTATCTATGATGATAGCTTTTGCCATACTTTCCGCTTTAGGTTTAACGTTGAACACTATGGTTCTTTTTGGATTAGTAATGGGATTAGGAATGCTGGTGGATGACGGAATCGTGGTTGTCGACAACGTTTTTGCCAATATGAAAAAAGGATTACCAAGAATAGAAGCTTCGAAAGTGGGTATTGGCGAAATCGCTTGGCCCGTAATTTCATCAACAGCTACTACCTTGATGGCATTCTTGCCTTTTGCCTTATGGCCAGGAACAATGGGTAAGTTTATGAAGTATTTCCCGATGACCTTGACAGTAACCCTTACCGCCTCTTTATTTGTGGCAATGGTTGTCAACGCAGCTATGACGGGAGGGTCAATGGACATTGAAGACAAAAACATTTCTAAAAAGAACCTGAAATTCTACACCATTCTATTTTTGGCATTCGGAATATTCCTTGCCTTTATTGGATCAAAATATACCTATGACAGTAAATTCCTGAGAGGAATTGGACATTTGTTATTGATTTCAACAGGATTAATGTGGTTGTATTTCTTGAAAATTTACCAATGGACACAAGATTTTCAACACAGTTTCTTTCCGAAACTGGAAGATAAATACAAAGCTTTTTTGGCCAATATTCTAACCAAAAAGAAATCTTGGTTTGCCTTAATAGCCATAATTGGAATGTTATTTTTCTCTTTTGTATTGTTAGGTGTTTTCCCGAGAAAAGTATTGTTTTTCCCAGATAACATTCCGAATCAGGTGATTGCTTATATTGAATACCCACAAGGAACGTCGATTGAGAAAACCAATAAAGCCACTTTGTTTGTGGAAAATCAGATAATTGGCATCTTGCAAAAATATGTAGATCCAAAAACCGATAAAAACTTCCTTGCTGAGTCTATCGTTTCGCAAGTTGGTATTGGGGCAGGAAATCCAAATGTTGATGCGGGTTCAGCCTCTGAAACGCCTTATAAAGGAAAAGTAACGGTGAGTTTCTCGGAATTCAAATTCCGTAAAGGCATTAACACCTCGGATATCTTGGAAGAAATTCGCGGCAAAGTAAAAGCCATAGCTGGAGCAATAATTACTGTCGAAAAAGATGCCAATGGACCACCGGCAGGTTATCCTATTAGTATTGAATTGAAAGGAGATGATTATAATTTGATGCTTAAAGAAGCCGATAAAATGATTGATTTCGTGAATTCGAAAAACATTCCCGGAATCGAAAAACTGAGTGTTGACATCAACAGGGACAGTCCAGAACTAGAGGTAAAAGTCGATAGAGTAAACGCTGGAAGTATGGGTGTTTCTACTGGACAATTGGGATTTGCCTTGCGTCGTTCGGTTTACGGACAAGAAATTTCGACTTATAAAGAAGGTGATGACGATTACAATATCGTGATGCGTATGCAGGATGACCAACGCAAGAATGAAAATATTCTTTTCAACCAATCGTTGACTTTCAGAAACCAGAATAATGGACAAATTGTTCAGGTTCCAGTTTCCGCCATTTCGCAAACCGAAAAGACAAAGACGTACAACCAGATCAAAAGAAAGAATCACAAGCGAATAATGACCGTTTATTCTAACGTGTTGACAGGTTATAATGGTGATGAAATTACCAAACAAATCCAAACGGAATTAAAAAATTATCAATTACCAAAAGATGTGACCTATTCCTTCTCAGGAGTGCAAGAAGAACAAGGCAAAAACCAAAGTTTCTTATTGTATGCACTGTTCTTGGCCTTGGCAGGAATTACCATCATCATTGTATTGCAGTTTAATTCGGTATCGAAAACGATGGTGATTTTGTTCACGGTAATCCTGAGTTTCAGTGGTGTATTCTATGGTTATGTCATTGCCAACATGGATTTCGTAATCCTGATGACGATGATGGGAATCATATCGCTGGCGGGTATCGTGGTGAAAAATGGAATCGTGTTGATGGATTTCTTCGTCTTGCTGATGGACAAAAAAGTGTACGATAAAGGTGTGGAATCGCACGATGATTTAACCTTGGACGAAATAAAAGAAGTTATCATCGAATCTGGAAAATCGCGTTTGCGTCCGGTATTGTTGACCGCTTTAACGGCAGTCTTGGGATTGATTCCGTTGGCCATTGGTTTGAACTTTGACTTCTTTACCTTGATTACCGATTTTAATCCACACTTTTTCATGGGTGGTGACAACGTGATTTTCTGGGGACCTTTGGCTTGGACCATCATCTTCGGATTGACTTACGCCACGGTCTTGACCTTGGTAATGGTTCCGGTAATGTTCTATTTAGTAAAAAGAATGAAATACACATTACGCGACCGAAGAGAAGCGAGAGCTGCTAAAGCTATCGAAATATAATTTTTTTAGATTTTAATTGAAGAAGCCACCCAAGATTTGATTTTGGGTGGTTTTTTGGTTTTTGTAGGAAAAAATCAATATATTTGTAAACTATGTAAGGTTGTTTTTTGACATAAAACTATATTTAATTAAAAATTTGATTATAAAATACACTTGTATTATAATCAAAAAACTAATTACATTTCAATTAAAAAACTGAAGAAACAGAAATGAATTCGAAAACAAAATTAAAATATAAATTTAAAGCCGATAATCTTAATCGACAACTGTCTAATTTTTAAATATTTATAATGAATATAACAACAAAGAATAACGGAGCTAAAAGTAAAAAAACAAAAAAACAAATTATATTAACAATCGTATTGCTATGTTTAAACCTATGGACAGCAACAATACAAGCACAACAATCTACAACTACAGTAGGCGGAAATGCTTTAGGTAGCGGAGGAAACATCACTTACAGCGTGGGACAGGTAATTTGCACTACCAATGCTGGATTAAATGGTTCAATCACTCAGGGAGTGCAACAACCCTATGAAATATTAAGTGTTTTGGGAGTAGAAAACCACCAAATAAGTCTTAATTTTCAGGTTTATCCTAATCCAACAACTGATTATCTTACACTAAATATGGGAAATACTGAACTTTTAAACCTACATTTTCAATTGTTTGATATTAATGGAAAATTAATCGAAATAAAAAAAATAACTAATACAATAGAAACTATACAAATGACAAATTTACCAATTGCTACATATTTTTTAAAAGTAGTAAACTACAATAAAGAAATAAAAACATTTAAAATTATGAAAAATTAAAATTATGAATAAAAAAATTTATTCAGTAATCGCAGGTTTGTTACTTACAATAAGCATCAAAGCACAAGCTCCACAAAAAATGAGTTATCAAGCCATTATTCGTAACAATAGCAATACCTTAATAACAACTACGCCAATAGGAATAAGAATAAGCATACTACAAGGTTCAGTTAGTGGAACTCCTGTATATGTAGAAACACAAACGAAAAGCACTAATGATAATGGTTTAGTAAGTTTGGAAATTGGATCTGGTACGCAAGTAATAGGAACATTTACGAAAATTAACTGGGAAACAGGACCTTACTTTATAAAAACCGAAACTGATCCAACAGGAGGAACAGCCTATTCAATAACTGGTACAAACGAATTAACGAGCGTGCCTTATGCATTGTTTAGCGCAAACGTAAATAATAACGCAGGTGCTGGTAATTTTAGCCATTATCTTGGTGAAATCTTTAATGGCGGTGTTATTTTTGAATTATACAAAGGAACTGATGGTTTAGAACACGGTTTAATTGTAGCTCCTACCGAAAGTTCTTTACTAGCTTGGCAAACATACGGTATATTAGTAAATGCAGATCATTCAGAAGACGGAGTTTATAATACAAATATAATGAAAAATAGCCCCGCCAAAACATACATTACAACATTGGGTACTGGTTGGTATTTACCAAGTATCGATGAGCTTAACAAATTATATCACAACCGTTTTGAGGTAAATAATGCTCTTTTTAACAATGGCAATACCTTATTGTCAGCTGGCACATATTGGAGTAGTACAGAATTTAGCATTACCAGCGCATATTACTTAATAATGTTTGGTTACGCCCCTATAGACGTTACTACTAAAACAACCTCTTATAAAGTACGTGGAATTAAGGCTTTTTAAAAACCAAAAAACATTCTTTAGTTTCTATCTTTATAAAAAGTATGAGTATAACTAAACCTGATGAAATTTTACCGATGCATAAAAAAACATTTAAAATTATTAAAAATAAAATTTAATATAGATGAAAAAAATCTATTCAATAATAGCTTACCTACTATTAACAGTGAGTCTTTGGGCACAAGCCCCACAAAAAATGAATTACCAAGCTGTAGTCCATAACAGTAATGGTTCTTTAATAACATCTACTCAAATAAGCATAAGAATAAGTGTATTACAAGGTTCAACAAATGGAACACCTGTATATATTGAGACCCAAAAACAAAGTACTAATACCAATGGTTTATTAAGTTTAGAAATTGGATTAGGAATACCTGAAATAGGAATGTTTTCAGAAATTAACTGGGCAGCTGGACCATACTTTATAAAAACTGAAACAGATTTAACTGGGGGAACCACTTATACTATAACAGGAATAAGTGAATTAATGAGTGTACCTTACGCATTGTTTAGCTCAAAAACAAGCGTTGATGGTTTTTCACACTACCTTGGAGAAGTCTTCAATGGTGGAATTATATTTTACATATACAAAGGAAGCGACGGTTTAGAACACGGTTTAATTGTATCTCCTATTCAAGGTTCTCAAATAGCTTGGCAAACATCACCTATGGTAGTAAACGCAAACCGTAGTTGGGATGGAGTTTATAATACCAGTTTGATGACAGATAGCCCAGCAAAAAACTATATTGCTACATTAGGTAGTGATTGGTACTTGCCAAGTATCGATGAACTTAGCAAATTGTATCGAAATCGCTACTATGTTCAAAAAGGCTTGAAAGCAAATGGCTACACTTTGATGCCAATGGCTATCTATTGGAGTAGTACTGAGTTTAATAACACTACTAGTGCATATTACTTGAGTTTTATCAGTGGTTATACAGTCTCAGCTTCTAAAACAACCCTAATAAGTGTAATTGGAATAAAGGCCTTTTAACAATTTAGAAAAATCTAAAATAAAACATTTTAAATTAATAAAAAATAAATTTAATATTGATGAAAAAAATCTATTCACTTATAGCTTACCTATCATTAACAGTGAGCATTTGGGCACAAGTCCCACAAAAAATGAGCTATCAAGCCGTAATTCGTAACAATAATGGTGCTTTAATCACAACTACACAAATAGGCATTAGAATAAGCATATTACAAGGTTCAGCAAGCGGCACAGCTGTGTATGTAGAAACACAAACAAAAAGCACTAATACTAATAGTTTAGTAAGTTTGGAAATTGGATCTGGTACACCAGTAATAGGGACATTTTCGAAAATTAACTGGGCAACAGGACCTTACTTTATAAAAACTGAAACCGATCCAACGGGCGGAACAACTTATGTTATAACTGATACAAATGAATTAACAAGTGTTCCATATGCGTTATTTAGTATAAACGCAAGTATAAGCAGTTTTACTCACTACCTTGGTGAAGTCTATGATGGTGGTGTTATTTTTGAATTATACAAAGGAAGCGATGGTTTAGAACACGGATTAATTGTAGCCCCCACTGAAAAAAAAGCAGCTTGGCAAACATCTCTCAATTTTGTATTTGCAACTAGTAGTTATGACGGAATTTATAACACAAATTTAATGAATAATAGCCAAGTCAATAACTATCTTGCTACATTAGGCACAGGTTGGTACTTGCCAAGTATCGATGAGCTTAACAAATTGTTTCAAAACCGCTATTATACACAAAAAACCTTGAGAACAAATGGCAACACTTTGCTATCAATAAAAGATAGGTATTGGAGTAGTACTGAACATAATTATTTTGATGCGTATTACTTCCACTTCGGCAATGGTAATACATTTGCCCTTGATAAGGCGAATGTATACCAAGTTCGTGGCATAAAATCTTTTTAATCAGTGATTTACAATATTATTAAAAAATAATCGCCAAATTCTCTAAAGAAGAAAAAGTAGATTACGAAGCCGAAATAGTTGCTGATTATGTTCACGTAGAACTAAGCGAAGACGGTTTTAACCCAAAACACACGGTTTAATTCCTGAATATAATTTTTTTTTAGATTTTAATTGAAGAAACCACCCAAGATTTTATTTTGGATGGTTTTTGTTTTTTGTAGGAAAAAATTAATATATTTGAGGGAAACACAAACTGAACAAACCTTTGCCAATCTATCCATAATTGGGTATATAAACGAAGGTTTGTTTTGAGAATAAACGAGTGACTGGCTAAGGTTTAGGGTTAAAGCAACTATTTGGAATTAGACAACAATTCAATTTAAACTATAAACTAAATAGATATGAAATTAATTAAACAGGTGCTTCTTTATTTTTTTATTGTCTTATTCTTAGTGAATTGCGACAATAAAGATGACATATTAGTACCAGAATTTAAGTTGAGTAAAGCCGATGAGTTAGATTCCAACGAATATCAAATCTATTCGCTTATTCTTAACGAAAAATTTACTGCCTCAAATGATTTGGTAATTAATCAAAAAACTTCAAAATCAGTTTCTTTTACGGTTTCCTTTGCAACTAATTACATTCAACCCCTAAAAACTGAATTTCCAAACTTAGATACAACAATTTTTACAACCTTGGTTGAGAGCAATGTTTTAGCTTACAATTTGGACAATAAATTCACTACTTCGACAAAAACGATAACTTTAGTTTCGAGCGAAGAATTACAGTATCTTTTTAATTCGAATGATGTTAATCAGGGTTGGAGCGATTTCAATAAAAAATATCCGAATTCTAATGGGATAATTAAAATGTCAAGAGTTGGATTCAGTTCAGATAAAAGTCAAGCAATAGTAGCAGTTGAACATTATTATGGAAGCCTTGGAGCTGATGGATTATTAATATACCTTATAAAAGAACAAAATAATTGGAGAATTATTAAAACAATAAATCCTTGGGTATCATAACAAACACTTGCTATAGCAGCTACCTAAACCAGCTCTCCGAAGTTTTCTTTAAAAAATGAACGTTCTTAAAAGTCAGTGTTGCTGTGATTCTATGACGAAAAACAACGAGAAGCAGGAACTAAAACTTAATTTAAAAACCGCCAGAAACTAGATTTCGGGTGGTTTTTTGTTTTTTACCGACAGGCCAAAATAAAAAAAGTAGTACCTTGCCTTTGATTGATTCGTTTATGAACATTCCCTCAAAATTAAAGAACCAGAATTCAATATGAAACGAGAACATTATATTCCATTTGACAAGGAATTCTTGCTCGAACAGCAAATAGCGGAATTTGCGGCAGACCCAAAAAAGGCCGAGGATTTCAAAAAGCTATTCAACATCATCGAACATTATTTTCACTATGAAGCATTTAAACTTATCCACAGTCTAAAACAAAATTATGCCTTATTTGATCCTGATTTAAGTCCAAAGGAACGAAAAGGGTTTATTGGTAAAAGTAATTTTTCCGTTTTTAAAAAAACGCTTCGCAATGTTCTTGATCGAGGTAATTATCATCGTGTTGATCAGGAAACTTTGGACAAAGCTTTCAAAAGTTCAGATTTAATAGGCCTAAATCTTGCCATAGACTTTAATGCTTTCAAAGATTATGAGTTGTATGTTCGAGGTCATCATAAAACGAAAGAAAAGGTAAGTAACTATTTTTTTTGGAAGAAAGAAATAGAGATAGAATACTATGATCGCGTAATGATATATCTCAATTATAAGGAGGCCGATTATTTTAAAGAAAAAAAAGTTAATTTAAAAAAACTGCCTATTGATCCTGGTACTATCGTATTAAAAATCTTTAAACGCGTACCTAAAAACGATCTCGAAACCATATTCCCGAATGCTGTTCCCAAGATGTCGACAACGGATAAACTGTTATTTTGGGTACCGGGTATTGGAGGAGGAATTTCGTTATTGAGCACCAAGGTGATTCCGGCATTGGTTTTAATGTATGCGGCATACAAATCGGGCGAGTCAATTGATTTTTTAAACAGTAAAACCTCGCTAAATCAAGGTTTAATTGCTCTAGGAATTTTGGTAGTTTACTTATTTCGCCAATACAGCAGTTTTGTTAACAAGAAGATAAAATATTCAAAAATGCTTTCAGATAGTCTTTACTTCAAAAATCTGGGGAATAATAGCGGAGCATTTTATTCTTTGTTAAACTCTTCGGAAGAAGAAGTGATTAAGGAAACAATTTTGGCTTATACATTTTTAAATAAAAGCGAAACTCATCTAACAGAGGAAGAACTTGACCATCAAATTGAATCTTGGTTTATGACAAACTTAAATACAAACCTCGATTTTGATGTAAAAGATGCCTTATTGAAATTAAAAAACATTGGTCTTGGCAGCGAAACGAATGGCAAATGGGAAGTTATTTCGTTGGACAAGGCTCTCATTAGAATAGATGAAGTATGGGATGGGATTTTTGATTATAACAATAAATAACTTTTTTTGATTGCTCGGAAATATAACCAAAGAAAAAAATAACCTCCCTGAAAATCAAAATCGGCTGTTGCAAAAATTTGCGACAGCCGATTTTTTATTGATGTTTATAAAATTTTAACACATAAAACGGCAAAACCATCTTATTTTAAATGACATTTTTTTAAAAGAAAATAAAAAATTAATTAAATTTGATGTTGCTGATTTACAGAAAGTTTCAATCTCTATCTACACCAATCAGAGCTATTGCCAAAAGCCTCATTTTGGCTAAAGTTATTTACCTACTGCAAAATATTTAATGTTAGTAATAACCAAAATAGGACTCAAAATGGAAACACAACTTGAAGAAATTCGTGAACAGCAAAAAGCTTCCTGGGATAAATTTTCTCCCGGATGGAAAAAATGGGACGACCTGATGATGGATTTTTTAAAACCTGTGGGCGATGAAATTATTAGGTCAATAAATCCAAAAGATAACGATTATGTGTTGGATATTGCTGGAGGAACAGGAGAACCTGGATTGACAATTGCAACAATGGTAAAAAACGGAAAGGTTGTCATTACGGATCTTTCAGAAAAAATGCTTGAAATTACCAAGGAACATGCAAAAACAAGAGGCATATACAATATTGAAACTCGTGCTTGTGATGTTAGTGAACTTCCTTTTGCCGATAATACATTTGATGCCATAAGTTGCCGTTTTGGCTATATGTTTTTTCCCGATATGCTTATGGCTGCCAAAGAAATGGCTCGCGTACTGAAACCTGGTGGTAGAATTGCGGTATCGGTTTGGAATGGTCCAGAAAAAAATTTCTGGGTGACAGCAATTGGTGGCACAATCAACAGAAATATGCAGTTAACACCGCCGCCGCCCGAAGCTCCGGGAATGTTTCGATGTGCCAATGAAGGTTTAATTCAAGGCTTGTTTCAAAAAGCTGGTTTGAAAAACACTTTCGAAAAAGAAGTTGCCGGCAAACTAAACAGTGAAACTACCGATGTGTATTGGAATATGATGACAGAAGTCGCCGCACCTTTTGTTGCAGTACTTAGCCAAGCGGATGATGCAATGAAAGAAAAAATAAAATCAGAAGTTTATCAGGCTTTGATTGAGAAATATCCTGATGGAAATATTGTAATTGACTCCAGTGCGATTGTTGTTTATGGTGAAAAATAATTTTAAATTTACCTCTTTACTTATTGTACAAAACTTTAATTGGATTTGTCAAGATTAAATCTCAACCTAATTAAAAATCAAAATCGGCTGTTGCAAAAATTTGCGACAGCCGATTTTTTTATAGGACGCTATATTAACAATTTAATATCCAGATTTAGCTGTTTATTTTCTAAACATTTGGTCTAATTTCTGTAATCGAGAGCGTCTTTGTTATAGTGTAAATGTAAAAAAATATTTTTAAACCGAAAAATATTTTCGCCAAAATTTGACAACATTTTACTTAATTCAACAGTTTGTCTAACTCTTCTTTCAATTCAGGCGACGATGGTCTTGAGGCATTTCCTTTGACCACTTTTCCGTTGGGATCAATCAAAATAAATCTCGGAATACTGTTGATGCCATAGCTGGTCATAAAATCTGAATTCCAGTTTTTGTCTGCAAAAAGTTGTACACCTCCCAATTGTTTTTCGCTAACAAAATTTTTCCATTTATCGTGGTCTTTGTCAACATCTATTGAAATACTCACAAAGACGATATTCTTGTCGTGATACATTTCTTCCGTTTTTTTCAAGAAAGGAATTTCGGCACGACAAGGCCCACACCAAGTTGCCCAAACATCTATATACACATATTTACCTTTAAAATCCTCGAGCTTTGTTTTTCCGCCTTTATGATTTTCATAATCAAATGATGGAGAAACCGTATTGTTGAGTTTATTGGCACTTTGGGTTCTTTTGTAGTAATTGGTTAGACCTTGAAGCGAATTTTCTGTATTTGTTTTTTCAGCTTCAATAAATTTTACATTTAGTTTGGCGTTATCCAATCTCGCCAAATCTTGTTTGCGTTTCTTGTTTTTAAAATCTTCAAAGGCTTTTTCGTCTAGTTCTGTGAAATTGGCGTCATAATACTGCTCGTCTTCAAGAATTCTTTTTGCCAATACATTATTTTCCAATGCGCCAATTCCGGAATAAACAATGGATTCATCAAATTGTTTAGCATCCATTTTTAATTTAATGGAATAGCCGTTTTTAAGATACAATTCTGTAGACTCCACGCCATCGTTCATTCGATACATTCCTTCTTTCACTTTCAAAGTATCTTTGAAAATTCCTTTTTTATTCAATTCTATTTTTTTTAGTAATTGACCGTTTAATGAAGTGATATTTATAAAATCATTATTCCTGTTGGCAATTTCAGCCTGAAATGTTACATAATTTATCATTTGTCCAAAGCTGGCATTAGAACAAACAAACACTATAGCAATTAAAACAATTTTTTTCATAAATGACGAATTTTGATTTTTGTTGCCCAAATTTACTTTATTTTTTTGAAGCTAAATAAAGATTAACAATTATTTACGGCATTATTTACAACGAAGTTTCGCTCTTTTAGAGATTAAGTTGTTTTTTGTTTTTACTTTTGCAGTCTAAAAATATTTTCTAATGTATAGAAGTCATAATTGTGGCATTTGAAATTAAAAGGAGGAAGCCCAGTGGACTTCAGGTATATTCACTTTAGTGAAAACAACAAATTAAAAATAAAAAAAATGTATAGAAGTCATAACTGTGGCGAACTCAACGCCTCACATATCAATAACGAAGTTACGCTTGCTGGTTGGGTTCAAAAATCAAGAGACAAAGGATTTATGAATTGGATCGATTTACGCGACCGTTACGGAGTTACCCAGTTAATTTTCGACGAAAGTCGTACCGATAAAACCGTTTTCGAATTAGCAAAAACCCTAGGCCGAGAATTTGTAATTCAAGTAAAAGGAAACGTTATTGAGCGTGAAGCCAAAAACAAAAATATGGTAACTGGAGATATCGAAATCTTGGTTACCGAAATGAAAATATTGAATGCCGCGATTACACCTCCTTTCACGATCGAAGACGAAACCGATGGTGGCGAAGACATTCGAATGAAATACCGTTACTTGGACATTCGTAGAAATCCAGTAAAAAATAATTTACTTTTCCGTCATAAAGTAGCGATGGAAGTGCGTAAATACCTTTCTGATTTGGATTTCTGTGAAGTAGAAACGCCTTATTTAATCAAATCTACTCCCGAAGGAGCGAGAGATTTTGTGGTTCCATCCCGAATGAACGAAGGACAATTTTATGCTTTACCACAATCACCACAAACTTTCAAACAATTATTGATGGTAGGTGGAATGGACAAATATTTCCAAATCGTGAAATGTTTCCGTGACGAAGATTTACGTGCGGATCGTCAACCTGAGTTTACACAAATCGATTGCGAAATGGCATTTGTGGAACAAGAAGATATTTTGAACGTTTTCGAAGGATTGACACGTCATTTACTGAAAGAAATTAAAGGAATTGATGTAGATAAATTTCCTCGTATCACTTACGATTACGCGATGAAAACTTACGGAAATGACAAACCGGACATCCGTTTCGGAATGGAATTTGGGGAGTTGAACGAATTTGCACAACACAAAGAATTCCCGGTTTTCAACGCTGCAGAATTGGTGGTGGGAATCGCTGTACCTGGAGCAGGAAATTACACCCGCAAAGAAATTGATGGTTTGATTGATTGGATGAAACGTCCACAAATTGGCGCCAGCGGAATGGTTTACGTAAAATGCAATGAAGATGGAACTTTCAAATCATCTGTTGACAAATTCTACGATCAAGATGATTTGACCAATTGGGCAAAAACAACTGGAGCTAAAGCTGGCGATATGATTTTTGTGCTTTCAGGCCCAGCCGACAAAACCAGAACGCAATTAAGTGCACTTCGTATGGAAGTAGCCACTCGTTTAGGATTAAGAAACCCAGCAGAATTTGCTCCGCTTTGGGTAGTCGATTTTCCATTATTGGAATTTGAAGAAGAAACCGGGCGTTATCATGCGATGCACCATCCGTTTACTTCACCTAAACCAGAAGATATGCACTTATTGGAAACGAATCCAGGAAAAGTTCGTGCCAATGCTTACGATATGGTGTTGAACGGAAACGAAATTGGTGGAGGTTCTATTCGTATTCACGACAAAGCGACTCAACAATTGATGTTTAAATATTTAGGTTTCACGCCAGAACAAGCCAAAGAGCAATTCGGATTCTTGATGGATGCCTTTCAATTTGGTGCACCACCACACGGAGGATTGGCTTTTGGACTGGACAGATTGGTGGCCATCCTTGGTGGACAAGAAACCATACGTGATTTTATTGCGTTCCCAAAAAACAATTCAGGCAGAGATGTCATGATTGATGCACCATCGGCAATAGATGAAATACAATTAAACGAATTACACATTAAGTTAGATATATTGTAGTTTATCGATAAAATTCGTCAGAAAACGTTGGCTATCAATTATTTTAATAAAAATTTATGTAATACTATCTTTCGTATTATATTAAATATTACATTTGCCTCATTATAAATTATTATTACTATTACAATGCGTACAGGTACAGTTAAATTTTTCAATGAATCAAAAGGTTACGGATTCATTACAGACGAAGAAACAGGAAAAGACATTTTTGTTCATGCATCAGGAATCAACGCGGAAGAACTTCGTGAAGGTGACAGAGTAAGCTATGAAGAAGAAGAAGGAAGAAAAGGAAAAGTTGCTGCGAAAGTAGCAGTTATCTAAGCATAAAAATTTATTTTTTTGCCTACGAATGTTTAAAGCGTTTCGATTTAATTCGAAACGCTTTTTTGTTTTTATATCTAAATGTCTTTTACACATAAAAATGAAAACGTTTTCGCAAAAAAGCAGTATTAAAATTATAACAAATTTGATTATATATCAACTAAATTTCGCTTTATACTTGTGTTTTAAATACTCGAAACCTATCTTTGTGCCCTTATTTAGAATAAACCAATTATCATTATGCAATCAAATCAATTAGATTATTTTCCAATACTAATGCAGGCACTTTTAGCCATTGGATTTGTAGCCGGAACCATTGCTGTTTCAGGTAAATTAGGCCCTAAAAGATCATCATCTGTTAAGGATGAAAATTTCGAGTGCGGAATTGAATCTTTAGGAAACGCTCGAATCCCATTTTCTGTAAAATACTTTCTGGTTGCCATTCTTTTTGTTTTGTTTGATGTCGAGGTGATTTTTCTTTATCCTTGGGCAATCAATTTTAAAGATTTGGGAGTAGAAGGCTTGATTAAAATGGTCATCTTTATGCTTTTATTGTTGGTGGGATTCTTCTACATCATCAAAAAGAAAGCATTGGAATGGGAATAAAAATCAATTTCAAATTAGGAGTAAGAATCAAAAATTCGAATTTCTAAAGGTTTTCAAGAACATCTTAAATATTAAATTATGAACTCATATTTCATAATTCATAATTTTACAAAAATGAGTGATTCAAATATAAAAATGGTTGCCCCTCCTGAAGGCGTCACTGGCGAAGGTTATTTCGCTACTACGCTGAATGATGTTGTAGGATTGGCTCGTGCCAATTCACTTTGGCCTTTACCCTTTGCAACTTCTTGTTGCGGAATTGAATTTATGGCTACTATGGCTTCGCATTATGATTTGGCACGTTTTGGATCTGAACGCGTGAGTTTTTCTCCACGTCAAGCTGATATGTTGCTGGTTATGGGAACTATTTCAAAAAAAATGGGGCCAATTTTGCGTCAAGTGTACGAACAAATGGCAGAACCTCGTTGGGTAATCGCCGTTGGAGCTTGTGCTTCGTCTGGTGGAGTATTCGATACTTATTCTGTATTACAAGGAATTGACAAAGTGATTCCTGTAGACGTTTATGTTCCAGGATGTCCGCCAAGACCAGAACAAATTGTAGACGGAGTAATGAGATTACAAGATTTGGTAAAAAGCGAATCTGTAAGAAGAAGAAGTTCTCCAGAATATCAGGAATTATTAGCTTCTTATAACATAAAATAAGACAATGAGCTTAGAAACGACACAAATTCAAGATAAATTAGTAGAAACATTTGGCGAAAGTGTTTTCCATTTCAATCAAGAAAAAGATATATTTTCATTTGAAGTAGCAGCCGACAAAATTACTGCTGTTATACTTTTTTTGAAAAATGATCCAACATTACGTTTTCATTTTCTAACCGATTTATGTGGGGTACATTATCCAGATAATGCAATCGAAAGACAGTTTGCTTTAGTGTATCATATGCACAATTGGTACGAAAACAAACGTATCAAAATAAAGGCTTTTATAAATGGTTCAACACCAGAAATAAAAACTTTGACTACCATCTTTCCAAGCGCCAATTGGATGGAAAGAGAAACTTATGATTTTTACGGCATCGATTTTATTGGTCATCCACAGTTGAAACGTATTTTGAATATGGATGAAATGGTTTCTTTTCCAATGCGAAAAGAATTCCCGCTGGAAGACGGCGGAAGAACAGACAAAGACGACCGATTCTTCGGAAGAACACAGTCAAACAAATAAAAAAACAACATATAATTTTTCACATTCCATAAATGTCAGAACTATTATTACCACCAGAGCATAGATATGCTGAGATTATAAAAAACACGCTGAACGAAGACGGAAGCGAGCTTTCGATTCTGAATTTAGGCCCAACACATCCAGCGACACACGGTATTTTCCAAAATGTCTTGTTGATGGATGGAGAGAAAATTCTTGAAGCGGAACCAACCATTGGTTACATCCACAGAGCTTTCGAGAAAATTGCCGAAAATCGTCCGTTTTATCAAATCACACCACTTACTGATCGAATGAACTATTGTTCATCGCCTATCAACAATATGGGATGGTGGATGACTTTGGAAAAATTATTGGATATTGAAGTTCCCAAAAGAGTTCAATATTTAAGAGTTATCGTGATGGAATTGGCCAGAATCACAGATCACATTATCTGTAATTCAATTCTTGGTGTAGATACCGGAGCTTATACTGGTTTCTTATATGTTTTTCAATTTAGAGAGAAAGTTTACGAAATCTACGAAGAAATATGTGGAGCTCGTTTGACAACCAATATGGGAAGAATGGGTGGTTTCGAAAGAGATTGGTCTCCAAAAGCATTTGAATTATTGGAAGTATTTTTGAAAGATTTTCCAGTTGCTTGGAAAGAATTCGAAAACTTGTTCGAAAGAAACAGAATTTTTATTGACAGAACCGTAAACGTTGGTCCAATTTCTGCTGAAATGGCGATGGCATACGGATTTACAGGTCCAAATTTACGTGCTGCCGGAGTTGATTACGACGTTCGTGTTGCACATCCTTACTCTTCTTACGAAGATTTTGATTTTATTGTTCCCGTTGGAAAATCAGGCGATACTTACGACCGTTTTTGTGTTCGTAATGCCGAGGTTTGGGAAAGCTTGAGTATCATTCGTCAGGCACTAGACAAGATGCCGGAAGGAAATGTTTTTCACGCCGATGTTCCTGAATATTATTTGCCTCCAAAGGAAGATGTGTATCACGATATGGAATCCTTGATTTACCATTTCAAGATTGTAATGGGAGAAATTCCTGTACCAGTTGCCGAAATATATCACGCTGTTGAAGGTGGAAACGGAGAATTAGGTTTTTATTTGGTAACCGACGGAAGCAGAACCCCTTATAGATTACACTTCCGCAGACCTTGCTTTATTTATTACCAAGCTTATCCCGAAATGATAAAAGGCGCAATGCTTTCGGACGCGATTGTTATTTTGTCAAGTTTAAATGTTATTGCTGGAGAATTAGACGCTTAAAGATTTCAGATTTAAAAGAAAAATGGAAAGAACGCATTACAAACAAGAAATAAATATAACCGACTCATTGATGACTCGCATCAATGAATTAATCAGTCACTATCCTGAAGGAAAGCAAAAATCAGCTTTATTGCCTGTTTTGCACGAAGTTCAAGATGCGCACGACAACTGGTTGAGTTTTGAATTAATGAACAAAGTGTCCGAAATTCTAAAAATTAAACCAATCGAGGTTTATGAAGTAGTTTCATTTTACTCGATGTTCAACCAAAGACCAATCGGTAAATACATGTTCGAATTTTGCCAAACTTCACCTTGTTGTTTGAATGGTGTCGAAGATTTAATGGACTATACCTGCGAAAAATTAGGCGTTAAAGTAGGAGAGCCTACTACTGATGGACTATTTGAAGTAAGAGGTGTTGAATGTTTGGGGGCTTGTGGTTATGCCCCAATGATGCAATTGGGTGATTTTTACAAAGAACACCTAACCAAAGAAAAAGTAGATCAGATTATTGCTGATTGTAGAGATAATAAAATTACGTTACACGATAAATAATATGTCACAAAAAATATTATTAGACAAAGTAAATATTCCAGGGATTAAAACCTATGAAGTCTATCGCCAAAACGGTGGTTACGCTTCAGTGGAAAAAGCCTTGAAAACATTGACGCCTGATGAAGTTGTTGAAGAAGTGAAAACTTCTGGATTAAGAGGTCGTGGTGGCGCAGGTTTCCCAGCAGGAATGAAATGGAGTTTTATTGACAAAAAATCAGGTAAACCAAGACATTTGGTTTGCAACGCTGACGAATCAGAACCTGGAACTTTCAAAGACCGTTATTTGATGGAATTTATTCCTCATTTATTAATTGAAGGAATGATTACTTCTAGCTATGCTTTGGGTGCTAATCTGTCTTACATCTATATTCGTGGAGAATATATGTGGGTTTACAAAATTTTAGAACGAGCCATCGCCGAAGCAAAAGCAGCAGGCTGGTTAGGAAAAAACATATTAGGAACCGGATACGATTTAGAACTTTATGTACAAATCGGTGGTGGAGCTTACATCTGTGGAGAAGAAACCGCATTGATCGAATCATTGGAAGGTAAAAGAGGAAATCCTCGTATCAAACCACCATTTCCAGCAGTTTCGGGACTTTGGGCAAATCCAACAGTAGTTAACAATGTTGAAACTATTGCAGCTGTGCCTTGGATTGTAAACAATTCAGGTGCTGATTATGCTAAAATTGGAATTGGTAGATCTACTGGAACCAAATTAATTTCAGCATCAGGACACATCAAAAATCCTGGAGTTTATGAAATTGAAATGGGATTAAGCGTTTATGAATTTATGAATTCTGATGAATATTTGGGAGGAATGAGTTCTGACAGACCTTTGAAAGCCTTTATTCCTGGAGGATCATCTGTTCCTGTTTTGCCAGCACATTTAATATACAAAACAGCCAATAACGAAGACCGTTTGATGACTTATGAAAGTTTGAGCGACGGTGGTTTTGCAACGGGTTCAATGTTAGGTTCAGGAGGATTTATCGTTTATAATGATACTTCTTGTATCGTTCGAAATACTTGGAATTTCTCTCGATTTTACCACCACGAATCTTGCGGACAATGTTCGCCTTGCCGTGAAGGAACAGGCTGGATGGAAAAAGTATTAAACAGAATTGAAAACGGTCAGGGTCGTGAAGAAGACATCGATTTGCTTTTGAGCATTCAAAGTAAAATTGAAGGAAACACGATTTGTCCTTTGGGTGATGCAGCAGCTTGGCCAGTGGCAGCTGCGATTCGTCATTTTAGAGAAGAATTTGAATACCATATCCGTTTTCCAGAAAAAATAAAAAACAGAGACCATTTTGTTGCGGAGCCTTTTGAAAGTGTGAAGCATTTAGTTTCTAAAGTAACAGTATAAAGTCAAGAATTTACTACAATGAAAGTAACCATAGACGGTCAAGCGATTGAGGTAGAACCAGGAACAACAATCCTGCAAGCTGCCAGAATGATTGGAGGAGATGTAGTTCCGCCAGCAATGTGCTACCATTCTAAACTAAAAGGAAGCGGTGGAAAATGTCGCTGTTGTTTGGTTGAAGTAGCCAAAGGAAGTGAAGCCGATCCAAGACCAATGCCAAAATTAATGGCTTCTTGCGTAACGGGTTGCCAAGAAGGAATGGAAATTAACAGTAAATCTTCGCCAAGAGTGCAGGAAGCAAGAAAATCGGTGACGGAATTCTTGTTGATTAACCACCCTTTGGATTGTCCAGTTTGTGATCAAGCAGGAGAATGTGATTTGCAGAATTTAAGTTTTGAACACGGAAAATCTGAAAGTCGTTTTATAGAAGAAAAAAGAACTTTTGAACCAGAAGATATTGGTCCAAATATTCAATTGCATATGAATCGTTGTATTCTTTGCTACCGTTGTGTGATGGTTGCCGACCAAATCACTGACAACCGAGTACACGGAGTGATGGACAGAGGAGATCATTCGAATATTTCGACTTGTATTTCTCAAGCTATCGATAATGAATTTTCTGGAAATATGATTGATGTGTGTCCTGTAGGTGCTTTGACCGACAAAACTTTCCGATTCAAATCGAGAGTTTGGTTCAACAAACCTTATGATGCCCACAGAGATTGTCCAACTTGTTCAGGAAAAACTACCGTTTGGATGTTTGGTGACGAAATTCAAAGAGTTACAGGTAGAAAAGACGAATTTCACGAAGTAGATGAATTCATCTGTAACAGTTGTCGTTTTGACCATAAAGAAGTGAAAGACTGGATTATTGAAGGGCCAAGAAAATTTGAAATAGATTCGGTTATCAATCAAAATAATTACACACAAAAACTAGAAGAAGTGGTAATTGAAACCGAAGAAATGATTCTTTTAGGAAGAGAAGAAGACAGAAAAAAAATAAGTATGGCCGAGATTGATTACAACGAAAAAATAGATGGTAACCCAGTAAATTCTACAAAAAATGGATAGTGCTTTTATTATAGAAAAAAGTGTTGTAATTCTTGTGGTGTTTGCCGTTACGATGATTATGGCAATGTATTCTACATGGGCCGAAAGAAAAGTAGCCGCCTTTCTTCAAGACAGAGTTGGTCCAAACCGTGCGGGTTGGGGAGGTTTATTCCAACCGCTTGCCGATGGATTAAAATTGTTTTCAAAAGAAGAATTTACACCCAACACTCCTAATAAATTTTTATTCGTTGTTGGACCAGCAATTGCAATGGCTACCGCTTTGATGACCAGTGCCGTTATTCCTTGGGGTGATCGATTCCATCTTTTTGGAAAAGATATTTTACTGCAAGCCACTGACATCAATGTTGGTGTTTTATATATTTTTGGAATTGTTTCGGTTGGAGTCTACGGTATTATGATTGGTGGATGGGCATCAAACAACAAGTTTTCGTTGATGGGAGCCATTCGTGCTGCCTCGCAAATGGTTTCTTATGAAGTCGCAATGGGATTGTCAATTATTGCATTAACAATGATGACTGGCTCATTGAGTTTAAGAGAAATCTCTGCACAACAATCTGGAATGAATTGGAATGTTTTTTACCAACCTTTATCCTTTCTTATATTCTTGATTTGTGCTTTTGCAGAAACCAACAGAACTCCATTCGATTTAGCGGAATGTGAAACCGAGTTAATTGGTGGTTATCATACTGAATATTCATCGATGAAAATGGGTTTTTATCTATTTGCTGAATATGCCAATATGTTTATTTCATCCACAATTTTGGCGGTTTTGTTCTTCGGAGGATATAATTATCCCGGAATGAGTTGGGTAGCCGAAAATTGGGGCGTGAACATTGCCAATGTTTTCGGTATTACAGCCTTGTTTATAAAACTTTGCGGATTTATCTTCTTTTATATGTGGGTTCGCTGGACTATTCCGAGATTTAGATACGATCAATTGATGCATTTGGGATGGAGAATATTGATTCCATTGTCTATTGTAAATATTATGATAACTGGAATTGTGATTTTAAGAGCAGAAATAGCAACATATTTAGGATTTTAGATTCTGTTTTAATTAATTTAAACATTGAAAACAATAATTTAAATTTAATAATACAAACAAAAACTAAAGGTGTCGCAAAATGCGACACCTTATAAATGAAGTTATAGATGAGTAACATTATCATTCCAAATGAAATTATTCAAGACAAAATTTATTTGATTAGAAATCAAAAAGTTATGTTAGATATTGATTTGGCAAAAATGTTTGAAGTTACGCCCAGAAGATTAAGAGAACAAGTATCTAGAAATCCTGATAAATTCCCTGAACATTTTATGTTTAGATTAAATGAAGTGGAAACGGAAATAATGATATCACAAAATGCAATCCCTTCTAAAAAGCATTGGGAGGTTCGTTGCCCTATGTTTTTACAGAACACGGGATTTTGCAACTATCAAATGTTGTAAAAAGCGAGAAAGCAACTCAAATTAGCATAAAAATTATTGAGGTTTTTGTCAGTATGAGAGAATTTCTCTCCAACAATTTAAATTCAAAAATTGATATTGAAGAAATCAAAAGAAGATTAGATAACAACGACAAGAATGTAGAATTGCTTTTTAGTTATCTGGATGAAATGATGGATAAGAACGAAAACAAAGTAGAACGAAATAAAATTGGTTACAAGAAATAAAATTTAGAAACGAAAATAAAAATTA
Organism: Flavobacterium sp.; assembly: GCA_014379405.1. Lineage (GTDB taxonomy): Bacteria > Bacteroidota > Bacteroidia > Flavobacteriales > Flavobacteriaceae > Flavobacterium. Next base: position 74,315 of record JACMLU010000022.1, on the reverse strand, counting down.
ATACCGGATGCCCAAGCCCTGATAGTAGTGGAAATCCTTTTATGCCGGGGTTCGGCATAAAAAATTGAAACGGATAGCAGGATTAAGCTTCAAAAAAAATAAAAAATGTCAATACAAGAAATATCACTTTCCGGAAGAAAAAAGGTAGTCTCAAACAAGGAGATGACTTTTTTCGAACGAATGTATCTTATAGCCATATTCAAAGGCTTATGGATTACTATCAAACATTTATTCCGAAAAAAAGCCACGATTCAATATCCAGAACAAACACGTGAAAGAAGTGACGTTTATCGCGGTCAACATATGTTGAAACGTGATGAACTAGGTCGCGAAAACTGTACTGCCTGCGGGTTATGTGCTTTGTCTTGTCCTGCTGAAGCCATCACGATGAAGGCGGCTGAACGCAAAGCTGACGAGAAACATTTGTACCGTGAAGAAAAATACGCCGAGATATACGAAATCAATATGTTGCGTTGCATCTTTTGTGGATTGTGCGAGGAAGCCTGTCCGAAAGACGCGGTTTATTTGACGATTTCCAAAGAATTAGTTCCAGCAAATTACGACAGGGAAGATTTTATTTTTGGTAAAGATAAATTGGTAATGCCTTTGGACATTACAATGAAAAACAATCAACTTAAACTGTTAACTAAATGATACGTATACCAGATTTTGCAAATGCAACACCGATACAAATTATTTTTTGTATCCTGGCTGTTATTACTTTGTTTACAGCATTTATGACGATTTACAGTAGAAAGCCAATGCACAGTGCCATCTATTTATTGATTTGTTTTACCTCAATCACGGGACACTATTTGTTGTTGAATGCCCAATTCTTGGCAATGGTAAACTTGATAGTTTACATAGGAGCGATCATGATTTTAATCGTCTTTACTATCATGTTGATGAATTTAAACAAAGAAAACGAAGTATATAAACCCAGAATTACACGTTTAGGAGCTATTGTTACTTTTTGTTTAATGTGCCTCGTTTTAATAGCTATGTTTATCAACTCAAAACCAATTGTTGGAGAATACACTACAACTGGCGAAGATTACCAATCCATAAAAGTATTGGGTAAAGTGTTGTTGAACGAATATATGGTGCCTTTTGAATTTGCTTCGGTATTGCTTTTGGTAGCAATGATTGGTGCGGTTTTATTGTCTAAAAAAGAAAAAACAAAGAAATAATATGAACAATATTTTGAATCAAGTTGGTATCGAAAATTATATATTTCTGAGCGTAATACTTTTTTGTATTGGCGTTTTTGGAGTGTTGTACAGACGAAATGCCATCATCGTATTTATGTCAATTGAAATAATGTTGAATGCTGTCAACCTATTGTTCGTGGCGTTTTCTACCTATCATCAAGATGCACAAGGACAAGTTTTCGTGTTTTTCTCGATGGCTGTAGCTGCTGCGGAAGTGGCTGTTGGATTGGCAATTTTAGTTTCAATATTCAGAAATATGGACACAATTGATGTTGGGAATTTAAAAAATTTAAAAGGATAATCTTCAATGGATACAAGTTTAGTTTTAGTCTTACTATTAGCTCCTTTTTTAGGATTTTTATTTAATGTTTTCCTGGGTAAAAAAGCAGGCAAAAGCGTCGTTGGAGTTGTGGGAACACTTTCAGTCGTTGTTTCTTTCGCAATCACTTTGTACTTATTTGCAAATGCAACTCAAGAACCAGTTGTTATTAATTTATTCGATTGGATTTCGATACAAAGATTCGATGTGAAATTTGGTTTTCTTATAGACCAATTATCCATTCTTTGGTTGTTGTTCGTTACAGGAATCGGTTCGTTGATTCATTTGTATTCCATCAGCTATATGCACGATGACGAAAAAATGCATTCGTTTTTTGCTTATTTGAACCTGTTTATTTTCTTTATGATTACATTAGTAATGGGAAGCAACTTACTAATGATGTTCATCGGCTGGGAAGGTGTAGGTCTTTGCTCCTATTTATTGATTGGATTTTGGTACAAAAACCAAGATTTTAATGATGCCGCCAAAAAAGCGTTCATTATGAACAGAATTGGAGATTTAGGTTTCTTGATTGGAATTTTTATTGTTGGTTCTTTATTCAACACCTTGGATTTTACCTCTCTAAAAACTATAATTACTACTGCTTCAGATGTTAATGATTTATGGATAGCACTTGCTGCTTTAGCCTTGTTTATTGGAGCATCTGGAAAATCGGCTCAAATACCATTATACACTTGGTTGCCTGATGCAATGGCAGGACCAACTCCGGTTTCGGCATTAATTCACGCTGCGACGATGGTTACTGCAGGGATTTTTATGATTACCAGATTGAACTTCTTGTTTGATATGGCTCCAAGCATTCAAAATGGTATTGCCATTGTTGGTGCTATTACCGCTTTGGTTGCTGCTACAATTGCCTTAGTTCAAAATGACATCAAAAAAGTATTGGCTTATTCTACCGTTTCACAACTGGGATTAATGTTCTTGGCTTTAGGATTGGGCGCTTATGAAGTAGCCGTTTTCCACGTAATCACTCACGCTTTCTTCAAAGCTTGTTTGTTCCTGGGTTCAGGATCGGTAATACACGGTTTGCACGGAGAACAGGATATGCGCAAAATGGGTGGTTTGAAAAAAGCAATGCCTATCACTTTTATTACAATGTTAATAGCTTCATTGGCCATTTCTGGAATTTTCCCCTTGGCAGGATTTTGGTCGAAAGACGAAATCTTGATGACTGCTTTCCACGGAAATCCAACTTTATGGGTAATCGGATCTATTGCTTCTATAATGACGGCTTTCTATATGTTTAGATTAATTTATTTGACCTTCTTCAATTCTTTTAGAGGAACCGAAGAACAAAAACATCATTTACACGAAAGTCCAAGTTTAATTACTGTGCCTTTAATCATTTTGGCTATTTTATCTTTCTTTGGTGGAATCATCAGCTTGCCTGGACACAGTTGGTTGAATGAATATTTAGCACCATTATTTTCCAAAGTTTCTCACGAAGAACATACTTTAGGAACTACCGAATATGCATTGATGGCAATAGCTACAATTGGAGCATTAATAGGAATTGGAATTGCTTACAAAAAATACTTGAAAGACAACACTATCCCGAGCGAAGATGCCGACATCACTGGAATTGCCAAAATTTTATACAACAAATATTATGTTGATGAAATCTATGACACAATTTTCGTAAAACCAATCAATGTGCTTTCTAGTTTCTTTAGAGATTCGATAGAAACTACCTTGTCTGCACTGGTTTTTGGATTAGGGAAAGTGACCAACGAAATGTCGCTCCAAGGAAAAAGAATTCACAACGGAAGTGTTGGTTTGTATCTTTTCGCTTTTGTTTTAGGCGTTATTGCCATATTAACTTATTTATTTTTATAATAATTTTTACCTAATGGATGTAACTACACTATTAATTATACTATTAGTTGGCGCATTGGCTACTTATTTTTCGGGCGATAAATGGGCTCCAAAAGTAGCTTTGCTTTTTGGACTGTCTGCTTTTGCAGGTTCCATTTGCTTGTTGAGCCAATACAATTTAGGAAACGATATAAACGACATAAGCCTTTGGATTTCTAAACCAAGGATTTATTTTGCGTTGCACGCAGACGGATTGGCTTTGGCAATGCTTTTGTTAACAACAGCTTTAACGCCAATCATTATTTATTCATCATTCGGGAATACTTATAAAAACGCAAAAGCTTTTTACGCATTGATCTTGTTTATGGCATTTGCAATGACAGGAACTTTCTTGGCAGCTGATGGAATTTTATACTACATCTTCTGGGAATTGTCCTTGATTCCAATTTACTTTATCGCCTTGATTTGGGGTAATGGTGATGCTGAAGAACGTAAAAAAGCAGTGTTGAAATTCTTTATTTATACACTTGCCGGTTCGTTGTTTATGCTGGTTGCTTTCGTTTATTTGTACCAGAAAGCAGGAAGTTTTTTAATTAGCGATTTAACTCAAACTAATTTATCATCAACAGAACAATTCTGGATATTCTTGGCTTTCTTTTTGGCTTATGCCATCAAGATTCCATTAATTCCTTTCCATACTTGGCAGGCTGAAGTGTACCAAAAAGCACCGACTGTTGGGACAATGTTGCTTTCCGGAATTATGCTAAAAATGGGATTGTACAGTGTAATTCGTTGGCAATTGCCAATTGCACCATTGGCTGCAAAAGAATTTATGTACGTGTTTATTGGACTTGGAATTGCAGGTGTAATTTATGGTTCCATCTTGGCCTTGAGACAAAAAGATTTGAAAAAATTATTGGCTTATTCTTCCTTAGCTCACGTTGGATTAATAGCTGCTGGTGCTTATACTTTAACACTTGACGGATTGCGTGGTGCCGTTTTACAAATGATTGCCCACGGTTTTGTAGTGGTTGGTTTGTTTTTTGTTGCCGAAATTATTTTCAGAAGATACGAAACTAGAACCATTGCAGAAATGGGCGGTATTCGTGCACAATCACCAAAATTCACTTCAATGTTTATGATTTTGGTTTTGGCTTCCGTTGCTTTGCCATCGACTTTCAATTTTGTTGGAGAATTTACCGTATTATACAGCCTTTCACAAGTAAACATTTGGTTTGCCATCCTTGGTGGAACAACTATCATTTTAGGGGCTTATTATATGTTGAAAATGTTTCAACACGTAATGTTGGGCGAAACCAATACCAAAGTATTTGCAGACGTAACTTTTAACGAAGGTTTGACTTTGGTAATCATCATCGCTGTATTATTCTTCTTTGGAATGTATCCAAAACCAATTATGGACTTGATTACGCCAAGTCTCGAAAATATTTTAACTCAAGTAAATAGATTTAACTAAGTCAAATAAAAAAATGAATACATTAATAGCTATAACAGGATTAGGTGTTTTATGCCTTTTATTTGAAATTTTAAATTTTAGAAAAGCCATCGTTACCGTATCGATTATTGGATTATTGGCAGTTCTTGCATTAACCGTATCGGAATTCAATTCTCCGATGAGTTATTACAACAACATGATTGTGGTAAGTAAATTTTCGACTTCATTTTCATCATTGTTTATTGTTCTCACCATTTTATTAGTGGCATTGTCACACGATTTCTACGAAGATCATCCAACCAAAATCTCCGATTTTATTGCAATCAAAATATTTATGCTGGCCGGAGCAGTTGCTATGGTTTCTTTCGGAAACTTGGCGATGTTCTTTCTTGGAATAGAAATCTTGTCTATTTCACTTTATGTACTTGCTGCAAGCGACAGATTAAGTTTAAAAAGCAACGAAGCTGGAATGAAATATTTCTTGATGGGTTCCTTTGCTTCGGGAATAATATTATTTGGAATTTGTTTGATTTACGGAGCAATGGGTACTTTTGATGTTGCCGAAATCACCGATTGGTCTCGCTCTGCCGAATTACCAATTTGGTTTCCAATAGGAATTTCATTGGTAACCATTGGAATGCTTTTCAAAATTGCCGCAGTGCCTTTCCATTTTTGGGCACCTGATGTTTACGAAGGTTCACCTGCTTTGACAACCGCCACCATGAGTACTTTAGTAAAAGTGGTTGCTGTAGCAACACTGTATAAATTGTTAACTGCAATGAATGCTGACCTTTCAGATGCTTTCATCAACATCATTATTGTAATTTCAATTGCTTCAATGACTGTTGGAAATATTATGGCGTTGAAACAAACCAACGTAAAACGTATGTTGGCTTTCTCTGGAATTTCACACGCTGGTTTTATGTTGATGACTTTAATGAGCATCAGCACTTCGGCAGGAAGCTTATTGTATTATGCATCGGCTTATTCATTGGCTGGAATTGCAGCTTTCTCCGTGATTTTATACGTTTGCAAAAATAGAAACAACGAAGACATTGAAAACTTCAACGGATTAGGAAAAAACAATCCACTAATGGCTGCTGTTCTTACAGCTTCATTGCTTTCGATGGCTGGGATTCCAATTTTTGCCGGATTTTTTGCCAAAATGATTTTGTTCAATCAAGTAATTGAAGCTGGCTATTTAGTAGTTGTAATCGCAGCGGTTATCAACTCCATCATAAGTGTTGGTTATTATTTCAAATTAATTTTGGCGATGTACAACAAAGAGCCGAATGAAGCAGTTGCGAAAACACCTTTTGTGTTTTATGCAGTAGCCGTTGTTGCCATTGTTTTGAATATCGTTTTAGGTTTATTCCCTTCTACAGTATTAGATTTATTGGGATAATTCAGTATGAATACAAAATAATTTAACCGTAGATTCGCAGATTTTTTATAAATTTAAAATCTGCGAATCTGCGGTAATTTTTTAAAATATAAAATAGTAAACCATCCCGTCAAAAGCGTGGTGGTTTTTGTCTTCATAATAAAACACATTAGACAACCAAAATATGTTTTTTAACTCGCTCACATTTGCTGTTTTTCTACCCATAGTTTTTTTACTCTATTGGTTTGTTTTTAGTAAAACTAAAAGCACGCAAAACGCATTTCTAGTTGTAGTGAGCTATTATTTTTACTCTTGTTGGGATTGGCGCTTCTTGTTTTTATTATTGTTTTCAACACTTTTATGCTATTTAACGGGAATCAAAATAGAGAAAAGCTCAAAGGAACTAGAACGTAAACTTTGGTTTTGGTTGAGTATTATTTTCAATCTGGGTTTCTTGGCAATATTCAAATACTATAACTTTTTTGCCTTTTCCTTTTCAGAAGCTCTAAATAATATTGGCATACATTCGAGTCCACTTTTGCTGAACGTGATTCTTCCTGTTGGGATTTCTTTCTATACTTTTCATGGCTTGTCTTATGTAATTGACATTTATTACAAAAGAATTCAGTCCGAGAAAAACGTTATAGATTACGCGCTATTCGTGAGTTATTTTCCGCTTTTGGTGGCTGGCCCTATCGAAAGAGCAACACATTTACTACCTGAAATAAAAGTAAAAAGAAGCTTCGATTTCGAAAAAGCCAAAGAAGGTGTTTACCAAATTATTTGGGGTTTAGTCAAAAAAGTAGTCATTGCTGATACTTGTGCAACTTATGCCAACGCCATTTTTGATAATTATACTTCGATGAATTCCTTGTCATTAATTTTAGGCGCTGTGTATTTTGCCTTCCAAATTTATGGCGACTTTTCAGGCTATTCGGATATGGCTTTGGGAATGTCTAAATTGTTTGGATTGGACTTGTTGCGTAATTTCAATTATCCTTATTTCTCCAGAGATATCGCTGAATTTTGGCGACGTTGGCATATTTCGTTATCGTCTTGGTTTCGGGACTATTTGTACATTCCATTGGGAGGAAGCCGTGGAAGCAAACTCAAACAAGTCCGCAATGTATTCATCATATTTGTGGTGAGTGGTTTTTGGCACGGAGCCAATTGGACTTTCTTGGCTTGGGGATTTATTAATGCAATGTATTTTTTACCTTCATTGCTGTTGGGAACCAACCGAAACAATATGGAAACGGCAGAACTGCATTGGGATTTCAACTCCATAAAAGTATTCTTCAGCATTCTCGCTACTTTTTCACTAACGTGTCTGGCTTGGATATTTTTCAGGGCAAATACAATTCACATTGCTTTTGATTACATTGGTAAAATATTTACTAACGGGACTTTCGCTTCACAATTCTTGCAAAACCAACGTTACAGTTACGAATTGCTGTTGCTGGTTATTGCTTTCGTTTTGGTTGAATGGAACAGTCGCTATAAAATAGAACCCATCTCAGGAAAATACAGCTGGTTAAAAATGGCTATATGTATCCTAGCGATTGTCGCTTTAGGAACGTATGCCGACTATAAAGAATTCATTTATTTTCAATTCTAATGCAGAAATTTATAACATTAGTTGCCAAAATTCTACTCACGATTCTAGTACTTTTAGTAGTGCTGGATTGGACTTACACGACCGTGTATTTACATTCTTCCAATCGTGGGAAAGTGGAAAATGTATTCAATTCCAAAGCTAGAAATTATGATGTGGTAATCTTGGGTTCTTCAAGAGCCAACAACCATTTCGTGCCCGATTTATTCGAAAAGAAAGGACTCAAAACCTTCAATTACGGAATGAGTGGCGCCCATTTATTCGAAGCTTCCCTAATGCTAAAATTGATGGCAGAACGAAAATATCAATTAAAAACCGTAATTCTGGAAGCTGATTTAGGGCTTTGCAACGAAAAAGAATCCGATGCTATTGCTGCTAAATTTCTGCCGTACATCCATCATTCCGAAGTTATCAAGGAGCATTTTTCGAGTCAGGAAAATTTCAATGAGTTATACTACATTCCCTTTTACCGCTATATCGATTTTGATGCGCTTATTGGTTTCCGAGAAATGTACAATACCGCAACGGACAAACCGACGAATATTTTGGATCATTTGGGTTATCATCCTTTGGTACACAAACCAGGAAAAATGAAGAATGACATTAGAGCTTTGAAACCCATTCGCAATAAATACTACGAAGAAATCAAGCAAATTTGCAAGCAGAATAATTACAAACTGATTAGCGTAATGACGCCAATGTGTACCAATGTAAAAGGACTGGATTATTTCGAAAAATCAAACAAGATCTATCCCGAAATTCACAATCTGGAAAACGTTGTTGAAGGAGATCAATATTTTTCTTCCTGCGGACACATGAATGATGCGGGAGCACGACTATTTACGAATGTGGTTATAGAAAAGTTTTTTGAAACAAAACAAAAACAATAAAATGGCAAACAATACAAAAATAATCCGTTGGGGAATCTTGGGATGTGGCAATGTTACTGAAGTAAAAAGCGGGCCAGCCTATCAAAAAACTACTGGATTCAAAATCGTAGCAGTTATGCGAAGAGACGCCGAAAAAGCTGCCGATTATGCCAAAAGACACAACATCAATAAATATTATTCAGATGCAGACGATTTAATAAATGATCCTGAAATTGATGCTATTTATATTGCCACGCCACCAGACACCCATCATTTTTATGGACTTAAAGTAGCTTCAGCAGGAAAAATTTGCTGTATCGAAAAACCTTTGGCCCCAAGTTATAGAGAAAGTCTCGAAATTTACGAAGCTTTTAAAACCAAAAATATTCCTTTGTTCACGGCTTATTACAGAAGAACTTTGCCTCGTTTCGAACAAATAAAAACCTGGCTCGACACCAATAAAATTGGAGAACTGAGGTCTATTCGATGGAATTTGACCAAATCGGCTTCACCACAGGATTTGTCGGGAGAATACAATTGGCGCACTGATGCCAAAGTAGCTCCGGGAGGTTATTTTGATGATTTGGCAAGTCACGGTTTGGATTTGTTCATTTTCCTTTTGGGAGACATCAAGGACGTTTCCGGTTATAGTTTGAACCAACAAGGATTGTATTCTGCCAAAGATGCCATCACGGCTTGTTGGCTTCACGAATCTGGTGTTACAGGAAATGGCAATTGGAATTTTGGAAGCCAAAAACGAGAAGACATTGTTGAAATTGCCGGAAGTAAAGGAAAAATTAGTTTTTCCATCTTTGAAAATGATGCTATTATTCTTTCTAATGACGAAGGCGAAACGGAACTTTTTATAGAACATCCAGAAAATGTGCAATTGCATCACGTGGAAAGAATTCGGGAACATCTTTTGGGCAACAGCCAGCATCCTTCTGCCGATTCTTCTGCCGTGCAAACCAGTTGGATTATGGACAAGATTTTGGGGAATTTATAGAAATAAAAAAACAGCCCCAAAAGTAGAGCTGTTCTTAGATAATCCCGATTGGCTTAATTAATTGCTAGCGAAGGTTTTTGTATATGTCTTATCTTTGTAAGTCATTACAAAAGTGTATTCTTCATCGTTGATTTGGTTGATGTTGAAAACTTTTTTCACATCTTGATCCAACAGTACATCACTATCATAAACCTCATTGTTTGCTTTGTCGTAAACTTTGATATTTACTGGAGATTTGTCTAGATTCAAGAAACTTACTTGTATCAATCCTTTTTTGTTTACAAATGTTGGTTTGTAAATCTCTGAAATTGGATTGGACGACAAAGAAGCTGTTGCTGCAACAACTGATATTTCGTATCTCGAAATTTTAGTGTCAGACTCCGCTTCCAAGAAATAAGTTCCTTCTGGCAAGGCTCGCAAATCATAAGTTCTATTTATATTCTTTTGAGAATCCACTTTTTCTGTGTGAATCATTTTACCTTCTGTGTCATAGATAGACAAATCGATTTTGTTCATCTTGTCTAACGCAAAAGTAACCATCTTTCCTTGTTCTTTTTTTACATCCAATGTAAAATCAAGAGTACCAGCATACAAATTCATAGTTAATAATGTCACTCCCAACATTAAACCAAATTTTGAAATTTTTTTCATAATCGTTGTTTTTAAATTTATAATGGTTTATTAAGACAAAGATATGGCGGTAGTTTAGTGAACAACTGTACCCTGTTTTCTTATATGTATGTTATTTTACCTTTTACGAAAACGTTAAAGGTTAAAAAAGATAATTGCGTGTTAATTTGGGTTAATTTTGTGTTGATTCTAAATTCATCCTACAATGAAAAAGATTTCGCCCACCTTAAAAATTATAGAACCTTCTTTTGGAAGTTCCTTCACTATTACCCAATATGACGGAAATACAAACAACAAAGCCCACTTTTGGCATTACCATCCCGAAATCGAATTGGTATATGTAAACGGTGGTGCGGGCAAACGCCAAGTGGGAAGCCATATTTCTTATTATACCAGTGGCTGTGTCATTCTTATAGGAAGCAACCTGCCCCATTGCGGTTTTACCGATGAAAATACCGGAAACAAAAAAGAAACGGTAATACAAATGTCGCCAGACTTCCTTGGCACTGACTTTTTTGGAATTGCAGAAATGAAAAACATCAACCATCTTTTCAATCGGGCGAAAGCAGGCTTGGTCTTTATTGGTGCAACCAAAAAAAGATTGGGAAACAAAATAGAACTGATGGAAAATCAGTTGCCGTTTGAAAGATTGCTCACTTTGCTCTCTATTCTAAATGAAATGGAAGAGGCCACCGAATTCAAAGTTTTGAATGCCGAAGGATTTTCGATGCAAATGCAAATGCAGGACAATGACAAAATAAACACGATTTTCAATTATGTGAAAGATAATTTCCAGGAACAAATCACTCTGGACGAAGTAGCTGAATTGGTCAGCATGACGGTTCCTTCTTTCTGTCGTTATTTCAAAAAAATAACCCAAAAAACGTTTACCAAGTTTGTCAACGAATACCGTTTGGTACACGCTTCCAAACTATTGGCGGAAAAACCCATCAGCATTACCGAAGTATGTTTCGAAAGCGGCTTCAACAATTTTAGCTATTTCAATAAATCATTCCAGGAGTTCACGGGCAAAAGTGCTTCGCAATACCGAAAAGAACATCGTTCGGTCTTGGTATAAATGAATGTCGATACCGTATAAAAAAATCCCGCTGATACGAATACCAACGGGAATTTTCAACAAACTATTATAACTAACCTTAATTATTTATTCGGATATCCAAACTTCCTGTTACTTTGGGTTTTCCTCCATTCGTTCTGTAATAGGTGTTGTCATCATCATTCGAATTTTGGACATAATCATAATTATGATCGTTGTAATCATTGTTGTTTTGAGTGTATTGGTATGCTCTACCGCCTTTTACGGCTCCAACAAAATCAACAATTTGACCACGACGGTTGTAGATAATTTGTAAACCACCTACTCGATCTAAAGCATAACGGTTGTACCCCATATAAACAGAACCTACTCGTTTAACTCTGCCATTAGCATCGTAGTTGATCATTACATTTCCAACACGTCTTACTTGACCTCTATTGTCGTGTTCTACTTTTACACCATAATTCCTGTCTTGAAAATTTCCGTGTTTCCCATAAGATCTGTTTTCAACATTTCTTCTTCCTGATTTATAATACACTTCGCCATTGGAAGGACGCGTATTAAAATCAAATTGTCCATCAGGAAATATGTAAAATTCAACGCCTCTTTCCGTAAATACAATTGGATCGGCATTTCTAAAATCAACAGGAGATCTTCTATGGTCTCTATCTGCTGCATTGGCTACAATACCTCCCATTAGGAAAATACTAGCTACTAAAAGGGTAATTTTTTTCATGATATTTATATTTTGTTTGTTTGCCTACTCGTGAGCTTTTCGGCTTTCGCTTTTTTACTAATTTGATTAGGCATATCCAAGTAGCGTGCCAAAGATTTGAATCTGGGTTTCGTATTTTTAAACGATCGAAGAACAATAAATATTTAAATATCTTATTTTCAGTATTTTAAATAATAAAATAATTTTGTAAATATCTGAAATTTGGCTGTTCTTTAACTAAAACCAAATTGTGTATTATTTCCTTTTTTGGGATTTTGACCAATAAAAAATCACTCTTTTTAAAAAATGCTCCGAAAAGTCTCCGACTTTGAGGATGCATTAGTCAGTCTCCGACTGACATAAATAATCAAAAAAAACCTTTCCCAATAAAAACCTAAATTAAAAACAGCCAAAACTAGAATGGTTTATTTTTGCAACACAAAATCAATTGGTAAAGTCAAAAAAGGAATCACAAATGGAAAATAAATTGAAAGTGCAGATTTGGTCGGATATCATGTGTCCGTTTTGTTATATCGGAAAAAGAAGAATCGAAGAGGCTTTAAGCCAATTCGAACATAAAGAAGCCGTTGTCATTGAATGGAAAAGTTTTCAGTTGGATGCCGGTTTCATTCCTTCTCCGGATGATAATCTAATCGAACACTTGGCCGAAAAGTATCGAAAAGACACCGATTGGGCACAAACTATGGTCGATAACATGACCCAAAATGCAAAAACAGCGGGACTGGATTTTCATTTCGAAAAAGCGGTTATGGCCAATTCCCACAACGCCCATCGATTGCTACATTTGGCAAAAAAACACAATCTCGCCAATGAATTGGAAGAATTGCTATTCAAAGCCTATTTGACCGACGGCGAAGATTTAAACAATTTGGATACATTAAGCCAACTGGGGATTGAAGTAGGTCTCGAAGCCGAAGCTGTTAATCAAGTATTACATTCCAATACTTACACCGAAGAGGTAAAACAAGACATTCAACAAGCCAATGCCATAGGCGTTCAAGGCGTTCCCTTTTTTGTTTTCGACAATAAATATGCTATTTCCGGCGCACAACCCGCAACGGCTTTTTTAGAAACGCTGGAAAAAGTGTGGCAAGAAGGACAATTCGATTCGAAAATAACTTTGGTAAACACAACAACTGAGAATAGTTGCGATATTAATGGATGTGATTAAATTGATTTTATGATTGGGCAAATTCAATTAATACTCGAAATTCATTCTAGTCTGCCAATTTAACGGCTTTGATATAAAAATATCAGTGAAAAAATTAAGGGTATACCCTGAAAAAACAAAATTTATTTTAAGCCTATAACCTTAAAATAATTCATTAACTACATCGAAATTCTTTCCAAAACCACCAAAACAGGCAGAAACCATTACAAAACTTCTTATCAACAATCTCAAAAATTAACTTTTCATCCACACTTCCATAAGCGGCTATTGAGTAATTTTACAAAATGTATGCTTTAGTCGATTGCAATAATTTTTACGCTTCCTGCGAACGTGTTTTTCAACCGAAATTCAACGGAAAACCCGTTGCGATATTATCCAACAACGACGGCTGCGTGATTTCCAGAAGCAACGAAGCCAAGGCTGTGGGCGTTCCAATGGGTGCTCCGGCTTTTCAAATCAAGGAATTGGTCAAAGAAAAAAATGTCCAATTGTTTTCTTCCAATTATCCGCTGTATGGCGATTTGAGCAATCGGGTAATGGCAATTTTAAACCAATTCACTCCCAATCTGGAAATTTACAGCATCGACGAAGCCTTCCTGAATTTTGATGGGTTGAATATCCCAGATTACCATAATTATGGTGTCCAAATGAAAACCCGAGTACAGAAATGGGTCGGAATTCCGGTGTGCATTGGCTTTGCCGAAACCAAGGCATTGTCAAAAGTCGCCAACAAAATTGCCAAGAAATTCCAAGATAGAACTCAAGGTGTTTACGTAATCGACTCCGAAGAAAAACGCATCAAAGCCCTGAAATGGACCAAGATTGAAGACGTTTGGGGCATTGGCTACCGAATGAACAAAAAAATGAAGCTAAAAAACATCAAAACTGCTCTCGATTTTATCCAGCCGCAACACGAAGCTTGGATCAGGCGAGAAATGGGCGTTGTAGGAATGCGATTGAAATATGAACTAGAAGGAAAATCGGTTTTGGACTTAGAACCCATTCCTGACCAAAAGAAAAGTATTTCCATTACCCGAAGTTTTCCCAAACAAATCGCCGATTTCGATTTATTAAGAGAGCGCGTGGCGACTTTTGCCTCGGTTTGTGCCGAGAAATTGCGAAATCAAAAATCTTGCTGCCACACGATTATTGTGATGTTGGTCATTGACAAACACAGCATTCAAACTTCGAAATATTATTTTAATATGGCGGTTACGTTGCCTTTTGCGACCAATTCGACGCTGACCATTTCGAACACGGCCATCGACATATTGAAAAAATTGCACAAAGGAAACGAAAACATAAAATTCAAGAAAGCAGGCGTAATCGTAACCGAATTGATTGACGAAAACCGAAAACAATTTCAATTGTTCGATGAAGAAAACCCAAAACATCTGGCTTTGATGCAAGCAATGGATAAACTGAACACCAAAATGGGCGACAAAAAAGTAAAATTGGCCACCCAAAATTTAAATCTCACTTGGAATATGAACCAAAATCATCTTTCACCCAAATACACCACGAAATTCAACGATATTCTCGAAATACGATGTCCCTAAACAAAGACCAAAAATTATCTTTTTTCAAACCTAATTTTGAAAGCGAACTCCGAATTCCTTTCATAAAAGAAGGCGTTTCGGCAGGATTTCCCTCGCCTGCGGCCGATTTTATGGAAAACGGCATCGATTTGAACAAGGAATTAAGCGAAAATCCTTTGGCGACTTTCTACATCAAAGTCAAGGGCAACTCGATGATTGACGCCGGCATCAACGACAAAGATGTTTTGGTCGTGGACCGAAGTCTGGAACCACAAAACAACAAAATTGCCATTTGTTTTATCGACGGCGAATTTACCGTGAAACGCATCCAACTCGAAAAAGACTGCTTGTACCTGATGCCCGAAAACCCCAATTATCCTCCCATAAAAGTCACCGAAGAAAACCAATTAATCATTTGGGGAATTGTGACTTATGTGATAAAGAAGGTGTGAAACAAGTTTTAAATTATTTTAAAATCTCCTAATTCTATTTTCCATCAACTTCAGATATTTTTCTTTCATAACATCTGACAAAAAAGATATTTCTACTAACTCCGACCATTTAGACACACTTTTATTCATATCCGATAAAATGATGTCAATTGTTTTGTCATTAAGCGCTAAACGCTCTTTTGCGTAATAATCTATCAATTCCGTTGACTTGAAATTACTCTTTTTACCTTTGAGAGATAGGGCCAATTCCTCCTGCGGGTTTTTAATGGAAATGGAAGAATTCAAAAAATCATAAACTGGAGCCAAGGTTGTTTTTCCAGCTTTTGTAATTACTGAAAAATTCTTTAGGTGCATATCTTCATTCCCGGTTATAAAACAAAATAAAATGCGTTTAAAGAAATCGGCTTTGGCTATGGCAGGAAAGGTGCAGAATTCGTCAATTACTTTGACCAATTTTTCCATTGTGTAATCATACTTCGTGTCTCTTGAATTACCGGACAATTGTGCAAAATCCTCCGTGGCATATTTTTTTCCTTTGCTGTATCGGTCAAATCGTTTGATAAAATAAGAAAGACTGCCATCCTTGGAATAAACCAATCCGTGAAAAGGAACCTCAAGTCCATAAATTTTGGCCATTTTCATCGTTACATCTTCATTTTCGGGTAATTCTGGAAAAATATCATTTTGAGGTTTGATAATATAGTTGCCAAACTGGTCCACAATTTCAAACTGTTGATTCACAACCGAAATAACAGCACTTAATTTGGGCTGAACGCCTTGAATAGACAATTTATTCGCCCGATTGGCCGCTTCTTGTCTTTGTTCAGCTGCAGTAAATGGTAAATCATTTAATGTGGTAAGTTTAGGAGCAATCAGTCGAAGTCCTTTTTCACTGTATCTTTCACTGCCACATAATTCGTATGTTATCGGGCATCTATTCATCTTTCCATTCTTTTACAGTTACTGCTCCTACCAAATCATTTCCTGTAGCCACCAGTTGGGAAAAATAATCATTTTTATCAATTTTACCGATTTTCAAAAGTCCTTCAAGCATTATTCCTTCTGGCAGTAAGCCTTCAAAAAAAGAAGGGAATTTAGAAAATGAATAATTCTTGACAGTCAATGGCATAGTCAATGACACGGGTTCTCCCTCATAATTGTCGTCATAGGTTAATTGATACCCGCCAGTATTGTATTCCATCAATAGTCCAGCTCTTTTATTGTGAACAAATAGTATTGCTTTTCTCATCATTATTTATGGATTGGACTTTTAAATTGCACTTCAATATTCAATACTTTCAATATCGCCAAAAGAGTACTCCAACGAACCGTTTCTTTATTTTTCTCAATATCAAAAACGGTAGTCTTTCCTACTCCCGCTAGATTAGCCAATTCTAATTGTGTTAATCCTGCTACTTTACGATGCTCTTTTATGAAGAGACCTAAATCAAAATCATTCATACTTTACCGTTTTAGCAGTAAAAATAAACAAATATGTGTTTTGCTTTGGCATTTTTACATTAAAAATGCTATTTTTTACCGTTATGACGGTAAATAATATGAAAATTACAGAATACTGGCAGGAAAAGCAGATAGAATTTTGTTTTTTACTGTCATAACGGTATTTTAAAGAATTGATTTTCTGGCAAAGAGTGTGTCTACATTGCCAAAATCGAACAAGGCAAAACCGATTTGCAAATCTCCAATTTTGTGCAAATTATCAATGCGCTGGGAATGAGTTTGCAATTGACCGAAAGTTGAAAACCAGTTAATCATTTGGGGAATTGTGAAGTATGTGATAAAGAAGGTTTAAAATCAAAATACTTCCTGCTTTACGGGAAACCGTAAACTAAATGATTTTTAATAGATTACATTTGACTGTTTTAAATCTAATTCATTAAAAATGAAAAAAATATTAATACTTATACTTTTAAATTCTTTTATTTTAAATGCACAAAATATTAATCCTGAAATTAATAGACTGGAAAAAAACAGAAAAGAATTTATTGAAAAGATTAATTCTTTAAAAGATTCTATTTCAATTATTGATAAAAAGATTAATATAATTAAATCAAAAGAGATTTTAAAGACAGTTAAGGATTCGTCATTAAATGCAATTGTATCTAAAAATGGAAAATTAAGAAAAGGGACTAATTCATGGGACGACATAATTTTCAGTTTCGAAGAAGACACTGAAGTTTTAATTTTAGACTATCATAAAGGATATTTTGGTGTATGCATTAATTCAGTTTGTGGCTATGTTAACGAAATATGGATTAAAAAAAACAAAAAAGTAGTTGATTTAGTTTATGTTAGACTTCAAGAGGAGGAAGAATTAGCAAAAAGAAAAGAAGAGAATAAAATCAAAAAAGAAAATAAACAATACGCAGACATTGAAGCCAAAAACATTAAAAAATATGGAAAAACATTGTATGCCAAATTGAAAAAGGGAATGTTTTGGATTGGAATGACCGATGATATGGCAATAATTTCCTTGGGCAATCCAAAAGATATAAATAGAACCGTTGGTAAATGGGGCGTGCACGAACAATGGGTTTATGATGGTGATTATTATTATTTTGAAAATGGAATATTAACATCATACCAAGACTAAAAATAAGAAGCAATCTCATAAAACCAAAAAAGCCTCTTCTTTCGAAGAGGCTTTTGTACCCGGAGCCGGAGTCGAACCGGCACGGTTTCCCACAGGTGTTTGAGACCAGCGCGTCTACCAATTCCGCCATCCGGGCTTCAGCAGACAGAAATAACGACAGTTATTTCACGCAATAAAGAGATATTTAGTGGTAGCCAAACATCTTTTTCCTTTAACACGGTGCAAATGTAAAAAATAATATTAAACATTCTAATAAAAATACTGAAATTTTTCCTTTCAGAGTTCGATTTTATTCCTAAATTTGCACCTCGGTAAAACGAAAAACAGCAACTAACTACACCCGAGGCGTATACATCATTTAGCTAAGACAAAAATCAAAGCCGAATTGTATGGAGCGTAGCGGAATAAAAACAACAAATTAAATGTCCCACTTAGAGCCAGAAGCTAAAATTTTTGCGTGTTCAAAAAGTGTCTATCTCGCAGAGAAGATTGCCAAGGAGTATGGAATCCCGTTAGGAAACATTACAACCTCGAATTATAGCGATGGAGAATTCCAGCCTTCTTACGAGGAATCCATTAGAGGGTTACGCGTATTTATTGTTTGTTCTACTTTTCCAAACGCCGACAATTTGATGGAATTGTTGTTGATGATTGACGCTGCAAAACGTGCATCTGCAAGACACATCACGGCAGTTATCCCTTACTTTGGTTGGGCAAGACAGGACAGAAAAGACAAAGCAAGAGTTCCAATTGGAGCTAAATTAGTCGCTAAATTGCTGGAAACAGCAGGCGCAACTAGAATCATGACAATGGATTTGCATGCAGACCAAATTCAAGGATTCTTCGAAAAACCAGTGGATCACTTATTCGCATCGACCATCTTTTTGCCTTATGTAGAAAGCTTGGCTTTAGAAAACTTGACCATTGCATCGCCAGATATGGGTGGATCAAAAAGAGCTTATGCTTACTCCAAATTCTTGGAATCGGATGTGGTAATTTGCTACAAACAACGAAAAGAAGCCAACATTATCGACACAATGGAGTTGATTGGTGAAGTAAAAGGAAGAAATGTAATTTTGGTTGACGATATGATCGACACTGGAGGCACATTGGCGAAAGCCGCAGATTTAATGATAGAAAAAGGAGCATTGAGCGTAAGAGCGATTTGTACACACGCTATTTTATCTGGTGAAGCCTACGAAAAAATAGAAAATTCGAAATTAAGCGAATTGATAGTTACCGATTCTATTCCGTTAAAGAAAGAATCAAAAAAAATAAGAGTGGTGAGTTGTGCGCCTCTTTTTGCAGAAGTAATGCATATGGTACACCACAACAATTCCATTAGCGGAACATTTTTGATGTAATTCAAAAAGCTAATTCAACAAGAGTTTAATTAATAACTATATAAATTTTTTTACAATGAAATCGATTACAATTAAAGGATCAGAAAGAGAAAGCGTGGGCAAAGTTGCGACTAAAGCCTTACGTAATGCTGGAGCGGTTCCTTGCGTTTTATACGGAGGAAGTCAACCAGTGCATTTTTCAGCAGACGAAAGAGCATTCAAAACCTTGGTTTACACCCCAAACGCACACACAGTTGTGATTGAATTGGAAGGAAAAACATTCAATGCCATCCTACAAGACATTCAGGTTCACCCTGTATCAGACAAAATTTTACACATTGACTTCTTTCAATTATTTGATGACAAAGAAATCACTATGGAAGTTCCAGTAAAAGTTGTTGGAGTATCTCCTGGAGTATTATTAGGTGGTGTTCTTCGTTTGAACACTCGTAGATTAAAAGTTAAAGCGTTGCCAAAAAATCTTCCTGATTTTATTGACGCTGATATTTCTCCACTTGAAATGGGTAACAAATTGTATGTTACGAAACTTGTTTCTGACAACTACAAATTGTTGCACCCAGAGAACACCGTTGTGGCTCAAGTAAGAATTTCTCGTGCAGCTATGAAAGCAGCTCAAGAAGCAGCAAAAGCAGCAAAAGCACCTGCAGGAAAAAAGAAAAAATAATCTTTTTTCAATCATTCAAGAAAGCATCAGTTGTAAAACTGGTGCTTTTTTTGTTTTATGGAGCACCGCGATTGGCATTTCAGAAAACATTACTCCTGCTATTCGCTTTATCTTTTCTTTTTTAAAGAAAAAAAGAAAAGGATGCCGCTTCCATCAGGGCTAAAGACAAGCGGCGTTTTTCAAAAATTTGAATTATGTGTTCTATCCCTATTAAAAAAAAATATTAAAAAAAAAAATTGAACCATTAAGACATTAAGTTTCATTAAGGGTTCAGTCTCTCTTAATGTCTTAATGATTTGAAAGAAAAATGAACGTTCCCAACATTAGCTGTAGAATCAATTAAGTAATTGCATTACTTTTGCATTATGCTAAAATGGTTAAACAGCCTGTTTTCAAAAACAAAAACAGATGACAACACAGATTTTATGAAACTGGATGTTCACGAACACCAAAAAAACAATATGAGAAGCGTGAGTAATAAATTTTTAATCATCGGACTCGGCAACATCGGAGCCGAATATGTAAATACGAGACATAATATTGGTTTTAAAGTAGTCGATTTTTTGGCCAAAAAAGAAGGAATCAACTTCGAAACCGTGAAACTGGGCGCATTGGCTGAATATAAGTTCAAAGGACGCACTTTCCTGCTCTTGAAACCCAACACCTATATGAACTTGAGCGGCAAAGCAGTACAATATTGGATGGCGGCAGCAAAAATTCCACTCGAAAACATTTTGGTCATCACCGATGATTTGAATCTTTCATTCGGAACAATCCGCATCAGAAAAAAAGGTAGCGATGGTGGACATAACGGACTCAAAAGCATCCAAGCCACTTTAAACACGACAGATTATGCTCGTTTCCGTTTTGGCATCAGTGACGAATTCAAAAAAGGAAAACAAGTAGATTATGTTTTGGGCGAATGGGATGAAACTGAAAAAACTGCCCTTCCGGAACGATTGGAACTGGCTTCCGAAATCATAAAATCCTTTGGAACTGCCGGGTTAGAAAACACGATGAGCGCTTTTAACGGAAAATAAAAAAGGAAGATTTAGTTTAAAAACTAGAACTCTGAAAACAAGCTATTTGCTAAATTTTCAGCAATTTATATTTGCAATTTGTAAAATACTTAACTTTGACAAAATATATAATATTTATGAAGACAATTACCCCCAACTTCCTCCATAAAATAGTTCTACTTTTTTGCCTTTTTGCTGTCGTAAACACCTACAGTCAAATCAAAAACACAACCAATAAAACACTGTTTGGCAAAACTATCGCGCCAGAAAGCGTAAATCCAAAAACGGGACAGATTCGCTGCGCCACAATGGAATACGAGAAATATCTTCAGCAAAAAAATCCCAACAGGATGACAAGTGCACAGTTTGAAACTTGGCTAGCTCCATTAGTAAAAAAACAAAAGGCTATGAGAACCAGCTCTCAATCAGGTGGAATAATTACCATCCCAGTAGTTGTCCACGTGATTTACAATGGACAGGCAATTGGTGTTGCTCCAAATATTACCGATGCCCAAGTTCAATCGCAGATTACAATTTTGAATCAAGATTTTAGAAAAATACTAGGCACACCAGGAGGAACAAGCACTAATCCTATTGCAGCTGACGTCCAGATCGAATTTGCCTTTGCACAGGTAGATCCAAACGGAAACCCTACAAACGGAATCGACAGAGTTAGTCTTTGCCAAGATGCATGGTCTGAAAACGAGATGAATACAACCGTTAAACCAGCAACTATTTGGGATCCTACCCAATATATGAATTTCTGGACTGTTCAATTCTCTGATAATACACTTTTAGGTTATGCACAATTTCCTGATGCCTCGACACTACCTGGTCTCGACCCTTCAGGAGGAGCTGCAAACACAGATGGTGTAGTTTCCAGTTATAATGTATTTGGAAGTAAAACCTATGACACAAATAATAGCTTTTTATTAGACGGAACCTACAACAAAGGAAGAACAATGACCCATGAAGCGGGACACTGGTTGGGGCTCATTCATATTTGGGGAGATTCCACCTGTGGAGATGATTATTGTGCCGACACACCCGTTCATCATGACAAAAATTATGGTTGCCCAACAAAACTAAGTTGTAATTCCACAACCGTAAACGAAATGGTGGAGAACTATATGGACTATACCGACGATGCGTGTATGAACATCTTTACTCTAAATCAAAAAGACAGAATTACCACTATAATCAACAACGCAGCTAGAAGAAGCAGCTTGAAAACTTCCACAAAAAATTCGCCAATCCCTTTATTTGCAAATGATGCAGAACTGAAATTTGAAACAAGTTGTAATGTGGCAGTATGTGGAATTGCTTCTAATCAAACTATTCAAAAAATACTAATTTACAATCGAGGCACGAGTAATTTGACTTCGGCAACCCTAAATTACAGCATCAATGGAGGAAGTAACAATACTTATAACTGGACTGGTAATTTAGCACCCAACAAATCTGCCATAATTAGCATTACAATAAATGCCGCTGCAAACGGAACTATAAACGCTACTATTGCTTCTGCAAATGGAGTAACTGATCAAAGATCATCAAACAATTCAGTGACTGGAACTTTTATTATCCCAACAGCTGCTCCAAGCTATACATATAACGATTATGTATTTAGGTTACAACAAGACAAATGGGGAAGCGAAACTACCTGGAATTTAAAAGATGGTACTGGAACTAATCTTTATAGCGGCGGCCCATATACTAATAAATCTGATTTGCCATTACCTACATTATTAAGCTTTAACTGGACCTTGGCCAGTAACAAATGCTACACTTTTACCATCAACGACTCCCAAGGCGACGGAATTTGTTGTGGCGATAGTGGCGATGGTTATTACGACATCAAATCCTCTACCGGCATAGTCATTACCTCGGGAACAACATTCTACTCAAGTGCTAAATATACTTTCACCATAGGCTCCCTTGGAAACGACCAATTCGAAACTTCAACCGACATTTATCTGTATCCAAATCCAACAAAAGGAACTTTAAACATCCAAATTCCAAATGCTTATGGCTTGCCAAACAGTTACGCCATAAACAATGTCTTGGGGCAAAAAATTATTCAAAAAAACATCTCGAAAGAGGCAGATTTAACCATAAACACTTCAGCATTAAGCAATGGGGTTTATTTTATTACCATTGTAAAAGAAGACCAAAAAAGAACCTTGCGATTCATTAAAGAATAGCTTGTCAAATAAAATTTGAAGAGGGTTGATTTATTTCAATCCTCTTTTTTTATATGTTATTATTACCATAAATTTGCAGCATTATAAAAAACCACTGCTTTGAAGATTTTCCATTCCATCAACGAGTTCAAGTCAACAAAAAAAACCATCCTGACGCTAGGCACCTTTGACGGCGTGCATATTGGTCATAAAAAAATTCTGGAAAGAGTTACTCAAAATACGGAAAACGGAAAATACGAAAGTTTGGTACTTACTTTTTTTCCTCATCCTCGAATGGTTTTACAAGGACAATCAGAAGTGAAACTACTCAACACGATTGACGAAAAAATAGATTTATTACAAAAAAGCGACATTCAAAATCTTGTCATCCATCCTTTTGACGAAACATTTTCGAGATTAACTGCCGAAGAATTTGTTAAAAAGGTTCTTGTAGATCGATTCCAAATTCAAAAAATAATTATTGGCCACGATCATCGGTTTGGAAGAAATCGAACTGCCGACATCAATGACTTGATAGCCTTTGGAAAACAATATAATTTTGAAGTAGAACAAATATCCGTACAAGAAATAGATGCCGTTTCAATAAGTTCTACCAAAATTAGAAATGCCCTAATGGAAGGAAATATGGCTTTGGCCAATGACTATTTAGGCTATGACTATTTCTTGACAGGCACTATAACTAAAGGTAAACAATTAGGAAGAACCATCGGATACCCCACGGCAAACTTTAAAATTGAAGAAAACTACAAACTCATTCCTCGAAACGGTGCTTATGTGGTCAAAAGTACAATCGACCAAAAAACAGTATTTGGAATGATGAACATTGGCTACAATCCCACGGTAGCAGGAGAAAATCTATCCATCGAGGTTCACTATTTTGATTTTAAAGACGATATTTATGACCAAAAAATAGCGGTTTCCATTCTCGAACGTCTTCGTCCGGAACAAAAATTTGGCTCTGTTGATTTGCTAAAAGAGCAATTGGAAAAAGACAAAAAAACGTCATTATCGCATATAAACAAACTATAACTATTCGTTAAAGTTTAATTTATTTCTTAAAAAATTAGCATTTTTTATGTAAATTTGATATGTACTCTATTCATTCTTCGATGAAGTATAGTTTTTAACCTTTAAAAACCAATCGCATGAAAATATCAAAAGAAGTTTTCAATGGAGCCACAATCTTCGTTGGAATTAGTGTTTATTTTTTATTAATGAATGCTTTGGGATTTGCAGATGAATTTTACTTACGTCTCTTGAATGTTTTATTCGTTTTTTATGGCGTAAACAAAACAATTCAAATGAATATTGCTGAAGGAAAAAAGACTTTTGTTTCTAATGCTGTTTCAGCAATGACAACCTCGCTTGTAGGTGTGGTTCTCAGTATTGTTGGATTAATTATTTACAGCTATATGAAAGGTGGAGATAACTATGTACAATCTTTATCGGAAACTTTCTTGTTTGGCGGTAACCCATCCGTAGAAACCTACTGTCTCAGTTTGTTGTTTGAAGGAGTTGCTTCTTCAGTAATTGTCACATTGTTTGCAATGCTGTATTGGAACAATCGATTTGCTGTAGATTAGTTCTGGAATCCTAAATTTTAGCTTTGAATCTGTTTTTCAGCAACACATCTTTGTCGATTGGAACAATTTGACTACTTTTGACGCACCAAAAAATCACATCGATGAGCATCACAAGACACGACTGGACAAAAGAAGAAATAATCGCCATTTACAATAAACCTTTGATGGAGTTGCTTTATGAAGCAGCCACTGTTCACAGGCAACATCACGATCCAAATGTAGTTCAAATATCTACTTTAATTTCTCTTAAAACTGGAGGATGCTCTGAAGATTGCGGTTATTGTCCACAAGCAAAACGATACCACACTTCAATCAAAACCAATGATTTGATGACCGTTAGCGAAGTCAAAGAACAAGCTACAAAAGCAAAAGAAAGTGGTTCTTCTCGAGTTTGTATGGGAGCAGCTTGGAGAAACGTGAAAGACGGTGCCGAATTTGACCAAGTACTTGAAATGGTTCGTACCATCAACAAAATGGATATGGAAGTGTGTTGCACACTCGGTATGATTACCGAAAATCAAGCTCAACGATTAGCAGAAGCTGGTTTATACGCTTACAACCACAATATTGATACCTCAGAAGAGTATTATAAAGAAGTGATTTCGACTCGTGGTTTTGAAGACCGTTTAGAAACCATTGCCAATGTTCGTAAAACCAATATCACGGTTTGTAGCGGTGGAATTATCGGAATGGGAGAAAGCATTGAAGACCGTGCAGGAATGCTGGTAGCGCTTTCGACTTTGAATCCTCAGCCAGAATCTGTGCCAATAAATGCCTTGGTTCCCGTTGAAGGCACGCCGCTTGAAGAAGAAAAACCAGTTGAAATTTGGGAAATGATTCGAATGGTAGCCACAACCCGAATTGTTATACCAGAAACTCAAGTACGTCTTTCAGCCGGAAGAATAAATATGAGTCGTGAAGGTCAAGCTATGTGCTTTTTGGCTGGAGCCAATTCTATTTTTTCAGGGGATAAATTACTAACTACTCCCAACAATGACCTTAACGAAGATATGAAAATGTTCGAAACTTTAGGTTTAAAAAACCAACAACCCTTTGCTAAAGTACATCAGCGCGAAACGATTGAAGCCGCAGATTCCAAGTTTCCCGCTCTTGGCGAAAAACCAAAATGGTCACGTCCAGGACACACAATTGAAAGAAATCTAGAAGCTAGTACAAAAGGAAAATAGAGTCTCTATAATTTTCCATCATAAAAAAATCCCGTTTAGATTTAATTTCTGAACGGGATTTTTTTATTCTTCTTTAGTAAATATATTTATATCCTTAAAAAAAACGAGCGAAGTCGAGAATCATTTTTTCATATCGACTGCGCTCTATGTGACAATTGGACTGATTTATAAATCAGTTTTTTTTATCTAACGACGATTTTTTTACTACTCTCGCCTTTCGTTGTTTTAACTTTTACAATATAAATCCCTGAACTAATGTCTTTAATTGGAATCTGAATATTAGTTTGTTCTCTGTCTTTAACATCCCAAACTCCTATGTTCTGGCCAGTCATACTAAAAAGGGAAACCGAATTTACCGTTGAAGTTGCACCATTGTTGTGAATGATTAAGGTTTTATGATTGTTTGAATAAAGGGCGAAAATTCCATTATTTATATCCGTTTCCTCAACACTCAATGTTTTGCTATTGTTCTTATAACGCAATACGAAACGATCATTGAAAGTTCCAGGTATTGTACTAAAAGTGTAATTTCCGCTTTTTAAATCAAAAACAGTATTGGTCAACTTGTCTTCAATAAACACTTGCTGATTTGACAATATTCCATCTACTTGATCAATGTTTATAGTAAATGTTCCGTTTATTGTTGTTCTGAAACCCAGAGGCACTTCGTCATTTTCATCAAATGGTAAAGCACGACCTTGGATTACCAAATTCTTGTCTTCATTTATGCTATAAAAATCAACGAACTCGTTGCCATCAAAACTTTCTCCGTCAAAACGACTGTCGTAATCATTGGTGGCATTGGTAACATAACCCACTAAGGTTTGTTTGAATGCTCCTTGAGTATTAGTTAAATCTAACCATATACGGTGTTTTTCGACAGCATTGGCTGTTATGGTTTTAGGACTTCTAGTTTTGAAAAACTGTGAATTATCTAATGTTGCTCCACCTGAACTTAATCTCATTGAATTATTAAACACAATCTCCTTAGCCCCTGTAATTGTGGTGTTACTTGTAGCAAAAAATGCTTGTCCTGAAGCTATTTTACCATTTGGTTTCTCTACTAATCCAACACCAGTACCAACACCAACACCTCCAACAAGATTATAAGAAGCATAGTCATCTGAGGTAAAAGCATAAGCTCCAGATCCTGCAGTCCCATTAGTAATATTTGAAGCTAATTGAATAGCTGTATTATGTGTCCAAAAATTAAGAGTCCCATCTAAAACTCCAGAGTTATAATTCAAAAAAATATCGGCATCCAAAGCGGAAGGATATGGATTCCCTATTAAATAATCCCCAGCTTCAATAACTCCTGTAATTTTTTGAACTCCATTATTAACTTTTCCACTAAAAACTACCTCTGAGGGATTATTCCCAGAAGGGCCAGTTATAGGGGTTGGCACCATAATTATGTAACCTTTTCCTGGAGTCATTGTACTTACAAACGACCAGTCATTTCCATCATCATCAAGTCCATCATTATTAGCATCCAAAAAATTAGCTGGCAGGTATTCAAAGGAATAACCAGTGTTCCATTCTAGGAAAGTACTTGCTATGGTAGTAGAAACAACGGGAGTTGACCAATATGTATAATCATACTTATTAAATGGAGTTGTAAACCTATGAATAGTAGTCGTTCCTGAATTAGTAACAACTCCAGAATCATTAACCATCACTAAAGACCCTTTATCTAATACATCTAAAGTACCGCTAACGGTTAAATTATTCTGAATAATTACAAATTTTCCGGCCTCAATAGTCAATTTTGAACCTGAATTAATTGTTAGACTACAAGCATTCAAATCTCCATTTGAAGAAACACTATAATTGGTATTTATAATAACAAAGTCATTACTTGTTGGCGAACCCGCAGGTGACCAACTTCCATTCCACGTTTTAATTGACAAAGTGTTTATTGTAACATTGGCAACAGCAGAGATACAACCTGAAGAATTTTTTGCTAAAATCGTATGTGAAGATCCTTGAGCTAATCCAGAATAAATTAAAGTTGACGAATAAGCTCCACTATCAAAACTATAGGTTTCTCCTGTAACTGCAGTTATCGTTATTGTTCCTGTAGTCGTTCCGCAAGTGGGTTGTATCGTTGTTATACCTGGGACTGTTGGAGTTGCTGGCTGTGCATTAACAGTAACACTTGATGATGCAACTGAAGAACAAGACCCCAATGTGGCCGTTACGGTATAGCTTCCAGCTGGCGCTGTTATTGTATTTCCTGAAACTGTTACTCCTGTTGATGGACTTACGGTATAAGCATAGGCAGCATTATAGTTAGTAACCGAAAAACTACCAGTTGCAACCGAGCAAGTGGGTTGATTTACAACGCTTAATGTTGGCTTAACAGGTGCTGAAACAATTAACGCACTTGTTACTGGAGAAATACATCCTGCGGGGCTTTTGGCTGTTACATTATATGTTCCAGGTGCAACGAGAGAAAAATTCCCGGTTGTATTTGTATATGTAGTTCCATCAATACTGTAAGTTACCCCTGTTCCCATTGGGGCTGTAACGGATATATTACCTGTTGATACAGAGCATGTAGGCTGTGTCGTTGTTACAACTGGGGTCGTTAAAGCTGTTACATATAAATATGCAAAATCTCCATTTTTTGTACAAGATCCTGAAGTTATTACTGCTCTATATCTATAGTTATTCATTGAAGTTGTAATTCCTGTTAAAGAGTATGTACTTGTACTAGCCCCTATAGTAGGAGTACCTAATGGAACCCATCCCGAACCTGTATTATACTGCCATTGAAATGTAGACCCAGAAGGAGCAGTAGCAGTGAAAGCCGCATTACAACCAGACCAAGTTACCACGTTGACAGGATCAGTAATTGACAAACTGCAAGAGCTTCCATATATGACTTGATTTATATAACTTAGCATTGTAGAATCTGATGGCAAAGTACCTAAAGGGTTTACTGTTACTGACGATCCCAATGTCAATGAAACTGTCGCATTAGAATTAATAGGATAAACAACACCGGTTCCACTTCCTGTAACAGTCCCTGTTATATTTCCACCAACAACGATATCTCCGTTATTCTGTAAAATAGTACTCGCCGTGTATAAATTTCCAGCAATAACAACTGTACTTTTCCAAAAATCTGCCTTGCCATTATTAGTAAAATCACCATAAACCAATATGGTAGCGCTATCACTATTATTTAAGCCCGCATTAAATTCCGCTCCATTGGCAACATCAATATTTCCATAAACTGTTAATGTTATATTATTATTAATAGTCAAAATTCCTGTTCCAGTAACACTAACACTATTTGCCGCTGCATCCGCAGTTACCGTTACCGTAATACCTGAATTAATAATAACATTATCTCCAACTCCAGGAACAGAACTTCCTCCCCAAGTTGCAGTATTATTCCAGTTTCCAGCTACTGATGCAGTTCTAGCTGCTGCGTTTGCATTTTCTATATTACCAAACAAACAAACAAACAAAACCATCAACAGCAAACAAATTGCTCTTGATGGTTTTAATGATATAGCGATATTTTTTACTGAATATAAGTAGGATTCATTCATGAGTTATGTTGTACTTTTAAAAAAATTGGGGCTGAATTCTAGATTTTGCATCTTTATGGGGCGAGCAAAATAGTTTTCAAGGTGCGAAATTAGCTGTTATTAATTATGTTGGGTAAAAAATCCGATAAAGTGCAATTTTTGTCGTTATCCTGCTGTTTTACAAGCGTCTAATTTAAGTTTATTAACAACAAAACTAAATTTTATAAAAAAACATAGTTTTCAATGCCACCATAAAAAAACCTGACCACTTAATTAACAGTTAAAAACACTTGATTATGAGGAGAAATACAGAACAAAATAGAACTGATTTTAATTAGAAAATTATACTCCAATACCAATATGATACTCATCTATTTTTTCAACAAATAGAGCGCAGTCGAAATAAAATAATGTTTCTCGACTGCGCTCTACTGATTTGATTCTATTACTGGAAAGAACGCCAAATGCATTGATATTCTCTCCAATAAGCAGTTTTTATTTAATGACTATTTTTTTACTGGTTTCGCCTTTCGTCGTTTTGATTTTTACAATGTAAATTTCGGAACTTAGATTTTTTATTGGAATTTGGATAGTGGTTTGCTCCCTTCCCTTAACATCCCAATAGGCAATTTTTTGACCCAACATATTGAAAAGAGTAACCGAATTAACTGTCGAATCCTTCAAATTATTTCTAATAATCAATGTTTTATAATTATTGGAATATAGAACTACAATTCCATCGTTGGCATCCGTTTCGTCCACACCCAATGTTTTGTTTGATGTATCCTTGTATCGCAATACAAAACGATCATTGAAAGTTCCTGCTACTGTGCTAAAAGTATAGTTGCCACTTTTTAAATCAAAAATTGTATTGGTCAACTTGTCTTCGATATACACATCTTGATTACTTAACACGCCATCCGTTTGACCAATTTTCATAGTAAAAGTTCCATCAACAGCCGCCCTGTAGCCTAGAGGCACTTCGTCGTTTTTATCAAACGGCAAGGCACGGCCTTGTATGGCCAAATTCTTGTCTTGGAGTACACTGTAAAAATCAAGGAAATTGTTTCCGTCATAACTTTCACCATCAAACCAACCTTCATATTCATTAGAAGCATTAGTAACATAGCCAATCAAAGTTTGTTTGAACGCTCCCTGACTATTGGTTAAATCAAGCCAAATACGATGTTTTTCGATGGTGGTTATTTTACCTTTAGGATTTTTAGTTTTGAAAAACTGGGTATTGTTTCCTGTTATTCCTCCTACCCCAACACGCATAGTGTTGTTGTAAACAATTGGAATCCCTGAAACAAAACCATCGACAACTTTTTTACTGCCCCCAAAAAAACCTTGTCCAGAGGCAATTTTGCCTGATGGAACATTACTATTAAGTCCTGTATATGGAAAAACACTACTAGGAGCGGGAGCTGCTGTTGACACTCCACCTGTGCGATTATATGAAGCATAATCATCACCTGAGTAAGCATATAAACCAGAACCTGGATTGGGCGTACCAATGGCAATTGGCGTATTATGAGTCCAGAAATAGAGCGTTCCGTCGAGAACATTTTGATTGGCATCCAAGAAAGTATCAGCATCTAAAGCGGATGGATATGGATTTCCCAGAAGATAAGATCTATCGGCAGTGATTCCCGTAATTTCATAGTGACCATTATTAGGCACTCCAACAAAAGGAGCTTCATAGGTGGATGCAGGCATAGGAGGAACAAAATTTTGAGGACCACGAACAATGTAACCTACTCCAGGAACCATTGAAGTTGCCGGAGATTCTTGTTTCCAATCCTCTATACTGGAATCATAGGAATACATCTTGTCTCCAGAAGTATTAGGTGAAACACTACCCAAGGCAAATGGCAATACTGGTGTTGACCAATATGTATAATCCATTTTAGTAATTTTAGTAGTTTGTCTTTCGTACTTAATATTTCCTGAATTAGTATTCGAAACATTGTTTATTTGTACCAAACTGGCATTGTTTTCGAAGGTTAAAGACCCCCCATTTACATGCACCCAATTGTTAATTTTTAAAGTATGTGATGAATTAAAAGTAACTACACCACTGGTAACGGTACAAGTACAACCTTCGACATCAACAGTTGAAGAAAATCCTGTGCTAAATACTATATTTTGATCTATTGTTGGTGGCGACCCTGTTGACCAAATACCACTCCAAGTATTGATGGCCAGAGGACTTATAGTTACACTTGTAGCACAAGTAGCATTATTTACAGTAACATCATAAGCACCCACCGCTAATCCGGAAAACACCCCAGTAATATTTGTTACCGCTGCGACTGTTGGACTCGTACCAACCAATGTATAGGTAATTCCTGAAGCCGGTGCAGGAGTAGTAACCGTTATTGTACCCGTTGTAACTGCACAAGTAGGTTGCGTTAGTCCCAATTGTGGCGGTGTAGATACCGTGATTGTTATTTCATTAGAAACTACTGAAACTCCACAAGTCGAGGTAGAAGTACAAACTAAAATCCAAGTTCCTCCAAGTAATCCTGTCCCAGGTGTAAAAGTAGTTGCTGATGCACCTCCAATTGGAGTAATTGTTCCCCCAGAAACTAAACGAGTCCCCCATTGGCGACTGGAAATTGTTGCTCCACCTATTTCAACAATATCCAATGTTGTTCCTGAATCTGATACACAAACCGTTGGAGATCCGTTAAGGTTTAATGAAACTGATGTTAAAATTGGTTTAACCGCCATTGTAACAGCATTCGAGGTTGCTGGACTTCCAGTTGCACAAGTTGCGTTTGAGGTCATCTCACAGGTCACAATATCACCATTTGCCAAAGTTGAATTGATATATGTAGGTGTAGTTGAATTGGCTCCAACATCACTTCCATTCAATTTCCATTGATAGGTTGGTGTTGTTCCTCCATTGGTTGGAGTTGCCGTAAAAGTTACTGGTATTCCAACACATATTGAATTGGCAGATTCCGAAACACTCACGGAAGCAGTCAACAAAGGTAGAAAAGTTATTGATCTACCTCGGGAGGAGCTATTTACATTACAATCGGCACCAGAAGAGTGAAACGTGATGTAAACACGATAACCTGCCGACTCTGCAGGCGTACCGTTTAATATATTTAATGTTGCTGTAATAGCTCCTGAAAAATGAGTTCCATCTATAACATTATTCCAGACTCCAGAAGTTACTGAGCTTTTCCATTGATATGAAACAACATATCCAGGAGGAGGTGTAGAAGTAATTACCGTGTATGAATATCCTGTACCATAGCATTGGGTAACTGTTGCACTACCGGTTACACCTATTATTTCATTCACCAAAAGTGTCGCCGTAGATGAGGTTACACTACAGCCGCTACTATTTGTAACAACCACTTGATATTGTGTGCCACTTGGAGATTGTGAACTTCCTACATTGTCAATTTTAATTTTTCCAACCGAAGGATAGGATATATTTCCTTCAACAGGAATTGTAATAAAACTTGCGTCCGTAGGTTTTTTTCTTTGCCAAGTATAGGTTAGTCCTGTTCCTGTGGCAACAGCTGTAAAATTAACTGATGCGCCTTCGCAATCTAATTGTGTTATGGGTTGTGTTATTATCGTAGGCAATGGATTTACAGTTGCAACAACTGCTTTTCGTGGTGTTGAAAATCCAGTACTACTGTAATAAGCTTCAACATAATATGTTGTAGTTGTAGATATTAAAGGTGTTGTATATGGGTTTGTTGTCGAAATAGGTGAACCCCCACTTGGAACTGCATACCATTTAATTGTAGCTCCTAATGATGGAATTGGTGTTGCTGTAATTTCAAAACTTCCAGATTCACAAGCTGATGTTGGAGATATTGAGGCATTAACTATATTATAACCTCCTTGACTAACCAATTGAGGAAAACTATAATCAGCTCCTGCATTACCATTACAACTTGCAATTAAATTAGTGCCTATATAAATTCTTTCAGAGGCATTACAACTTCCTCCTATCAAGTTGCCTGTCCCTTCAAAAGCTATTGATGAACCAGATGCAAGAATCAAATAATCATTCCCAGAGGAAAAATCAATTGATGAGTTGTTTTTAATTATTAACTGAATCGAACCCAAACATGTCAAGTTCAATGCAGTACTCATTATTAAATTAGTTGGATTAACTCCGTCTCCAATATATAAAACACCTCCACAGCCAGACAGTAGCGTACATGGATTTAGATTATATGTACTTGCATTTGGAGAAACTCCAGTAATAGAACACTGCCCATTCACACTCCCTGAAAAAACAAGCAATAGCAATACAAAATAAAAGTGTTTAAAGTGATGTAAAAGTGTTTCCATAATGCTATTTTTAATTGTTAAAAACAAATAGCACCTGCCTGAATACAAGCATGTTAAAACAAATTAATAAAAACAACCATTACCATAAAACAAAGTCGTTGAAATACCTTTTTATCCGTCATAATGCTGTTTAAAAAGGACAAAAACATCTTATTTGAAAGTTCAATTAAAAACACGAAATTTGGGTTCTGATTTTCAAACCATTTCAAACAACAAGAATTTAAATGAAAGACGTTTTTTCTGTAAAAGAAGCAATAAAAAAGATAGAATATTTTTGTGCCTATCAAGAGCGCTGTCACGAAGAAGTGGTTGCCAAATTGCGCTCGATGAAGATGGATTCAGATGAAATCGACCAAATAATGGTGCATCTAATTGCCGAAAACTTTCTCAACGAAGAACGTTTTGCCTGCAGTTTTGCCAGAGGAAAACACCGCATCAAACATTGGGGAAAAATCAGAATTACCAACGAATTGAAATTCAGAAATATATCGAAAACCCTAATCAAAACTGCACTCAAGGAAATTACTCCCGAGGAATACCTAGAAACATTTCACTTACTTGCCGAAAAAAATTGGGAAACTATAAGGGAAACAAATGCCTTAAAAAAACGAAAAAAGTTTTGTGATTATATGCTTCGACGAGGTTTCGAGAGCAATCTGGTTTACGATAAAGTGAAGGAAATGGAAAACAGTGGTCAGTGAGCAGTCGCAGTTTTCAGTAGCAATGAAATAGTGATCGGACGCAGATAAAAACTGAGCACTGTGTCTGAACACTGTATACTTTTTATAAACTTAACAAAATACTCACGGCGTTTCCGCCAAAACCAACCGAGTTTACAAGCACTTTACGGATTTTTTTTCTTGGTTTTTGTACTTCGGCAAATGGAACACCTATAAATTCCTGATGTTGCATCATCAAAATTCCCAATTCAATACTCAGCATTCCCGAAGCACCAAAAGTATGGCCAATTTTCCATTTATTGGTTGTAAGCATCGGCAAATTAGTGCCAAAAACTTTTTGGATGGCTTTGTATTCCGTTAAATCACCAGCTCTTGTCCCCGGAGCGTGCATTACGACGGCATCAACTTCGGACAAATCTATGTTTTGCAAAGCCATTTTCATCGACTTTTGAAAACAAGTCGCTTCTGCCGAAATGGAAATGTTGTGTTCCAAAATTTCGGTGGCGTAACCAATACCTTCAACAAAAGCCAAAGCATTTTCTTTTCGTCCAATTTCTAAACAACAAACAGCAGCACCTTCACCTAAAATCATTCCGTTTTGAGTTTTCTCCAAATCGAAAGCTCTATTCGGAAACTGTTCTTCACTATTCGAATAAATTTTCAAAGCCCGCATCTGACCAATCGTAAAATCCGTCAAAGGTGCTTCGCTACCACCTACCAAGAATTTGTCCATCATTCCAGCACGAAGCCAAGCAACACCATTCAACAAGGCGTGCAGAGCTGTTGAACACGTAATAGAATGTGAAATTTCGGGACCTGTACTTTGCAAATCGTGCGCTACCCATGAAGAAATATTCCCCAAAGTGGTCGTTGGCGAAGCCAAAGTTTGAGCCTTGCCTGTTTCTAAATATTCTTGAAAATGTTTTTCGAATAAATCAGTAGCGCCGCGAGAAGAACCGATGTTAATTCCAAAAACATCATTGGAAGTCCAACCTGCATATTCAATAGCTTTGCGTGAAGCTGCCATCGCATACAAAACCGATTTATCCAAGGATTTGTATTTAATGTCTGAGTGTTTCAAAGCCTCAATTATTTGATTTGAATCATCATCGAGTTTGGCAACGAGTGTGTTTTTATGATCCAAAAAAAGTTTAGAAAAACAATGATTGGTGTTTTGATAATTTTCCCAAATTGTCTTCGGGTCATCCCCCAACGGAGAAATAGAGGCTAGTGCTGTTATGGAAATAATTTGTGACAAGACTTTTATTTTGGCGCAAAGGTCGTAAAAAATGGTACACAGATAACACAGATTTATACAGATAATAACGGTTTTTAAATTTTAACCATTTAACATTTAAGTTGAAAATCTTTTGAAAAAATCTGTGTAAATCCGTTTAATCCGTCAAATCTGTGGCTAATTAAACTATTTTCAATGCTTTTTCGACTACTTCATACACTTTTTGCAATTGTTCATCAGTAATTATGTAAGGTGGTAAAATGTAAACAATATTCCCAACAGGACGTAAAATAATTCCGTTTTCGATAAAGAAATTATAGAGTTTGTTGCGCAAAGTCCCATAGTAACTGGCGGAACTTTCTGTTTGTATTTCCAAGGCAAAAATTACTCCCAACACTCGCGTTGTAGTCACTTTTGGGTGAGACTCAATGTGTTTTTGAAAAGCCAAATGTCTTTTGTTTACTCTGGCAATATTGTCTTGCATTTCTTGGGTTTGCAGCAAATACAAACTTGCCAATGCCGCTGCACAACCCGTTGGATTCGCCGTAAAAGTATGCCCGTGAAACAAGGCTTTATTGATGTCTTCATCATAAAAAACTTCGAAAATATCCTGGGTAAAAGTGGTTATCGCCATCGGAATTGTCCCGCCTGTCAAAGCTTTGGACAAACACATCATATCTGGTTTTTGAGAAATATAATCGCAGGCAAAAGTTTTTCCTGTTTTTCCAAAACCCGTCATTACTTCGTCGGCAATCGTGAGCACCTTGTTTTCTTGACAAATTTGGATTAATTTATCCAGAGATTCCGGTTCGTACATTACCATTCCTGCTGCTCCTTGAACCAATGGTTCGAAGATAAATCCAGCACAATTATGGTTTTTTATAACTTCGTGCAAGGCATCAAAACTGGCACGTTCCTGTCCTTTTATTGGCACAGGAATTCGAACTACATCAATAAACATTCCTTGGAAAGCTTGGGTATAAAAGGAAATTCCGCTGGCTGCCATTGCGGCAAAAGTATCGCCATGGAAAGCATTTTCGAAAGCAATAATCGTGGTTTTCTTTTCGCCTTTATTAAAAAAATATTGCAAAGCGACTTTTATGGCGACTTCAACGGCCGTCGATCCATTGTCGGAAAAGAATATTTTTTGTTGGTTTTTGGGTAAAATGTCCATCAACCTTTCTGCCAAAACTATGGCGGGCTCGTGCGTGAATCCACCAAAAAGAACGTGTTCTAAAGTGGTCAATTGTTTGTAAATCGCATCGGCAATAACCTTATTGGAATGTCCATACGGATTCACCCACCAAGAAGCGATGGCGTCAATATATTCTTTGTTGTTTTCGTCCCAAAGCAACGCGCCTTCACCTCTTTTTATCGCAATAGGAAGTGCTGCGGTTTTGTGTTGGGTATAAGGATGCCAAATGTTTTTTTTGTCTCTTTCTGTTAAATTCATTTGATTTTAAATTCTAGTTTACCGCAAAGACGCTATGTCGCTAAGTCTTTTTAAAATTGATTTTTGCAATTGAAATTGTCATTGAAGTTGCAACAAATTATCTCGAAACAAATCGGCGTATTCTTTGATAACATTTTGGTCAAAATAAGGCTCTTGCGCTATTCTTCCAATACATTTGACTCCGGTTTTATTTAAAATTATACTTTCAGAAGATTTGTTTTCATCTCCGCTGAAAATAATTCCTGCAATGTTTATTTTTCTGTTTTGTAATGCTTCAATAGTCAGCAAAGTATGGTTGATGCTTCCCAAATAATGTCTGGAAACAACAATTACTTTATAGTCTTTTTGGATTAAATCAATAACACAATCGCTATTATTTAACGGAACTAAAACACCTCCAGCACCTTCAATGACAAGATGATTTTTGGTTTCAGGTGCTGTAATTTGTTTTAAATTGATAGTAATTCCATCCAATTCGGCTGCAAGATGTGGACTGGCTGGCGTGTTGAGTTTATAGCTATTTTCGTGAATGACCGTTTTATCATTCGAAATATAGTTTTTGATTTTATGACTATCGGAATTGTATAAATCGCCTGCTTGGATGGGTTTCCAATAATCTGCTTCGAGTGCTTCGACAATGATGGCCGAGACGATGGTTTTACCAACATCAGTAGAAATTCCAGTTATAAATAGTTTCATAGATTTTTGTTTCACAAAGACTCACGAAGATAAAAGAAGATTCACAAAGATTTTATTTTTAATTTCTTTGTGTTTCTTTGTCTTTTCTCTTTGTGAATCTTTGTGTAATAATTTAATATTTTTCTAAAAAAACAAAGGTACTCAACAAAGCCAACACTTCCGAGATTTCTTCTTTTGAATTGTAACTATGTAAACAGAAACGCAATCGTTCCTGACCTTCTGGAACGGTTGGCGACAATATGGCTTTCACATCAAAACCTTTTTCCTGAAGTTGGCTGGCAATGGATTTTACATTTTGGTTTCCGGGAATTATAGCACTTTGAATAGCCGATTTAGATCTGACGAACATTGGTTTCAATCCCAAAAGACCCTTCAATTGATTGAAATGGACGATGTTTTCTCGAAGCTTTTCTATAGTTGTTTTTTCTGTTTCCAAATGTTCATACCCCACTAAAATCGTGGCAACGGAATGCGGCGAAAGTCCTGTGGTGTAAATAAAACTTCGGGAAAAATTGACGAGATAATCTTTCAATTGCTGACTTCCCACAATTGCTGCGCCGTGGCATCCCAATCCTTTTCCGAAAGTCATTATTCGGGCAAAAACTCGGTCTTGCAAACCCAACATTTGAACCAGACCTTCTCCATTATCTCCAAAAACACCAAGTGAATGCGCTTCGTCAACTACTAAATAACAATTGTATTTGTTGGAAACGGCAACTAATTCTTCCATATTGGGACAATCGCCATCCATAGAAAACACGGTTTCTGTAACGATATAGACTTCGGTAAGTTCTGTTTGAAACCTTTCGGTAAGTTTTTCCAAGTCTTCGAAATCATTGTGTTTGAATTTATAAGACTTGGCATTCGAAAGTTGAATTCCATCTCGAATAGAAGCGTGACACAATTCATCGTACAAAATCAAATCTCCTTTTTGGGGAACGGAACTGAAAAACCCAACATTGGCATCGTAACCAGAATTGAAAATCAACGCACTTTCCGATTGATGGAAATTGGCAATAAAATTTTCTGTTTCTTGGTAGACTTTGTGGTTTCCTGAAATTAATCGAGAACCTGTTGCTCCGTTTTGGATACAATTAGTGTCAATTAAATACTGGTGTGTTTGCTCGAAAATGTCTTTGTTCTTTGAGAATCCGATGTAATCATTAGACGAAAAATCGAATAATTTATTGGGTAAAGACAATTTTCGCAAAGCATTGTTTTGCATGCGAATTTCGAGTTTGGATGTGAGATTTTTTGGAAACTTCATAAGGGCAAAGTTAGGAAAAAATGGGACGCAGATGAAACGGATTTGCTAAAGCAAAAACACGGATAAAACGGATTTTTTATTAAAATACATTTAGTTTTCTATATTTTTAGCCCAGATAGAAACGGCATCCTCTTGTGGCGTCCCGATAGTTATCGGGAGCCACAAGAGATATAGAGGACAGCTGGAAATAGCTCCAAAAAAAAAGCCAAACATTTCTGCTTGGCTTTCGTTTTTATAGTAAAATTGTCTTAGTCGGCTAAAACAATTACTTTATTGTCTTTCATTTCGATAGTTCCAGAATTGATAGCTAAAGTGTAGTTTTGATCGTTTACTTTCGTAAATAACCTTTCTGATTCGCTACTGAACTTGAAACTAGGAGCTGTAATTTTTACAAGTCCTTTTTGAAGTAATGAAACTATTGGCGCGTGATTATTCAACATTTGAAAGTGTCCATCAACTCCTGGAAGTGAAATGGAAGTTATTTCTCCTGAAAATAATTTTGCTTCTGGTGATACTATTTCTAATAACATATTTTTTTAGTTATGAGTTATAAGTTATGAGTTATAAGTGAGTTGAAACTCATAATTTATAACTCATAATTCATAATTATATTAAGCTTCTGCCAACATTTTTTCTCCAGCTTCGATAGCGTCTTCAATAGTTCCTTTAAGGTTGAAGGCTGCTTCTGGCAAGTGATCTAATTCTCCATCAATAATCATATTAAATCCTTTGATAGTGTCTTTAATGTCAACCAAAACTCCTTTTAATCCTGTAAACTGTTCTGCTACGTGGAAAGGTTGAGACAAGAAACGTTGTACACGTCTCGCTCTTGAAACCGCTAATTTATCGTCTTCAGAAAGTTCTTCCATACCCAAAATCGCGATAATATCTTGCAATTGTTTGTATTTTTGAAGAATTTCTTTTACTCTTTGTGCACAGTTATAATGTTCATCACCAATAATTTGTGGAGTTAAGATTCTAGAAGTTGAATCCAATGGATCCACTGCTGGATAAATACCTAACTCTGCAATTTTACGAGACAATACGGTTGTTGCATCAAGGTGAGCAAATGTTGTTGCTGGCGCCGGATCCGTTAAATCATCCGCAGGAACGTAAACAGCTTGTACAGATGTAATAGATCCTTTGTTTGTAGAAGTAATACGCTCTTGCATAGCTCCCATTTCAGTTGCCAATGTTGGTTGATAACCTACCGCAGATGGCATACGACCCAAAAGTGCCGATACCTCAGAACCTGCTTGTGTAAAACGGAAGATGTTATCTACGAAGAACAATACATCTTTTCCTTGATCTGAACCAGCACCATCACGGAAATATTCAGCGATAGACAATCCTGAAAGTGCCACACGTGCACGAGCTCCAGGAGGTTCGTTCATTTGTCCGAAAACGAAAGTAGCTTTAGACTCTCTCATTCCTGGCATATCTACTTTAGACAAATCCCATCCTCCATTTTCCATAGAGTGCATGAATTCCTCACCGTATTTTATAATCCCTGACTCTAACATCTCACGAAGTAAGTCATTTCCTTCACGTGTTCTTTCTCCTACTCCTGCGAATACTGAAAGTCCACCGTGACCTTTTGCAATATTGTTGATCAACTCTTGAATCAATACAGTTTTACCAACACCAGCACCACCAAACAATCCAATTTTTCCTCCTTTTGAGTAAGGCTCAATCAAATCTATTACTTTAATACCTGTGAATAAAACTTCAGATGAAGTTGATAAATCTTCGAATCTTGGAGCTTGTCTGTGAATAGACATTCCGTTGTCACCATCTTTTGGCAAGTTTCCTAAACCATCAATAGCATCACCAATTACGTTAAACAAACGTCCGTAAACATCTGCACCAATTGGCATTTTGATTGGGTTTCCTGTTCCAACCACTTCATAACCTCTGCTCAAACCGTCTGTTGAATCCATTGAGATGG
The DNA here is from genome assembly GCA_014379405.1 of Flavobacterium sp. Classification (GTDB taxonomy): domain Bacteria; phylum Bacteroidota; class Bacteroidia; order Flavobacteriales; family Flavobacteriaceae; genus Flavobacterium. The sequence goes on along the minus strand of JACMLU010000022.1, from coordinate 33,242 downwards.
TACGAACGGTGTTTTCACCGATGTGAGATTGTACTTCAAGAACCAATAAAGTTCCGTCTTTTTTAGTGATTTCTAATGAATCATAAATTTTTGGAAGTTCAACATCTTTACCGTTGAAAACTACATCGACAACTGGTCCGATGATTTGGGCAACTTTTCCTATTACTTTTGACATTGCTTATGTATTTATTAAATAGCTATTCAGGTTTATGAAACGCATCCAAACGAAACTAATCGACTGGATGCATTTTCAGTGCGCAAAGGTAATTTTTTAAAATATAAAAATCAATACTTTTTTTATAAAAAAAAAGACTCTTTTACACAACCTGCTTAAAGAAGCAAAATAAGCATAAAAAAGAGTCTAAAAACCAAAAAACCATCACGTTGCCATGATGGTTTTAAAAAATAAATTAAATGCATTATGGATTAATTGTCCAAGAAGCAAAATATTGTTGTCCGATTGCTCCAGCACCTAATACTTGAATATATTCTTTTCCTGCAATATTTGTGGCACCAATTTTAATTACCGACTTTAATTTTGGAAGTCCATAATTGATTTGCGCATCAACAACTGTTGCAGATTCAATCATTCCATCGACCATTGTGGATTCCCACATATACTCGCTATTCCATCTTACACTGGCATTGAAACCAAGATTTTTAATTAATTTGTCATTTCCAACAGAGGCTTTAACTCTATGTTTTGGCGTATTGAAACCTGCTTCGAAACCTGGGTCTTTTGCTTGGTCAAAATCAAATTGCGAATAGTTATAATTGATTCCAAAATCATAATTTCCCAACATTTTTTTAGAAAGACCAATTCCAAATCCCAATGAATGAATTTCTGGAGCTGTATTAGTATATAATTGATAGGCTCTAAAATTGCTGTTTTGAAGCGCGTGCAAAGACTGTGCCCCTGGATCAGCTGCGCCTCCTGCAGGATTTGGAGAATCTTGTGCCTTTCCATAATAGGTTGCAATAGCAGTGGTGTTTCCTATGAAATTATTGTAAATATTATAATACCCATTAAGATCAACATTGAGTTCCTTAATTTGAGAACGATATCCAAGTTCAAATGCTTGCACCTCCTCTGGCTTCACTAATGCTACATTTGTTTTTTTCAACAACGCTGGATTACCTGTTGCCAATAAAGCTCCCACCGATTCTCTTGTATAGGAATTGTAATAAGCATTTTCCCCTGTCATTGTAGCAGTTGCTCCTCCAGCAAAAAATTGACCAGTTGCAGTTGCAACAGGGAATGTTTCTGTAAATCTTGTCAAGTTATCAGCCGCTGAACCCACAAGTGCTGCATAACCCACATTGAATCCTATATATTGATCCTGTGTAGTTGGGTTTCTAAAACCAGTTTGGTAAGAAGCCCTGAAATTGTGTTGTTTTTTTTCACCACCAGAATACACCAAGGACACTCTTGGAGAATAATTTCCATCAAAGTTTGTGGCTTTGTCATAACGAATGGAGCCTGTAAATTTGAATCTATCCTCCATAAATTTTTTCTGCAACTGCATATAAACTCCATATTCGCTGTATTTAATAAGGCTATTTGCATCTGTATAAATTCTACCGTGAGAATCCAATTGATAATCTCTATAAGATCCGCCTACTTGAATTTCTCCAAATTTAATAAGGTCTTTAAAGTTATAATTAGCATCTGAATGATATATTTTAGAATTATCTACTAATTTCGAACCAGTTAATGAACTTGGATCAGCAATTACAGTATTAAAAGCAGACTGAAAAGCTGCTGTTCCCGGTATTAATCTACCTGAATCTGCTTGTGACCGTGCAAAAGCATTGGATCCAGCGACATTTCCAAACAAAGGACTTGATGGATTGTTGATTGCCCCAGCATAATTTGCTGCATAAGTACCGTACCATGTAGCATCTGGTTTCCACATTTCGTTTATATGGGTTCCGGTAAAATTCATATCATACGATTTTCCTCCATCTTCTGAAGTAACATATCCTCTTACGAAAAAGTTTTTGCCTTTTACTTCTAATTTATGCTGAGACATATAGAAATTATTCAGATTATATCTGTTTGCTCCTTGATAAATTGCATTCCCGAATCCAAATTTACTTTGCCAAATTACTTCTACTCTTTCATCTCCAAACGGTCTTAAATGAAAAGAAAAATCCATTTTAGTATTACTGGCTTTATTATTTGTTAAGTCAACCTCATTGTACCCAGTTCTTGTCACATAATCCCTAGGCAATGCCGTCGCCCAAGCTGCTGGCAAACCAAAAGAAGCCCAACTACCATTTGCAACCATAGCTTTTCCTACGTCATTTAGATTGTATATTTTTTGCTCATCCCCATATATATTGATTCCATCATAATCGTTATTACTTCTGGTAATTCCTTGTCCTTGACGGGTTCTGTCATCATAATTTGTTGCATACCAATCCGTTCCATCCATATAGGTGAAATTGGCTTTTGCAGCAAAATAATTATTGAACTTATGCGCCATTCTTATTCCAAAATCATAAAAACTATTTGTTCCTGCAGCATCTTGGCTGGTCGCTCCATATTTTAAATAAGCTGAAATACCCGGGAAATCAAACGGACTTTTGCTGTTCATAAACATAATTCCATTAAAGGCATTTGCGCCATACAATGCAGAGGATGCTCCGGGTAATAATTCCACGCTTTGAACATCAATATCCGAAACTCCAATCATATTCCCCAACACAAAATTCAATAAGGGAGATGAATTATCCATTCCATCTACTAATTGCATAAATCGAGTATTTGAAACCGTTGCAAAACCCCTAGTATTAATGGACTTGAAGGTTAAACTACTGGTGTTCATTTGTACTTCTTTCAGATTTTCCAATCCATCATAAAAAGTGGGTGATGCCGTTCTTTTAATTTCCTTAATTCCCATTCTTTCAATAGTAACCGGAGATTCTAAAATTCGCTCAGGTGTTCTTGAAGCAGAAATTACCACTTCACTCAATTTTGTTTCTTCTCCTATAAGTTTTATATTGACATTTTGATTGTTTGTAGTAACACTTACTTTTTTAGTTTCGTGACCCAAACTTGTAACTTCAATTGTAAAAGGAAGCGCTTTTGATGAAGTTAAATTAAATTTTCCATCGACGTCGGTTGCTGTTCCCGCTTTGTCGCCAATTACTTGGATATTGGCACCAGGAATAGGTTGGCCGTTACTGTCCGTAACAGACCCTGTAATTGTGTTTTGAGCAAAAGTAATGCTACAAAAAAGCAAAGCTAGAATTTGAAAATAAACTCTCATTAGGTTAAGTTTTATTGGTTGGCAAAGTAAATTTAAAAACATTTTTGACATTATTATAAAAAGGGTGAGAATAAATAATAATCAATAATTTTATTGGGCTATTTGTGATTATTTCACATTGTTGATTAAAAAAAATATGCACTTTTTTTCATTAAAAATCAATAAAACTAATATGCGCGCATATAAAAACCAACGAAAAAGCATCATTTTACTTAAAAAAATAGCAATTCAACATAAATAAAAAAGCGAGAATAAATCTCGCTTTAAATTAAACAGTATGTAAGTTATTACTTATTCAACAGTAACAGACTTAGCTAAGTTTCTTGGTTGATCTACATTACAACCTCTCATAACCGCAATGTGGTAAGACAGTAATTGTAATGGAATGGTTGTAATTAATGGAGACAAGGCATCTGAAGTTTCTGGAATTTCAATAATATAATCAGCTAATTCTCGCACTTGTGTATCTCCTTTAGTCACCACTGCGATGATTATGCCGCTTCTGGATTTAATCTCCTGAATGTTACTTACTATTTTATCATAATGTCCTTGCTTTGGAGCAATTATAACAACCGGCATTTGATCGTCAATCAAAGCAATTGGTCCGTGTTTCATTTCGGCTGCAGGATAACCTTCAGCATGGACATAGGATATTTCTTTTAGTTTTAATGCCCCTTCCAAAGCAACCGGAAAGTTATACCCTCTTCCTAAATACAGACAATTATGTGAATTTTTAAAAACTAAAGCAATTTCTTTTGCTCTATCATTAGTTTCCAAAGCCTCTTTAACTTTTTCAGGAATGATTTCTAATTCTTGTAAATACCTATGATAATCCGTATTACTTAAAGTTCCTTTTGCTTTTGCCAAACGCAAGGCTATCATTGTTAAAACAGTAATTTGAGTGGTAAATGCTTTTGTAGAAGCTACACCAATTTCAGGACCTGCATGTGTATGCGTTCCTGCATGTGTTTCTCTAGAAATAGAAGAACCTACAACATTACAAACACCAAAAACAAATGCTCCTTTTTCTTTGGCCAATTTTATAGCAGCCATTGTATCGGCGGTTTCTCCAGATTGAGAAATAGCAATAACAACATCTTTAGGGCCAATAATTGGGTTCCTATATCTAAACTCCGAAGCATATTCGACTTCAACAGGAATACGAGCAAATTCTTCGAAAATATATTCTGCAACTAATCCTGCATGCCACGAAGTTCCGCAAGCAACTATTATTATTCTTTCGGCATTTAGAAATTTTTCCAAGTTGTCTTCAACACCCGACATTTGAATAATGCCTTCATTTGCATGTAACCTCCCTCTAAAAGTGTCTCTTATAACACTTGGCTGTTCGTATATTTCTTTTAACATAAAGTGATCGTAACCCCCTTTTTCAATTTGCTCCAAATTCATTTGAAGTTCTTGAATATAAGGATCAACCAAGGAATCATCTTTAATTTTACGAACTTTCATCGGTTTGTGCAACCTGATGTTTGCCATTTCTCCATCTTCTAGATAAACAGCATTCGAAGTATATTCTATAAATGGTGAAGCATCTGAGGCAATAAAATATTCACCTTCACCAATTCCTATTGCCAATGGACTTCCTAAACGAGCCACTACAATTTCATCGGGGTTTTTCTTGTCAAAAACGGCTATTGCATATGCTCCAAACACTTGGTTTAATGCAACCTGAACAGCCTTCCCTAATTTTAGGTTTTCTTTTTTCTGAATTTCTTCGATAAGATTTACAAGTACTTCGGTATCTGTATCAGAATGGAAGACATATCCTCTTTTTATTAATTCTTCTTTAAGTGGAGCATAATTTTCAATAATACCATTGTGAATTATGGCTAAATCACCTGAATTAGAAAGATGCGGATGGGAATTCACATCGTTTGGAACACCATGTGTCGCCCAACGTGTATGTCCAATTCCAATTGTTCCATTGGTAGCAATTTCTTTTGAAGCTTTCTCTTCAAGATCTAAAACTTTACCTTTTGTTTTGCAAAGTTTTAAGTCATTCCCGTCAAACAACATAGCTCCTGCACTATCATATCCTCTATATTCAAGTCTTTTTAGACCTTTAATAACAATAGGATAAGCTTCTCTATAACCGATGTATCCAACTATTCCACACATAATTTGGGTTATTTAGTTTTTGTATAATAAATTTCAAGTTTTAATTTTTTATCCTCAGGAACCGCATTACTTCCATAAAGAATTGTTCCTAGAGGACTCATAACAGAAGATTCAGGGAAAAAATAAGCGTTTTTTTCTAACGCTGTTAGTAGCTGCCATTGAGCATAAGGAGGTGCGTCTTTTGTTTTTTTGAATTTAACATTCGATATTACCTGAGAAACAGAAACACCTATTTTTACATTTGTATTATCGTTAATTACAAGACCTCTAATATAATCCGTAATTTTAACTCTGTATTTCAGACCATGTCCAACTACATCTTTTTCGACAACACCTGCGGAAAGTACCTGTTTATTATTTATATCATACAAAAATATTCTACTTGGCTCAGTCACACCAGTCATTAGAGTTTGATCAATATAAAAAGTTAAACTGGCTTCGTTAATCAACCATCCTTTTTCTTTGATATAATCTAATTCATCTGGAATTTTATTGCTTCCCGGGTCAATGGTTTTAGTTTTTCTATTATAAGTTACAACATCAACATTTGGATTAAACAAATCGATAGTAGCAACGCTACCTTCTCCTCCTCTTAAATAGAGTCTGTCTGCTTTTGGATTGGAATAAGAATCTGATACAGTACTAGGTTCATTGTTTAGTAAATTAACCGTATTACCCGTAAGGTTTAGAGTAATTGATTTATCAACAGATACAGTTGCATCAGTAGCAAGTGCTTTTTCTTTGTATTTTACAACTATTGTACCTTTTTTAAAATTCATCATTGCTAATACTCCCTCTACATCTGCTTTTGCAACGTTAAAATACAAACCTTTGAAGTATTGTTCAAATTCAGCATTCGATGCCAAACTATAACCCAAAGAAGATTTATCAAACAACAATTTCTGAAAAAATGCCTTATTTAAATCTAATCGCATTCCTGGGGCTGTATATGTTGTTGTTGCTGCAGCGGTTGTAGTAGCAGCTACTGGGTCTGCATATTCTTTTTCGCTAAAAATAAAAGCATTGTTTTCGCATAAAAGCTCTCCCTTTATATCATTAAAAACTGAATTTTGATTTGTATAATACAATTGAGGATAATCAGGATCTAAAAGAGGAGCGCCGGGTTCAGTATTTTTACTTCCCAATAAATATTTATTTTCGTAAATGCTTAATTTAATTTTCGAAGTCTTGTTTCCATAAATAGAATCCAACTTGTAAATAGGTCTTCCGTCAGTACCAGTAGTTACTGTTGAATTGGTAAAGTATGGTATATAAAGCGTAACGCTTTCTACAGCTTGACCTAGGTTAGAATCAATTACAGGATTTACACTAGCCAATTGAACTTGTGTAGCAAAATTAGCAGTTGTTTGTCCAAATGCGGTATTATCTAAAACGCCTAAAGAATTAACATCCAAATTATTTGAAGCAATAGGACCTGTTTTTTTCCAAGTTGATTGTACCGTACTTAAGTTATCCTTGTCCAAGTCAAAATGGTTATCACCAATTAAACCGTCCCCAATTACATTATAGTCTTTATCACACGAAACAAAAAGGACGACACATGCGACCAATAGAAATTGCTTGAAAATGGAATTATTATGCATATTTAATAGAAAATATTTAGATTATAGAACAAAATTTTTGTAGAAATTAGTATACGCCTCAGCGAATTTATCTTTCGGGGCGAAAGGTAAAAAAGGTTTACCCGAAGATTCTATAAATTTTGTTAAACTTGAAGACACTTGTTCTGAAGCAATAATAACTGCATCCGAATGTGCAATGGTAGCTTTCATAATATTTTCATAATCAGGAGTTTCCAAATCAAGAATTGAATCGTTTGGAACACCATCAAACTTTACTTTATTAATCATTTCTTTATCCAAAGTTCCTTCAAAAGACTGACCATAAACAGAAGTCACAATCTTGGTTTCTGAAAACAAGGCTTCATTTTTATAGAAATGCTTCATATAAATGGGCAACATAGCAGCCATCCATCCGTGAACATGTATAATATCTGGAACCCAATTTAATTTTTTTACGGTTTCAACAACCCCTTTGGCAAAGAAAATGGCACGTTCGTCGTTATCAGGATACAAAACACCTTCTTCGTCAGTAAAAGTGGCTTTTCTCTTAAAATATTCGTCGTTGTCAATAAAATATACTTGTATTCTTTCTTTAGGTATGGATGCCACTTTTATGATCAAGGGCATATCCAAGTCATTCACCACCAAATTCATCCCCGAAAGACGAATTACTTCGTGCAATTGATGCCTTCTTTCATTAATATTCCCATATCGCGGCATGAAAATTCTTATTTGTCCTCCTTGATTATTGATCATTTTCGGCACCTCATAAGACATTGAAGACACCTCATTTTCAGCTAGATAAGGCACAACTTCAGATGATACATATAATATCCTCTTATCTTCCATATTGTATTTACTTAATTTATTGGCAATAAAAACCATGCAAAATTACAAAAATTTATGCAGTTATGGACTAAAATATATAAGTTTGCAAACTATTTCAATAAAACAGCCATGCATATTTTCTACGGGAAAGCAGCTTTGATCGATTATTTAAAATCTATTAAAACCAGCAATTTTACCATTGGTTTTGTTCCTACAATGGGTGCTTTACACCAAGGACATTTATCATTGATGCAACAATCAATGCAGGAAAATCAAGCCACGGTCGTGAGTATTTTTGTAAACCCCACCCAATTTAACAATCCTGAAGACTTAGAAAAATACCCAAGAACGATTGAAGAGGACATCAAAAAAATGACCGCTTTAAGCCACGAAATCATATTATTTGCTCCAACAGTCGAGGATATTTATGAAGGCCAAACCGTTTCGCAATCCTTCGATTTTGATGGTTTGGAAAACCAAATGGAAGGAAAATTCAGACCCGGACACTTTAATGGTGTTGGTACCATCGTAAAACGTCTTTTCGAAATTGTGCAACCCACCAATGCCTATTTTGGAGAAAAAGATTTTCAGCAGTTGCAAATTGTTAAAAAAATGGTCGCCAAGAACAATATTAAAGTCAATGTAAAAGGCTGTCCGATTTTTAGAGAACCCAACCAGCTGGCGATGAGTTCCAGAAATGCACTTTTATCTCCAAAGGAAAAGGAAGAAGCTGCCTTGATTTATAAAACACTGATAACTGCAAAAGCAAGATTCCAAAAAAATAGCGCCTCAGAAGTATCCAATTGGGTACAAAAATCATTTGAAAATAATCCCGATTTCAAATTAGAATATTTTCAAATTGCCGACGAGGACACTCTTTTGCCTTGTTTAAGAAAAAACAAAAACAAGAATTACCGTGCTTTTATAGCCGTATTTGTTAATAATATTCGATTGATTGATACCATTTCACTAAATTAATTTACTTTTGCAAAATGCAAATACAAGTCGTAAAATCAAAAATTCACCGAGTAAAAGTAACTGGAGCCGATTTAAATTACATTGGCAGTATTACTATTGACGAGGCATTAATGGAAGCTTCAAATATTATTGAAGGCGAAAAAGTATCTATTGTAAACATCAATAATGGAGAACGATTAGAAACTTATGCCATAAAAGGGGAGAAAAATTCAGGCGAAATAACCCTCAATGGACCTGCCGCCAGAAAAGTGCAAAGAGACGATATCATAATTATCATTTCTTATGCTACAATGGATTTTGAAGAGGCTAAAACCTTCAAACCTTGGATTCTTTTTCCAAACGAAAACGACAACTCCCTGACTTAATCTTTTCAGAAGCAAATCTTTAAATTTACCAACTGTTTCAGATTTACCCAAATCTGTTTTTTTTGACATTCCTGTTTTCAATAAAAGCAAATAAAGTACTATATTGCTACTCTATTTAGTACCGAAAAGTCGGTGGAATTTTAATCTCGAAAACATGAAATACATTCTACTATTACTGTTTTTTTCTACAACTGTTTTTTCACAAAAAACCACAGAAACTTTTGTTTCAACCAAATTGGGTGAAAGCCGGGAAATCATTATTGGATTACCCGCTTCCTATGAAAAAAACCCAAACAAACAATATCCCATACTGATTTTGCTCGATGGAGATTACTTGTTTGATCCCTTTTTTGGAGCTTTAAACTATGGCGCTTATTGGGATGATTTGCCGGAAACCATCATCGTTGGAATAAGTCAAAACAAAAATGACGAACGAATTGACGACAGCAATTATGACGATTTAAATGGTGTTCCTTCAAAAAAAGGAGCCCAATTTTTTGAATTCATTGGTGGAGAATTACTACCTTATATCGAAAAAAAATACCGTGTGGCTCCATTCCGAATTATTGCTGGACACGACACCACCGCTGGTTATTTGAACTTTTATCTCTACAAAGAAAACCCTGTTTTTAAGGCATACATTTCTTTAAGTCCAGAATTCGCTCCAGAAATGGAGGCTCGAATTCCAGAAAATTTAGCAAAACTGAAACAACCCATATTTTATTACCAATCATCAGGTGAAGGCGATTTAAAAGACGTTAAACAATCCATAAAAACGTTGGACGCAAACATAAAACAACTTGCTAATCCGATGCTTAATTACAAATACGATGAATTCAAAGGCGCTTCCCATTATTCTTCGGTTCTTTATGCAATTCCAAATGCATTATACCAATTTTTCGACTGTTACAAACCCATTTCAATGACAGAATACACCGAAAAAATTGCCATTCTTCAAAATGGATATGTAAAATACCTGAGCGATAAATATGATGGAATTGAAAAAACTTTAGGATTCAAAGTCCCAATTCGAACAACCGATTTTAAAGCTATTGAAGCCGCTATTTTAAAAAATAAAGCCTATCAAGAATTTGACGACTTGTCTCAAATTGCCAGAAAAAATTATCCAAAAACAATGCTTGCCGATTATGAATTGGGTTTGATGTACGAAAAACTGGGCGATACCAAAAAAGCAGCAAAAGCCTATCAAAAAGCATCTCAATTTGACGAAATTGGAGACTTGACAAAAGACCTGATGCTGGAAAAATTTGACGAAATGCAGAGTCTAACCCCAAAAAAGAAATAATGTCCAAAGTAAAAACTTCCTTTTTTTGCCAAAATTGTGGTGCGCAATATTCAAAATGGCAAGGCCAATGCAATTCCTGCAAAGAATGGAATACTATCGCCGAGGAAATTATTCAAAAAGAAGAAAAAGTAGCTTGGAAAAGCGAATCGACTTCCAATTCCAAAGCACCAAAACCCTTACGAATAAACGAAATTGACTCCGCTCAAGAAATCAGAATGGACACCACTGACGGCGAACTCAATCGCGTGTTGGGAGGCGGAATTGTTCCCGGTTCCTTAATCCTTTTGGGAGGCGAACCCGGCATTGGAAAAAGTACGCTTTTGCTTCAAATTTCTTTAAAACTACCGTACAAAACTTTATATGTTTCGGGTGAAGAAAGCCAAAAACAAATAAAAATGCGTGCCGAAAGAATCACGCCAAATGGAGACAATTGCTACATTCTTACCGAAACCAAAACCCAAAACATCTTCAAACAAATTGAAGCCATCGAACCCGAAATCGTCATCATCGATTCCATTCAAACGCTTCATACCGATTATATCGAATCGACTCCAGGAAGCATTTCTCAAATTCGGGAAACTACCGCCGAACTGATAAAATTTGCCAAAGAAACCAATATTCCCGTGATTTTGATTGGTCATATTACCAAAGACGGAAACATTGCCGGCCCGAAAATTTTGGAACATATGGTCGATACTGTCTTGCAATTCGAAGGCGACAGGAATCACGTGTACCGCATTTTGCGTTCGCTCAAAAACCGTTTTGGCTCCACTGCCGAAATCGGAATTTATGAAATGCTAGGCAATGGCTTGCGAGAAGTTTCCAATCCGTCTGAAATTCTAATATCTCACAAAGACGAAGAATTATCAGGAACCGCCATTGCTTCCACTCTCGAAGGAATGCGCCCATTGATGATTGAAATTCAATCTTTGGTTAGTACCGCAGTTTACGGAACACCGCAACGCAGCACAACGGGTTATAATGCCAAAAGACTCAATATGATTTTAGCAGTTTTAGAAAAAAGAGCCGGTTTTCGTTTGGGAGCCAAAGATGTTTTCCTAAACGTAACTGGAGGAATTTCGGTAGACGATCCAGCAATCGATTTGGCAGTTGTTGCCGCCATTTTATCATCGAATGAAGATATTCCCGTGAACAAAGATTTTTGTTTTGCTGGCGAAGTTGGACTTTCGGGCGAAATTCGTCCCGTGAACCGAGTGGATCAACGCATTCAAGAAGCTGAAAAACTCGGATTTTCGACTATTTTTGTATCCAAATACAATAAAATCGCCTTGAAAAATACCATAATAAAAATTCGATTAGTGGCAAAAATTGAGGATGTTGCGAGTGAGTTGTTTGGGTAAAACCGGAAAATACAATCCTTAGAAATTATGAAAACCCGAAAACAAAAAATAGTTGCAGCACTAAAAATTATAATCGCGACTTTACTAATTATAGTTGTTGCTCTTTTTGTTTTTCGTGATGCGCTGTTAAAACAAGCAATTGCAAAGGTTTCTATTAAAATGGAACGCGAATACAACAGCACTTTTTCCATAAAAAAAGCTGATTTTGTTGGGCTTTCTGGTTTAAGTTTTTCAGATATTATTTTGGTTCCCAAAAAAGCCGACACGCTTTTCAACATTCATAAAATGAAAACAAGTGTCAATTTATGGAAATTATTCGTTGGTGATGTACAATTGGGAAAATTGGAAATTGAAAATGGTTTTGTGCAATTGGTCAAAAATAAACAAGGTCGAAATTTTGATGCTTTCCTGAAAAAAGACGAAACAACATCCTCTTCCAACGAAAAAAGAGATTACGCCAAAGTAGCCTATAGACTCATTTCGAAAGTACTGAACTTGATACCAACGGATATGAAAGTGGAAAACCTTTCATTCCGGTTAGACGACAATGGCAAAAAAACTACAATTAATTTTCAAAAACTGCGATTGGTCAACAAGCAATTGGAAACTTCAATTAAAGTTCAAACCAAAACATTCTCACAACGAATCCGAATCGAGGGCTTAGCCGATCCAAGAAACAAAACTGCCGATATTCGCTTCTTCAATATTGACACCGGCGCCATAAAAGTGCCGTATCTAGACGAACGTTATGGACTGAAATCGAGCTTCGATTCCATTCGACTCAACATTCAAAACATAGACAAATCAGGCGGCAAATTGCATATTGACGGCTTTGCTTCCATTGCCAATTTGATGATTAATCACAAGAAAATTGCCAACAAGGATGTGGTTATCAAAAATGCAAAGTTCGACTTTAGATTCCTCTTGGGTTCCGATTTTGTTTCCATTGACAGCAGTTCGACCGTACAATTCAACAAAATAAAATTCAATCCTTATCTGGCTTACGAAACTGAAGACGACACCATTTACAAACTCAAAGTAGCGATTCCAAAGATGAAAGCGCAAGATTTTATTGTTTCGCTTCCCGATGGTTTGTTTACCCATTTTCAGGGAATGGAAGCCGAAGGTAATTTCGAATACAAGCTAGATTTTATGTTCAACAAAAACAAGCCCAACAAACTTATTTTTGACAGTAAACTCAAGAAAGAAAACCTGAAAATCACCAAATATGGCGAAGCCAATCTGAACAAACTCAACGGAGAATTCATCTATCGCGCCATCATACAAAACGTTCAGCAACGCCCTGTTTTAGTGGGTTCAAGCAATCCAAATTATACGCCTTTGGATCAAATTTCTCCTTATTTGCAAAAATGCGTTTTGACCTCTGAAGATCCATCGTTTTTCTCGCATCGCGGTTTTATCAACGAAGCTTTCAAACAATCAATTCTAAAAAATATTCGTACCAAGAAATTCTCCCGTGGAGCAAGTACGATTAGTATGCAATTAATCAAAAACGTGTTCCTTACCCGAGAAAAAACAGTTTCCCGAAAATTGGAGGAAATTTTATTGGTTTACATACTCGAAAACAACCGAATCGCCAGCAAAGAAAGAATGCTCGAAGTCTATTTCAACATTATCGAATGGGGACCAAATGTGTATGGAATTGGAGAAGCCGCACATTTTTACTTCCAAAAAAATCCAGCCGATTTGACCTTGAAAGAATGTTTGTTTTTGGCTACCATCGTCCCAAAACCAAAGAAATTTATGTGGCAATTCGACAACGAAGGAAACCTAAAAGCATTTGCCAAACAACAACAAAAATTCCTGAGCAATTTGATGTTAAGAAGAGGACTTTTAATTCCAGAAGACACTATCGGGCAATCAATTCCGTTGCAACTTACAGGAAATGCGCATTCGCTCTTGAATATAAAAATGCAAGATTCAGTCCCCGTGGATTCATTGGCGGTCGAATTGCCTTTTGAATTCTAAATAAAATACATTATCTTATTAGTAAACAGTTAGTTAAATAAATTTACAATTCTTTTTATTTGTATATTTGAGTTTATTAATCAATCCCTTTGATTATGAAAACAGCTTTATTCTTTCTCACGTTGTTCTTTTTTAACTATTCTAATTCCCAAACCATCGGATTGGAAACTTTCGCATCAGGTTTTACAAGTCCTGTAGAAATTTCAAATGCTGGAGACAGCAGATTGTTTGTTGTGGAAAAAGGAGGCAAAATCAAAATTTTAAACTCAAATAAAACTACAAACGCCTCGCCTTTTCTGGATATTTCTACTTTAGTAAGTACTGGTTCTGAACAAGGTTTGTTGGGATTGGCATTCCATCCTAATTATGCTTCTAATGGACTGTTTTTTGTTAATTACACCAATCTATCCGGAAATACTGTAATTGCTAAATATACTGTAGATAGCGGAAATCCTAATATTGCAAATACTTCTAGTGGGAGTATTCTTTTAACAATTGCTCAACCCTTTACCAATCATAATGGAGGAACTTTAAAATTTGGTCCTGATGGGTTTTTATATATTGGGATGGGCGATGGTGGAAGTGGTGGAGATCCAGGAAACAGAGCACAAAACAGTAATGAATTATTGGGAAAAATGCTTCGTATAGATGTAAATACTGGATCGCTCTATGGCATCCCGAATAACAATCCGTATGTGGGAATTGCAGGAGCCGATGAGATTTGGGCAATTGGACTACGAAATCCTTGGAAATTTTCCTTTGACAAAATCAAAAACAATTTATGGATTGCCGATGTGGGTCAAAATAACATTGAAGAAATTAATGTGGTAAGTACAGCCGAAGCAGGATTAAACTATGGATGGCGTTGTTATGAAGGAAATACAGCATTCAACACAACAGGCTGTCCTACACAAGCTTCGATGAAGTTCCCGCTAGCTGTCATAAATCACTCTAGTGGTGCTTGCTCTGTTACGGGTGGGTATATTTATAACGGCATAAGCTATCCCAACTTTAAAGAATTGTATTTCTTTACTGATTATTGCAATCCACGAATAGGAATGATGTCCTCAACTGGAACAATTATCTATTCTCAAACTTTCTCAGGAAATAATTTTTCAACTTTTGGAGAAGATACTAATGGCGAACTGTATATTGCTGCAATAAATAACGGAACAATTTTCAAAATCAACGACACATCATTAGGCATAAACAAGCCTGAAAAATCTCAATTTATAGTTTATCCCAACCCAACAAAATCTGAAATTATTATCCAAAAATCAAACAAAAATTATCCAACAGAAGTTAGGCTTTTTGATTTGAATGGCAAAATGTTACTACAACAAATAACCATAGATAAACCTACAACCATCATCAAAACAACTCATTTGTCTAACGGTTTTTACATTTTAACCATTAAAAATGATCATGGACAACTTTCAACCCACCGATTGATTATTGAATAATATAAAACGCCAAATTACACAAACAAAAAATATGTGAAAATCCGTGAAATCTGTGGCAAAAAAAAAAGAAGCAGAGCTTCTAGAAATTAATCCTAATAATATTAAAATTCATACATTTTTTATAAAAATTTTAGACCTTCCCAACCTTTTTCCGTTATTTGTTATCTATAAGATATATTCTTAAATGATACATTATGAAAAAAATTCATTTCCTATTTGCGTTCTTGATTTCGGTATTTGCCTTTGCTCAAAAACCAATATTTATTTCTGCTAAAGTAAAAGCGGTAACTGTTTATTTTAATTCTGCCGAAATTTCGCAAACTACTTCACTTGTGCTTCCAAAAGGAACCAGCGAAATCGTGATTAAAAACGTTTCGGATTATGCAAATCAAAACACGATACAAATTGGTGCACCATCAACCGTTACGGTGCTTTCTGTACAATTCACGAAGGATTATGTGTCGGAATATGAATTGGACGAAACCAATCCCGCCATCAAAAAAGTCCGCGACAGCATTACATTGGTAAAAAAAGAAATTCAAAAAGTCGAAAATGCTCGGGATTCAGAAAGTAAAGCCATAGAATTATTGGATAAAAACCAACAAATTTCAGGAGCGAATTCGGGTTTGAATGTAGCCGAATTAATGAAAATGGTCGATTATTACAAACTCAAAAGAACCGAAGCCAATAACAATTACGATGCTTTAGACGAAAAATCAACCAAACTCAATGGGCTACTGGTTAAATTAAATTCGAAACTCGAAATCAACAGTTCAAAAGAAGAAAAAACTTCAAAAGGAAAAATAATCATCCAAGTAATGAACGAAATTGCCGGAAACGTGGATTTCGGAATTAATTATTTGACTGGAGCCGCAAATTGGAAACCATTTTATGATTTGCGTTCGAACAGTGTTGTTGAACCAATTAATTTGATGTACAAAGCACAAGTGATTCAAAACACGGGAATCGATTGGAAAAAAGTAAAACTGACTTTGTCAAGCGGAAATCCAAATCAAAATAATCAAGCACCAAATGTAAATCCGTGGTTTTTAAAATATCAGGAATCCCGAAATCTTAATGGTTTTATTGATAGTGAATCAAAGTTAGAAGAAGTGGTTGTTGTGGGTTATGGAACGCAAAAAAAGAAAAGTTCCGTTGGTGCTGTTAGTTCCATTTCAAACTACACAACTGTTAACGAAAATCAACTTAATATTTCATTCGACATCGACATTCCTTATGATATTTTATCCAATGGAAAAGCCCATAGCGTGGCATTGAAAGAAATAAAAATTCCTGCAACTTTCAAATATTATGCTGCGCCAAGAGTTGAAAAAGAGGCCTTTTTATTGGCAGAAATTGTCGATTATTCGAAATATAATTTGCTAAAAGGCGATGCCAATATTATTTTCGAAGGAATGTATGTGGGCAAAACAACAATTAATCCAAGCCAGACTTCAGACACCTTGAATTTGAGTATGGGAAGAGACAAAAAAATATCCATCAGTCGTGAAAAAGTTGCTGATAAATCCGGAACAAAATTCTTGTCTTCCAAAAAAGAACAAACTTTCACCTACGATATTACCGTTCGCAACAATAAAAAAGAAACAGCTAATTTGTTGTTGAAAGACCAATATCCATTGAGTCCAGACAAGGAAATCGAAATTGAATTATTGCAAAACGATGGTGCAAAAGTAAATTCAGAAACTGGAATTCTCACTTGGGATTTGAATTTAAAACCCAATGAAACCAAAAAAATCAGGATAAGTTACAGAGTAAAATATCCTAAAGACAAGGTAATTGATAATTTATAAAAACAAACCCGACAGGTTTTTAAAACCTGTCGGGTTTTCTATTTCATTACGGCGCAGGATCAGGAATTACAGCCTGCACTGCATCTATTTCTTTCAGAATTTTATCGGATAGAACAATATCAATCGTGGCGATATTTTCTTTTAATTGTTCCATTGTCGTGGCGCCAATAATCGTGCTGGTAACAAAAGCTTGTTGGTTTACGAATGCCAAAGCCATTTCTGTCAAGGTCATTCCATTTTTGTGAGCCACTTCTTGATACAATTTTGTAGCTTCGGCACATTGTGCGCTGTTGTATCTGGCAAATTGCGGAAACAATTTGATTCTGGAATTCGGATGACTTTCGCCATTCAAAAATTTACCCGACAATATGCCAAAAGCCATTGGAGAATAAGCCAACAATCCCACATTTTCTCTCATACAAACTTCGGCAGAACCAATTTCGAAAGTTCTATTCAGCAGCGAATACGGATTTTGTACCGTTTTTATTTTGGGTAAATTTTGATATTTACTTTCCTCTAAAAACCGCATAATCCCCCAAGGTGTTTCATTCGAAAGTCCAATATGTTTTATTTTTCCTTGTTTGATAAAACCTTCCAATGTTTCTAAAACGGAATGAACATTGTCCTCCCAAACATCGTGTTGCACTTTGAAACCGCGTTGTCCAAAAAAATTGGCTTTACGCTCCGGCCAATGTAGTTGGTACAAATCGATATAATCGGTTTGCAATCGAGTCAAACTTTTGTCTAGTGACAAGGCAATACTCTCGGGAGAAAAATCCATATTTTCTCGAATGTAAGACAAGCCTGGATTGGGTCCTGCAATTTTGGAAGCCAAAACGATTTCTTCTCTTTTTCCTGATTTTTTAAACCAAGTCCCAATGATTTTTTCGGTACTTCCGTAAGTTTCTTTACGTCCCGGAACGGAATACATTTCGGCGGTGTCAAAAAAATTGACTCCTTTTTCAAGTGCATAATCCATTTGGGCGTGGCCTTCGGCTTCGGTATTTTGTTGACCAAAAGTCATTGTGCCAAGGCAAATTTTGCTGATTTTTATGTCGGTATTGGGTAAAGTCGTGTATTTCATCTGAAGATATTTTATGTCCAAAGATACAAAGGTATTCCAAAAGAAAAAGGTTCAGAGAAAAACGCTGAACCTTGTCTTTTATAACAAGCTTTGGCAAAGTTCAAAACTTTGCCAAAGCTGTAAATTTCAATTAATATCCTTCAACATATCGGCGATTTCATCTAATCTTGGAGTCAAGATAATTTCGATTCTACGGTTTTTCGCTTTTCCTTCTGCTGAAGCATTACTTGCCAATGGAGAGAATTCGCCTCGGCCGGCAGCAGTTAAATTTTGTTTGTTTACCAATTTATTTTCACCTAAGATGGCAACAATTGCAGTAGCTCTTTTGGTAGATAAATCCCAGTTGTCGGCGATTGGACCTGAACCAGCGTAAGGAACATCATCAGTGTGGCCTTCAATCAAAACGGAAATATCAGGATTGTCGCCCAATACTTTCCCAACTTCAACAACCGCTTTTTTCCCTTCTGAACCTACAGCCCAACTTCCGGAACTAAACAACAATTTGTTCTCCATAGAAACGTAAACCTTTCCGTTTTTTTGCTCCACGGTCAAACCTTTTCCTTCAAAACCATTCAAGGCTTTCGACAGCGTTTCTTTTAATTTTCGCATACTTGCTTCTTTGGCGGCTATCAAATCTTCTAATTCTTTTAATCGTTGGTTGTTTTTATTTAATTGCTCTTGTTCCAAAGCCAATGCTTTTTCTTTGACTCCCAATTGTTCCAATAACTCACGGTTTTTGGCCATATTGGCTTTCAAAGATTCGCTGCTGTTTTTTTCCAAGGCAGAGTAAGAATCTTTCAAAACATCCATTTTTTTATTTAAAGCCGCATAATCCGCTTGCAATTTTTCGCGTTCCGATTTTACTTTTGCCAAGTCTTTGTTCAAACCATCACGTTCTAATTCGAGTTGACTTTTGGCTTTCAGCAAGTCGGCGTTTTCATCGGAAATACTTCTGTTTTCTTTCTTCAAATCGGCGTATTTACTTTCTAAATCAGTGTAAATCTTCTTGGAAACGCAAGAAGTAGAAAGTGCTATAATCAGCAATCCGAGGGAAATTCTTTTTATCATTTTTTATAATTTAATTTTATTAAAACCTTTTTAATTGATTTTTGGCATTGCCATTGAAATTGCCATTTTAATTATTCAATCTCCACCAAACTCGGACAATGGTCTGAATGTTTGGCTTCGGGTAATATAACGGCTCTTTTTATTTTTTGTTTCAAAGGTTCGCTCACTAAACAATAATCGATGCGCCAACCTTTGTTTTCTAATCTTGCCGAAGGAAATCGCATTGTCCACCAAGTGTAATTACCGGGTTCTTTATTCAAAAATCGGAAACTATCTATGAATCCGCTTTTCATAAAACCGTCCAACCAAGCTCTTTCTTCGGGCAAAAATCCCGAAACCTTCTTGTTTCGAATGGGGTCGTGAATATCAATTGCTTCGTGACAAATGTTGTAGTCACCGCAAATTACCAAGTTTGGAACTTCTTTTTTCAATTCATCTATGTAATTCTGGAAATCATCCATAAACATAAACTTATGTGACAATCTTTCGATATTGGTTCCCGAAGGCAAATACAAACTCATCACCGAAAATTCATCAAAATCCAAGCGAAGGTTTCTTCCCTCAAAATCCATATGCGGAATTCCTGTTCCAAAAACCACGTTGTTGGGTTTTACTTTAGATAAAATGGCCACGCCACTGTAGCCTTTTTTTGTCGCTGGAAACCAATAATGATAAGGATAACCGGCGAGTTCAAAATCTAAAAGCGGAATTTGTTCCGGAGTGGCTTTTATTTCCTGAAGGCAAATCACGTCGGGATTTGCTTGTTGCAGCCAAGGAATAAACCCTTTTGAAATTGCGGATCTGATACCGTTGACGTTATACGAAATGATTTTCATGTGTTGTTATTTATTGCTTTTTTGGTCATTTGAAATTGCTTCGCCTGTTCGCTATCGCTCGAGTCGCATATTATTTTTGGTTTTGCGACCAAATATAATGATATGCTCATTTCATTATATTTTTTTTGAGTTTCAAATGTAATAAAAACTTCAAAGATTAGGGGGCAAAAAGAAAGAAAATGGAGTTTTTTGCTATCTTTGTTACCTGTTAAAAAAATCATAAACTAAATATGGGTTTAGTAACCGCTAAAGAAGTTGCAAAAGCAATAAACACTGACAAGTACGGGTTTTTAGGTACTTTTTCAGGCTGGTTATTGATGAAAGTATTGAAGATTTCAACGTTAAACAAAGTATATGACAGAAACAAACACTTGAAAGAAGTGGAGTTTCTAAATGCCATATTGGATGAATTCCAGATAAAATTTGAAATTCCGGAGGAAGATTTCAAACGATTGCCCAAAGATGGAGCATACATTACCATTTCCAATCATCCATTAGGAGGAATTGATGGTATTTTGCTATTGAAATTAATGCTAGAGCAAGAGCCTAATTTCAAAATTATTGCCAATTTCCTGTTGCATCGCATTGATCCGATGAAGCCTTACATCATGCCGGTTAATCCTTTTGAAACCCACAAAGATGCCAAGTCGAGCGTGATTGGAATCAAGGAAACTTTGCGTCATTTGAGCGACGGAAAACCACTGGGAATGTTTCCAGCCGGAGAAGTTTCGACCTACAAAGACGACAAATTGGTTGTGGACAAAGCTTGGGAAGAAGGAGCCATAAAAGTTATCCGAAAAGCACAAGTTCCTGTTGTTCCTATTTATTTTCACGCCAAGAACAGTTGGTTGTTTTATTTTCTTTCGAAAATTAGTGATACGTTGCGAACTGCAAAATTGCCTTCGGAATTATTGACCCAAAAACATCGCGTGATAAAAGTGCGTATCGGGAAACCCATTTCTGTTGCGGAACAAAACGAACACAAATCACTTGATGATTATTCGGAATTTTTAAGACGAAAAACCTATATGTTGGCCAATCCTTTCGAAAAGGAAACACCATTTTTACCAACACCAACTTTAAAACTTCCAAAGAATCCGAAGGAAATCGTGACGGCTGCGAGTCTAGAAAAAATCATCAAGGAGGTTGATACTTTAAGGGAAAACGACTGTCGATTGTTGCAAAGCAAGAACTATGAAGTGTTTTTTGCCAAGGCAAAAGAAATTCCAAACGTGCTTCACGAAATAGGACGTTTGAGAGAAATTACCTTTAGGGAAGTGGGTGAAGGAACAAATGAATCGATAGACATTGACTCTTACGACAAATATTACCGTCATCTGTTTTTATGGGATGCCGATGCTCAAAAAATTGCCGGTGCTTATCGAATGGGACTTGGCTCGGAAATTTTCCCAAAACATGGAGTCGAAGGATTTTACCTCAATGATTTATTCCGTTTTGAACCAGAATTATATGATATGCTCCAGCATTCCATCGAAATGGGACGCGCTTTTATCGTTAAGGAATACCAACAAAAACCGATGCCTCTTTTCCTGCTTTGGAAAGGAATTATCCATATTACTTTGCACCATCCAGAACATAAATTCTTGTTGGGCGGCGTGAGTATCAGCAATCAATTTTCTGATTTTTCGAAATCATTAATGATTGAATTTATGAAATCTAACTTTTACGACCCTTATATCGCACAATATATTCATCCCAAAAAAGCATTCCGCGTAAAACTGAAAGATGCTGACAAGGATTTTATATTTGACGAAGCTGAAGCCGATTTGAACAAATTTGACAAACTCATTGACGAATTGGAACCGGGCACTTTAAGGCTTCCTGTCTTGATCAAAAAATACATCAAGCAAAACGCACGCGTTGTCGCTTTTAATGTTGACCCTCTTTTTAACAATGCGATAGACGGATTAATGTACATCCGAATTTCCGACATTCCGGACAGCACCGTAAAACCGGTAATGGAAGAATTTCAGGCCGAATTGGAAAGAAAATTGGCCGAGAAAGAAGAGTAAATTTTTATTTCCAGTTTATTTGTCATTTCGAAGAAGGAGAAATCTCATTAGTTGCTCTCGTTATGTGATTTCTCCTTCGTCGAAATGACAAACAAGTATTTCACCTCCAAATAGACTGACGTAATATATCGTCAATTGAATTGTTATTGATGAAATAAATAATTCGGATGAAGTGATAGCTTACCAAAAATATTGCCAATCCATAAGCTAATTTTCTATTGAAAAGCAACCCATTGAAATATTCCTTTTTCGTTATTAATTCGGTTGTAAGCACCCCAATGGTAACAATGCAAAACAGAATTACAAATGGCCCCATAATATGATAATAAAGGCTTTTTTGAAAATCACCCTCGTAGAAATAAACCAAAGATTTTGTAATTCCGCAACCCGGACAAGGAAAACCCGTAAGCATCTTCAAAGGACACAGAGATTGAGCCGTTTCGAGATGGTTGTCCTGATTAAAAAAGATTAAAAAAAACGGAACCATCAGCGTGATAAATGCGCCGATGATTCCGTAAACTTTACGTTTGGATTGGGTATTAATTGTATAACCTGTTGATGTCATTTTGAACAATCATTGCGGCCACCATTGGAAAGAAAAGCCCTAAAATTATCAATAGCACTGTATCATCTTTCTGTGGATAACCAATGCGCTTATACACTTGTGGCAATCCGTCTTTGCCTGCCAAATAAAAGAAATAAACATTTACAGGATAACAACATCCGGCAAAAACAGCAATTGGGGACGAAATAACTTCACGTTCCGATACTGCATTCAATACTTCGGCTATTTTAATATTCCAATAAATTAAATACAATCCACAAGTGATAAATCCCAGGATTAACACTATAATTGGATCGACTTTAAATACAGGAATTGGGCTATTTGGAGTGTTCCAAGCTTCATGTTTTGTGGTTTCCATTGATTATTTGTTAGTTAAAGTAAAAATATAAAAATTATCGAAAGCTTTATATTATATCTTGAATTTTAATTATGCTTCAGTTACTCCAATTTCATCTATTTCGTCATCCTCGCCAAATATATTTTTAGGGTCTGAACCATATTTATTCATCCCATCATTACCTTCTGTAACAAAAAGAACTAACATCCAAATACATATAGCAACCATAACTATAATTGGGATAGCAAACCAAATATTAAACGAAGAACTCCCTAATGTCAACATCCCAAGGACCAAACCTACTGCACAAATAATGATAGCAATATATGAAATTAGCAATATCCAACCGCTTTTACCAATATCATGTAATCTTCTTACCGATACTGACAAAGTTGGGATAAACACCGCAATTCCATATAATAAATTCACACCAAATTTTATCCCTAATCCCTTATCAATCATCATTGTGACGGTCGATATAATCATATTCATCAATATAAAATACCAATATTCACTTCGTCTTGCTCTTCCTTTAAAATTGGCATAATTTTCAAAAACTACTTTTTTGTACCATTCAATCATAATTAAAATATTTAGTTGACACCTACTCTTGTGGATTTTCGGCTACTCCTCGTTTTTTTGGTTTCTGAACTCCAATACGTCTGCTAATATAATAATTTTTACAGAAAAATAGTGTTATTTAATATGAAAATAATGCGCTTTATATTTTGTAAAAACCAATAATTATTATTCATAAAAAAACCTTTGGCTAAAACCAAAGGCAATTTAAATCAAAACCTGAAAGAGACTAAAAATATAACCTCTTAATTTTATTGACAATAACCTGCGCCAGTCGTTGGTGGCTTTCAAATGTCCAGCCGGCGATGTGTGGCGAGAGAATTACATTTTTTGCATTCAACAAATATTGAAAAGCTTCAGGAGTGTCTTTGTCTTGAAAAAGGGTTTCAAAAGACAATTTTTCATATTCCAAAACGTCCAACCCAGCTCCAAGAACTTTCTTCGTCTGCATCGCTTCGACTAAATCGGCGGTGACAATGTTTTTCCCTCTGGAGGTGTTGATTATCCAAAAAGGTTTGGCGAAAGCCTCGATAAAATCGACATCAACCATTTTGTCGGTTTCGGGAGTCCAAGGAATATGTAGGCTTAAAACATCTGTTTTTTGTTGTAATTCTTCGAGCGAAACTTGTCGTGCATTTTCATCGCCTACGTTTTCCAGTATGTCGTAACACAAGACTTCCACCTCAAAACCTCGCAGTTTTTTCGCAAAAGATTTCCCCATATTTCCGTAACCAATGATGCCTATGGTTTTTCCATCAAGTTCGTGACCACGGTTTTTTTCCCGGTTCCAATGTCCTGATTTTATTTCGCTGTCAGCTTGATTCAAATTGTTGAAAAGCGACAAAATCATTCCCAAAGTATGTTCGGCAACAGCATTTCGGTTTCCTTCCGGAGCTGCAATAAGCTGGATATTTTTGGATAAGGCGTATTCGCAATCGATGCTTTCCAAACCAGCGCCCACTCTGGCAATGAATTGCAGATTAATGGCTTTGTCCAAGAAAGTTTTGTCGATTTTGAATCGGCTGCGGATGACGATGCCTTGATAATCATGGATTTTGGCTTCGATTTCCGCTTTGGTTGAAGTAAAATCTTCGTGGTTGTTAAATCCTGCTTGTTGCAATTGTTCCCAAAGTATGGGATGATTACTGTCGATGTGGAGGATTTTTATGTCTGTGTTCAAAATTATAGATTTTTGAATGAAGATTAACGATTCTTGATTGCAGATTTAGTGTTTCTGAATATTTATAGCAATACTTTATTCTTGCTATTTGTCACGCTGGAAGCGTCTCAATTATGTTGCTCTCGAGCGTTGAGACGCTTCCAGCGTGACAAATGAAATATAGCGCATTGGCATTGTTTAATACCAATTCTTACAAGTTGCTCTTTTGCATTAGGGATGGCAGTGGAGCTCTCCCGATTTTTCATCGGGAAGCGGGAACGTACAGCCCGACCACGCTGGAACGATAGTGGAAGCGTGGGAATGCCCAAAAAACTATCCCTTGATTTTCTTCAAAGCTGCTTTAATTCCGCGAACCAATGACGAACTGAATCCGTGGGTTTCCATTTCGCTCAAACCAGCGATGGTACAACCTTGAGGCGTTGTTACTCTATCAATTAATTGTTCTGGATGTATGTTTTCTTCCAAAATCATTTCGGCAGCACCTTTCACGGTTTGAGCTGAAATATCTAAAGCCGTTTTCCAGTCGAATCCGATTTCGATTCCGGCTTGCATCGAAGCGCGAATGTAACGCAAAGCGAAAGCTGTTCCGCTTGCCGCCAAAACAGTTGCAGCATCCATCAATTTTTCGTCGATAATAGGAGCTGTTCCTAAATCTTGGAAAAGAGAAACTACATTTTGGGCTTGTTCGTTATGTTTTTCATTAAAAGCAATACAAGTCGCCGAAGCACCGAATTGAGACGCGATATTGGGCATAATTCGAATGGCAGAATTGGAATCGCCTATCTTTTTTTGCAGATTTTCAATCGACAATCCGCTTACGGCAGAAGCAATTACTTTATTGGAAATTACTTGGAGAATATCCGCCAAAACAGTATCCACTTGATACGGTTTGATGGTTAGGATAATAACGTCTGCTTCTTGAATGTTGTGTTTGTTGTCCTTTGAAACGGTAACGCCCAATTCTTCCAAATAGAGAATGCTTGCCGTATTTCTTCTAGTAATGGTGATTTGGTTGTCTTTCGAAAACCTTGCTATTCCCAATGCCACGGAAACACCAAGATTTCCTCCTCCAATAATATGTACTTTCATTTTGTATATGTATTAAAAACCTAAAATCAATCTGGCTATCGAAAAATAAATAAGAATTCCGCAAATGTCATTGCTGGTCGTGATAAACGGCCCTGTTGCAAGTGCGGGGTCAATTCCGAATTTATCCAATAATATGGGCACAAATGTCCCGATGAGCGAAGCTATAATAATTACCGAAATCAAGGCAATGGTCACGATGACTCCTATTATAAATTCTACATTTAAAAGAAAATGGCTTCCCAAAAACAAAATGGTGGCCAGAATTACGCCGTTCAACAAACTCAAAGAAACTTCTTTTATCAATCGGTTGAACAATGAACCGCTCAAGGTGTCGTTGGCCAAACCTTGCACAATAATTGCCGAAGATTGCACGCCGACATTTCCTGCCATCGCAGCGATTAGTGGCGTGAAAAAGAATAAATTTCCGTGATTGGTCATTGCTCCTCCGAATAATCCGAGGACTTTTACGGATACAAAACCGCCCAACAGTGCCAACACCAACCAAGGTAAACGGGCTTTTGTCAACTCCAAAATGCTGTCATCGGCCTCAACGTCTTGCGAGATACCGGCAGCCAACTGGTAATCTTCGGTTGCTTCGTCCTTGATTACGTCCACGATGTCATCGATAGTAATTCGACCGACCAATCGTCCCAATTCATCAATTACTGGAATAGCTTCCAAATCGTATTTTTGCATGATACGAGCCACCTCAACATCTTCGGTATCTACGATTACCGAATTTAATTTTTTGATATATACTTCGCTAATAGGTGTTTTTGCCGCTGTAGTCAACAAATCCTTGAGCGACAAACGTCCTAAAAGTCGGTCTTCATCATCAACAACATAAATAGAATGCACTCTGGAAATGTTTTTGGCCTGGATTCTCATTTGCTTGATGCAAGTAAAAACGTCCCAGTTTTCGTTGACTTTTACCAACTCCTTGTGCATGATTCCACCCGCAGTATCTTCTTTGTAACGCAACAAATCGACAATGTCTTTGGCGTGCTCCACGTCTTGAAGTTCCGAGATTACCTCTTGCTTTTTGCTTTGCGAAAGTTCGGCAATAATATCGGCGGCGTCATTGGTTTCGAGTTCGTCAAGTTCTTCCGCAATTTCTTTTGGCGAAAGCCTGCTTAATATTTTCTCCCGTAAATCATCCTCTAATTCGAGAAGGATTTCGGCCGTTTTTTCAGAATCTAAAACCTTGAAAATATAGGTAGCCTCGTCAAAATCAAGCTCATCGAGAATTTCGGCAATATCAGCATGGTGCAAGTCATTCAATAAAACTTCCAGTTGCTGGTCGTCTTTACTTTGAATAAGTTGCTCTAATTCTTGAATTAGTTCTTTGCTGATTTTAAACTCCATCGGCTTCTATTTTTTGGGTCAATGCTATAAATTGTTCTACGCTAAGTTGTTCAGGACGCAGGTTAAAAACTTCGTCTTCACGCAGATTATCGGACAAATTTAGTGTTTTTAAACTATTTCTCAAGGTTTTTCTACGTTGCTGGAAAGCGGTCTTCACGACCGTGAAAAACAACTTTTCGCCACAAGGCAAGCTGAAATCTTCTTTTCTACGCAAACGCAAAACCCCCGATTTTACCTTTGGTGGCGGAATAAAAACGTGTTCGTCGACCGTGAATAAATATTCGGCATCGTAAAAGGCTTGTGCCAAAACAGAAAGAATTCCGTAGGTCTTGCTTCCTTTTTTCTCGCAAATGCGTTCTGCAACTTCTTTTTGGAACATTCCCGCAAATTCTGGAATTTGATTCCGTAATTCTAATGTTCGAAAAACAATTTGTGTCGAAATATTGTATGGGAAATTTCCAATTATTCCAAACTGCTTTCCACCGAAAACTTCATTGACATCATATTTCAGGAAATCTTTGGAAATGATTTTACCGTGCAATTTTGGATAATTGGCATCCAAATATTCAACCGATTCGGTGTCGATTTCGATAACATAAGTGCTGATTGGTTTTTCCAATAAATACTTGGTCAAAACACCCATTCCCGGCCCGATTTCTAATACATCGTCATAACCTTCGAGATTCAAGGTGTCGGCGATGGCTTGCGCTACGCTTTCGTCTTTCAAGAAATGCTGTCCGAGGTGTTTTTTGGCTTTTACTTTTTCCATATTGTTTTATTTTGCCACGAAGGCACGAAGGCGCAAAGGTTATATATTTATTGTTATTCTATAAATTCTAAGGTTACGTTCAAATAGGACGCAGATGACACGGATTTTATCGATGGTCACGAATATTTCTCTAAATCCCACATAAAATCTGTGTCAATCTGTTTAATCCGTTCAATCTGTGGCTAATTCATTTCCAAACCAAACACTTTTTAATGCTCCGAAATCAACTTCAATTCGATTAAAAATCGGTTTACACAAAATTTGGGTCTTTCAATCCTAGTTCAATTAAGTGCTTTTCTATCGAATTCAAATCACAAACACGCCAATTTTCGTTTAAGGCATAATCTCCGCCTGCAAAAGTAACTATAAAATTATTTTTAGTTTTCAAATCCGTGATCGATTCCGTATTGCCTCGGCTAATTTTTGGATTATTGGATAATTTTATCTCAAAGGTAGCCACAATTTCATTGCCTTTTACGATACACAAATCTATTTCGGAACCACTTTGCGTTCTATAAAAGAAAGGGACACATTGATTGTTGAGACTCGAAATAATTTGTTCTACTACAAACCCTTCCCAAGAATTTCCTGCGATGACATTTGAAATAAGAGCATCATAACTGTTTATTTGCAACAACGAATGCAAAATTCCGCTATCGCGAATATAGATTTTAGGACTCTTAACCATACGCTTTCCAATATTCACAAAGTAAGGTTCCAATCTTCGGATTATGAATGAATGTTCTAAAAAATCAATGTATTTTTTTACTGAATTACTGGAGATTCCCAATGCATTCCCCAACATAGAATAATTGATTATCGAACCTTGAACCGAAGCTATCATTCGTAATAATTTCCCAATTAAAACCGGTGATGCCGATAGTCCAAGCATTCTCAAATCGGTTTCGATATAGGTTTTAATGTAAGCCTGTTGCCATTCTTGCCAGAAAAAATCATTTGGCGCTAGCAACGCCTTTGGATAACCTCCTCTAAACCAAAGTATTTCTAGCTTTATTTGGGTTGCTTCATCAAATCGTATGGGTGTCAATTCTTTATAAACAATTCTTCCTGCTAACGTTTCTGAACTTTGAGATAATAATTCTGGTGAGGCCGAACCCAATAAAATAAATTGTCCAGACTTATCTTGTTTGTCCATCAACGAACGTAATAAAGGGAAAAGTTTTAAATCTCTTTGCACTTCATCTATAACAATTAGCTTGTCAGTGTTTTGAGATAAAAACCATTGCGCATTGGTATTTAATAGTTCAAAATCATCTGTATCTTCTAAATCCAAATACAGTATGGGTTTGCTTATCAAAGGTTGTAAATTTTTGACGAACGTAGTTTTTCCTACTTGTCTAGAACCAATTAGCCCCACAGAAGGAAAAAATTCGAGTAATTTAGGAACAACGCTATTGAGGACTCTATCAATCATTTCTTGAATATTATTTTCAAATATACAAGTTTAATTAGAACAGTCAACAAATTAACCTTGTAAATTTGAAAGTAAAATTAAAATTTACAAGGTTAATTTGATTTAATGCTCTGAAATCAACTCCAATTCCGTTCTGAAAGAAAGCATTTTGTCTCCAAATAATTTTATTCCTTCGTCACGCAAAGCCGGTGCATCTTCCAGATAATATTTTTGCAACGTTTCCCTGCTATCCGTTGTGTATTGAACCGAATAGGTTGTTCCTCCCATTTCTTCTTCGATTAAAACGCGAACCATTTTTGCCGAAGAGAATTTTCCCGTGGCCAACATTTCAGGTATGTGTTTGTGTTGCATCCAAATCATCCATTGCTGATGAACGCTTTCGTGTATGTTTGTGGTAACGTTGTAAATGATCATTGTTGTGAATTAATTTAATCGGTTAATTGTTTAACCAGTTAATCGATTAAACAATTAACCGATTAACCATTTTTTAAAGATTCTTATCTCCCCGCAATTGTCTGTATTCCTTACGAGCCTCGACAAAATAAATGCTGTCTTGATGATTAAAAATTATTTTCTCGTAAAGCGGTTTTGCTTTTTCGGGTTCGTGTAACTTATTGTTATAAATTTCTGCCGAAAAATACAATGCTTCGTCTATGTAAATACCATCCGAGTGGTTGTCAATAATATTTTGATATTGGCTTAAAGCCAAATTATATTCGCCTTGTTTTTCGTAAATTTTTCCCAAACGCAACATCGTCACGGCTTCTATTTCTTGCCCTTTGAAACTTTTCAAAATTGCCTGAAACTGTGCTGCTGCTTCCCGATTCCTCTTTTGATACAAGAAATAATCGCCTTTGGCAAACTGTTTCAAGGCCGTTTGAGTCGAATCGGCAACGGTGTTATCGCTGATTAAAAGGAAATATTCCAAAGCATCATTGGCAATTAATTGCGTGCTCGCCGATTTCAATTCCTTGAATTGCTTCGAAGCCCACACAAAATCACCTTGAAAATAACTCGTTTTAGCCGCCTTCAAACTTGCTTCATGCGCCACGGCATCATTTTTTAAATTCTCTTCAATTTGGGAATAATAAATCAACGCTTGATTGAATTTCTCTTCGAAAAGAAAAATATCGGCCAGTTCCATTTTGGCTTGAGCCGCTTCAAAATCGTTCAATTGCAATTCGAGCGCTTTCTTGATTATGGCTTTTCCTTCTTCCGGTTTTCGTAAATTGAAGGCTACAAAATGCGCCTGAATTAGTTGCAAAGATAAGGTAATTGGACTTATTTCATATTCCTTCAACAAACTCTTCAATTCAGAGTCGATGGCGGCGAAATCTTTTTCCTGCGCCTTGTCAATTTTCATTTCAATCAAATAGGAATGAGCTTGTATGAGCAACTCCAAATCTTTGGTGTTTTCCAGTACAAATCCCAGAATTTCTTTAGCAGCTTCGGTATCATCTTCCTCAATGGCGAGTTGGGCTAAATTGACAATACTGGAAAGCGAATCGGGATTACGTTTATAGACAGCTTTTTCCTGAATGAAGGCTTTTCCAAATTCTTTTTGCTGCACATAATACCAGCTCAAATATTCGTTCCAAAAAATATCCTGATTCTTTTGAGCTCTTGTTATTAAAGCTTTTCGCAAGGTTTCGTTGAAATTTTCATCTCCTTCTTCGGCCATAAAACGAGCCAACTGATTTTGGATTTGAATCGAATTTTGTGGATTGGCGTATGCTTCGTCCAAGAAAGTGGCAATCATCATTTCGGTATTGCCGAGTTGGCCATAAAGCTGTGCTATTTGATAATTGAAATTATACTTTGGCTCTATTGCCGTTGCCGTTTGATAGGATTTCAAGGCATAAGCCAACAATACTTTTCTCTCGAAAGAATTAGCAATTCCATATACCTCGTTTGGATTTTTCTTAATTCTTTCTATTGCCTCGTCGTAGTACTTTTTGGCGGAAGCCTCGTTCTTTTGCAACTGGAAATTATAGCCCAATTCGACTAAAAGACTACCTTGTTTGTAGGTGTTCAATCGTGTCTGAATGGCTTTTTCGGCAATATCAAATTGCTTTAATTGCTGGTAACAATCAATCGTTTTTTGGAAATATTGTGAATTATGTGGTGATGATTTTAATAATTCTTCGAAACTGATTTTGGCTTTTTCGAAATCGCCTTTATCATAATAATACTGCGCCAATTGCTCGTTTTGCGAAAAACAAACCAATGAAAAAAACAGGGCGATATGTAGAATTAAATGTTTCATCTCAAAAGTGTTCAGTATTCAGTGTTCAGTATTCAGCGAGAAATAGTTAAATATTGATTGCAAAACAATTACAATCTGATACTTAATTTACTACAACCACTGATCACTGAATACTGAACACTAATGTTAGTCTATAATATCAAACCCGCAATAGCTTCGCAAAACCTCAGGAATTACAATACCTTCAGCAGTTTGGTAATTTTCTAAAATTCCTGCCAAAACTCTTGGTAAAGCCAATGAACTTCCGTTTAGAGTGTGTGCCAATTGGTTTTTCCCGTCTTTATCTTTGAAACGCAATTTCAAACGATTCGCTTGAAAAGTCTCGAAATTAGAAACTGAACTGATTTCCAACCAACGCTCTTGCGCCGTAGAATACACTTCGAAATCATAAGTCAAAGCCGATGTGAAACCCATATCGCCGCCACAAAGGCGCAATATTCTATAGGGTAATTTCAATTCCTTCAAAATGCTTTTTACGTGTTCGACCATACCTTCCAAAGCTTCATAAGATTTATCAGGATGCTCCACTCGCACGATTTCGACTTTGTCAAATTGGTGCAAACGATTCAATCCACGAACGTGAGCTCCATAAGAACCGGCTTCACGACGGAAACAAGGGGTATAAGCCGTAGTTAAAACAGGCAATTCGATTTCGTTCAAAATCACATCACGAAACAAATTTGTAACTGGAACTTCAGCCGTTGGAATCAAGTATAAATCATCGGTTTTGTCGTGATACATTTGCCCTTCTTTGTCCGGCAATTGTCCCGTTCCATAAGCCGAAGCTTCGTTGACCATATGCGGAACCTGAACTTCATTATATCCCGCAGCCGTATTTTTATCCAAGAAATAATTGATTAAGGCACGTTGCAACTTGGCTCCTTTTCCTTTGTAAACCGGAAATCCTGCGCCAGTAATTTTGTTTCCTAATTCGAAATCGATGATATCGTATTTTTTTACCAAATCCCAGTGTGGTTGTGCGCCTTCGTGCAAAACTGGAATTTCGCCTTCTTCGAAAACATTTAAGTTTTCCTCTGGAGTTTTTCCTTCAGGAACGATGTCGGCAGGAAGATTGGGTAAAGTATATAGTTTTTCTAAAAGATCTGCGGCCAATTGATCGGCAGTTTCGGCCAATGCTTTGCTTTTTTCTTTCAACAAAACGGTTTTTTCTTTGAGAATGGCGGCTTTTGATTTTTCGCCACTTTTCATCAATTCACCGATGTCTTTGGATAATTTATTAGATTCAGCTAAAGTATTGTCCAATTCTACTTGTGTAGCGCGACGTCTTTCATCCAGTTGTACCACCTCTTCAACAACGCTTGTGGCATCCATATTTCTTTTTGCCAAAGCCTTGATTACTTTTTCCTGATTCTCTCTAATAAATGCAATTTGTAACATATCCTGATTTTTTAAACGCTAACTTTTATAATAACGGTAGCAAATTTAAGGAAATGTTTGATAAGATTGGGACAAAGTTTTTTAGGAAAAATTATTTGTAAAGCTATTTCACGAAGATTCGCAAAAGAGCCACAGAGATT
>JACMLU010000021.1 GCA_014379405.1 Flavobacterium sp. | reverse complement strand
CTATCGGAGCCAAAACCGGAAAATCAATCTCTGTTTGCGCAACGTTATTAAAATAGTTAGTAAAGACATTTAGAGCGATAACTCCTATTATTTCTGAAATTTGGCCATCTCCATAACCTGCATTTTTAACTTTTTCGATTGCCAAGTCACTTACATTGCCTTTTGTAGCTAAAATTTCTTTTGTAAATTCTAATGCAGCATATATTTTTGCCTCTGAAGAAAAACCTGATCTTGCCTGCTCAATTGCTGTTGGATCTAAACCAATTTTTCCACTTACAAAAGTGTGAGCGGCGTTGCAATAATCACAGCCATTTTCATTAGCTACAGTTAATGATATAAGTTCACTTAATTTAGTGCCAATGCTTGCGCTACTTAATGCTGAACTAAATCCTAAGTAACCACCAAGAACCGCTGTCGAGTTGGCCATAGTTCTTGTTACATTAGGAATAATTCCCATTTTACTTTTAACAACATCAAACAACTCTTTTGATTTTCCTGTTGCTTCTTCTGGGTTTAATGCTTTTAATCGTGTCATAATTTTAAATTTTAATTTGTTATTTTATTACTTTTTATATGATGAAATTGGTCGATATTACCACTTCATTTCTCCTGTGTTTACTTTTGCGCTAAGAACTAAACCAGCTTCAAAAGTTGCATTCGGAAATTTTGATTTTAAAAATTTCACTAATTCCTCTGAAGTTTTGTTCGTCTTTAATGCTTCTTCGTAAATTTTTACATACTCTTTAGTATATTTTACCGAAACTAAATTTAGTGACGCTCCGGCTTTGGCGTGTCCTGGTATTACAATTTCAGGATTCAAAGCTTCAATTTTTTCTAATACTGATGCCCATCTTGAACGAGATTCTGTAGTTTGAGCATCCGCCATCCAAAGATGAAAAGTATCTCCAAAAACATTAATACCGCCTAAAGTTGCTTTTATTGAAGGAATCCAAACAAAGGTTCTATCAGGAAAATCCTTTAGTCCAATAATTTCAATTTTCTCTCCATCAAGTGTGATACTATTACCTTTCAAAACTTGTGGTAAAACAATGTTTTTTGTTCCAAAATCGCCTAAAATTGGTCCCCAAAAATCTAACTTATTTTGATAAGTTTCTTTTATATGTGCAATCGTAGTTGGTACCGCAAAAACAGTAACTTCTGGAAAATATTTTTTAAATACTTCTAATCCAAAATAATAATCAGGATCACCAAAAGAAACAAAAATTGTGGTTAATTTTTTACCACTAGATTTGACTTTTTGTGCCACTTTCTCAGCATCTGGAAGAGAAAATTGCGCATCAATAAGTACCACTTCACTTTTTCCGCTAATGATAACAGATGCTACTCCAAAACTTTTGTTTTCATCCGCAAAATAGACATCTAGGGTTAAACCCTTTTTATTAATTGTTTGAAATGTTGTAGCAGCGCTAGTGGTTGTTTTTGAATCTTTGTTTTGACCATAACCTGTGAAAGTCAAGACTGCAGTTAAACTGATAATGATTAAATTTTTCATGATTTATAATTTTTAATTTGTTAATTATTTTTTCTTGATTATTGGTTTATTTTTTTAAATTTTTTCTTAAAAAGTCTTTTATCAATTGAGCCGCTTCTTTGTGTTTTTCTTCTAAAACGAAATGACCTCCATTTAACAAGCTTATTTGAGCATTTTTAATGTCTTTTTTGTATGCGATTGCTCCTTTCTCGATAAATAGTTTATCATTTTTTCCGGAAATTACAAGGGTTAATGGTTGGTATATTCTAAAGTAGTTGTGCCATGTATCATACAGTGCTACATTACTACCGTAATTGCGAACCAATTCTAACTGAATTTCTTTATTACCTGGTCTATCCAAATAGTATTGATCGGTGATGTAACTGTCGGGATTAATTTTTAAAATATTTTCAGCTCCATCTGTATATTGCCACTTGGTACCTTCTAGTGTCATAAAATCTCTGATGGGTTTTTCGTTTTCAGCGTTCGGATTCATTACATAATCATTTAATGCTTTAGTTGCTTCACCAAATCCTTCTAAATAAGCGTTAGCATTTTGAACGATAATAGCTTGAATGGCGCTTGGTCTTTGTGTCGCTATTCTAAATCCAACGGGGCCTCCATAATCCTGAACATAAATACTGAATTTTTCAAATCCAACTAGATCAATAAATTTGCTAATGGTAGATGCCAGATTATCAAACGTATATTTATAGTCACTTGTGCTTGGTGAAGAACTCTGTCCAAAACCAGGATAATCCGGAGCAATCAAATGATAATCTTTAGATAAAGAAACCATTAGCTCATTGAACATTCTAGATGAAGAAGGAAATCCATGCAATAAAAGAATTTTCGGATTTGAAGGATTTCCAGCTTCTCTGTAAAAGATATCCAGATTATCTACTTTGATAGTTTTGTACTTCATCGTAAAATCTAAATCTTTATTACTTTTTTCTTGGGCTTGACCTAATGCTGTAGCAATAACCATTACTAGTGTTAAAACATTTTCTTTCATTTTTTCTAATTTTTAATCTACAATTAAATATACAGACAAGTCTGTTTTTCATAAGTGTAAAAAAGTTATAGTAACTTTTTTACTACATTTTTGCTTATTTTAATAGGCCAAACATCGTTATACACTTTACTAGTAACCAAAGTACCATCAAATAGAACATAAATTTTATCAGCAATATTTCGTCTACCAACAGATTCCAGTACTTCGGAAATTAAATTTCTAACTTTATATTTTTTATTGAGCCATTATCGACATTACAAAGTTGCCTAACTTTTATAAAGAGTTGTTAGGCAGATTTTCCCGATGAGTTGGCATTTTTTCCCTAATGAAAGTGACTAATAACCTTTACTTAATAATGCTTATTAGACATTCTTTTATTTTTAATTAAAGATTGATTCCTAATTTAAAAACAAAAAGTGGACTAATTTACAGCTTCATAAAAACTGACTGATAGACTACTTCAACCGCAAAAGTCTCTCGAACTTTTCCAGAGAGTCCGGCTATCCTGAAATTTCATTTTGAATTGAATGAATCATTGCAAATCACTTCTTAGAAAAAAAAACCATCCAATCTAATTAAAAAAGACTGAATGGTTTACTGAAAAATTCTAAATTACTTTTGTTCTATCGGAGCCAAAACCGGAAAATCAATCTCTGTTTGCGCAACGTTATTAAAATAGTTAGTAAAGACATTTAGAGCGATAACTCCTATTATTTCTGAAATTTGGCCATCTCCATAACCTGCATTTTTAACTTTTTCGATTG
>JACMLU010000020.1 GCA_014379405.1 Flavobacterium sp. | reverse complement strand
TGTTTTTTTAGCATTTTATGTAAGTCGTCTAAACAGTCAATGTTATAAAGCAAAACAGTTTTACCAACTGTACATACCAATACATCTTTTCCATCTTTTTGGTCAACATGCATTGTGTATTCACTTGACAATGGTGGTGTTTTTAATACCATTGGTTTTTCTTTAGTCCCGATTTTATTTTTCATAATAATTATTATCTAAAGATTGCACATATTTTATTGTATCATTACCTGGAGGATAACAGGGTATAATGCCTTTGGGTGAATTTGCTTTTTGATATTGGAAAATGAGCAGGTCAACAAAAAGCAAAAAAATTATAACAATTATTCCATTTGTATTTCTATTCATCAATCTAAGCCATTTTTTGCTCTATTATCTCTTCTCCTCTGGGTGTCCAAATCCAAAGCCCGATAGCTAAGAATAAACAATAAGCAATATCGGTGTACATTTTATGCATCATTCCTACCATCGTTGCCTGAGGAATCATAAGTATTCCGTGTGCAAGGTTTGCCCAAAGTGTAAATTTGATAAAAGAAAGATTGGATAATGGTTTACGGGCGGCAATGAGCATAAAAATGCCCCATACCAGGTAAACAATTTCAATCATCAGTTCTACATGTTTAGAAAGTATATCCCACCGTAAAAATCTTAATGCTCCACCTTCCTGCATAATTGGTGCATCAATTGAAGTAAGTAAAAATAGTGTACCGAAAAGCATTATAGTGACAATACCATAAAAAGTTAGAAATAATTTAAGTGCTTTAAGATTTGATGTATGTTTCATCGGAGTTAATTTTAGTTGAAAATATTTGTTGATGAACCTACTAAATGAAGAAACTCTTGTTTGGTTGAAACTTCAAGTCCGCTTGCTTTGAGTTGCTCCTGAAATATTTTGAACGAGGGTAAATCGTTTAAAATTTTCTGGTCTTCGTCTGAGTTAAAAAAAGCTGTGTGGATAAATGTTTTATTGTCGGCAGATAAGCAAGCATTGTAGTTGATACCCTGATGTTTCAGATTGGTTAAATCAGACATTACTTTTTTTATGTTTTGCTGATTTTTCTCTGAGAATTCAGCTTTAGTTGTATAGGTAACTTTAACTATTTTCATTTTTTGATTTTAGAATAGGTGAATTATTTGGTGTTACTGATTGTTTCTGCTTCCTTTTTAAGGTCGCTTGCAAATTGTTCAAATGATTTGTCAAAGGGTGGTATCATTTTAGCGAACAAAGGAAAAATTGGACCGCCAATTTTTTCATTCATTGAGAAATTTGTTAGCCCTTTGCCAATAGATTTAAGTGTGTAAATCCTTTTGCCCATAGCGCCTCCCCAAACTAATTTGTTGCCGGCTTCAAATTCCTTTACCGAAAGTTTGAAAACCCTTTTTGGGTCAAGAGTGGATTTTAATTGAATTTCCCCGCCTTTGGTAATAGTTCCGTCTATTGATATTATGGTTGTGTTCCATCTTGGGTAATCAGCCGCATTAGTGAGCAAAGCCCAAATAATACTTTTGTCTGCCTGAATGTCAATGCTGATAGCGGTTTCCCTGCTAAAAG
>JACMLU010000019.1 GCA_014379405.1 Flavobacterium sp. | reverse complement strand
CGAACTCAATGCCTATCACACAGAGGTAAATCAATCTGCAAGAGGCAAGGGATTTGCTGGTAAGTTGTTAAACGAAATGGTGGAGTATGCTACTAACCATAATCTTAAGGTAAAGCCATCGTGCTCGTTTGTTCGTGCATCTTTTGAAAAAAATCCTGAAAAGTATAGTACTGTTTGGGTAAAAGAATAACTAAAAGAAGAAAGTATGGGGGCTGAAGTTTTTGAAAAGGTATACGAAAATATTGGGCATACCATAACTGATAATGAAATTAAACTGGCAAACAAACTAATTTTTAATAAGTAATTAAATATGTTTAAAATAACGAGAATATTCAACGATAATCGTGGTGACAGTCATTTTGAAGAACTAAATGTAACTTTGACTTGTGCCGGCGAAATTGGTTTCATCTCAAATACAGAAAAGGTCAAAGGCATTATATTTAGAGAGGTAATGCCAACTTATAATTACGATTTTCACACAGCACCTCAAAAACAATATATTATTTTGCTTGATGGTGGTGTAGAAATAGAAACATCGTTAGGAGAAAGAAGAACTTTCAACACTGGAGATGTTCTATTGGTGGAGGATATCATTGGAAAAGGACATAAAACCAAAAATATTGAGGTTAAACCGAGAAAGTCAATTTTTGTGACAATAGAGTGATGTTCATCGAGCAAGAAAAACAATAGAAAAAATCTACTGTATAGGTTCTTTGTAGGCTTCTGTGACTATTCCTTTTATAGCGTCATCAAGGTTATTAACTGCAACTTCGAGAAGATTGAAGATTTCCAAATTTTCTCCTGTTAATTCCAATCTATTAAAAAGAGCAATTAGACCCAGAATGTTGGTGAGTGGTGATCTTATATCATGTGAATGGGTATACAATATGTCTTTTAACAAGCGGTTCTTATGGAGTAGTAATTGGTCTTTTTGTTTGCGCTTATTTATATTCCTGATGGAGATTGAGACCCCTAAGATTTTCATGTCATATACAACAGGGTAATGCTCAATCTTAAACCAAATTCTTTGATCACAAGGACCAATTAGGTGCTCTATTGAGGTGTGTTCCCCTTTTAAGGCTCTTTCAAAATTGACAATAAAAGACTCTAGAATATCACTTTTTTTAAAAAGCTTTTTGATAGATACCCCAGTTTTAATTTTTTTTCCTATCAAAGAAAACAACTCTTCTTCAGCTTTTCTGTTAAAAAATAAAACTGAAGAATCAGCCAATGCAAAAAAACGAACAGAATTTGTGGTATCGTAAAAGGCCTTGAGTATCTTTTCCAGGTGCAATTTATCTTTAGCATAAAAAGAAGTATCTAGCTTATCTGAAATCTCAGTTTTCATAACATATTTTTAAGGGCAAAAATCCTTAAAAATAATAATATTAAAAACATAAAAAGGCACAATTTTTAGGATAAATTTCACATAATACATATATTTGATTATGAAAGCGAAAACATTGCCAGTCTATAATATCGAGAAATTTAAACCCCTTTGTCACGAGAAAGATTTCTATGCGAGTACGGTAAGTAATCACTTGAAAAATAATGATTTTACATCCTCTCCTCACAAACATAATTTCTTTCTGGTAGTGCTGTTTACCCAAGGGAGTGGCAACCATTCAGTCGATTTTGTGAATTATGACATAAAACCGGGAAGCATCTTTATGCTCTCTCCGGGTCAAATCCATAGTTGGACATTAACTGAAGATACTGATGGCTATATTTTCTTCCACAACAAAGACTTTTACGAATTAAATTTTTCGTCAAATAAACTTCAGGATTACCCTTTTTACTGTTCTGTTTATAATTCGCCCACTCTGATCTTGAAAGCAAATGATTTACAAAAAAGCAAGTCTATTTTCAAAGAAATCAATCTAGAATACAAACAAAAACAACTGATAAAATTTAAACGACTTTTCGTGTTGGTTGAATTACTATATATCGACTTGTTGAGATTATATCTGCCACAGGAACAAATTGATAAACAAAATCAAGATTACTTAATTAAACTGCGAAAGTTAGAGGGCCTAATCAATGACAATTACAAAACTATCAAGTCTCCGGCTAAATATGCTGAAATGATGTTTCTGGGTATCAAACAACTAAATAGGGTATGTAAAGAATGTCTAAATAAATCGACCTCTGATATAATTACAGACAGAATTATTCTGGAGGCAAAAAGGCTATTAATATATTCGCCTTTCAAAATTCCAGAAATAGCAGAACAACTGGGATACACAGACATCTCTTATTTTACCAGATTATTCAAAAAGAAAAACGGAATAACCCCAGCCGCATTCATAAAAACATATTCCGCCTTATTATAATCTTTGACATTGAGGAAAATTCTAATTATTAAATGACTAATTAATACTTAGGTGGAATTATTTTTAAATATATAAATCCAAACATCCTCGATAGACGGATATTTTAAAAAAAACAGTATCACAAAACCCATCAATGTAATAATTCTCAAATTGTCTGATGTCATAGCAAGAATAATCATAAAGTTACACTAATACAGCAATAATGTTGTACGAAGTAAATGGGTATGTGGGTGCAATTATAAAATGAATCGCTTTCACGATAAAGCCTAAATATTTATAGTAAAAAGAGCGGAATAAATCCCGCTCAAAAATTAACTAATAAACTAAATCAATTAAAAACCTATTGCTTAATAAACTGTAATTCAATATTCAGCTTAATCTCCTCTCCTACTAACACACCACCAGCTTCCAAAGCAGAATTCCAATTGAGTCCCCAATCTTTTCTGTTGATTTTTCCTGATATAGAAAAACCAACTTTAATGTTTCCCCAAGGATCTTTTACTAATCCTCCAAACTCGACACTCAATATTACTGGCTTAGTTTCTCCATGAAGCATTAAATCTCCAGTCAATTCATATTCACCTTCATTAATTTTTAAAAAAGAAGTCGACTTAAAAGATACATTAGGAAAACGTGATGCATCAAAAAAATCAGGGCTTAGCAAATGAGCATCACGATCGACACTTCCTGTGGTAATCGAATCTGTTTTGCCGGTGAAACTGAATTGTGCATTTTCAAAACTTTCTGTTTCTGTGATCGCTGTTGCCTCAAATTGCTGAATGCTTCCGGAGACATTTGTAAACATCATGTGTTTAACCTTAAATCCAATTTCTGAATGTGCTGGGTCTAATAACCAAGTTGAATTTGTTTCCATTTTTTTATTTTAATTTTGTTTATTTTGTAATCAACTATTTTAATTATATCATCATTGGTACCTCCATCAGTAAAATTTCAGCCTCACTTTCTCCTATAGTGATTGTTAATTTCTGGGTGTTCCATATTCCAAATCCATCCCGTTTTTCTATGACTTGATTGCCAATCTTTGCATTGCCATTGATCATAAAAACATATACTCCATTTCCCTCTTTTTTAATAGTGTATTCTATAGTCAACCCACCATTAAATAATCCCATATGAAACCAAGATTGCTGATGAATCCAAACACCTTCATCTTCAGGATTTGGAGAAAGAATTTGCTGAAATCTATTTTTACTATTATTCTCCTTCAAGGTAATTTGGTCATATCTAGGTGTCACATTCTTTTGGTTGGGATAAAGCCAAATCTGTAAAAACTTTACTGGCTGCTCCTGGCTTATATTGTATTCACTATGAAAAACCCCAGTGCCAGCGCTGATTACTTGAACGTCCCCTTTTTTGATTCTAGCACTATTCCCTATATTATCTTTGTGTTCCAACTCTCCCTCCAAAAGAATGTTGATAATTTCCATATTATCGTGAGGATGCATCCCAAAACCCATACCCGCTTCTAAACTATCATCATTTAAAACACGTAACACCCCAAAATGCTTCCTTTTAATGTTATGATATTCCCCAAAACTGAATGTCTGCCTGCTTTCCATCCATCCTTTATTTGTTATGCCTCTGGTGCCAGCTTTATGCAAAACGGAAAATTCTGTTGCGTATGATACATTACTATCGGATAGGTTCATATTTAAAAAATTTAATAGTTGAACTTTATCAATTTACTGTTCCCAAAAGAATATGTTCATCGGATAAATCTATTTTTATGTGTTTTAAATATAAAAACTAGGTCACTGCCCAACAGCATTCCAATTATCATAGGTATCTATCAATCGAACTAAGACCACCATAATAACTTGATTTTCCCAACTTCTATTGGTAGGCTTTTCTTTTGCAAATTTGCAACAGTTAAATCAATTTTTATTTGGCTTTTTTTCCTTAAATCTTAACAATATTTCCCTAAAAAATCTACTTTAATAATAGCAATGTTATTAATGTAGAATTTGAAGTGCCTTTATTCGAATATTATTGGTTAAAGAGAATAAAAATCAAAATTTAAAGCCATATTCAAGTCTATGTCATTTCAGAATTATCAGCTTTATATTCGTGAGAAATACTTGTTTCTATATATTCAAAATAAAGAAAGCCGATTTGCCGTATAATGACATAATTGAGCTAAACTGAATCGATACATTTGGATATGCAAATAAAAACTACACATTAAGTTAAGCTACATTTACGTAATTAATTTGATTGTTAAATTCTTCAATGGTTGCATAATTCATTAGGATTTACAGTTCTATTTACAACTATATACACATTCTTTTTCTGTACGAAATTTTTTGATAAAATTTAAAAGAAATAAAGGAAAGAAGGTTAAAACTTCGGGAAGTACTGCCTACCCCCTGCCATGTAATATGTTGCAACTTTACACTTCAAAATAAAGACCTATCAAGAATCATGATTTACAGGTAGAATTCTTAAAATGATAAAAATTATGAAAACTGTATTACCCTTTTTAACAAAGAGCGAGTCCACATTTAAAATATTGATTATCCTTATTCTGACCATTAATAATCTTTCATATGCACAAGTTGATGTAAGAGCAAATCATCCCATCGCTATGCCAATTCTGGAGAATGCAACAATAAAAATTGATTCGAACAAAGGATATTTCATTACCGAAATAAAGGATAAGGTATATTATGTTACTGATGGCATTTACCAAATGATGTTTATTGTGACCATTGAAGGTGTTATTGCTGTGGATGCACCACCTTCAATTGGCAAGAATATACTCCTAGCAATAAAGGAAGTTACAAACCTACCTGTAAAATATGTCATCTACTCGCACAGTCATCCCGACCATATAGGGTCTGCTGGATTATACCCTACAAATGCACAATATATAACAAGTTCTAAATCAGCCGCCGAATTAAAAAAACATAATGGGGGAAAAAATCAGTTGCCATTCGGAATTTTTGTAGGAGGTAAACCGGTACCAATACCAACAAAAACGTTTAAAGACAGTCTAACCTTAACTGTTGGCCAAAGAACAATCAAACTGTTACAGTATAATCGTCCAGCCCACAGTGCAGATGATTTGATTATTTTTCTTCCGAAGGAAAAAATTGTTATGTTGGTAGACATAATTTACCCCGGTTGGGTACCCTTCGAGCAAGTAGCTTATGCACAAGATATTGATGGCTACATCAACCTACAAGAGGAACTATTGAAACTCAATTTCGACACACTGGTTGCTGGTCATTGGTCAAAACTTGGAACGAAGCAGGATGTAATCAAGAATATTGAATACATCAATGACATAATCACAGCTTTGCAAGAAGCGTTCCTTAAAGTAGATTTTAATACTACAGTCTCAAAAGCTGACCAGTCTAATATTAATTTGTTGATGGAAATTTATTTTGATGCAATTGCAAAATATGCAGCAGAAAAAGTCGAAAACAAATGGAAAAATATACTATCCGGCTCAGATGTTTGGACGTACAGCCATGCAAGAAAACTGCTGTCTTTTGTGAGAGAATCAGGTGTTATTATGAACTCAGGGAAATAAAAGCTACAACATATCAAGACACTTAAATTGTAATGTTCAGGTTTAAAAATCAACTGAAATGATGAAAGGGAAAAATTGCTAAATCTTCGGGAAAAACTGCCTAGCATAATGCACAATCCCTATCGCAACTTTGTAAAGTCAAAACAACATTATAAGTACCAAGCTTAATAACAAGTTGCAAAAAAATATTATTCTGTGACCTTATCCTTTAGGTAACACAAATGAAAATCATTTAGTCACAGGAAAGAAAAATCAAGCTGCCATAGAAAAGAAGTTAAAGGCTTTTAGATTGCATAATAGTGATTATTAAATATCAGCTAGCTTACTATTAAGACTCAATTCAATAATCAGTAACATAAGATTTTTAACAAGACTATTTAAGTGATCTGAAATAAATCATAGAATGGAAACAAAAATAAGAATCAAAAATATTCCTGAA
This sequence comes from Flavobacterium sp., assembly GCA_014379405.1. Classification (GTDB taxonomy): domain Bacteria; phylum Bacteroidota; class Bacteroidia; order Flavobacteriales; family Flavobacteriaceae; genus Flavobacterium. The sequence goes on along the minus strand of JACMLU010000019.1, from coordinate 40,822 downwards.
GGATATCAGGCAATTATCACAAATGGCAAGCACAGCTTGATAAGTGATAAGCCTTTGGCAATAAGAGGGACTGATATGGGTTTATCACCAACGGAATCGCTATTAAGCGGAATCGCCACTTGCACATTAGACACTATTAGGCATATAGCACGCAAAAATAACTGGAAAATTGAGAACATCTATGCCGAGTTTTTCCAATAGGTTAAGCGTGATGATCAAGGAGAATTGGTTTCAAAAATAAATTCTGAAATCACCATTGAAGGAGATATTTCTTCTGATCAAAAAGCAGAACTGCTAAAGTATGCCGACAACTGTTATGTATTACAAATGCTAAACGGTAGTTGTGAGATAGAAAATACAGTAAAATAAATATTATTTAAAATTTAAAATTATAAAACTATGAAAACGAACAGCAATTTACTATTCGCAAAAATGGGGTTAGTTTCAATAATACTAATTCTGTCATCCTGCAACAAAAAAGAAGAAAACTCACTCGCATCAAAAGATGAAAACATGGAAACAGCAAAAACAATCACTCCAGATTACGCAACAGACCCAAACTTAGACAAAGACGTTCGGGTATTTTTAAAAGCTTTAAATAGCGGAGATGGTCCATCGCTGGAGCAATTATCTCCCATTGATGCTAAAAACGTTTTAGTCGGGGCACAAGCCAGCGTTGATGTAGATTTATCAGGAATTGATATTTCCGAAAAAACTATAACAAGCGATGGCCTAACGGTTAAACTTTTTATTGTACGCCCAAAAGGGCTAACTACTAAAGGCCCTGCTTTTATGTTTATTCATGGTGGTGGATGGATTTTAGGGGATTTCCCAACACACAAGCGATTAGTCCGCGATTTGGTAGTTCGCTCAGGTTTTGTTGCGGTATTTGTGGAATATACAAGAACACCCGAAGCACAATATCCCGTTGCTATTAATGAAATTTATGCCGCAACAAAATGGGTAGCTGAACATGGCGATGAAATCAATGTGGATGGGAAAAATTTGGCATTAGTCGGAAATAGTGTCGGTGGAAATATGTCAGCAGTTACAGCAATAATGGCCAAAGAAAAAAATGGACCAAAACTCAAAGGGATGATTTTGATGTGGCCTATTGTAGACTCCAAATTCGACACAGAGTCTTATAAAAAATTTGGTAAAGATCGTTTTCTTACTGTTCCTATTATGAAATGGATGTATGATTTCTACATTCCTGATCCTGAAAAAAGAAATGTAATTTATGCATCTCCGCTACAAGCTAGCCTAGAACAACTAAAAGGCCTTCCACCTACATTAATTCAAACCGCTGAAAACGATATCCTACGTGATGAAGGGGAGGCATTTGGCAGAAAACTAAATGAGGCTGGAGTAAAAGTGACAACGACACGATATTTAGGAATGATTCACGACTTCGGCTTGTTAAATGGTTTGGCAGAAATACCTGCTGTGCATTCACTAGCAAATCAATCAGCTGCTGAATTAAAAGAGTTTTTTAAAAAGTAGGTAGTAAAAATAGTAAAGGCTGGCGATAAATTATAAAGAAATGAAAACAGCAATTATAAGTGCAGTAGCAAATTTAGAACAGCTTGGAAAAAATGTAGTCCGTTTTGGAATAGTGATAGTCTTTCTCTGGATTGGATTTTTGAAATTTTTTACTTACGAAGCAGATGGTATAGTTCCTTTTGTAGCTAATAGTCCTTTTATGTCCTTTTTCTACAATAGTCCAGGGGAGTACAAGGAACACGTGAATAAAGAGGGCGAATTAATCCCCGAAAATCACAAGTGGAACATTGAAAATAACACATATGGTTTTGCCAACAGTCTAGGCATTTTTCTAATCTTTTTAGCAGTTTTAGTGGCTATCCATAATTGGTACCCACTGGCAAGTATGATTGGAAGCATTTTGATTTTTATTCTAACGATGGGCACACTTTCTTTTTTAGTGACTACGCCAGAAAGTTGGGTACCACATCTCACAGACAAACAATACGGTTTCCCTTTCCTATCTGGCCGTGGGAGATTGGTAATCAAAGACATTGTCATTTTAGGCGCTGCACTAATCACGATGAGTGAGTCGGCTAAATCGTACCTAAAACAGAAACGCTAACTAAGAAATATGAAAATTTTAAAACATTCTTACGCTATGATTAGTTTACTATTAAGTTTTGCAGTGTGTGCTCAAAGTGACAAAACTATACAATGGATTGGAGGACCAACATTTTTACTGAATATTGGCAGTTTTAAAATCATAGCCGACCCAATGTTGGGTCCAAAAAGTGAGATATCATTTCGAATAGCTAAACACCCAGTAACCGGTGAACTTAATGCTGCAATCAAGAGATTTAAGGATCCTGCTAAATTTGATATAAATAGTATTGATTTAATACTGATCAGTCATCCACACCCTGACCACATAGATGATAAAGCGGTTGAAATTTTAGATCATAATTTGCAAGTCATAACAACCTCTAATAGTGTCGGAAAATTTGAAGATTGGGGGTTCAAAAGAGTAAAAGGACTAGAATGGAATGATACTATAAGTCTATATAAGGAGGTAGAGACACTCGATATTATTGCTGTAAGAGCCAAGCATACAGCCGATGAGAATTTGAACTCTGAATTGGGCAAGGTTAACGGTTACATAATCAATTATCAATCCGCTAAAGAAGGCTATACTATATATTGGTCTGGCGATACTGTCTGGTTTCCAGAACTTGAATCCTACAAAAAATTCCAGCCTATCGACTTGTTTATCCCTAATATGGGTGCTGTGGGCTATGGAAAAAGAGGGCTAAACGCCGAGCAATGCATAAAAATTATTACAGCCTTAAGTCCTCTGAAGGTTTTTCCTGTTCATCATTCGACTTTTTCACACTATACAGAATCCATCGAGGTACTTGAAATTATGATGGTAAATACGGGGTATATAAACAGACTTCGCCTACCAGATTTGGGAGAAATTATTAAGCCGTGAATATAAAAAATAGTATAATGAAAAAAATAGAGGTTTTTTCTCGGGAGCAAGTTAGTCCCGAGTCGCAAATAATTTTTGATCAAATTCAAAAAAGGTTAGGCAAAGTACCAAATATGCATGCGACTATTGGCAGTTCGTCAACGGCACTCAAAGCTTTTTTAGATTTTGAAGACATATTAAATCAAGGTGTATTTTCTCCTGTCGAAAGAGAGGCAATTGCCTTGGTTGTTTCGCAAGTTAATGATTGTAGGTATTGTCTGGCTGCCCACACATTATTAGCGAAAACAAAAGGATTGTCAGGAGAAGAGATAATAAACATACGAAAAGGAAGTGCTTCTGAAAAAAAATTAAATTCCATTATCCAATTGGCAAAATCCATAGCCGAAAATAAAGGAGATGCCAAAGCAGTCTTTGTGCAAAATTTTTTTAACGAAGGTTTCAGTCAAGGAGCATTAATGGAATTAATCGGTTTAGTAACTGCAAGAACATTCACAAACTATGTTTATGCAATTGGAAACATTCCCATAGATTTTCCCGAAGTAGAAACTATTTAATACAAAAGATAAAAATATGAGAAATTTTGATTCACTTATTGATGCCATCAATCAATTAAAAATAGATGGCTATACGGAGGATTTTAATTTAAAAAGTAGCCACTTGGCATGTAGCTCTGTTCAAAATAAGATTTTTCATGACGAATTTGTAATCGATGAGTACTACCGCTTCGAAGACGATACAAGTGCCGATGAGCAAGCAATCATTTATGCAATATCATCCGATAAATACAAACTAAAAGGAATTTTAATCAATGGATACAGTATATATAGTGAGTCGATATCTGATGAAATGATGACTAAACTAAAGAACCGATAAAATCTTTATAAAAGTTAAAAAATACAATTACTAATATTTCTAAATATTAATTTAAATCTAATACAAAATGAATAATTTAAATACTATTGACCGTCGTAGATTCTTGGAATCTACAGGTCTTATGGCTGCGGGGCTATGGCTTATGCCACAGTTAGTTTTCTCACAAGAAGAGAGTCCGGTGATTACCATAAAAAAAGCAGCAGCTACGGCAAAAATTAATATCACCAAACTTCGTGGAAATGTTTCTATGCTGGAAGGATCAGGAGGAAATATTGCAGTATTCAACGGAGCTCAGGGCAAATTAATGGTAGATGCAGGCATAGGTGTGTCAAAACCAAATGTAATGGCTGCACTTCAATCCATCAGTTCAAATCCGCTAAAATACTTAATAAATACACACTGGCATTTCGATCATGCAGATGGTAATTTATGGGTTCATGAAGCTGGTGCTACTATAATTGCTCAAGAAAATACCCGCAAACATCTTTCATCTACAGTTAGGGTCGATGACTGGGATTATACTTTTCCCCCTGCGCCTATAGATGCATTACCTACAACAACATTCAAAAACAAGCATTCACTCCAATTTAACGGAGAAACCATAGAAATGAAGTATTATAAACCATCACATACTGATAGCGATATTTCGGTATACTTCACTGATGCCGATGTGCTGCATGTAGCTGATACCTTTTGGAATGGTTATTATCCTTTTATAGACTATAACACCGGTGGAAATATTACAGGAATGATTAAGGCTGCAGAATATAACGTGCAAAGAACCACTAATAAAACCATCGTAATCCCTGGTCACGGACCAGTTGGAAACAAGCAGCATTTAATTGAATTTCGTGATATGTTAGTTAGCATTCATTCTAAAGTAGCTGCTTTAAAAAAACAAGGTAAAACATTAAAAGAAATTATTGCTTTAAAACCAACTGCTTCCTTTGATTCAAAATGGGGAGGATTTGTTATAAACGGAGATATTTTTACAATGCTTGTTTACAAAGGATTATAAAACGCACAAACCATTCAAAATTCCAATTATTTATCAAAATGAATATGTAAAATAAAGGGAAAAGGCATTTGACTCAAGTCGTTCTCGTTATACAACATCGCTTTTACTGTTGAAAACTTGAAAAGATAATTACACAACAAAATGTCATTAAGTCTAATGGTGCAGTGTTGTGTAAATGGCGAGATAAAAGTTAAAGGGACTTACATCATAATTTTAAACAAAAGTCGTGTGGCTTCAACAATTGTTTATATAAATAACTAGTTTAATGGGAAATACGGATTTTCCTGCTAATACTTAAAATATGATTTAGGTGATAATTTGTTCGAATTTATAGTGGGCTTCTCAGTCAACAAAAAAAAACTTTTAGGTCAAGTAGTCACTTTATTAATCAAGTAATTTTGTTTCTTTAAATTATTATAAAAAAGAAATAATGAAATCGATAAATAAAATATACATAAATGGAGCCTTTGTAACTCCAAAAGGAAGTGAGTTACAGGATTTGTTTAACCCGGCAACTGGCCAAAAGATTGGAACTGTAGTGCTAGGTAATGAAGTGGATACAAATGAAGCAGTTGAAGCGGCAAAAGCAGCCTTTACTTCTTTTTCTAAGACAACGTTAAATGAGAGAGGCGAAATTTTGCAAAGGTTACATGATATAATCATGGCTAGAGAAGAAGAACTTAATAAAACAGCTGTGGAAGAATATGGGTCTCCAATTAGAGCCACAGTCGGAAGAACTCATTATTCAGCACAAATATTCTTAGATACCAAATTAGCTATGGAAGGATTTGAGTTCGAGAAGAAATTGGAGTACGCAACAATTGTAAATGAGCCACTAGGTGTTGTTGGCGCCATCACGCCATGGAATGCAGATTACACACATATATGTGGAAAACTAGCTCCTGCTATTGCAACGGGCTGTACCATAGTAATTAAGCCAAGTGAGTTAAGCGCATTGCAAACGCAAGTACTCACCGAGTGTTTTCATGAGGCAAAGGTACCGGCAGGAGTAATAAATATAGTTAACGGAACAGGACCGGTAGTAGGTGCTACCCTTAATACACATCCTGACGTTGCTGTGGTGACTTTTACAGGTTCAACACAAGTAGGAAAGCTAATAGCTAAGACGGCAGCAGATACTATGAAAAGGGTAACTCTTGAATTAGGAGGAAAATCACCAAACGTTATTTTAGAAGATGCCGATTTAGAAAAAGCAATTCCAATGGCATTAAGTATAGCATTTAGCAACAGTGGTCAGGCTTGTCATGCAGGTACAAGACTAATTATACCCGAAAGTAAAAAGCAGGAAATTGAAAACCTTATTGTGAAAAATATTGCTGCGATTAAAATCGGCGACCTTTGGAACTTCGATTCGTCTATAGGTCCAATGGTAAGTCAAAAACAATATGATACTATACAAAGATACATCCAATCAGGAATTGATGAAGGAGCTACGTTAATTGCTGGCGGCTTAGGACATCCTGAAGGCTTGGGAGGTTATTATGTAAAACCAACAGTATTTACCAATGTAAATCAAAATATGAAAATAGCTAGAGAGGAAATATTCGGTCCAGTTCTTTCTATCATTACGTATACAACTGAAGAGGAAGCGATAGCGATAGCTAACGACACCATTTATGGTCTCTCTGCTTATATAAGTTCTACAAATCCCGAAAAAGCGAGACAGATAGCAAACAGTATCGTTTCCGGAAGAGTTCTAATAAATACTGTAGTCAGTAAAGAATCAAAAGCTCCTTTTGGTGGGTTTAAACAATCAGGGATAGGAAGAACGTCAGGGGTTTACGGTATAGAAGAATATGTTGAGCCTAAAGTAATTGCATAAATCATCACAGGAAAGAAATTTTATTACTTTAAATTCCATAAGTAATTAGTAATGAAGCGTTAAAATTATTTTATATAAGCAGTTGTTGAGAAGTTAATTGGTTGTGTTTTGTGCCATTTATGGTGTTCAAGTCTCAGTAAAAAATTGGGCATCTTTGGGAATGAGGTCTTCAAAAACACAACTCAATTTTTGCTCAAGATGGAGTGGACTAATATAAAATTTACTGATATCAAAGTATATTCTAGTTATTAAAAAAGTGATGCTATTACGGCATCACTTTTCTGTTTAAATTTGCATAATAAAAGCTTATACAGATGGTATCCCAAAACATATTATATTCTTGTTATGTAACCAGAAATTTGTCGAATGAACAATTCATTCCAGAGCACATTTTTCTGTACCAATTATCTGGATCGTTAACTATCAACGATGCCAATAGAGAATATAAAGTAGCTACTGGCGAGTTCTGTTTGGCAAAAAGAAATCATTTGGCGAGATATGTGAAGGAACCTCCGGTTGGTGGCGAATACAAAACAATCTCCGTGAGTCTATCTCAAGTTTTTTTGAGAGAGTTTAGTCAACAATTTGGATACACTTCTGAGGGTGCTGTGACTCAAGATGCAATTGTAAAAATTGAATCAAACGAATCACTTGAAAAATATATAAGTTCACTAACTCCCTATTTTGATTCAAAGGGTTTCGAACAAGAAGAAATAGTATTGCTTAAGACTAAGGAGCTTGTTTTCCTATTAATCAAATTAGCTCCGGAGTTAAAAAATATACTTTTCGATTTCAAGGATCCTGGAAAGATAGATCTTGAAGCCTTTATGAATAGGAATTTTAAATTTAATATTAGTATGGAGCGCTTTAGTTATATGAGTGGCCGCAGTCTAACAACTTTCAAGCGAGATTTTGAAAAAACATTTAAAAGTCCACCGGGTCGCTGGTTACTCCAGAGAAGATTAAAGGAGGCTTATTATTTAATCCACAAAAAAGGAAAAAAAGCCTCCGAAGTTTATCTTGAAGTGGGATTTGAGGATATTTCTCATTTTTCACGTTCATTTAAAAAAATGTTTGGAATCGTTCCATCTAAAATTAGGGAAACTTTAGAATAAATAGTAATCCACGTGAGAAAAGAAGTGAATTCCATTGATGACTCTAAACTAAGTTTAAAGTATACGGGGTTCCTTAGATGATTTATTTACATTAAATCAGTTCCAGGAGATTTTTAGTTCCAATATAGCGATTAGTCGTATAGCCTTCTGCATAAGCTACATTTACAGCGCGTCCAAAAATCTGATTTGTGTTTTCAATTTGTTTTAATAAAGCAATTATTCCATTAGGAGACCCATCCGTAGCTAAAACAAACTGACTTTCATAAGCTCTGATAGAGACCAGTTTCCGCTCAAATACCTCACTAATATCAACAACTATATCCGGAACAATAAAGTGATCCTGAATATAATGGTAAACTGCTCTTGGTCGCCACGGTTCTTGAAAGATGTCGCCATCACGAGTCTCAATACGCTTTAATCCAGCTAAAAAAGAAGCCTCTGCAACGAGCCCGGCTGCTTTCTTATGGTCTGGGTGTCGATCCTCAATAGCATTGGCTAAAATAATTTTGGGGCGATATTTACGGATCAGTTGAATAACTTTTAATCTATTATAATGGTTATTCTCGATATTTCCATCTTCCAAATTCAATTGTTCTCTTCTAAACACTCCCAAAACCGTTGCAGCATCCCGAGCTTCTCTGCCTCGGGTAATTACATCTCCAAAACTCCCCAACTCACCTCTGCTTAGGTCAACTATTACAACCTTACCTCCTTGGTTCGTAGTATTTATAATTACACCAGCTGCGGCGCATTCAACATCATCAGGGTGAGCTCCAAAGGCCAAAATATCTATACTCATAATATTAATTTATTTTTTTGTAAGAGACTCCTTTAGTTCGGTAACTTGTCTTTCCAATTCTGCTATGTATTTTTTTTGGGGTGCCAATGCCTCTTCTATTTCCGCTGCGGTAAATCGAGGAGTAATATGCTGTGGACAATTCCAGTCATAGGCTTGGATATTAAATAACAGCATTCTTTCTGGTAGGAACTTGTAATCCTCTGGCTTTAATAATTTATACAAATCATCATTTTCTTTTAATTCAACTATCTTAGCCTCGGCATAAATTTTAAGTCGCGCCCTGCGGGGATAAGAAACCATTATGATAGCAACTTTGGGATTTTTTATAATATTACCAACAGAAATATACTGACGATTTCCCACATAATCTATAATACCTATCGTATTTGCATCAATAATTTTTATAAAGCCTGCTGGTCCCCCTCTGTGTTGCACATAGGGATATTCATTTTCACCATAACTTGCCATATAGAAGCTATCCATACTACTAATGAACTCCTCCTCATAGTTGGTTAATCCGTCCACATAATTCGTCTTTTCCATTCTGGCATAACTATTCCTGCTCCCCATCTTTTCCTGTACCTTTCTAATGGTTTCTGTAAAAGCTAATTCTGAATAATTCATAATGTAAGTTTTAAATTTGTATTCTTTTAGTCAAATAACTCTCTAATATTGGGTACGACCGTCGAGCATAAAACATATCTAACTTCAATTAAACACAACACCCGTCAACTTTTCACTCAACTCCCAAAGTTTTTCGGCAGATTCTTCGCCAATAGCGTATGGCATAACCCCTAATGGAAGTGAGCCAATTTTTTGATTAACTAAGGCATCAGATGGAACCAAAGGGGCAATGTTAGAATTCTCACAATATACACCTCCCATTCCGTTAAGCACAGGATTTGTTGCACACCAAACACTGGTGGCTGCTCCTTGGGCAATTGTTTTTAAAGACCTCTCAGGATCTAGAATCGGCTTTCCTTCTTTGTCTATCATACCGGCAAGTTCAAGTTCCTCAGTAGTAAAATATCGTTTAAGGTCAGTACTGACAATACCTCCTGGATGAAGGGAAAAAGCTCTGATATTATCATTTTTACCGCGCCAATCTAGCGCAACGGCGAAAAGAATATTGGCAGTTTTCGACTGCCCATAAGCTAACATACGGTTATAATCACGTCTTTCAAAATTAGGATCATCAAAATCAATAGCTGACTGCCGGTGTCCCCATAATGATACCGAAACTACTCTTGCATCTTTTGACTTAACTAGTGCAGACCATAATTGTAGAGTGAGCTGAAAATGACCCAAATGATTAGTAGAGAACTGCGCTTCATAACCACGAGAATCACGCATAAGAGGTGAGGCCATTATGCCAGCACTGTTAACTAAAATATTCAAAGACTTACCACTATCTATAAAATCTTTTGTAAAAGAGGAGACAGAGTCAGGATTCATTAAATCCATTTCTCTCACTTCCACACGGCTCAAATTTTTTAATGCTGCCATAGCTTTGTTTATATCGCGGGCTGGCACAATAATATGAGCACCTGCATTATGTAAAACTCTCACCGTTTCGAGTCCAATACCGGCATATCCTCCTGTAACAATTGCAACCTTACCCGTCAAGTCAATACCAGCTATAACTTCTTCTGCTGTTGAGAAGGCAGTAAAACCGGAATCAATGGGCTTTTGTAATGTTGAACGATAATCGAGAGGTAAACTGTTGTTGTTTTTCATGATATTGGAGAAATAAATTTAATAAATAACAGGCAAAATTACTATTTAATTAAAATACTTTTGATACCGATATACAAAAGGATACTATGCAAAACATACAAGATAAAAGAGTAACGGATAAAATAAAATTCGTACAGGATACACTATATGTAATAAATGGAAAATGGAAACTACCTATTATAATCGCAGTCTACTATGGCAATAGCAGATTTACAGATTTAAAAAAATGCATACCAAATATTACCAGTCGAGTCCTATCAAAAGAATTAAAAGAACTGGAAGCAAACAAATTAATTAAAAGAAGCTTAAACTCAGATTTTCCTCATATTATCAAGTACACACTGAACGATTACAGTTTTACACTGGACCCGATAATTAAAGCAATGGCAAATTGGGGTGAGCAACACAGAAAAAAAATATCAGAGGAATAACTTTTATGCAAGCTACAATTCCTGTATTTGTCGTATCATTTGATTGGTAAAACCCCATTCATTATCATACCACGCCATTACCTTAACCAAGTCACCATCTACTACCCTTGTCATTTCAAGGTCAATCGTTGCAGCAAATGGGTTTTTAATAATATCCGAAGAAACCAGTGGTTCATTAGTAACATCAACTACTTTACTATATCTCGCTGTCAGGGCTTCTTCAACTAATATGCTGTTAATTTCTTCGACCGTGGTATTCCTTGCAGTCACAAAAGTGATGTCTGAAATAGACCCAATGGGCACTGGCACACGCACAGCAATACCATCAAACTTTCCAACATATTCTGGTAAAGCCTTTGTAACGGCTATAGCCGCACCAGTAGCTGCAGGTGCTGAATTGACTCCTGCAGCACGTCCCATTCTTGGTTCTTTTTTGGAAGGGGCATCGACTAAAGTTTGGGAGGCGGTATAAGCGTGAGTTGTATTGAGTATGGCTTTTTTAATACCAATCCTACGTCCCAAAATTTCAATTATTGGCCCTATATTATTAGTTGTACAACTGGCACAAGAAAAAATAGAAACTTTCCCTTCGTCAGTATTAACACCGTGAACTATTGTAGGAGTATCTTTTGTGGGACCCGAAATAACAACAAATTTGGCTCCTGCTTCCAAATGTTTTTCTGCATCCACCCTGTTCGTAAAAAAGCCCGTGCTTTCAATAACTATATCAACATTTAAATCCTTCCATGGTAATGCTAGAGGATCCTTAATTGCTGTGTATTTAATCGCCTTACCATCAATAAAAATTATATCATCTTCATAACCAATTTCCTTTTCATATTTACCATAAATACTATCTCTTCTGAGCAGAAAAACAGCATTCTCAATACTCATAAGATCATTAATACCAACTACTTCCATATCAGCAGTATCCACAATAATTTTTAATGCCGCTCTTCCTATTCGTCCAAATCCGTTAATTGCAATTTTTTTCATAATATCTCTTTTAAGTTAATTATATTTAAGAAATAAAGAGTTACAATTGCACCAATAACAATCATAATTCTTTTGACTATTACAATATTTACTCTCTTACTAAAAGCTATAGTAAAATACCCTCCTATTGCTGACCCCATAATCATAATTATTACAAACGGCCAGTAAATTAGCCCGGACCAAAGAAATATAAAAATAGCGATTCCGTTGTTAAGTGAAATTAATAATATTTTCATTCCATTGATCGTATCATTATTTTTTATCCCGTAAATGGTGAGCAACATACATATGAGCATCCCCATCCCTGCACCGAAATAGCCACCGTAAATACCAAGAATGAAAACAGGTAGTAATTTCGTGTGCGAGTATCGAAAAAGTTCTCCTTCAGCTTTATAATTAATGTATCTCAAAAGTGGATTATAGAAAACAAATAATAACCATGAGCATAGGAGTAAGTAAGGAGCAATAGTTTCAAATACGGTATGTGAAAAGAATACCAACAAATAAGCTCCTAACAAACCTCCAATTGCACAAGTTGCTAGCATATACCGAAAACATTTTTTGGAGACTTCATAGCCATTTTTCACTGGCTCTGAACTTGCTATGTCTCCTGCTAATAGAACCGCCATAGTTGAAGCATTCCCATTTATAGGCTGCACCCCTCCATAAATCAAGCTGGGAAAAACAATGAACCATCCACCACTGATTGTTCCATTTAATGCTCCACCGAGAACCGCCATTAAAAACAAAAATATAAATTCTACATAACTACTCATTGGACTGTTTTATTAAAATTTGCATTCCAAAATTCCACTATCTCTTCTGAGATGGAATCACCAAACTCCTCTAAGGCAAAATGACCTGTTGGGTAAAATAACAGCCTTGAATCTTCAATATCCTCTTTAAGTAGAAGGGCTCCCTGTTTTTTAAATATTTCATCATTCTCTCCCCACACTATTAAAGTTACTGGTTTTAGACTTTTTAAATGCTGTTGCCATAATGGATAAAGCTCTACATTAGATTTATAATCACTTTTTAACTCCATCTGAATGTTCTTTACACCTTCCCTATCCATTAAAAACTGGTCTAAAGTGTAACTCTCCACAGCTATATTTTTAACATCTTGGACACCATTAACATACTCCCATTTTGTATAATCAAATTCAAAGTATCTTTTCAATTTAAAAAAGCTTTCAAAGGAATCATCATAGAATAATTTGCTGATATCCTTCAATACATCTCCGACACCCTCAGCATAAATATTACCATTCTGAAAAATAAGCATTTCTACCATTTCAGGCCGTTTAACAATAATCCGCATTAAAATTGGTGCCCCATAATCGAAAAGGTAAAAACTTGCTCTGGAAATTTTCAACTCATTAAGAAAATTATTTAATAGTTCCGAATAATTTTCAAAACAATACTTAAAAGAATAAGGGCTTGGGATTTCGCTAAAACCGAATCCTGGTAAATCAGGTGCTATGACATGAAAATTTCTGGCCAAATTAGGAATCACATTTCTGAACATATGAGACGAGGACGGAAAACCATGTAACAGTAATAAAACTGGTTTATTACCCACACCAGCTTCCCTATAGGCAATTCGTATAGAATCAACTAAAATGTAATTGTAACTGACTCTGATTGAATACTGACTTACAAAACTCATGGCTTATTTTTATGTTAAAAATTGATTGACTTACCCAAAAAATGGGACTTCCAAAGTGCTCTTATTCAAAAACAGTGTTATACCACGCAAAAGACAAACTTAAATCCTGATGATTTAAATTATGACTATCATCCATTAATTTTAAACTCACATCCAAGTTATTTCCCTTCTATAATTTAAGGTAATCATTGGTGCCCTCGTCTTTAACCGTAACATCTTTCGTCCCCAGGAAAAAAAATACATTTCCCCAAGTGCCATAAAAAAGTAGTGATAATGCCCTCAAATTAATATTTCGTGAACTCTCATAGTTATATTTTAGTGTTTTAAAACAATCGTTACTAAATCAATTGATTTTAACTAAATGCTCCTCTATTTCCTTACGACGGACTTCATATTGTGAAGGCAACTTTAATTCTTTTCCTAAATTCTCAACCGTTTCATCTGTCATAAATCCTGGTATGTCTGTAGCTATTTCAAACAATACCCCTCCAGGTTCCCTAAAATAAGCAGAATGAAAATATTGTCTGTCAATACGTGGTGTAATACTCAGCCCCAATTCAGCTACCAATTGTCTGAAATACAAGAGCTCATCATCATTTCTGACCCTGAATGCTACATGATGCACTGTCCCTCCTGCCACGTGTCCTTTCTTTTCATCCGCAAGCAAAACCAAGTCAACTATAGCAGCATTTTCAACAGCAGTTGTTGCATAACGATACCTATTTACATCTTCATCAATTAATACGTATCCAAAAATTTGAGTTAAAATGGTAGCAGTCGCACTTACGCTATTTAAGGTGAGAGTGATATTGTGAAATCCTTTTAAAGCAACATTTGCTTTAATTTCTTCGGTTTCCCAAGGTTTGCGATTATCAGGTGGTTTTGATTCAATTAATTCTAATTTTAAACCGTCCGGATCAAGAAATGTTAAATATTTTTCACCAAATTTTTCCGCAGGTTTGTTATAAATTATATTGTGCTTTTCAAAACGATTTACCCAAAAATCTAAGCTACCCTGTGGTACAGAGTAGCCAATTTCCGTAGCCATACCCGATCCCTTTCTTCCTTGTTGTATTCCTGCTCCCCAAGGAAAAAAAGTCAAAACAGTCCCGGCACTTCCTACTTCATCTCCAAAATAGAAGTGATAAGTCCCTGGATCATCAAAATTGACCGTTTTCTTTATAAATCTGAGTCCTAAGACTTTAGAATAAAAATCAAAATTACTTTGAGGATCTCCTGCGATGGCAGTGATATGATGTATACCTAAAATTTTATTTTCCATGATTTACTTTTAAATAATTAAAGTTCTATTTATTATCGTCGTTTAAAATTTAAATAATGTGGTCACGCCAAGAAAAGCGACATCTTGACCAGCACTAACATCCTTTAGAAAAGAACCAGAATGAAAATAAGTCCCCTCCAATTTAAGAATCAGCTGGTTAGATACAATGTATTGCGCCTCGAAAGCATATTGTGCACCTATAAATTTATTATCTGAATTTTGCCCTGTGTATAACAATTGCTGATTCGCTGCATAAATACCATCATTCTTCGAAAGCCTCCAAAACAAATCGTAGTCAATACTAAAACTCAACTTTGACGTCAGACTTAGATCAATCGAAGGGTGTATGTCAAATAAATTAGTTGGACCTATTAATGCTGCTAATCCAAAGTAAGCACCCTTAGGAAAAAGAGAGTTAAACGTTTCGACTTTGCCATCATTATATTCGCGGTTACCGGAAACAACCTCCGTCTTTAATCCTATAACAGGTTCGAATTTTACATTTTTAAACTGATAAGTAGTGTTTGAAGATACAGTCCATGCATTTATGTGCTGATTTTCTAGATTTCCAAATTGGTAAACCCCTTCAAAATCATAATGCCAATTGCCTTCACTATCCCATATCCTAGCTCCAAAAGAATGTCGTAACTCTTTACCCTCTCCATCATCAAAAAAAGCGTTACGTTTCCAAATTCCCAAATAGTACAAATCCGCATTACTAATAATTGGGACATCATTTAATACCGTATAACTACCCCACAGTTTGATGTCTTTATTAATACAATTATCGAAAATTCCTACCCTATTTAACACTGGATGAGTGTAAAAAATATCAGTCTTTACATTATCAGACTTAAAGTACAATTTTACACCATCAAAAGACCTTCTACTGTTGGGGCCTTCTCTTACAGCTATTAATCTGAGCCCTCCGTATGCCATTTCATATCTCCCAAACCGAAGTACTAATTTGTTCCTGCTTTCGTTAAAAAAATTAATATCAATAAATGCCTGATGTAAATCAAGCGGATTCTCTTCTACTGGGCTGGGATCAACTCTACTATTTGAATTACTCGCTTGTAGTTGAACAAAAAATCTGAAAATTGAGTTAATATGTAAATCCGTATGTGCCAAAAACCGATTGAGAGTATAACCATCTTTATCATCCGGTACATCTCCCCAATCCTCATTCTTTATATTAAAGTACTGAAAGCGAACCTCGCCTCCAAATGACATATAAAAATCCCCTTCTTTACTTAGTGGTATATATTTAATTTTCTCATAGCTTGTCTTTTGGTCATTTCCTTTTAAATAAGCAAAGTCCTCATCAAATCTAAAAGATTTAAATATCTGGTCACTCTGTGCGGTAAGTTTTATAGGAAAACTTACGAGGCAAATCAAAAAAAAAACTTTTTCATCTCAAGAAAGTTTAGCATCAATTGAATATTTTCCGGCTCCTAAAATGAACAATAATAAATATGAAACACTATACATAAAAGGAACATCCTTTTCAAGTAAAGAATCGCTGCCGTGTACCACAAAATAACCTGTAAGGGTTACAGCTAATACAGGCACTATAGCTACTCTGGTAAAAAATCCAACAATAATAAAAAGAGGAAAAACAATATTAGCACTTATAGCAAAAACACTATTTAAAACTTCAGGAAGCCCCATTGGATTTGGTATCATTTCTGCTTGCATTACTCCAACTCCTATTTTTTTCAAACCATGCACAATGATTAATTCTAACGAAATAAAAACTCTGAAAAACAGAATCGCTCTATTATTCCAGACACCTTCCAAATCAGAACGTAAAATCCTTGATACTATATTCTTCATGATTACTTATTTTGATAACCACCATAAAAATTAACAGGACTCCAAATTGGTAATGCCTTTGGAACTTTCGGAGCAAACTTGATAAATTCCCCACTACCATAAACAACCTTTCCGTTTAGAATCGTTAAAAACGACCTCATATCCTTTATTTTTTCTGCATCAATAGTCTGATAATCTTCCGAAAGCATAACCAAATCTGCAAGAAAACCAGCTTTTATGACTCCTCTATTTTTCTCTTGATTCACTAATGAAGCACTACCTTGTGTATATATCTTGAGAGCTTCAATTCTATCTAATTGATTCGCTTTAGCTGCAAACTCCAGTCCTCCCATGGATTTACCTGTAACTAGCCAATAGATACCAACCCACGGATTATAACTCGCAACTCTCGTTCCATCGGTTCCGCCACCAAGCTTAATACCAATCTCAATCATTTTACGGATTGGTGGCGAATCGGAGGCGGCGACGCTTCCATAGCGAGAAATAAAAGTTTCCGCCTGATAAGCCATTCTATGCTGAATCGATATTCCGCCACCTAATACTTTAATACGCTTAAGATTTTCAACTGAAACAGTTTCTGCATGGTCAAAAAACCAAACTAACCCATTTAACGGTGTCTCCTTATTAACCTCCTCGATCACGTTTAGGAATCTGGTTATGCTCTCGTTATAAGTTGCATGAAGTCTAAATGGCCATCGGTTTTTCACTAGAACAGCAATGACATTCTTAAGTTGACTTTCCATAACCTCTGGCAAATCAGGTCTAGGTTTAGTGAAATTTTCAAAATCAGCTGCGGAGGAAACTAAATTTTCTCCCCCTCCCTCAACATAATATTCTGTTACCTCCTCTTTCTTTACCTGCTGCTCTTCAATATCCACCATACCTATCCAATGCTGATAATCCTCCAGTTCCTTTCCTGGCTTTTGAGCAAAGAGATAATAGGGCAATCTAACAGTGAGCTGATTTTTCTTTGCCAATTCCTCTGTTATAGCATAATCTTCAGGGAAATTTTGAAAACCACCACCGGCATCTATGACACTTGTAACTCCTAAAGAATTAAGTTCCGTCATAAACAGAAGTGTGGAATTTAACTTTTCCGATTCAGATAACTCAGGTAATTTCGATAAAGTGGAATACAAGATAAAAGCATTTGGCTCTGCAACAAGTAATCCTGTAGGTTGTCCTAAAATATCTTTTTGTATCAAACCACCTTTAGGGTTTGGAGTGGTTTCAGTGATACCTAGTTTAAGCAACCCTGCTTTATTCAAATAAGCTTCCCCATAGAGATGCAAAATAAATGTAGGTGTATTTCCAGTGGCTCGATTAATCTCATCCAATGTAGGCAATCGCTTTTCTTCAAATTGATACTCACTCCAACCACCTACTACCCTTACCCATTGGCCTTCCGGTGTTCGTTCTGCCTGCTCCTTCAACATTTGCAGTGCTCTACTTAACGTCTTTACACCATCCCATCGCAATTCAGTATTGTAAAATCTGCCACCTCGAATAACATGCAAATGGGAATCATATAATCCTGGTATTAAAGTTCTACCTTTTGCGTCAACAATAATGGTTGAACTATTTTTGTACTTCAAAATCATTGAATTACTACCCACTCCTAAAATTTTATTTCCACTAATGGCAACAGCTTCAGCATTTTGATTAGCATCGTCCAGTGTGATAACTTTAGCATTAGTTACGATCATCGTTGCCTTTTTTTGTGCTGCGCTAACAATACTAAAAAGGAATAATAAGACAACAATCTGATTTATAATAATTCTCATGGTTTCTTTTTTTTATACTTGGGTCAATTGGACTTAATTAGTTAATGTTTGAGCATACTATGTGCATATTGCACACCTATACCATAGGCACCTCCATATTTTTTTACTAAATCTGTCACGGCAACATAGGTTTCTTGACGAGCCCAATCACGTTGCAATTCAAGCAAATACTGCAATGATGTTACTGGTCTAGCTCCTGCCTGTACCATTCTCATAATAGCCATCTCATGAGCCTCTTTGGAAACGTCCCCGCAAGCATCAGTAATAACGTAAACTACATATCCATCGTTAATAGCTGATAATGCTGGCCCAACTATACAAACACTGGTCCACAATCCAGCAAATGCTATAGTCTTTTTACCTTTTCCAACAATTGTGTTAAATGCTGTTACGTCTTCCCATGTGTTCATTGAGGTACGATCAATATAATTTGAGCTTGCCTTTGGATAAAATTCCGCCAATTCGGGAAAAACAGGTCCGCTAAATGAAGCTTCTGCAACAGTTGTTACAACAGTCTGTACTTTAAATATTTTGGATGCTCCTGCAATAAGTGCAATATTATTCCTCAACTGGTCTACAGTAATACTCTGAAGTGGGAATGCCATTTGACTCTCTAAGTCAATTAAGACTAATGTATGATTAGTTGGAGTCAACAAAGACGGACTAGGTTTTTGTGTATAGCCCAATACCGATAACATTAGTAACACTAATGTAAAAATGGATTTTTTCATGACATAAAATTTTTGATTAATAAATACTTAATTTTTTCTTATTTATACATAAGAAATATACTGTTTTCGACTTAAACATCTATTGGAACTTCCTATCCTTCTCATCAATTTCTAAATCGTTGATGCAGGCAAAACGTCTTGCCATTAAACCATCTTCATTGAATTCCCAATTTTCGTTTCCGTAGGCTCTAAACCATTTGCCTTCCATATTTTGATATTCGTATTCAAAACGTACAGCAATCCTGTTATCAGTATGTGCCCAATATTCCTTTTTAAGTTTATAATTTCTTTCTTTCTCCCATTTACTGGTCAAAAAAGCAACTATTTCTTTTCTCCCGTTAATGAATTCTGATCGATTTCGCCACTCGCTTTCAATTGTGTAGGCCATTGCCACACGTTCAGGGTCTTTGCTATTCCAAGCGTCTTCAGCTAACTGTATTTTTTCTAAAGCAGTCTCCAAAGTGAATGGTGGAATTGGATATTTTTTTTCCATTGTTTAAAAATTAATTTATTAAACGTTTCCTTTTTAAGTTTATGCCACAATACAACATATGCTGTATTGCGGCATAAAAACTTCCCAACCTAATTATGAACAAATAACTAACCTCTATTTTGCAACTTTCCTATCAAGAAAATCCTTGATTAAAATTCCTATTTCAACCCCAAAACTTTCGAGGGCAAAATGCCCCGTATCAAAAAGATGGAACTCTAAATTCTTTAAATCTTTTTTAAATGCCTCGGCACCTACTCCAGGAAAAATATAATCATTTTTCCCATAAACTATAAGCGTTTCGGGTTGATGTTTTCTAAAATACTCCTGCCATTGCGGATATAATTTTACATTGGTTTGATAATCATAAAACATTGCAAGCTGTATGGCACCGTTTTCAGGTCTTTCTAAATGTCTTAAATCAAGTTCCCAATTATCTGGCGACACTAAATCTGGTTCTGGCACACTGTGAGTATACTGCCATTTTAATCCATCAGGACTATGGAATCCACGGAGCGTAGTTTCTGCCTCTTTATCATTTACATTATTCCAATACGCTTTAATAGGATCCCAAAAAGCCTCTAATCCTTCTTCATAAGCACAACCGTTTTGGATAATTAACGAATCTATTTTTTCTGGGCTAGCACTGGCTATTCTGAACCCAATTG
Source organism: Flavobacterium sp. (assembly GCA_014379405.1). Lineage (GTDB taxonomy): Bacteria > Bacteroidota > Bacteroidia > Flavobacteriales > Flavobacteriaceae > Flavobacterium. The sequence continues at coordinate 20,576 of JACMLU010000019.1, read as the reverse complement.
GCGCTCCATAATCCATCAAGTACAAACTGTATTTTTTTATATCTAACTCTTTCAAAAGTGTGGTTACCAAAGCAGCCATATTCTCAAAGGTATATTTAAAATCAGCCATTGGTGGCTGTTCACTTCTACCATAACCTGGATAATCTGGGGCAATCAAATGATACTTATCCGACAAGTCAGTAATTAAATTTCTGAACATGTGTGAGGATGTAGGATAGCCATGTAATAAGAGTAAGGTTGGGTTGTTTTTGTCCCCAGCCTCTCTGTAAAAAATTTCAACTCCGTTGATTTTTTTTGTAAGATGTTTTGTTTTCATATCTAAATTTAATTTTTGTTAATCAGTGAAAGTTTAGGAAAGTCTATCTCAGTATCTGCCACATTATTAAAATAATTGGTAAAAACACTAAGAGCTACTGAGGCTATGATTTCTGCTATTGCTCCATCATTATACCCAGCATTTTTTATGGATTCAATACTAATATCAGAAACCCTTCCCTTTGTTGCAAGAACCTCCTTGGCAAATTCCAGCGCTGCTTTTGTTTTTAAGTCCGTTGAAAATCCATCTCGTGCCATATCAATTGCATTACTGTCAATTCCCTTTTTGCCTCCAACAAAAGTGTGGGCAGCATTACAGTAATCACATCCATTTTCATTAGCTACTGTCAAAGCAATTAATTCACTTAATTTACTTCCAAGTGAAGCACCTTCGAGAGCGCCGCTAAATCCTAAATAACCATTGAGAACTGATGGTGAGTTTCCCATTGTACGCATCATATTAGGCACCATACCCATTTTCTTTTTTATAACATCAAATAATTCCTTTGATTTATTTGTTGAATCATCAGGATCTAAAGCGGTAAGTCTAGACATAATCTTTTTATTTAATTCTGTGTCATTATTGACAATACAAAGTTGCCTAAATATTGTGTCGAGATGTTAGACAGATTTTCCCGATGTGTTGGCATTTCTTCCCTAACGATGTAGGCTCATAACATCAACTATTGCATTGTTTCAAGTGACCCTAATTTCTATTAATAAATAGCATTTATTTTATTTAATTATTTCCATAATTTCATATAAAAAGTGCTTTCAAGAACCATTAATTTATTGCCAAAGAATCCCTTTCACTATTATGCTTCACTTTCTCTCGATACTGAATGGGCGAAAGTCCTTCTTTGTTTTTAAAAAACCTGCTGAAAGTCTGAATGTCTTCATACCCCAAATCATAAGCAATTTCTTTAATAGACATTGATGTGGAGTAAATCTGCCTCCTAGCATGCATCATAATCCTGTCGTGGATAATGTCAATTGGGGTGCGATCCGATAAAACAGAAAATAGATTTGAAAGTGTTTTTGGTGACTTATTGAGCTTTGAAGCATAGAAAGCTACATCATGATGTTCTGAAAAATGACCTTCCACCAAAAGATTAAACTCCCTGAGAATATTGGGTTCATATTTTCTATGAACTTGATGACAAGTATGCTTCAAATTTCGGGTACAAAGAATGATAATTCGTTTCAAGATGGAATGAAGCATTTCACTTTTCAAACTATCTCTGGATTGCATCTCAGAACAAAAAATATCCCAAGAATTATCAAAAGTATCCAACTCGTTTTCCTTAATGGATACTATTGGTACATCTGTCGCACCAAAAAATAACATCCCTTTTATACCAATGCTGGTATCATTATTATATAGACATAAAAAAGGGAGATTGAATTGGAGTAATCTAACCGTATCCACATTAATATTTTCGATTTTATGAAAACTATTCAATATGATAATTTCATTTTGCAACAGTTCATAGGCAACTTTATTTACCGTTATTTTCATAGAATTACCCTTGTTCCAAATAAAGGTAATATCAGTTGAACCAACATTAAATAAGAAATCATTACTACTATTATTAAACTCCATTGCTGATATAGTTTCGAGAGTATTTCCTGTATAAACCATTTTGTAATTATTTAAAAAAAATTAGCATAAAGTCGACATCGAAAAAGTAGAAGCAAAAATTTGCAACAAACTTTATTATCCAAAGTTGCAACTTTAGAATTATCTAAATTTTACCTTAAAACCCATATTTTTTGATTTTTTAATTCAAATTATGCTCTCTCTTTTTTTGGATTTTAAGAATAAAAGTTGTTGCGGATGATAGTAAATTGTTTAGTAGAAATACATTCAGACAAAAGACGTCTATACTCCTTTAATTTTATGAGGAAATTATTCTATTATTTATATTTCCGTTAAGTACAGATGCTTCAAACAACCAATAAAAAATAAGATTTTACACCAATATACAAGAGATTATTAGGAATATGTTTTTAATAGTATCTTCAAATGCCCCAATTATTTTAATTTTAACCTACTATATATTTTTTTTGTTCTTTAGTAATAAAATATTTAACTAATCTCTATAAATAAAATTCAAATTAAAAAATATTTTGTAATTTAACTTATTAAATCATTTAACTGAATAGCAATAAAAATCAGACATGTCTTAAGTTTTAAAACATTGCCACCCCTCTTTTTTTTACCTACATTAATAAAGTCTAAGTCAAATTCCTTAATTAAAATGCAGCAAGGCGAAAACCAAAATAAAATTTTGCTCAAAATTAGCAACGAAATTGCACGTATTCGTTGCAAAGAAGACTTGCGTACTATTATTAGTAAAACTCTAAAAAAATACATCCAGTTTAATGACAGTTTTATTTTACGTTATAATCCTTTAAACAATACTTGTAAAGAATATATACATCACGTTGAAAAAGGAAGATCACAAAGGACTGAATTCGTAGATCAATTGGAGATTGAATACCCGCTTTTAGAAAATGATGAATCAAATATTGAAATGCCAGTTGTTCAGGATGTCGAAACTATGTTTAATGAAGGGAACCAGCAGGTATCATTTATTCATAACGCCGGGATAAAAGAATTTGTGAGTATGAAATTATACGACAGAAATGAATTTATTGGGCTCTTTGTACTATTATCTGAAAAAAAGGGAACATTCAAAAAGCAGGATATAAGACTCTTGCAAAGCTTGTCCTATCAAATAGCGATAGCTACGGCTAACCTCCTTGCCAACGAGGAAATAACTAAAAGAGATGAAGAAAAAGAAATACTGCTTTCACTAAGTGATGAAATTGTCCGCATAAGAGGAAAGGAGGATATGTTAGACATCATCCTTAACAAGTTAAAAAAACACATACAGTTTGACGACAGTTTTATACTACGCTATAACAAAAACACCAGGAGTTGCCTACCATTTATTTATTATTCCGAAGAGACGAGTTCTGAAGATCCCGAATATAAAGCTTCCTTAGATTTGGAATACCCCGTGTCGGACGATTCTGTTGAGGTAATCAACTACCCACAAGTATATGATGTGGCGACATTATTACCACTGGGCATTGCAAAAATTGATTTTATGCATCGTTCCGGAATAAAAGAATTTGTGGTGGTAAAGTTGATAGAAGGCAACGAGTTAAAAGGACTTTTTATATTGTTATCACAAAAAAATAATTCTTTTAAACGCAAAGATCTTGACTTACTGCACAGGTTATCTTACCAAATATCAATCGCTACAGCCAATATTATTGCCAACGAGGAAATAACTAAAAGAGAAGAGGAAAAAACTATACTACTTTCATTGAGTAATGAGATTGCTTCTCTAAAAGATAGGAAAGATTTGTTTAGAATTGTTAATACAAGAATAAAACAAATGTTTTCAATCAAAGAGTTCGGTATTGCCCAAATCAATGAGGACAAAATAACACATAGTGCTTTTATGATGGATTTAGGCGATGTTATTATAAATCACGATGACTTCAATGAAATAACTTCCCTAAAATACAGCATATTTGATACTGCATTTAGCACTATAATGGCTTCTGAAGATCCTGTTATTCTAAATGTGAATCAACTCGCACAAGAACCCAACGCTCCAGCTTATGTCCATTTTTGGAAGGAAGTTGGCTTTCACGAACTATTGTGTTTAGCACTTCGTGTCGGAGGAAACAATGTAGGTTGTATTTTTTTTAATATAGAAGAAAATAAAATAAACAATCTAAAAAGCAATTTATTAAAAGGAGTTTGTGCTCAACTATCAGTAACGGTATCTAAAATATTAGCCAGCGAAGAAATAGAAAAAAGAGAAGAGGAAAAAACAATACTACTTGCGTTGAGTAATGAAATCTCTGTACTTAAAAATAGAAATGATTTACTTCAAATTGTAAACGGAAGAATAAAAAAATTATTTGCCATAGAGGAATTGGGAATAGCCAAAATCGACGAGAATGGTAAAACCTATAGTGCCTTTATGATTGATCTTGGTGAAGAAATTGTTAATCATAGAGATTTTAACGCGACTACTTCCCAAAACTACGATATTAATGATGCCATCTTTAGTCAAACTATGAATTCTGAGGATCCTGTAATATTTAATGTCAATGAAATTGTAGGTCTTCCCAATATGCCAGTGTTTGTTGAGTTTTGGAAGAAAATTGGTTTGAAAAAGGTATTATGTGCCGCCTTAAGGGCTGGTGGCAAAAATATCGGCTGGTTAGTAATGCATATTGATAAAAATGAAACAATAAATCCAAAAAGCAATCTACTGAAGGGAATCTGCGCACAATTATCTGTAGCAATTTCTAATATTCTAGCCAATGAGGAGATTGTAAAAAGAGAGGAAGAAAAAATAATATTACTTTCATTAAGTCTCGAAATTGCTACGGTAAAAAATAAAAATGAATTATCAGAACTGTTAAATACTAAATTAACAGAACTATTTCCCATTTCAGGATTTGGAATCACCTTGTTAAATGAAGATAGTCAAACTCACAGTCCTTTTGTAGTTGATGCAGAGGATGACTTAAAAAATGACACAGATTTTCTAGAAGTAATAGTTCAGAAATATAGTGTTAATGATGGCGTATTTAACCATATCATTAAAAATGATAAACCAGTTACATTGCAAGTGGAAGAATTGGCTGTTATGGCGGAAGCCCCTGCCTATGTAAATTTCTGGAGAAAAATGGGCGTTAAGCAAGTTATCGGGGTTCCGGTGCAGGCAGGTGAAAAAATCCTCGGTTGCTTTATTTTATTGTATGACCTTCAATCTAATAATATAAATAATAATTTGCTTAAGGGAGTTTCTGCACAAATTTCAGTTGCACTTTCAAATATATTGTCAAATGAGGAAATCAAAAGAAGAGAAAGCGAAAGAGAATTATTGCTTTCAATCAACAATGATATTGCGGCAGTTAGAAATAACGAAGAGCTCCTTAATGTGATAAATAATAAACTCAAAAAAATATTGGGATTTAGCCATACGCTAATTGCTACCATTAATCAGGACAAATCTACTGTTAGTGCATTCTTGCTCGATCCTAAATCAAAAAGTAAAAGTCATCCGAAATATTTAGAAGCGAAAACTAAAAATTATGCGATAAATGATGGCGTAATGAATATAGCTATTAAGTCTCCGTCTCCAATAATATTTAATCTAAAAGAATTTAACAATAAACAGGAACTTCCTTTATATTTAAAAATAAATTTTGAAAGTGGAATTAGTGATGTAGCAGTAATAAGATTTTCAAAAGGGAACGATGTCTTTGGATTTTGGATGGTTTTTTTCGATAAGGAAATAAATATGGATGCAAATAAGCTGAGCTTAATTGAGGGGCTTAGCAATCAAATTTCAATTGCCTTATCTAACATTATTGCGAATGATAATATTCAGAAAAGAGAAAAAGAAAAATCAATGTTATTAGAGTTTAGTAATGCGATGGCCTCGGTAAGCGATAGAAAAATGCTGGGTAGGATTTTAAAGAAACAATTGGAAGACCTTTTCTCGATAGATTTTTTCGTCATTCACGCTATAAGCAAAGATGGAAAACAATTCAAGCCAATAATCTATGATCCGGATGCTGATTTTGCAAAACATCCAGACTTTATCAGAAGAGCTAATGTAAACCATGAGTTAAAAGGTAGTGTTTTTAATAAGATACTTGAATCGGAAAACCCATTATTTTTCAGCCTGGAAGAGCGATTAGGAAATTTAACTTCTCAACCTTATATGGCATTCCTTACATCCAGGCAAGTTAATAAAATAGCAAGTATTCGGATTAGGATAGGGGAAGAAAATATAGGCATATTGGATTTCAACCAATTTGAAAACAAAGAAACAAGTATTCAGCAGAATCTCTTTAAAAGTATTTGTTCTCAAATTGCGATTAATCTTTCAAATATTATTACGAATAATGAGATAATTAGCCGGGAGCAGGAAAAATCGTTGCTTTTAGAGTTCATTAATAACATCGCGGCTATTAAGGATAGATTTTTACTTGCAAAAGTATTAACTAATCAATTAAATAAATTATTTGGGATCGAAGATTACGCAATTCACGCATTAAGCAAAGATAAAAAAAGACATAGCCCTGTTATGTTTGACCCCGATGCCGATTTTGCGAAACATCCCGTTTTTCAACAAATGATTATCCAGCCTTCAGATGTTATGGATGGAGTTTTTAATTTAATTCTTAATTCGGCAGATACGGTTACTTTTTCAATTAATGATTGGGTTAATTCAACTAATCCACCGACCTACACTGACGCAGCAGTGTCACTTGGAATAAATAAACTTACTGGCGTTGCAATCCGGCTAGGTGATGAAGCTATTGCGGTAATGAATTTCAGGCACGACGAATCAAATCGGTTTATAATTAATAATCAACTTTTTAAAAGCATCTGTTCGCAATTAGCTATTCTCATTTCCAATATGCTTGCGGATGATGAAATAAAGAGTAGGGAAAAAGAAAAATCAATGTTGTTGGATCTTTCGAACAATTTGGCAAAAGTTAGAAATAAAAATGACCTGCGACAAATTACAGACGAAAAACTAAAAACACTTCTGGTGGTAAATAATATTTCCTTCTGTTATGTTAGCCCCGATGGTAAAACATTTGGCGCTTTTATTTTAGATCCTATGTCTCCAAGCGTAAGGCACCCTCAATATGGCGATATAACATCAATTATGCATCCTGTAAATGATGGAATAATTAATAAAGTACTTGCGTCTGAAGACCCGCTAGTATATGACATGGAAGCATATATTAAAACCAATAATAAAGTTCCTGATTATTTTAGAATGATTTATGATGTAGGTATGCGGCAAATGATATTTTCAAGGCTAAAAAATGGTAAAAATACAATTGGTTATTTAGCAATAACCAAAAAAGTCAAAACGCATATCGATATCAATCAACTCAATCTCATTAAGGCAATTGCTGCTCAATTATCAGTAGCTTTGGCTAATATAAAAGCTAATGAACAAATTGAAGATCAAGTTCAAGAAATTAAAAAATATAAAAATCAACTCGAAGAAGAAAACTCCTATTTGCAGGAAGAAATAAATAGTAGCTTCAATCATAGAGATATTATTGGTGTAAGCGGAGAAATGAAAAAAGTTTTTCACATGGTAACCCAAGTAGCATCCTCAGACAGCACTGTCCTATTATTGGGAGAAACAGGGACTGGTAAAGAATTAATTGCACGTGCCATTCACAATACATCTCCAAGAAAAAACAATTTAATGGTCAAAATTAATTGTGCTGCCCTTCCTGCTAATTTAATAGAGAGTGAACTATTTGGTCATGAACGCGGTAGTTTTACCGGAGCTACAGAACGCAGAATAGGTAAATTTGAGTTAGCCAATAATGGTACCTTATTTTTAGATGAAATTGGTGAAATACCTATGGATCTGCAAGCTAAGTTATTGAGGGCGCTTCAGGAAAAAGAAATTGAGAGGATAGGTGGAAAAACAACTATTAATTTAGATGTTCGCATTATAGCTGCCACCAATCGAGACCTTGAAAAACTGATGGAAGAAGGAAAGTTTAGAAGCGACCTCTTTTATCGTTTGAATATTTTCCCTATAGACCTCCCACCGCTTAGGAATCGCCGTGATGATATACCTTCACTGGCTTTACACTTCGTAGAAAAATTCTCAAAAAAAATGGGGAAACAAGTTTCTAGTTTGAGTAATAAAGTACTCAATGACTTGATGCAATACAATTGGCCTGGAAATATAAGAGAATTAGAACACCTACTTGAACGAAGTATACTACTCACTCAAGGAGAAATGATAAAAGAAATCATGTTGCCCACTCAAAAATCCAATAGTATTAATAAAAACGATAACGAAGAACTCGAGTTAAAAACAATTGACCAAAACGAAAGAGAATATATATTAAAAGTTATAAAATATACAAAGGGTAAAATTGCAGGTTCAGGAGGTGCTGCTGAGTTACTGGGAATTCCGCCAAGTACATTAACTTCAAAGATGCAACGCTTAGGGATCAGGAAAGAGCACATTGGTTAACTTGCCCTTTTATTCATCCTATATCTTATGGGAGATTGTCCAAATTGAGATTTAAATAGTCTGGAAAAATGGGCCACATTCTCAAATCCCAAGGTATAGCAAACATCAGTAACCGACATGCTTGTGCTTAATAGAAACTCCTGTGCTTTTTCTAATCTTTTCTGTCTTATCCACTGAGAAGGCGGCATATTATATATACTAAAAAATTCTCTTCTAAAACTAGACAAACTCTTTCCTGCTAAAACAGCTATTTGTTCAATTGATATAGAGTTCATTATATTTTCCTCAACGGCGCTGACTATACCACTCTTGTAACTTATCTTTAAATCAAGAAGCATATTAAATATCTCGTGCTCACTGATTGACAAATAAAATAGTAATTCGAAGAGCTTAATTTTAACCAAACTCATTTCTGCTGTATCCGGCTCAATAAAATAAGGTTCCAATGAACCGATATAACTCAATAATTTTCGACCAAAAGACTTAATCGAAATACTAGGGTGAATCTTGTTTTCTAGAGTAGACAAAACCGTAAGTTTAGTAAATTCTTTCACTACATCATCCTTAAATGAGAAGAAAAAATATTCAACAGGAAGAGGATAATCTGTCTCATAAATAATTTGATATTCCACCAAAATGTCTTTTCTCAAAATAGCCATTTCATTTTCACCAATTATGAATTCCTGATTCCCGTGTTTAATAAGTAACCTTCCCTGAGTAATACACAAAAGTTTGTTAGTTTCGTTATAAAAAAATCCGCTTCGTGGTTCTAGCTGCTTTCCCGTTTCAATAGCCACATAGTCATTTATATTCAAACAACTGTGACTTGAGCTAAGTGTACCCAAACTTTTCAATTCATAATTAATAGTTGTTTTCATTGTTGAGACTTTTAGGTTTATGAAATGCTTTTTTAAAAACCAATAACAATCCTACATAGACAAAACGCATGCCAGAACTCAATATTCTCATATACAGACACTTAACTTTAAAAATAAATATAAAGCGACTCGATATATCGGCAATAAACGCCTTACACTCGATATATCGAGAGTCAACTTGAAATTTTTAAAATATTATTCTCCTACACAAAATAGAAGAGAAACACTTTTCTTAAAATCAATCTATCAAAAATGAAGTAGTGATTATTTACGGTATCAGTATATTCAGAATATTACACTCAAAATTCACAAAACACTTAAAATACCATTCAAAACCTTATCATGTTGTCACTTGCAACTGTTATGCTTTGGGATATTTTTTGTTCAGCATCATATTGCTATAAACTATTTGTAAAAAAAATAGCACATATAAACCTAAAAGAGTGCTCAATATGATCCAGGGATATCTACCACTAGTTATAAGCAAAAAAAGGCGAATTAATGGGTCAAGCTAAGTGAATGTAAAACCTGATTTAAAGATCTGCACTTCATTGGTATTTCATAATCCATAAATTTAAATTCGGCTTTTCAGGCAGGAAAAACGTTAACTCTTCGGGAAAATATGCCAAACATTTATTCTAATTAATGCTATAATTTTGAATTGGTTGATGTCAATATAATAGTAAATTTTGCAATTGGAATATTGAAAGCTCCGACTTTCATTCGGTTTATATTTTTTTTGACAATAATTATTGAAACTAGATAAAATGGTAAAAGCATCTCTCAAGGAAATTCAGGAGCTATGTCAAGGAACATCAGTAGATTTTGGATGCCGTGTCCTCATTATAAAATAAGGAGTTATGGAAACACAAAAAAGCATATGGTTCATCACTTTACTATTAACAATAATAGCGGGCTATTGCGATACGGTCACATTTGTGGCGGTTGACAGTATCTTCTCCGCACATGTGACTGGGAATTTCATTGTGTTTGCTTATCACATAATTAAAGGTTCAGATATGAATTCGTGGATTAGATTGTTGACATTCCCAACCTTTATAATTGCGATTATTATTGGTGGGTGGATTGCTGGAAATTCGACTTACAAATACAAATTACTGCTATGGGAAGGTATTATGCTCACGATAGCGGGTAGTGCTGCAACTGTATTACAGGCTTATAATATTTTCCCCGAAGCACGAATATATCTCATTGCGATGATAGTTGTTGTCGCTATGGGGCTGCAAAATGCTTTTGGAAAGCTTTATAGTAAAGAAACCTATGGACCAACAACGATGATGACAGGAAATGTGACACAGGCATCGCTAGATTTAGGTAATCTTCTAAGAACTTTTTTTCATGATAGCGAAATATTATCCAATTTTAAAAAACAGCTGGTTACTGTTTTTGGTTTTTTAGTAGGTTGTCTATTGGGAGCATTGGCGGGTAAATACTGGGGGTTAGGAACCTTGCTTGTTCCCGGTATAATGATGTTATTCTGTTACCTAAAAACCGTCAAAAATTGACAGACAACTGAATGGTTCGCTTTACTTTAAGAATATTAACGCACATAAAATTAGTCAAATTAGTAATAAATAGAAATCATGGAGCATAAAATTTTGGGGCTACACCATATCACAGCAATATCAAAAAGTGCAAAGCGCAATTTTGATTTTTACACTAAAGTATTAGGATTAAGGATGGTCAAAAAAACAGTCAATTTCGATGACCCCGGTACGTATCATTTTTATTATGGCAACGAACAGGGATCACCGGGAACAATCCTCACTTTTTTCCCTTGGGAAGGAATAGGCAGTGGCAGGAAAGGTGCAGGACAGACAACTGAAATTGACTATTCAGTTCCCGATGGAAGTCTTGATTTTTGGATAGAACGTTTCAAAGAACACAAAGTGAACTTTGGAGAAAAAGCAGAAAGGTTCGGAGAAACATACCTCCCATTTACAGATCCTGATGGCCTTAGCATCAACCTCGTCATTCCGCAAAAAAAAGATGAAAGAATCCCTTGGGAAATAAATGGACTTACAAAAGAACATGCCGTAAAAGGATATAACAGTGTGACACTGCTTTTAAAAAAGATCGATGCCACAGCAAAATTACTCACGGATATCTTTGGTTATCGCTTATTGTCCCAAGAAGGAAACCGCTACCGTTTTCAGACTGATGCTGTTGAAAACGCCTCAACGATTGATTTGGTAGAAGACGCCAATGCTCAAAATGGTTATAGCGCAGCCGGTACAAATCATCACATAGCATTTAGGGTGGCGAATGAAACTGCACAAATGGAGTTTCGCGAAAAAATACAAACTGACAATAGTGGTATAACGCCTAAAATTAACCGCGATTACTTTTATTCAGTTTATTTCAGGGAACCCGGTGGTGTTTTGTTCGAGATCGCTACTGATAATCCTGGTTTTACCGTTGATGAACCTTTGGCGGAATTAGGTACACACCTAAAACTACCCTCTCAATACGAGCCAGCTAGAGAAAAAATTGAAAAACAATTGCCCTCATTGGAATAAATCGTGTTAATCTAATACCAAAATGATAGAACCATAAAAATAGAATTGGATCATAAATAAAGAAGGTGATTTTACTGCAAATTGAAAATCTGCTCATAAGTATTCCAAGGGAATCCTTCCCGATTACCAAAGTCAATCAGGAAGGAGAGCGAAAAGGATAAGGTATAAAGCTTCTTAGTGAAATGATTGATTATTTCGCAAAAGAAGGAATAATGGTAAATCCGTTGCGCTCGTTTGTTCTCTGGGAAGTTTATTTATCCCTATTCTGAAATGTAACTGATGTAAATCAAAATATATAAACATAGTATTAAACTTTTTACAAATAAATTATAAATCTAAATTTTAAAATTATGAACAAAACAGTAAAAACAGGCCTACAAGGTCTACTTCGTCCGAATGATAGCATTTTAGTGCTAATCGACCACCAACCTTATCAGTTCACTAATTTGAACAGCCATGAACCAACAATGATTATAAATAATGTTGTAGGTCTTGCAAAAGCGGCAAAAGCCTTCAATGTGCCCACTATTCTTACTACGGTAATTGAAGAGCGAGGCGGTTATATTATCAAAGGTCTTCAAGATGTATTTCCTGAGCAAAAACCAATTAATAGAACTTTCATTAATACTTGGGAAGACCCGAAAGTTACTGATATAGTAAAAGAGAGCGGTCGTAAACAGCTTATCCTTGCAGGTCTTTTTACTGAAATTTGTGTAGCAATGCCGGCAATCCAAGCCCTAGCTGACGGGTATGATGTATTTGTGGTTACAGATGCATGTGGTGGTGTTAGTTCAGAAGCACACGATATGGCTGTACGTCGCATGGTTCAGGTAGGTGTTGTTCCAATAACTTGGATGGCGGTTTTAGCCGAATGGCAGCGAGATTGGGCTCGTACGGAAACAGCCATTAAATTATCAACTGTAATTCTAGAACATGGTGGGGCAAGTGGTATTGCTTTAGCTTGGGAATTACAACTTTTAGCAACTCCTGTTTCTGAGTAAAATAAATAAACTGAAAAATACCTGTCTTAATTCATTTGAGACCGGTTATTTAATAATTTGAATATAATTATGGCAAATACAACTCTGGCTTCAATCATGGAAAAAAATTTGAAACATGTATGGAGCGAACGTGACAGTTCAATTAGACTAAAAGTTATTGAAAGTCTTTATGCTGGTGATAGTGCATTGTTTCATATTGATCATCAAGTAAACGGATCTATGGCAATTAATGATAGTGTTAGCGGATTATTACAACACATGCCAAAAGACTTCGTCTTTAGTTTGTTGAAACCGGTAGTTATAAATAATGATGTAGGGAGATTGATTTGGGGTGTTGGTCCTGAGGGAAAGACACCTGTCCAAACAGGAATGGACATTGTTGTTTTTGAAAACAACAAAATAAAATCATTGTATGTTTTTCTTGATTAATCAAGAATTTTGACGTCTCAGTCTCTGTATAAATTAGTAAAAATTGAAATGAAATATATCAAGCAACTATTCTTATTGTTGGTCATAATCGTTTCTTTTAGTCCAAATGAAAATAAAGCATTCTAAAATGGAAAAGGAGAATAGAAGAAAAAACACAGCAGAAGGGACGTAAAATGGTGATTTTTTCATAACCATTGATACCGAACGGAAAAAAAGCTAAACTAAAATTATAACTATGAAATATATAGGATTTAACCCATTGTTCCCTTTAAATTAAGAAAAATAAAACAACAAAAAAGTTGTGCCTAATACTGAAATTCAGTATTATAAATAAGTATCTACATTGATTTATATGCACAACCTAAAAACGAATTTCGACAAAACTTTTGGTATAGCCAAATGTGCCCTTAGTGATGTTTTGCTGGAAGATGACAATTTTTTCAATTACAGGAATAAGCGAAAAATGACTGATATTGAAATAGTTACTTTAGCTTTCACAACAGAATCGTTGGGCATTGATTCCGAAAACCCGCTATTTTCAAAGCTTCGAAACGAATTTCTTACGGATTTTTCCAGGCTGCCCTACCTTTCAAATTATAATCGCAGAAGGAAACGGCTACAGGATTATATGGCTTGGATTTCTGAATTTATGGCCAAGACGATTTCACCGGAGGAAAATCAATTTATACTAGATTACAGATACGTCAGAAAAAGAATCGAAACACTATTGTCACAGATGCGCGATCAACTATATTTAAAACGTAATTACGCTAAAACTGTAGACGGACTATTTGCAAGAATGTGTACCAAAATGAGCAGTGTCGCTGCTCTGCAATTCATCAACTTTACACATGGAAAACCAATAAATCACTTAAAACATGCTTTGGCAAATTAAACCGCACAATGGGTTAAATAATAAATGATATGCACAAACTTCACATCATAAAATCGGAAAGAAAAAACGCCACCAAGGCACTCATACTACTCCACGGGCGAGGCAGTACGGCTAAAGAAATCCTTACCATAGCGTCAAGTTTCAATGTCAATGATTATTCGCTTTATGCCCCGCAGGCAACAAATCACAGCTGGTATCCATTATCATTTTTGGCTCAGCCTGATCTCAATGAACCCTGGCTCACCTCCGCGCTCGAGTTAGTGGACGCCACAGTGCAGGAAATCTTGGGATCCGGTATTGCAAAGGATAGCGTCTATTTTTTTGGATTTTCTCAAGGTGCATGTTTGACTTTGGAATATGTGACGCGTAACGCCGTAAGCTACGGAGGTGTAGTTGCTTTTACGGGTGGCCTCATAGGGGACAAGATTTATCCCGAAAGATACAAGGGAAATTTCGAAGGGACGAAAGTGCTGCTTGCCACTGCAAATCCAGACGTGCACGTTCCGGTAGAAAGAGTAGAATCAAGTGCAGTTGTTTTAAAGGAAATGGGTGCCGTTGTAGTCACAAAAGTGTATCCAAACATTGGCCATACCATCAACGCTGATGAAATTAGAATGGCAAACGAACTTATTTTTAATAAATAGGAATATGTCTAAAACCCCAGTAAATACAGTGATAAAAAAGGAGAAAGCCATTTAGTTGAAAGAACTATTTTGTTAGAAACAGCTGGTGAAATCGGTGCAATATCTGAAATAGAGATTGTAACCGAGATTTATTTTGCGGGAGGTTGGCTAATCATACAACTACGACTTTCCTAAGGCACTACAAAGGCAATACATTAATCTCCAGAATGGCTGTATCGAAATCGAAACATCACTGGGGGTTAAAAAGACTTTTTATGCTAGCGATGTAATATTGGTAGAAGACACAAAAGATAAATTACATAAAACTTTGAATATCGAACACAAGGTTAGAAAATTGATTTTTGTTACCATATAATTTATATCTTGTTAAACAAATTGAGGTTGGCATTAAACTACTTAAAAAAATTAATCCGTACGTTTCATTTAAAACAATCAATATGAAAACAGAACATTTCAGTGCGACACAAAGAGGCTTAAAAACAAACAGTTGGCTCAAAAGCCATTTCATTTTTAGTTTTAGCGAGTACTGCAATCCGGTTCGGAGCGCTTTTGGTAGCATCGTAGCTTTCAACGACGATTACGTGCAGCCGGGAAAAGGTTTTGGCATACATCCACATGTTAATATGGAAATCATCTCCATTTTATTAAAAGGCACAATGAATCATAAGGACTCTATGGGATATACTTCTGTTTTAGAAGAAGGTACTGTCCAGATTATGAGTGCGGGAACGGGGCTCAGGCATGAAGAATACAATGTAGGAGAAAACGAAGTTAATTTCCTGCAGATATGGATTGAACCGAAATTGCAGAACATTATGCCGCGTTACCAGCAAAGGCATTTTCCAAAGGAAAATAGAAAAAACAAATTAATGGTAATTGTAAGTGGCGAAGAAGGTCCGGATCATTGCTGGATCAACCAGAATGCCAAGTTGAGCATAGGTTACTTTGACGCAGGCGATCATAGGGAATACGTTTTCAACAGTAACAATAAATGCTTGTTGGTATTTGTCATTTCAGGCCTATTAAAAATAAACGAAAACAAGTTGGAAAAACGCGAAGCCATAGGAATTTGGGAAACTGGTACCGTTAGTTTTACTTGCTTGGAAGAAACAGAATATTTGATCATTGAAACAGTGATCAATCAAAAATAGCTACCCTACAAATAAAATAGCAAAATGTGCCAATATTATTTTAGCTAACAAACTACACAAGCTCTAAGAAGACGGTAATACAAAGTACTTAACAGCTGCCGACTTGGCTATTTTAGGCAAAAGTCAAGATGATTATCAAAAGTATAGGGAACAAATCAGAGAAGAATATTCCCTCTATCCTTTCATAATGTATAATTCCAAGAGAAAAAAAGCTCTCTTTCATTTTCTTCAAATGAATACCTTATTTTTAACAGAACATTATTTTAAAAAACACGAACCACAAAGACTCCAAAACTTAATAACGAATTACAAAAAAGTGAAAGTTGAATTGACAAATACTATGATTCGCTGTTATGTCGCCTCAAAATAACTTCTCGTAAACGATTCTCATTTTCATCTCCCCATTGACCTAAAACACCAATAATAGGAATCAATGATTGCCCAAACTCAGTCAAACTATACTCCACTTTTGGTGGAACTTGTGGGAATATAATTTTTGAGATTAACACATGTTCTTCTAATTCTTTTAATTGAATAGTAAGAACCCTTCTTGACGCATTAGGTATTTTGCGCTGCAGTTCACTAGGACGTTTATTACCTTCATTAATAAACCATAACAACCGCATTTTCCATTTGCCGTAAACTACCTCACCAATAAGGTCAAGGCCACAATTCAAACTCAAGGGTATCTTTCTTTCATACATAATAACAAAGGTAATCCAATGTGCTGTATTGTGCAATAGGTGAATAATTTAGCCCTATGCAATTCGTTTTTCAGTACTTGCGCAAAGTGAGCATATAAACTAATTTTGCATTAAAAATAAATGATTATGACACAACAATTTAAATTTAACGATGAACTTCAAGGTAAGGTGGCATTAGTTACCGGTGGTACAAAAGGAACAGGTAGAGCAATTGCTCTTCGTCTTGCAGGTGCAGGTGCAAAGGTAATTGTATCGGCAAGAAACGAACCCGATGAGAAAAACGAAAATCTGCATTTCATAGCTGCAGATCTAAGCAAACCGGAAGGAACAGAAAACCTAATTCAACAAATTAAAAACAATTTTGGTAGCGTCGATATCCTTATAAACAATCTTGGAAGCTCAGAAACACCAGGTGGTGGCTTTTCTGTGTTGACAGATGAAGAATGGGAGAAAACCATTCAAACAAATTTATTAGCTCCGGTTAGGCTTGACAGAGGTCTTTTGCCAGACATGCTAGAGAGAAAATCAGGGGTTATAATCCACATTGCTTCTATTCAAGGCAAACTACCTTTGTATGATTCAACACTACCCTATGCAGCAGCAAAGGCTGGTTTAATTAATTATAGTAAAGGTTTATCAAATGAAGTTTCCCCAAAAGGAGTGCGCGTTCTAACAGTATCTCCTGGATGGATAATGACAGCCGCATCTGACAGAATGATGGAACGTATAGCCGAAAGTTCAAATAGTACCATTGAAGAGGCCACAAATAGCGTAATGCAAGCATTGGGAGGAATCCCAATTGGGAGACCTGCAAAACCGGAGGAAGTAGCCGAACTTGTAGGTTTCCTAGTTTCTCCAAGAGCAAGTTATTTAACTGGAACAGAATACATAATCGACGGAGGAACTATACCTACCGTATAAAAAATAAAACTATGAATTTACCACGTATTATAGCCGACTGGCTTACAGCCGAAAATAATTTTGACAAGGGATCCTACAGTGATAACTTCACTGAAAATGCTATCGTTTATGATGAAGGAAAAACGCATAAAGGACATCAAGAAATAATAGAATGGAAACAAGCTTCTAACGAAAAATACAAACCAACGTTGGAGCCTATTAGCGTCATAAAAACTGACAAAAAGACTACTTTAACCGCAAAAGTATCAGGAACTTTTCCGGGGAGTCCAATTGTGCTGAAATTTCATTTTGAATTGAACAAGGAAAAAATTGAATCATTGCAAATCAGTCTTGATTAAGTTAGGGTTTGAAATTTAGATAACAACTCAAAATTGAGGCTAGAGGATATAATAAATAAAGTAGCAATTAGTATAAAATTAAAACTCAATAAATATTTTTTTTGATTACATTATTTAATTGACACATAAAATCAGTACCTAAGTATGCAAAATTGAAATATATGTTGCTTTAATCATCCTACTAGGCAAAAGGAAAGATACATTAGGGACTACAATAGAACAGGAGTATCAAAACACCAGAAATGTTTTTTTACTCCTTTCTTTAATTACTCCTCAGCAATTTTTTCTATGATTTCTCCCCATTTTATCATTTCATCAATAAGAGGTTTCAAACTTTTGCAATAGGGAGAAGCAGTATATTCAATCATAGCTGGAGATGTTCCATAAATTCTTCTTACGATAAGTTTGTTTATCTACAAATCTTTTAAATCTTTAGATAAAATCGTGTCGTAATATTTGATACTCCCCTTTGCAATTATCTAAAGCGATTATTTCCATTTTTCATTGCTATAATATGGGTAATTTCTGTATTTTCATACTGTCTTGAAGTTAAAAATTTTGAAGACACTTTTTTAGTTCTTGTATAAATTAGGTCATTTTTTGCTGAAAATTTAAATTTTGAATTTGGCATAAAGGCAAAAGTTAGACAACTTATAAAAAGAGGGAAGAATAGTTACTATTTCGGGAAATAATGACTACAACCTAATTTAAAACTACAAGTAACTTTATAAAAAAATCAAAATTATGTTAATACGAGTAATAGAAGGCAAACTTAAAAAATACTTTTTAATGCTTAGATACACTCAATTAGTGTTACCATTTTATAAACCAAAAAAGTATTGATAATAATTCACAACAAATCGTAAAAAATGATAGAAAGCCAAAACAATTTAAATCGAGAATATTTACTCCTTATATTATCAGCGGCAACTTTTATAATTTTTTTCCAATTATATATGGTTGCACCACTAATTCCAACTTTGTCATTATTTTTTAATACTTCCTCTGAAACAGTTGGATTAATCATTCCAGCCTATTTAATACCTTATGGCATATCAACACTTTTTTATGGATTACTTGCTGATAAAATTGGAATGAAAACCGTTACTTTACTATCTTTATTATGCTTTTGCATCTTTACGGCGTGCACTGCCCTTTCTCAATCAGTTCAGCAATTAATTTTTTGGAGATTTATCACCGCTGTTGGAGCAGGTGGTATAATACCCACTTCACTGGCATGGATTGGACAAAATTATAAATATGAACTACGAGGCCGACCACTCGGCTGGTTGTTTGGTGCGATGGCAGGTGGTGGTGCAACGGGTTCATCTTTAGGTGTGATAATGGAACCTTTTGTGGGCTGGAAAATGTTATTTCTAGGAGTATCTATTATTGGAGCAATTATATGGGTAGTATTATATTTTGGCTATCAAAAAGTAATGATGCCTGAGCCCATAAAAAATCTGCTGACCTTTGATAAAGTCTTTTACGGATATAGGCAATTATTTGTGGGACAACGAGGTAAAAGAGCGTATATTTTTGTTTTGCTGAATGGCATTTTCCACTCAGGCATTTTTACTTGGCTAGGCCTTTATTTTCAAAAAGTATACAGTTTAGATAGTCTTGAAATAGGATTAGCAATTTTAGGTTATGGTGTACCAGGATTTCTTCTGGGTCCATACATTGGTAAACTGGCAGACAGAAAAGGCCGGAGAAAACTATTGCCTTTAGGATTAGCCATAAGTGCCATTTCAGTGTTTATCCTTGCTTTTGATATTCCTTTATATATTGCGGCAATTTCAGTAACCACTCTATCACTGGGATATGATTTAACACAACCGTTACTCGCTGGAATAATAACACAAGTAGGTAAAGAAAGGCCGGGTCAGGCTATGAGCTTAAATGTGTTTATGCTTTTTTTGGGATTTGGACTGGGCAGCTACTTATTTGGTTTAGCTCTACAAGTAAGCCTAGTAGATGCTCTGATTCTATTTTCAACATTTCAGTTAGTTCTATCAGCATTAGCATTGTGGCTATTTAAGTCCGAAAAAAATAACGAGGCCATATAAACAAAACTTTTATTTGGCCCTCATATGAAAAAGCAACACTCAACTCAACTATGATTCAAATTTAAGTTAACTATTTATCGAAACTGTATACTACTTTATGAGTTTTTTGTACTAAAAATTTTTAATAATAATGTAAGTTTCATATCCCCTTTTTTATTCAATAATAACTTAGAAACGGTAGATGTTTCATAATTTAAGAACTTTAAAAAAACGATTTGATTAAAATATTGTTATAATAAAATTTAAAGGTAAAAGCTATTTAAATATTTAAAAATATTTTATAAAAAGCTTCAATTTATTAATGAACAATCACTTAACTATTGTATTTTTTTGATAAAAAATAAAAGAAAGATAAACATCTAACCAATATTCTGAATCTCACGAAATTTTACTGGATCAATCGGTAATTGAATTAAAAAACCATCCAATCTAGTTTAAAAAGACTGAATGGTTTATGGAAAAATTCTAAATTACTTTTGTACTATCGGAGCCAAAACCGGAAAATCAATCTCTGTTTGCGCAACGTTATTAAAATAGTTAGTAAAGACATTTAGAGCGATAACTCCTATTATTTCTGAAATTTGGCCATCTCCATAACCTGCATTTTTAACTTTTTCGATTG
>JACMLU010000018.1 GCA_014379405.1 Flavobacterium sp. | reverse complement strand
CAAGAAATAGTCGAGTATATAGAATACTATAATAATGATAGAATAAAACTTAATCTAAAAGGAATGAGCCCGATACAATATCGAGCTCATTATTATCAAATTTAATTATAAATTCGTCCAAACTTTTGGGTGCAGTCTATTTTGAGACGGCTTCTTCATCTTTTTTATAAAATAATTTGATAGTTTTTATTCCAGTTTCGGCTCCCTCTCCTTTGGAGAGGGTCGGGGTGAGGATTTAAATATCCAAAGAACGATTTACAATGGTCGCAGAAGCCTGTGCGGAAGCCATCACGACCAAATCGGAAATGTTTACATGATACGGTCTGGAAACCACAAAATGGATAATGTCGGCAATGTCTTCTGGCTGCAAGGGTTGAAATCCTTTGTAAACATTGGCTGCTTTGTCGAGGTCTCCTTTAAAACGGACTTCGCTAAATTCGGTTTGCACCAATCCGGGATGGATGGCGCCAACTCTAATTCCGTATGGGTTCAAGTCCATTTTTATGCTTTTGTTCAAGGCATCCACGGCATGTTTTGTAGCACAATACACATTCCCGTTCGGATATACTTCTTTTCCGGCAGTGGAACCAATATTGATGATATGTCCCGATTTTCGTTTGATCATTTGCGGAATTATGGCTTTCGAAACATACAAAAGTCCTTTTACGTTGATGTCAATCATGGCGTCCCAATCGTCTATATTTCCAGTTTGAATTGGGTCTAAACCATGGGCATTTCCAGCATTATTTATCAAAAGATCAATGTTGGAAAAAGCGGCTGGCAAAGAATTTATTTTTTCAAAAACTGCCTTTTTATCTCTTACGTCAAAAGCTAAAGTGTAGATTTCGGTAAATTGGGAAAGTTCTTTTTCGAGCACTGCCAATCGATCTTCCCGTCTGCCACAGAGAATGATGTTGTAGTTGTTTTTTGCCAATATTCGAGCCGTTGCTCTGCCAATTCCGCTGGTTGCTCCAGTTACCAAGGCTGTTTTATTCATAGTTAAATTGTTTTATATAGAAAAGGGTAAGATACACTTTTTGCCAGTTATTCGATCCAAGTTCCTAATTCATTATGTCTGTAATAATTCTTGTTAAAGCTTTTTGGCAGGCAGTGAATTTGTATTTGTTAATCTTCAAGAATCTTCAATTTTGACTCTTATTTTTTTGAAACATTAAAATTATGAAAATACTATCACAAAACATCCTTAAAATTCGGGAGTTGTGAGAAGTTTTAACCATTTTTTAACATCCTACTTCTAAAAAAAAATTCAATTTGCACCATCAAAAATAAGGAACACTATTTACAGTAATTAAAACAAGGAAATGGAAGAAAATACAACGACTTTGGACATTAGGGCAATCAATGAAAAGATAGAAAGAGAAAGTGCTTTTATCGATTTGCTTACCATGGAAATGAATAAAGTAATCGTGGGTCAAAAACACATGATCGAGCGATTGTTAATTGGACTATTGGGACAAGGACACATATTGCTGGAAGGAGTTCCCGGATTGGCAAAAACTTTGGCAATAAATACTTTGTCACAAGCCGTTCAAGGTTCGTTCAGCAGAATCCAGTTTACACCAGATTTATTGCCTGCGGATGTTGTGGGAACGATGATTTACAACATCAAAGCCAATGAATTCTCCATAAAAAAAGGACCTATTTTTGCCAATTTCGTTCTTGCCGACGAGATCAATCGTGCGCCTGCCAAAGTGCAATCGGCATTGTTAGAGGCGATGCAGGAAAAACAAGTAACCATTGGTGACACGACTTTCAAATTAGACAAACCTTTCTTGGTTTTGGCAACTCAAAATCCAATCGAACAAGAAGGAACTTATCCGTTGCCAGAAGCACAAGTCGATCGTTTTATGTTGAAAACCGTTATCGATTATCCAAAAATGGAAGACGAGCGAATGGTGGTTCGTCAAAATCTAAAAGGAAATTACGAAAAAGTAAATCCAGTTGTTTCGGTGGAACAAATTTTGCGTGCGCAAGAAGCCGTTCGCGAGGTTTATATGGACGAAAAAATAGAAAAATACATTCTGGACATTATCTTCGCCACTCGCTATCCAGAGAAATACAAATTGGCCGACCTGAAACCATTAATCAGTTTTGGATCTTCGCCTCGTGGAAGTATCAATTTGGCCAATGCGGCAAAATGTTACGCTTTCATCAAACGTCGTGGTTATGTAATTCCAGAAGACGTTCGCGCGGTTGTTCACGATGTGTTGCGTCACAGAATAGGAATTACCTATGAAGCCGAAGCCGAAAATATCACTTCAGTTGACATCATCAACAAAATCGTAAACGAGATTGAAGTACCTTAAGGATAGTTTTCAGTTTTCAGTGGCAGTTTTCAGACTACGGTCAACTGCGACTGAAAACTGCGACTGAAAACTAAAGCAATGGAAACAAAAGACCTCTTAAAAAAAGTACGGAAAATAGAAATCAAGACCCGAAGATTGAGCGATCACATCTTTTCGGGAGAATACCACACATCGTTCAAAGGACGAGGAATGACTTTTAGCGAAGTGCGTCCATATCAATATGGCGATGATATTCGTGCCATTGATTGGAATGTCACGGCGCGTTACAATGAAGCGCACGTCAAGGTTTTCGAAGAAGAACGCGAATTGACCATGATGCTGATGGTCGATATTTCGGGTTCAGAAAGTTTTGGTTCCAAAAATCAATTCAAGAAAGACATCGTTACCGAAATTGCCGCTACAATGGCTTTTTCTGCTACCAATAACAATGACAAGATTGGTTTAATTTTATTTTCAGACCAAATCGAATTGTACATTCCACCCAAAAAAGGGCGTTCACACGTTTTGAGAATCATTCGAGAATTGATAGAATTTGAACCTAAAAGTCATAAAACAGATATTGCCCAAGCCTTGAAATTCTTGTCAAGCACCCAAAAAAAGAAAGCTATCGTGTTCGTGATTTCCGATTTCATTTCCGAGGATTATGAACATACATTGAAAATTGTATCCAAAAAACACGATATTACTGGCATCAGAGTGTATGACATTCGCGAAGAAAAAATGCCAAATCTAGGAATGGTTTCCATGTTGGATGCCGAAACTGGAGTGACACAATTGATTAATACAGGTTCGAAAACAGTGCGAATCAATTATGAGAAATACTATCAAGAGAAACTGAAATATTTCAAGGAAACTTTCAGTAAATCGGGAGCAGGAGTTGTAAATACAAGAGTTGATGAAAGTTATGTAACCAAATTATTAGGCTATTTTAAATCGAGATAAGAATTTTAGATTGAGTCAAAAATCAAGAGTTCCCCAAATAAGAATGAAAAAAATACTACTATACTTTCTGTTTACCACCGCTGTTTTTGCCCAACAAAAACAAGTGACAACCAGTATTGATACCACCAAAAATAAAATTGGTGCCGAGTTCAAGCTAACGTTTAAAACTTTCGTCGATACTTCGGCTAGAGTAGTTTTTCCGAATCTAAAAAACTTTGGGTCACTCGAAGTAATACAATCGTATCCGATTGATACTATCCGAAAAAATGACCGTTACGAATTAATCAAAAAATACGGCTTGACTCAATTTGATTCGGGCAGATACACGATTCCGAGCGTAAAGATTTTGATTAACAAAAAAGAATATTTATCGGATTCACTTAAAGTTGAGGTGGCTAATGTTCCAGTCGATACCCTGAAACAAAAAATGTATGACATCAAGGATATTGTTCCCGTAAAAGAAGGAATTGGCGAATGGTGGAAATATCTATTAGCTTTGGTGTTGCTTACAGGAATTGGAGCCTTTATTTATTGGTACATCAAAAAACGCCAAAAGGAGAAAGTTGAAGAAGAGATTTATAAAACTCCTATAGAAAAAGCAACGACTTTACTGAATAATCTGGAGAAAAAAGAGCTTTGGCAACACGGAGAAGTTAAAGCTTATTATAGCGAATTGACCGATATTGTTCGGATTTATATAGAAGAAGCCATTGAAATTCCGGCAATGGAGAGCACCACCACAGAATTGATTGAAGGACTGAAAGTAGCTTCTCAGAAAAAGAAAATGAAGCTTTCGCAAGAAACCATCGAGAACTTGTTCGTGGTTTTAAAACAAGCCGATTTGGTAAAATTTGCCAAATCAAAACCAATGGATTTCGAAATTACCGAAGACCGCAAGAAAATTGAAAGAGCCATCGTTACCTTGGACAAAGCCATTCCGGTTATTGTCGAATCAGAAGACGAAATGTTGCTTAACGAAATGCAACGTCAGAAACAATTGAAACGCGAATTAGAAAAACAAAGAAAAAAACGCATTGTTACTGCTGTGGTTTCTGTTTTACTGTTACTTTTTGCGGTAACAACATTTTTTGTGGCCGCTAAAGGTTTCGATTATGTTATAGATAATGTTTTTGGTCATCCGTCTAAAGAATTGCTGGAAGGCGAATGGGTAAAAAGTGAGTATGGAAGTCCAAGTATTCGCATTGAAACCCCAAAAGTTTTGGTACGAACCGATTTAAAAAAGATACTTCCCAAAAACGGAACGGCATTGATTAAGGATATGCAATCTTTCACATATGGAAGTTTTAACGGTAATTTCTATATTATGGTTTCTACCTTGAAATTCAAGCAAGAGACCAAAATTGATTTGGCAAAATCATTGGATGGAGCCTTGCAATCGCTCGAAGCTCAAGGGGCACAAAATATGATTGTCAAACAAGAAGATTTTGAAACTAATGAAGGAGGAGTTAAGGGAATCAAGGGTTACGGAACCTTTTCGAAAATTGATAACGAGAGTCAAAGCAGTACCAAATTTTATTATGAAACATTGATTTTTAGTCAAGATGGCGGATTACAACAAATTATCATCGTTCACGAAGAAGGAGATAAATACGCCAATGAAATTTCGGACAAAATTTTAAGCTCAGTCGAACTTCAAAACGCACAACAATAATGGGAAAATTATCATTTTTGAACCCAGAGTTTTTTTGGTTGTTTCTTTTGATTCCAATGGCTGTTGCTTGGATCTATTGGAAACAAAACGAGCAATCGGCAACTTTGAAGATGAGTTCAATACAAGGATTTAAGGGTTCGAATAGTTTGGCAGCAAGATTAAAACCAGTTTTGAACGTGTTGCGATTATTGGCGTTAAGCTCCTTGATTATTGCAATGGCCAGACCAAGAACGGTTGACATCAGCAATCAAACAAAGACCACTAGAGGTGTAGATATTGTTATGGCGATGGACGTTTCGGGAAGTATGCTCGCCAAGGATTTGAGACCAAATAGAATGGAAGCACTTAAAGATGTAGCTGCCGATTTCGTAGAAGAAAGACCAAACGACAGAATTGGATTGGTGGTTTATGCTTCAGAAGCTTATACAAAAACGCCAGTGACCAGCGACAAAGCGGTTATCCTTGAAGCCATAAAAGGTATAAAATACGACAACGTTTTGCAAGACGGAACAGGAATTGGAATGGGATTGGCAACAGCTGTAAATCGATTAAAAGACAGCAAAGCCAAAAGCAAAGTGATAATTTTATTGACCGATGGTGTGAATAACGCCGGTTTTATCGAACCTGAAACAGCAGCCGATATTGCCAAACAGTACGGAATAAAAGTGTACACCATTGGGATAGGTACAAACGGAATGGCTGAATCTCCGTATGCACTTTCGCCTGGCGGACAGATTTTATTCCAAATGATGAAAGTGGAAATAGACGAACAATTATTGAGAAACATAGCCAGAAAAACGGACGGAAAATATTTCAGGGCAACCAGCAACAGCAAATTGGCCGAGATTTATGCTTCCATCAACAAGCTGGAAACCACTGAAATCGAAGAATTGAAATTCTATGATTACGATGAAAAATACAGAACTTTTGTTTGGATTGCAGGCTTTTTGCTTTTGTTGGAAGTTGGATTACGAAATACGGTTTATAGAAGCTTTATATAATGAAAGTCACAGTCTAAGTTTTTCAGTCGCAGTTGTGCACTGAGAACTGAGACTTAAAACTGCGACTAAAAAATACAATATGGAATTAGACGAGTCAAAATATTTATACCTTCTTTTTATAGTCCCAGTTTTGGTGCTGCTTTTTCTATACAATCAATATTGGAAAAGAAAAAAACAACGTGAATTTGGGGATTTGGATTTAGTTAAAAAATTAAGTCCCGAAAAATCTGTTTTCAAACCCATTTTAAAGTTGGTTGTAATGCTTCTGGCATTGGTTGGAATCATTTTCGGATTGGTAAATCCAAAAATTGGAACCAAAATGGAAACTGTGAAAAGAGAAGGAATCGACATCGTTTTTGCTATGGACGTTTCCAAAAGTATGTTGGCCGAAGACGTGGCACCAAGCCGGTTGGAGAAAAGCAAGCAAATTGTTTCGCAAATTATCAATCAGTTGGGTAGTGACAGGATAGGAATCGTGGCTTATGCCGGAAGTGCTTTTCCCGTATTGCCTATCACTACCGATTATAGCGTGGCAAAAATGTTTTTGCAAAGTATAAATACCGACATTGTTTCTTCACAGGGAACTTCATTGGATGATGCCATAAAATTGTCTGCAACTTATTTCGACGAAAAAAGCAAAACCAGTAAACTACTGATTATGATTTCTGATGGTGAAGATCATTCAGAAGGAGCAGAATCAGCTGCTGAAGAGGCCAATAAACTGGGAATGAAAATTATCACCATTGGCGTTGGTACCGAGAAAGGAAGCACAATTCCTTTAAGAGTAAACGGAGTTGTTGAAAGTTTTAAAAGAGACGCCAATAAAGAGGTGGTAATCACAAAATTAAATAAAGAGGGTTTAACTTCCATTGCCAAAGCCACAAAAGGCGGATATGTTGATGGAAACAACACCAAAGTGGTTCTGGATTATGTGAAAAATGCGCTCGACAATATTCAGAAAACGGAATTCGAATCGACGCAAATAGCTGATTTTCAATCACAATTTCAGTGGTTCCTTGGTTTTGCTTTTGCCTTGTTGTTTTTGGATGTTTTCCTTTTGGAAAGAAAGACAAAATGGGTCGAAAAGTTGAATTTATTTAACGAAAAAAAATAATGAAAAATTATATTTTATATATACTATTAATGCTTTCTTTTGTAGTTTCGGCTCAGGAGAAGGACAAAACATTGCCAAAAGGCAACGAGGAATATTCTGAAAAGAAGTTTGTTGAAGCCGAAGCCAATTACCGAATTTCGAATTCTAAATTTTCACGAAGAACAGTAGCTCCTTATAATTTAGGGAATGCTATTTACAGGCAAAATCAAATGGCGGAAGCTAAATTTGCTTATGGCAAAGCAATTAATAACATAAAATCAAGACCTCAAAAACACAAAGTTTTTCACAATTTAGGTAATGTTTTTATGAAGGAAAAAAATTATTCCGCTGCGGTTGAAGCCTATAAAAATGCTTTAAGAAATAATCCAACAGACGAAGAAACACGTTACAATTATGCTTTGGCGAAGCAAAAACTAAAAGAAAATCCACCAAAAGGTGACGATAAAAAAGACAAAAAAGACGACAAGAAAAAAGACGACAAAGACAAGAAAGATCAAGATAAAAAGGACGACAAGAAAGACGGCGATAAAGATAAAAAAGACGACAAAGGCAAGAAAGATGACAAACCTGGAGATCAAGGACAACCAAAACCAATGCCTGGGGGAATTTCCAAACAACGATTAGAAAATCTTTTAGATGCCGTAAACAACGAAGAAAAGAAGATTCAAGAAAAGGTCAATGCCCAAAAAGCAAAAGGAAAACCAATACAAACGGAAAAGGATTGGTAATTCAATAAGAATAAATGATAATGAAAAAATTTATAGTAGCGATAGTTTTAATGGTGTGCAATTCCCTTTTGGCTCAAGTACAATTTGAGGCAAAAGTGAGCAAAACCACGCTTGGGCTTAACGAAAGACTTCGCATTGATTTCGTGATGAATATGGACGGCGACAACTTTAACCAACCGTCTTTTGAAGGATTTAGGATTATAGCCGGACCAAGCCAGCAGGTGAGCCAGTCGTGGATAAACGGAAAAAGTTCATTCGAAAAAATCTATTCTTATTATCTTTTGCCGCAACAAAAAGGGAACTTGATTATCAAACAAGCCGCCATAGAATACAACGGCCAAATTTATAAAACATCACCGATAAAAATACACGTTACCAATGCGGTACAAGAGGCGAGAGACCCGAATGATGCATCTCAAATTTCTGCCGACGACAACCTTTATTTGGTTGCCGATATTTCGAAAACAAATCCATACATCAATGAACCGATTACCGTGGTTTACAAATTGTATTTCAGTTACAATATTGGAATCACGAATTGGAGGGAATTGGACAAACCAAAATACAATGATTTCTGGAGTCAAAACATCGACATCAAACAATTGGTTGGAGAAGAAGGAATGTTTAAAGGCGAAAAATACCGTTTTGTAGTGTTGAGAAAAACAGTTTTATATCCACAAAAATCGGGGAAACTGGTAATCGAGCCTTTGTCATTGGATATCGACGTGGAATTGCCTACGAATCGTAGAGACATGTTTGGACGAGTTGTGGTTACCAATGGGAATAAAAGAGTTTCTGCCGGAGCCAAAACAATTGCGGTAAAAGCACTTCCCGAGGCAGGAAAACCAGCCGATTTTTCGGGAGCCGTTGGAAAATTTGACTTTAGGGTAACACCATCCAAAACGAATTTAAAAAACGGGGAAAGCTTGGATTTACTGGTTAGCGTGACCGGAAGCGGAAACATGAAGTTGTTTAATTTGCCAAAACCCGTAGTTCCAAATTCATTGGAAATGTACGATCCTGTCCACGGCGAAAAAGTGAACACCACTTTAGCGGGAATGTCCGGGAAAATATCGGATAGTTATACCATTATACCACAATTCAAGGGGAATTATCCAATAAAACCAATGCAGTTTTCGTATTTTGATTTAGGTACAGGAAAATACAAAACGATAAGTTCGCCAGAAATAATGATCAACGTTTTAGATGGTCCTTCGGCAAATGACCAAGTTGCTACTACACCTGGAGTTCCAAAAAACGTTATTTCGAGCAATGAACAATTTAAATTTATCAAGCTTAAAACCGATCTTTTTTCAATGAAAGATGACGGTTTCTTGGGGTCGAATTTGTTTTATGGCTTGTTGTTTTTACCGTTTTTAATTCTTCCGTTGATTGTGTTATTCAAAAAGAAGAAAGACGCCATCGACAGCGATGTTTTTGGAAACCGAATAAAAATGAACAACCGATTGGCCAAGAAATATTTGTCGGAAGCCAAAAAACAAATCAACAACAAAGAAGCATTTTATGTGGCATTGGAAAAAGCAATGCACAATTTCTTGAAAGCCAAGTTACACATCGAAACATCGGATATGACCAAGAGTAACATTCAGGAGTTGTTGGCATCCAAAAATGCAAATGCCCAAACCATAATTGATTTTATTAACTTGACTGAAAATTGCGAATTGGCGCGTTATGCGTTAACTTCGAGTTCGATTATCCAGCAGGATTTTGACAAAGCGGTAATGATAATTTCGGATTTGGAAAAACAAATCACTTAACCACAAAGGACAAAAAAACATATTGAAAAAGCTTTGCGCATTAGCGTCTTAGCGGCAAAAAATAAATAATGAAAAAGATAATTTTTATATTCCTACTAACAACCCAATTTTTCTTTGCCCAAAGCGGCTTTGACAAAGGGAATTATTTGTACCAAAAAGGGAGATACGAAGAAGCAATAAAGGAATACGAAAGTGTTTTGGCAAGCAAACAGCATTCGGCGGAACTGTATTTCAATTTGGGAAACTGCTATTATAAATTGAATAAAGTAGCTCCAGCCATTTATAATTATGAAAAAGCATTGGTACTCAATCCAGACGATGCCGTAATACAAAACAACCTGAAATTTGCACACAAGATGCAAATAGACGAGATAAAAGACATTCCAACGGTTGGTTTTTCAAAAATGATACACGACTTCACGTCAATCTTTCACTACAATACTTGGGCTTGGATTTCGGTTGGCTTGTCAGTCCTATTTTTAGTATTTTTTATAGGTTATTATTTTTCACAAGTAACCTTGTCAAAAAGGATATTTTTCATCGGAATGTTTGTTTTGTTATTCTTGCTTTTGATGAGTGTTTCGGCAGCAATTTCAGAAAAAAATGATTTCGAAAATGAAAAACCGGCTATCGTTTTTGCCGAAATGACCTTGGTGAAAAGTGAGCCTCAAAAAGCCAGCAACACCGTTATTACGCTCCACGAAGGAACTAAAGTTTTTGTCATTGAAACTTTGGATAATTGGAAAAAAATTCAATTGACTGATGGAACCGAAGGCTGGATAGAAAAAACTGCGATTAAGGAAGTGAAAAATTAGTGTTCAGTAATCAGTTATTAGTTCTAGTGTGGACTGAATACTGACCACTGTTTACTTTTTCTTCTTCAACTCATCATACCATTTTTCAATAGAAGGATAAATGTATCCTGCCGTTTTTTGGATTGGTCGATAAAATGTTGATTTGTCCAATGTTTCTTTTTTGGCAAAGGTATTGTTGAAATTAATCTTTTCGAAAAGGTTTAGAAAGATACTCACAATCAATATCGTTTTCAAAACTCGAAAGAAACCACCGCCAGCACTGTTTATCCAGCCTAATTGCGCAAAATTGGCTATTCCCGTGAGGAATTTTGCCAATAAAGATATTCCAATCACGACTAAAATAAAGGTCAGTATAAAAGCCGTTATCTGGATGGTTTTAGGATTCCAATGCACTAAACAAGAAAGAATTTCGGCCATCATTATCGAAAATTTTACCGCAAAATAAATTCCCAAAAGTAAGGAAATCAACGAAGCTACTTCTACAAAAAGGCCATTTCTAATGCCTTTGTACAAACCAAAAACGAGCAAACTGCCCAAAACAATATCTAAAAAACTCATAGTAAAAAGAGAAAAGAATAAAGAGCAAAGATAAAAGAATTATGTTGGTATCTTTGCCGAAATGGCTTTTGTGTTTTTATGAGCTCATAATTCATAATTCATAATTCATAACTAAATAAAATGTCAAGAGATATACAACTTAAAGAACGCTGGGAACAGCTAGTTAACATACTTTCCAACCAATTTTCGCAAGGCGAAGATCTAGATTTGGATGCTATAATTTATTTAATTGGTGTTCAGGAACTTGGGAAAGTACACCGAACCTACGAAAAAGACGAGAAACTCAACCTGATGCACATCGCTATTTGCCGATTGTTGGAGCCTTACGGTTTCTATGAATTCGAATTTTTCGACGAAGACGGTTGGCCACATTATAGGGTAAAAGAGGAATTGCCGCCACTAAAAGCTGGGGAACAATCGGTTTTGATGAAAGAAGCCATTGTCAATTATTTTATCGAAAAGGAACTGATTTCATAGTTTGCAGTCGAAGTCTCAGTTTTCAGAATGAATCTACTGAAAACTGCGACTGAAAACTGAAAACTTTTACTTAAATTTGCACTCTCAATTATTGGATGAAAATGATAGACAAGATAAAAGAATATATTGGCGAAGCACAAGCTTTTTCAACACAAAATGCAGCAGAATTAGAAGCATTTAGAATTAAATTTCTGGGAAGTAAAGGACTTTTGAAAGATTTTTTCGCCGAATTCAAAAACGTGCCAAACGAGCAAAAAAAAGAATTTGGACAAGTAATTAATTTGCTGAAATCTTCTGCAGAAGAAAAAGTAAAATCGATTCAAGAATCTTTGGAAAGCAAAGAGGAATCTAAAGGGTTTTACGGTGATTTAACTCGTTCAGCAGAGCCTGTAATCATTGGTTCCCGTCATCCAATATCTTTGGTTAAAAACCAAATTATCGACATCTTTTCAAACGTTGGGTTCAATGTTTCCGAAGGTCCTGAAATTGAGGACGATTGGCATAATTTCACTGCATTGAACTTGCCAGAATACCATCCGGCACGTGATATGCAAGACACGTTTTTCATCCAAACCAATCCTGATATTTTGTTGCGCACCCACACTTCATCCGTGCAAGTGCGTTATATGGAAAACAACAAACCGCCAATCCGTACGATTTCTCCGGGAAGAGTTTTCCGTAACGAAGCCGTTTCATCACGTTCTCATTGTATTTTCCACCAAGTGGAAGGATTGTATATTGACAAAGATGTTTCCTTTGCCGATTTGAAGCAAACGCTTTTGTATTTCACCAAAGAAATGTTCGGAAAATCAAAAATCCGTCTTCGCCCATCTTATTTTCCATTTACGGAACCAAGTGCCGAAATAGATATTTACTGGGGTTTAAAAACTGAAACCGATTATAGAATTACCAAAGGAACTGGTTGGTTAGAAATTGGTGGTTGCGGAATGGTTGACCCAAATGTCTTGAAAAATTGCAACATCAATCCAGAAGAATATACTGGTTTTGCCTTTGGAATGGGAATCGAAAGAATTGCTATGTTGTTGTACCAAATTGGAGATATTCGTATGTTTTACGAAAATGACGTTCGTTTTTTGGAGCAATTCAAAGCAAGTATTTAAAAGATAAAAGATGAAAGACGGATAGATAAAAGATTTTTATTTAGTCTATTATCTATCTGTCTATTAATCCATCATCTCAAATGAAAAAAGACATCATCATCCCCGAAGTAGAAAACGTTTTCCTAGCCGCAGTCCGAGAATGGAGCGATGATTTTATGGAAAAAGTTTGGTATATTTATTTAGTAAACGACAGCGATTTCAATCTTGATAGTGTAATGATTGTTTCGAAAGCTTTTGGAACTATTGATGGCGAAATGAAAAAAACCTCGCTTTTGCGTCACGCTTTTATCGAAGTGCCAGCGGTTACTTTCGTAAAAGTCGAAATGGTCGAAAAAAGTGTTTTGGCACTCAACAACGAGTTTATGGTTACTTTCTTTATCGGTAACACATTATACGACAGAAAATTCATTTTCAGAGCCAATTCCATCACTCCAGATTATGTCGAGGAAGTGCCACTTTTATTTGTTGATGGAGTTATTGTGAGGTAAAATAGTAAAGAAGAAAAAAGAGAATAGGAAATAAAGATTAACTTTCCTTATTCTATTCTCTTTTTTCTTTATTCTAAAACTTAATCTAGCTTTTCGGTCAGTTTTTCAAACACTTTTTTTGCTGATTTTCCTTCGTATAAAACGCTGTAAACCGCATCTATAATTGGTGTACTGGCACCATAACCTAAGTTAAGATTATAAGCACTTTTGGTGGCGTAATATCCTTCAGCAACCATACTCATTTCCATTTGGGCTGATTTTACGGTATATCCTTTCCCAATCATATTTCCGAACATTCTGTTTCTAGAAAATACAGAATACCCCGTTACCAATAAATCTCCTAAATAAGCTGAATCATTGATGTTTCGTTTCATCTTGTGGACTTTCTTGATGAATTTTTTCATCTCTCGAATTCCGTTGCTCATCAACACCGATTGAAAATTGTCGCCATAACCCAATCCGTGGGCAATTCCTGCTGCAATGGCATAAATATTCTTGAGCATTGCGGCATATTCAGTACCAATAATATCGTCAGAAATTTTGGTTTTGATGTAATTGCTGGATAAACATTTGGCCACGATTTTGGCTTTTGCAGCATCGCCACAAGCAATAGTAAGATACGACAAACGTTCCAATGCTACTTCTTCAGCGTGGCAAGGGCCAGTAACTACCCCAATATTTTCGAAAGGAATGTTGTAGGTACTGTTGAAATGTTCTCCAACGATTAAACTCGTTTCAGGAACGATTCCTTTGATAGCAGAGAAAATGATCTTACCTTCCAGACTTTCAGTTAGTTTTTCCAGTTCGCCATTCAAGAAAGCAGAAGGAATGGCAAAAATAATATAATCGGCATAAGCGACAGCTTCATTGATGTCACTTGTGAGTTTTAATTTTTTTATGTCAAATTCAACAGAACTAAGATAATTGGGGTTATGATGATGGATTTTTATGTGTTCAATGGCATCTTCATTTCGCATATACCAAGTGATTTCTTTCAGATTTACACATAGCATTTTAGCAATCGCTGTTGCCCAACTTCCGCCTCCAATTACTGCAAATTTTAGATTTTTGGTCATTTTTTTAATTACTTTTAAAATCAAAAGTACTTAAAAATATACTAATAAAGCAATAAATAAACGGTCAAAATGGAATTTAAAACAGCCAAAAAAAGAACATTAAAAAAAAATTAAAAAATTAATTATTTTGATGCAATATATATATTGTTTCATCGTTGTAACTTACTGTTAAATTGGTTTTTACAAATTAATAGTAGGATTGAATTAGTTAGTTTTGTTTTAGTATTTTGAGAAAGGCGGTCTTAAAGGAGTTTAGGAACGCCTTTTTTATTTGCTAATAACTCATTTCCACAATTGATTTTACTTTCTCCAAAGTAATGTTCTGTTTTTCGCCCATTGCAATCCAGTTTCTTTCTTCAAAACGATTGACAATAAAATCAGCTGTTTTTTCAAAGTCTTCTGTACATTCGGACAATTTAGTTTGCATTCCCATAACGTGAAAAAATTCAACTGTTTTGTTGATGGCTTCAAGAGCAATTTCGTCTTCGCTTCCAGTTAAATTAAAAATGCGTTTTCCGTATTGTGCCAATTTTCCTTTTTTGGTTTCGAACATTACTCGGTACAAGTTAGGTCCGATGATGGCCAAGGTTCTAGCATGATCAATTCCGTACAAAGCGGTCAATTCGTGTCCAATCATGTGCGTTGCCCAATCTGAAGGAACTCCTTTTTGGATTAAACCATTTAAAGCCATCGTGCAACTCCACATAAAATTGGAAGCCAAAGCATAATCCGTTGGATTTTCGACTACATTTGGCCCCACTTGAATCAAGGTTTGCAAGATGCTTTCGGCAATTCGATCTTGAAGATAACCATCGTGCCGATAGGTTAAATATTGTTCCAAAACGTGGGTGTAAGCATCAACAACGCCATTCTGCAATTGTCTTTTGGGCAAAGAAGCAATGACACTTGGGTCGCAAATAGAAAATTTTGGAAACAAAGCACTTCCGCCAAGGGTCAATTTTTCTTGTGTTGCCGCAATTGTCACCACTGCACCCGAATTCATTTCGGAACCTGTGGCGGGTAATGTTAAAACGGTTCCAAAAGGAATTACCTTAGTTACGTCTTTAAACAAAATGCGTTTTTGTAGAATATCTATTGCATTTCCATCGTAATGAACGGCTGCCGAAATAAATTTCACGCCATCAATGACGCTTCCGCCACCAACAGCGAGTATGAAATTGATGTTTTGTTCCTTGATGACGGCAACGGCTTTCATCAAGGTTTCAAAATGGGGATTGGGTTCAATGCCGCCAAATTCAACTATTTCAAAACCCGACAATGCGGTTTTTACTTGGTCGTAAATTCCATTCTTGAAGATGCTTCCACCTCCGTAAGCGAGTAGGATTTTTGAACCAAACGGAACCAAAACTGATAATTTTTCTATTTGACCTTTACCAAAAACCAGATTCGTGGGATTGTATAATTCGAAATTGAACATCGTTTATTTTTTAGCGTTTAATTGTTGTAATAATTTCTCGGCAACCAGTTTAGACGAAGCTGGATTTTGTCCTGTAATCAGTAATCCATCTTCAACTGCATAAGGATGCCAATCTTCGGTTTTGCTGTAAATGGCACCGTTTTTTTGTAAAACGTCTTCCAATAAAAAAGGGACAATATTGGTTAAACCAACTGCTGCCTCTTCAGAATTAGCAAAACCTGTAACTTTTTTTCCTTTAACTAAATATTCGCCATTAATTTTTACGTTTTTGAGGACTCCAGGTGCATGACAAACGAAAGCAACTGGTTTGTTGTGGGTGTAAAATGCTTCAATTAAGGCTGCTGAATTGGCATCTTCAGCCAAATCCCAAAGCGGGCCGTGACCTCCAGGGTAAAAAACGGCATCGTAATCGGCTTGATTCACCTCCGATAATTTTTTGGTGTTTTTTAGTTTTTCCAATAAAACCGTATCCGCATCAAATCTTTTGGTGTCTTCCGTCGCTGATGATGGATCGGCACTTTTTGGGTCAATTGGAGGCTGTCCTCCCAGTGGCGTGACAATATCGATCTGAACTCCTTTGTCGGCCAAACCATAATAAGGTGCTGCTAATTCTTCTGTCCAAAAACCTGTTTTTTCTCCCGTGTTGCCCAATTTATCGTGACTGGTTACAACGAATAATACTTTTTTCATGCCTTTTTTATTTTGTTTTTGCGCAGTTGCAGTTATACAACTCGCTGTTAATGCTATAATGACAAACAATGCGATTTTCTTCATAATGGATTTTGTTTTTACAAATCTAGGACTAATATGCTATCAGTAAAAATAATTTAAGTTATGTTTGTGATAAATATATTTATAACATGGTCAATCTGGAATGGTATAGAACCTTTAAATCGGTATACAAAAACGGGAACTTTTCTATGGCTGCCAAAGAATTATTTATCAGTCAACCGGCAGTAAGTCAACAAATAGCGATGTTGGAAGCGCACGTCGGCTATAAACTTTTCAATAGAAAATCCAAAGGAGTGGAGCCAACTGAGTACGCTAAGCTACTTAATAATTTAATCATTGAAGCCTTGGATCGTCTGGAAAATGTAGAAAATGGTTTTCGTGCCAAAGCCTTCAATGCCAATAGGTTAATTTCGGTGGGAATTTCTAAACATTTGATGAGTAGTTTGGGAAGTGTATTGCTTTCGATGTATGAATTCATCGATTTTTCCTTCTATGAAAATGACCAACTTTTCGAATTGGTAGATTCCAAAAAACTTGATTTTGCCATTGTAACTAAACAATATGACACTTTTGACACCATTCAAAAAAAATTGGGCGAAATCAAGCAAATCATCGTGGGTTCGAATGATATTGATGCTTCGGAATTAAAATTAAACATCAAAAATAATGATTTATCGACAATCGAAAATTGGCTGAACAACCAAAAATGGTTCAGTCACGATTCGGGAATTCCGCACATCAAATTGTTTTGGTTGCATGTTTTTAATAAAAAAAGGCCGTCGATGGTTCCTAATTATATTATTCCATCCGAATACGAAATGCTGGAATTACTTTCGAAAAACACTGGCGTTACAGTAGTTTGGAACATTAATGCGAAGAATTTATTGGCTGAAAACAAATTACAATTGTTGTGGGATTCCAATCAAATGCCAAGCACCGAAGTTTTTTTGTTGTCCAGAAAAAAGGAAAGCATAACCGAAATTTTCGAAAATATCGAAGCGGAGTTGAAAAAGTTTTTAGAATAATTACTTCTTGTATAAATTATTATGATCGATATATTCCCAAACTTTTTCAGGCATAAGCGGACGAACATTCTTCTTGCTTTTGATGTTTTCTCGAATAAAAGTCGATGAAATTTCCACAATGGGAGCATCAATAATATGAACCTTGGGATTGTTTTTGTAAATCGAATTTTCTAGATCCGATGAAATTCTTGGATAGACATAAATCTCGTGATTTTGTAAAATGACCTCGTGGTTTTTCCATTTGTGCAACGAATTTAGATTGTCTTCGCCCATAATCAACGAAAACTCATAATTTGGATGTTTTTCCTGCAAATGAGCCAATGTATTCACGGTATAATTGGGCTGTGACAACTTGAACTCAATATCCGAAGGTTTGATTTTTGGATAATCTTCGGTAGCCAAAAAAACTAATTGTAGTCTTTGATAATCGTCCAGTAAAGTTTGCTTGTTTTTCAACGGATTATGCGGTGTCACGACCATCCAAATTTGGTCCAAGCCCGAATATTCCGCAAAGTGATTGGCAATAATCAAGTGCCCAATATGAATGGGATTGAATGTTCCGAAATAAAGTCCGATTTTCATAAATTTAATTGAAAGATTTAAAAATTAAAAGATTTAAAAATTAAAGTCACTTTTCGTAATTTTTCAATTATTAAATCTTTCAATTCT
This sequence comes from Flavobacterium sp., assembly GCA_014379405.1. Lineage (GTDB taxonomy): Bacteria > Bacteroidota > Bacteroidia > Flavobacteriales > Flavobacteriaceae > Flavobacterium. The sequence goes on along the minus strand of JACMLU010000018.1, from coordinate 408,954 downwards.
TCAATTTATTTGTTTACAAAATTCTTTACCAATTGATGGGCTTCTTCCAGCGCAATATCCAAATCATAGTTTTTGATGATAACGTCAAATTGTGGAGCTGTCGCCAATTCTACGTGGGCTTTGGCAATGCGCATATTGATTTTTTCTTCACTTTCGGTAGAGCGTTCTTTGAGTCTTCTTTTGAGTTCGTCAACGCTGGGTGGTTTTACGAAAACGGCCAAAGTTTCTTCGGGGAATTTATGTTTGATTCGTAATCCGCCGGCAACGTCAATGTCGAAAATTACATTTTTCCCTTGTGCCCAAATGCGTTCTACTTCACTTTTTAAAGTACCGTAGAAATTATCTCTGTACACTTCTTCCCATTCTACAAAATCTTCGTTTTTGATGTGGGTTTTGAAATCTTTTAACGACATAAAGTAATAGTCTTTTCCACTTACTTCTTCACCACGAGCTTCGCGAGTTGCTGCCGAAATAGAAAACTCTAAATTCAAGTCTTCTTGCTTCAATAAATGTCTAACTATGGTGGTTTTCCCTGAACCCGAAGGTGCCGAAAACACTATTAATTTTCCTTTTTTCATTTTTCTAAATCTGAAATCATAAATCGTTAATCAACAATCTGCAATCAATTTTTTTAAAGCACATTCAAAACCTGTTCCTTGATTTTTTCCAATTCGTCCTTCATCATCACGACTAATTTTTGCATTTGTGCATGATTAGATTTAGAACCCATAGTGTTGATTTCACGTCCCATTTCTTGGGTGATGAAACCCAGTTTTCTACCATTGGCTTCCGTTCCGTTGATGGTTTCCAGGAAATAATCCAAATGATTTGTTAAACGTACTTTTTCTTCCGTGATGTCTAATTTTTCAAGATAATAAATTAATTCCTGTTCAAAACGGTTTTCGTCCACATTGACTTTTAACTCAGCAATTGCGGTTTGTAAACGGTCTTTTATCGCCTGAACACGTTCTGGATCTAATGCCAAAGCGTCGTTCATATATTGACGAATGTTGCCAATGCGCAACTGAAATTCTTTTTCTAGGGAAGCACCTTCATCTTTTCTGAAATTTCCAATATAATCCAAGGCTTCCAGAATCACTTTTTGAATTTCAGACCAATCATTTTCGTCGATTTCTTCCCTTTCGGTTTTTAATGTGTCCGGCATTCTGATGGCCATTTTCATTAATTCCGTTTCGTCGGCATCAGGATACACTTCGCGCAATTGGTTGATGTAGGCTTTTACGATTGGCACGTTCACTTTCGTGGAAGTTTGCTCGGCTGTACTTTCGATAAAGATCGAAAAATCTACTTTTCCTCTTTCCAATTTCAAGGCGATTTGGTTGCGTAAACCCAGTTCCATTTCGCGGTAAGACGAAGGCATTCGCACGCTTAAATCCAAACCTTTACTGTTCAGGGATTTTACTTCTACTGTTATTTTTTTGGTCGGTAATTGCAAACTTGCTTTACCAAATCCAGTCATTGATTGTATCATATTATTTTCTAAAAGAGTTCAAAGATAAGAAAAAAGTGTTCAGGAGGCAGTTTTTAGTGGTCAGTCTTGGATTAGTTAATATACTTTAGTTTTCAAAAATTATGTGCGTCAACGAGTATGCTTAATTTTGGAACTTAATACTAAAAAACCGAATACTGCCTACTTCTTTTGGGTTACTAAATACACGCCTGTAAATATTAAAATTGCAGAAATGATCTTTACCAAAGTTAATTCGTCTTTTCCAAGACTAATTGCAAAGACGGTTGCGAAAAACGGTTGTAAATAAACGAAAACTGCTATAGTGGTTGGTTTTAATTCTCGCATCGAAAGCAAATTCAATAAGTACGTGAAAAAGGTTGAAAAAACTACCACAAATCCTATTTTCCAATAAATATCCATTGGCATCGAAGCCCAATCAACAACTTGAAATTGGCTCCAGCCAAAAGGCAAAACCATTATAAAACCAATTGAATATATCCATTTTACAAAGGTAAATGCATTGTATTTGTCCATCAATTTCTTGACAATCACCAAGTATAAACCATAAGATGTGGCATTGATAAAAACTAGAAAATTACCCAAACTAGCATTGGAGGCATTTCCCACGGATTTTCCGTAAAGTATAAGAAAAGCGGTGCCAATTAAACCTAAAATAATTCCAAAAATCATTCGTTTCTGCATTCGTTCCTTGAGGATAATGGCTGAAAGAACGAGTACAATTATGGGTGTTGAAACCATAAGCACCGATGCCGATATTGGCGATGTAAGGCTCAATCCTTTGAAAAACGCAAGCATATTTAAAGCAACTCCAAAAAAAGCGGCCCAGAATATTCGAGGATAATCTACAGGGTCAATTTTTTCGTTAGGAATGTTCTTGGACGTTCTGGTAAAAAACCAAACCAACCAAAATAAAATCGCTGTTCCACCTACTCGCATTATGATAAAACCGTAGGCTTGAACATAATTTGGCATCACGTCTTTGGCAATGGTAAAAGTCATTCCGTATATTATAGAAACAATCGTGGCGGCAACGAGTGCAAGCGTTCTTTTAGACATTAGGTCAGCGCTTTCATTACTTGAAGCATATTTTGCTGCGTGTTGCCAATGTAAATTTTGTCGTTAATAATAAAAACGGGACGACTCAAAAAGGTATAATGTTCCAGAATGTATTTTTTGAAATCAGTTTCGGTTAAGGATTTATTCTTTAAATCCATCGATTTATAGAGCTGTGCTTTTTTGCTGAAAAGAGCTTCGTAACTTCCGGAAAGTTGGTGCATTTCTTCCAATTCTTCTACCGTAATCGGGTCTTGTTTGATGTCGTGAAAGGTCAAATTATGATCTTTGGGCAAGGATTTGATGATTTTTCGACAGGTGTCGCAGGAAGCGAGATAATATATTTTGTTCATAATGGTAAGGTCAATTTCTTTGTGCAAAGAAAATCCATTTGAAATGGAAAATGATTATTTTTATCGAAAATTTAAAAACATTAAATAGCAAGAGATGAATCAAACACTCAACGTGAACACTACAAGCAGAAATATGATTTCCAAAATTTTGGAGAGCCACACTTTGGAACAACTCAACAAAATTCCGGACGGATTCAGAAATAATTTGATTTGGAATATTGCCCATGTTGTCGTGACGCAACAATTGTTGGTTTATAAAATTTCTGGATTGCCCATGATGGTTTCGGATGAAATGATCGAAAAATACAAAAAAGGAACTAAACCAGAGCAAGATGCAACCCAAGCAGAAGTGGATAAAATAAAATCTTTGTTGTTTTCAACTATCGAAAAAACCAAAGAAGATTTCAGCAATGGAATTTTCAAAAACTATCAAGAATATCCCACTTCAACAGGCTTTGTTTTGACAAGTGTCGAGGGAGCAATGAATTTCAACAATTATCACGAAGGACTTCACGTTGGAGTCCTGATGAGTATTCGAAAGTTAGTTTAATCGATTCTAACATATAAAAAAAATCCCAATACTGAAGATTTTTCAGTATTGGGATTTTGTTTTTTGAAGTTTATTTCTTCTATTGTAGGTAATAAATGTAACCTACATTAAACCAAACCAGCCAGTCGTTTGCTTTATTTTCTTTATAAAGATCTGGATTGGGTTTTAGTCCATCTACCCAGTCTGAGAAATAATATTGTAACCTTAAATCTACCATCAAATCAGATAAAGGAGCCAGTTTGTAACGAGTTCCTATGCTTGAAACTATAGACCAAACGGAACCAGTTTCGGTAGAGAACCCATATGATCTGTCATCTGTAGGAGTTAAATATTTAGGAAAAGTAGACAAAGGCGTTCCCAGTGTGCCCATTGTTGAAGCTGCTTTAGTGTTGTAAAAGCTGAATTGTCCACCAAGACTAATAAAGGGAGCCCAACTTCCAATGGTAGCAGTAAAATCGCGAATACTCAAAGGAAAATATTCCAATTGCATACCTATATTAGTTACCGCACTACTACCATACATTGCTTTTAACTGTTGTTTGCCAATTGAGTTTTTGCCTTCTACCCATTGTCCGAAATGCTCCAAATCGGTTTTATTATAGGACAATTCACTTCTTAGTTTGAAGTGGTCATTGAAATAAGTTTCAGGAGTATAACAGTTACATTCAGCTGTATAGGAGAAGTTTATGTAGTGGATTAGTCCAATCCCAATCCCCGTGTTACCTGCATTTGTTGATAAATCATATCTTTCTCCATAATCCGATTGGAATGCCACAGGGCCAACTATGACGCCGATCTCATGTGAAAATCCAAATTGTGAGTTAACCGCATTTGAATATCCAAAAAGGAGAATACAGAGGGCTATAATGGATTTAGGATTCATTACAAAAGGTTACTTTTTTACAAATATATAAAAACATCAATCATTACGTATATTATCAAATTAAAATATAAGGGTTTTTGTATTTTTACAAACAATACTAACGGTTTTAAATAAAATCTTTCCAGCATTTATAAAAAGAATAAAGCAGCTTGAAGAAATTGGAAAATTACCGATAAATATTCTGATAAAACGTATATTTGTATCACTAACGAAAACGTTTTCTTAAACGTTAATAATCTTATAATCATGTCACAAAGCATTTCTACTTTTATTGAATCCGTTGCGAAAAAAAATCCAAACGAACCGGAGTTTTTGCAGGCGGTTATGGAGGTTGCTGAAACAGTAATTCCTTTTATTGAAGAAAATAAAAAATACCAAAACAAGATGCTTCTAGAAAGAATGGTTGAGTCAGATCGAATCATTATTTTTAGAGTAGTTTGGATTGACGACAAAGGAGACACGCAAGTAAATAGAGGGTATCGCATCCAGATGAATTCGGCTATCGGTCCTTATAAAGGAGGAATTCGTTTTCACCCTACAGTAAATTTAAGCATTTTAAAATTTTTGGCTTTCGAACAAACTTTCAAAAACAGCCTAACGACATTGCCAATGGGCGGTGGAAAAGGTGGAGCTGATTTTGAACCAAAAGGGAAATCAGACAATGAAGTAATGCGTTTTTGTCAAGCATTTATGACCGAATTGTCTAAACATATCGGAGCAGACACGGATGTTCCTGCTGGAGATATTGGGGTAGGGGGAAGAGAAGTAGGATATATGTTTGGACAATATAAAAGAATTCGAAATGAATTTACAGGCGTTCTGACAGGGAAAGGGATTTCTTTTGGAGGATCTTTAATTAGACCTGAGGCGACAGGATACGGAAACGTGTATTTTGCACAAAGCATGTTGGCTACTAGAGGTGAAACTTTTTCGGGAAAAACAATTGTTGTTTCTGGTTCAGGAAACGTGGCGCAATATGCGGTTGAAAAAGCAACCCAATTGGGAGGAAAAGTAGTTACAATGTCTGATTCTGCTGGTTATATCTATGATTCTGCAGGAATCGATACTGAAAAATTGGCCTTTATTATGGAAATTAAAAATGAACTTAGAGGCAGAATTAGTGATTACATTACTAAATATCCTGATGCAAAATTTGTTGCAGGGAAACGTCCTTGGGGAGTAAAATGTGATGTAGCGTTGCCTTGTGCAACTCAAAATGAATTAAACGAAGAAGAAGCTAAAACACTTGTTGAGAATGGTTGTTTCTGTGTTGGCGAAGGAGCAAATATGCCGACTACTCCTGAAGCGGTAATCGTGTTTCAAAAAGCAAAAATATTATTCTCGCCAGGAAAAGCATCAAATGCAGGCGGAGTAGCCACATCAGGTCTTGAAATGTCGCAAAATTCCTTGAGATTAAACTGGTCCTCTGAAGAAGTTGATCAAAAATTAAAGGAAATTATGCTCAACATACACGCATCTTGCGTGAAATATGGAACCGATTCCAGTGGTTATGTTGATTACGTAAAAGGAGCCAATATTGCAGGATTTGTAAAAGTAGCTGACGCTATGCTGGCCCAAGGAGTCGTGTAATTTATTTTCAATAAATAAAAAAAGACCTTCTTTCGTTCCGAGTTATCAGGATTTGATTGAAGGTCTTTTTTTTTGAATAAAACAAAATTCCATTACTTTCGTTTGTATTATATTTGTGGACAAATATTTATGAAAATAATGAAAAAAGGGCTTCTCTGTTTTGTGTTTTTGATTACTATGCAAATGGGTTTTTCACAAAACAATTTTTTGTGGCAAGGCTATTTTTCCTATAATGATATCAAGGATGTTTCAGAATCGCCAACAGCAATTTTTGCAGCTTCCGAAAATGCCTTGTTTTCTAAAAATACAACCACAAGCCAGCTAAAAATCACCAATACCATCGATGGACTTTCGGGTGAAACTATTTCCTCTTTATATTATAGTTCGACATACAATAAAACAATTGTAGGTTATGAAAATGGTTTGATGATTGTCATAAACGAAGCCGATGGCAGTATGTTGAATATTGTTGATATTATCAATAAACAACTTCCGTCCAATATGAAAAAAATCAATCATTTTATGGAATATCAAGGAATTGTTTATGTTTCCTGTGATTTTGGAATCGTTCAATTCAATTTAGCTACAATGTTGTTTGGCGACACTTATTTTATTGGAAACAATGGAGCTGAAATAAGCGTTACTCAAACTGCAGTATTTAATGGTTACATTTATGCATCTACATTTGACGGCATTAGAAAGGCAGACGTTGCCGGTAAAAACTTGATCGATTTTAACCAATGGATACAAATTGCATCAGGAAGTTGGTCCAGTATAGAGGTTTTTGGGACGGAACTTATTGCCATCAATACTTCGGGATACATTCATAAATACAACCAAGTGCCCAATTCTTTTACAGGATATTTTGCCCTTCCATCCGCTTCTGTCGATATGCGAAAAACAGCTAATTACCTTGTTATTACTACAGCAAGCAGTGTTTATTTTTATAACAACCAAATGGCGATTGTTCGTCAAATAAACAGCAATCAAGTTTCTGGAAGCAATGTTAGTTTCACTTGCGCCACAACCATTGATGATGTCGTTTATATTGGTACCAAAGAAAATGGATTGCTCAACACCACGATTTCGGTTGCTTCGGCTTTTGAAAATAATACACCAAGTGGTCCTTCCCGAAATAATATTTTTGCGCTTCAAGTGGCATCAACTGCACTTTGGACAGTGTATGGCGATTATGCAGGTGATTACAATCCATACCCTTTGGATAGCTACGGAATAAGTAAATTCAGTAGTACGGGATGGCTCAATATCCCTTATGAAAAAGTACTTGGAGCAAAATCAATAGTTAGAGTTATAATGAATCCTAATAATGAAAATGAAGTTTATATGGGGTGCTCTTATTCGGGTTTGTTAAAAGTCGAGAATGATATTCCTTCTGTTTTATATAACCAAACAAATAGTGGGTTAGAAGAAATTTCATTTGTCCCAAATTATCATAATGATGTTAGAATAAACGGAGGAGCATTTGATAAATCAGGGAATTTATGGGTCAATAACAGTCTTGTATTAAATGGACTAAAAGTATTAAAAGCTAATGGTCAATGGCAAAGTTTCTCAATGGAAGGGATTTTGGACAAATATACCAATGCTAATATGGGGAGATTAATAATTGACAAAAATGGCACCAAATGGTGGGGTACTAATTATGAAGGTTTGATAAGTTATAACGAATCTATCAATAAATTCAAAAAAATAACTTTTGGAGCAGATAAAGGGAATTTGCCAATTTTTGATGTTAGATCAATTGCAGTTGATAATAGAAATCAACTTTGGATTGGGACATCAAAGGGATTGAGGGTTCTGCCTAATGTAAATAGCTATCTGGGTGATGATCAAATGACAACAAATCCTGTAATTATTTTAGATGACAATCTTGCCCAAGAATTGATGTACGAACAGTTTATTTCAGATATTGTTGTTGACGGAGCCAATAACAAATGGATTGGTACTGCTGATTCAGGTGTTTTTTTAGTTTCGCCAAACGGCCAGGAAACAATATATCATTTTACGAAAAATAATTCCCCATTGCCCAGTAATGTTGTTAATGATATTGACATCAACAGTATTACAGGTGAAGTTTTTATAGCTACAAACAAAGGAATGGTTTCTTTCAAAGGAACGGCAACTGCCGCAAACGAAGATTTGAATAATGTATATGTTTATCCAAATCCTGTTCGACCAGAATATGAAGGAACCGTTAAAATTGCGGGTTTGTTAGATAAAGCCACCGTGAAAATCACTGATATTGAAGGAAATCTAGTGTATGAAACCACTTCCGAAGGAGGAACTATAGAATGGGACACCACCGCTTTTGGGAAACACAAAGTAGCTTCTGGAGTCTATATGATTTTTATTTCGGCTCAAGATGGTATTGAAACCAAAGTCAAAAAAGTAATGATTATTAGGTAAAACTAGATGAAGATTTCAGATAGCAGTTTCTAAATTCTAAATTCCAAATTTGTTAGTAAAAACCAAAGCCATTGTTATTTCATCCCTCAAATACCAGGAGAAAAGTCTGATTGTAAAATGTTTTACCCAATCACACGGCTTAAAAACCTACTTTGTTCGTGATGCATTTTCTTCCCGAAAGTCAAACCAGAAAATAGCTTATTTTCAACCTTTGACTATTCTCGAAATAGAAGCCGTTCATAAAAACAAGGGAACTTTGGAGAACTTCAAGGAAATTAAAATTGCGATGCCTTTTCAATCCATACATTCGGATATTTTCAAAAGTACGATTGTGATGTTTATTTCCGAAATTTTGCACCATTCCATCCACGAAGAAGAAAAAAACGAACACCTATTTGCTTTTTTGGAAACCGCTTTGTTTTGGCTCGACAATCACGATGAAACGGCTAATTTTCATTTGATATTAATGCTTGAAATAACGAAATATCTCGGTTTTTACCCAGACATTTCCGAAATTGAATTCCCTTTTTTCGATGCTAACGAAGGTGTTTTCACTCCATTTCACGGAATTGGCTCACTCACGGAACACGAAAGCAATCTTTTCAAAAAACTCATCGGTTTAAAATTCGATAACGACCAAAAAACCTTCCACGTCATCGAAAGGCAAATCATCTTGAAAATCCTGATCGATTATTACACTTTCCATCTCGACGGTTTCCGAAAGCCTAAATCTTTGGAGGTTTTAAAGGAAGTTTTTTCTTGAAATTAAAAAATTTTCAGAAAATATAATTTTGTATTTAAAAGTAAAGTATATTTGTCTTTTAATCAAGTATGTATTCCTTTATGGAAAGTATACTTTAACTAATTAATCTTATGGAACTAAAAGCTAAGCAAGAAGGAGATATTGAAAAAATCAATAAAATTACAGGGTATCAACTTCCTAATAAATTTAAAATTGTTGGTTTGATTTTATTTATTGTTTCCATTTTTTTAATTATTTCTTCTGTTAAGATTTATTTTGTTGACATAAAGTACCGGGATTTATTTGAAAGAATGGCACTGACAGGTACGGTTTTAGGATTACTTATGATTTCAATTTCGAAAGAAAAAGTTGAAGATGAGTTAATGGCAAAAATTCGCGCGCAATCCTATAATTATGCAGTTATTGGAACAGTATTGTTTTATTTAACATTTCCCTTTGTTGTCTTGATTGTGGAATCAATTTTTTCATCAATGCCAAAAATAGAAGGTAGTAAGGATGTTTCTGTGTTAGGAGTTTTGCTTATGATGCAAATCCTTACTTTTAGGAAGTTAAAAAAAGCATATAATGAAGAATAGACTAAAAATAGAACGTGCCATTTTAAATGTAACTCAAGAGGAACTTGCGGAGAAAATAGGCGTTTCTCGACAAACAATAAATTCAATTGAAACCAATCGTTTTGTGCCATCAACAGTTTTGGCACTTAAATTATCAAGGTTGTTTGGAAAATCAGTTAATGATTTTTTCGAATTGGATGATGATGAAAAGTAGTTGCCGAATATTTCTAAATTTATTTATTTTTTTATAAATCCCTAATTGCGCCTTCGTGCCTTTATGGCAAACAAAAACTCATTACTAATAACACATAATTCATAACTATTTCTTACTTTCGCACCGCGATTAAAGAAAAGGATAAAATGAGCATAAAATTTACTGAATACAAAGGACTTAACTTGCCCACAGTTGCATCGGAAGTGCTTGATTTTTGGAAAAAAGAAAACATATTCGAGAAGAGTGTAACCACACGTGAAGGCAACCCACCATTCGTATTTTTTGAAGGACCACCTTCGGCCAATGGACTACCGGGAATTCACCACGTGATGGCGCGTGCGATTAAAGATATTTTTTGCCGTTATAAAACCCAAAAAGGATTCCAGGTTAAGCGTAAAGCGGGCTGGGATACTCACGGTTTGCCTGTGGAATTAGGCACCGAAGCATCTTTAGGAATTACAAAAGAAGATATTGGAAAAACCATTTCAGTAGCCGAATACAACGAAGCCTGTAAAAAAACCGTGATGCGTTACACCGACGTGTGGAACGATCTGACCGAAAAAATGGGGTATTGGGTAGATATGGAAGATCCGTATGTGACTTACAAATCCAAGTATATGGAAACCGTTTGGTGGATTTTGAAACAAATCTATAACAAGGATTTGATGTACAAAGGCTACACCATTCAGCCGTATTCTCCAAAAGCAGGAACAGGGTTGTCATCTCACGAAGTGAACCAGCCAGGAAGTTACCGTGATGTAACGGATACCACGATAGTGGCTCAATTCAAAGCATTGAACGAAACTTTACCTTCATTTCTTCAGGGATTTGGAGATATTCATATCTTGGCTTGGACAACAACGCCTTGGACTTTGCCTTCGAACACCGCTTTGACTGTTGGTCCTAAAATCGATTATGTTTTAGTCGAAACTTTCAACCAATATACTTTCCGCCCTGTCAAAGTAATTTTGGCCAAGAACTTGGTTGGAAAACAATTTGGAAAAGGATTTTTTGCAAGTACGGAAGCATCCGATTTTGAAAATTTCAAGGAAGGCGACAAGAAAATTCCATACCAAATCCTGACCGAATGCAAAGGAGCCGATTTAGTTGGAATTCGTTACGAACAATTGATGAAATTGGCTTTGCCATACCAAAATCCAGAAAATGCTTTCCGAGTAATTTCAGGAGATTTTGTGACTACTGAAGACGGAACAGGAATTGTGCATACTGCCCCAACTTTTGGTGCCGATGATGCCAAAGTGGCAAAAGAAGCCATTCCTGAAGTTCCACCAATGTTGGTTTTGGACGAAAACGGAACTCCGGTTCCATTGGTAAATTTGCAAGGAAAATTCATCGACGGTTTAGGGGATTATTCAGGAAAATACGTTAAAAACGAATATTATACTGATAATGATGCTCCGGAACGTTCAGCCGATGTAGAAATTGCCATTCAGTTAAAAGAAGAAAATAAAGCTTTTAAAGTTGAGAAATACGTGCACAGTTACCCACATTGCTGGAGAACGGACACGCCAATTTTATATTATCCTTTAGATTCCTGGTTTATCAAAATCACGGAAGTTAGGGATAGAATGTTCGAATTGAACGAAACCATCAACTGGAAACCAAAAGCAACTGGTGAAGGACGTTTTGGAAATTGGTTGAAAAATGCCAACGATTGGAACTTATCGCGTTCTCGTTTTTGGGGAATTCCATTGCCAATTTGGAGAAACGAAGAAGGAACAGAAGAAATTCTAGTTGGCTCTGTTGAAGAATTGTACAACGAAATTGAAAAATCAATTGTGGCAGGTTTCCAAAAAGAAAATCCTTTCAAAGGTTTCGAAATTGGAAATATGGACGAAGCAAATTATGATTTGGTTGACTTGCACAAAAATGTGGTCGACGAAATTACTTTGGTTTCTGCTTCAGGAAAACCAATGAAACGCGAATCTGATTTGATTGACGTTTGGTTTGATTCGGGTTCAATGCCTTATGCACAATGGCATTATCCTTTTGAAAACAAAGAAAAAATTGACGCAAATAAAGATTTTCCTTCTGATTTCATTGCCGAAGGTGTCGATCAAACCCGTGGTTGGTTTTATACTTTGCACGCAATTGCAACCTTGGTTTTTGATAAAGTAGCGTATAAAAATGTAGTTTCAAACGGTTTGGTTTTGGACAAAAACGGACAAAAAATGTCTAAACGTTTAGGAAATGCTGCGGATCCATTTGATACATTGAATGAATACGGTCCAGATGCCACACGTTGGTATATGATTTCGAATGCAAATCCTTGGGACAATTTGAAATTTGATTTGGAAGGTATTGCCGAGGTTCGTCGTAAATTCTTCGGAACGCTATACAACACCTATTCTTTCTTTGCGTTGTATGCCAATATCGATAAATTTACTTATGCCGAAGTAGAAGTTCCATTAAACGAAAGGCCGGAAATTGACCAGTGGATTATTTCGGAATTGAATACTTTGGTAAAAGTGGTGGATGAGGCGTATGCGGATTATGAACCAACAAAAGCCGCTCGAGCCATCTCGGAATTTGTACAAGAAAATTTGAGTAACTGGTACGTTCGATTGTGTCGTCGTCGTTTCTGGAAAGGCGAATATGCACAGGATAAAATCGCGGCATACCAAACATTATATACTTGTTTGTTAACCATCAGTAAACTCGGTGCTCCAATCGCTCCGTTCTTTATGGACAAGCTATACAGAGACTTAACTTTGGCTACACAATCGGAAAAATTTGACTCTGTACATTTGGCCGAATTTCCAAAATACGTTGAAAACTTTGTTGATAAATCGTTGGAGAGCAAAATGCAGAAAGCTCAGACCATTTCATCACTCGTTTTATCGCTTCGAAAAAAGGAAATGATTAAGGTGCGTCAACCGCTGCAAAAGGTAATGATTCCGGTACTTGACGCCAATCAACGTCTTGAAATTGAAGCTGTTTCCGACCTGATAAAAGCAGAAGTAAATGTGAAAGAAATCGTGCTTTTGGACGATGCTTCAGGGATTTTGGTAAAACAAATTAAACCTAATTTTAAGGCACTTGGACCACGTTTTGGAAAGGATATTGGACTGATTTCCAAAGAGATACAAAGTTTTTCACAAGAGCAAATCAATCAATTAGACAAGGCAGGAAGCATCGATATTGTTATTTCAGGAAATAGTATAACTTTATCCTTAGAAGATGTGGAGATTTCTTCACAAGATATCGAAGGCTGGTTGGTTGCCAATTCAAACGGGATAACGGTGGCTTTGGATATCACGATTTCGGACGAATTGAGACAAGAAGGAATTGCCAGGGAATTGGTCAACAGAATTCAAAATATAAGAAAAGATTCTGGTTTTGAGGTTACTGACAAAATTAAAGTACATTTGCAAAAAAATTCCGAACTGGAAAAAGCCGTAAAAGCAAATGAGGCCTATATAAAATCAGAAACATTGACAGAAACATTGATTTTTGAAGAAAATATAAGTAACGGAACAGAAATAGAATTCGACGAGATAAAAACTAAAATAACAATTACAAAATAATTTGAAAATGATAGATGAAATTGCAAGATACTCAGACGCAGATTTAGCTGAGTTTAAAGAGCTTATTATTAAAAAAATAAATAAAGCACAGGCAGATTTAGATTTAATCAAAAGTGCCTATATGAACGATTTAAATAACGGAACTGACGATACTTCGCCTACATTCAAAGCATTTGAAGAAGGAAGCGAAACGATGTCGAAAGAAGCGAACTCACAGTTGGCCATCCGTCAGGAAAAGTTCATCCGTGACTTGAAAAATGCACTCTTCCGTGTAGAAAATAAAACCTATGGCGTTTGTAAAGTGACAGGTAAATTAATCAGCAAAGAAAGATTAATGATTGTTCCTCACGCAACTATGAGCATCGAAGCAAAAAACTTGCAACGATAATCCATTGGTCATTACAGCAATTAACGCTCCATTTGGAGCGTTTTTTTTAGAAAATAACACTACTTTTGCCGCATTAAAATTTATAAAATGAATTTACGAAAAGCTTATCTGATAGTTTTCATCATCCTGCTTGTTGACCAACTTTCTAAAATATATATTAAAACCAATTTTGTTTATGGCGAAATCGGACAAATTGACATTACCAGTTGGTTCAAAATTCTGTTGATTGAAAACGAAGGTATGGCATGGGGAACCGTTATTCCGGGCATTTACGGAAAATTATTTCTCACGGTTTTTCGTCTGGTTGCCGTTACTGGAATCGGGTATTGGTTGTGGGATTCTGTCGAAAGAAAGCACAGTTCCAACTATTTGATTGTGGCTATTTCCTTGATACTTGCAGGAGCTTTTGGTAACATTATCGATTCTGTTTTTTACGGCGTGATTTTCGATGACAGCTACGGGCATTTGGCTACTTTATTTGCCGAAAAACCATATGGAACATGGTTTCACGGTAAAGTGGTTGATATGTTGTATTTCCCATTATTTGAAGGAAATTGGCCAGAATGGTTTCCAGTTATAGGCGGACAACATTTCAAATTTTTCAATGCGATTTTCAACGTTGCTGATATGGCAATTTCTACTGGTGTTGGGATTTTGATTGTTTTCAATAAAAAAGCATTTCATCATCATTAGAGTACTTTAGAATAAAAACAATTTTCCTATTTCACAAAATAAAAAAGACCTATTTCTTGTTATGAAATAGGTCTTCTCTTTTTATTTATTTTGGCCTGGCGCATATTTTTTGGCGCTTTTGTCTCCGTTAATTTTTTTTGCTTGTCCTGGAGGAAGGCTTTTTGATTTATGTGTTCCCATTTGAACATGGCAATTTGATGTTGAAAAGGCGAATAGAATAACCAAAATTGTCATTCCAAATCTAGATAGTTTAATTTTTTTCATAGGTTTTCAGAGATTGAGAATGCTAAAATACGTTTTCTAAATTAGAATTCATATACTTTATTCGGAGTTACGCAATAATCCAGCTTCACGTCGTTTTCAAAAACATCTTCAATAATTTCTTCGGATTCAAAGTAGGAAAGTCCAATTTTAATGGTTTCGGGTTTGCATTCTTTTAGGAATTTGTCATAAAATCCTTTGCCATAACCTGCACGATGTCCAGTTTTGTCAAAAGCCAAAAGCGGTACAAAAACCACGTCTATTTTGTTGGTTGGAACCTCCAGTCCATCTACAGGTTCTGGAATATTGTATTCGTTTTTCTTGATTGTGGTGTTGTCCGTCAAAAGAAAGTGAACCAAATGGCACGATTGAAAGTCGCATTTTGAAATCACGATTTCTTTATCTTTTCCTGAAAGTAAATGCAAAACAAACTCGGTGTTTACTTCTTTATGTTCGGTGATGGGAAGGAAAATATGGAAATAGGTTTTCTCCCAGATTGGAAGTGTCAACACCTTATTGGCTATGGCCAAACTCATTTCTTCCAAATCTTCATCAGAAAGTTGGTTTCGCAGGGCTTTGTATTTTGCCCGTAATTCTTTTTTAAGCATGAATGATGGCTTTTAAATCGTTTATAAAAGCGGTCAAATGTTGTACTTCTACGTGATCCATAAGAACAACTTTATACCATTTATTGTCTTTATTGTGCTGCTCGGGTACCAAATTAAATTTCTCGGCGATTTCCTCCGGAATATGTTGTGAATGAATAGTCACGATATTCATAAATGGTTCCCTGAAATAGTTGATGTTGAGTTTGTCTAGTTCTTGACACAAAAACTGGGTACGCATTTGCAAAACGCTCACTTTTTCGAACCAGCCGTATGGGCCATAAGTAAATAAAATCATCCAAACTGCAACTGCATTCGCTCCAGAACGGCTTCCACAAAGGGTCAAATCCATACCTTCGACATATTGGGCTTCTTTGGTCAAAACATTTTCGATGAGTCCTTTTCTACAAATGAAAACACCTGTTCCATAAGGTGACTGTAGCATTTTGTGGGCATCAATCGTAATGGAGCTTATCTTCGGATTACTGAAATTAATAGTCGATTTTTGGTTGCTGAATGGATAAACAAATCCACCGTAAGCACCGTCAATGTGGAGTTTGTATTCAGTATCGTGTTTTTCTAAAACCGAAATGTAATCTTCGGGATTGTCAACAGAACCAAACATAGTTGTTCCCATATTGGCAACTGCGATAAAATATTTTTTTCCGTTTTGTTTCGCCCTAATGAGTGCGTTTTCCAACGCATCTTTGTCGATTTCTCTATTTTCGAAAGAAACCGGGATTTTTATTAAATCCAACATCAGTAGATTGGCTCCTTTCGGGATGGAATAATGGGTGTCTTCCGAAGCCAAAATGGCAATTTCATCCAGTTTGGCTTTCTTTTGATGCATAAAATAATTGCGATACATCCAGAGGGCTTGAATGTTGGCTTCGGTTCCTCCGGGAGAAATATAACCGTCGAATGAATCGGGTTGGGATTTAAAAACATCCACTGCAAGAACACTTAAAACCTCGCGTTCGATTTCCTGTGTTCCCTTGAATGCTTTTTCGGAAGTTCCCAAAGTATGGCAGCCAATATGATTGGGATTGGCGACATAAGTCTGCAATGTTGGTGCGTCTTTCAAAAAAGGTGCATCATCATAAAAAACTTTTCCATCGAGTTTTGAAGCGGGATAACCAAGAGAAGCATCTGTAGAGAAATTCACGTTTTCTTCCAATGCTCTTTGAACTCTGTCTTTTCGTTCTTCTTGCGAAAGTTTCTTCCAGTATATCATGGCTAAAAGGTTTTAAACAAAGATAATTTTAATAATCTTTATAGAGGGGATAATTTTCTGAATTTGGAACTTCATGTTTTTCAGGCTAACTTTGTTATATGAACAAACCAACTTTAGAACTTCAAATTCAAACCTTGCCAGACGGCCCTGGTGTGTATCAATATTATGATAAGGAAGGGAAGATTTTGTATGTGGGTAAAGCCAAAAATCTTAAAAAAAGGGTTTCTTCTTATTTCAATAAAATTCACGATACGGCCAAAACCAATGTCTTGGTCAAGAAGATTGTCACTATAAAACACATCGTTGTTCCTACAGAAACCGATGCGCTCTTACTGGAAAACAACCTCATAAAAACACTGATGCCACGTTACAATGTACTGTTGCGAGATGACAAAAGTTATCCTTGGATTTGCATCAAAAAAGAACCGTTTTCACGAATATTTTCCACTAGAAGATTGGTCAAGGATGGTTCTGAATATTTTGGACCTTACACCAGTTTTAAGACAGTTCATACTATTTTAGATTTAATAAAAGAGCTTTATCCGCTGCGAACCTGCAATTATGATTTGAGTAAATTGAATATTGATAACGGGAAATTCAAAGTCTGTTTGGAGTATCATATTGGTAATTGCAAAGGGCCTTGTGAAGGCTATGAATCCTTAGAAGATTATCAAAAACAAGTCGATGCTATTCGGGAAATTTTGAAAGGAAATTTCAAGGAAAGTATGAAGGATTTCAAAAAGCTGATGACTGATTTGGCAAAGGATATGCGCTTTGAAGAAGCCCAGAAAATAAAAGAAAAAATCGAAGTTCTCGAAAATTACCAATCGCGTTCTACCATCGTGAATCCAAAAATTACCAATATCGATGTGTTTTCGATAGTTTCTGACGAAAGTGCAGCCTTCGTGAATTTTCTGCAAATTTCCCATGGTTCGATTATTCGTTCGCATACGATGGAAATTAAAAAGAAGCTCGACGAAACCGACGAAGAATTATTGGAGTTGGCGATTATTGAACTCAGGGAACGTTTTCAATTATTGTCCAAGGAAATAATAGTTCCGTTTGCTGTTGAAGTCGGCGACAATATAAAAGTTACCGTTCCGCAATTGGGCGACAAAAAGCAAATACTCGATTTATCCATTCGAAACGCCAAGTTTTACCGAATTGAACAATTGAAACAGTTGCAAATTGTAGATCCAGAAAGGCATTCGAATCGAATTATGGCTCAGATGCAAAAGGATTTGCGATTGCCTGTAGAACCGCGCCACATCGAATGTTTTGACAATTCGAACATTCAAGGCACCAATCCTGTGTCTGCTTGTGTGGTTTTCAAAGATGGAAAACCTAGCAAGAAAGATTATCGACATTTCAATATAAAAACCGTCGAAGGTCCAGATGATTTTGCTTCGATGACCGAAGTGGTTTATAGAAGATACAAACGATTATTGGACGAAAACGAACCTTTGCCACAGCTTATTATTATTGACGGAGGAAAAGGCCAATTGTCTTCGGCATTGAAAAGTATTGATGAATTAGGATTGCGTGGAAGAATCACGATAATTGGCATTGCAAAAAGATTGGAAGAATTGTTTTATCCTGGCGATTCGATTCCGTTGTATTTGGACAAAAAATCGGAAACTTTGAAAGTAATTCAGCAATTGAGAAACGAAGCACACCGTTTTGGGATTACGCATCATAGAGACAAAAGAAGCAAATCGGCATTGAATTCTTCGATAGAAAGCATTCCTGGAATTGGCGAAAAGACAATGTTGACGTTAATTCAACATTTTAAAAGTGTTAAAAGATTGAAATTGGCATCAGAAAAAGAAATTTCTGACGTTGTAGGTGTTTCAAAAGCCAAAAAAATTACCGACTTTTACAAAACCAATTAGCAAATCACAATGAAAAAATTTGCCTTGTTTGTTTTCCTTCTTATTACTTACCAGGCGTCTTTTTCACAAGACACCATCAAAAGACCGAAAATAGGACTCGTTCTAAGTGGTGGTGGTGCAAAAGGATTTGCCCATGTTGGAGTTTTGAAGGTACTTGAAGAAGCGGGAATAAAAATTGATTTCATTGGTGGAACCAGTATGGGAGCAGTTATTGGGGGACTTTATGCTTCGGGATACAATGCAAGCCAAATTGACTCCATTGTTAGAGTAACCAATTTTGACAACTTGTTGATTGATTATATTCCGCGTTCTTCCAAAAGTTTTTATGAAAAAAGGAATGATGAGTTGTATGCCTTGATACTACCTTTTACCAAGTTTAAAATAGGAGTGCCACAATCGCTCTCAAAAGGAATGTTTAATTACAACTTGTTCAACAAACTCACTTTACACGTAAGGCATATTCGGGACTTTAATCAGTTGCCAATCCCTTTTTTATGCGTTGCCACCGACATTGAAAAAGGGGAGCAGGTTTTGTTAGATAAAGGCGTTTTAGCGCAAGCGCTGTATGCCAGTTCCGCTTTGCCTTCTGTTTTTTCTCCTGTAATACTTGACGACAGGGTTTTAATTGATGGAGGAGTAACGAATAATTATCCCATTGAAGAAGTGAGAAAACTAGGGGCTGACATCGTTATAGGGGTCGATGTGCAAAATGGTTTACGTGGCCGTGAACAACTTAGAGATGGCACCAAGATTTTATTCCAAATTACCAATCTTCAAATGATTGAAAAAATGAAAATAAATTCTAAAAACACGGATATTTACATCAAGCCAGACATCAAGGATTATGGGGCGGTATCGTTTGAAAAAGCAACAGAAATTATCCAAAAAGGAGAGGAAGCAGCATTTTCTGTTTATGAAAAAATAGATAAATTGAGTGATAAGTCAAATCCATATCACAAGCCCAAACTAAAAATTGAATCCGACAGTTTAAATATAGTTGACATTGTCTGCAATAATTTGATGGATTATTCAAGAAATTATATAGAAGGAAAATTAAAGTTCAAATCGGGGACAAAAATCAGTTATAAAGATTTGGAAAGTGGAATCAATAATATTGATGCCACTCATAACTTTGGTGCGATAACCTATTCATTGGAACCCAATGGATCCGGAGACGATTTGATTCTGACTTTTATTGAAAACCCGGTACGAACCTATTTGAAATTTGGATTGCATTATGACGGACTTTATAAAAGCGGTGTTTTGGTGAATTTAACCAATAAAAAAACACTTTTTAAAAACGACATTGCTTCATTTGATTTTATCATTGGAGATAATTTGCGTTATAACTTGGATTATTACGTTGATAATGGTTATAATTTGAGTTATGGAGTTAAGTCGCAACTAAATCAATTCAACAAAAATGTTACCAGCGAAATTAGTAGTCTGTCTACAACTCCATTACTAAATGTGAATTCAATAAACATTGATTTTCTAGATCTAACGAACCAGTTTTATATTCAATCTGTATTTGCACAAAAATTTTTAGTAGGAGTAGGATTGGAGTATAAATATTTGAATATAGAATCAGAAACGCTTACTGCCACAAACCCCATACTTGACAAGAGTAATTACACCAGTGTTTTTGCTTATATGAAATACGATTCTTTTGACAACCAATACTTCCCTACAAAAGGCTGGTATTTTACAAGTGACTTACACAATTATTTATTTTCTTCTAATTATACCGGTAAATTCAATCCTTATTCGATAGCCAAAGTTGATACGGGATTCGCTATCAAATTTTTGAAAAAAGCCACCTTCAAATTTCAATCGGAAGCTGGGTTTACCATAGGAGCCGACAGTATTCCGTTCTTTGATTTTGTTTTGGGCGGTTATGGTTTTATTCCAATGAATAATTTCAGGCCTTTTTATGGCTATGATTTTTTGACAATTGCCGGCAATAGTTATATAAAGGCTTCAGCTACAATCGACTATGAGATTTTTAAAAGAAATCACTTGAATTTTTCAGCTAATTATGCCAATGTTGAGGACAATTATTTTGAATCTTTAGATTGGATTTCCTTACCAAAATATTCTGGATATGCTTTAGGATATGGTTTAGAAACAATTATTGGTCCCATTGAAGTAAAATATTCTTGGTCGCCAGAAAACTCACAAGGATATACTTGGTTCAGCATTGGATTTTGGTTCTAAAAAAGAAGCAAATAATGGTGCTTTCTAAATGGCTGTTTTCAACAAATCATTCGGGAAAGTATTAAAAAGTAATAAAATCATTCGGAAATCGGATCAAAAGTATTTGTTTTAAGCAGGTTTTTACCTTTTTTACAGCAATCTTTATATTGCGATTATTGAAAGGAACACTTAAAAACAAACTTTTTTTTATATAATGTGAAAAAATAACCATCATGTAACAGACACGTTTGTAAATGTTCTGTTAAACTTTGTTTTTTTGCTAAAAAAACTTGAATCCTAAATTATATTTGTACCTGTAAAGAGAAGGGGTGGTTTCCTTCTTGATTAAATGTAAATTTTCATAATTTATGTTTTTTGGTTAGTTAATAGCATAAAACTCAGTCATTATTTGACTGGGTTTTTTTGTTTTAATACATTTGGAACAAAATTTGCATTAGCGGTTAGTAAAGAGTCCAAAAAGACATGAAAAAAATAATTTTATTATTTATATTTATAACCACTGTAAGTTTTGATTCTCAAAAAGAAGATGCTTTTGATGTGGGAGAATGGTTTAAATTTAGAATCCATTATGGGTTTGTAAATGCGGGTTATGCCACCTTGGAAGTTAAAGATGCCACGATAAACAACAAAAAAGTTTTCCATGTTGTTGGTAATGGTTACACAACTGGAATGTCTAAGTTTTTTTTTAAGGTAGAAGATTTGTACGAAAGCTACATAGACAAGGAATCTGGAAACCCTTATAAGTATGTCAGGAAAATTAATGAGGGTGGTTATACTAAAAACCAAGAAGGTTTTTTTAATACTTCAGAAAACAAGGTTCGCGTAAAAGATTATAAACACAAAACCGAAAAAACATTTATTGTTCCCAAAAACACCCAAGACATATTGTCTGCCTTTTATTATTTGAGGAATTATCCAAGTATAGACAAAATAAATCCTGGAGATTCTATTGCCATTGATATGTTTTTTGATAATGAAACTACAAAATTTAGGTTAAAATATATAGGTCGTGAGGATATTACCACTAAATTTGGAGTTGTTTCAACGATGGTTTTTCGTCCATTAGTACAATCCGGAAGGGTTTTCAAGGAAGAAGAAAGTCTAACCATTTGGATAACAAACGATGACAATAAATTGCCAGTTCGAATAAAAGCAAACCTTGTTGTTGGTTCAATCAAAGCAGATTTGGAGGAATTTAAGGGATTGAAACATCCGTTTAAAATTATGTCTAATAAACGAAGGTTATAATTTGAATTTTGATAAATGAGTTTAAAAGAATAGTCTGTTTTGATTGAACATAAAACATCAAATCGACTATTTAAAATTATATTTAATTGCATAATACATACATTTTGAAACAAGTATCCCTACTTTTTCTCGTTTTATTTTTAGTTTTTTCGTGTAATAAAACGGAAACCTTGAGCGTAATTCCAGATCAAAATCCCCAACCAAGAATAGAACAATTTGGTTTTAATTTTAACGATTATAATGTCCTTCAAGACACAATACAAAGAGGAGATACTTTTGGAAGTATAATCGAAGATCAAAATCTTGGTGATAAAAAAGTCTATGACATCATCGCAAAAGTTAAAGATACCTTTGATGTGAGGACCATTAGAATTGGAAAAGCATTTACTTTATTGCGTTCAAAAGATCGATATAAAAAACTACAGGTTTTGGTTTATCAGCCTGATAGAGGCAGTTATTATGTAATAGATTTTAGAGATTCGGTTTCGGTTTCCAAAATAACAAGACCCATCCGTTTCAAACAAAGAACAATCGCCGGAGAATTAGATGGTTCCTTGTCTGAGGCATTGAATAAGAATGGTGTTGATGCGGCTTTGGCCAATAAGTTGACAAAAGTATATGCTTGGTCCATTGATTTTTTCAAGTTGAAAAAAGGAGATAAATTTGGTATTACTTTTACCGAACGATATATTGATGATACCATTTATGACGGAGTAGACAGTTTAAAAGCAGCTTTTTTTGAATACAAAGGAAAATTAATTTATGCTTTCCCATTTGCTCAAAACGAATCTTCTGGAAAACTTGATTATTATGATGAAAACGGAAAAGCACTCAAGAATTTTTTCTTGAAATCTCCATTAAAGTTCGTAAATATCACTTCGCATTTCACTAAAAACAGATTTCATCCCGTGCAAATGATTTGGAAAGCCCACAAAGGAACCGATTATGCTGCGCCAAGAGGAACGCCAATTATGACAACGGCATCTGGTATTGTAGAGCAAACAGGATATACAGCAGGAAACGGAAATTTTGTAAAAGTAAAACATGACAAAACCTATTCGACACAATATTTACATATGTCTAAAATATTGGTTCGTAGAGGGCAAAGAGTGACCCAAGGTGCGATAATCGGTAAAGTTGGAAGTACAGGTTTGGCAACAGGACCGCATGTGTGTTATCGATTTTGGAAAAATGGGGTTCAAGTAGATGCATTACGGTTAAAGCTGCCCAATTCCCAGCCTATGGATAGCAAAAATTTACCTCGATTTATGATACAAATGAAGCCGTTAAAACGAGAGTTGGACAGCGTGGCGAAATTGTAGTTCGAAATAATTGCTGCAGGATTCGCTCAAACCAAATCAATATACTTAACTACAAGGTTATAGTTCAAAAAAATAAGTTTATTGATTCTAAAAGCATTTTTATTTTGAAAACTAAGTGTAAATTTACAACTATTAAAAACAACAATAGCAATGGCATTACAAAACACAAATCCCACAACAACATTAGCTTGGCGAAATCTTCAGAAGCATTTTCAGGAAATGAATACTGCTTCAATGAAGGAAATGTTTGCAAATGATACTACAAGAACAACGAAATTTAACTTTCAATGGAATGATTTCCTAGTTGATTACTCTAAAAACATTATCGATCAGGAAACTATGAGTTTGTTGCTCGAACTGGCAAAAGAAGTACATTTAAAAGAGGCAATTGCCCAATATTTTGGTGGTGACATCATTAATCAAACGGAGAATCGAGCCGTTTTGCATACTGCTTTACGAGCAAAAGAGTCTGCAATCATAAAAGTTGATGGAGTAAACGTAATTCCAGAGGTTTTCGAGGTAAAAAACAAAATCAAAAACTTCACCAATGATGTAGTTAGTGGATCTAGAAAAGGATTTACAGGAAAAGCATTTACAGATATTGTCAATATCGGAATTGGTGGTTCAGATCTTGGGCCAGTAATGGTTGTCGAAGCTTTGCAGTATTACAAAAATCACTTGAATGTTCATTTTGTTTCGAATGTTGATGGGGATCACGTAAACGAAGTTATTAAAAAACTAAATCCAGAAACGACACTTTTTGTAATTGTTTCCAAAACATTTACTACCCAAGAAACATTGACCAATTCAGAAACTATCAAAGAATGGTTCTTGAAATCGGCTTCGCAAGAAGATGTTGCCAAACATTTTGTGGCAGTTTCTACTAATCTTCAAAAAGTAACCGAATTTGGAATAAACCCTGATAATGTGTTTCCAATGTGGGATTGGGTCGGAGGACGTTTTTCTCTTTGGAGTGCCGTGGGTCTTTCGATAAGTTTGGCGGTTGGTTTTGATAATTATGATGAATTATTGGCTGGTGCCAATGAAATGGACGAGCATTTCAAAACAGCTGATTTCGATGAAAATATTCCCGTGGTTTTGGCTTTGTTGAGTATTTGGTACAACAACTTTTTTGGTGCCGAAAGTGAAGCCTTGATTCCTTACACTCAATATTTGCAAAAATTGGCGCCTTACTTGCAACAAGGAACAATGGAAAGCAACGGAAAAAGCGTTGGACGTGACGGCAAACCAGTCGATTATCAAACTGGGACGATTATCTGGGGAGAACCGGGAACCAATTCGCAACACGCCTTCTTTCAATTGATTCACCAGGGAACTAAGTTGATTCCAACGGATTTTATTGGATTTGTAAAACCATTGTACGGAAACGAAGTTCATCATAATAAATTGATGTCGAACTTTTTTGCGCAAACTGAAGCCTTGATGAACGGTAAAACCGAGGGGCAAGTGCAGGCCGAATTCGACAAGCAAGGGCTTTCAGAAGAGAAAGCTAAGTATCTTTTACCTTTCAAAGTATTCAGTGGAAACAAGCCGACTAATACCATTCTAATACAGAAATTAACACCTAAAACTTTAGGTTCTTTGGTGGCTTTATATGAGCACAAGATTTTTGTTCAAGGAATTATTTGGAATATCTTTAGTTATGACCAATGGGGAGTTGAATTAGGTAAACAATTAGCCAATTCAATTCTTGATGAAATACATTCTGAAAAAGTTAATTCTCACGACAGTTCAACAGAGTTTTTGTTAAAATATTTTTTGAAGAATAAATAAGATTCGATTTCGTTTACACGAAAACGTTATCATAAATGCACTGAAAACCTTGATTTTGTGAAAAATCAAGGTTTTTTTATGTAAATTCATCTTAATTTTTTTTTAGCAGTTCAAATATGGCAATTATTTATTAACCATTGTTTTTCAAGCTATTAAGTGTATGTTACTGAAATATAGCTATTTACGATTGTGTATTTTTAACAAATTTTAATCTAAAAGTGATATTTGTTAACAATCTGTTATCAAAATTAATTTTATTAACATTTCATTAACGTTTTTATCGTTTAAATGTTAGAATTTTGCCAAAAACTACTAAACATAACAATAATGAAAACAATGAAAAATTGGTTACTTTCTGGATTACTGTTTATGATGGTTTCGACAGTATTTTCACAAGGGAAAATCACGGGAACAATCACTGATGGACAAAACTCTTTACCAGGAGCAAACGTTGCCATCAAAGGGTCAAAAATTGGAACTTCGGCTGATTTTGACGGTAAATTTTCTATTAATACTACGACTACATCAGGTGAAGTAGTAATTTCTTTTATTGGTTATGATGTCACAACAATTAAATTCACTGTTTCAAATGGAGGAACTACAGATTTGGGGACAATAGTTTTGACTAATAATTCAAGTGAATTAAATGAAGTTGTGATCACATCTGGTGTTATAGATATTGCAAAAGACAGAAAAACGCCTGTTGCAGTTTCGACTATAAAAGCTGCCGAAATACAAGAAAAATTAGGAACTCAAGAATTCCCTGAAATTTTAGCCACTACTCCTTCTGTATATGTAACTAAACAAGGAGGTGGTTTTGGTGATTCAAGAATCAACATTCGTGGTTTCGAACAAAAAAACATAGCAATTATGATTAATGGAGTTCCAGTTAATGATATGGAAAATGGAGCTGTTTTCTGGAGTAACTGGGCTGGATTGTCTGATGTTACCTCTGCTATGCAGGTACAAAGAGGGTTGGGTTCTTCAAAATTGGCTATTGCTTCTGTAGGTGGGACAATAAATGTTGTAACTAGAACTTCTGATATGAAAGAAGGTGGTTCAGTTTCAAGTTCTTTTGGAAATGCTGATTATTTGAAAGTGCAAGGTTCGTACAATACTGGAGTTATGAAAAATGGTTTTTCTACCTCTGTTTTATTGAGCTCTACAACTGGAGATGGATATGTTGATGGAACTAAATTTGAAGGCAAGAATTATTATATTGCCTTTGGATACAAACCTAATGATAAACATGATTTTCAATTTACTTTTACCGGAGCTCCACAATGGCATAATCAAAGAAGTTTTGCAAATCCATTGTCAGATTATATAAAATATGGTAGCAATGGCGAACCAAACATCAAATACAGCTCTGACTGGGGTTATTTAAAAGGAGAGGAATTTGCCTGGACCAGAAATTATTATCACAAACCTGTAATGTCATTAAACTGGGATTATAAAATCAATGATAAAATGAAATTAGGTTCTGTATTCTATGCATCCTGGGGTCGTGGTGGTGGAACAGGAAACATCGGAAGAAGTCCTTTTAGTTATAAAACTGCTAATGGTTTAGTTCCCTTTAATGATTTTTATGCCTATAATACAGGAACATATTCAGCCGCCACTAGAGAAGCAACTACCGCTATTACTGGGCCATCAAATTTAGTTCCAACAGGAGGTCAGTACATTACAAGTAGATCAACAGGTTTTACAAGAAGATCATCAATTAATTCTCATGACTGGTATGGTGCGGTTATCAATTTAAACACAAAATTATCGGAAAATTTAATTCTTGATTTTGGTATTGATGCCAGAACTTATACAGGCTATCACTTTAGAATTGTAAATGATAGATTAGGCGCTGATGGATATCAAGCTAATTTAGCTACTTCAAATACGCCAGTTCCTGGAACTTATGTTGCTAATGATGTAAACAATCCTATTAGAACTTTATATGAAACTTATTCTGCTTCAGCAAGTTTAAATCCTTGGACAGACGTTAAGGATCAAGAAAAAATTGAGTATAACAATAACGGAAATGTAAGATGGCTTGGCGCCTTTACCCAATTAGAATATTCTAAGGATAATTTATCTGCATTTCTACAAGGAGCAGTTTCACAACAAGGATTTCAAAGAGAAGATTTTTTCCAATATCTAGATTCTGACCCTTTGCAAAAACCGGATTTTGAAAATATTTTAGGTGGAAACATAAAAGGTGGTGTTAATTATAATATCAACGAGCAGCACAATGTATTTGGTAATTCAGGATACTACTCCAAGCAACCATTTTTTAATGCAGTTTATCCAAACCAGAAATCGGTTGTTGCTGGAAATTTAGTTAACGAAAAAATATTAGGTATTGAAGCTGGATATGGTTTCCAATCTTCTATATTTAATGCAAAAGTAAATTTATACTATACTTCTTGGAAAGACAGAAACCAAAGATCTAATGATTCAGATGCTACTAACGTTGGTGGTTACTATGATTTTACAGGTATTACTGAAATTCACTCAGGTGTAGAACTTGAGTTAAATGCTAAACCAATGCCAAAATTAAATCTTAATGCAATGTTTTCTTATGGTGATTGGAGATATGATGGAACAAGTATCAGTAATAGATACGATGCTAATAACGAAGCAATTGCTGGTGGAACTTCAACCACATTGTATTTAGATGATGTAAAAGTGGGTGATGCAGCTCAAATGACAGCTTCTTTTGGTGCTAGATATGAAGTTGTTACCAGAGTGTGGCTTGATGCAAATTACAGATTTCAAGATAATCTGTATGCGTCAATTAATCCAGCAAATTTTTCATCTGCAACGAATAAAGGAGCGTTAGAATTACCTTCTTATGGATTGATGGATGCTGGATTCTCATACAAAATGTTGGTCGGTAAAAATGGATCCAATTCAGTTAATTTCAGATTGAATGTGAACAACGTTTTGGATGAAGTTTATATTTCTGAATCAAGAACCAATATTTTTGCATCAGATAATGTAAGTTCTACTAATCCAGCATTAGGAACTTATGAGTCAACAGGGAGGGTTTACAATGGTGTAGCAACAGCGAATCAAGTATTCTTCGGATTTGGAAGAACTTGGAACTTTAGTTTGCGTTACAATTTCTAAAAGGAAATAAAATAATGACAAAACGGCATCACTTCTAAAGTGATGCCGTTTTTTTTTCAGCTTTTTTTATTTATATTTGTTAAAACAAAAACTTATTTTATGTACGAAATCGTTCAAAAACTGCATTCTGGCTGGGCTTATTTAGCATTATTATTATTAGTGGTAGCTGTTATTAATTCAATTATTGGATTATCTTCTAAAAAAGAATTTACTGAGAAAGACAGGAAGATTGCACTATTTGCCTTGGCTGCAATACACACTCAATTGTTAATTGGATTTATTGTTTATTTTGTTTCACCATTGGGGTTTTCTGCATTTGGACAAATGAAAGATGCAGCCTTAAGATTAACTTCGTTAGAGCATCCGCTTATTAATATCATTGGTATAGTATTGATTACTATTGGTTGGTCGAAACATAAAAAACTAACCTCGAGTGAATCTAAATTCAAGACATTTTCTATTTTTTACGGTTTGGGATTAGTGCTTATCTTGAGTAGAATTCCTTGGAATTTGTGGTTCTAAAAAATATAAAAAAAAGTCCTGAAAAGGACTTTTTTTACCTAGGTATGGTTTTTGCAAGTCTGGAATTCATCTAAAAGTTAAAAATGAAATCGAAGATTCACAACACGAGCGTTATCGAGCTGGCGAAGAAATACTAAAAAAGCAATTTTAAAATTATGAGTAAAAAAGCAATATTAATTTTTCTTTCGATAGCCTTTGTTGCTCTAGCAAGCAGCCAAACCTTTATTTCAGAAAAACAAAAAACAGCCGTACAAAAAGACACGGTCAAAAAAAACAAAACCCTCCTAGAACAACAAGAACTTATTTCGGATTCTTTACTACTTGAAACCGGAAAATTCAAATTTTACAAAAAAGATGCCCACGCTTCCTATTATGCCGACAAATTTCACGGACGAAAAACTGCAAGCGGAAAAAAATACGACAAAAACAAAAATACGGCGGCTCATAAAAAACTGCCCTTTGGAACCAAAGTGAAAATTACCAATGAAGCCAATGGGAAATCCGTAATTGTAGAAATTACAGATAGAGGGCCATTTGTAAAGTCACGAGAAATTGACCTCTCTAAACGTGCTTTTATGGATATTGCCAACCATAAATCAAATGGTGCCATAATGGTAACCATCGAGGTTCTTCAATAATAATTTACCAATTCTTGAAAGGATTCTTGCTTAAATAAGAATTATAATATCGATTGTCATTGGTTACTTCTTCACCTAACCAAGATGGATTTTCGAAAGTTTCGGTTTCCGATTTCAGTTCGATTTCAGCCATAATCAAGCCTTCATTTTCGCCATTAAATTCGTCAATTTCAAAGACGTGATTCCCCATTTTTACTTCAAAACGGGTTTTGTTGATAACGCCTTTTTCACACAATTTCAATAATGCTGACGCTTCATCAACAGGAATTTCTTTTTCCCATTCAAAACGTGACAAGCCCGATTCGTTAGAGGCGCCTTTTATGGTCAGGAATCCTCGATCGCCTTTAATGCGAACTCTAACTGTTCGTTCTGGAACGGAGCTCAAATAGCCCTGTGCAATTCGATTTTGGGCGAAAGCTTCTTTTTTGAATGCTTCAGAGGTTACGAGAAATTTTCTTTCTATTTCTAACATAATTATGGTGAAATTTTCAAACAGTTGTTATTCTTTGATTATTTTAAAGGTTTGCGGAGAATCAGAATTGTAAATTTTAAGGATGTAAAAACCTACGTTTAGTCTTGATACATCAATAGTACCATCGGAACTGTTGTCTCGTAAAACGGAATTGGATTCAAAATCAAAAAATTCAAAATCAAAATTTTTGAAATCATAGTTTTTAATCGTAATCACGGTTTTGGCAGGGTTAGGAAAAATAAAAGGTTTAGGTTTCTCGACCACTATTTCGGGTTCTACATTATTGCAGGCACTTTGCAACAAAGCCTCCAAATCATTTTCATCAAAAACTAAAGTGTAATTGAGTTCTTTTGCTTTTTGGAACAAGAAACAGGCTTCATTGTATTTTTTTTGATCAAGGTAAATAATACCTATATTTTTCATAGCATACGAATTGTTTTTGTCCATTTTTAAGGCTTCTTTCAAATCTTGAATGCCTTTTTCGGAATCACCTAGTTTATGGTTCAACAAGCCTCGGGTAGTTCGTAAATCTCTTCCGCCATAATTGGAGGAGCGTTCTATGATTGTTTTTTCTTTACTGAAAGCAAGGTCAATATTCTCCATAGCTTTTTCATATTCACCGATATCGCTATATAGTTTGGCTAATGCCCATCTTGCATGACCGTGCTGTGGTTGTTCGGCAACAATTTTTTCTAAATAATAGCGGGCTAAATCAGTGGATTTTTTTTGTTGTAGATAATTGGCAAAATTATATAAAATTCGATTGTCTTTTGGAGCTGCGGCCATTGCTTTACAATAGTATTGATAGGCATAATTTTCCATTTCAAGAGCCCCATATATGTTGGCAAACAAATCATAAAGATTGCTTTTGAATTTTTCCCTGTTTGTCTTTACAGATTCTGAAATTACTTTGGTGGTGTCTTTTGCTTTTTTATTTATTATCCATTCCGCCTTTTTTAAATCATCTAGAGCCAAGGTTTTATTTCCAAGACGAGCTCTTAGATTTCCTCTTTTGTATAAATCATTGATGTTTACAGGGTTGAATTTTGTTCTTGTATTTAATTCAGTAAGCAATTGAAGGTGTTTTTTGGCGGTTTCTTCGGTTTCCTTATTGTTAAACGGTAATTTGTGGTCGGTTCTGCTTAACAGTTTTCCGTGTGAAAAATTCCAGGTAACCAATTTTTCTCCTTGGTCGTTGTATTGAAAGCAATTGAAGTTCTTATGCCCTTTATTATCATAATAAAAGACCTCATTTAATTTTCCATTGTTATAATAGGTTTTTAAACTGTCTATAATTTTATCAGTTCCTCTCCAAAGTTCAACAGATACCACTTTATCTTTATAGTAATGTCTATGAACTTTATTACTAGTATCATTGTTGTTGGTTTGACTCCACAGTAGGATAGGAAAAAGCAGTAGGATATAAATTATTTTATTCATAGTTTTTTGGTTAATCAAAGGAATTAATTTGATAGAATAAATTATGTTAAATGTAAGATATTTAAGCTAATATAGGTGTAATAATTTGCATAAATTTGCTTTATGTCCGAAACAATTCCAAATAGAAAAATCATACACATCGATATGGATGCTTTTTATGCTTCGGTAGAGCAAATGGACAATCCTGCTTTGCGAGGAAAACCCATTGCAGTTGGAGGTGCCGAAAATCGTGGCGTGGTGGCTGCTGCAAGTTATGAAGCCAGAAAATTTGGAGTTCGAAGTGCTATCAGCGGTGTTTTGGCCAAAAAGAATTGTCCTGATTTAATTTTTGTGCGACCTCGATTCGATCGCTACAAAGAAATATCAAATAAGATTCAAAAAATTTTTCATGATTACACTGATTTGGTAGAGCCATTATCATTGGACGAAGCCTATCTGGATGTCACGATAAACAAGAAAGGAAATCCCAGTGCGAGTTTATTGGCGCAAGAAATAAGAATGCGCATACTCAACGAAGTTGGTTTGACAGCTTCAGCAGGGATTTCGGTCAATAAATTTGTGGCTAAAATCGCCAGTGACTTTAACAAACCCAACGGTCAAAAAACGGTTACTCCTGACGAAGTTATCTCTTTTTTAGAAGTGTTGCCCATTCGAAAATTTTATGGAGTTGGAAAAGTAACCACTGAAAAAATGTACCAATTAGGTATTTTTACAGGCTTGGAATTGAAAAGTAAATCTTTGGAATTTCTAGAAAAACATTTTGGAAAATCAGGAAATTTCTATTACAACGTGGTACGGGGCATTCACAATGGCGAAGTGAAATCAGACCGAATTACAAAATCGGTGGCAGCCGAACACACTTTTGATGTTAATCTTTCTTCCGAAATTTTTATGGTAGAACAATTAGAAAAAATTGCAAATTCATTAGAAAAAAGACTAAAGAAACATCGCATTGCCGGAAAAACAGTTACCTTAAAAATAAAATATAGCGATTTTACCCAACAAACCCGTAGCAAGACTTTGCCCTATTTTATTTCAGACAAAGGATTGATTATGGAAACCGTCAAAGAATTGTTGTTTCAAGAACGAATGAAGGATTCTGTTCGGTTATTGGGAATTTCCTTGAGCAATTTAAACACCGAAGAAAAAAAGACGGTTGTCGTGCAATTGAAGTTTGCTTTTTAACAAAAAAACCACGCCCGAAAGCGTGGTTTTAGAATTATTATGATTTTTATTTAATTCTTGCTCGAAAGTTTGGAAAGTAATCTCAAAAATTCGATATACAACCAAACCAAAGTGATTATTAAGCCCATAGCACCAAACCACTCCATATATTTAGGCATTTTTTCTTGTACTCCTTTTTCAATTCTGTCAAAATCCAAGAACAAGTTTAAAGCCGCAATTACAATGACAAAAACACTGATACCAATACTCATCATCGAATTGCCATAATGTACCGGCACAAAGCTAGTAAACATCGAAAACAACCAAGAAATTAAATAATATGTGGCAATGGCAAGTGTTGCTGCAACAACAACCGATTTGAATTGTTCGGTTACTTTTACAATTTTAAATTTATACAATCCCAGACAAACAGCAAATGTTACAAAGGTTGCGCCAACTGCTTGAATCACGATTCCTGGATATTTTGCTTCAAAAATGGCAGATACTCCTCCAATAAACAAACCCTCGAATAAGGCATATCCTGGAGCCAGAACAGGCGAATATTGTGGTTTAAAAGCAGCAATTACAACTAAAATCAATCCCAAAATGGCGCCTCCAATAGTCGGCAATAAGGGATTCATTCCATTAAAAGCCATCCACCAAACCACAATGGCCGATGCTGTAAGCAGCAGAAACAAGATTAAAGTTTTGTTGATTGTCCCAGACAAAGTCATGTCTTGGTTGTAATCAATAAGAGTTGCTTGATGCACTTTGCTGTCAGCGGATGCCGATGTAGCTGTAAAAGATTTATTGGTTAAAAACGGATTTTTCGATTCGAAAGCCATAGTGTATAATGTTTATTTTTCAAAAGTAGAATATTTTCAGGAAAAGAATGTTTATTTATTCTTAAATTTTTTGTTCCAATCCTAAACAAAAAAATCCGTGTCATAAGTAACGACACGGATTTAGTATTGATTTGTATGAGATTAACTATTCAATTTCTGAAACTCTCAAAGTGTTTACCATTCCTTTGTCTGTTAAAGGCATTGCAGAAAGGTTTACAAGGAAATCTCCCTTGGTTACATATCCTTTTTGTCTTGCTATTTCATTAACATCAGAAACAGTGTCATCCGTACTTACTGAACTGTCATAATAGAATGATTTTACTCCCCATAACAAATTAAGACGGGTCAAGATTCGTTTGTTAGAAGTAAAAACCAAAATGTGGGATTGTGGTCTCCAAGCCGAAATTTGGAAAGCAGTATAACCACTGTTGGTCAAGGTACAAATTGCTTTTGCCTTGATTCCGTTAGCCATTTGTGTGGCATGGTGACAAACAATTTTAGTGATAAAACGATTTGTTTTGATCTGAGGTGTATTTTGTGGCACTTGAATTAGCGGAGAATCTTCTACTGCTTCAAGGATTTTCGTCATTTGTTGAATAACTTGAACTGGATAATTCCCTGCAGCTGTTTCTCCAGAAAGCATTACAGCATCAGCGCCATCCATAACAGAATTTGCAACGTCATTTACCTCTGCTCTTGTTGGAGTCAAGCTGTAAATCATAGTTTCCATCATTTGGGTGGCTACAATAACAGGAATTCTTGCCGTTTTGGCTCTGCGAATTAAGTCTTTTTGAACCAAAGGCACTTCGTGTGCAGGAAGTTCAACTCCTAAGTCTCCACGAGCAACCATCAAAGCATCTGAATAAGCTATAATCTTATCAATATTTTCTAATGCTTCGGGCATTTCAATTTTGGCAATGATTGGAATTTTATACTCTGAATGTTCTTCGATTAATTCCTGAAGGTCTTGTAAATCTCTTGGAGTTTTCACGAATGAAAGGGCAATCCAATCAACATTTTGACTAATAGCAAAAATGGCATCGGCAATGTCTTTTTCGGTCAAAGCGGGCAATGAAATTTTAGTGTTAGGAAGATTAACTCCTTTTTTAGATTTCAATTCTCCACCTTGAAGTACTCGCGCTACAACTTCTGTTTTTTTGTCAGTTTCAACTATTTCGAAGATCAATTTACCGTCGTCAAGTAGGATTTTTTCGCCAGGATTTACATCGTTTGGAAAATTTTTGTACTTCATAAAAACTTTTTTGGCAGTACCAAGAATGTCTTCGGCAGTTGTAAAAGTGATTAAATCACCATCGTTTACTATGACACCGTCTTCCATTACACCCACCCGAAGTTTAGGTCCTTGTAAGTCTCCAAGAATTGCAGTCGTGTATCCAAATTCTTCGTTAAGACCTCTAATTATATTGATTTTATTTTTAACATCTTCATAGTCGGCATGCGAAAAATTTATTCTAAACACATTTACACCTGCGTCAATCATATCTTTGATGATTTCTCTAGTACTACATGCAGGTCCAAGGGTGGCTACAATTTTTGTTTTTTTCTTTGTAATCATTTGTATTAAAAAATTAAATTGTTTTTTGATTTTATTTTATTTGTTTCAACGGAATATGCCGTTGTTATGCTTTCAATCGTGTTTAATATGGATTGTATTTTTAACACATCCATAGCTTCATCAATGTTTTCAATTTTTAAAAAATAATCCACTTTTTTGAATTCTGGAAGTAGATAGACCTTTGTCGAAACTTCAACATTTATATTCGAAAATAGATTTTGTCCATTTTTTTTTTGTTGAATGACTTCGTTTTTATTTTGAATTAAATTCCAAGAAATCGCCTTTTCAACATCGTAAAAATAAAATCGTGAGAATTTAGTCTCTCCTTCTTTTATGTTAATTTGAATTTCATTTTCATTTTTACCCAAATTTATTGGAAGGTTTTGATTGATGAAATAAGCTAGCCGATAATCTTCTAATGATGTATGAATAGCAATAAGATGATAATCTATTTCGTCAAACTCGCCAAGATCCAATTTATGAATAGCCATTTCGTGAAAAAATAAGATGCAAATATAGTATTTCTATCGGAAGCATTGGCCTCTCAAATTGGATGATTTTGTTATATTGTAAACGAAAACGTTTTAGTTTTCACGACATTGTAGTTATTTATTGTCAATTTTTTTTTGAAATGCAAAATAAGCGCGTTGAGATGCTTTTTCTTCTGCTTTCTTTTTAGAGGTTGCTCTTGCTTTTGCAATTACTTTATCATCGATACTTAATTTTACACCAAATAATCGTTGTCCATCTATTCCGTTATCTTCGAATATGTCATAATGAAATTGTTTTTTTTCTTTTTGACACCATTCAATAAGCAAGCTTTTATAACTGATTACTTTTCCTTCCAATCTGGCAATGTCCACATATGGAATTACGACTCTTTTCTGAATGAATTTTTCGCAGTATTCGTAGCCTCTGTCTAGATAAATTGCGCCAACCAGTGATTCAAAAATGTTACCGTGAATATTTTCTCCAAAATGTTGTACTGGAACCTTGCTTTCGATGAATCGAATAAGATTTAAATCTTTTCCCAATTCGTTTAAATGTTCTCTACTAACGATTTTTGACCTCATTTTTGTGAGATAACCTTCGTCACCCGCAGGAGCTTTGTTGAACAAATGTGCGGCAATTACAGAGCTTAACATCGCATCGCCCAGAAATTCCAGACGTTCATAATTAATTGCATTTCCTTGTTTGTCTTGCTTATTCGAGGAGCGATGCGTAAACGCTTTTTTATAGTATTCGAGATTTTTTGGGTCAAAACCCAAGATTTCACGTATAGCATCAAAAAAAATCCCGTCTTCAAGAGAACGGGATTTCGTAAATATTTTTCTAATTATACGCATTTGCAATTATATAATTAGTAATCCAGTTTTTTTACCAATACACAAGCATTGTGTCCTCCAAAACCAAAAGTATTGCTCATCAAGACATTTACATCTCTTTTTTGGGCAACATTAAAAGTAAAGTTTAGCTTAGAATTAATGTTTTCATCATCGGTAAAATGATTGATAGTTGGAGGAATAATTCCATATTTTATCGAAAGGATAGAAGATATGGTTTCTATTGCACCAGCAGCTCCAAGTAAGTGCCCTGTCATTGATTTTGTGGAATTCAAATTCATTGTATAAGCATGTTCTCCAAAAACATGTTCAATTGCTTTAGATTCTGCAAAGTCACCAAGCGGTGTTGAAGTTCCATGCATATTCACTCCGTCGACATCGGTAGGTTTTAATCCTGCATCTCTCAAGCAGTTCAACATCACATTTTTTGCGCCCAATCCTTCTGGATGAGGAGCTGTAATATGATACGCATCTGCCGACATTCCACCGCCACCAATTTCGCAATAAATGGTTGCTCCACGAGATATAGCGTGTTCATATTCTTCAAGGATTAAAGCCCCGGCACCTTCACCTAAAACAAATCCATCACGGTCTTTGTCCATAGGTCTTGATGCGGTTTTTGGATCGTCATTTCGAGTTGAAAGGGCATGCATAGCATTAAATCCTCCCATTCCAGCAATAGTTACTGCTGCTTCTGAACCTCCAGTTACCATTGCATCTGCATGTCCCAATCGAATATAATTGAAAGCATCAATAATGGCATTTGTAGATGAAGCACAAGCTGAAACTGTTGTGAAATTTGGGCCTCTAAAACCGTATTTAATAGAGATGTTACCACCAGCAATATCGGCAATCATTTTAGGTATAAAGAAGGGGTTGAATTTTGGAGTTCCATCACCGGCAGCAAAGTTTAGTACTTCGTTTTGAAAAGTTTCTAAACCACCAATACCTGAACCCCAAATTACACCGACTCTGTCTTTGTCTAATTTTTCAAAATTGAAACCAGCATCTTTTACAGCTTCCTCAGCTGCAACCAATGCGTATTGTGCATAACGATCCATTTTTCGAGCCTCTTTTCTATCAATGAAGTCTTCAACATTGAAGTTTTTTACTTCGCAGGCAAAATGGGTTCTAAACTTTGAAGGGTCATAATAGGTAATAGGAGCAGCTCCACTAACGCCGTTAATAAGCCCGTTCCAATACTCTTGAATATTGTTTCCAATAGGGGTAAGAGCACCTAGACCTGTTACAACAACTCGCCTTAATTCCATAATTTATTTAATTAGTATTTTTAAACAAATAAAACCCATGCTTTCTTGCTGTATTGATATCACAAAAGAGCTATGGGTGTTATAATATAAATATCATTTTTGATTGAATTTCAATCCGGAATTTAATTTAAAAAATAATAACACCCGTTTACAATAGTGCAAACGGGTGTTTTATTATTATTTCTTAGCTTCTTCGATATAAGAAATTGCTTGACCAACAGTAGCGATATTTTCTGCTTGATCGTCTGGAATTTGAATGTCAAATTCTTTTTCGAACTCCATAATAAGCTCTACAGTGTCTAATGAGTCAGCTCCTAAATCATTAGTGAAGCTAGCTTCTGTTACAACTTCGTTTTCGTCAACACCTAATTTGTCTACGATAATCGCTTTTACTCTTGATGCAATGTCTGACATAATCTTTAATTTTAAATTTTAATTGTTGGCAAAAATAAAAAACTTTATTTGAAAACAACTATTTAGTTAATAAATGTGACAGCTAATTTATAAAATAAATTTCACAAAGAGGCTGCAATGTTATTTATTATCACTTTTTATTCTTTTTTTTGCATAATTGAAATCTGTTTGAATATGAAAAAAATTGTAATTTTTGCTTCCGGATCGGGTACTAATGCTGAAAATATTATAAAATACTTTAATAATAGCAATACTGGGACAGTCGTTTCTATTTTTACGAACAACCCAAAAGCATATGTAATTGAAAGAGCCAAAAATTTTCAAGTTCCAACAGAGATTTTCAATAAAGAAGATTTTATTGAAAGTAAAGTATTACAAAAATTAAATGCTTTACAGCCTGATTTGATCGTTCTTGCCGGATTTTTATTAAAATTTCCCGAAAATATTGTGGCACAGTATCCCGATAAAATTATAAACGTACATCCTGCCTTGTTGCCAAAATATGGTGGAAAAGGGATGTATGGAAGTAATGTTCACAAAGCCGTTGTCGAAAACAAGGAAAAGGAAACCGGCATCACCATTCATTATGTTAATGAGAATTATGATGAAGGAAATATTATTTTTCAAAAAGAAGTTCTTTTATCAGGATCAGAAACTCCAGATGAAGTAGCGGCCAAAATACACGAATTAGAACAGCAATTTTTCCCATCTATAGTAGAACAAATTCTAAATTCTAAATTCTAAAATTGGAACACAACGTACATATATATACTGATGGTGCAGCCAAAGGCAATCCCGGTCGTGGTGGTTATGGCGTTGTTATGGAATTGGTGGGGACTCCACACAAGAAGGAATTCTACGAAGGTTTTCGTCTGACAACCAATAATAGAATGGAGTTATTGGCAGTAATTGTGGGTCTCGAAAAACTAAAAAATCTGAATATGAAAGTATTGGTAGTTTCTGATTCCAAATATGTTGTAGATTCTGTTTTGAAGAAATGGGTTTTTGGCTGGGAGAAAAAAGGTTTTGTAGACAGAAAAAATTCTGATTTGTGGAAACGCTTTTTAATAGTTTACCGTAAACACCAAGTCGATTTCAAATGGATTAAAGGCCATAATAATCATCCCCAAAATGAGCGTTGCGATGAATTGGCGGTCTTTGCCTCTAGTCAAAAAACACTTTCTGTGGATGTCTTCTATGAAAAAGAAGAGGGTAAAATTTTATGAAAACTTTGAGACTTGCAAACTTTGCAACTATAAAACTTATGAACTATCTTTGCCGCTTAATTCGAATCACAAAGAATGAATAAATTATTGATAGTTGGAACGGTTGCTTTCGACGCTATTGAAACGCCTTTTGGCAAAACTGACAAAATATTGGGTGGTGCTGGAACTTATATAGGACTTTCTGCTTCTCATTTTAACCTTCAATCTGCTATTGTTTCTGTTGTTGGCGATGATTTTCCACAAGAATATTTGGATTTATTGACCGATAGAAACATTGATATTTCAGGTCTTGAAGTAGTTAAAGGTGGTAAAACCTTCTTTTGGAGCGGTTTGTACCACAACGATTTGAACTCAAGAGATACTTTGGCTACCGAGTTGAATGTATTGGCCGATTTTCAGCCAAAAGTCCCTCAAAACTTTAAAACTGCCGATGTCGTAATGCTTGGAAATTTGCACCCATTGGTACAAAGCAGCGTTTTAGACCAAATGGACGTGAAACCAAAATTAGTGGTTTTAGATACAATGAATTTCTGGATGGATTGTGCGTTGCCTGAATTAATGGAAGTTATTAAACGTGTCGATGTTATTACCATCAACGATGAGGAAGCCAGACAACTATCAGGAGAATATTCATTGGTAAAGGCGGCTGTAAAAATCCACGCAATGGGGCCCAAATATGTGGTGATTAAAAAAGGAGAACACGGTGCTTTATTGTTTCATAACCATCAAATTTTCTTTGCACCAGCATTGCCATTGGAAGAAGTTTTTGATCCAACGGGAGCGGGAGATACATTTGCAGGAGGGTTTGCCGGATACTTAACCCAAAGCGAAAACATATCATTTGAAAATATGAAGAACGCCATCATTTATGGTTCTAATTTAGCTTCATTCTGTGTAGAAAAATTTGGGACTGAAAGAATGGTCGGATTAGAAAAAGAAGAAGTGGTGTCGAGATTGAAGCAATTCAAGGCATTGACCCAATTTGACATAGAAATATAATGCAAAATTATGAAGCCTCGGAAACGGGGCTTTTTCAATAGAAATCAACTACAACTACTATACAATGAGCGACGCAATTAAACATGAATGCGGGATTGCCCTTTTAAGATTAAAGAAACCGTTAGAATTCTACAAAGATAAATACGGATCGGCTTTCTACGGAATACAGAAAATGTACCTCCTTATGGAAAAGCAACACAATCGTGGGCAGGACGGAGCAGGTTTTGCAAGTATTAAACTTGATGTGGAACCAGGAGAAAGATACATTAGCCGTGTGCGTTCGAATGAAGCACAGCCTATTCAAGATGTATTTGCCCAGATAAATGACAGGATAAATGAAGAATTGGCATTGCATCCTGAATATCTTGACGATGTGGCTTTGCAAAAAAAAATGATTCCATATTTAGGAGAATTGTTTTTAGGCCACGTTCGTTACGGAACTTTTGGAAAAAACAGTATCGAAAGTGTTCACCCTTTTTTACGTCAGAATAACTGGATGCACCGAAACCTGATTTTGGCCGGAAATTTTAATATGACCAACGTAAAAGAGCTTTTTCAAAACCTTATCGATTTAGGTCAGCATCCAAAAGAAATGGCTGATACAGTAACGGTAATGGAAAAAATTGGACACTTCTTGGACAATGCTGTAACCGATTTGTATCAAGAATGCAAGAATAATGGATTAAACAAAAGAGAAGCATCGCCTGTAATCGCCGAAAAATTGGATGTTGCTAGAATTTTGAGAAGAGCCTCTAAAAATTTGGATGGAGGTTATGCTATGGCAGGACTATTGGGTCACGGAGATGCCTTTGTTTTCAGAGATCCAGCAGGAATCCGCCCAGCCTATTTTTATGAAGATGATGAAATTGTAGTAGTAGCTTCGGAACGTCCAGTTATTCAAACGGTATTTAATGTAGATTTTGAAAAAGTACAGGAACTACAACCAGGAAATGCCTTAATCATCAAGAAAAATGGAACGGTAACTGAGCAAGAAATCCTTACTCCAACCGTGAAAAAAGCCTGTTCTTTCGAAAGAATTTATTTCTCTCGTGGAAGCGACGCCGAAATATACCAAGAAAGAAAAAATTTGGGAAAATTAATTCTCCCAGCGGTTTTAAATGCCATTGGTGACGATACTGACAATACAGTTTTCTCTTACATTCCAAATACTGCCGAAACATCTTTCTACGGAATGGTCGAAGCAGCACAAGATTTCTTGAATCAACGAAAAAATAATTATATTCTTGAAAACAGAAAAAAATTAACCAAGGAAAAACTAGAGGAAATCCTTTCGGTAAAAATCAGAACTGAAAAAGTAGCCATCAAAGACGCAAAATTGCGAACTTTCATTACCGAAGACAGCAGTCGTAATGATTTGGTAGCCCACGTTTATGATGTTACCTATGGTGTAATTAAGCCAACAGACAATTTGGTAATTATTGACGACAGCATCGTGCGAGGAACAACGCTTAAAATGAGTATCATCAAAATGATGGATCGTTTGAAACCAAAAAGTATTGTTATCGTTTCATCGGCGCCGCAAATTCGTTATCCGGATTGTTATGGAATCGATATGGCAAAACTAGAAGGTTTAATCGCTTTTCAGGCTGCTTTAGAGTTATTGAAAGAAAGAAACTTGTACCATATTGTTGATGAGGTTTACATTAAATGTAAAAAACAGGAAGATTTACACGACAACGATGTGGTCAATTTTGTTACCGAAATATACGCACCATTTAAGCCGCAGGAAGTTTCGGATAAAATTGCACAACTGTTGAGTTCGCCAGAAATTAATGCCGAAGTGAAAATCATTTTTCAAACGGTTGAAGATTTACATATCGCTTGTCCTAAAAATTTAGGAGATTGGTACTTCACCGGAGATTATCCAACCCCTGGAGGGAATCGTGTTGTAAATAAGGCGTTTATGAATTTTTATGAAGGTAAAAATGCTAGAGCATATTAAATCTTGAGATTAAGTATTTCAACGACTATTTGAGCATTTCATCTATTTTATTTGCCAAAAGACGATTGTGATTATATCTTTGACTCACCATAATATTAGTAGGTTAAGTTTATGGTAGATTTGGGGCAAAAAGGGTGAAAGAAATTTCACCTTTTTTATTGGAATAAAGTCAAGGATTTTTTTAGACAAAAAAATAGACGAACAAACTTTTCAGTCTATCCGTCTATCCTCTAAAAGTCTATTTTAAAAATAGACTATTTTGCAGCAGCATATCTTTTAGCTACTTCATCCCAGTTAATTACATTAAAGAAAGCTTCAATATAATCAGGTCTTCTGTTTTGGTAGTTCAAGTAGTAAGCGTGCTCCCAAACATCCATTCCTAAGATTGGAGTTCCACCACAACCTACACCTGGCATCAAAGTATTGTCTTGATTTGGAGTTCCACAAACTTCTAATTTTCCATCTTTCAAACACAACCAAGCCCATCCTGAACCAAATTGAGTTGCTCCAGCTTTTGCAAAAGCAGCTTTAAAAGCATCAAAAGAACCAAAAGCAGCATCAATAGCAGCTGCTACATCACCTGTTGGCAATCCGCCACCGTTTGGAGACATTACTGTCCAAAACAAATTGTGGTTAAAAAAACCACCACCATTGTTACGAACAGCACCGTTTTTTAAATCTAAATTTGCTAGGATATCTTCAATACTTTTACCTTCCAATTCAGTTCCCGCAATTGCAGCA
This sequence comes from Flavobacterium sp., assembly GCA_014379405.1. Taxonomy (GTDB): domain Bacteria; phylum Bacteroidota; class Bacteroidia; order Flavobacteriales; family Flavobacteriaceae; genus Flavobacterium. Next base: position 366,133 of record JACMLU010000018.1, on the reverse strand, counting down.
TTCAAATTGGTAGTATAAGCATTATGATGTTTCGTGTGATGGATTTCCATCGTGCGCGCATCAATATGAGGTTCTAATGCGTCGTACGCATAAGGTAATTGTGGTAATTCAAAAGCCATAATATAGTTGTTTAATGATTTATAAATATTTTATTCAAAAATAAACATTTAACTTTGAAAAGGAAATTCTATTTCGTTATAGTTTTATTAAATAAATTGATAGTTGTTGTTTTTGAAGAGCTTTTTCCTGCTGTCATTCCAATCTCGCCAAGAAAAATGGCGAGGATTTTCCCTTCCATCAGGGCTAGGGCATTCGGGAAAAGAAACTAAATCTGAAATTAAAACTGTTAATCTGAAATCAAAAATTAAATGCAAAGGCCCTCATTCTCCATATACGACGCATCGGCAGGTTCCGGAAAAACCTACGCACTTGTTAAAGAGTACCTGAAAATCATTCTCGTAGCGCCTAAAAATGATGCCTATCGCAACATTCTCGCCATTACGTTTACCAATAAAGCGGTTCACGAGATGAAAAGTAGAATCGTGGGTAATTTATCAGAATTTGCCAAAGACGAACCGAGCCAAAAAGCTCAGGATTTAATGCAGGATTTGGCAAAAGAAACCGAACTTTCCATCATTCAAATCAAAACTAAATCGCAGCAAATAATCAAGCATATTATTCACAATTATGCTGCTTTTGATATTTCCACCATCGATAAATTCACGCACAAAGTCATTCGGGCATTTGCTCATGATTTGGGTTTGCCAATGACTTTCGAAGTAACCTTAGATACCGAAAACTTGCTCATTGAAGCCGTTGATGCCATTATCGCCCAAGCGGGTGAAGACGAAACACTGACGAAATTGCTCATCGATTTCACGATGGAAAAAACCGACGACGATAAATCTTGGGATATTTCACGTGAGATTCTCGATACTGGTCGTTTGGTTCTCAATGAAAACAATCGAAATGAAATTACCCATTTTCAAGATAAAACCATTGCTGAATTTGTCGAGATAAAAACCAAACTAGCCGAAGCCTGTAAAGTTCTGGAAAAAGAAAACACGGCATTTGCCGAAACTGCTTTGTTATTAATCGAAAAAAACGGAATTGATTTAAAATCCTTTTCTAGAGGAACTTTTCCGAATCATCTTCAAAGTATAGTGGATGGAAAATTCAATCCCAAAAACAAAATGTTTCGAGAATTTGAGGATATTTCCATCAACAAAACGGCCAAAGACGGGGCAATAATCGAAAATATCATTCCTGAATTATTGCAAATTCTCGGCACGGTTTACAAGAATTTCGAAAAGCGGGATTTCTACAAAGCCTTCCTGAAAAACATTACTCCATTATCGTTGTTGAATACCGTCAGCAATGAATTGACCAAGATTCAGGAAGAGCAAAACGTACTTTCTATTTCGGAATTCAATGCGATAATTCATCGTGAAATTCAGAACCAGCCGGCACCATTTATTTACGAAAGATTGGGCGAACGCTACCGCCATTTTTTTATTGATGAATTTCAGGATACTTCCGAAATGCAGTGGCAAAACCTGATTCCGTTGATTGACAACGCCACATCCAGCGAAATTGACGGAGAAAAAGGAACCTTGATGATTGTGGGCGACCCAAAACAATCCATTTACCGTTGGCGTGGAGGAAAAGCGGAACAGTTTATTGAGCTGAGCAAAGACCATAATCCATTCAATAATCCTGAAAAGGTTTTAGAGCATTTAGACAAAAATTACCGTTCTTATTCGCAAATAATAGGATTCAACAATGATTTTTTTCAGTTGTTGTCCAATGAATTTGAACACGAAGATTACAAAGATTTGTACCAAAATCACAGTCATCAAAAAACGAATTCGAAATCAGGTGGATATGTAAACATTTCTTTTATCCCAAAAATAGAAGAAAGTGAAGACGATGATGAAGCATTGGATAAAACCGAATTGTATTTACTAGCGACTTTAAACACAATTCAAAAAGTAAAACAGCAAGGTTTCGAATATAAAGACATCGTAATTTTGACCCGAAAACGTAGTCACGGAATTGCGGTTGCCAATTATTTGACAGAGCAAGGAATTCCGCTTTTATCATCGGAAACCCTGATGATTCAAAATGCGACCGAAGTTCGATTTATTATTTATTTATTAAAGTACTTAAAAAATAGTTCCGATTTAGAAGCTAAAGCGCATTTTCTTCATTATGTTGCAGATAATATTCAGGATACATTACAGGTTCATGATTTCATTGCCCAAGGAATGGATAAAAAACAAGAATCTGAATTTGAAAGTTGGTTAACGAATTTCGATATTTCGCTTTCGTTTCAAGACATTCGAAAAAAATCGCTGTATGAATCGGTGGAGCTTATTGTTTCAAAATTCTTGAATTCCCAAAACGGCAACGCTTATATCCAATATTTCTTGGATATTGTTTTGGAACGGGATGTTCGTAATCAGGCAGGAATTTCGGATTTCTTGAATTATTGGGACAAAAATGGTGAGAAATTCAGCATTCCATCGCCCGAAGGTAAAAATGCAGTCCGGATTATGACCATTCATAAATCAAAAGGTTTGGAATTTCAAGTTGTGATTATGCCTTTTGCAGATGAAGATTACAATCGCAGTCCCAAAAATAAATTATGGATTGATGCTGAAGTTGATGATTTTGGTTTGCCTAAAGTTTTGGTAGACAATAGCAAAGCTGTTGAAGGTTTTGGGGAAGCGGCAAAAACAGTTTATGTTCAAAAATCACAGGAAGAATTGTTGGACAACATCAATGTTTTGTATGTGGCTTTGACTCGTGCTGAAGAGCAATTATATGTGATTTCGGATATGAATTTAGATTCTAAAGGCGTTGCAAGAAAGAATAATATGTCCACTTTTTTCGTTGAATATTTGGGTAACAAAGGTCAGTTCGAGGAAGAAAAATTCGAGTATGAATTCGGAAATCCAGCTAAATTATCCTCTGAAAGTGACAAAACGGAAGATGTGCAATTGATTCAGTCGGTTAGTGAAGTGCTAAATCCCAAAAACATCAAAATAGCCCAACGAGAATCAGTAATGTGGGGAACGCATCAACAGGATGCTATTGAATATGGAAATGTAGTTCACGAGATTTTGTCTTTTGTAAAAACAAAAGCCGATGTTGATTTTGCAATTACAAAAGCCTTTGAAAGTGGATTAATCAATTACAACCAAAAAGACATGGTTCGTAAAAGCATTCAAGAAATAGTCAATCATTCAGAACTTTCGATTTGTTATGAAGATGGAAATGAAGTATTGAACGAGCAAACGATTATTCAAAAAGGAGGTAAAACCATTAAACCAGACCGAATGGTTTTTTTACAAAATAAAGAAGTTTTTCTATTGGATTATAAAACAGGAACCCATAATCCCAAATATCAATTGCAGTTAGAAAATTACCAAAATGCAATTGAATTGATGGGCTATAAAGTGATAAAAAAAGCGCTTATATATATAGGAGAACAAATCAATGTGGTAAATTTGTAAAATAGTAGGCTAATTAGTACCTTAAAATAATAATTCTATAAATTTTTAATATGTACGGAAAAATACAGAAGCACTTGCAATCCGAACTTCAAACTATTGAAGACAACGGCATTTTCAAAAGGGAAAGAATTATTACTTCGACACAAGGAGCTGAAATCACAGTTAGCGGAGAAAAGGTTCTGAATTTTTGCGCCAATAATTATCTTGGTCTTTCTTCACATCCAGAAGTTATTCAGGCAGCAAAAGATGCAATGGACACGCACGGCTTTGGAATGTCGTCTGTTCGGTTTATTTGTGGGACACAGGATATTCACAAAACTTTGGAAAAAAAGATTTCTGATTTTTACGGTACAGAAGACACAATTCTCTATGCATCTGCTTTTGATGCTAATGGAGGGGTTTTTGAACCATTATTAAATGAAAACGATGCCATTATTTCAGATAGTTTGAACCACGCTTCCATTATTGATGGCGTTCGTTTGTGTAAAGCGGCAAGATATCGTTATGAGAATAACAATATGGAAGATTTGGAACAACAGCTAATAAAAGCTAATGAAGCTGGAGCTCGTTTTAAATTAATTGTTACTGATGGTGTCTTTTCTATGGACGGAGTAGTAGCCCCTTTGGATATGATTTGTGATCTAGCAGACAAGTATGATGCAATGGTTATGGTAGATGAATGTCATGCGGCAGGATTTATAGGCGCAACAGGAAAAGGAACTCTCGAAGCAAAAGGGGTAATGGGAAGAGTTGATATAATTACTGGAACATTAGGAAAAGCACTTGGAGGTGCAATGGGCGGTTATACTACGGCCAAAAAAGAAATTATCGAATTGTTGCGTCAACGTTCTAGACCTTATTTGTTTTCAAATTCGTTGGCACCTGCAATAGTAGGAGCTTCCATCAAAGTTTTTGAATTATTGGAAAAAGACACTACGCTTCGGGATAAGCTGGAATGGAATGCGAATTATTTCAAGGCTGGAATGAAAAAAGCAGGATTTGATATAATAGATGGTGATTCAGCAATTGTTCCTGTAATGCTTTATGATGCGAAATTGGCTCAAACTATGGCAAATGAACTTTTGAAAAAAGGAATTTATGTAATAGGCTTCTTTTTTCCAGTGGTTCCAAAAGGAAAAGCAAGGATAAGAGTTCAATTGTCGGCTTCTCATACTCAAGAAAATCTAGATATGGCGATTAATGCTTTTGTTCAAGTTGGAAAGAATCTAAATGTTATATAATTTACGTTTTTCTTGTGTTTTTTTTAACTTTTCGTTTTGTAGTTAAAAAATTACACATTATATTTGTGCATTAAAAATAGTAATCTAACAAAATTAAGTATGAAACATCTTAAAAAACTTTTATTTGCTGTAATGGTGCTGATGACTATAAGTTCTCAGGCACAAGACAGTAACAATCCTTGGGCATTGTCTTTTGGGGTTAATGCAGTTGACACGCGAACTAGTGCTGGTGGAGGAAAAAATTCTTTTGACTCACATGTTTCTCAACCATTCAACGTAAGTGAAAATTGGAATATTCTTCCTTCTGTATCTTATTTAAGCGTTGCTAGATCAGTTGGAAACAATTTTTCTGTTGGAATTCAAGGGTCTATAAACAAAATCGACAAATTTGTTGTTTTTGATCCTACTGCGCCAGGACATAATTCTAGTGGTTATGTAGTTACTAATCCTGGAGACTTAATGTATTATGGTATTGATGCTAACGTTAAATATAGCTTCAAAAGTTTATTAAAATCTAAAGTAATAGACCCTTCCTTAAGACTTGGTGGTGGTTATACTTTCTTTGGAGATAATAGTTTTGGAACTGTTAATCCAGGTGCAGGTTTGACTTTTTGGTTTACTGAAAATGTTGGTTTAGCTTTAGAAACTACTTATAAAAGTTCATTTGGAGACAGAAATGCTGCTGGAGATATTTACACTCCTGAAGCTCCTTCTCATTTCCAACATTCTGTAGGTATTACTTTCCAATTTGGTGGAAAAGATACTGACGGAGACGGAATTTATGACAAAGATGATGCTTGTCCAGAAGTTGCTGGTTTAAAACAATTCAACGGTTGTCCTGATACTGACGGTGATGGAATTATCGACGGAAGCGATGCTTGTCCAGATGTATTTGGTTTAGCAGCTTTAAATGGATGTCCTGACACAGACGGAGATGGAATTGCTGATAAAGATGATGCTTGTCCAGACGTAAAAGGATTGGCTGCTTTCAAAGGTTGTCCTGATACTGATGGAGATGGTGTAGTTGATGCTTCTGACAAATGTCCTACCGTAGCTGGTCCAGCGTCAAATGGTGGTTGTCCAGTATTGGATGCTGATAAAGATGGTGTAGCTGATAAAGATGATGATTGTCCTACTGTAGCTGGTCCTGCTAGCAATAGAGGATGTCCTGAAGTGACTCCTGAAGTTATCGAAAGTCTTAAAATTCAAGCTAGATCAGTTTTCTTTAATTCTGGTAAGTCTACTTTCAAAGTTGGAGATGCTGCAACAGTAACTAGTTTAGATGCAATGAGAGAAATTCTTAGAAACTATCCAAATGCTAAATTCAGTATTGAAGGACATACAGATAGCGATGGTTCTAATGCATTCAATCAAAAACTTTCTGAAGACAGAGCTAATGCTGTTAGAAACGTATTGATCGAAAAAGGAGTTAAGCCAGAAAACTTGACTGCTGTAGGTTTTGGAGAATCTAATCCAATTGCTACTAACAAAACTAAAGCTGGTAAAGCTTTAAACAGAAGAACTGAAGTGAAACACATAGGTTCTATATACGAAGGTAAATTGTAATTTGCTTTTAAATAAATAATTTTAAAAAGCCATTCTTAATTGAATGGCTTTTTTTATATTTATAAAATGACAGACATTTCATTTTTAGATAAAATTGCAACCGTTTTAATTGAAAATTATTCAGGGAAACTCTCCAATACCATTGTGGTTTTGCCCAATAAAAGGGCAAAAATATTTTTGGTTGAAGCTTTAAAAAAACAAGTGGGTACTAATATTCTATCCCCAGAGATTATTAGCATTGAGGAATTTATTCAGGATATTGCCAGTATTCGTAATGTTGACCCGATAGAATTATTGTTTGAATTTTACGAAGTTTATTTGTCAATTACCGAAAAACCGAATAAACAATCCTTTGAGCTTTTTGCCAATTGGGCGAAGACATTATTACAGGATTTCAACGAGATTGATCGCTATTTATTAGATCCTTCTCACGTACTTTCTTATTTAAAGGACATTGAAGACATAAAAAAATGGGGAATTGAAGTCGAGAACAAAACTCAATTACTCGAAAACTATATTGATTTCTGGAAATTACTACCCAATTACTACAAATCACTTTACAATCATTTACTGAATAAAGGAATCGGATATCAAGGATTGATTTATCGGGAAGCGGTAAAAAATCTAAATCATTTTTCCGATTCCATAAAAGATAAACAATTCGTCTTTGCAGGTTTCAATGCCTTGAATGCCGCCGAGGAACGAATAATTCAACATTTAATAGCTTCTGATCAAGCTGCAATTTATTGGGATGTTGACGAAACCTTTCTGAACGATCCCTATCACGACGCAGGATTATTTGTTAGAAGATTTAAATCGAGTTGGAAACATTATAAATCCAATCCCTTTGAATGGATTGTGGATGATTTTTCGCAATCAAAAAACATTCAGGTCATTGGTACCCCAAAAAGTATTGGTCAAGCCAAAATTACCGGAAGTATTATTGAAAAGATCATCAATGACAATTCCAATACAACACTAGATAAAGTTGCTGTAGTCCTTGGAGAGGAAAACTTGTTGGTGCCACTTTTGTATTCCTTGCCCTCAAAAGTTGGTGCTTTAAATATCACGATGGGTTATTCGAGCAAGAACAATCCAGCGCAGATTTTGATTTCCAAATTGTTCAAGATGCACACGAATGCTTTGTCCCGAAATGCCAAAAATTATGTCTTGTACTACAAAGATGTTTTGGATATTTTGACACATCCTTTGGTGGAACCTTATGCCAAAACCAATGCTTTGGTTGGCGTTATTAATCAAAACAACTATACATTTATCACCCATCATAAATTGATGGAATTGAATCCAAATCCGAGTGATTTGTTTCTGTTGTTGTTCCAAAAATGGGAAAATGGTTCGATGGCGGTTTTAGAAGCGATTTCTAATTTGTTGCAAACTATCAAAACTAATTTGAGCAACGACAATGAAGAAGAAAAAATAACCAAAGCCTTTGTGTATGCCATTTTCAAAGTGATCAACAAACTGATTAATTATTATTCTAAACATTCCCATATCGATAAAATCGAAACGCTTTATGCGATTTACAAACAAGTAATTGATTTGGCCGAAGTCTCTTTTGAGGGTGAACCTTTGAATGGGTTACAAATAATGGGAGTATTGGAAAGTCGTGTTTTGGATTTCGAAACTGTGATTGTCACTTCGATGAACGAAGGGAAATTTCCAGCTGGAAAATCTATGAATTCATTTATTCCGTATGATGTAAAAAGAGAATTAGGTTTGCCTACTTTCAAGGAAAAAGATGCGATTTACACCTATCATTTCTATCATTTATTGCAACGTGCCAAAAATATTTATTTGATTTACAACACCGAAAGTGAAGGTTTGGATGCAGGTGAAAAAAGCCGATTCATTACCCAACTGGAAGTCGAAAAACAAGCCAAGCATACTTTAACTCACGAAATTTATAATGCTGTTTTACCCGAAACGGCTTATCAACCCATTGTGGTTCCGAAGTCGGAATCGGTGATGATTAGATTAAAAGAAATTGCAGAAAAAGGATTTTCTCCATCGGCATTGACAAGTTATATTCGAAATCCAATTGATTTTTATTTCCAAAAGATTTTACGCATTAGCGAAGTCGAAGAAGTAGAGGAAAATATTGCCTTGAATACTTTAGGGACTATTATTCACGAAACGTTGGAAGCTTTATATACGCCTTTTATTGGAAAAATTTTATCCGAAAATGCTATTTTAGGTTGTTTCAAATTGTTGGATGCCGAAGTGTTGAAACAATTCAAATTGGTTTACAAAGAAGGCGAAATCAAAAAAGGAAGAAATCTGTTGGCTTTTGAAGTAGCCAAACGCAATGTTTCTAATTTTTTGAAAGTTGAATTAGAAAGTATTAAAAATGGCGATGCGATAAAAATACTTCATTTAGAAAAAGCTTGCGAAAGAATTTTAGAACATCCTAGTTTGCCATTTCCGATAAAAATTGCTGGAAAAGTTGATAGAATTGAAGAGCGCAACGGAGTCATTCGAATTATAGATTATAAAACCGGTAAAGTAGAAAAGACGAACGTTACCTTAAAATCTTGGAAAGGATTAACGGATGAAATTAAAAATGACAAGATTATTCAGGTTTTGGCGTATGCGTATATGTATGAAAAGGAAGCCAGCGGAAAACCGATTGAAGCAGGAATCATTTCTTTCAAGAATTTAAAATCGGGGTTTTTGCCTTTCAGTTTTAAAGATGGGAATGAAGAAAAAACGACAATTGACACTGATATTTTAAATGATTATCTGGAACATATGGTTTTGTTGTTGAATGAAATTCTGGATGAGACAAAACCTTTTGAAGAAAAGATTTAAATTCCTTTAAAAAACCCCAACAAAACATCCTTCAATTCGTCTCGATTTTCAATGTGACTCATATGACCGTCAGGGAAAGTTACCAATTGAACGGTGGTGTTTTCTATTTGTTCCAAAGAATCCTTGTAAACTAAAACAGGGTCTTTTTCTCCCAGAATCAGCATTTTTGGATAAGGTGTGAGGTGCAATAAAACTTCTCGGTCTTTGCGAATTTTCATTCCTTCGAGTGAAGCTACTACTCCTTGTAAGGGTGTTTTTAAAGCTTCAATTTTTACCTTTTCGATTTCGTCAACTAATCGTTCGCGATTCTCGGGACTAAAAAGATTACCAATAGAAAGCCGAATAAAAGTGGTATAATCTTTCTTTACCGCTTTGATGGCACGATCTCGATTGGCTTTTCGTTCGTCGCTGTCGGCTTTGGAAGTTGAATTTTGTAAAACCAAAGCTCTCACTTTTTCAGGATACAATTCGGCGTAAGCCAAAGCCACATAACCGCCCATAGAATGCCCAACAAAAATGGCTTTTCGAATTCGTAATTTGGACAAAACAGCTTGAACTATTTCAGCATTATCCTCCATCGAATGGACATAACCCAAACATTCCGTTGCGCCTTGACCCAATAAATCTAAGGTTATAACACGGTATTTTTTGCTCAATTCTGGAACTAAATCCTGCCACATCGTTTTGTTTTCCAAAAAACCGTGAAGCAATACAACAGCATTGCCTTTTCCAGTATCGGAATAGGAGATTTTTGTGTTTTTGTATAGGATTTGATTCATCGTTCTAAGCTTGGAGCAAAAATAAGGCTAAAATTTTTAAACCATATAAGTCATTTAAGTTTTTATAAGAAAATCTTAAAGACGATTGAATTCTAATATGTTAAAGAAAATAACTACATTTGAAAAAAGCATTTTTAGATATGAACAGACTTGTTATTATTGGAAACGGATTTGATTTGGCTCACGGATTACCGACTTCTTATAAAGATTTTATTGATTATTATTGGAAAAATTTCAGAGATAAAATTAATACGGAAGAGTATAAGAAGTTTATTTATGCAAATGAATCTTTTTATCGATATTACTCAGATTACGGTATGATTAATAATTTTAAAGATTTTGTAAAATCAATAAAGGAATGTATTGTAGATTATCCTGATTTTGTTTTTGATGAAAACACTTTAACATTTTATACAAGTAAATTTGGGAATAGAGAGAAAATATTTGAATTTAAAAATAAATTTTTTAGACAAATTTGCTCAAAGAATCTTGATAATTGGATTGATATTGAAACTGAATATTATAATAGTTTAATAAGTATTGCGAAAAGTACTCCTGTTAAAGGAATTAATAAGTCAGATTTAGTTAAAGAATTAAATAGTGAATTTGCATCAATTAAAAAATTGCTGAATGATTATTTAAAGCAGGAAATCTGTGATAAGTATGAATTTAAAATTGATGATACAAATGAAATAATAAATTATTTTAAAAATGAAATAGATGATATAAATAACTCATCATTCCAATCATATTCTACTTTATTCTTGAGTTTTAATTATACTCCAACTGCAAGAGTTTATCACGAATATTTAAAAAGTAAATTATATTCTTCAAATATTAATTATATCCACGGTGAAATTGGTAATGATGATAACCCAGATATTATATTTGGTTACGGTGATGATAAGGATGAAAATTATAAATTAATTAAAAATTTTAATGATAATGTGTTTTTAGAAAATATTAAACCTTTTGAATATAAAAACAATGATAATTTTGAAAATTTATTAGACTTTTTAAATCGATCAAAATATATAGTTTATTTAGTTGGTCATTCTTGTGGGCTATCTGATAAATATCTATTAAATCAAATACTTGAAAACGAAAATTGTTATTCTATAATAACATTATATAGAAATTTTGAAGATGGTACAGATGATTTTAGAAATAAACCAAGGGATGTTTCTAGGCATTTTGATAATGATAGATTGTCAACAATTAGAATTGTGAATAAGAAAAAAAGTAGAAGTATTCCACAAGACATAAGATTTAATTTAAAAAATATAGACTTATTTTAAATAAATAAAAAACGGCTTACATCCCTGCAAACCGTAGTTATTTTGTCATTTCGACGACGGAGAAATCACATAACGAGAGCAACTAATGAGATTTCTCCTTTGTCGAAATGACAAAGTGAAATTTGAAATCAGGACTAAAATTTATTATCCCCGTCCAATAAATTACCTAACCCGCCGAGCAAGCTGCCTTCGTCACGACTATTCCCTCCTGCTCTAGGTGCTGAAGCAATAATTCGATCGGCAAGACGACTGAAAGGCAATGATTGAATATAAACAGTTCCAGGGCCGCGAAGCGTTGCATAGAATAAACCTTCACCACCAAAAAGGGAATTTTTTATTCCACCAATAAATTCAATATCATAATCGACATCCTTAGTGAATCCAACGAGGCAACCTGTATCTACTTTTAGAATTTCGCCTTCTCTAAGTTCTTTTTTTGCCAAAGTTCCTCCTGAATGTACAAATGCCATTCCGTCTCCTTCGATTTTTTGCATAATGAAACCTTCTCCTCCAAAGAAACCACGACCTAATTTTTTAGAAAATTCGATTCCCACTGATACGCCTTTGGCCGCACACAAAAAGGAGCTTTTTTGACAGATGAATTTCCCTTGAAATTGTGTCAAATCAATGGGAAGTATTTTTCCAGGATAAGGCGAAGCAAACGAAACCTTGCTTTTATAATTATTTTGATTGATAAATGCGGTCATAAACAAGCTTTCGCCAGTAAGGACACGTTTTCCTGCACTGAGAAGTTTATCGAAAATCCCGGTTTGTTGTTGGGAACCATCGCCAAAAATGGTTTGCATTTGGATATTATTGTCCATCATCATAAAGCTACCTGCTTCGGCAATGACGATTTCTTGTGGGTCTAATTCGATTTCAACATATTGCATTTCTTCTCCGAAAATTTGGAAATCTATTTCGTGTGCTTTCATTTGTTTCCTTTTTTAAATTTAAAAGATAGGTCTTAAAAGGAGTGGATATGTTACATTTTTTTTTGAATTTTAAAATCAACTATGTAATGGCTAAAATTTAACATCGTATTTTAATGAAGCTCTAAATTTATTTGCCACAGATTTCACAAATTAGCACAGATTAATTCGTTCGTAGCTTAAAAAATCTTTTTAATCCTTCAAATCTGTGGCAAAACTCTTTTTAATAATTGTTATCTATTTTAATATTGCGACAATATTTTTTCTAATTACTTACAAGCTGTTTAAACAGTTAAAAGGAATAAAAAAACGGTTCACATTGCTGTAAACCGTTTTAAATCTAAACTCTTATATCAATAATTAATTCATAAGCGTTTCAATCTCCTCAATTTCAATCGGGATGTTTCGCATTAAGTTGAAAGGTTCGCCAGTTTCCTGAACAACCACATTATCTTCCAATCGAATTCCGAAACCTTCGGCAGGAATGTAGATTCCGGGTTCTACGGTGAAAACCATATTGGCTTGCATTGGTTCGGTTAGTTTTCCGTAATCGTGGGTATCTAATCCCATATGGTGTGAAGTTCCGTGCATAAAATATTTTTTGTAAGCTGGCCAATCTGGGTTTTCGTTTTGTACGTCGGCTTTGTCCAAAAGTCCCAAACCAAGCAATTCCGAAGTCATTAATTTACCCACTTCAATATGGTATTGTTTCCAAAGAGTTCCTGGAGTCAGCATTTTGGTCGCTTCATTTTTCACTCGAAGAACGGCATTGTAAACTGCTTTTTGTCTTTCGTTATAACGACCAGAAACTGGAATCGTTCGAGTTAAATCGCTCGAATAATTGGCGTATTCGGCAGCAACGTCCAATAAAATCAAATCGCCTGCTTTGCATTGTTGGTTGTTTTCGATATAATGCAAAACATTGGCATTATTTCCAGAAGCAATGATTGGAGTATAGGCAAAACCTTTGGAACGATTTCGGATGAATTCGTGAATCAATTCAGCTTCGATTTCGTATTCCATTATGTTGGGTTTTACAAACGGAAGCAATCTTTTAAAACCTTTTTCGGTGATGTTACAGGCATTTTGGATTAAATCCAATTCTTCGGTTTCTTTAACGGAGCGCAATCTTTGCAAAATAGGATTGCTTTTTGCAACCTGATGTGCGGGATATTTTTCTTTCCACCATTTTACAAAACGGGCTTCGCGGGTTTCGGTTTCTACTGTGGCACGATAATGTTCGTTGGTGTTGATGTAAATCGTGTCGGAATAGGTCATTAATTCGAACAAAACTTTCTCGAAATCTTGTAACCAATGCACGGTTTTGATTCCCGAAACTTCAAAAGCTCTGTCTTTGGTTAGTTTTTCGCCTTCCCAAATCGCAATGTGTTCGCTGGTTTCTTTCAAAAACAACATTTCTCTTTGGTTTTCATAAGGTGCATCGGGGAAAAGCAACAAGATGCTTTCTTCTTGATCAACGCCAGACAAATAGAAAATATCGCGGTGTTGTGCAAATGGCAAAGTACTGTCAGCAGAAACCGGGTATATATCATTGGAATTAAAAATAGCCACACTTTTTGGCTTCATTTGAGTCGTGAATTTGGCGCGATTTTTTATGAATAGTTGTTGGTCAATTTGATGGTATTTCATAGTATTTGATATTTTCTGCGTTGAATATTCAAAAGTAGAAACTTTGGAAACAAAAATGGAAAAATAACATTTTAATTTTTCTTTGTTTAATAAATCTTTTTCAAGTTGATAAAAGTGTTTTTTATTACTTTATGAAATATGTAAATCTCAAAAAATACGTATTAATACGTAAAAACATTAAAAATACGTATTTATTTGTGGGGATATGGCAAAGTTTAGGTTTAGTTTAGAACAGAATTGCTTGTTAAATAGCGAACTTTAGACTTATTATAAATAGAGTCAAAAAGGTTGTTGTTCCTTGCTATTTTCTTTACTTTTGTGCAACTTTTATAAATAATTTATTTTCAAAACTTATGGCAAAATCTACGTTGTTGAAGTCGTCAATAGCAAAAAAAGTGGCTATGGCGCTTTCTGGAATTTTCTTGATTTCGTTTCTAGCATTGCACTTTTTTATTAATTTGGTTTCCGTTTTTAGTGCAGATGCTTTCAATGAAATGTCTCACTTTATGGGGTATAATCCTTTAATCCAGTTTGTTATGCAGCCCGTTTTAGTTGCAGGAGTTGTTTTCCATTTCATTATGGGCTTCGTATTGGAGTTAAAAAACAAAAGCGCAAGGCCTATTGCTTATGTAAAATTTGATGGTGGGGCAAACTCAACTTGGGCATCAAGAAACATGATTATTTCTGGTTTGGTGGTGTTGGCATTTTTAGGATTGCATATGTATGATTTCTGGTTTCACGAAATGGTTTACAAGTATGTGGAAGGAAATGCTATCGAAGAAACAAGATATTATGGCGAATTGGTGGCTAAATTTGAAAGTCCAGTTCGTACAGGATTGTACAGTATTGCTTTCGTATTATTGGCATTGCACCTTTGGCACGGTTTCACATCCTCATTACAATCAATAGGATTCGATAACAAAATAGGAAAATCATTGCATACAATATGTTATGCATTTGCAATTATAGTTCCTTTTGGATTTATTTTTATTGCACTATTTCATCATTTTAATAATTAATATCAATCTATAATGAAATGAGCATTATCCAATTTGTGTTTCTAAAACCAAATTATTTATGCGAATTACATAAGACCGATTAAAAAAAATAAAGATCAACTTATGAAACTAGATTCTAAAATACCAGAAGGTCACATTTCACAAAAATGGACTGATTATAAAGATCACTTAAGGTTAGTTGCTCCAAACAACCGACCAAAAATAGATATTATCGTTGTAGGAACTGGATTAGCAGGTGCTTCGGCAGCGGCATCTTTTGCCGAAATGGGTTACAACGTAAAAGCATTTTGTTATCAAGATTCTCCACGTCGTGCGCACTCAATTGCTGCACAAGGAGGTATCAACGCTGCAAAAAATTATCAAAACGATGGTGATAGTACTTTCCGTTTGTTTTATGACACCATCAAAGGTGGAGATTATAGAGCGCGTGAAGCAAACGTTCACCGTTTAGCAGAAGTCTCTGGAAACATCATCGATCAATGTGTGGCTCAGGGAGTTCCTTTTGCTCGTGATTACGGTGGAATGTTGGACAACCGTTCTTTTGGTGGTACACAAGTACAACGTACTTTTTATGCTGCTGGACAAACAGGTCAACAATTGTTATTAGGAGCTTATTCTTCTTTGTCAAGACAAATCGGATTGGGAAAAGTGGATATGTACAACCGTCACGAAATGTTGGAATTGGTAAAAGTAGACGGAAAAGCGCGTGGAATCATTGCTCGTAACTTGATTACTGGCGAATTAGAAAGACATTCAGCTCACGCAGTAATTATTGCAACAGGAGGATACGGAAACGTTTATTTCCTTTCTACAAATGCAATGGGTTCAAACGTAACTGCTGGCTGGAAAATTCACAAACAAGGTGCTTTGTTCGCTAATCCTTGTTACGTACAAATTCACCCAACTTGTATTCCAGTTCATGGAACCAATCAATCTAAATTGACATTGATGTCTGAGTCGTTAAGAAACTCTGGTCGTATTTGGGTTCCTAAGAAAAAAGAAGATGCAGAAGCGATTCGTGCAGGTAAAATGAAACCAACACAAATTGCTGAAGGAGATAGAGATTATTATTTAGAAAGAAAATATCCGGCATTTGGAAATTTAGTTCCTCGTGATGTTGCTTCAAGAGCAGGAAAAGAGGTTTGTGATGCAGGTCACGGAATTGAGGCTAATGATACTAACGAAGGAGTTTATTTAGATTTTGCTACAGAGGTTCAATCTAAAGGAAGACAAACAGCTTACGCTAAAGGAAATCACAATCCTTCTCAAGAAGAAATTCTTACATTAGGTAAAAAATGGTTAGAGGAAAAATATGGTAACTTGTTTACTATGTACCAAAAAATCACGGACGAGAATCCTTATGAAACTCCAATGAAAATTTACCCTGCAGTTCACTATACTATGGGTGGAGTTTGGGTTGATTATAACTTACAATCTACTATTCCAGGTTGTTTCGTTGCAGGAGAAGCTAACTTCTCTGACCACGGAGCGAACCGTTTAGGAGCTTCGGCTTTGATGCAAGGTCTGGCTGACGGATATTTCGTATTACCTTACACCGTTTCTGATTACTTGTCAGGTGATATTCGTACTGGAAAAATCTCTACTGATTTGCCAGAATTCGTTGCAGCTGAGAAAAACGTAAAAGATTCTATCGATAAATTTTTGTCTAATAATGGAACTAAAACCGTGGATCACTTCCACAAACTTTTAGGGCATATTATGTGGAACAAAGTGGGGATGGGGCGTAATGAGAAAGGTTTAACTGAAGCCATTTCTGAAATTGCTGCTTTAAAAGAAGAATTCTACAAAGAAGTTTATGTTCCTGGAAGTTCAGACGAATTGAATCCTGAATTGGAAAAAGCACTTCGTGTTGCCGATTTTATCGAATTAGGACAATTAATGGCTATGGATGCTTTGCAACGTAAAGAATCTTGTGGAGGTCACTTCCGTGAAGAGTATCAAGATTCCGAAGGGGAAACGCTTCGTGATGATGAAAACTTCTCGTTTGTAGGAGCTTGGGAAAACAAAGGATACGATGTTACAAAATCGGAACTTCACAAAGAGGAATTGAAATACGAGTTTATTAAAATAGCCGCAAGAAATTACAAATAAAAAAATTATGAGTGCAGCAAAAAATATCAATATAAGCCTTCAAATTTGGCGTCAGAAAAACTCCAAAGCAAAAGGAAAAATGGAAACATACAAATTGAACGATGTCTCTACGGCTAGTTCATTTTTGGAAATGTTAGACCAATTGAATGAACAATTAGTAAACGAAAGAAAAGAACCAATCGCCTTTGACCACGACTGTCGTGAAGGAATCTGCGGAATGTGTTCTTTGTATATCAATGGACGTGCACACGGACCAGATACTGGAATCACTACTTGTCAGTTACACATGAGAATGTTCAACGATGGAGATACAATCGTTATCGAGCCTTGGCGTTCTGCAGCTTTCCCTGTAATTAAAGATTTGATTGTAGACAGAACTTCTTTCGATAGAATTCAACAAGCGGGAGGTTTCGTTTCTGTGAATACTTCTGGAAACACTATCGATGCGAATGCAACTCCAATTAACAAACAAGATGCGGACAAAGCTTTTGAAGCAGCTGCTTGTATTGGTTGTGGTGCTTGTGTGGCTACTTGTAAAAACGGTTCAGCCATGTTGTTCGTTGGAGCAAAAGTATCTCAATATGCGTTGTTGCCACAAGGAAGAATTGAAGCTACAGACCGTGTATTGAATATGGTTCGTCAAATGGATGAAGAAGGTTTTGGTAACTGTACCAATACTGGAGCTTGCGAAATCGAATGTCCTAAAGGAATTTCTTTGGAAAACATCGCTCGTATGAACAGAGAATTTTTATCTGCCAGTTTGAAATAGTAATTCAAAATAGTTTATATCGAAAACGTCTCGAGAAATCGGGACGTTTTTTGTTTGATAAAATTCTGTAATTTTATACTATGAAAATCGCCTTAATCCAATCTTCTTTAATCTGGGAAAACCCAACCGCAAACCGAAATAATTTCGAAGAAAAAATCAATACTATTTCTGATAAAGTAGATTTGATAGTACTTTCCGAAATGTTCTCAACGGGTTTTACGATGAATCCTGAAGCTGTTTTTGAAACAATGGAAGGCGAAACTGTTTTGTGGATGCAATCTTTGGCGAAAGCCAAGAACAGTGCGATTACAGGCAGTTTAATAATCAAGGAAAACAACAATTTCTATAACAGATTGATGTTTGTTTTTCCGTCAGGAGAAATCCAATTTTACGATAAAAGACATTTGTTTACCTTGGCTGGCGAAGACAAAATTTATACTTCAGGCGAAGAAAAATTGATTGTGGAGTATCTGGGTTGGAAGATTTGTCCGCTAGTATGTTACGATTTACGTTTTCCAGTTTTTGCTCGAAATGTAGAAGAGTATGATTTGTTAATTTTCGTTGCCAATTGGCCAAAATCAAGAATTCAAGCCTGGGATATTTTACTCAAAGCACGTTCCGTCGAAAATATGTGTTATACCATTGGCGTGAACAGAACAGGTTTTGATAACAACAATTTCGAATACGATGGGCATTCGCAAGTAATTGATTTTATGGGAAATTATATCCTGGAACCAAAAGAAACCGAAGGTGTTTTCGTCGTGGAATTAAACAAGGAAAAATTAGTCGAAGCCAGAAAAAAACTGGGATTTCTCAACGATAGAGATTCTTTTGAATTAAAATCCTGATTTAGCAGGCTTCTTTTTATCCTCTTTAATTTTGGGTTCTGGAGTGTAGGGAATACTTAAATCGAAAACTTGTTCCACATCCCAATTCGCACGAACATCGATTCCTTTCGAAAAATAAATCACTTCTTCGGCTTGGCGTTTTTCCAAGTAATTCCCTGGGTCCCATTCCTGATTTTTGTTGTCGTCATAAATGGCTCGAAGCCAAAATAGGGCAGGTTCCACTAAGCTAAATTCTACTTTGGTGCTGTTTTCAGAATATTGCGTGGCAAGAACATCTCCTTTTTCATTAGTCAATTCAATTATCACTGGAAATTGTTTTACGTTTTGCAAATTCACTTTAAGATTACCATAATCAATCAAATCTTTCGTAGATAAATTATAATCCAAGGTGTCGTTGGATTGTCCTAAATAATCGGTCATTGCGCCAGGCATAATTTTAAAAGAATATCTTTCTAAAGGTTCCTTTTTGAAATCAAAAAACAACTGTTGGTTGAATTCGTCATATTCGGTTTTAAAAACTACAGCAACTGAATCTTTATTAATTAGTTTTATTTTCGAATCATCAAATTTTTCCAATGGAGTATTGCTTGTCAAAGCAAATCGTTCTTTTAAATTTATGGAACCCGATTGAACTGCAACAATATTCAAACTGTCTTTTTTACTTGCTTTAATTTTAAATTTAAAGTTTCCTTTATATTTATCTTTGGTTATGGCCATAGCCAACGAATCAACTTTCAAGGGTTTGTACCATACTTGTAGGGAATCTTTTTTTGGAAATTTGGTTATGATGGTAGACAAAACTTTTTCTCCGTTTTTGAGCATAATTTCCGAATCCTTTGATTTTCCTTCATAAGGAAGAACTAATCTGTTTCCAGATGCCTGATAAGGTCTTGAAGCCTTGAATTCTGGAGTTTCCTTAAATATTTTTAGCTCATAAGTCGTGTCGCCCGGAATGGTAATAAACTCCTTGTGAAACCCGATTTTGTCCTTTTTTGGATTAAATTTATTGTTAGAACCATAGTCTTTCATCGCCACCAAAAGATACTTTCCTGCTTTTAAGTTTTCCAGTTTAAAAGTTTTCAAACTGTCCAAAGTATTAGTAATGTACCTCGGGGCTTCATTATAAACCACCGAATCCTTAAACTTGTCGTTAACGTCATAAAGCATAATGGAAACAAACGACTCCACCTCTTTATTATAGGCATCTTTCACTGTTCCACCAATTGACAAAGAATCGATAAATGCACCCGTCGAAAACACATATTTGAACTGGTTGTATGGATTTCCCTCATTATTGTCCTCAATACTTTGCCCAAAATTAAAACTGTAAGTGGTGTTGGGTTGAAGTGTATCCAGTATTTTTATGTTTATATATTTGCTGACATTTGTAGGTGTTATCAAGGGTTCATATTTCATTGGTGGTGAAATAATCAATTGCTTGTTTAAGTCTTTCAGCTTGATGTATTCGTCAAATGTCAATTTGATTTCTTTAGCTTTAAAATTGGTGCTGTAGTTTTTAGGAAAGCTTACATTCAAAACAGGAGCCAATGTGTCTTTCAAACCGCCAGTGATGTTGCCTCTTTTGGCACAACTTACCATTGTTAATATCAATAAGAACAGAATATATTTAAAGTTGTTTTTCAACATAGTGAATCAATATTTATAGGTTACAAAATAACAATTATATTCGCTGTAAAAGAAATGTTTTAAATTTTTATTGGGAGCTTCAATCTAAATAATAAATTAAGAATGCGCCATCGCCATACAAACAATACTGATTTTTGCACCAGGAATTTTCAACAAAGCGTGCGAACAAGCTTCTAAAGTAGAGCCAGTCGTGAGCACATCGTCAATGAGAAGAAAATGTTTATTATGGTCTTTTTCGGAAAAAACAACATCAAAAATGCTATCGATTCCTTCGCTTCTATTCAGTAAATCTTTCTTGGATTGGGTTTTTGAATAAATATTTCGTACCAATAAATTGGGATTATAAGGAATTTTCAAACCAGCGGAAAGAGTTGTTCCAAAATTAGTCACTTGATTATAACCTCTTTCTCTAAGCTTTCTTTTGTGTAAAGGCACCGGGATTATTTCATTTACAGATTGTAGAATAGTAGAGTTTTTCAAATCATCGGCGTACCATTCGCCCAGAACAGTTCCAATTTCTTCTTGACCTTTGTATTTCAGGTTGTGAATTAATTCCTGAACGATTCCTTTTTTATGAAAATACAATAATGCCGAAGTATGTTCGACAGGAATTCGTCCGTAAAATTTTTTGAAAGCCTCGTTATCCCGATTCAAATGATGATTCGTTAGTGGAAGATTGTGTCGGCAAAGCGTGCAAATCACATTTTCATTCGTTACCAAAAACGAATGACATCCAGCACAAACAGGAGGGAAAAAGAGATTGATTAGCGTTTGAAACATAAAAGAGAGTAATTATTTATAAAAATAAGAAAATCAATGCTTCGAACTTTATTTTTTTAAACTTTGTCAATTTAATTCGTCATTAAATATTGAAAGGTTAAGAAAATTTTTTGAATATCATTCAAAAACTAGCGAAGCAATTATACAATGCTCTAATTAATGCAAAAGAAGCTTGAGAATAAAATTTAAACAGTTGTTTTATTATAATTTTTCAAATTGCAGTACTCTGTACTCATGATTTGAATGTATAGTAATAAATGATTGAATTACACCTACACTTAATTATTTTAAAATTAATTATATACATTTAATTGTAGATTTATAATAAGTTTTTCAAATGGGAAGTTAAAAGCAATAATGTTGTAATAGCAACTAAAATAAAGTATTATAATGAAGGATAAAGAAAATTCAAGAAGGGTATTTCTAAGACAAGCTATGTTGGCATCGGCTACAGCTGCAATATCACCACTGCTATTTGCAAAAAACACTAATGCACCCCTTGCAAAAAACAGGGTAAAACTCGCTTTAATTGGCATAGGAAATCGAGGCGGTCAGATTTCTAAAGATTTATTTGCTACGGGTTTATGTGAGATTGTGGCTTTATGTGATGTAGACATGGGTGCAAAACACACTCAGGAGATAATGGCGATGTTTCCAAAAGCAAAACAATTTAAAGATTTTCGAGAAATGTTTAACAAATTCGGAAATGAATTTGAAGCTGTTTCTGTAGGTGTACCAGATCATTCCCATTTCCCAATTTGTATGACAGCATTATCAATGGGCAAACATATATATGTTGAAAAACCAATGGCATGCACATTTTATGAAGTAGAGCTAATGATGCAAGCGGCTCGAAAACATCCTAATGTGGTTACCCAAGTTGGTAATCAAGGACATTCAGAAGCAAATTATTTTCAGTTTAAGGTATGGAAAGAGGCAGGTGTTATTAAAAATGTAACCCAAATCGTTGCCCACATGAATGCTCCACGAAGATGGCATGGATGGGATCCAAATATTTATAAGTTACCAGAAGCTCAGGAAATCCCTCTCGGAATGGATTGGGATACTTGGTTAATGGCTAGGCCATATCACGATTATAGTGACAAATATCATCAAGGTAACTGGCGTTGTTGGTATGATTTCGGCATGGGAGCTTTAGGAGATTGGGGCGCTCATATTTTAGATACTGCACATGAGTTTCTTGATCTTGGATTACCTTATGAAGTAAATCCGAAATTAGAGGGACACAATGATTATTTCTTTCCTATGTCTTCAACTCTTCAATTTAAATTTCCAAGAAGAGGAGATATGCCATCCATGGATATTGTGTGGTACGATGGTGTAAATAATTTACCTCCTTTACCCGCTGGATATGGCACATCTACGCTTAATCCAGATATTCCATTAGTAGCTGGTGCAAAGTTGCAATCATCAAGTTTAAATCCCGGAAAAATAATCTATAGTGATGATTTTATTTTCAAGGGAGGAACTCATGGAAGCACATTAAGCATTCTGCCAAATGAAAAATCTAAAGAAATGACATTGCCTGTAGTCCCAGAAAGTCCTTCTAATCACTTTGCTAATTTTCTTTTATCATGTTTAGGAAAAGAAAAAACCAGATCTCCGTTCGAAGTTTTCGGTCCATTAAGTCAAGTTTTCTCTTTAGGGGTAATTGCTCAAAGATTAAATACGTCCATTAAGTTTGATAGGGGTGCAAAAATCATTACAAATAATGAGTTTGCCAATGCCCTTTTAACAAGTGTGCCACCACGCAAAGGCTGGGAGGAATTTTATAAGCTATAATTAAGATAAACTACAAAAAAAACAAATGAAAAAAATATTGACATCAATCACAATGTTGCTTTGCATCGTTGTCTCGCAGGCACAAAATAACAATTTGAATACCTTAACTAAAAAGGAAATAAAAGAAGGATGGGAATTATTATGGAATGGAACTACTACGGATGGTTGGAGAGGAGCTAAAACGGATGTGTTTCCTGCTAAAGGATGGAGTATAACAAACGGGATTTTAAAAGTACACAGCAAAGATGGAGGAGAGTCTTCCAATGGAGGAGATATTGTAACCATAAAAAAATACAAAAATTTTATTCTGAAAGTTGATTTTAAAATCACTAAGGGAGCAAACAGCGGTATAAAATATTTTGTAAACTCTGATTTAAACAAGGGTGAAGGCTCTGCTATTGGTTGTGAGTTTCAAATATTAGATGATGAAAATCATCCTGATGCAAAACTTGGCGTCAAAGGAAACCGCACTCTGGGTTCACTTTATGATTTGATTCCATCAAAACGAGACAATAATTTTAAGTTTGATAAAGACGGTTTTAATACCGCCACAATTGTTGTAAAAAATGATAAAGTGGAACACTGGTTAAATGGAGTTAAAATTGTAGAGTATACTCGAAATGCCCAAGAATGGAATGCTTTAGTTGCTTATAGTAAATACAAGTATTGGCCAAACTTTGGAAATGCGGTTGAAGGTAACTTGCTGTTACAGGATCACGGTAATGAGGTATTTTACAAAAATATAAAAATTAAAGTTTTAAAATAACCTACAACATTCTTGTGATTAAATCCTGATTAAGGTAAATTTCTTGGTTTCTTTAATATAAATACCATCAAATTTTTATAAAAAAAGCAGAATCAATGCTTCAAACTTTAAAAATGTTTCTTTTTTTAAGTTCACTTTTTATATTTTTGCACCACTATGGCAAAACAAGAAGATTTATTTAAGAATGTAGTTTCGCACGCAAAAGAATACGGATTTATTTTTCCGTCCAGCGAAATATACGATGGGTTGAGTGCAGTCTATGATTATGCACAAAACGGAGTAGAATTAAAAAAGAACATACGTGAATATTGGTGGAAATCAATGGTTCAGATGAACGATAATATCGTTGGACTAGACGCGGCTATATTGATGCATCCAACTACTTGGAAAGCTTCAGGTCACGTAGATGCCTTCAACGACCCATTGATTGATAACAAAGATTCTAAAAAAAGATACAGAGCTGATGTCTTGATTGAAGATTACGCTGAAAAGCTAAATCTAAAAGCCAAAAAAGAAATCGATAAAGCGAAAGCTCGTTTTGGAGATGCTTTTAACGAACAAGAATTTATTACTACCAACGCTAGAGTGGTTGAATATTTGGCTAAAGAAAGAGAAATTCTAGAAAGAATGGCGCGTTCTTTAGGTTCTGGAGATTTAGAAGATGTAAAAGCATTAATCGAAGAATTAGAAATTGCTTGTCCAGATTCAGGTTCCAGAAATTGGACTGAAGTGCGTCAATTTAACTTGATGTTCGGCACCAAATTAGGAGCTTCTGCAGATACGGCAATGGATTTATACTTACGTCC
Source organism: Flavobacterium sp. (assembly GCA_014379405.1). Classification (GTDB taxonomy): domain Bacteria; phylum Bacteroidota; class Bacteroidia; order Flavobacteriales; family Flavobacteriaceae; genus Flavobacterium. Next base: position 341,770 of record JACMLU010000018.1, on the reverse strand, counting down.
AGAAACTGCTCAGGGTATTTTCGTAAACTTCTTGAATGTTCAAAAATCAGGAAGAATGAAAGTTCCTTTTGGAATTGCTCAAACCGGAAAAGCATTTAGAAATGAAATCGTTGCAAGACAATTCATTTTCCGTATGCGTGAATTTGAACAAATGGAAATGCAGTTTTTTGTGCGTCCAGGTGAAGAAATGCAATGGTACGAACATTGGAAAACGGCGCGTTTGAACTGGCATTTGTCTTTAGGTTTAGGAAAAGAAAATTACCGTTTTCACGATCACGAAAAATTAGCACACTACGCCAATGCAGCGGCTGATATTGAGTTTAATTTCCCTTTTGGATTCAAAGAATTAGAAGGGATTCATTCTCGTACTGATTTCGATTTGAAGGCGCACGAACAATATTCAGGTAGAAAATTACAGTATTTTGATGCTGAATTGAATCAAAACTATGTTCCTTATGTAGTGGAAACTTCAGTAGGATTAGATAGAATGTTCTTGGCAGTTTTCGCCACTTCATTAAAAGAAGAAACTTTAGAAGACGGTTCAACAAGAACAGTTCTAAAATTTCCAGCGGTTTTAGCGCCAACAAAAGCAGCGATATTTCCATTAGTTAAAAAAGATGGATTACCAGAAATCGCACATAAAATCATCGAAGATTTACGTTGGGATTTCAATGTGGCATATGATGAAAAAGATGCTGTAGGTCGTCGTTATAGAAGACAAGATGCTTTGGGAACTCCTTTCTGCATCACAGTTGATCACCAAACTATCGAAGATCAAACGGTAACAATTCGTCACAGAGATACAATGAAACAAGATCGTGTAGCTATCGCTGACTTGAAATCAATTATCGAAAATGAAGTTTCGATGAAAAATTGGTTGATGAAAATGTAATCACGTATTCATTTATAGATTAAAAATGCTTCTCAATAGGGAAGCATTTTTGATTTTAATATGGTTTTAAAGTTGTGGCTCTTTGTAGTTTATCGGATTTATTTGCAGTTAATTTTAATGTATTAACAATTTGTTCCATAGATATTAACAATATATATGGAAAAAGGTGTAAATGTTTATTTTTATCTTGTTAAAGAAGACTTTTTATGAAAAAATTGAAGTTTTTGTTTGACTAGTTTCCCCAAACTACCTACATAATTACTTAACTATTTTAAAGTGTAATACTTTGAACGTCTAATGTTGTGCCTAACAAATTAGGACAAAACATTGATGAATTACCCGTACATTATTATTGACGACGATCAAGAAAGTGTTTTGAAAACCCAGGCAATTGCTGAGGGTTTTTCGGAGCTTGTCTTTGTGGCTTCAGCTAATAACTATGCGGATGGTTTAAATCTTATCTTAGAACATACTCCAAAATTAATTTTCCTCGAAATTGATCCAGTCGATAAAACGAGTAATTTGTCATTGGCACTTATCAACGAATTGTATCGATATTTGAAGGTTATTCCTAAAATCATTATTACAACGACCAAAAAAGAATTGGCTTTTGATGCCATTCAATATGAAGTTGCTGATTATATGATTAAGCCAATTCAACGTATGGATTTGGTCAAATCTCTTTTAAAGTTAAAAAAATCGATTGGTGAAGATGAAGTTTATGTGATGCAAAATTCAGTTCTCGAAAAAGAACCGAAACTTATAGCAGTACAAACTCCCGAAATTATAGAAGAACAAGCAATTCCTTCGGTTAAGCAACCACTGATATTGTGTATTAAATCCTACGGTGACTACAGATATATTGACACAAGAGATATTTGTTATTTTCAAGCCGACAATAATTCCACAGATATTCACCTAAATAATGGTGAAATGATAACTGCTTTCAAAACATTGAAGCATTTTGAAGGTGTTTTGCCTTATCCTTTTGCTAGAATTCACAACAGTTATATAGTAAATCGTAATTATATTTCTAGAATTCATACTGGAAATGCGGTGTGTTATATCAAAAATACTACTACAAAACTCCCTTTTTCTAAATCTTACAAAGAAAATGTGGATCTTATAATCTCTGAATTTGCCAATGGCAATTATTTAGAAATATAAGAAATATTCATCTACCATAATTTGATAGTCATTCACTATCAAACGACCGCATTCTACCACAAACGCCCATTTTTACTACAAAAATTAAGATATGCTGTGTAGTTTTACATCGTGATACTGTGATATATAGGTCACACAAAAATGTAAAAACGTATAACAATATAAAACCCCAAGTATTATGAAAAAATCAATTTTTGCAATCGGATTATTATCATTAGTAATGATATTGACTTCATTCACTACGCCTGAAACTAATAAAGTAACTGTAAATAATAATTTAACCTTACAAGCTGCTGGTGCCGGTGCTACAGGAGGAACTGTGAGATTGGATGCTGCTGGAGCTGGAGCAACAGGAGGAACTGTGAGATTGGATGCTGCTGGAGCTGGAGCTACAGGAGGAACTGTAAGATTAGATTAAACATAGGTTTAATTTAGACCTAAATTTTATAAATAGAGTGAGGCTATCAATTTTTGATAGCCTTTTTTTTATGTCAATAGTTTTATTTTAGTATTTTTGATAAAATTCGAAATAACTATTGAAAAATAAATACTACATAGCAATACTGCTGCTAATTGTTTTTTTTGCTTGTACCAAGAAAAACTCAATAAATCAAACCGCAACTTCATCCGAAGATAGCCTTAGTGCTTATTTATCTAAGGCGAATGATTTTAGTTCTACTACTAAAAAAAGACAAAATTATATCCAAAAAGCTTATGAAATTGTCATAAATCAATCCAATGATTCATTGCAAAGAGATAACTTGTTCCGAATTGCCAATCGCTATTATAATTTAAACGATTGGAAAGAATATCACAAAATATCACGGATTGTTTTAGAAAAGGCTATAAGTAATAATGACTCCATTAGCACAGCCAAAGCCTATTCTTATTTAGGAGATTATTATGGAGCACAAGGTGTTTCGGACAGTGCTTTTTTATATTATTTTAAAGCTGAGAAAATGTATATTCGACTTAATAATAATTTGGATTTGGGGAAAACCCGATTGAACAAAGCGCAGTTGCAATATAATGAAAGTGATTTTTCAGGTAGTGAAATTTCGGCTCTCAAAGGAGTGCGAGTCTTGAAAAATGAAAAAGCAAATAACACGGTTTATGAATTATATAATCTTCTAGGCCTAATTTATAATGAATTGGGAGAGTATGATAAGGCCATAGAATTTCACAACAAGGCTTTGTCAATAATAGATGATGAAACATCGCCTGTAGAATTTCAGTTTAAAGCCACCTCGTTGAATAATCTGGGGTTAGTGTATCAGAATTTGAATGAGTTTAGACAAGCAACTTCGTATTTTCAAAAAGGTTTGGAACATAAAAAAGATTTACTTTTATACAAGCCTTTTGTATATGCTATGTTATTGGATAATTTGGGGTATTCAAGACTCAAAGTGAAGGATTCTAAAGGACTTCCGGAACTATTTTATGAATCTCTTAGAGTGAGAGATAGCTTACAATTGCCAATAGGGATTATGCTAGTACAAATTCATATATCGGAATATTTTGCGTTTAAAAATGACACAACAAAAGCGATTCAATATTCTAAGGAAGCACTTGAAACTGCTCGAAAATCAAAAAATTATAGAAATCTTTTATTGCCTCTCAAGCAATTGGCGGTTATACAGCCTGCAAAGGCGGCTGCATATAACAAAGAATACATTCACATCAACGACAGTTTACAAAAGGCAGACCGTAATATTGCTGAAAAATTCACGCGTATAGAGTATGAAACCGATGAAATCAAACAAGAAAACACGGATTTAACGACCCAAAACAGGAATTTGGTTTATATCTTTGGGTCGATTTTGATTTTGGGAATGTTTTTGTATATCATCAAAGCTCAAAAAGCCAAAAACAGGGAGTTGTTATACAAACAAGAGCAACAAAAAGCAAATGAGGAAATCTATAATTTAATGATTTCACAACAAAATGACGTTGAAACAACAAGGGTTAAGGAGAAAAAAAGAGTTGCGCAAGAGTTGCATGATGGAGTGTTGGGAAGGATGTTTGGTGTGCGGATGAACCTCGATAGTTTAAATAAAATTCATGATGAAAGTGCTTCTGTTCAAAGAAACAGTTATTTAACGGAATTAAAAAACATAGAACAAGACATTCGAGAAATTTCACATGATTTGAATAGGGAGAAATCAGAATTAATTAATAACTTCGTTGCCATCGTAGACAATTTGTTTGAAGAACAAAAAAAGACTTTTAAAACAAAATTGGTTTCAAGTATTGACTCAACCATAAAGTGGGAAACGGTAAGCAATGCCGTAAAAATTAATTTATACCGTATTATTCAAGAATCGCTTCAAAATATTAATAAATATGCGCATGCCAATGTTGTCAGAATAGAATTCAAAAAAGACTCAAACAATTTGTTTTTACAAGTAACCGATGACGGAATCGGATTCAATGTAAACCGAGGAAAGAAAGGAATTGGCTTGCAAAATATGCTTTCGAGAATTGATGAATGCAAAGGAACATTTGAAATAAAATCAAAAAAAGGAGAAGGAACAATAATTACAGTTACAGTCCCAATATAAAATAGTAAGAAATGATAAATGATTCAATTGGAGAAGCAACAATTAAAAAAAACATACTAATTGTTGACGATCATCCATTTATAATCGAAGGTTACAAGAATGGTATTACCAGATACAATCCGAATGAGTTTGAGTTTTCTATTTCTCAAGCCATAGATTGTAAATCTGCTTACGAAATTATCACTAATCCAGAAACGGCGGCATTTGACATAGCTTTTTTAGATATTAGTATGCCAACTTATGAAGAAAAAGGACTTCATTCTGGTGAAGATTTGGCGAGATTATTAATAGAATATATGCCAAATTGCAAAATCATTTTGCTGACAATGTACACCGAAGAATTGAAAATAAAGAATATTATCGAAACAATAAATCCTAACGGATTGGTCATAAAAAATGATTTAACATTTGACGAGTTACTTTTCGGGTTTGACAAAGTAATCAAGAATGAAATTTATTACAGTCAATCCATTCAAAAAATGATTGATTTAGCTAAACAAGATTCTATAGAAATTGATTTATTTGACAAGCAAATTTTGTTTCACATATCTAAAGGGACCAAAACATTAGACATTCCCCAATATGTTCCAATATCTTTAGAGGCCATTGAGAAAAGGAAATTAAGTCTAAAAAAACTATTAGATGTACAAGACCAAAGTGATATTGAATTAGTACGGGAAGCTAAAAATAAAGGCTTGCTATTTTAGTTTTTGAATAGATTATACAAAAAACGGCATTTTAGAATGCCGTTTTTTTTGTTTTTTATTCTTCACTCAAAGCATTCCAGCCACGAGCTTTTAGCGGAATTCGAGTATTGGCACGGGTTACCAAATGGATTCCTTCGCTTTCCTGGGTCATATGGCCAATAATTGTGAAGTTTGGATTCCCTTTTATCTTCTCGAAATCTTCCATTTTAATAGTGAAAAGCAATTCATAATCTTCACCGCCATTAATAGCCACTGTTGTTGCGTCAAGGTCAAATTCTTCGCAAACATTCATGAACTGTGGATCAAGAGGCAATTTGTCTTCATATAAATTACAACCCACTTTCGACTGCTTGCAAATATGCATAATTTCAGAAGACAATCCATCCGAAATATCAATCATGGCAGTTGGTTTTATTTCCAATGCGTGCAACAAGGTACGCACGTCTTTACGAGCTTCGGGCTTCAACTGACGTTCGATTAAATAGGTATAAGCATCTAAATCGGGTTGCGAATTGGGGTTTACCTGAAAAACTTGTTTCTCTCTTTCGAGAACTTGCAATCCCATATAAGCTGCGCCAATATCTCCAGTTACGACCAATAAATCAGTTTCACCTGCACCGTTTCTGTACACAATTTCATTTTCTTCTGCTTCGCCAATAACGGTGATGCTGATAATCATTCCTTTTTGGGATGAAGTAGTGTCTCCGCCAATAACATCCACTTTGTATTCATTGGCAGCAAGTGTAATCCCATCGAATAATTCTTCTAAAGCTTCTAACGGAAAACGATTTGAAACCGCAATCGAAACCAAAATCTGAGTGGCTTTGGCATTCATGGCACAAATGTCCGAAACATTCACGACAACTGCTTTGTAACCCAAATGTCTCAAAGGCATATAGGCCAAATCAAAATGAACGCCTTCTATCAATAAATCGGTTGAAACAACGGTTTTTTTGTCTTTGAAATCCAAAACTGCGGCATCATCGCCAATTCCTTTTAAGGTGGAAGCTTGGTTAATTTCAAAGTTTTTGGTCAGGTGGTCTATCAATCCAAATTCGCCTAATTGGGCGATACTGGTTCTTTGTGGGGATTTATCTTCGATCATTGTGATTTATATTTTAAAGTTGCAAAGGTACGAAGAACAGAAGGGTTTTGGTGAAATAAAAAATCAGTTTCGATTCTGTCATTTTATTTATCCTTAAATTTATGCCATTCAAAAAAATAGAAAATGAAAACATTCGATATTGTCACGCTTACCGTTAATCCAGCTTTAGATAAAACTGCCCATTTTAAGGGATTGGTTCCGGAACAAAAGATTCGTTGCGAGGAACCTCGTTATGATGCTGGCGGTGGTGGAATCAATGTTTCTAAAGCCATATCTCGTTTAGAAGGAGACTCGTTTTGTGTATTCACTTCTGGCGGGCCTATTGGTTCGATATTGGAAGAATTGGTACAAAAAGAAGCCATTGCTTTCAAAGCTGTCAAAACGACTAATTGGACAAGAGAAAGCTTCGTGGCTGTTGACGATAATACTAATTCCCAATACCGTTTTGGTTTTTCGGGCTCGGCAATTTCAGAAGATGAGCAAAAAGAAATTATTCAAATCCTTCAAGAATTGAAACCAAAATTCTTGGTATTAAGTGGTAGTTTGAATGAAGGTTTACCAACCAATTATTATCAAAATATAGCCAAGTTAGCTAAAGAATCGGGTTCGAAAGTAATTGTGGATACTTCAGGTGAAGCTTTGCAAAAAGTGTTGGAAACAGGCGTGTATTTAATAAAACCCAATGTCGGGGAATTGGCCAAATTAATTGGAGTCGAAACATTGGAAATGGACGAAGTGGTGCACGCAGCACAAACCTTAATCGAAAAAGGAAGTGCCGAAATCATTGTAGTTTCACTTGGTCCGCAAGGAGCAGTTTTGGTAACGGCAACGCAAACCGAGTTTGTGCCAGCGCCCAATGTAGTCAAGAAAAGCACCGTTGGAGCCGGAGACAGTATGGTTGGCGCAATGGTTTGGGCATTATCCCAAAACAAAAGCCTAAAAGATGTCGTGCAGTGGGGTGTTGCCTGTGGCTCGGCAGCTACGATGAACGAAGGAACGCAATTATTCAAATTGGAAGATGCGAAACGATTGTTTGAGTGGTTGCAGAAGAAGTAAGGTTTCGAAACAAAAAAACCTGACAATTTTCATCATCAGGTTTTCTCTATTTTTTTCTAATTCCCCCTTCGGGGGTTAGGGGGATTTAATCATTCAACTTCAAAACAGCCATAAACGCTTCTTGCGGAATTTCAACATTTCCAACTAGTCTCATTCGCTTTTTACCTTTTTTCTGTTTTTCCAAAAGTTTACGTTTACGAGAAATATCTCCACCATAACATTTGGCGGTAACGTCTTTTCGTAAGGCTTTTATCGTTTCACGGGCAATGATTTTTGCACCAATTGCAGCCTGAATCGGAATGTCAAATTGTTGTCTTGGGATTAATTCACGTAATTTCTCACACATTTTTTTACCAATGTTGTACGCATTGCTTTCGTGAATCAAGGCAGAAAGTGCATCTACAGATTGAGCATTTAACAACACATCCAAACGAACTAATTTAGATGTTCGCATTCCTATTGGCGTATAATCGAACGAAGCATAACCTTTGGAAACTGTTTTCAATCGGTCGTAAAAATCGAATACAATTTCTGCCAAAGGCATATCGAAATTCAATTCCACTCTTTCGGTAGTTAAATACGTTTGATTGGTAATTACGCCACGTTTTTCAATACACAAACTCATTACATTTCCCACAAAATCCGACTTGGTAATGATAGTAGCTTTAATATAAGGCTCTTCAACACGATCCAGTTTGGAAGGCTCTGGCAAATCCGATGGATTGTTCACGATCATTCCAACCTCGGGTTCTTTTTTGGTGTAAGCCAAATATGAAACGTTGGGAACAGTAGTAATCACTGTCATATCGAACTCACGTTCTAGTCGTTCCTGAATAATTTCCATATGCAGCATTCCCAAGAATCCGCAACGAAATCCAAAACCTAAAGCTGCCGAACTTTCAGGTAAAAATACCAACGAAGCATCGTTCAATTGTAGTTTTTCCATAGAAGCTCTCAACTCCTCGTAATCTTCAGTATCTACAGGATAAATCCCCGCAAAAACCATTGGTTTCACATCTTCGAAACCAGTAATCATATTCGTAGTTGGCGTTTTAGCATCCGTCAGTGTGTCGCCCACTTTTACCTCTTTTGCCTCTTTAATTCCTGAAATCAAATAACCAACATCACCGGCAGAAATCACATTTTTAGGAACTTGGTTCAACTTCAAAGTTCCAATTTCGTCCGCAAAATATTCATTTCCGGTAGCCATAAATTTAATCTTTTGGCCTTTTTTTATTTGTCCGTTTTTCACACGGAAAATAACTTCAATTCCACGAAACGGGTTGTAATGCGAGTCAAAAATCAAAGCTTGCAACGGTTCGTCCACATTTCCTTTTGGAGGAGGAATTCTTTCGATAATAGCCGCCAAAATATTTTCGACACCCAAACCAGTTTTCCCTGAAGCGTGAATAATTTCCTCCAATTTGCAACCCAATAAATCAACAATATCGTCGCTAACTTCTTCTGGATTAGCACTTGGTAAATCTACTTTATTTAAAATTGGAATAATTTCCAGATCATTTTCCAGTGCTAAATACAAATTCGAAATCGTTTGTGCCTGAATACTTTGCGCAGCATCCACAATCAAAAGTGCTCCTTCACAAGCCGCAATCGAACGGGAAACCTCATACGAAAAATCTACGTGCCCCGGTGTGTCAATCAAATTCAGGATATAATCCTCGCCTTTGTATTTGTATTCCATCTGGATGGCGTGACTTTTTATGGTAATCCCACGTTCGCGTTCCAAGTCCATATTGTCAAGCAATTGAGCCTTTTCCTCACGAGCCGTAACGGTTTGTGTAGCGCCAAGAAGTCTGTCGGCAAGCGTACTTTTACCGTGGTCAATGTGTGCAATAATGCAAAAATTCCGTATATGTTTCATTCTTTGTGTATGTCAATTTTTTGGGCGTGCCGGCAGAAAAAGCCGTCGGGCTATCCGCTACAATCTTTTCCTTTTTAAAAAAAAAAAGGAAAAGGATTTTCGCTTCTATCCCTCACGCAATCTCGTAAAGCAACGATTAATCTGCAAATATAGTTTAAATTCAACAGTTTCAAAGTCATTCCATCACAAAGTCCTTGCTTTAAGGTTGTGTTAACATCTTTTCATCTAAAAATTCTATCTTTGCAAAAAAATTACCCTTGATAAAGATTGGCAACATAGAACTTCCTGATTTTCCGTTACTTCTCGCACCTATGGAAGATGTGAGCGATCCACCATTTCGTAGATTGTGCAAAGAACACGGAGCCGATTTGATGTACTCCGAATTTATTTCCTCCGAAGGATTAATTCGTGATGCCATCAAAAGCCGAATGAAATTAGATATTTTCGATTACGAACGCCCAGTTGGAATCCAGATTTTTGGTGGAGATGAAGAAGCAATGGCATTGTCTTCCAAGATTGTTTCTACCGTAAATCCTGATTTGATAGATATTAATTTTGGTTGTCCCGTAAAAAAAGTCGTTTGCAAAGGCGCAGGTGCAGGCGTTTTGAAAGATGTCGATTTAATGATTCGCTTAACGCAAGCTGTTATCGATAGCACACATTTGCCGGTTACGGTAAAAACCCGTTTGGGTTGGGACGATAATTCCATTAATATTGATGAGGTTGCCGAGCGTTTGCAGGACATTGGTGTAGCTGCTTTGAGTATTCACGCCAGAACTCGTGCCCAAATGTATAAAGGTCATTCGGATTGGTCACATATAGCACGAGTAAAAAATAATCCCAGAATCACAATGCCTATTTTTGGAAACGGAGACATTGATTCCCCAGAAAAAGCATTACATTATAAAAACGAATACGGCATCGACGGAATCATGATTGGTCGTGCTGCCATTGGTTATCCGTGGATTTTCAATGAAATCAAACATTACTTCAATACAGGCGAGCATTTAGCCAAACCAACTGTTGCCAATAGAGTAGAAGCTGTTCGCAATCACCTCACCTGGGCAATGGAATGGAAAGGCCAAAGACTTGGAATTGTAGAAACCAGACCGCATTATACCAATTACTTCAAAGGAATTCATTCGTTTAAACCGTTCAAGCAACAATTGGTTACTTTAGATCATCCCGAAGAATTATTTGCTGTTTTGAATGAAATCGAAGAAGCTTATTCTGGATATGAGGTGGTGTAAAAACATTTTTTTGTGTTTTGATTCTGTAAAAGAAAAACTACTTTTGCAAAAAAAATACACTAATGAAAAATTTTATAGTTCTAAGTTTCGTTTTAATCAGTTTCATTGCAAAGGCACAAGAATCAGAAAAAGTATCGGTAGAGAAAAGTTTATATGGTGCTCAATTGGGTTTGTTAAGTACAAGTTTTTATTATGAAGCTCAACTGAAAAGAAAAATTACACTTCGAACAGAAATAGGCTTAGTGTTAGGGTTCGCTACTAGAGATTATGAAGATCCTGCAATTGAAGATGAAACCGCTACACTTATTGTTCCTTATGTAACACTAGAACCAAGATGGTATTATGGTTTAGATAGAAGAAAGAGACTTGGAAAAAAGACCTATAACAATTCTTCAAATTATGTTTCATTGGCGACATCGTATATGTCTAATAAAACTCCAATAATGAATAATGGTGATTTTGATGTTGTTTCAGCAATTACCGTTGTTCCTAAATATGGAATTCGCAGAGCTTTTGCAAAGCATTTTAATTATGAATTTTCAGCTGGTGCGGGCTATCAGTATAATGTTTTTAGTGAAACAAGTGGTTGTGATTGCGATCATAACAATACAACTGTAGATATTCAAGCAAGAATCGGTTACGATTTTTAATCTAACAACTTTTTACTCACTCGACTACTTGCAATCAGCGAAGCGATGAAGCCAAGCGTGACAATCGTTGCCAAAACAATCAGTACATTTTCGACGCTAAAAACTACTGGATAAGCTAGGGTTGGGGTAATCATTACCAATTCAAAATGTTGTTGTAATAACACCAGAGCAATTCCTAAAAGTAAGCCAATAATCCCTCCGAAAACGCTTAATAATGTTCCTTGTAACAGGAATATTTTACGTAAATTCTTGATTTCTGTTCCAAGATTTAATAGTGTTTTCAGGTTTCCTTTTTTGTCCAGAATCATCATTATTAATGCGCCAATCAGATTGAAAAGAGCAATAATAATGACCAAAGTAAATATTAAATAAACAGCAAGATTTTCGGTGTTGAGCATTTTATACAACGACTCATTGAGTTGTGCTCTATTTTTTACTGTAATTTTATTGTTGAAAATAGTTTGAAGTGAATTGACTATCACATTTTCATCGGCATCTTTTTCCATCTTCACTTCAATTCCTGAAATTTGGTTGGTTTTGTATTCTAATAATTCCTGGGCCAAACCTAAATCGGAAAAAACATATTTAGAATCGAGGTCTTCGCTTATGGCATAAATTCCAACAGGAATAATAACCATTTTATTAAAAGCGTTTTCTGGATTTTCTATGTTGCCTTTACCCGGTTTTGGAGCCAAAACTTCTAAATAGTGATTGTAATCTAGTAGTCCCATTGAGAATTGTTGAGCAATCCCATAGCCAACTACCACTTGGTAAGTATCTTTTTTTAGCCAATCGCCATTGTAAATGGTTTTTTTTATAGCGTTTACTTTGATGAAATTTTCGTCTATACCTTTTAAATATGTGACTTCTTGTTTTCCATTAAAAGTAAACAAAACGCGCTCTTCTACTATTTTACTATAAGAAACAACGCCGTCGATTTGACTAATTTGGTTTTCTTGTGAAGGTGAAACAAAAAATGATTTTCCTAAAGTGCTACTGATTTTCAAATCAGGATCAATATTGTTGGAGAAGGAAAGGCTAAAAACTTTCAATCCGCTAAAAACGGATAAAACTACAAACAAAGCCATCGCGCCAACAATAATTCCCATACTGGCAATGCGATTGATTATATTGATAGCATTGTTCTTACTGTTGCTAAAAATATATCGTTTGGCTATGTAAAGAGGGAAATTCAATTTTTATTGAAATCTGCGTTTGTCTAAAAGATCACGATTTTCAATTGGGTTTTCTTTGTTTGATAAAGCATTGTCAATTTTTTCAATGTAGTCTAATGAGTCGTCAATAAAGAATACCAAGTTGGGAACTTTTCGCAATTGCAAGCGCACTCTTTGCGATAAATCGTGCTTGATTAATTTAGAATTTGTTTTTATCGCCACTAAAGTTTCTTGTGCTTTATCTTGGGGGAATATACTCAAATGGATCGTCGCCACAGATAAATCTGTAGTCACGATAACCTTGGATACCGAAATTATCAAATTGCTAACTCCATTTTTTCTCACTTCACCTTGTAGAATGTCAACCAAATCTTTTTGGATGACACCGCCTATTTTTTTCTGTCTATTTGTTTCCATTGTGCAAAAATACTAATTTTTTGAGAGACAAAGTTATAAAGTGACAAAGTCATAAAGTTTTTAACTCTATGTTTTTTGAAAAATCGTAAATTTTACTTACTTTTAATGATGTAAAACACAACAAAACGATGAATAAAATAGAACATATAGGAATTGCAGTCAATAGTTTAGACGAAGCTTCAATGATATATGAAAAATTATTGGGTATTCCGGCTTATAAACTAGAAGAGGTAGCTGGCGAAGGTGTCAAAGCTATTTTTTTTATGAATGGACCGAACAAAATAGAACTTCTAGAAGCTACTAATCTTGAAAGTCCTATTGCAAAATTTATCGCCAAGAAAGGAGAAGGAATTCATCATATTGCTTTTGAAGTTGAAGATATTGTAGCGGAAATTGCTCGTTTGAAAAATGAGGGATTTGTTGTTTTGAACGAAACTCCAAAAAAGGGTGCTGACAATAAATGGGTTGCTTTTTTACATCCGAAAAGCACCAATGGCGTTCTGATAGAATTATGTCAGGAAATTAGATAATTTATTTTTAAAAATGATTTTTTGAATGTTTCTAATAATCAGTAGGTTCTGTGTTAATTAGCGTATTAAAGGGTTTATGTGAAAATCTATTCCAAAAATATTTGCAACAAATATAAAATAGTAGTAATTTCGCATCCGCTTAAAGGTCCTATAGCTCATTCGGTTAGAGCAACTGACTCATAATCAGTAGGTGCTTGGTTCGATTCCAAGTGGGACCACATAAAACCCTTCAAATTCATTGACTTTGTGGGGTTTTTTTTATGGCCTGTATCCACTAATGCTTTTTATCGATAAAAAACGCATTTTAGTCGATGATCAAATTGTTTCCTAGTAAAATATAAATAACTTTGTTACGTTATTAAAGGGATTTATGAGTTATAATTAAACAAAAACTTGTTATTTCGTTATTTCTTTCAATAATTATGAAAACTATTGTGAACAGGTTTTTTATTTTAATTATCACCCTTCTTGGTGTGATGGATACTTTTGCGGCACCATCTCCTCCAATGCCGGGAGCAAAAGCGAAACCACCACCGCCAGGACTGTCTATTGATGATAATCTTGTGGTTTTATTGTTAATGGCAATATTTTTAGGGATATATATTATTTGTAAACATCAAGTAAAAACAAAGGCTTCAATTTAAAAATTGAAGCCTTTGTTTTTTTTGTAAAAAGTGCTTATTTTTTATTTGTTTGAATATAATTTAGAAACATATTTGCCAATCACGTCAAATTCAAGGTTTACTTTTGTTTCTTCTTTGAAAGAATTAAAATTGGTATGTTCAAAAGTGTAAGGAATGATGGCTACGCTAAAATTATTTTTACCTGAATCTACCACTGTTAAACTCACTCCGTTTACCGTAATAGAACCTTTTTCGATGGTTATGTTTTCAAGAGATTCGTCATATTCAAAAGTGTAATACCAGCTCCCATTGGTTTCTTTTGCGACAATGCAATTCCCAATTTGGTCAACGTGGCCCTGAACGATGTGTCCGTCCAATCGATCTCCTAATTTCATTGCTCTTTCGAGGTTAATGCTATCGCCAGTTTTCCAATGTGAAATATTTGTTTTTTTGATTGTTTCTGCAATGGCGGTTACTGTGTAAAGGTTTTTGTCGATGGCGACTACAGTCATACAAATTCCATTATGAGCGACGCTTTGGTCTATTTGAAGTTCGTCGGTAATGGAGGAATCTATTGTAATATGAACATTGTCTTTGTCTTTTTTGATTTCTTGGACTTTGCCAAGGGTTTCTATTATTCCTGTAAACATTTCTTATTTTATTTTACTAAATTTGCACTTCAAAATTAGCAATAAATAATGTGATGTCATGATAAAAAAAGCAGAAAATATAATCGTTGGAATTTCAATTGGAGATTTAAACGGTATTGGAAGCGAAGTTATTCTAAAAACATTTGAAGATTCGAGAATGTTGGAATTATGTACACCGGTTATTTTTGCCAATGTAAAAATCCTTTCCTTTGTAAAAAAGAATTTAGAATCTACGTCGGCACTTCATGGAATTGATAGGTTAGACCAAATAGTTTTGGGTAAAATCAATGTTTTGAATGTTTGGCAAGAAGGGGTGGAAATAAATTTCGGAGTAAACGATGAAAAAGTTGGAAAATATGCCATAAAATCATTTGTTGCTGCTACTAAAGCTTTGAAGGAAGATCTTATAGATGTTTTGGTTACTGCGCCAATAAATAAATGCAATATTCAATCAGAATCATTTAAATTCCCAGGACATACTGATTATTTAGGTCAAGAGTTGGAAGGAAATGCCTTGATGCTGATGGTTCAGGATAATTTGAGAGTGGGATTGTTGACGGATCATATTGCCATAAATGAAGTGGCTTCGCATCTTACAGAAGAATTGATTGTTAAAAAAATAGAGACCATAAAACAGTCGTTGATACAGGATTTTAGTGTCAATAAACCAAAAATTGCAGTGCTGGGATTGAATCCACATTGTGGAGATGGTGGCGTTATTGGTAAAGAAGACGATGTGATATTGAAACCAGCATTGAAAAAAATATTTGAAAAAGGGACATTGGTTTTTGGTCCTTTTGCTGCCGATGGCTTTTTTGGAAGCAGTCAGTATGAAAAATACGATGCAATTATTGCAACTTATCACGATCAGGGATTAATTCCTTTCAAAACATTATCGTTTGGAAATGGAGTGAATTATACTGCTGGTTTGAATAAAGTAAGAACTTCGCCAGATCATGGTACTGCTTATGACATAGCAGGAAAGGGTATAGCTGATTATAATTCGTTTAAAGAAGCTGTTTATCTTGCAATTGATATCTATAATTCAAGAAATCAATATGCAGAAATCAGCCAAAAGCCGCTAAAAACAAAAGAAAAATAGATATAAACAAAAAAAGATAAATAAGATTATTTGGTTTACAATAATTTTATATCTTTGCACTCCCGAAGTTTAGGGCAAATTGTTGTTGAAATGAACAAGACAAAAGAATTTTTAATTCCTTTTATAGGATTAAAGCCAGGAAAACATCATTTTGAGTACCAAATAAGTAATGCGTTCTTTGAAATCTTTGATTATCACGAATTTAACGATTCAAATATCAAAGTAAATGTAGTTTTAGAGAAAAAAAGCACTATGTTGGAGTTGGCTTTCAAGCATAAAGGAACGGTTAATGTTCCTTGTGATATGACAAACGAAGAGTTTGATTTGCCGATAAAAGGTAAAATGAAGTTGATTGTTCGTTTTGGAGAGGTGTTCAATAATGACAACGAAGAGTTGCTGATTTTGCCACATGGAGAATATCAAATAGATATTGCACAATATATATATGAAATGATTGTGCTTTCGGTTCCTCTAAGACGAATTCATCCAGGGGTTAAAGATGGAAGTTTAAATACGGAAGCTTTGGCAAAACTGAAAGAATTAACAGTAAAAGAGCTGAAAAAAGAAAATAAAAAAGAACAAAAAGAAGAAAATATTGACCCACGTTGGGACAAATTAAAGCAACTATTAACGGATAAATAATATAGTAAAATGGCGCATCCTAAAAGAAAAATCTCGAAAACAAGAAGAGATAAAAGAAGAACACATTATAAAGCTACTGTAGCACAAATCGCTACTTGCCCAATCACAGGTGAAGCACACTTATACCACAGAGCTTACTGGCACGAAGGTAAAATGTATTACAGAGGGCAAGTTGTTATAGATAAATCTGTAGCGGTTGCTTAATACATTTATGTAAATGATATTTAAACTCTCACAACCAATGTGAGAGTTTTTTTTGTTGTTTATAATTTTCATTAAATAAGAGCAATTAAAACGATGAGGATTAGATTTTTTTTGTAATTTTCGAGTCCTTTAGAAATTTTTCAAATGGCAGCATTTGGTAAGAAATAACAGAGTATAATGAATAATATTACTGCCGCAATCACAGCTGTTGGAGCTTATGTTCCAGACTATGTGCTTACAAACAAGATTCTCGAAACATTAGTGGACACCAACGACGAGTGGATAACCTCTCGCACGGGAATAAAAGAAAGAAGAATTCTGAAAGACGATACTAAAGGAACTTCATATTTGGCTATAAAAGCAGCTCAAGATTTAATAGCTAAAGCCAATATTGATCCTTTAGAGATTGATATGGTTATATTGGCAACGGCAACTCCAGATATGCCAGTGGCAGCGTCAGGTGTGTATGTAGCAACTGAAATTGGAGCGACAAATGCCTTTGCTTATGATTTACAAGCGGCATGTTCCAGTTTTTTATATGGAATGTCCACTGCAGCAGCCTATATTCAATCAGGGAGATATAAAAAAGTACTACTTATAGGAGCTGATAAAATGTCCTCCATCGTAGATTATACTGATCGTACTACTTGTATTATTTTTGGTGATGGAGCAGGCGCAGCATTGTTCGAACCTAATTACGAAGGATTGGGATTAGTGGACGAATACTTGAGAAGCGACTCAGTTGGTCGTGATTTTCTTAAAATCGATGCTGGTGGATCATTGCACCCTGCAACAATTCAAACGGTTGAAGAAGGAAGACACAATATCAAGCAAGATGGGAAAACTGTTTTTAAATATGCAGTGACCAACATGGCCGATGCAAGTGAAATGATTCTGAAAAGAAATAATTTGACCAATGCAGACGTAGACTGGTTGGTTCCTCATCAAGCAAACAAACGTATCATTGATGCTACGGCTAGCCGTATGAATTTAGAAGATTCAAAAGTATTGATGAATATAGAAAAATACGGAAATACTACATCGGCAACTTTACCATTAGTTCTTAACGATTTTGAAAACCTATTCAAAAAAGGGGATACCATTATTTTGGCAGCTTTTGGGGGTGGATTTACATGGGGTTCTATTTACCTAAAATGGGCATACGATAAAAAATAAATTTAAACTAAAACACAAATAATCATGGATTTAAAAGAAATTCAAAATCTAATCAAATTTGTAGCAAACTCAGGAGTTGCTGAAGTTAAATTAGAGATGGACGATGTTAAAATCACCATTAGAACAACCTTGGAAGGAAATGTGTCTGAAGCGACTTATATTCAGCAAATTCCAGCTCAACCAGCTCTTCAACCAGTAGCAGCTCAACAAATTGTTCCGGTGGCTCCAACTCCAGCCGCACCAGCGGTAGAGAATTCTAATTACATCACTATTAAATCTCCAATTATTGGAACTTTCTATAGAAAACCATCTCCAGACAAACCAATGTTTGCTGAAGTAGGTAGTGTAATTGCCAAAGGAGATGTACTTTGTGTAATCGAAGCAATGAAATTATTTAACGAAATCGAATCTGAAGTATCCGGTAAAATCGTTAAAATATTGGTTGACGACATGTCGCCAGTAGAATATGATCAACCATTATTTTTAGTAGATCCGTCTTAATTTTAGATTTTAGATTTTAGATTTATAAAGTAAAAGTATTTTGCTTGTAAATTATCTAATTATCAAATTGTCTAATTATCTAATTTTAAAAATATGTTTAAAAAAATACTAATAGCCAATAGAGGAGAAATTGCCCTTCGCATCATTAGAACATGTAAAGAAATGGGCATCAAAACAGTAGCTGTTTATTCTACTGCTGATGCCGAAAGTTTGCACGTGAAGTTTGCCGATGAAGCAGTTTGTATTGGGCCGCCTCCAAGCAATTTGTCATATCTAAAAATGTCAAATATTATTGCCGCAGCCGAAATTACAAATGCAGACGCAATACATCCAGGCTATGGATTTCTTTCCGAAAATTCAAAATTTTCAAAAATATGTCAAGAACATAGAATCAAATTCATAGGTGCATCTCCAGAAATGATTGATCGTATGGGAGACAAAGCTTCGGCAAAAGCTACAATGAAAGCTGCTGGAGTTCCTTGTGTACCCGGATCTGATGGATTATTGGAATCTTTCGAACAAACCCAAAAATTGGCCAAAGACATGGGCTATCCAGTAATGCTGAAAGCAACAGCTGGAGGTGGTGGAAAAGGAATGCGTGCCGTTTGGAAAGAAGAAGATTTGTTGAAAGCATGGGAAGGTGCTCGTCAAGAATCGGCGGCAGCTTTTGGAAATGACGGAATGTATTTGGAGAAACTTATTGAAGAACCAAGACATATCGAAATTCAAATTGTTGGAGATTCTTACGGAAAAGCATGTCACCTTTCTGAAAGAGATTGTTCTGTACAACGTCGTCATCAAAAATTGACTGAGGAAACTCCTTCGCCATTTATGACTGACGAATTGCGTAAAAAAATGGGATTGGCAGCCGTAAAAGCAGCCGAATATATTAAGTACGAAGGTGCTGGAACGGTAGAATTTTTGGTGGACAAACACCGTAATTTCTATTTTATGGAAATGAATACTCGTATTCAAGTAGAACACCCAATTACCGAGCAAGTTATTGATTATGATTTAATTCGCGAGCAAATTATGGTTGCTGCAGGAATTCCAATTTCTGGTAAAAATTATTTACCACAATTGCATGCCATTGAATGTCGTATTAATGCCGAAGATCCTTATAGCGATTTTAGACCTTCACCGGGTAAAATCACGACGCTTCATATGCCTGGTGGTCACGGTGTGCGTTTGGATACTCACGTTTATTCAGGTTACACGATTCCACCAAATTACGATTCGATGATTGCAAAACTGATTACTACGGCTCAAACTCGTGAAGAAGCAATCAGTAAAATGAGAAGAGCTTTGGATGAATTCGTGATCGAAGGAATCAAAACAACTATTCCTTTCCACAGACAGTTGATGGATGATCCGCGTTATATCGCTGGTGATTATACGACTGCCTTTATGGATACTTTCAAGATGAATGATCCAGAATAAAACTAGATTTATATTTGTATAAAAAATCCCGTCAAAATATTTTGATGGGATTTTTCAGTTTATGAAATATCGGAACTTTATAAAGTTTCCTTCAACCATTTATAAAATTCTCTTTGCCAAACCAATGCGTTTTGAGGTTTTAAAACCCAATGATTTTCTTCCGGGAAATACAGAAATCTACTTTTTATTCCTCGCAATTGAGCCGCTTGGAAAGCTTCCTGCGCCTGTCCAATAGAAACTCTAAAATCATTTCCACCTTGAATGATTAAAATGGGGGTATTCCATTTTTCTACTCGGCTGGCGGGATTAAATATGGTGTAGCTTTTTTGTGCAACAGCATTGTCTTTTTCCCAATAAGCTCCTCCAAATTCCAATAGGTTAAAGAATACTTCTTCTGTAGTTCCAAACATACTTTGAGTATTGAAAACACCATCGTGGGCAATAAAAGTTTTGAATCTGTTGTTGTGGATTCCAGCCAAATAAAACGATGAATAACCGCCATAACTAGCTCCAACGCAACCTAAACGGGTTTTGTCGACATATTTTTCTTTGGCCACATCGTCAATGGCTGAAAGATAGTCGTTCATCACTTGTCCGCCCCAATCTTTGCTGATTTGTTCATTCCATTCCACACCGTGACCTTGCATTCCGCGACGATTTGGAGCAACGACAATATATCCTTGGGCAGCCATTAATTGAAAATTCCAACGGAAAGAATAAAATTGTGTCAATGGTGTTTGCGGCCCGCCTTGGCAATAAAGCAATGTTGGGTATTTTTTTGTAGCATCAAAATTTGGCGGAAGAATTACCCAAACCAACATTTTTTTGCCGTCTGTCGTGGTAACGTATCTTCTTTCGGTTTTGCTTAATGCTAATGAATTGTAGGTTTCCGTGTTTGCATTAGACACTTGACGCCAAGTTTTTTTCTTTATATTGTATGAAAAAATTTCGGAGGCGTGGTTCATATCGGTTCGGTTCACAATGATGTTGTCTCCTGAAAATCCAATGATGTTCACCACGTCGAAATCGCCATTGGTCACTTGAATCACTTGTGGCATTTTCTTGGTTAATCCCGGAAAATCAACTTCAAACAGTTGAAGTGTTCCGTCAATTGGTGCAACAAAATATATTTTTTTGCCGTCTTTGCTCCAAAGAAAATTTTCAACCGTTCCGTCCCAATTGGCAGTCAAATTGATGTTCATTCCTTTAAAATTGACGATTATATCATTTTTGTCAGCTTCATATCCGTCGCGTTTCATTTGCAGCCAAGTCAAATTTCCTGTTGGCGAAAAGGCAGGATAATTATCGTAACCCAAGTTGCCTTCGGTTCTATTGCTGGTTTTTCCAGTTTCTAGATTGTATTCGTAGATGTCTGTATTGGTGCTCGTAGCATAAGCGGTTCCTGATTTTTTCTTGCAAACATATAAAATGCTTTTACTGTCTGGTGACCAAATATAATCTTCGTCTCCACCAAAAGGTTTTTGTGGACTGTCAAAATTTTCGTCCTTCAAAATGTCAATTCCAACAGAACCTTCTTTGTTTTCTTTATAAAAAACGTGGTTGAATTTGCCTTCATTCCATTTGTCCCAATGACGATAATCCAATGCGTTGTAAACTTGAACATTCGATTTCTCCAGTTCAGGATAAAAATCTTTTCCGTGGACTTTGTCGATTTTTACCTCTTCATTATAAACAATATATTTTCCATCGGGAGAAATATTTTTGTCTTTTAATAATTCTTTGGTTGAGCTGACTTCTATTGGAGTTCCACCAATTATGGGTAAAGAATAAAATTTTGAATTTGATTTGTTTTCTTCGACAGAAGGGAAATCTACTTTATAAATTATATTTTTATTGTCAATAGAAATTCCTAAAGAGGTTACTCTTCCAAGTTTCAAGAGCAATTCTGGCGACATTGTGGTTTGTGATATTGCGGTTAAGTTTGTCATTATCAATGTTATAAATAATATCTTTTTCATTAAATTATTGGGGTTTATTATTTCTTAAAAATACAAATTCTAAATGTTTTACTTACTGTTGTTTTATGGTTAATTTTGAAAACGAAATTATTTTTTTATATTTATAAAAATTAGCAGATTTAACAGAATGGCAACAAAAATCACATCGAAAAAAGTAAAACAACCGGCAAAAAAAGACTCGGTAACTTTCAAGAGCAAAGTAACTCGGTTTTTATTCAAGGCTTTCTTGTGGTTTCTTGGACTGTCTGTTTTTTTTGTAGTCCTTTTTAAGTTTGTACCGGTTCTATTCACACCTTTGATGGTTATTCGAGCTATAGAGAACAAACTTGATGGTAAGGAAAATTATTTTAGTCACGATTGGGAACCTATCGAAGATATTTCACCTAATTTGCAAAAAGCGGTTATTGCCAGTGAAGACGGGACTTTTTTGACTCATAATGGTTTCGATTTTACAGCGATGCAAAAAGCCTACAAGAGCAACGAAAGAGGTCGAAGAATTAAGGGAGGAAGCACCATTTCGCAACAAACAGCCAAAAATGTATTTCTTTGGCAAGGCAGAAGTTATCTCCGCAAAGGTCTTGAAGCCTATTTCACGGTTCTTATTGAATTAATTTGGGGCAAGGAAAGAATTATGGAAGTTTACCTAAACAGTATCGAAATGGGAAATGGTGTTTACGGAGCCCAAGCCGCAACTCAACATTGGTATAGAAAAGACGCCGTGAGCCTCACCAAAATTCAAGCCGCAGGAATTGCCGCCATTTTGCCCAATCCAAGGAAATATTCTGCAACAAGTTCTTCATCATACATCAATAACAGGAAGTCCAAAATTGTTCGCATAATGAAACATATTGGCAAGATTGAATATTAAAAAGTCATTGCGGGGAACGAAGCAATCACATTTGTTGCTCTCGTTATGAGATTACTTCGTTCCTCAGCAATGACAGAATACTAAATATTGAAATTCAAACCCAAAACAATATTTCTTCCCATATTTGGAATTCCATCTGTTTTCAGACGCGATAAATGGGTGATATAGCTTTTATTGAGTAAATTGTTGCCGTTTAGATTAATGTCAAAAACAGTTTTTCCTAATTTTATTTTTCCACCAAAACCAAGATTCAGCAAGGTGTAACCATTCGATTCTGTTTCAAAACCACTCACATTATTTTGATTGAAAGTAGTCGAAACATTCAAAGTCGCAAATCCGTCTTCCAACCAATTTTTAATTTTAAATTCGCTTCTGATGGTGTTGTTCCAGTTGTTGGCAGGAATTAAAGGCAAATAATCACCATTCTGTTTTTTGCCGGTAACGGTTTCAAAACTGGTTTCATAATGTAACCAATCTAATGGATGTGGGTGAAAATGTAGCCCGATTTCTCCACCAAATAATTTGGCATCATTTTGAATATAATCGAAAACCGCATTATCGTCAATCACTTCTCCTGTTGGCGAAGTATAAATGTAATTGTTGATGTGGTTATAAAATCCGTTGACAAAAAACTCGATATGGCTGCTTTTGTATTCTAAATTCAAGTCGGTTTGTACATTTTGCTCCGTTTTTAAATTGGGATTTCCCACTTCGTAACGATTCGTTCCTTCGTGAACACCATTTGAAGTAAGTTCCGCTAAATTGGGAGCTCTAAATCCAGACGCTACATTTAATCGCAGCGATATATCTTTGGCTAAATTGGTTTTGTATCCCAAAGAAGCATTAAAACTATCGAATGATTTGTCGAGGGCTTCAAAAGAACCTGCTGAACCCGAAATTCCTTGCGCTGATGTCGAGATATTTCTGTTGTCGAAACGCAATCCTGCTTGCAATACATTCGATTTCCATTCATAATTTACCGTTCCAAAGATTCCAAAATCATTGGTCGTGGCATCAGGAATCAAGAATTCTTCTCCCGAATTGGCATTGGTTTGATGCATTCCTTGAATTCCTAGGATTGATTCAAAATTTCCAAATTTTGGCAAATGGTATTTTGCGTCATAATTGAAGGTTTTTAATTTCATATGCAAAACCGCTACTTCGCTGTCTTCAAATTCACTTCGGTCGTTGTCAATGTAGCCCAAATCGACATCCAGTTTTGATTTTTTAAAAAAGAAAATGTTGTTTAAACTCAATAAATGATTGAAAACGCCTTGTTTGGGATATTCCGTTTTTTTGTTGGTGGTTTGTGCTGCGATTCCTTCTTCGGGAATTCCCAAATCCAATTTGTTGAAATTGTATCGAAAAATACTCGAAAATTTCGAATTGCTGTAGCCAATTCCTGTTTTGAAATCGGTTTCTTGGTATCGGGTATTGGTTACTCGATCGCCATCAGTAATTTTATAATCGGAGTGTGTGTTGTAGCTTCCGCGTGCCAAGAATTTCCAGTTTTCGGTGGAAGTTTTTAGTCCCAATGAAGAGTTACTTCCCAAAGTATTGGAGAATAATTTCTGGCTGAAATTCGTTTTAAAAGCACCCGAATTGGCAAATTTTTCAGGGTTAAAATACAAAACGCCACCCAAAGCATCTGAACCATAAAGCAAGGAAGCGGGACCTTTGATGACTTCGACACTTTCGATTCCGGCATCGTTTAATCCCAAGCCGTGTTCGTCACCAAATTGCTGATTTTCGATTCGGACACCTTGTGAATAGACCAAAACTCGGTTGCCACTCAGACCACGAATGACTGGTTTTCCTATAGAGGTTCCTGTAGAAACTTGTGAAACTCCCGGAATTGTTGCCAAGCCTTCGATTAAAGTTGAAGTTCCTTTTTGTTGCAATTCTTTGATAGTTGAATGTTCTACTTTCATCACATTTTGCGATTGAATTTTATTGAAAGCTGTCGAAACTATTACTTCATCCATATGCAATATTGTTTCTTCAAGAATAATGTCAAGAATATTTTCTTTTTTCAGAACATTGATGGTTTTATTTTGAGTTGCAAATCCTGCATAGGCAAAGGTCAGTTTTGCATTTCCAGTGGGAATATTCGACAAGAAATATTTCCCGTTTTCATCTGTCGAAGTTCCTTTGTGCAATTCTGGTGCGTAAACAGAAACGCCATTTAGGGGTTGGTTTTTAGTGTCTGTCACAATTCCTGAAATGGAATTTTGTGCTTGAAGCATAGTCGAAATCCCTATAAATAGGGCTGTTATGAATTTTTTCATTTGAAATGATTTTATTGTTGGAAATTAAAGTCTAGACCTAGCAGATTTTTAAAATCCGTCTGGCTCCTTAAATACTAAAATATTTTAAACAATAAAACTTGGGGGTGCTCGAAGCGCAAAAAGGCTTCCTTTAAAGAATTGGGTAATTTCCCTTGATTTGAAAAAGGAATATTCAGAAGAAAAATTAATTTTTATGAATTCGAAATTAGAATTACCCGAAGAAACAAAATTGCTTATAGTAAAATTGCAAACAAAACAATGATCGAAATTGTGATGTTGATGCGTGATTTCTTGTTTAGATGTGAATTGGTGATGGCATTTCTTTTCAGAAAGTTGCTTTGCCAAATGTTCATAACTGTGTACAGACTGAAACAGCATTGCGAATAATATTGCAAGTGCCAAGAAAGAATTGAATATGACAAATTTCTTTTTCATCCAGTACAAAGGTAGGAAAACATTAAAAGAAACTATTTTCTTTGTAAAAAAAATATTTATTATGAAAGCAGTAGATTAGGGGTGAGTTCTTTTAGCTAGATTTTAGAATTGAGCATAAAAAAAGCCGCTAAACGCAGCTTTTTGAATTTTTATTTTAAATGTAGTTTTTCTTCAAATTTTATTTTCCTTTATTTGCTTCCGTGATGTATTTTTCTAAAGCCATTGTCATTGAAGGGGTTCCAGGAGTTGGAGCCATAATGTCAACTCTTAAGCCGCTGTCCAATGCTTCTTTTTGGGTTGTACTTCCGAAAACTGCAATTCTAGTATTGTTTTGTTCAAAATCTGGAAAATTGGTAAACAATGATTTTATTCCAGTTGGGCTAAAGAAAGCTAAAACGTCGTAATAAACATCGGCCAAATCAGATAAATCGCTGATAACCGTTTTGTAAAAAATAGCTTGTGTCCAATCCACTTTCAAATTATTAAGTGTTATTGGAGCGTCAGCATTCAGTTGGTCTGAAGCAGGTAACAAGAATTTCTCGTCTTTGTATTTTTTAATCAGTGGAGATAAATCAGCAAAATCTTTTGGTCCAACATATATTTTACGTTTTCTGTAAACTACGTACTTTTGAAGGTAAAATGCGATTGCTTCAGATTGACAGAAATATTTTAAGCCTTCAGGGACTTTGTAGCGCATTTCGTCAGCAACTCTAAAGAAATGATCAACAGCATTTTTACTTGTTAAAATAATTGCCGTGTAGTGGTTCAGATCAATTTTTTGAAGTCTAATTTCTTTTGCACTAACACCTTCTACATGGATAAAAGGTCTGAAATCAATTTTTACTTTATGCTTTTGTTGCAACTCAAAGTATGGAGAATTCTCCACTTTAGGTTCAGGCTGTGACACCAAAATTGTTTTCACTTTCATATTTGACATTTTCTAAGCAATACCTTTTGTAAACCAATAATACATGAAATAATACGGTGCTATTTCGAGAGTGCAAAGATATAAAATAAAATAAAACAACTTACTGAATATTATATTTTGATAATTTTTTATTGAAACTAAATATGTTAATATATTGATTATCAGAATTATAAAAATTATAAATATTAAAAAATTTCTTGAAATGGAGTCGTAATAGAACAGAATAATATTGATTGGCAGTATAAATAGTCCAATATATGTTCTGAAAGTAACTTTTTGGAGATTGAATTGCTCCACAAATTCTTCAATTTCAAATGCAGTGGCAATAATTTTTTCGATTAAAAATTTAGATAAAACGAAGAAAATCAGGAATGTGATTATTTGAATGTATAAAATCCAATCTGTTTTTTCGGCATATCCAAAAAAAGCAAGTGAGAGCTGGATAAAAAATGCCAATGAAATAATTTGAACAAAAAATAATGAAATAGTGAAGCCACTTTTAAGATTACTGCTGTCTTTGTAAATATTGGTGTATTTGTCAGAATAAATCAATTTTGCAAAGTCGGTAAATCGATTCTCAAATGCCGATTTTGTTATTGCAATAGTGGCAAATGAAAGCACAAACAAAATAGTTGCCCAATCTTTGTTTTCGATTACCCTTAAATGAAGTACATTTTCAATCATATTGATGCAAAATTACTGATTTTTTATTTCATTCTTTTTATTATAATTTTATTATCAATCAAATCACTTAAAAAGTTTACTTTTGCGTTGAAATTACTCAAGTTATGAACGATTGCATTGTTATAATTCCTACCTATAACGAAATTGAAAACATCGAAAGCATCATTAGGTCAGTGCTTTCACAGCATAAACCATTTCATGTTCTTGTCATTGATGACAATTCTCCGGATCATACCGCCAGCAAAGTTGAGATACTTCAAACGGAATTTGAAGGCAGATTATTCTTGGAAAAAAGAACGGGAAAGCTAGGTTTAGGAACGGCTTATGTTCATGGTTTCAGATGGGCTTTGGAAAGGAAATATGATTATGTTTTCGAGATGGATGCCGATTTTTCACATAATCCAAACGATTTGGAAAAATTATACGATGCCTGTCATTTCGGTGGAGCCGATTTAGCGATTGGTTCCCGCTATGTAACTGGAGTAAATGTGGTAAACTGGCCATTGAGCCGGGTTTTGATGTCTTATTTTGCATCGGTTTATGTACAATTTATCACTGGAATGAAAATTCATGATGCCACGGCAGGATTTATTTGTTATAAAAGTCAAGTTCTGAAAGGTATTAATTTGGATAAAATTAAATTTGTGGGTTATGCTTTTCAAATTGAAATGAAATACAGAACCTACTGTAAAAATTTCGATATTACCGAAGTTCCTATTATTTTTACCGACAGAACAAAAGGACAATCAAAAATGAGCAGTGCCATTTTTAAAGAAGCCGTTTTGGGAGTAATTGCACTCCGTTTAAAAAAATTAGTTAACACCTTATAAAGGAATAAAGGAAAGATACAATGAATAGGGTTTTAATCAAGAATGCCAAAATAGTAAATGAAGGAACTATTTTTGAAGGCGATGTTTTAATCGAAAACGACTTAATTGTCGAAATTTCGGAAAGTATCAGTGCAAAATCATCTGAATGCAAGATTATTGATGCCGAAGGTAATTTTTTGATTCCGGGTGCAATAGATGACCAAGTGCATTTTAGAGAACCTGGATTGACTTATAAAGGCGATATCGAATCGGAGTCGAGAGCTGCGGTTGCTGGTGGAATCACTTCATTTATAGAACAACCAAATACGGTCCCAAATGCGGTGACTCAAGTGCTTTTGGAAGAAAAATACCAAATGGCTGCCAATAATTCTTTTGCGAATTATTCGTTTATGATGGGTGCAACCAATGACAATCTTGACGAAGTTCTAAAAACAAATCCGAGAAATGTTGCGGGAATAAAAATATTTTTGGGTTCGTCTACAGGAAATATGTTGGTGGATAACGAAGCGGTTTTAGAAAGAATTTTTTCAAGCACGCCGATGTTGATTGCTGTACATTGCGAAGACGAAGCAACTATCAAAAATAATCTGGAAATTTACAAAGCCGAGTTTGGAGATAAAGTTCCAGTTACGGTGCATCATCTTATTCGTAGTGAAGATGCTTGTTATCTTTCGTCTTCCAAAGCGATTGCACTAGCCAAAAAAACAGGAGCTAGATTACATATTTTCCATCTTTCGACAGCCAAAGAAATGGAGTTGTTTACCAATAAAATTCCTTTGGAAGATAAGAAAATCACTGCTGAAGTTTGTGTGCATCATTTATGGTTTACCAATGATGATTATGAAACAAAAGGTAATTTAATCAAATGGAATCCTGCGGTAAAAACGGCCAATGATCGAAAAGTTTTGTGGGAAGCCCTGATTGACGGTAGAATTGACGTGATCGCCACGGATCATGCGCCACATACTTTAGAAGAAAAAAAGAAACCGTATTTAGAAGCGCCTTCTGGTGGGCCATTAGTGCAGCATGCTGTAGTGGCTATGTTTGAAGCTTACCATCAAGGTAAAATCAGCATTGAGAAAATCGTTGAAAAAATGTGTCATAATCCAGCCAAGATTTTTAAAATCGAAAAACGTGGATTCATCAAGGAAGGTTTTTATGCAGATTTGGTTATTGTTAATTCAGGCTTGCCATGGAGTGTAAAAAAAGAAAATATTCTTTATAAATGTGGATGGTCTCCGTTTGAAGGGTTTACATTTAAATCACGTATTACACATACATTCGTAAACGGCGAACTAGTTTATTCTGCTTTTAAAGTTAAAGATATTCGTGCTGGTAAACGATTATTATTTGATAGATAAATGGTTATGAAGAAAATAATATTACCTTTTTTAATCATTTTCAGCCTTTTTATAAGTTGTAAAAAAGAGATTGTCAAGGAGCCTGAACATCTTATTGAAAAGGCAAAGATGGTTGATATTATTTATGATTTGTCGCTTATTGGGGCTATGAGGAGTCAAAATTCAACTTTATTGGATTCCTTTAAAAACAATTCCAATCAATATATTTACAAAAAATATAAAATTGACAGTATTCAATTTGCTCAAAGCAACATTTATTATGCGGCTGATTACAAGGAGTACAAGAAAATGTATGAACAAGTAAAATCTCGATTGGCAAAGGATAAATCTTTGACAGAAGTTGCCATCAAGGTCGAAAAAAAGAAAGCACTTTTACTCGAAAAGAAAAACAAAAAGTTGAAATTAAAAAAAGAAGCTGATTCCATTAAAAAGGCAAAACTGAAATGGCTAAAGAAGTAGATTCTTTAAAAAAAATACTGTCAGAAGAAAAAAAGAGGCGGGTTCAAATCAAAAACTAAAGAAGAAATATTTATAATTTCGAAATGTCTTTAATATACTGATGGATGTCCAAGAATTCGGTTTGTAAAGCAGTTTTTATTTTTTCATTTGAATACCGGCTTATAGTATAAGATGCTTTTGCTGTGGCCCGATCCAGCTTTCTTTTTTGCCCCAAAACATTACACAAAAACCAATCAATTTTAAAAGCTAAAGTGACTAAAAAGGGACTTGCATGTATGGAAGGTCTTTTTACATTCAAGGAATCTGCGATGGCGTTTAGTAAATCTTGAAAAGCAATATTCTCGGCAACGAGTGTAAATCTGTTGTTTGAATGTCCGTTTTTCATCAATTTCACAGCCATTTCAACTACATCGTGTACGGAAATAAAACCTGTTATGCCTTTGGTATAAAACGATAAACGGTTGGCTACTTTTTTGAAAAGTTTGCCGCTTCCTTGTTCACGAAAACCGGGTCCAATAATGACTCCAGGATTTATAATTACTGTTTCCAAACCTTCTTGTTGTCCACGCCAAATTTCCATTTCGGCACCATATTTTGAAATGGCATAATCGCTATGTTGTTTTTCGGGATTCCATTCAGCTTCTTCGGTGATGATTTTTTCGTTTTCCTTCAAGTCGCCAAGAGCAGAAATAGAACTCAGGAAACAGAGTTTTTTTACGTTTTTGGCAATGCAAAAATTGACCATATTGGCCGTTCCTTCGATATTGGTTTTTCGCAATACATCTTCGTCTTTTGGGTCAAATGAAATTAAAGCGGCACAATGATAAACGTATTCCACGTTTTCAAATATAAGTTCCAAAGACGGAACATCAATGATGTCGGCTTGGATCCAGTCTATTTTTTCGAATAAAACTTCTTTTTTGTAAAGCAAAAAAAGGTTTTTCGTTTTTTGGATAGATTCCAAATTTCGATAAATAGCACGGACATTTTCTCCATTTTCAATTAAATGAAGTAGTAAATGTGCGCCGACTAAACCTGTTCCTCCCGTGACTAAAACCATAAAACAAAACTACGAATTACAAATTATGAATTACGAATTATTTTCTCAATTATCCGAATAAACAATTATCCTAATCAACATTAAATTTTATCTTTGCCAAAATTGATTTTTAAAATGAAGAATTTTATTGAAGAAGTGACTTGGAGAGGAATGCTCCACGATGTTATGCCCGGCACAGAAGAACATTTGATGGAACAAATGCGTGTGGCATATGTGGGTATTGACCCAACTGCAGATTCATTGCATATAGGACATTTGGTTGGAGTGATGTTGTTGAAACATTTTCAATTATCTGGGCACAAACCATTGGCGTTGGTTGGTGGTGCGACAGGAATGATTGGCGATCCATCCGGGAAATCGAATGAAAGAAATTTATTAGACGAAGCTACTTTGCGTCACAATCAAGAAGCTATAAAAGGGCAATTGTCCCGTTTTCTAGATTTTACTTCAGCTGCGCCAAACGCGGCAGAATTGGTCAATAATTACGATTGGATGAGAGATTTTTCTTTTCTGGAATTCATTCGTGATGTTGGTAAACATATTACTGTAAACTATATGATGGCGAAAGATTCGGTTAAGAAACGTTTGTCGTCTGAAGCTGCCGAAGGAATGTCTTTTACTGAATTTACATATCAATTGGTTCAAGGATATGACTTTTTGCATTTATACAGAGACAAAAGTTGTACACTACAAATGGGCGGAAGCGATCAATGGGGAAATATTACCACTGGAACTGAATTAGTGCGCAGAATTGCAAGTGGAAAAGCGTATGCATTGACTTGTCCATTAATAACCAAAGCCGATGGAACTAAATTTGGAAAATCAGAAGGCGGAAATATTTGGTTGGATTCAGCCAGAACTTCGCCGTATAAATTTTACCAATATTGGTTGAATACTTCTGATGTTGATGCTGAAAAATATATCAAAATTTTTACTTTTTTATCGAAAGTGGAAATCGAAGATTTAACAATAAAACATAGAGAAGCTCCACATTTGCGTTTGTTGCAAAAACGTTTGGCTGAAGAAATTACGGTTATGGTTCATTCTGTTGTGGATTTAGAAAATGCAATTAAAGCATCAGGAATTCTTTTTGGAAATGCTACTGCCGACGATTTGAAACAATTGGACGGAGCAACTTTCTTGGAAGTTTTTGATGGTGTTCCTCAAGCTGAAATTGCAAAATCAGAAATTGAAATTGGAATTAATATTGTCGACGTTCTAAACGAAAAAACAGGGTTCTTAAAATCGAATGGTGAAGCAAGACGTGCCTTGACTGCCAATTCTATTTCGGTAAACAGGGAAAAAGTTACTGAAGAATTCGTGCTTTCGACTAAAGATTTAATCAATAACCAATTCGTTTTGTTACAAAGCGGAAAGAAAAATTATTTTGTAATTATAGTTGTTTAAATACAACTTCGGTTAACCGAATTATCAAGATGCCCCAATAGTTTGAAAGAGTTGTTGGGATTTTTTTTGTTTAATGTTAGGAAAAATTATTTTCTAGTTTGAATTAAATACTGTTTTTATTTTGTAAGTTAGTGCTTGAAAATTAAAAGCTTATGATTGGACTTTTATTTATTTATTGGATTTGGAAAGCATTCAGTAATTTGGCTATTGAACACGATAAAAATAAGTGGAAATATTTCTTTATCGGAATAGGGTCTTATTATGGTGGAACGATCATAGGTGGACTTATTGTTGGATTTACGTTGGTAATCATTAATGGTTTCGATTCTGTCGCCAATGAAAATTTTGAAAATGCTGGATGGAATATCTTTTTTGTGCTTTTTGGAGGTTTGGCTTGTTATGGTGTCTATAAATTTCTCGAAAATAAATTACAAAAGGAAAGAGAATTATTAGAAAAAGAAGGAATAGAAAGTATAGGTTTGGTGGAAGAAAATTAAATCACCATCAAATTACAACCGCGAATATCAGAATTATCAAAACGTCCCAATACCTCGAAAGAGTTGTTGGGATTTTTTTTGCCCAAATCTTGCGTGGCAATAAAAGAGCAAGAATTAATATTTGCCAAATCAATTACGTTGATTCCGCCAGTTTTCCCAATAGAAACATAAGTCAGGGCATCTTCAGTGTCACGGACGAGTATTTGCATCCAAGAAGGACATTCAAACACGCCGTTACCCAACGAATAAGCTTGCGACAACAATTCAGTCATTCCATATTCTGAATGAATGGCAGTGACTCCAAAACCTTTGCAAAGTTGCTCGTGCAATTCTTCGCGAATCATCTCTTTACGCATGCCTTTCATTCCGCCAGTTTCCATAATAATGGTGTTTTGTAACTGAAAAGGATGTTTCTCGACCAAATCCATCAAAGCGTATGTAACTCCAATCAAAATCACGTTTTGTCCAGCATTGTCCAAGCGTATGAGTTTTTCGATAAGTTCCTCGTGGTTGTGAAGGTAGAATCCGCTTTCGGGATTGTTGGTCATTTGAATCAAATCTTCGACCATATAAATCAGCGAAGAACCTTCGCGCTCCAAATAGGATGGAAGCAAAGCCAAAACCACATAATCCTCGATGTTGCCATAGAATTGGGAAAATCCTTTTCGGTAACTTTCTTCGTATAAAGAAATATCGGTAACGAAATGCTTACTGGTTGCCATCCCAGTCGTTCCGCTGCTGGAAAAGGTTTCTTCTGCTACATTGGAATTTGAAACTACTGCATGGCTTTTAAAAAACTGGATAGGCAAAAACGGAATTTGCTCCAATGATTTTACTCTTTGAACATCGGTTTTCAAAAAATCGCAAAATTCACGATAGACTAAGTTGTTTTCATATTGAAAACGAAATACTTTGAGTGCTACTTTTTCAAATTGCTTTTGACTCGAAATGGCGAATATGTCAGGAGTTGTAATCAAGAATTTTTTTTGCAAAAGTAATAAATAAAAAAAACTCCAACTTTACAATTGGAGTTTTTAAAATATAAGAGGAAATTACTTATCTGCCGACAGGCAGGATTATTGAATAATTAACTTTTTGGTGTCTGTTTTTCCATCTTCAGTGATTTTCACGATGTAAGAACCGCCTTTTAAGCTAGAAACATTTACGGCATTGTTTGAAGTTTTAGCATTTAAAACTTGTTTTCCCAACAAGTCATATACTGAAACCGATTTTGCTTCGCTGCTATTAGAAGTGATGTATAAAGTTCCGTTTGAAACAGGATTTGGATACATATTCAAACCTGAAATTGTGTTTTGTTTAACTCCCAAGACTTGATTGGCACTTATGGTGAAATTTTCGATAGCATACATTCCATTAGCCCCAGCATCGTTATTGTCAACCCATTTAATCCATAAATTTGATCCGTTAGCCCAATTTAACCCAGAAATTATATTTGATATATTTGTGTAATTGGCGGATAAATTACCGTTAACGGCTAAATTTGTATTAACAGTAGTTAATTTTTCATTTAAATTTAGAGCTGTTACGGCTGTCCAAGTTCCGTCACTTAAACTTGTAGCATTTAAACTATAGTAAAATGCAACCGTCTCATTTACACCTAAATTTCCAGATTGTTTCCATTGTTCCATTCTGGTTTGAATGGCTAGTTTTGTAACTACGCTACCTGTATTGTTTTGAAAAACAGCACCCAAGGCAGGTGTTACTGTTGCATCTGCCAGAGTTCCAAAAGCTCTTTCTTCATCGGCAGTTGCGCCAACATTGTAGGCGTTTCCAGTACTTGTGTTACCGTTTGTCACTCCCATTGTTAGAGTTGTTCCGGTATTTACGTTGATGGCAGTCCAGCCAGGTAGAAAATCAGTTGATGAAGCACCCATTCCGCTGAAATCCTCAGAATAAGGAACGTTTACTCCAATAAGGCTGATTGGTGTTTGTCCAAAAGACAAAGTGGTCAATAAAACAATTGATAGTGTGTAAAGTTTTTTCATATAGAGGTGAATTTAAGATTAAAACGTAAATATAGTAAGTATTTTCTTTGCAAGAAAAAAAATTAAGTTTTTTGTTTGTAGAATGATTATTAATTCTTTGATTGTAATGATAATATGTTTGTTTTTTAACTTTCGGTTTAAATAAAAAAAGCTCCAATTTTGCGATTGGAGCTTTTAATAAATCGAGAAAATCAACCATTCGATAATTAGTTTTTTGGTATCTGTTTTTCCTTCTTCAGTGATTTTTAATATGTAAATGCCACCTTTTAGGTTCGCTACATTTACTGCGTTATTTAAAGTTTTAGCATTTAATACTTGTTTGCCTAATACATCAAAAATGGATACTGATTTTGCTGAAGCACTATTGGATGTAATATATAAAGTGCCCTTGGTAACTGGGTTTGGGTACATATTTAATCCGGAGATTGCATTTTGTTGAACAGATAATACAGCAGTAGCATTAAAACAAAATTATCAATTGAATAGGTGCTATCGGATCCAATATCATTAAAATCTACCCATTTAATCCATAAAGTTGCTCCATTGGCTCAAGTTAATTCACTAATGATGCTTATTTGTCCAAAAAACAAAGAAGTCAATAAAATAAAAATAAAGTGTAAAGTTTTTTCATAACATTATTTTAAATTAGTTATACAACTATAACAATAATTTCCTATAGAGAGAATAAAACAATGTAAAAAAACATTAAATTATGAAAAAACGTGAGAATCTTCTATTTTACAATAAGCTTTCTGGTGGCAGTGGCTTCGCCTTCATTTATCTTGATGATGTAAATACCTGGAGATAGATTGGATATACCAAGTTCTCTTGAGCTAAGGGTGGTTTGAAGCACTTTTTTTCCTAAAACGTCAAAAATAATGATGTCTTTATCTAAGTCGTTTTTTGAAGTAATGTATACTTTACCATTGCTCACAGGATTGGGATACAAGTTTAACCCCTCAATGGAAGTGGCTTCTTGAAGTTTGGATTGTTGCTTTGTCTCTTGAGCCGAGAGGCTAAGAGTAAAGAAAAAAACCAGTAAAGTGGCAATATAAAAGTAATTTTTTGTCATTAGCTTCGATTTCTAAAAGTAAAGGTATTAAAAAACTTTTCAAATAGTATACCAAAGTGAATAAAATTGCGTTGATGGGAGTTATTTGGCTAAAAATTAACTAAACAAAGAGGATTTGGCAGTCCTTGTCAAACAGTTTCTTAGGTGTTTAAGCAAAAAAACATCCCAGGAATCCGGGATGTTTTAGGGTATGGACTAAAATTAGTGGTTACAAATTGGCCAACAAATTTACTCCGTCAACAATTGCCCAAGCTCCAGGAGTCAATGCTGCTCCAGTTGCTGTTGTGCTTGTCGTGAAGTTTATAGTTGGGAAAGCTATTGTAAAACCAGTTGCTCCAGTTCCAGTTTGAGGTGTACTGTCGGCAATCTTGACATTCAATATTTTTATTTTTCCACCAGTAACTTGGTTTGTGTTTGTAGTAGCTTCTTGAATTCTAACGGCAACAGCATTTATTGTTGTAGCCCCTGAAATTGCAGTATTTGTGTATCCTGAAATTACAATGTTTGAATATTCTCCATTTCCTTCTTTTTTGAATTGGAAAGCATCTATTTCAAGTGGGTTTCCAGCTTCAGTCGCTGTTCCAGCAGCTCTTCTTAATGTAATATTAGAAACTTTTGGAAAGAAAGCATTGTTCACGCTTTTTGCTTCGATTTCCATACCGAAATTTCCAGCTCCTGTTTGGTAAGCATACCAGTTGGTGTTAGCTTGACCCTGCCATCCATCTTGCCAGTCAAAAGAATCATCTGTATTTCCGTAAGAAATCAAGTTTTTGGCACTTACAGTTCCTCCGTAAAATTCAAAACCATCATCAGCTCCTTTGTAAGCTACAAGATTTTCTAAAACTGTTCCTGAACCTACAGCATAAAATGAGAATCCATTCATTTCAGAGTTTCCGTCTAGGATTTTCTTTCCAGCATATTCTACGCGAACATATTTCAAACTTCCACTGCTATGGGTAGCATTTGTTCCACCATAAACAATGTTGGTTCCGTCTTCTGAAGTGGCAGTAGTAATTGGTGTTCCGTCAGATGTTTTTCCAGAAACGATAGGAGCATCTCCAAACATAATTATTCCACCCCAAGATCCAGCAGTTTTTGATTTCTCTGTAAATACAACTGGTTCAGCAGCCGTACCAGTGATGTTTAGCATACCACCTTTTTCTACCAATAATGCATCTGGTCCATTAGCTACATCAGCTGTAATGACAGAACCTGCTTCGAAAGTTAGTGTTGCTCCGTTTTTTACTCTAACGGTACCAGTTATAGTGTAAGTCCCTTTGATATACGTTTTAGAAGCCGTTACATCTCCTGTTATTTCTCCTGATCCTTGTGCTGGAGGAGTTACTACGTCGTTGTCACTTGATGAACAACCGGTAAAAACCAACGTTAATAAGGCGATACTAAATACTAATTTTTTCATTTTTAGTGATTTTAAATTTTAAGTTTTTTGTTTAATTATTTACTTCAAAAGTAGTTTTGATATTCTGAAATTTAGTTAGCAAATTGTTACTAAAGCATTATATAACAGTGAATTTCACGTAAACTTTAGGTTAAGAAAAAGCATAAAAAAAAGAGCTGAATAAGCTCTTTTTGATGTTGTTTTTAAAAGGTGTATCCTAGATTGATAGAGAAGCCGACACCCTTTTTATATTCTCGCACGATTAGGGAATCTTCGGTAATGTTAAGTGTGCTTTCGCTTCCAAGTTGTTTTTTATAACTTGGATTTAAAATGTTGTCTATCGCAAATTTTACTTCAATTTTTTTGGATATGGTATTAGTCCAAATAAAATCCAGTTTGCTGAAAGATTTTTCATAGATATGGTCAATTCCTGATGAACCTACTGCATAAATTCTATCTCCATAAACATTATAAACCAAACTCATCGAGTTTTTCCAATCCTTGTTGATGTTGAAATCATATTTTAGGTCAGAATTGATAAGCCAGTCTGAAGCTCCTTGCAGTTTTCTGTTTGTACTGTTTTCTAATTCATTTCCTTGTTTTTTAATGTCAATTGTTACATCTGTGCTCATTAAAGAAGTGTTGAAACCCCAAGAGAAATTAGCAAGTGACTTGCTGATGCGGCTCAATTGGAAAAGCATTTCTATTTCAGCCCCAAAGATTACAGCTTCTTCCGAGTTTTTGAAAGTGGTAATTTGTCCACCGCTATTTGCAGTTGGTTTAAAAACTCTTTCGATTGGATTGTTGATCATTTTTCCAAATACTCCAACAGCAATTAATTCTTTATTGTTAGGGAATACTTCATATTTGAAATCGACATTGTAATTTTCACTGTTCAATAAATTAGGATTCCCGCTTTCAGATGTACCATCGGCATTGATGTAATTTATAGGAAGTAATTCCATAGCAACAGGACGAGTGATGGTTTTTGCCAATGACAATCTCAAGTTGCTGTTTTCGTTCAAAACGTGTTTTACATTTATAGACGGAAGAATGTCTAGTTTGTCATCAGTTTTTAAACGGTAGGCGCTTCCAAAAGGGTCTCCCTGTTCTCTGTATTTTATTTCACGAGTAGAATTTTCGGCTCTTAATCCAGCATTAATGTCCCATTTTTCTCCAAAATTCATGAATAAATTAAAATAACCTGCATTGACAAACTGATTTAGTTTTACTTTATAATCTCCATTGGATTCTTCCTGCACATATAAGATTCCGTTATTGATATCGTCATTGATGAACGAACTGATACTATTTAGATTAGCAGTATAATTTTTCTCGATATTTTTTTTGCCAGACAAGAAACGGTAGCTGGATTCCATATCATTTAGAAAGTTGTTGTATCCTAAGGATAGATTGTTTTTCTTTTCTTTTGCTCCAAATTTCAGGTTGTATTCCAAGAATGAAGAGAAATAGAAGTTTCCTTTGATATCAAGATACTGGCGATTCAAGTTGTTTCCTCCGTAAGACATATTGATGTCATTTTCATTTACTTTAACACCTAGAAGAAATTTTCTGTCAGGTTGTTGAAATGAGGTGTTTACATAAGCACCACCGGCTTTGATGGTATGTTTTCCGTCTTCGGTAATTTTGTAATCAGCTAATAATTGGTTGTTCCAGTAAAGCGATTCTTCGTATTGATTCATTCGAATAAGATTGTTAGTTTGATTGGCCAAACTATTTGTATATCCTACTTGATCTTGAATTTTGCTCTCGGTAGCTTTGATTAACATAGAATTCAGGTTGGCATTAAAACGTTTTGTTTTATACTTGAAACCCAATAAGCCAGAAAGCGTTGTTTGATAACTGTATTGTTTGGTATAAAGATTATTGTCGTAATTACCCTGACCAAGATTGAAAGTTCGGTCAACACCTTCCGTGAAAGAGTAGTTGTTGTCAAAATTGATGGACATAATGTAGCTAAAGTTTCTTTCTTTCTTCAATTTGAATTTTTGAGCATGCAAGAATCCAATGCTTGAATTCAAAGGGCTTTTGGTCGATACAACATCCCAAGAATTTTTTCCGTATGCATCTTCGTATTGTGATGGGGAAAGTTTTGTTCCGTTTGGAACCGATCCAAACGCACCAGGAAGTGCTCTATCATCGGCTAAGAAACCTAATTTTCCTTTAGTCGAATTGGCATCGTGAGAAATCAAGAAATCTCTAAGATTGTTGTTGGTAGTGTAACCAAAACCAATGTTCAATTTGGTTATGTCTTTTGGTTGAGGTGTTTCGATATTGATGGTTGCGCCAGCAAAATCACCAGAAATGTTTGGATTAAAAGTTTTATAAACATTCAAAACACCTACCACATCCGTCGGGAATAAATCCAATGGAATTATTTTTTTGAAAGGACTGTTAGATGGTGATTGCAAGTCGTTTATTAGTAAATTGTTGTAACGGTCTTCCAGTCCACGGATGAACAAACCTCTTCCGTCCACCTTCGTGATTCCGGATATTTTTGTCAAACCTTCCTCAACGTCACTAACGCCTTTTCGAGCCATTTCCTGTGCTCCAATGCTTTGTTTAATTACGACAGCATTTTTTTGATCCAGCAAAACGGCAGTTTCTTT
This sequence comes from Flavobacterium sp., assembly GCA_014379405.1. Classification (GTDB taxonomy): domain Bacteria; phylum Bacteroidota; class Bacteroidia; order Flavobacteriales; family Flavobacteriaceae; genus Flavobacterium. The sequence goes on along the minus strand of JACMLU010000018.1, from coordinate 302,137 downwards.
TTCCCTGCTTGCGACAGCTTTTATCACCACCTCTTTCAGGTTATAGTTGGTAGGGACCAAAGATTCATTGGTAATAGTTGTTTGTCCTTCGTTTACGGTAACCAACACTTCGGTAGATTGATATCCGGCCAAGCTAAACTCGACGATATAAACTCCAGGTTGGATAGCAATGGAAAATTTTCCGTCAGCGTCTGTATTGGTGCTTATATTAGCTTCTTTAATTATTACTTTTGCTGCTGCTAATGCTTTTTGGTTTAAATTTTTGTCTGTCAATACCCCAGTGATTGTTCCATCATTTTTCGCGAAGCAAAGAGTGGAAATTAATAGTGCAATAAACAATATTCTAAATTTCATTTTAATTGTGTTTTTGTTTTTGCAAAGGAAGGGTCAATTTGTAAAGTAAAGGTTACTTGATTATTACCATTTGGTTTCGTATACATTATTAAATCGTTAACATATTAAATCGTGGTTAATGAAGCTTTTTAGCTATTCTTTTATTATTACATTTACAATCGAATTATATGCATTTTATGTCTTTAAGCTACAAAAGCAATGAATTAACATTATTTTCTTTACTATGAAAAAACGAAATACAAAGATTTTATTGGTTGATGATGAACCGGATATTTTAGAAATTGTTGGATACAATCTTGCTCAAGAAGGGTATCAAATTGTTACCGCTGCCAATGGTAAAGAAGCTATTTTGAAAGCCAAAAAAGAAATGCCCGATCTTATTATTATGGATGTAATGATGCCTGAAATGGACGGAATGGAAGCTTGCGAAAACATTCGAAAAATTCCGGAGCTGAATAACGTAATCATTACTTTTCTTACCGCCAGAAGCGAAGATTATTCACAAGTGGCAGGATTTGATGCCGGTGCCGATGATTACATCACTAAACCAATCAAGCCAAAATTATTGGTAAGTAAGGTAAAAGCATTGTTGCGTCGTTCGAATGAGCAAGAAACCAAAAGCGAAACCCTGAATGTGGGTGGAATTGAAATTAATCGTGAAGAATATAAAATAATAAAAGACAATCTGGTAATTGCTTTGCCTCGAAAAGAATTTGAACTCTTTTATTTATTAGCTTCCAAACCAGGAAAAGTATTCAAACGAGATGAAATTTTGGACAAAGTTTGGGGTAATGAAGTTGTTGTGGGCGGAAGAACTATAGATGTTCACATCAGGAAACTGAGAGAGAAAATTGGAGATGATTTTTTCAAGACTATAAAAGGCATCGGTTATAAATTCGAAGTATAATTTTTGTGTTAAATTTGCACGAATCCCTGACCTTTGAAAGATGAAAATAAGTTTTAAAAAAACCTACAGGTTTGCTGTAATTTCAGCTTTATACATCAGTCTTTTTGCTACTATATTTGTAATGCTGTTGGCTACAATGGTTTTCAAATACACTCCCAAAAGTATCTTTCTATTTGGGGGTGTTTTCCTTTTTTTTATATACACATTTTCATTTATTGTCATACAATACCGGGTAGAACGTTTTATTTATCGTAGGGTAAAAAAAATCTACGATGATGTTTCCTTGTTGGAATCGAGTACTTTCATCAATCAGCCCATAACGACGGATATGGAAACCCTGACACAGGAAATGAAGAAGTTTGCCACAGGCAAAAAACTAGAAATTGAAATGTTGAAAGTTCGAGAAGAATACAGAAGAGAATTTCTGGGCAATGTTTCACACGAGTTGAAGACTCCTTTATTTACCGTTCAAGGCTATATTTCTACATTGCTCGATGGTGCAATGGACGATAAAATTATTCGAAAAAAATACTTAAAGCGAGCCGAAAAAGGAGTGGAACGATTAATCTACATCGTCGAAGATTTGGACATGATAACCAAATTAGAAGTAGGCGATTTGAATCTTGAATTTTCTGAATTTGATATTGTCGAATTGATTCAAAATGTTTTTGATTTATTGGAAATGAAGGCCGATAAAAAGAAAATCACCCTGGCATTCGAAAATTACCACATCCAACCCATTTTTGTAAAAGCTGACAAAGACAAAATCCAACAGGTTATCGAAAACTTGATAGTCAACTCGATAAAATATGGTAAAGAAGGCGGTTTAACCGAAGTTAGCATAATCAATTTGACAAAGAAGAAACTACTGGTTCGAATCGGAGACAATGGTGAAGGGATAGAAAAGCAAAACATACCAAGACTTTTTGAACGATTCTATCGCGTCAATAAAAGTGGTTCCCGTGCAGAAGGTGGATCAGGATTGGGACTTGCCATTGTTAAACATATCATCGAAGCACACAAGGAAAAAATATACGTGGAGAGTGAGTTTGGAATTGGTTCTGAATTTTCTTTTACAATTGAGAAAGCCAAATTCAAAAACAAAGAGTTGAATGCTTAATTAATACGACTTTTGTGTTAATGGGATTCAAATTGTAGTATATGTAATATAAAATATTCGATTTTTGTTAAGCGAATATTAAGCTTTGGTTTAGATAAGCGCATATTCAGAGGTTTATTTCTTGATCAATGTTAATTTATCATCAACATAATATTATGTTAACATTAGCTTAACATAACAGTATCACCTTTGCAAAAAAAATAAATCATAAAACAAAAATGAAAAAATTTTTATTTGCAAGTTTACTTATTGTTTCATTTGCAGCCAATTCACAAGATGTAAAGAAAGACGAAATCAAAAAAGAGGTGGTTCGTATATTAGATTCTATCAACTCTGTTGATAAAGAAAAACTGGTTGAAAGCGAAAAGCTCGTAGCAAAAGAGAAAGCTGATAAGGAGAAAGCTGACAAAGATGCTTGGTACAACAAATTGTCCATCCGTGGTTATGTTCAGGTAAGATACAACGGGTTGCTTTCTACAAACGACAAAGTTTCCTGTGACCAATGCGACAAATCTTGGGGGACAACTTCAACTGCTCCAGATGCAAAATCTAATAACGGTCTTTTTATAAGAAGAGCTCGTATTGTGTTTTCTGGGCAAGTTCATCCTAATGTATATGTATATATTCAGCCGGATTTTGCCAGTTCACCAGGATCTGGAGTCAATCATTTTGCCCAACTTAGAGACGCTTATGCCGACATTTCGTTTGACAAGAAAAGAGAATTCAGAGTGAGGTTGGGTCAAAGTAAAGTTCCTTTTGGTTTCGAAAATTTACAATCAAGCCAAAATCGTTTAACCTTGGATCGTAACGATGGTTTGAATAGTGCCGTGGTTAATGAAAGAGATTTAGGAGCGTTTTTTTACTGGGCTCCAGCTGAAATCAGAGAACGTTTTGCTATGCTTGTAAAAGACGGCTATAAAGGTTCTGGCGATTATGGTGTGTTTGCTTTTGGAGCTTATAATGGTCAAACGGCGAATAAAACAGAGGCCAACAGAAATTTACACGTTGTTACCAGAGTTACTTATCCTTTTGTTATTGGAAACCAAATAATAGAACCAGGTTTGCAAGCTTACACAGGAAAATGGGCTTTTACTAATGAATTATCTACCGGCGTGACAACCCCAAATAAAATAAACACCGTTGACCAAAGAGTGGGTGCTACATTCGTTTTGTATCCAAAACCATTTGGTATTCAAACTGAATACAATATCGGAAAAGGGCCGCGTTACGATAAAGTGACAAATACAGTTGATGTTTCTAGTTTAGAAGGTGGTTATATTACTTTGAACTACAAATGGGATATAAATTTAGCAAAACACCATTTTTTATATCCTTTTGCTAAGTTTCAATATTATGATGGTGGAAAGAAATTCGAGAAAGATTCTAGAAGTTATATCGTAAGAGATTATGAAATTGGTCTAGAATGGCAACCAATCAAAGCATTCGAATTGGTAGCTGAATGGGTTATTGCCGACAGAACATTTGAAGACAGCGCACTTCCAAACAATAGACAACAAGGAAATTTGTTGAGATTGCAGGCGCAGTTCAACTTTTAGTTTTTAAAAATGAATAAAGAGGCTATTTCATAAATCCTGAAATAGTCTTTTGTATTTTAAAAGGTAATGGTTCTGATAATCAAGAATAAAGAGTTAACTTTGATTACCGTTATTTATCTTTTTTGTAAAGTTATTGTAAAAACTATCCAAATAGTAAAGATTGGATAATACTGACTTAACATAGACTTAACGTTGTCGTTTTACTTTTGTGAAAAATTTAAATATACTTTAAAATGAATACATCTAAATTAAAAATTGCAGTCCTTTTAGTAGTCATAATGACTATTGGTTTTTCGTTTACTACTGTAAGTAAAATAACGATTAAAGGTTCAGATACGATGGTGATTTTGTCACAACAATGGGCTGAAGCTTATATGAAAAAACACCCAGAAACAACTATTCAAGTAACTGGTGGTGGATCCGGAGTAGGGCTTGCGGCATTAATAAATGGTTCTACGGATATTGCTAATGCAAGTCGTCCAATCAAACCAGCTGAATTAGAGAAAATAAAAACGAAATATAAAAAAAATGGTGTTGAAATAGCTTGTGCAAAAGACGGTTTGTCCGTTTTCTTGAATAAAGGTAATCCTGTTTCAGAAATGACAATTCAACAAATAGGCGATATTTATTCAGGAAAAATAACCAACTGGAAACAAGTAGGTGGAGCGGATGTCAAAATCCAATTGTATGGAAGAGAAAGTAGCTCGGGAACTTTTGAATTCTTCAAAGAACACGTAGTGAAAGGTGATTTTTCTCCAACTTGTCAAACATTGCCTGGGACAGCTGCTATTGTAAATGCAGTAAAAAAAGACAAATACAGCATTGGTTACGGTGGTGCAGCTTATGCAGAAGGAGTTAAAGATTGCAAAGTAAAGAAAGATGCTAAAAGCAAAGGGGTCTTGCCAACAGAAGCTACGATAAAAAATAAAACGTATCCAATTTCAAGATACTTGTATATGTATTTGAAATCTAAACCAACTGGCGATACAAAAAAATTCATTGATTGGATTTTGAGTCCAGAGGGTCAAAAAATGATTGCAACAGTAGGATATTTTCCAGTAAAATAATCAAAGCATAAAAATCCCTCTCTTTCATTAGGGAGGGATTTTTTATATCTATGAATTCTTAAATCCATTAAATGAATTCTCCAATTCCAAATAAACAAACTTTCACCAAAGAGAGTTTAAAAAAACAATTCAGGCTTTCCGAGTTTCTAGCCGAGAAAGTCATTTCTTCGGTAGCTTTTCTTTCGATTGCCATTATTTTTCTGATATTTATTTTTGTTTTCAAAGAGTCTTTGCCATTATTCAGTTTTGGTGATAAAGCGAAAGCAAATACCGAAATACAAACCACTTCAGGGTCAGCAGTAGAAACTTATGGAAGTGAAACTGCTTCGGAAGAAAGCCAACCTGAAACTTATGGCGCACCGGCAGAAAGTCTGGAACCGGAATCTTACGGAACACCAACCGAGGATTTGAATCCAGTGGTCGAAGAAACTGCTGAGCTAGAAACTTACGGAACTGTAACCGAAGATTTAAACCCTGATTCCGCTTCGGAAGAAGTAGTTGCTATTGATGAAAAAGTCAATGGGAACAACGAAGGAGCCGACAAAACCTGGAGTACTTTTTTCTCCACCGAATGGGTTCCCGTTTCCGATAATCCCCGTTTTGGATTGATTGCTTTGCTGATTGGAACTTTAAAAGTAACTATAATTGCGATGCTAATTGCTGGACCTTTGGCAATATTGGCAGCAGTTTACACTTCATGTTTTGCTTCCAATCGAAGAAAAGAAATCATCAAACCCATTATCGAAATGCTGGCGGCTTTTCCATCAGTGGTAATTGGATTTTTTGCCATGATGGTTTTGGCTACTTTTTTTCAGGATATTTTTGGCTATGATTCGCGATTGAATGCTTTTATTGGCGGTGTCGCAATGGCATTGGCGGCTATTCCCATTATTTACACGATTTCAGAAGATGCACTTTCGTCAGTTCCTAAAACCTATACTGAAGCTAGTTTGGCATTGGGAGCTAGCAAAGCTCAAACCGCTTTTTCGGTGATTTTGCCTGCTGCAACTCCGGGAATTTTTGCGGCCTTGCTTTTGGGTGTTGGAAGAGTTTTTGGTGAAACGATGATTGCACTTATGGCAACTGGAAATGCAGCATTATTGTCGGCAAATCCATTTGAAAGTGTGCGAACTTTTGCAGCAACCATTGGTTCTGAAATGGCCGAAACTGTTTTTGGAGAAACCCATTACAGTGTTTTGTTTTTTATTGGATCGTTACTTTTCATTTTTTCTTTCATATTGAACGCAGTGGCAGAATTTTATGTCAAAGGAAGATTAATCAAAAAATTCCAAGGGAAATAATATGGAAAATACAATCAGCATATCAGAAAATCCATTTGCCAAGACGAACGGCAAGGGAAAAGATATTAAAGAAAAAGCAGTTGTGGGATTGACACAAATTGCGGTTATTTTAATTATTGCCATCTTGTTTATCATCTTGGGAATAATCATTTACCAAGGACGAGAGAAATTTTCTTGGGAATTTATCAGTTCTTTTCCAACTGACGGAATGACCAAAGGTGGAATTTTTCCTGCTTTGATAGGAACTTTTATTTTAGTTATCGTGATGTCGATAGCGGCGGTTCCTTTTGGTACTATCACGGCGATTTACTTAACGGAATATGCCAAGGAAAATTCAAAATTTGCTGCAGCAGTTCGGTTTTCCATTCGAACATTGGCGGTAGTACCTTCCATTATTTTTGGGCTTTTTGGACTAGGATTTTTTATTCAATTTGTGGGAACAGGAATTGATTCTGCGTTCAATGACGGCGAATTGCATTGGGGGCAACCCAATATACTTTGGGCGAGTTTAACAATGGCCTTATTGACGCTTCCTGTAATTATAGTTTCTGTGGAAGAATCACTAAAGACAATTCCTAGAGAGTTGCGGGAAGCCAGTTTGGCATTGGGTGCGACCAAATGGCAAACCATTAAAAACGTGGTTTTTCCTGGGTCTATTTCTGGAATCATGACTGGGACAATTCTTGCCGTGAGCAGAGGCGCCGGCGAAGTTGCTCCTATTTTGTTTACTGGAGCAGCATATTATTTGGCCACTTTGCCAGGTTCTTTAAGCGACCAATTTATGAATTTGGGTTACCATGTTTACATTATGTCGACCCAATCATCGGATGTGGAGAAAACTATGCCTATTCAATTTGCAACCACATTGGTATTGTTAATTCTTACATTGTCTTTAAATTTGGTGGCGGTAATCATCAGGTCAAGAATCAGGAGAAAAGCAAAATAAAGATTTGAGATTGCAGATTAACTATTTATGATTTCAGATATGGAAATCACACCTTTTATCAAATAATAAATAAAATGAGAGATATAAAAATACAGGTTAATGATTTGTCATTATACTACGGCGAGAAAAAAGCGTTGAAGGAAATTTCGATGCAGATTCCAGCCAATAAAGTAACCGCTTTAATCGGGCCTTCCGGTTGTGGTAAATCTACTTTTTTGAGATGTATTAACCGAATGAATGATTTGATTCCGAGTGTGAAAATTACTGGTGAATTGCTTGTGGAGGGAGTCGACATCTACGATAAAAACGTGGATGTGGTGAATATCCGCAAAAAAATCGGGATGGTGTTTCAAAAATCAAATCCTTTTCCGAAATCCATCTATGAGAATATTGCCTATGGACCTCGAATCAATGGCATAAAAGATAAAACCCAATTGGACGAAATCGTGGAAACTTCTTTGCGACAAGCTGCCATTTGGGACGAATTAAAAGACCGTTTAGGAGATTCTGCCATGGGATTATCAGGTGGACAACAACAACGTTTGTGTATTGCAAGAACATTGGCGGTAAGCCCGGATATCATTCTTATGGATGAACCAGCGAGTGCACTAGACCCGATTTCGACTTCTAAAATTGAAGAATTGGTTCACGAATTGAAAGAACAGTACACTATAATAATTGTGACCCACAATATGCAACAAGCTGCAAGAACAAGCGATCATACTGCTTTCTTTTATATGGGTGAATTGATTGAAATGGGAAAAACAAATACTATTTTTACCAAGCCAGAAAAAAAACAAACCGAGGATTATATCACTGGAAGATTTGGATAATGGTTTAACTTTTTAATCGTTTATTTGTTTAACCGATTAATTGTTTAACCGATTAACCTTTTTAAACTAAAAATTGTAAGATGACACATTTTGAAATAGAATTAGAAAAATTAAATAATGTAATCGTAAAAATTGGAGCTTTGGCCGAAAGCCAAGTTAGCGAATCCGTAAAAGCATTACTTTCTGAGCCAATTGAAGGTAAGGAAGTAAAGAAAATAGAAAGTAAGATTGATAAATTAGACGTGAAAATCGACGAAATTTGTCAAAGTATTTTTGCCTTGCAACAGCCTGTAGCTTCTGACTTGCGTTTTATTATGGGAGCATTGCAGATTAGTAACGAGGTAGAACGAATAGGAGATTTAGCCATTAGCATCATTAAAAGAGCCAAAAGTATTAAAGACAAACACGATTTAATAGCCAAGTTTGAAATTGCAGATTTGGGGAGACAAGTGGAGCTAATCACTGCTAAAACCAATTCCTATTTCTTAACGCGTGACGAAAATACTTTTGCAGAAATTTTTAGTTTGAATACTGCAATCAAAATCAAAAGTGATGAAACCATTCAAAACATCATTTCTGAAATGAAGTCACATTCAAAAACGGTCGTGTCAGGAACCAATCTTGTTATTGGGATTAAACATTTGGAACGAATTTCCGATCATTGTTCCAATATTGCCGAGTATGTTTATTTTATTATTCATGCTAAAATTATCAAGCACGACAAACACGAAGATCCAAATATTGAATCTGAATAGTAATCTAAATTATATTTAAATTTAAACCCGAATTATACTAATTTGTTAGTGTAATTCGGGTTTTTTTATGGCAAAATAGTTTGTTTATTTTTCGAAAACTTGAAATAATTGTGCCCAGTCAAAAGGGCTTTCGTATTGTTTCAATCCTTTATAAACTTCGATTTCCATAAGGTTTTCTATCGTGAAATCATTCTGTTTTGAGTAAGGTGCCAAACCTTCTTTTTTGAATTTTTCTGCTAAATATTCTTGTTCATATTGACCTGGTGTTGGAATAAAAAAGGCTTTTTTTCCTAGCTTTGCCAAGTCCATAATGGTGGTGTACCCAGAGCGACACAAGATGGTTTCACTTTCGTTGAAAGTTTGTTCAAGCTGGCGGCTATTCATAAAATTATAAAAAGTTACATTGTCGGTATCTTCCTTTTTTTGCTCAACTTCAACAATACCTTTTATAAAGACTATTTTGCCTTCAAACCGCAAGATTTCTTTTTTTAATTTCTCTTCCAATAATCCGCGTTGAGGTTCTGGTCCCGAAAGAATAATCATTAAATCATATCGTTTTGGAATGATTTTTTTTTGGATTCTACTCAAAGGACCGATGTATTTTATATTGAAATCAGCCTTCTTAATATGACCTAGTTTTCCGGATAGATTTGGAATTTCTTCAAAATCTGGAACCCAACATTCTACATATTTTTTTATGATATGTTGGTGGAGTTTGCTGGTAATCCAGGTGGTATTTCCAGTCATCACGTTCAGTTGATGCGTGATAAACACTGAAGGTACTTTTTGGCTGAAAACGCCTAGCCTATTGTCCGAAATTATACCGTCTATTCTATGTTTTTTGACCCATTTTTTGATCGTTTTTTTTTCTTCCAAAACGGCTTCAATCATTTTAGGACAATTTTGCAATAGTTTCCATTTGAAATTTTTGCCATTCTTGGCATATTCAATTTGGTACGAAGGCAATTCTAGCGATTGCAGATAAGGGAATTCTTTTCGCAATAACTCCAGTGCAACCCCATCCGAAGCTATAATTGGAATATAATCATTTTCCTGTAATGCCTTAATAATTGGAATGCAACGGGTAGCGTGACCCAAGCCCCAATTTAGAGGCGCAATCAAGATGGTTTTTTGAGAAGAATTGAAATCCATTTATTTGTTTCAAGTTATGGACGAAAGGTATAAAAACCATCAGCATTACATATATTTAAAGCATTATTTTACCATTAAGTTATGGTATAAAAAACTGCCCAAAATTTTATTTCTGGACAGTCAGCTTTCAGGAAATATTAGTCCTGAATATAGGTCTTGTTTCCGTTTTTATTGATGTAATATTTACCGCCTCTTGAACCAGTATAAACTTTTTTGCCATTGTATTCGCCAGTAACTTTATCTGGAGTTTTGGGCGCTTTTTCGTTGGATTCTTTTAATGTTGGGGCTTTGGTTACTTTCTTTTTAGTGTCTTTTGAAACTGTTTCTTTTTTTACAGTTTCTTTTTTTGCAGTTGTTTTGACAGTAACATCTTTGTCATAATCATAACCTGATTTCTTTTTGGTAGTTACTTTAGTGGTTGTTGATTTAGAAGTTGCCTCTTTTTTTGCAGGAGTTTTGACAGTGACATCTTTGTTATAATCATAACCTGATTTCTTTTTGGGAGTTTCTTTCGTGGTAGTTGATTTAGAAACAGCAGTTGTTTTTGTAGTTTTCTTTTGGGTTGTGGTTTTCTTAGTTGGAGTTGTTTCTTGAGCGTTAAAGCTATTAGCGAAAACAAAAAGAACACACAGTAATACTAATTTTTTCATAATAGTTTGATTTTTAAGTTGGAACAATAAAAATAATGATTTTTGTATTATAAAAATATATTTTTTAAGAGATTAATATCACAAAGAAATTTAAAAATAAGCACGCAATTGCACGGTTCCCGTATGGATAGTTTGGCTGGTTTCACTTTTTCTGCCTTGGTAATTCAAGTTGATGTCCAGAAAATTGGTCAGGTTTTTTTGTAAAAGCAATCGCCAAGTCAAGTTTTGTCCTGTTTGCAATCCTTCGAGCATTTGAAATCCCACCGACGAAAATTCATTGCCAACGAATTTGTTTTGATAAAAAGAAATTTCCCCGTTCATCGTAATTTTTTTCTCGCCTGCGTAAGTAAATGAAGTTCCAAATCGGTTTTGTAATAAGGTTTCAAAAGCTCCAATTTGATTTTCCTTATTCTGCAATTCATAAAACAAATCCCAACTCGTGCTTTTCGAAAATAAATAACTGATTTTTGGAGCCAATTGATAGCCTTTTATTTCATAATTCTTCTCCGGATAATTTTCTGATGTCAGAGCAGTTTGAATGGTTTTGGCAAACATCCCGAACAACCAGCTTTTTCGATACAAATGATTGTATTGCAATTGATTTGAACTGTTTTTGGCATTTTGTGAACCTATGGAAAGTAAATTTTTATTTTCGTTTTGAACATAAGTGTAAGTCACGGAATGCAATTGTTTGCCACGGTTAAAGAACAAACTATTTCTGAAACTAGAGTTTAATCCCAAAACATTTTCCTCAGATTTGCTAAACGGATTCAAGTCGAAATTATCGCCTTTGTTCTCTATTTTTCTGTCAATGAGATAAGATGTCTGGTTGTAAAAATAAGAAAGTGTTTTTTTGAATCCCTTCTCGTTTTGCCATTGATTGGGGTTTAAAGTTATGGATTGCGAAAACTTGTTTTGATGGGTTTTAATGTAAATTCGGTTCGGTAAATACACTCTAATATATTTCGCTTGGTCTACAAAAGGTGCCACTTCAAACTCCTCTAATTCCTGAATTCCGTTGCTGTTGTAATCGTTCCAAGTATAAACCCCTTGACCCACGGGAACTTCAAGATAGGTAAATTCTTGTTGCGGAATGGAACCCGAATTGGTTTCGAATACTGTCGTCGATTGAATCAATTGATTGAAAAAACGATCGTTGTAAATCATCCTGGAATTCAGCGAAGGTTCGTTTTTCTTGGCTGTATCCACAAAATTCAAAACTCGGTAATTTACGAAAAGAGACAAATCGCTTTTGTTAGTTTGAATCAATTTCGATCGTAAGGCAAGAGTTTGGGAATTGTTCACGCGTTGAATTATTCCGTTTTGCAAGCTGTCATTGGCTCTTTTAAAATAGCCCAATTCCACAAAAACTTTGGTGCTATCGCCACGTCCAGCAAAAAATCCATACTCTGTGAATCGTTGACTCAAAGCCGAAAATTGATTGGTTGCTTTGTCTTTTTCTTGATTGTCTTCCAATTTGAGGCGAGAACCAACCCAATTTTTCTTAAAATGATACTTGACTTGGGTATGATTCCGCAAAAATTTAGATGTTGACCCGAGCGACAGCGAACAGGCGGAGCAAGTGCTGGAATCGCTATTTAGGAAACTTCCCAAACTTTGAATTTTCCAATCGTTCAAATTAAATGAAGTATTCAAAATATGGCGATTCCCGTAAAAATTACCAGAGAAGTCCAGTTTTTCAAATTGGTAAATCAAGTTTCCTTTTTCGGGCAAAGTCATTTGGAGTCCCGAAACCAAATAACTTTGATTGCCAATGGCAGTAGTTCCCAAATTCCAATCTCGGCTAAATTCAATGCTGTAAAGTCGTTCTGCGGAACTGAAATCTTTGGCTATAAACTGGTAATTGGCAAAAGCATCCACATTCCATTTTCTCGAATAAAGGCGTTGTCTTGCATTTATTTTTGTCGCCAAACCTTCATTGTTCGAATCGTCTTTGGATGAAAAAAGGTTCTTATCATTGTTACTAACGCCAATTTCAAAATCAATTGCCGTTTTATCGCTGGGATTGTATTTGCCTAAAAAAGTCGCAACTTGGGTTTTTATGGGAGCAACTAATTGAATAATCGGTTCGTAATTTCCTTGTGGAACGCCATTTAGTGCTTCAATATATTCATAAATTCTGCCAATGGCAGCACTGTTTTTCAGGATGTAATTTCCTTTATTGGCAGCAACTTGACTGAAACGAACGTTGTATAAAACATCGTCTGGATTATTCGAATATTCGAAAATTTCAAGTGAGTTAATCATAGTTTTTTTATACAAAATTTTGTTGTCAGAGTAAGAATCCAGATAAGCCGACGGAGCCACCATCAAGTCTTGATTGTCGCCGGCATCAACTAAAATTTGTGCTTGTTCTGCCGAAAGACTTTGTTGCAAAGGTTGGTTTTTCAAATCGTTTTCGGAGTACAAATAACTGCCAAAACTCCATTTTTTGCTTTCGTGGCTTCCGCCGACATAAGTCACGAATCGGGTATAATTTTGATTCGAATATTGGTATTCCACGGTAATTCGCATTTCAGAAGTAATGGTAAAAAGAGGCGTGAATATAATTTCACCTGCATTGTAATCTATCGTATAATCGTTGTTTTCGCCCCGTTTCAAAAGGATTCCGTTGACGTAAACGCGCTCTGAACCCGAAATGACCAAGACATAAAATTCGCCATTTTGACCAATTAATTTATACGGTCCTTGGTTTCCTTCCTGACCCACGAAATTACTCTTGGCATATTGTCCTTTGACCAAGGCCGCCGAAGCGAAAATATTCGTCTTGTTGTCTTCGTCTCCAAAGTCAAAACTAGTCGCGATTCCCTGTGCTTTTTTGTTGAAATTTAGGAATTGGGTTTTATGGTTTTCCAGAAAAACATCACCGGCTCGAATATTCCATTTCTCACTGAAAAGTTCCATAAAAACATTGTCAAATTGATCCAGTTTTTGCGAATAACCGCCATCTTGCAGCGGAATGTTGTTGTCTTGCAAGGAAGCCCGCAAACTCACTTTGTCGGAAAGTTTTCCCGTGATTTGCAAATCGAGATTAGAGTTTAAAACCGAATTTTGATTGTTACCAATTGTCACGCCACGCGTGATGCTTCCCGATGTGTTGAGTCCTTCAAAAGGCGTGTTTTTTTTCTGCAGACTTTCTCTTTCAATTTTATACAAACTTCCTGTGGAGGCTTCATTGCTTACCACTTTACTGTCGTCATAAATGCGATATTCTTTGGTTAAAATCTCGGGAAGTTTCAGGTAATGAACTGTCAGAGAATCTGAACTTGTGGGTAATTCTTCGCTTAAAATCAGTATTCCTTTTCCGAAATTTATTTTGTAAAAAGTCGAGTCAATGGGTTTTTCATTTGCGTCAAGCAATTTAAAATTACTTGAATTTATGCTTGTTTTTTCGAGATGAATCGTGTCGCGAGTGATGGGAATTTTTTTGGTTTTGTACAAAGAATTAGTTTCCTGGGCCTGAAGTCCAGAAAAGCAGATTATTGCCAACAAAATCAGGATGTTTTTTAACATAAATACTTAAACTCGAAAGTATCAAAAGTAGTATTTATAATTGGGAAATTGTAATGTGGAATTTTGAGGTTGAATCAAGTTTTTTTGAGAAAATTATCGCAATGACAAAATCAAAAAAAAAACCGCAAATTCACAAATTTTAAAATCTGTGAATCTGCGGTAATATTATTTTAATAGTTATTCTAGTTTTCCTTAGTCACAATTTGCATTGTTTCGCGGCTCACTTGTTTTAGAATCACGGTTTTGTTTTCTTCAACCGTGTGTGCTGCTTTTTCGTCGAAATGGCGAATGGTGTACAAAGTAACATTTTCTGTAAAATCAACCTTGAATTTTTTGGACAAGATAGCGTTCACATCTTTGAAGTTGCCAAATTTATCTTCCACACAAACTGAAAAACTGATAGCAGAATTCTGAATCAAGTTTACTTTTAATTTGAATTGGTGGAATATAGCGAAAATCTCGCTGATGTTTTCTTCCATGATGAAAGAGAAATCTATCGACGAAAGAGAAATCAACAATTGTTCTCTTTTAACAATAAAACAAGGCATAAATGGTTCCAATGTTTCGCCTTTGGAAACGCTTGTTCCTGGCAACAATGGGTTTATAAATGATTTTACATACAAAGGAATTTCCTTTTTCTGTAAAGGTTGCAGGGTTTTTGGGTGAATAACGGTAGCTCCGTAAAACGCTAATTCGATAGCTTCGCGATACGAAATTTGGTTTAGCAAACTCGCGTTTTCAAAATATCTCGGATCGGCATTCATTACTCCCGGAACGTCTTTCCAGATAGTTACGCTTTCGGCATTCAAGCAATAAGCAAAAATGGCTGCAGTATAATCCGAACCTTCACGACCTAAAGTGGTAGTGAAATTATTTTCGTCAGAACCCAAGAATCCTTGAGTGATGTTCAGTATTTTTCCTTTTACGTTTTTGGAGATATTTTTCTTTGTCAAATCCCAATCCACTTCGGCATCTCTATAATTGGAATCCGTTTTCACGAAGTTTCTCACGTCAAGCCATTGCGTTTTGATGCCCATGTGGCTCATAAAATGGCTTAAAACCGTGGTCGAGATCAATTCACCGTAGCTCACGATTTGGTCGTAAACAAAATTGTAATTCGGAGATTTGTTGTGTGCCAAGAAATATTCCAAATCGGCAAACTGCGCGTTTACGGCAGCAAAAGCTGGATTGTTCTCGTCTTCGAATAAATCCAAAAGCACTTCGTTATGGTATTTTTTTACTTCTTGAACCGATGATTGCAATTCTGCGGATTTGTCGAAATAGTTTTTGATGACTAATTCTAGGGCATTCGTGGTTTTTCCCATTGCTGAAACTACCAATAATACATCTTCGTAACCTGCTGTTTGCAAAACGCTATATACGTTTTTAATTCCTGCGGCATCTTTCACCGATGCACCACCAAATTTGAATACTCTCATTTTAAATTAAGATTTCAGATTTCAGGTTTCAGATTTGTAGCTGAAACTTGAAAGCGATTTGTTATATGTTATTTTAATTTATTTTCAACGAAATAGTTGATTGCTGCTTCGTCCATTTGCGCCACTTTCCAATCGTCAAGTATTTTGGCGCCCGATTTTTTATAAAATTCAACTGCTGGTGTGTTCCAATCCAGAACATTCCATTCAATTCTTCGAACCTTGTCTTTTTTACCCTTTTTGATGATTTCGGAATACAAGGCATAACCCAAACCTGTACCACGCATTTTTTCTTTGACAACCAAATCTTCTAAGTGAATTGTTTTTCCTTTCCAAGTTGAATATCGGTAATAATACAAGGCAATTCCCACTACCTCGGATTCCACTTCGGCAACAAAAACATTAAATAAGGGAACGGGTCCAAAACCATCTCGAACTAAATCTTCTACTGTTATTAAAACGGCTTCTGGTTCTTTTTCAAAATTGGCTAATTCTTGAATAAGTCCCAAAACAGCTTCCATATCTTCTGGTTTGCCTTTTCGGATGTTCATAAATTTCAATTTGTCATTGTTTTCTGTGTAAATAATGAATTTACAAACAAAATGTTATAAAATAAGTAGCAAATATACAATTCTGATAAACGAAATGAATAAGATATAATCATTTTCACAAAAAATCCGATATTTGTGACTTCAAACTAACTACAACGATTTCATAATGGAAGAACGCAACAAAACCCTAGGGGAATTTATCATCGAAAACCAAAATGCCTTTCAATATTCGTCAGGCGAATTATCCAGAATTATTAACTCCATTCGCTTGGCCGCAAAGGTCGTAAATTATAAGGTAAATAAGGCCGGTTTGGTTGATATTGTTGGTGCAGCCGGTGAGCAAAACATTCAAGGTGAAGACCAACAAAAATTGGATGTCTATGCCAACGAGGTTTTTATTCAGACCTTGATTAATCGCGAGATTGTATGCGGGATTGCTTCAGAAGAAAATGATGAATTTATTACCGTTGAAGGCAGCGATAACTGTCACAACAATAAATACGTGGTTTTGATGGATCCGCTCGATGGTTCTTCAAATATTGATGTAAATGTTTCGGTAGGAACCATTTTTTCGGTTTTTAGAAGGATTACACCAATAGGAACTCCAGTAACCATTGAAGATTTCTTGCAACCTGGAATTAATCAAGTGGCGGCGGGATACGTGATTTATGGTACGTCCACGATGTTGGTTTATACAACTGGTCACGGGGTAAACGGTTTTACATTAAACCCTGCCATTGGAACCTTTTACTTGTCGCATCCCAATATGGAATTCCCGAAAGACGGAAATATCTATTCTATAAACGAGGGAAATTATGTTCATTTTCCGCAAGGGGTGAAAGATTACATTAAATATTGCCAGCTCGAAGAGGAGGAAAGACCCTATACTTCGCGTTACATCGGAAGTTTGGTTTCGGACATTCACAGGAATATGATAAAAGGAGGAATTTATTTGTATCCAACCAGTACCAAAGCGCCAAAAGGGAAATTGCGATTACTTTATGAATGCAATCCTATGGCATTTATTGTCGAGCAAGCCGGAGGAAAAGCATCGGATGGATTTAATCGAATAATGGAAATTCAACCCACAGAATTGCACGAAAGAGCACCTTTCTTTTGTGGAAGTTACAATATGGTCGAAAAAGCGGAAGATTTTATGCGATTGGCCAAATTAAGTAAATACTAAAGTTTTAAATTCGGAATAATGCCAAAACACCCCAAAGTAGTTTCTGTTTTGGGGTGTTTTTTTATCTATTCATATTTTGCATTTCATAAATGAAAGTGTCTAAATCTACTTTTTTGTCAACCAGTGCAAGTGCTTTATTGACAATGTAATCTACATTACTTGTTGAAAAACCCAGTGCTATGGCAAATTTTCTCAATAAAGTTTCTTGTTTGTCTCCTAAATGATGATCGTGATGCACCACTCTGGAAATATTGTATAAACTTTCCAACCTTTCTACAAATAAATAAGGTGGGTTAATTGGGTATTTCAGAGGGTCCTCTAAAATCTCTTTATATTCTTCTTCAGAAATATCGAGTTTTACGGCTAATTTGTCTAAAAACTTTTTTTCATCGGGGTCAAATTTTCCTCCATCTGCATACAATACATGAACTGCTGCAGAAAAACGACCTTTTATTCGGTGTTTAAATTCGCTATCAAATAATTCTGCTATTGACATAATTTTGAGTTTTAAATGATTTGTATATAAAGATACTAATAATTTCGATTTTAACGAATGCCAATTTCTGATTTTTTCGCTGTTTTTAATAAAATAAATGAGACAACTACTGCTTTTAACGGCACCGTTCCATGCTAATTTCAAAATAAATTGTAAGTTTGGCAACCCCTAATCTTTAAAATTATTTGTAATGTCTGAATTTTGGATTTATTTTGAAAAAGGCTTGAGACATATTCTTAATCCTTATGCTTATGACCATATCTTGTTTTTAATTGCATTGTCGGTTCCTTATGCATTCAAGGACTGGGCTAGGTTATTGCTTTTAGTGACCATTTTTACCATTGGACATTCATTGGCATTGCTGTTGTCTGTTTTTGGTGTGATAATTATTAAAGGGAATTTGGTCGATTTTTTAATTCCAATAACGATTCTTATTGTGTCTATATTTCACCTTTTTACGGCGGGAAAATCCTCAAAAAAAGAAAGCATCAGTGTGGTGCTTTTTGTGACTTTGTTTTTTGGAATCGCTCATGGTTTGGGATTTGCTACTTATTTTAAATCTATGTTTGGCAGCTCCTCTCAATCTAAATTATTGCCATTATCAGAATTTGCATTAGGAATAGAAGCGGCTCAAATAGTTGTGGTTTTTGTAGTTTTGATTCTAGCTTATATTGTTCAAACATTCTTCCGATTTTCGAAAAGGGATTGGACATTAGTTATGTCGTCTTTCATAATTGGTGTAGTTTTGCCGATGATTATCGAAAGCAAAATCTGGATTAGATAAAATTAAAATGGAAAAGAAAAAATTAAATAAATACGACCGAGCTTATCTTCGAATAGCCAAAGAATGGAGCCTTTTGTCTTACTGCAAACGCAAGCAAGTGGGAGCAATAATTGTTCGGGATCGAATGATTATTTCCGATGGATATAACGGTACCCCATCAGGTTTTGAAAATTGTTGCGAAGACGAATCGGGCTTGACTAATTGGTATGTGCTTCACGCCGAGGCAAATGCTATTTTGAAAGTGGCAAGATCGACCCAAACTTGTGAAGGCGCCACATTATATATTACGCTTTCCCCATGCAAGGAATGCAGTAAATTGATACACCAATCCGGAATAAAGAGAGTAGTTTATCAAACAGGGTATAAAGATACTTCGGGAGTAGATTTTCTGATTAAAGCGGGCGTGATAGTAGAACAAATTGAAGTTTTAGGATAAAATGAAATGAACATACAGAAAACACAATTAATCATTGGTTGTGTATGTGAATTACATCTGCCTACCGGCAGACAGGTTTGACCAACAAAAAACAATGAAAATCACCAAATGAAAATTAATTCGAATTATTTACCAATACTTATTTTTGCTGCTATAGCTTTTGGAGTGCTTCTGGGCGGATGGATTAATTTTCCGAGTCAAAATCATTTTTTGGTTAAAAATATTTCGAAAAACAAACTCAATAAACTACTCGATTTTATAGACAACGAATATGTTGATAGCGTGAATTCGGACTCTATTATGAGTAAGACTATCAATACGATTCTTGGGCAACTCGATCCACATTCCATTTATATTCCGCCAAGCGAACAAGAGCAAGTTGCCGAAAGTATGAAAGGCGATTTCGTTGGAATTGGGGTAAATTTTTATATGTACAACGATTCGGTGGCGATAATAAAACCCATAGAGAATAGTCCTTCAGAAAAAGCAGGAATTAAAGCGGGAGACAGAATCCTGTATGCTGATAAAACAAGAATGTTTGGACGAAAATTGCCAAACGATAGTTTATTTGCCAAACTAAAAGGAAAAGAAGGTTCAGTAATTGTGCTCACGATTTATAGAAAATCTGAAAATAGAAAACTCAAAATCAAAGTAAAACGAGGCGTTATACCTATAAAAAGTGTCGATGCAGCCTTACTTTTGGACGCAACAACGGGCTACATAAAAATAAATCGTTTTGCCGAAACTACATACGATGAGTTCAAAACGGGCTTGGATGATTTGAGAAAACAAGGAGCAAAATCACTCGCTATCGATCTTCGGGACAATGGTGGAGGTTATATGGAAGAAGCTATTTCTATTGCCGACGAATTATTGAAAGACAAGCAACTTATTGTTTTTACAAAAAATAAAAAAGGAACAATAGACAAAACATTTGCTACCAAAAAAGGGAGTTTCGAAACAGGAAAAGTAGTGGTTTTAATCAATGAGAATAGCGCCTCGGCAAGCGAAATATTGGCAGGTGCTATTCAGGATAACGATAGAGGAACCGTTGTGGGTCGCCGTTCTTTTGGGAAAGGATTGGTACAACGCGAAATGGATTTCTCCGATGGGTCGGCTGTGCGATTGACCGTTGCCCGATATTATACCCCAACGGGTCGATCGATACAAAAACCATATTCGAACGGTAAGGAAGATTATTCCAAGGATTCGGAATCGCGATTTAAAAATGGGGAATTATACTATAAAGACAGTATTAAAATAACAAAAAACCTTAAATACAAAACTCCAAAAGGCAGAATTGTTTATGGTGGGGGCGGAATTGTTCCTGATATTTTTGTTCCGATGGAGTTGGATAAGGGTAACGAACACACAGCTTATTTATTGCAATCGGGTTTTATGGGGCATTTTGTTTTCGAACAATTAGATCGCAATAGAAACGCTTTTAAAGGTTTGTCTTTTGGACAATGTGTTGCAAAAGTCAATGCAACCGATTTGTATTACAATGCGTTCCAAAAATATCTTTTCACCAATGGATTGGATTTGAAACTGGACAAAAACAAGGCTTTGGTCAAACGCTATTTGTCTGCCGAATTTGCCCGACAATTATTCAATGAAGATAAATATTATGAAATCGTGTTAAAAGACGACGCAATGATTAAGAGGGTTTTGAGTTCACAATAAAAAACTTTAAAAAAAAATATATGAAAAAATTAATTCGATTTTTGGCAGTTTTAACGCTTTTGACTTTTGTGATTTCTTGTGCTTGTATGAAAGATAAAAATACGATTTCAGGAAAAGTGGAATCAATAGAAAAAGGCAAAGACGGTTACACAGCTAAAATTAACACCAATAAAAATGAAGTTTATTTTGCTACAATCAGTATTGTGAATCTTGGTGGGCCTCAAAACTTCAAGCAACTTAAAGTAGGTGAAGAAGTTTCGTTAAAAGGAGAAATATGGAAAACTGATACCGAAAAGCATATCAAAGTAAAAGAGATTGTTTCAGTTAAGTAGAATATAAATTTATCGGATACTATCGTGAGCGTGAGTTTGGATACCGTTATTCCACAAAGTAAGTATGTCTGTCGCAACTGCAGCACCGCTTCCGGCAGCAATCGCCACTTGGCTTCTCCAGCCAGCAAGAGTTCCAATTACATAAATACCTTCGGCGACTTTATGGTCAGTATTTTTCAGTTGGATTCTTTTTTTCTCAGGTAAAGCTTTTTGATGAGGAGTTAGAAAATTCATCAATCCTTCAATGTCAAAAGTATTGGCAGAGCCAATTCCTACTACAATGGTTTTGGTTTTATAAGTATTCTTGTTGGTGATTACTGAAAATTCAGTACACGAGGACGAAGTAAATTTGCTTTCGATTT
Organism: Flavobacterium sp.; assembly: GCA_014379405.1. Taxonomy (GTDB): domain Bacteria; phylum Bacteroidota; class Bacteroidia; order Flavobacteriales; family Flavobacteriaceae; genus Flavobacterium. The sequence continues at coordinate 280,696 of JACMLU010000018.1, read as the reverse complement.
TCAGGACTTTCTCTTCAGGAATTTGGCTGATATGTGGATAAGTTTCGGATAAATGTTGAATGCTTTCGGATAATAAATCTGCACCCAATTTGCCAGGAGTAATTCCGTAGGCATTGTTTATAATCGCTTCCTGGAGATTAGAATTTTTTTGATGAGCAATAATTCCGATTTTTTTATCGGTTGCGAAAGGTTTGTTTTTGGCAGAACCCAAAACTAAGGCACATGACATTCCTGAAACGCCACCGCCAATTAGCAAAACATCAAACACGACTAGAATTTATCATTCATTTTTTCTTCGATACTCTTCGACATTCTAAATATCAAAAGAATTAAAACAGCACAAAAAGAAGCAGCAATCCCTATAAAGGCAATCATACTGTTCCCTTCGAGAGGATGTTTGAAATCGAGTAGGCTAATATTGAATACAATTAGGCCTATTGCCAAAACTACCAATATGTTAGTGAAAAGTTTCATAAAATATTTTTTTGTAAAAAAGATGGGTAAATTTATAAAAATTTATTTTAGACAAACAAACCTTTAACATTACCAGCGAATAATTTAACAGCAATGGCCAAAAGAACTACTCCAAAAGCCTTTCTGATGACTCCCAAACCATTTTTTCCCAACATTTTTTCAATTTTAGCTGACGATTTCAAAACGATGTAAACCACGATGATATTCAAGACAATGGCAACAACAATATTTAGGGTTTGGTATTGGGCTTTCAAGGATAACAATGTAGTCATTGTTCCAGCACCAGCGATTAACGGGAAAGCAATTGGAACAATAGATGCGGAACTTGATTCTTCATCGCGATAAATGCGAATGCCTAAAATCATTTCAAGCGCCAAAAAGAACAATACAAAAGATCCCGCAACGGCAAATGAATGAACATCAATACCAATTAGCTTTAATAATTCTTCTCCAACAAAAAGAAAAACTATCATAATCAATCCAGCTACCAAAGATGCTTTCTCTGATTCTATATGTCCGTGTTTTGTTTTTAAATCAACCATAATAGGAATTGTTCCCACGATATCAATTACAGCAAAAAGCACCATTCCAACAGTGGCTATTTCTTTAAAATCTAGTTCCATAATTTGTGTTTTTGATGAAACAAAAGTATTGAATTTCAATGGGGTAAAATTAAATTCAGTAAATTTTTTCGGATAATTTGGAATATGTAAACAGATGGTATTGATTTCGTTGTTTTTTCGATGCAATGAAAAAGACAAAGTAGGATAGTTGTTAAAGTCGTGAGAAACTCAAAATTTAACATTCAAAATTCAGAATTGAAAGGTATCTTTGCAAAATGTTTCAACTAGGAAAAACCATTGTATCGGAAGATATTCTTGAAAAAGAATTTGTTTGTAATTTATCGGCTTGCAAAGGCGCGTGTTGTGTCGATGGCGATGCTGGTGCACCATTGAGCGAGGCCGAAACTAAAATTATGGAGGCCATTTATCCAAAAGTAAAACCATTTCTACGCAAAGAAGGCATTGCCGCCATCGAAGCGCAAGGAGCTTGGACAAAAGGAACCGAAGGTGATCTGGAAACACCGTTAATTGACAACAAAGATTGCGCTTACGTCATCTTTGACGGTAAAACAGCACTTTGTGGAATCGAACAAGCCTACAATCAAGGAATAGTCGATTGGAAAAAACCAGTTTCTTGCCATTTGTATCCCATTCGTGTCAAGGATTTCACAGAATTTGCCGCTGTTAATTATGACAAGTGGGAAATTTGTGATGACGCCTGTTCCTTGGGCAAAGAATTGGAGGTTCCAGTGTATAAATTTGTCAAAGAAGCACTTGTTCGAAGATTTGGCGAAGACTGGTATTTGGAACTCGAAAAAGTCGCTGGTGAACTCAAAGGAGAACGTTAAAATTATTTAGAAGCTTTCTATATTTCCTTTTTTTAAATCCCTATGTTTTAGGGTGTTTTCTGGTTTTTAAGGTTTTTAAATATTTGATATACAGTTATTTATTATTTGTATGAAAAACATTCTAATTGTTAAAAACTCAACGAGATTGTGAATAAGTTTGGCTTTTAATAACCATGATAATTCACAATCTTTGTAATCGACGAAAACATAATATTTCGTTAAAATTTCAAAAAAATAAAAATCGCAATGTCACAAATTGAACCAATCTTACAAGAAAATAAAAATCGATTCGTAATCTTTCCTATCAAACACCAAGATATATGGGAATTTTATAAAAGTATGGAAGCCAGTTTCTGGACTGCAGAAGAAATTGATTTATCCCAAGATTTGAATGATTGGAACAATAAGTTGAGCGAAGACGAAAAATATTTCGTAAAACACATTTTAGCGTTTTTTGCAGCTTCTGATGGAATTGTGAATGAGAATTTGGCTGAAAACTTTGTGAATGAAGTGCAATATGCCGAAGCGAAATTCTTTTATGGTTTCCAGATTATGATGGAAAACATTCATAGCGAAACGTATTCGCTTTTGATTGACACTTACGTAAAAGATGAAGCCGAAAAAACACAATTATTTACTGCAATTGATGTTTTTCCTGCGATTAAGAAAAAAGCCGAATGGGCTTTGAAATGGATCGAATCGGATTCTTTTGCCGAAAGATTGATTGCTTTTGCAGCGGTAGAAGGAATTTTCTTTTCAGGAAGTTTTTGTTCTATTTTCTGGTTGAAAAAACGTGGATTGATGCCGGGATTGACATTTTCTAATGAATTGATTTCTCGTGATGAAGGTGTTCACTGTGATTTTGCCGTGCATTTACACAATCACCATTTAAAACATAAAGTACCTAAAGCACGTATCAGGGAAATTATTGTCGATGCCTTGAATATCGAAAGAGAATTCATCACGGAGTCTATTCCAGTGAGTTTGATTGGAATGAACGCCACTTTGATGACACAATATTTAGAGTTTGTTACCGATAGATTATTAGTAGAATTAGGTTGCAAAAGAGAGTACAACACAGCCAACCCTTTTGATTTTATGGATATGATTTCGCTTCAAGGAAAAACCAATTTCTTCGAAAAGAAAGTAGCCGAATATCAAAAATCAGGAGTAATGAATACCGATTCTGATGCTCAAAAAATTAGCTTCGACGCTGATTTTTAATTTTTTTTTCACCGCAAAGACGCTAAGTCACTAAGAAAATTATAAAATAAGAACTGTTAATCTTAGTACGAATACCGAAGCCAAAAAAAACTTTGCGCCTTTGTGTCTTCGTGGCAAAAAACCACAAATTAATACCGGGATTAGTTTCCCAAAACAGTAATACAAATTCACCAAAACAGGAAAGGGATTTTCTGTTTTAAAAAACAACAAGATTATGTACGTAGTAAAAAGAGACGGCCACAAAGAGCCAGTAATGTTCGACAAAATCACGGATAGGATTAAAAAACTATGCTATGGTTTGAATGATTTAGTAGATGCCGTGAAAGTGGCAATGAGAGTAATTGAAGGACTTTACGATGGAGTTTCAACATCAGAATTAGATAATCTTGCTGCGGAAACAGCAGCCTCAATGACGATTGCGCATCCTGATTATGCACAATTGGCGGCGAGAATTGCCATTTCGAATTTGCATTCGAATACCAAAAAATCATTCTCGGAAACAATGAACGAAATGTTTCATTACGTAAATCCGAGAACTAATCTTGAAGCACCATTGCTTTCGGAAGAAGTGCATAAAGTAATTATGGAGAATTCTGAATTTTTGGATTCACATATCATATACAATAGAGATTTCAACTACGATTATTTTGGTTTCAAGACTTTGGAACGCTCGTATTTGTTGAGAATAAACGGAAAAATTGTGGAACGTCCTCAGCATATGTTGATGCGTGTTTCTGTTGGAATTCACTTAGATGATTTGAAATCCGTTATAGAAACCTACGACTTGATGTCGAAAAAATTCTTTACACACGCCACGCCAACATTGTTCAACTCAGGAACTCCAAAACCGCAAATGTCTTCTTGTTTCCTTTTGGCAATGAAAGATGATAGTATTGACGGAATTTATGATACCTTAAAAAACACGGCGAAAATTTCACAATCTGCTGGTGGAGTAGGGCTTTCCATTCATAACGTTCGTGCTACGGGTTCTTATATTCGTGGTACAAATGGAACCTCAAACGGAATTGTTCCTATGTTGAGAGTTTTTAATGATACCGCTCGTTATGTAGATCAAGGTGGTGGAAAACGTAAAGGAAGTTTTGCGATTTACATCGAAACTTGGCACGCTGATATTTTCGAATTCTTGGATTTGAAAAAGAATACGGGTAAAGAAGAAATGCGTGCTAGAGATTTATTCTTTGCAATGTGGACTTCAGATTTGTTTATGAAAAGGGTACAAGAAAATGGAGATTGGACCTTGATGTGTCCAAATGAATGTCCAGGTTTGTATGACGTTCACGGTGAGGAATTCGAAAAAATGTATACCAATTACGAAAAAGCGGGTAAAGGAAGAAAAACCATCAAAGCGCACGAATTATGGGAGAAAATTTTGGAATCACAAATCGAAACTGGAACGCCATATATGTTGTACAAAGATGCAGCAAACCGTAAATCGAACCAGAAAAATCTTGGAACCATTCGTTCATCGAATTTGTGTACCGAGATTATGGAATACACTTCAAGTGACGAAATTGCGGTTTGTAACTTGGCTTCACTTTCGTTGCCAATGTTTGTGGAAAATAAAAAATTCAATCACGAATTGTTGTTTACTGTTACTAAACGTGTAACTCGCAACTTGAATAAAGTGATCGACAGAAATTACTATCCTGTAATCGAGGCAGAAAACTCTAATATGCGTCATCGTCCAATTGGTCTTGGAGTGCAAGGTCTTGCTGATGCTTTTATTATGTTGCGTTTGCCTTTTACAAGTGACGAAGCTAAAAAATTGAATCAAGAAATTTTCGAAACCTTATACTTTGCTGCCGTAACTGCTTCGATGGAAATGGCAAAAGAAGAAGGGCCTTATTCTACTTTCAAAGGGTCTCCAATTTCAGAAGGAGAATTCCAACACAATCTTTGGGGAATGAAAGACGAAGAACTTTCAGGACGTTGGGATTGGGCTTCACTGAGAAAAGAAGTAATGGAACACGGAGTAAGAAATTCATTGTTGGTAGCACCAATGCCAACGGCTTCTACTTCACAGATTTTGGGTAACAACGAAGCATTCGAACCATATACTTCTAATATTTATACTAGACGTGTACTTTCGGGAGAATTTATAGTGGTAAACAAGCATTTACTAAATGATTTAGTAGAGCGCGGACTTTGGAACGAAACGTTGAAACAAGAATTAATGCGTAATAATGGTTCTGTTCAGGACTTAAATATTCCGCAGGACTTGAAAGAATTATACAAAACGGTTTGGGAAATGTCGATGAAAGATATTATTGATATGTCTCGTCAACGTGGTTATTTTGTGGATCAATCGCAATCGTTGAACTTGTTTATGCAAAACGCCAATTATTCTAAATTGACCTCAATGCACTTCTACGCTTGGCAATCTGGATTGAAAACCGGAATGTATTACTTGAGAACAAAAGCAGCTGTAGATGCTATTAAATTCACTTTGAACAACGACAAGAAATCGGAACCAATAGAAGTTAAAGAGCAAGTTGCCGAACAAGTATTACAACCTATTGCTGTTTTAAACGAATCTGTTGAAATGACTCCGGAAGAATACAGGGCAATGATTGAACTGGCTAAAAATGCTGGTCCTGAAGATTGTGAAATGTGTGGGTCGTAATCAGAAAATAGAATAAAGAGAAGCAGCTATCGTAATGATGGCTGCTTTTTTTTGAGCTATTTCCCGCTTTCCGTTACAAATGGAATTCACTGAACTCCTATGAGAATAAGAGTATAGTGAAGTAATCTTTTTATTTTTAAAGAAAAAATAAAAGGATTTCCACTGCAATCTGGGCTAGGGAGATATCGATTCATAATTAATTTTGTTTAAATTTGTAGTATTCAATACTAATACAGGGAGTTATGGAAATTAAAAATTTGTCTAAATACAGTGATGCGGAAAAAATTGTTCTTGCCGAACAATTGTGGGATAGTGTTTCTAAAAATGATTTAGAAATTCCAGATGATGTAAAAAGAGAATTAGATATTCGAATAAAAAATTTAGAAGAAGGAAAAACGGAATTATATACTTGGGATGAGGTTAAAAACCATTTAAAAAGTATTCGATAGTGTACAAAATTCATTTCGTAAAAGAAGCGTTATTCGATATTGAAGATATTGTTCTTTGGTATGAAGAACAAAGAATAGGACTTTCTTATGATTTTGAACTTTGTCTAGAAGCTGGAATTGATGCTATTTTAAGAAATCCAGATGCGTTCCAAAAAAGATATAAAAATATAAAGGTTAGATTTATTTCCCGTTTCCCTTATGGAATTCATTATAGATTTGAAAAAAACTAAATTATTGTTATTGGCGTTTTTCATACCTCGCGTTCTCCTAAAAACTGGTCTAAAAGATTGGGATTATAAAAAATAAACCTTAGCAAATTCTAAATTTGCTAGGGTTTTTTAGTTGTAAATTATTCAAACTGTTCAGGATAAACTCCCATTACTTCCTTTCCCCAATCTGCTGTCTCCACATCGCATAATACAAGCCTTTTTCATCTAATAAATCTTGATGTTTGCCTTGTTCGATGATATGTCCTTGTTCCAAAACAAATATTTTATCAGCGTGCATAATGGTCGATAAACGATGTGCAATCAATACTGTAATCTGGTCTTGTTTAGACGATATGCTACGAATGGTTTTGGTGATTTCTTCTTCGGTAATCGAGTCCAATGCTGATGTGGCTTCGTCAAAAAGCAGTAAATGTGGATTTCTAAGCAAAGCTCTGGCAATAGACAAACGCTGTTTTTCTCCTCCCGATACTTTTATACCACCTTCCCCAATAGTAGTGTTTATGCCTTTTTCGGCACGTTTTAATAAATTTTGACAAGCCGATTTTTGTAAAACATCATTGATTTCTTCGTCCGTAGCATTTGGTTTTACAAATAGTAAATTGTCTTTTATCGTTCCCGAAAATAATTGTGCATCTTGGGTTACAAAACCTAATTGCTGTCTTAATTCGGTTAGGTCAATGTCTTTGGCATTTTTTTCATTGTAAAAAATAGCGCCTTCTGCGGGATTGTACAATCCGACCAGCATTTTGACCAAAGTAGTTTTACCGCTTCCCGATGGCCCCACAAAAGCAATGGTTTCGCCGGCTTTTGCATCAAAAGAAATGTTTTTTACGGCATAGGAACTGGCAGTTTGGTGTTTGAATGAAATATTCTCAAAACGCAAATGATTGATAGCGCCAATAGTTTTTGGATTTACAGGCGTTTCTTCGCTTTTGGAATTCATTAAATCAGCAAAATTATCCATCGAAGCTTTCGTTTCGTTATAGGTAGCAATCACATTTCCCAATTCCTGCAGCGGATTAAACAAAAAGAAAGAAAAGAACATTAGTGTAATCAAATCTCCAGGTTTGATAATGTCATTAAAAATGAACATATAAAGCGCAAAAACCAAAGTTGTCCGCATAAAATGAACCGTTGTGCCTTGAATGAAACTCAACGAACGGATGAATCGTACTTTTTTAAGTTCCAATCCAAGGATTCTAATGGTGGTGGCATTCAAACGATTGACTTCTTGCTCGGTCAATCCCAAGCTTTTTACGAGTTCAATATTTCGTAAGGATTCGGTTGTGGCTCCAGCCAAAGCGGTGGTTTCTCCTAAAATTTCTCTGGAAACTTTCTTGATTCTTTTGCCTAAAAATGAACTGATGAAAGCAATTACAGGAACGGTTGCCAGAAATATGGGACCCAATAACCAATGAATGCTTATGGCATAAACAACGACGAATACAATGCCGACTAGCGATTGAAAAATTAATGAAATAGCAAGTGTGATGAATTTTTCACAGTCAATTTTTACCTTTTGAAGTTTGCCCAGAGTTTCACCACTTCTTTGGTCTTCAAAATCCTGAAAAGGCAATTGCAGTGCTTTTTGGATACCGTCTGTGTACATTTGTGCACCCGTTCGCTGAATGATGATATTGGTAAAATAATCCTGAAAGTTTTTGGCAATTCTGGAAACCATTGCTGCGCCCAAAGACAAAGCCAGCCAGCCTATAACTGCTTTTGTAAAACTGAGCTGATTGTGATTAAAGTTGGCCACACCAACACCACATTCGTTTAGCAGTTTACCAATAATTATGGAATCAAATAAGGAAAAACATTGATTTATTGTGGCCAAAAATAACGCTATGTATAAAAGCGATTTATGGGTTTTGATATACGTAAATAAAATTTTCATAGAGGATGATTTAAGGAAAATTATTCAAACCAAAATTATCAGCTGAAGTAAAGTTGGTGCAAATTTAAAAAATATATCGAAATATTTCGATATATTAAAAACATATTTTTAACTTTGCCTTATGGTTGTGGGTTTAAATATAAAGCAAGTCGAAAAAATATCAAAAGCATTGGGTGATCCCTATCGTTTGAAGATTATGAATATTGTCAGTAATAGTGAAAGCTGTGCGCAATGCTGTGATGTTTCGGCTGAATTTAATTTGGCTCAATCTACGATATCACACCATATAAAACAATTGATAGATGCTGACTTATTGATAGCTGACAAAGAAGGTCGTAACCTGAAATTTGTCGTTAACAAAGAAGTTTGTACTGCTTTTGCGAATTATATCAACAGTTTGTAATTGGTGGAGCAGCATCTTGAAAATAATAACAAAACCCTAGTAAATCTAAATTTACTAGGGTTTTTCAGTAATAAAAAAGAGTCGTATTAGACCGTCGCAATATTTTCAACAGCAACACGCATTTGCTGTGCGGCAGCGACCATTTCGATTAACGCTTTTTTGGTTTCGTCCCAATGCCTGGTTTTTAATCCACAATCAGGATTCACCCAAAGTTGATCTGCAGGAACGACAGCAGCAGCTTTTTTTAACAAATGAATCATCTCATTTCGTGATGGAATTCGTGGCGAGTGAATGTCGTAAACGCCAGGCCCAATTTCGTTCGGGTATTTAAAATCGGCAAAAACATCCAATAATTCCATTTGCGAACGCGAGCATTCAATTGTGATTACATCGGCATCCATATCGGCAATATTCTGGATAATGTCGTTGAATTCGCTGTAGCACATGTGCGTGTGGATTTGTGTATCGTCTTTCACGCCAGAAGCAGAAATTCTAAACGCTTTTATTGCCCAATCCAAATAGGTTGCCCATTCTTCTTTGCGCAAAGGCAATCCTTCTCGAATCGCTGGCTCATCAATTTGAATGATTTTGATTCCTGCTTTTTCTAAATCGACCACTTCATCACGTATCGCCAAAGCAATTTGCGTGCAGGTTTCAGAACGCGGCTGATCGTTACGAACAAATGACCATTGCAAAATAGTCACCGGACCAGTCAACATTCCTTTTACCCATTTTGGAGTAAGCGATTGTGCAAATTCAGCCCATTTCACGGTCATCGGTTTTGGACGGGAAACATCACCATAAATAACCGGTGGTTTCACGCAACGGCTACCATAACTTTGAACCCAGCCGTTTTTGGTAAAAGTAAATCCGTCCAATTGCTCTCCAAAATATTCCACCATATCGTTACGCTCGAATTCGCCGTGAACCAAAACATCGATTCCAGTTTCTTCCTGAAAACGGATAGTTTCTTTCGTTTCTTTTTGAAGTAAATCGTCATATTGTTGTTGGCTTAATTCTCCTTTTTTGAATTTCGCTCTCCAGCTACGAACTTCAGTTGTTTGCGGAAAAGAACCGATTGTTGTAGTTGGAAACAAAGGAAGATTCAATGCGTCAATTTGGCTTTTTCTTCTTGTAGCAAACTTATTTTGTCTTTGATCGTCACCTTTTGTAATGCTTGCCACACGATTTTTTACAGATTCATTATGAATTAATTTTGAAGTTTTACGGCGTTCATTGGCAATAGTGTTTTGTTCAAATGAAACAGAATCAACCAAGCTTACTTCGTCTAAAGCAAAATTTTGAAGCAATACGATTTCTTCTATTTTTTGTTTGGCAAAAGCCAGCCATTGTTTGATTTCAGGTGTCAATGTAGCGTCATTGGTTTCCAAATCTAAATCGCACGGACTGTGAATAAGCGAACAAGACGGAGCAATCAGAATTCGGTCTTTACCTAAAGTATCAGTTGCTTTTTTGATGGTTGCCAAAGATTTTTTGAAATCATTTTTCCAGATATTTCTTCCATCAACAACACCAAGAGAAAGATTTACGTTGCTAGCCAATTTTCCTGAGTCTAAAATATCATCCAATTGAGAAGAACAGCGTACCAAATCTAAATGCAAGGTATTAACAGGTAAAGCCAAAACAGTTTCTAAATTCTCTCCAAAACAGTCAAAATAATTAGCTAAAATTATTTTTAAGGAAGGGAAATTTTTGTTGATTTCATTGTAAACGTAAGTAATTGCATTGTGTTCTTTGTCTGTCAAATTCAATGCTAAAAATGGCTCGTCTAACTGAATGTATTCTGCTCCTTCATTTTGTAATGCGTTTAGAATTTCAAAATATACAGGCAATAATTTTTTGATCAAATCAATTCTGTGAAAACCCTCTTCTTTTTCTTTTCCCAATAATAAATACGAAACTGGTCCAATCAAAACTGGTTTTGTGGTAATTCCTAAATCATTTGCTTCTTTAAATTCGTCAATTATTTTAGTCGAAAACAATTCAAATTTTTGGTTTTTGGTGAATTCAGGAACGATATAATGATAATTGGTATCAAACCATTTCGTCATTTCCATTGCGACCACATCTTGTCCTTCTTTTTGTGAACCTCTTGCCATGGCAAAATATAAATCCAAAGCGGAGTTTGTTTTGGCAATTTCGCTATAACGATTTGGAATTGCTCCCAACGTAAGGGTTAAATCCAAAACCTGGTCGTAGAAAGAAAAATCATTGGAAGGAATTAAATCGATTCCTGTTCTAGCTTGCAGTTGCCAATTTGTTGCGCGGATATTTTTTCCAACGGTCAAAAGTTCATCGGCAGAAATTTTTCCTGACCAGTATAATTCACTCGCTTTTTTAAGTTCTCTGTTGCTACCAATTCTAGGGTAACCAAGGTTATTTGTTTTCATATTTGATATCGTATTTTTTACTGTACAAAAGTATAGTAATGGTTTTTTAAACTTTAATTTATGTTATAACTAAGTAAAATGGCTTGTATTTGGTATATTTTGCAGTAATTTGTATGGAATAAAACTTCGTAATTGAATTCAAACAGTAAAAAAAACTATGGAAAATTTAGACAACATCGATTTACAAATCTTAAAACAGCTGCAAGAAAACTCGAATATAAATACAAAAGAGCTGGCCAGTAAATTATTTCTCACCGTAACACCAGTTTATGAACGCATCAAAAGACTGGAACGGGATGGTTATATTATGAAATATGTAGCTTTGTTGGACAAGAAAAAACTCAATCTTGGAATGACAGTCTTTTGTAATGTTCGACTTAAAGAACACGCCAAAAATGTGGGAAGCAATTTTGTAAAAGACATCGTGGCACTTCCAGAAATCATCGAATGCTACAACATTGCCGGGGATTATGATTTTATGTTGAAAATTTTGGTCGAAGATATGCCCAGTTATCAGGATTTTGTGATGAACAAACTGTCCACTATCGAAAATATTGGCAATACACACAGTGTTTTCGTGATGGGCGAAATCAAGAATAGTACTGCATTGGCTATTTGATTTAATTTTTCGTTATAAAAACATCTGTTTTATTTTATCTTTGAATCCAAATCCAAAATATTCAATCCAATGAACTGGGAACAACTATTGTCTTTAAAACGCCAAGGCGACACGAGCAAACGATTACGAATTGAACAAGACGACACTCGTTTGGGTTTCGAAGTCGATTATGATCGAATTATATTCTCGTCGGCATTTCGTAGTTTGCAGGACAAAACGCAAGTTATTCCACTTTCGAAAACCGATTTTGTGCACACTCGATTGACGCATAGTTTAGAAGTTTCGGTTGTGGGGCGTTCCATTGGGCGATTGGTTGGAAAGAAAATCATCGAAAAATATCCGCATCTGAAAGAAGTTCACGGTTTTCAAGCCAATGATTTTGGTGCAATTGTGGCCGCTGCTTCCTTGGCACACGATATTGGAAATCCGCCTTTTGGACATTCCGGAGAAAAAGCTATTGGAGAGTATTTTTCCATTGGAAAAGGACAGCAATACAAAGACCAACTTTCGGCCAAAGAATGGCAGGATTTGATTGATTTTGAAGGCAATGCTAATGGATTTGCTGTTTTGTCGAGTTCCCGTCCAGGCGTTTTTGGAGGTATTCGACTTACGTATGCTACTTTGGGGGCTTTTATGAAATACCCAAAAGAAAGTTTGCCCAAAAAACCAACGCAGAATATTGCAGACAAAAAATATGGTTTCTTTCAATCGGACAAAGATTTTTTCCAAGATGTAGCCTCTGAATTGGGAATGATTCCAAATAAAGACGGTAATGATATTGGTTTCGAAAGACATCCTTTGGCTTATTTGGTCGAAGCTGCCGATGATATTTGTTACACCATTATCGACTTCGAAGACGGAATAAATCTAGGTTTAGTTTCCGAAGATTTTGCCTTGGAATACTTGATAAAACTGGTCAAAGACAGCATCGATTCTTCTAAATACAACACCTTGACCACCAAAGAAGACCGAATCAGTTACTTGAGAGCTTTGGCAATTGGCAGTTTGATTAATGATGCAGTAAAAGTTTTTGTTGAAAATGAAGAGGCCATTTTACAAGGTAAATTTCCTTTTGCCTTGACCGACAAAAGCAAATACAAAGTTCAAATGGACGACATCATCAAGTTGAGCGTAAAAAACATTTATCAAAGTCGCGAAGTAATCGAAAAAGAGATTGTTGGCTACCAAATTATTCAAACTTTGTTGGATAAATTCATTACCGCTTTCAATAATAAATACAATGGGAATGCTTCTAATTACGACAAATTATTATTGAAGATGTTACCCGAAAAGTTCTTGGAAGAAAAAGAGGATTTGTATAAAAGACTCTTGCATATTTGTCATTACGTTTCCCTTTTGACTGATGGAAATGCATTGGAATTATACGAAACTATCAACGGCAGAAAAACAAATTAAGGTCTAAAAAGCATAAGTCATTCCGATTCCAAGGGTTTGTTTGAGCTGTAATACGGGACCCTTGGCCACTTTTTCTCCGTCAATTACTTCAGTGGTTTTTACGTCATCGTCATAAATAGCGTGTGCTCCAATGTTGGCACTTACATATTGGTTTACTACTAAATCAAATTGCAATTTCCATTCCACATCAATATTTCCGAAATTGTTTGCATAATCAGAATACAAACTCAGTCGGTTTTCCATTGTGATGTTTTTCCAAACTTCTTTTTTATAATAGTTGGTTAGCAAAAATCCAAATTCGTTTTTGGATTGTTTCCCTTTAGTTATAATATTTCCTTCTGCATCATAAGTTGCTTTGGTTACTCCAAAAGCCCCTTTGTTAGCCAATGTTTGGTCTAAAACCAAAGTGCTTTTCAAGGTTATTGGTGAAATATAAATATCAAATTTCTTTGCTTTGTCGAAATAGTCAGCACCGGCTCCAAGGAAAGTATAGGCTGGTGCAAATGGTTTTGAAATGGCATTTTCCGTGTTTGGATATTTATAACCGTTGGTAAACTGGGTGTTGAAATTGAATTTAGCCGAATGATACCAATTCGAAGATTCGTTATTTCTGTAGCCAAAGGTGGAATTCAATCGAAATTCATCATCCGATTTTCGTATGTCCAATCCGTCTTGCTTGTTGATGCCGTATTTAACGATTAATTCGCTGACCCATTTACTTTTATCTGTTGAGTATGTTCTGGTGAAATTTCCTTTCAATAAGCCTGATATAGAACTGGTACCTCCTGCGCTCCAGTTGACAAATGCAATTTCATTCAGGTCAAAACCAATTGTATTCTTATTTTTCCAAGGTGATACGGGGAATAATGGTGGCGAAACCGCAGATCTTATTATTGTTGTCGCTGTTATGGGCGCATTTGCAATTGTAGTTATGGGTATAATTTCTACTGTTATTGGTATCAGAGCTTCATTTTGAGAATAACTATTTATAGAAATCGTTAATAAGAATAAGATTAGTAGGTTATGTAGTAACTTCATTATTAAATATTTAGTTAGAATGTGCGAAAATAATTCATTTTAATAGCTCGAAAAAATATTCTCCAAACTTTTAACGTCGATTTTGCAATATTGTTGTAATTCTTCAATAGTTCCATGTTCGATGAATTTGTCAGGAATACCAAGAATTTTCACTTTTAAAGTGTAATTATTTTCCGATGCAAACTCTACAATAGTCGTGCCAAAACCACCTTTTATAACGCCGTCTTCAATTGAGATTATGTTTTCAAACGAACCGAAAATGTGATGTAATAAATTTTTGTCCAATGGTTTAACGAAGGAAAAGTCGTAATGGGCAATGGTTTCTTGGTTTCCTATTTCGGCTAATGCCATAGTTACATTGTTGCCAATTGCTCCATTGGATAAAACGGCTACTTTTGTTCCTTTTTTTAGACAATTAGCCTTTCCGATTTCTATTTTTTCGTAGGGTTTTTGCCAATCCACAATTTGGCCACGACCGCGAGGATAACGAATGGCGATAGGATGATTTAGACCTAATTGGGCAGTGTATAAAATGTTGCGCAATGCTATTTCATTCAATGGCGAATACACAATCATATTGGGAATACAACGCAAATAAGCCAAATCGAAAACGCCGTGATGCGTCGCTCCATCTTCGCCAACTAATCCTGCCCTGTCCAGACAAAAAATCACTGGTAAATCCTGTAAAGCTACGTCGTGAATGACTTGATCATAAGCTCGTTGTAAAAAAGTGGAATAAATATTACAAAAAACCACCATTCCTTGCGTCGCCATTCCTGCTGACAATGTGACTGCGTGTTGTTCAGCAATACCCACATCAAAAGCGCGTTTTGGGAAAGCGTCCATCATAAATTTTAGAGAACTTCCTGATGGCATTGCAGGTGTGATTCCCACAATTTTTTCGTTTTTTCTGGCCAAATCCAATACAGTCAACCCAAAAACATCTTGGTATTTTGGAGGAAGATTTTCTTCCGATTTGGGGTGAATTTCTCCAGTGCTGGCATCAAATTTCCCAGGAGCGTGGTATTTTACTTGATCTTCTTCGGCCTGAAGCAAACCCTTCCCTTTGGTGGTAATGAGATGGAGGAATTTAGGGCCTTTTATTTTTTGTAATCGTTTTAATTCTTGGAGAACTGCAAAAATATCGTTGCCGTCAATAGGTCCTGAATAATCGAAATTCAGGGATTTGATCATATTGTTTTTCTTTGGATTTTTTCCTTCTTTTACGGCAGTGAGATACTTTTTTAAAGCGCCAACACTTGGGTCAATTCCAATGGCATTGTCGTTGAGAATGACCAATAAATTGGCATCGGTAACGCCGGCGTGATTCAATCCTTCGAAAGCCATTCCTGATGCAATGGAAGCGTCCCCAATAACTGCGATGTGATGTTTCTTGAAATCGCCTTTTAAATTGGAAGCAATTGCCATTCCCAAAGCTGCCGAAATTGAAGTGGAAGAGTGTCCTACGCCAAATGCATCATAAACACTTTCGCTTCTTTTTGGGAAACCGGAAATACCGTTTAATTGCCGATTGGTATGAAAATTTTCTCTCCTTTCGGTTAATATTTTGTGTCCGTAGGCTTGATGACCCACATCCCAAATCAATAAATCTTCCGGCGTATTGAAGATATAATGCAAAGCAATCGTAAGTTCTACAACTCCGAGGCTTGCACCCAAATGTCCTTCTTTTACGGCAACAATACCAATAATAAAATCACGTAATTCCTGAGCCAATTGAGGAAGTTGGGCTTCGTCGAGTTGGCGTAAATCGGTTGGATTGTTGATGTGTTGAAGTAAGTTGCTTTTCATTGTAATTTAAAAAGCGAATTTACGGTTTTAAATTTAATTCTGTTTTTGTATCTGTACGACAAATTGCATTTTGAACTTGAAACTTCATTAAAAATTGTCTTAGTCTAAAAAATGAGGCGAATATAGTTTTAATTGCCTCAAAAAATTATTATATTTGAGGCGATTAACACAATTAAATGCCTCAATGAAATACAATTGGCAACATCCAGATTGGCAAAACTTTATATTTGATGATGCTGTAATAGATTCATTATGTATGGAATTTGCTTTGGAAACAGGGGAGTTAAAAGGTCTCGTGGATTCTTTATCAACCGAGATTCAACAAGAAACTATTTTGCAATTTATGATTTCGGAGGCTATTAAAACTTCAGAAATAGAAGGTGAATTTTTTAGCCGACAAGATGTAATGTCTTCGATTAAGAAAAATTTAGGTATTGGAGATGCTTTTGGTCAAATTAGGGACAAAAACGCACAAGGTATCGGAAAGTTAATGGTGAAGGTTCGGAATTCGTATGCTGAAAATCTGACTGAATTTACGATAAAGGAATGGCACGCTATTCTTATGGAATTTTCCAAACGTATTAATCCAGGCGAGTATAGAAGTGGAGCAGATCCTATGCAAATTGTTTCAGGATCTTACGGTAAAGAAATTATCCATTTTGAAGCACCACCATCCAACCAAGTTTCTGTTGAGATGGGAAATTTTATTAAATGGTACAGCGATTTTGAGTTAAAAGCAACAGACATTAAAAGCGCATTAATCAAAACTTCTATTTCGCATTTGTATTTTGAGAGTATTCATCCTTTTGAAGATGGAAATGGTAGAATTGGGAGAGCTATTGCCGAAAAATGTCTATCACAATCCTTGAATCGACCTGTTCTAATGAGTATTTCAAGTACTATTGAACAAGATAAAAAAAGATACTACCAATCTTTAAAACAGGCTCAAAGAACATTTGAAATTACAGATTGGATTTTTTATTTTTCTACATTAATTTTAGAATCCCAGAAAAACGCCAAACAAACTGTACTTTTCACTTTAAGTAAAACGAAATTTATTGACCGTTTTAAAAATCAAATGAATGAAAGACAAAATAAGGCTATTTTGAAAATGTTTGAAAATGGTGTTGCTGGTTTTGAAGGCGGTATGACAGCTATAAAATATGTTTCCATCACAAAAACTTCGAGAGCAACGGCTACAAGAGATTTGCAGGATTTGACAGAAAAAAGTATTTTGATACCAAAAGGAGAGGGTAGAAATCGAAGCTATGACTTAAATTTTACTTCATAATTGGTGTGAAACCCTAATTTTAAAACTAACAAAAATTAATTCAAAATTGTATTTTTGCCCTATGGAAAACCCTTTCACCGATGAATATTTTATGAAGAAAGCCTTGCAAGAGGCGGAAATGGCTTTTGAGAAAGACGAAATTCCAGTTGGTGCCCTAATTGTAATAGACAACAAAATCATTGCTCGAGGTCATAATCTGACCGAAATGCTTGTTGATGTCACCGCTCACGCTGAAATGCAGGCGATAACTGCTGCTGCCAATTTCCTGGGCGGAAAATATTTAGTTGGTTGTACACTTTATGTTACATTGGAACCTTGTCAAATGTGCGCTGGAGCTTTGTATTGGAGTCAGATTTCTAAAATTGTTTTTGGAGCCAGTGACGAAAATCGCGGTTTTGAAAAAATGGGAACGCAATTGCATCCAAAAACCACAGTCGTTCGAGGAGTTTTGGCGAATGAAGCTTCGGAATTGATGAAAGCATTTTTTGCTAAGAGAAGGAAATGATTTTTGGTAATCGAATGCCCTAGCCCGGATTGAAACGAAAATCCTTTTTATTTTTGCTTTAAAAATAAAAAGATTGTAGTGTAAAGCTGGAAATAGCTCCTAAAAAAAAGACACAAAAAAACCGCCAATCTTCCCGATAGCTATCGGGAGGAAGGCGGTTTTTGATTTATTCTATAATAACATTCTTCTTTTTGTCGTAGAAATGGTATTGTAAATACGTGTAAGCGTCACGTGGTATGATTTTCACCCATTTTTTATGTTCAAAAAACCATTTTGAACGTATTGATGGAAAACCTTTGGTAAGGTATGCGGCCACAAATGGATGTACATTAAGCACAACGTCATTGTGAGTTTTTAATATGCTTTCTAGGTCAAGTGCGATTTTGTCAATGATTTGAATTGGCGCTTCAATTTCGCCTTCAATATTGTTTGGATCTTCTTCTCTAGTTTTGATGTTGACTTCCGGTCTTACTCTTTGTCGGGTAATTTGGACTAATCCAAATTTACTCGGAGGTAAGATTTTGTGTTTCGCTTTATCATCGCTCATTTCTTCCCTAAGGAAGTCGAACAGGACTTTACGATTTTCGGGATTTGCCAAATCGATAAAATCAATTACGATTATTCCGCCCATATCACGAAGACGCAATTGTCTTGCGATTTCAGCGGCAGCAATCATATTGACTTCCATGGCAGTATCTTCTTGGTTGGATGCTTTATTGGAACGGTTTCCGCTATTGACGTCTATAACGTGCAAAGCTTCGGTATGTTCAATAATAAGATAAGCACCTTTACTCATTGAAACTGTTTTTCCAAAGGAGGTCTTGATTTGTCTCTCTATATTGTATTTCTCGAAAATTGGAGTGTCTTTGGATTGATAAAACTTAACAATCGATGTTTTCGAAGGGGCTATTTCTTGTAAATAGTCCTTCGTTTGGTTGTACAACTCTTCATCATCTATTTGGATGCCGCTAAAGGTATCGTTGAAGACGTCTCTTAATATTGATGAAGCTCTATTGAGCTCTCCTAATACCTTGGACGGATGATGAGCGGTTGGTAATTTTTTACACATTGCAGTCCATCTCTCTATGAGGTTCTGCAAATCTTTTTCTAATTCTACTGTGCTTTTGCCTTCGGCTACTGTGCGAACAATAACACCAAATCCTTTTGGTTTGACGGCTTGTACCAATCGTTTCAAACGTTCTTTTTCTTTTTTGTCTTCTAT
Organism: Flavobacterium sp.; assembly: GCA_014379405.1. Lineage (GTDB taxonomy): Bacteria > Bacteroidota > Bacteroidia > Flavobacteriales > Flavobacteriaceae > Flavobacterium. The sequence goes on along the minus strand of JACMLU010000018.1, from coordinate 261,653 downwards.
TTTTTGTGAAATAGAAACGCGGTCAGAAAACGGAACCAAAACAATAAATCTTCCGGCAAGTGAAAGCTCAGCGCTAATTCTTGGCCCTTTTGTAGATATTGGTTCTTTGACGACTTGTACTAAGATAGATTGATTGGCATTGATAATTTCTGTAATCGAGCCATCTTTGTCTATCTCCTTTTCAAACTGAAAGTTTTTTAGGGAGAAATCTTTTATTTTACCTGCGCTTACAAGTTTTATGAATTTCAGTTGGGAAGCAAGATTAGGACCTAAATCGTGATAATGTAAAAAAGCATCTTTTTCGAAGCCTACATTTACAAAAGCAGCGTTTAGTCCGGCAACTGGTTTTCTTATTTTGGCAATAAAAATATCGCCAACTTGGAAGTTGCTCGTTTCTTGTTCTTTGTGTAATTCAATTAGTTTTCCATCTTTTAATAAGGCAAAATCTACGGCTTCGGAACTAGATCTGATGATTAATTCTTTATTCACTCTGTAAATTTTTATCCTAACTTTCAGATTTCAGATTTCAGATTTACTGCGTCAATTCGCTGACGCTCGTGTCAGATTTCAGATTTTTGTAGTTACAAAAAACTTCCAACTTCCAACTTCCAACTTCCAACTTCGGTAAGGATGGATTAAACAATAATTTTAACAGGTATTGAACCCGGGAGGAAATTCAGTCGGCAGTCGGCAGTTTTCAGGCAGCAGTTAAAACTGCCATCTGTAATCTATCATCTGCATTCTTTTTTCCAAATTTCAATGAACGTTTAAAAAGAAAAAAGTAGTTTAAAACTACTTTTTCTTTTTGTGACGGTTAGCTCTCGCTCTTTTCTTGCGTTTGTGCGTTGCTACCTTATGTCTCTTTCTTTTTTTACCACTTGGCATAGTAGGGTGATTTTGTGATTAATAAATATTTTTATTTTGCTTCGTTATTAACTTTTACCCCTTCAACAAATACTTTTGCAGGTTTAAATGCTGGAATGTTGTGAGCAGGAATTTTAATTGTGGTATTCTTAGAAATATTTCTTCCAGTTTTTTCAGCTCTTGTTTTCACAATAAAACTTCCAAATCCTCTTAAATAAACGTTGTCTCCAACTTCTAATGAGCTTTTTACTTCAGTCATAAAGGTCTCTACTGTTGCTTGAACATCTCCTTTTTCAAGACCTAATTTTTCTGCGATCTTTGCAACGATATCTGCTTTCGTCATTTTCTTTCGTATTTATAAATGATATACTAATTTTTGAGGTTGCAAATATATGAATTAAAAAAACAATTATTCAAGCTAATTCATTAAATTTTAATCATATAAACTTTTACTTTTGTTGACTAATATTTAAAGATGAATTTTTCCAACGTCCTGATAAAATGGTATTTACAAAATAAACGGGATTTGCCTTGGCGCAAAACCGACAATCCATACTTAATTTGGCTATCCGAAATAATGCTTCAACAGACTCGAGTGGCGCAAGGAACGCCTTATTTTCTGTCTTTTACAACAGCTTTTCCAACCGTTTTTGACTTGGCCAATGCCAATGAAGAACAAGTTTTAAAACTTTGGCAAGGTTTGGGCTATTATTCCCGTGCTCGAAATTTGCACAAAACGGCTCAATATATAGCCAATGAATTATCTGGAATTTTTCCCGATAATTATAATAACTTATTAAAATTAAAAGGTGTTGGCGAATACACCGCCGCCGCAATTGCTTCTTTCTCCTATAATGAAGCAGTTCCTGTTGTTGATGGAAATGTTTTTCGCGTTTTGTCTCGTTATTTTGATGTGGAAACCGATATTGCTGCTGCTTCCGCCAAAAAAGAATTTGCCGCTTTGGCTTTCGAATTGATGCCTAAAGATAACCCAGCGATTTTCAATCAGGCTATAATGGAGTTTGGCGCTTTGCAATGTGTTTCCAAAAGTCCCAATTGTGATGTTTGTGTTTTCAACACCAGTTGTGCGGCTTTGCAAAAAAAGAAAGTGGATCAATTGCCTGTGAAATTAAAGAAGACCAAAGTTAGAAATAGATTCTTTAATTATCTGGTAGTTTCTGATGATAATGAAAATACGGTAATCCAGAAGCGGACTGCAAAAGGAATTTGGCACAACCTCTATGAATTTCCGCTGATTGAAACGGATGCTCCTGAAGGTTTTGATTTTATTTCTGCCAATATCCAAAATGAATTCTTCAAAAACAACACCTTAATTAGCATTGAGGGTTGTAACGATAAAAGTATCATTCATAAATTATCGCACCAACATTTGCATATCAAATTTTGGAAAATAAAAGTTGATGGGACTATTGAAAATGGAATTGATGCAGTGACTTTGAAAACATTCCCCTTTCCAATCGTGATTTTTAATTTTATTGAAACGAATTAAATATTTTTTAAAATATGTATCTTTGGATTTAATACCTACTCCATATAATGAACGGAACGTTAAATAAGGTTATGCTCATTGGTTATCTTGGCGAAGAAGTCAAGATGCATTATTTCGATGGAGGAAATTGCATAGGAAGATTTTCTTTGGCAACAAACGAAGTCTATATCAACAAAACCACCAACGAAAAGATTACGTCCACCGAGTGGCACAATCTGGTTGTGCGCAATAAAGCAGCCGAAATGTGTGAAAAATATTTGTCAAAAGGTGATAAAATTTATGTCGAAGGACGAATAAAATCACGTCAGTGGCAAGCCGAAGACGGATCTACAAAACACACTATCGAGATTCAAGTTACTGAGTTTACTTTTTTGACAACTAAAAAAGGAGGCGAAGACAAGCAAATTCAAAGTCCCGAGATTGCAAAAAACACTAACTTTGACCCACAAAACAAAGGTTTGCCTATAAATGACTTGCCGTTTTGATTGTTTAATTAATCTATTTCAATTTGGATCCAGAGCCCAGTTTTCTTTTTGTTTATTCGCTAGATACTAATTTGGTATTTGGTTTTATCGCAATTTTTGCGTTGTTGTTTTGTTCTGCGCTAGTTTCTGGTGCCGAAGTGGCACTTTTTTCATTATCCCAAAAAGACATCGACGACACTTTTCAAGAGCATCCATCAAAAGGGAAAATAATTTCGGAACTGCTGGAAAAACCCAAAAAATTGTTAGCCACGCTTCTAGTAGCCAACAACTTTATCAATATTGGAGTAGTCATCTTGTTTTCCTTTATTGGTCAAAATTTATTCTCGGCAATCACTTTGCCTGTTTTGAAATTTATTGTTGAAGTTGTTTTGGTTACTTTTTTAATCTTGTTATTCGGCGAGGTTTTACCCAATGTATATGCAAGCAGGAACAATATCAAGTTTGCTAAATGGGTTGCTTATCCGGTTGCTGTACTCGATAAAGTGCTTTCGCCAATAAGTTTGCCAATGCGCAAAGTCACCATATATTTGCACAATAAATTGGGAAAACAAAAAACAAATTTTTCGGTCGATCAATTATCACAGGCGTTGGAACTGACGGATACTGATGAAACATCATCCGAAGAGCAAAAAATACTCGAAGGAATCGTGACTTTCGGAAACACCGATGCCAAGCAGGTAATGAGTCCGAGAATGGATATTTTTGCTTTGGAAGTTGAAGAATCTTTCCAGACGATTTATTCGAAAATAATTGACATGGGTTTTTCAAGAATTCCGGTTTACCGTGACAATATCGACCAGATAGAAGGCGTTTTGTTTGTCAAAGATTTGCTTCGACACATTGACAAGGAGGAATTTGACTGGAAAACACTGATTCGCGAACCATTTTTTATTCCCGAAAATAAAAAAATAGACAATTTGCTCAAGGATTTTCAAAACATGAAAAGTCATTTGGCCATTGTGGTCGATGAATATGGAGGAACATCAGGATTGGTTTCTTTGGAAGATATTATCGAAGAAATCGTGGGCGATATCAGCGATGAATTTGATGGAGACAATGCGAATTGCACTAAAATTGACGATAAAAATTATCTTTTTGAAGGAAAAACAAACCTCAAGGATTTTTACAGAATTATAGATGTCAACGAAGAATTATTCGAATCAACAAAAGGCGAAGCCGAGACGTTGGCAGGTTTTATTCTTGAAGTTTTGGGCAATTTCCCCCAGAAGGATCAGAAAATTACATTCGAAAATTGCACCTTCACCATTGAGTCTGTTGATAAAAAACGTGTAAAACAAATAAAAGTCACCATTGAATAAATACAAAATGCCGCAAAAAAAACTTACTATTTTCGCACTTTTGGTTGTGTTATTTTCTGTTTTAAGCTGTAAAGACGCCGTTTTGCCTAAGCCTTCAAGCTATTTACGACTGGATTATCCACTTGCAGAATATGCAAATTTTGAAAATAAATGTGCATTCACTTTCGAAATGAATTCTGAAGCGATTATAAAAGGGGAGAAGGATTGTGGATTTACGATTACGTATCCAAAAATGAAAGCCACGATTTATTTGACCTATAAACCCGTGAATAATAATATAGATAAATTACTACGTGATGCTCAAAAATTGACTTACGAACATGTGATAAAAGCGGACGATATTTTAGAGCAACCGTATTTGAATTCTGAACAAAAAGTATATGGTATGTTCTATCGAGTTGATGGAAACGCTGCCACAAATTCACAGTTTTACGTGACTGACAGCATCAAGCATTTTGTGACAGGTTCAGTTTATTTCTATGCTAAACCCAATTATGATTCCATTATGCCAGCTGCAAGTTACCTTCGAAATGATATGCAACGATTGATGGAGACTATGAAGTGGAAATAAAAAAAACACTCTTTTCAGAGTGTTTTTTTTATGATTATTTAGATTCGTTAATCCAATTGTCGATTTTCTTTTCCAACAAGGCCAACGGCATAACGCCAGATTCCAAAACTTTTTCGTGAAACTTTTTGATGTCAAATTTTTCACCCATTTTGGTTTCGGCTTTTTTGCGTAATTCTATAATTTTTAATTGTCCAATTTTATAGGATAATGCTTGACCTGGACGCGCCATATAACGTTCGATTTCAGCTATAATACTAGATTCGCTTCTGGCTTCATTGTTTAATGAATATTGAATTGCTTGTTCTCTTGTCCAGTTTTTGCTGTGGATTCCTGTATCAACAACTAATCGAATTGCTCTGTGCATATCGCCGCCCAACATTCCAAAATATTGATATGGATCTTGATACATTCCCAATTCTTTTCCTAAACTTTCAGTATATAAAGCCCAACCTTCTCCATAAGCGCCAAACCAGTTAAATTTTCTGAAGTCAGGTAAAATTGTGCTTTCTTGTTGCAATGAAACTTGAAAATGATGTCCAGGAATAGCTTCGTGCAGAAACAAATCCTCGTCACGATAGATATTATAATTGGCAATATCGGGAATTGGAACATAAAATATTCCTGGTCGTGTTCCATCTGTTGTGCCAGGCATATATTCGGCACTGGCGGTTTTTTCTCGAAAAGCTTCGGTTCTTCTAATTTCGAATTTTGTTTTGGGCTGAAGTGAGAATAATTTGTCCACATTTGGTTTTATTCTAGCATAAATTTTTTCGAAATTAGCAATTACTTCTTCTGAGATTTTAAATGGTTTTAGCTCGGGTTTATTTCGAACTTCATCAAAAAAATCCTTTAAAGTTCCTTTAAAACCTACTTGGGTTTTAACTTTTTCCATTTCGGAATTCAATCGAGCGACTTCTTTTAATCCTAAATTATGAATTTCATCGGGAGTCAATACAGTAGTTGTCCATTGTTTTGCATAAACTTCATATAAATCTTTTCCAAATGCCAAACTTCCTATTCCGCTTGTAGCTCTTGAAGCCGGAAGATATTCGTTTACAAGAAAATCTGCCATTTTTTTGTATTTCGGAATTAATTTTTCATTGATTATAGCTGTGTATTTTGCCGCTAAATCTTTTTTTACAGCATCAGAAAAAGAGGTGGGCATTAATTTAATGGAAGAATAAAAAAGATTGTCCTCAATGTTAGGTGTAGGCATTCCAGCAAATTGTGGAATTAGTTTTTCAGTCAATGCTTTTGGCAAAATAACTCCTTTTGTCATGCCTTTTTTCATATATACCATTGCGGAATCAATCCAAACGGAATATTTATCCATTCTTTTTAAGAAATTGGTGTAATCTTTTTCGGTTTTAAAAGGTTGGGCACTTGTACCGCCAGCAAATTGTCCCAGTGTTATATGCATTCCATCAATCTGGGTGATTGGTATTAGATTTGTGGGGTATTTTAATAATTCTTTGCCAATTTCAACTTCCCATTTTATGATTTCATAGCTATTTTTTTCTTCCTCAGACAATTGGTTTTTGTCTATTTTAGTCAATGCTACCTTGTATTTATCAAAAAAAGTAGCTTGTTTTTTTCTGAACCCATCAGTCATTTCAAATTGTAACTGGTCGTTGTATTCATTTTGTCCGCTTTGAGTGGCGCTTAATGGATCTAATGCGTTTTTATCGTCAAAATAGTTTTTTGTCAATGAAGTAAAGTCGTGCATTTTTGCTTGAGCTTCCCCTTTTAAAAAAAACAAAGACATAATGATTACTAAATATATAAAAGTAAATTTTTTCATATTTATGGAATTGAAATATTTTTAAACTAATTGATAGTCAATTTATTTTGCTATAAAATATTAGCCGTGATAGACTCTCGAAAACACAATTTTTTCTTCCTTTATTTCTAAAACTTCGGCAACTAGCATTTCGGTTTCGCCTTGAACGGTTCTCACATATTCCATAAACACCCGATTCTCATTAGCCGTAAGCGAAGTAACTTTGTAATGCAAGCTTGGCAACTGTTCAAATGCTTCTTTCCACCAATCGTGCAATGATTGTTTTCCTTTTACCAAACCATTAGTTTCGGGTTTTTTGATTTTTAGTTTTGGACTAAAATGTTCCGCATCATCATCGTATAAAGACAGAAGTTGGTCTAGATTATGGTTGTTGAAAGCTTCAAACCATTTATGTGCAATGGATAAATTCTTTGTAGAGGTCATATTTTGGTTTTAAAATGAAAATTCCCGCTTTAAAATAGAGCAGGAATTTTTTTGTATTAATGTTGTATCTGTAAAACTTATACGTTTTTCAAATTGATGATTTCTTGTTCGGTAAGTAATCTCCAGTTTCCTCTTGGCAAGTTCTTTTTGGTCAAACCTGCAAAAGCAACTCTGTCAATTCTCAAAACATCATAGCTAAAATGTTCAAAAATAGAACGAACCACCTTTACGTTGGCCGAACGTAATTTCAGACCAATTTCGCTTTTGGCTTCTCCTTCGATATAACTTACGTCTTCCACGAAAACGCGGTGTCCATCAAGAACCAATCCTTTTTGTATTTTTTCCAAGTCCTCGAATTTCAGATTCTTGTCCAAAGAAACCTGATAGATTTTTGATGATTTGTTCGTTGGTAAAGTAAACTTACGAATCATGTCGGTATCGTTAGTAAACAATAAAAGGCCAGTTGTGTTTTTGTCCATTCTTCCAACAGCTCCAATTTTTGCTGTTGTTGAACCTTTTACCAATTCCAAAACATTGCGGTATTCCTGACCTTCGTCAAGTGCTGTTGTAAAGTTTTTTGGTTTGTTCAATAAGATGTATACTTTTTTCTCTGGAGTTAAAGTTGCTCCGTCGAAATTCACAATATCACCTGGTTTTACCATATATCCCATTTCAGTGACAGGAATTCCGTTTACTTTTACGTTTCCAGATTGGATGTAAATATCGGCATCACGACGGGAACACACTCCGGAATTAGAAATGTATTTATTCAAACGAATTTCGTCTTTTACTTTAGGTCTCTTTGGTGCCTGATTCGGTTTTTTCTCTACTTTGTCAGTTGTGTCAGCAACTTTAACAATTGTCTTTACTTTTTTAGGCCCTTGTGCCCTTTTTTGCATCGCAGGTTTTGGCTTATTCGAGCTTGGTCTAGAGCTGTTTGCTCTTCCTCCGCTTTTGTTATTGTTGCCTTCCTTGTTATTCATAATATTCTATAATTTACTTCGTCAGTTCGGTCTTTAATGACCTCGTGCGTGCAAAGATAGTTTTTTATTGCTTAATAGTTGATTGTTTTTAGATTAGGGTTTCATAGCCCTGATGGAAACGACATCCTCTTGTGGCGTCCCGATAGCTATCGGGACGCCACAAGAGATATAGTGAACAGCAGGATAAAGCTTCTAATAATCAGATAGAACGCAGCAATTTCTCTCCATGCCACAACACACTTGGATTGATGAGAACAATGCAGAAAACGCCTGCAACGATTAGGAATTTCAAGACGTTGTGAAGTAATACATATTGTTCTTTGGTGTTGGATTTCCACAAGTAGAGCAGGAAGAAAATCAAAATGATGAGACAGCTATAAAAATAGATGTCCATATAACCCACGTCGAAAATTTCGATTAAAACATAAACGGGAATTATGGTCGAGATGGTTAAGAAAGTAATTATTTTTTTTGAAATTTCTTCTCCATAGACTATGGGAATGGTTTTGTAATCATTGGCTAAATCTCCTTTGATGTTTTCCAAATCTTTAATCATTTCACGAATTAAAAGCAATAAAAACAAAAATGTTGCGTGTCCAAAGATGACTTCATACAGGTTTTTGTAATACAAAAGGATGGCAAAAAAAGGTAAAATCGCCAAAAGTGCCGCTGTTAAATTCCCGATTATAGGATATTTTTTGATTCGGTGCGAATAATACCAAATCAAGAAAATATAAACCGAAAAATATAGAAAAGCGCGCCAAGAAACAACAATAGCCAACAGCGCCACGATAAAATTTAGCGTAAAATAGACATACAGCTTTGTTTTCTGGCTGACTAATCGGTCAAGCATTGACTTATTGGGACGATTGATTAGATCTTTTTTGCTGTCGTAAAAATTGTTGATGATGTAACCCGATGCAATGGTCAATGAGGAAACAAAAACAATAATGAACAAGTCGAAATCGAGTAGGATGGATAGTGCTCTTTTTTCGGGAGCGAGGATGAAAATTGCCGAAAGATATTGAGCCAGAACGATTACCGGAATGTTATAACCTCTAACGACAGAGAACAAACTGACAAATTTCATCACTAAAAGTTTGTTCTTTCTGCTTAGCATTTTTTAGAATTGATAAACCACTTCCAGTTTATAGTCTTTCAAAGAAATTCTTGCTTTCTCTAAGTTTTGGGTAAAACCTAAAATATAGCCACCACCACCTGAACCACAAAGTTTTAGATAGTAATCGTTGGAGTCAATTCCTTGTTGCCAAATGCCATGAAATTGTTCCGGAATCATTGGTTTAAAGTGGTTCAAAACGACTTTAGATAATTTTTTTGTGTTTTCAAACAAAGATTTCATATCGCCACCAAGGAAATTTTCGACACAAGCATCGGTGTGTTTGATGAATTGTGATTTCAACATTGTTCTGAAACCTTGGTCTTTCAAGTTTTCCATAAAAATATTGACCATCGGGGCAGTTTCGCCAACAATTCCTGAATCTATCAAGAATACTGCACCGTTTCCGTCTAAACTTTGGGTCGGAATTCCAGTTGCCTCGATATTGTCTTTGGAATTAATTAAAATGGGAATGCTCAAATAGCTGTTCAAAGGATCCAAACCAGAGCTTTTTCCGTGGAAAAAAGACTCCATTTGGGAGAAAATATTCTTTAGTCGCAAAAGTTTTTCACGAGTCAAATTCTCTAGAACCGTGATTTTATTTTGGGCATATTTGTCGTAAATGGCCGCAACCAAAGCGCCGCTGCTTCCCACTCCGTAACCTTGCGGAATACTGGAATCGAAGAACATTCCGGTTTCGACATCATTTTTCAAAGTTGCTAAATCGAAAGTAACCAATTCGGGTTGCTCGTTTTGCAAAGTTTCCAAATAAGAAACAAAACGTTTCAAATTTTGGTTTGATTTTATGGCTTCAGCTGATGGATTTTCTTCTCTTTTCAGCGCACCATTGTAAAAATTGTATGGAATTGACAACCCTTTCGAGTCACGAATAATTCCGTATTCTCCAAAGAGTAATATTTTTGAGTAAAATAAAGGTCCTTTCATATGTAATTAATCATTTAATGATTGACTTCCAATTCCAATTTGGTCACAAAGGTACTGACCATTTTGACAATAGCCAACTAATTCGTCCTTAATAAATTGCAGAACTAGTTCTTTAGTGTTTTCGGGGTACAAAACGTGAACGTTGGCGCCCGCATCTAATGTAAAACAAACCGGGATTTTTGTTTCATTTCTATACTTCCAGATTGCGTTGATAATTTCCAGGGTGTTGGGTTTCATCAAAATAAAATACGGAATCGAAGTCATCATCATCGAGTGCAAAGTCAAGGCTTCGCTTTCGACTATTGTAATGAAATCCTCTAAATTTCCGCTTTCGAAAACGCTGATTAATTTATCCAAGTTTTCGTGAGCTTGTTCAAATCGCCTTTCGGCAAAAGGATGTCCGTTCATTAAATTATGACCCACGGAACTCGAAACTTGTTTTTCGCCTTTGTCAACCAACAAAATCGTGTCTTGAAAATTCTTAAAATTCTCGTGAATAGCATTCGGAAATTCCACTCCAAATAAATCAGAACTTCCTTCAATATTATCGTGATTGCCCCAAACGACCACTTTCCCTTTTATGCTTCGGCAAGCACTTCCTGAACCCAATCGTGCCAAAAATGAGGCTTTTTGATAAAAATAATCCTCGGCCATTTCTGGGTTTAATATTTTTTCCAAACTCATCAAGTTCATTGCCAAAGCCGCCATTCCCGAAGCAGATGATGCAATTCCTGAACTGTGTGGAAAAGTATTTTGGGTGTCAATGGTAAAATGATAGTCTTTCAAAAAAGGCAAATACACCAAAACTCTTTCAAAAAATTGCTGAATTTTTGGTTTGAAATCTTCTTTCGATTTTCCTTCAAAAAGAAGGTCGAACGAAAATGTATCTTGGCTTTGCTTTTTGATAAAAGCCAATTTCGTAATTGTCTTGCAATTATTCAATGTAAAACTTACTGAAGGATTTGCTGGAATTTGGCTGTCTTTTTTCCCCCAATATTTCACCAAAGCAATGTTGCTTGGAGAACTCCATTGAAATTTACCTGTTTCTATAGAATGAGAGTAGGGAGACGGAATAAAATCGTTTGCTGAAAACATCAATTATAAAATTTTGGCAAAGATACTGATTTCTTTATTTGTGATGTCCTTCAGAGTGTTTGCTTTTAATAAAAAGTAACCACAAATTACACAAATTACACAAATTCTAAAACAACTAAAATTCGTACTTGAGCAAAAGGAACAGGGAAAGTAAATTCAATCTTAAAAAATTAATGAAATTTGTGGCAATTCGTGTAATTTGTGGCTGGAATTTAAAAAAAAATGAAGTGTGATTCAGACAAAGTTTTGATTAATTTTGAAAAAAAATTAAGATGAACAAGATTTCCAAAATTCTAGTTGTAGTGGTTACGTGTTTGGTGGTTGGGTATTTCTCCGGAATGGTAACCCGTTCGGCCATTACGACTTGGTATCCCACATTGGTAAAACCAAGTTTTAATCCGCCGAATTGGATTTTTGCACCGGTTTGGAGTATGCTTTACATTATGATGGGAGTGGCGGCAGGACTGGTTTGGAATCGAATGGAGCAAGAAAAAGAAATGGTCAAAAATGCCTTGGTTTTCTTCGCCGTTCAATTAGGGTTGAACGCCTTGTGGTCGTTTTTGTTTTTTGGTTTGAAAAACCCAATGTTGGCTGGATTGGAAATAATAATCTTGTGGTTAATGATTTATGAAACTTATATGAAATTCGCCAAAATCAATAAAATAGCGAGTTATTTATTTATTCCTTACCTGCTTTGGGTGAGTTTTGCCACAGTTTTGAATGCCAGTATTTGGTGGTTGAATAAATAGTGATCAGTGGTCGGATTTTTAGTATTCAGTTTTGATGTAATAGAACGAAGTCTTAAAAATTACTCGCTACAATAAAACCACTAGTCCAAGCATTCTGAAAGTTAAATCCCCCAGTTATGGCGTCAATATTCACGATTTCTCCAGCAAAATAAAGATTTTCGTGGAGTTTACTTTCCATAGTTTTAAAGTTGATTTCCTTTAAATCAATTCCTCCTGCAGTAACAAATTCTTCCTTAAAAGTACTTTTTCCATTGACTTGAAAACTCGAATTCGTCAATTGATTAGCTAAATTTTGCAGTTGAATTTTCGACAAATCTGCCCATTTGGTTTCCTCTGGAATATTGGAAGCCATAACCAAACTTTCCCAAAGTCTATTCGGAAAGTCGAATGGTGATTTCTTGGAAACCGCTTTTTTGGCGTGTTCTTGCTTTAATTCTTTGAGGATTTTTTCGGCATCTTCTGTATCAATGTCATTCAGCCAATTGACGAAAATGGTAAATTGATAATTTTTCTCGAATAAAATTCGTGCGCCCCAAGCCGACATTCTCAAAATTGCCGGGCCGCTCATTCCCCAATGCGTGATTAACAAAGGACCAGTAGAGGTCAATTTAGTGTCTTTTACTTTTACTGAAACAATTGCCGAAACTCCCGGCAGCTCTTTTATTCTCGAATCTTTGATGTTGAAAGTAAACAAGGAAGGAACGGGATTTACAATGGCGTGACCAAAAGTTTGCAGCATTTCCCAAATTTTCGGGTTGCTTCCCGTGGCAAGAATTAACTTTTCGGTGATGTAATTTTCTTTTTGGGTTTCAATTTTCCAGCAGTTGTCTTTTTTGAAAATAGATTGAACACTTTGTCCAGTCAAAACGGCAATTCCTAATTTTTGAGTCGCTTTGAGAAAACAATCAATGATGGTTTGTGATGAATTCGAAACAGGAAACATGCGGCCATCGTCTTCAATTTTGAGTTCCACACCGTGATTGCTGAACCATTCGACTGTATCTCCGGAACAAAATTGATGAAAAGGACCGCGCAATTCTTTCTCGCCACGAGGATAAAATTTTACCAATTCGTTGGGTTCAAAACAGGCGTGCGTCACGTTGCATCTACCACCACCAGAAACGCGAACTTTTGACAAGACTTCGCTTCCACGTTCTAGAATGGCTACTTTTAGTTTCGGATTTTTCTCCACAATATTGATTGCTGTAAAAAATCCCGCAGCTCCACCGCCTACAATTATAATGTCAAAATTCTGGTTCATATTCTATCTGGAAAATCGGAAATGATTCCGTTTACGTTGAATGATTTTATTTTTTGAATGTCTTCCGGTTCATTGACGGTCCAAGCGAAAACTTGAAAGCCTTCTTCTTGCATTTGCACCGTCATTTTTTCGGATAATAAATGATAATGGACGTGAACTGATTTGGCATCAATGAATTTGGCGAAAGCAAAAGCAAGCTCCAAATCATATTCTGTCAAAACGCCCAAAGGAATTTCGGGATTGAGCAAATGAATGTCCAACAATGAGATCCAGTCGAAACTTGAAATCAAAAATTGGTCGTATTTCCAGTTTTTTGTTTCCACATACGATTCAATCAACTCCACTACATGTTTCATCATTCCTTTTCCCTTGATTTCGATATTGACCAAACATTGTTGGTTTATCAAATCAAAAACTTCTGTCAACGTTGGGATTTCGTGCTCATTTTCTATCCGGCACACCTTCAATTCGGGCAAAGATAGTTTATTTACAAAACCTTTTCCTTTGGTGGTTCTATCAATTGTTTCATCATGAATAACGATTATTTCTCCATCTGAACTCAAATGTACGTCGAGTTCGATACCGTCAACTTTCAAATCGATGGCTTTTTGGAAAGAAATTAAGGTGTTTTCGGGTTTATGTCCTTTTGCTCCGCGATGTCCAATTTTGAGAATGGGATTCATTATTTTAATTCTAAAATTAAGGCTGATTTAGCTTCCAAAATAATTTCATTAGTAATATCAATAATTTCGTCTGTGGAAACGTTTTTTCCGGTTTTAAAATTTTGGATATTTTCTATGAAACGATCCGTTTTTAGTGTTTTGATTTCATCGTTGTTGTTGAATAAAACCATTACACTTTCGTTAGAATTGTGTCTGAAATAGACATAAGTATTGTCTTCGGGAATGTAATGTGTCATTTTTCCGAAATGAACCACCGATTTGTTTTTTCTCCAATTGAACAGCTTGGAAGTGAAATCGAAATACTCGTTTTGGCCTGGCGTTCTTCCTGCTTTGGTAAAAGCATTAATAGCATCACCCTCCCAACCTCCGGGAAAATCTTGACGAATATCGGCATCGCCATTGTCTTTGTTTCCTGCCATTCCTACCTCGGAACCGTAATACAATTGGGGAGTTCCTCGAACAGTGGCAATTAGCGCCATCACCATTTTGTATTTTCGAATGTCGTTGAGGTAAACGTGATTCACTCGATGAGTGTCGTGATTTTCGGCAAAAATCAACAAATTGTTAGGGTTTGGATACAGAAAATCATTGGTAAAATTGTTGTAGATCCTGATCATTCCGGTTTCCCAATTGCCATCTTCATTGAAAATAGTCAACAGCGCATCCGATAAAATAAAATCCATTACGCTCGGTAAATGGGAATTAAAATTTCGAATTTTACCTATTGGACTGTCTTTTTGCCAATAGGAGATTTGGGCTTGATCGCGCATCGAAATTTCGCCAACAATGTTGAAATTGGGATATTCCTCGGTGATGGCTTTGGTCCATTTTGCAATGGCTTCTGGATCGGCATAATTATAGGTATCCACCCTGAAACCGTCCAACTCGGCATATTCAATCCACCAAATGGCATTTTGGGTAAGATAGTTTAATACTAAAGGATTTCGTTGGTTCAAATCTGGCATTGTAGGAACAAACCAGCCATCGAAACAGATTTTGGTGTCGATTTGAGAGGCGTTAATATCGTGAACAAGAGTTCTTTTGTGATTGGTTTGGGTGTAATTTTCGAACTGGTTAATCCAGTCTTGAGTGGGTAAATCTTTTATCATCCAATGTTCTAATCCCCAGTGATTGGTCACATAATCCATTATCAATTTCATTTTTCGCCTGTGAATTTCTGAGGATAATTTTAAGTAATCTTCATTGGTTCCATAACGCGGGTCAATTTTATAGACATCGGATTGAGCATAAGTATGATAGGAACATTCGGTATCGTTGTCTTCGCAAAGTGGAGTACTCCAAATGGTTGTTGCGCCTAATTCTTGGATGTAATCCAGATGATTGATGATGCCTTGTATGTCTCCACCGTGTCTGCCCTCGGGTAATTTTCGGTTGTATTTTTCGGTAGTAGAAACATCGTTTTTATTGTTCGAATTCCCGTTAGAAAAACGATCGGGCATCAACAAATACAATACATCTGAAGACTCAAAGCTTTTGCGTTGTGCTGAATTCTCTTTGCGTTGTTTTAGAGAATATTTTTGGGTTAAAACTACCTTATCTTTTTCTTTGAAAATAAAGTAAAACTCTGTTGGAGGACTGTTTTTAGTGTTTATCGTAATGAAAAGATAGTTCGGATTTTCAGTTCGCTGTACTTTTATGATGGGTGTCGAATTAGAAATAGAAACTTGGAGTTTGGCTATGTTTTTCCCATAACACATTATTTGCAATATGGGATTGTGCATCCCAATATACCAAAATGGGGGTTCTATTCGTTCGATTGTCAAAAGCGAGTTGGACTTCATAAATTTCGTTAAAAATCAAAAATACAAATATAAAAGTAGATTTTTCTTTGCGACCATTTTATTTTCACTCAATAAAAAAGCAATTTCACTTTCGTATTAGTGGAGCATTTTTCTTCATTGAACTATTTTGTTTATTGCTATTTGGTATTACAGAATGCCATTTTGTGCAAATCTGTTGAAGAGATAAAAAAGGAAGACGATTGCTGTTTTTTTTTAAAGAGTCGTTTTGCTCCAAACAAAAACCCCATTCTTGCGAACAGGGTTAATTGTTAATTGCACCCAACGGGATAGTTTTTATTTCAATTCTAAAATCAAAGCTGACTTTCCGTCTATTTCAATTTCATCTTTTAAATCAAATGATTTATCCGTTAAAACCTCTTTACCTGATTTGAAATTTTGGATATTCTCCTTGAATCGACTGGTTTTTATTGTTTGTTTTTCAGGGTTATTATTGATAACAACCATTACAGTTTGCTTTTGCTTCGCCAATTCGTCCCGATAATTATCGGGACTCGGGTCATTGTATCTAAAATAGACATACACATTGTTTTCCTGAATATAATGCGTTGTTTTTCCGGAATGAATTACTGCTGCCGATTTTCTCCATGTGAATAATTTGGAACTAAAATCGAAAAATTTTTGTTGTTCTGCCGTTCTGCCTTGTTTGGTAAAAGCATTGTTTGTGTCGCCATCCCAACCACCAGGAAAATCTTTTCTAATATCGGCATCGCCTTTTCCTTTATCGCCATTCATACCGATTTCTGAACCATAATACAATTGCGGAATTCCACGAATAGTGGCAATTAAAGTCATTGCCATTTGGTATTTTTTGAAATCGTTTTTATAAATTTCATTAAAACGACCTGTATCGTGATTTTCTGCAAACACTAATAAGTTATTTGGATTTGGATATAGAAAATCGTTTACAAAATTGTCGTAAACCTGAATCATTCCTTTGTCCCAAGACGGATTATTTTCGTTAAAAACATTTCCAATAGCATCATGTAATGTAAAATCCATTACACTTGGCAAATTAGAATTAAAACTTTCAATCGCACCAATTTTACTGTCTTTTTGCCAATACGACATTTGGGCTTGGTCGTGCATCCATACCTCGCCAACAATATTAAAATTGGGATATTCGTCGGTTATAGCTTTCGTCCATTTAGAAATTCCAACTTTGTCATTGTATGAATAGGTGTCCACACGGAAACCATCTAAATCGGCATATTCAATCCACCAAATTGCATTTTGAGTCAAATAATTTAAAACCAATGGATTCGATTGATTCAAATCGGGCATCGAAGGTACAAACCAACCGTCCATACAATTTTTGGTGTCAATTTTGGAAGCATTTTTGTCAAATTGAGTAGTCATTCTGTAATTGGATTGGGAATAACCTGGAAATTGATGAATCCAATCGTATGTTGGTAAATCGTTGTACATCCAATGTTTCCAACCCCAATGATTGGTAACATAATCCATGATATTTTTCATCCCACGTTTGTGTAATTCGGATGACAATTGAAGGTATTCTTCATTCGTTCCGTAACGCGGATCAATTTTATAAACATCCGATTGGCCGTAACCGTGATAGGAATGGGTTTCATCGTTGTCTTCACAAAGAGGTGTTGGCCAAAGCGCTGTTGCGCCCAATTCTTTGATGTAATCCAGGTTTTTGATAATTCCTTCAATGTCACCGCCATGTCTTCCGCCGGGAATGGAGCGATTTGCCTTTTCGTTGGTGTCTTTTGAACTGTCGTTATTTGGATTTCCATTGGCAAAACGATCGGGCATAATGAGATAAATTACATCCGAGGCATCGAAGCTTTTGCGGAATTTAGAATTTTCTCTTCTCGATTTTAGAGCATAATTTTGAGTAAATGATTTTTTGCCATTTTTAAAAGTAAACACAAAATCTTGAGCCGTAACATTTTTAGTATCGATGGTTACAAAAACATAATTTGGATTCTCCGTTTTTTGAATGTTTTTGATAACCAATCCGTTTGAAACCGTTATTTGATTTTGTGCAATATTCTTTCCGTAGAACATAATTTGAACTTCCGAAAGATGCATATCACTCCACCAAAATGGCGGTTCAACACGATCAATTTGTGCATTCGAAACAAAATTGATGAAGAGTGAAAGAAGTAAAATGTATTTTTTCATTTTCTTTAATTTGTTAAAAAAAGTCAGCTTACAGTTGTAAACCGACTTTTAAATTTATTTGCTTTCAACAATACTAATAGCATAACCACCACCAGGAGCCGAAATTTGTGACAATTTTGATTTGCTGGTAATCTTCATTGTGCGAATTGCATAAGCTTGAGGATTGGTTTTGTAATCAGCATCTTTTGCATCTGCATAAATAGTTGCTTCATATTTTTTTCCTTTTTCCAAGAAATCGAATGCAATGTTTGAAGTTCTGCTTTTCACTCCATTAACATTTCCAACAAACCAATTGTTAGTTCCTTTTGCTTTACGGGCAACTGTAATGTATTTTCCGGGTTCCGCTTCTAAATAATTACTTTCGTCCCAATCGACTGCTACATCTTTGATGAATTGAAAAGCATCAGGAAACTTTTTGTAATGTTCAATGATGTCGGCAGCCATTTGCAATGGACTGTACATCGTCACATACAAAGCCAATTGATTGGCAATGGTACTGTTAACGTGTGATTTGTTGTCAGGATTTAATTTACTGACATCCATTTCAAAAATTCCAGGTGTATAATCCATCGGTCCGCCAATCAAACGAGTAAAAGGCAATACGGTAACGTGATTTGATTTTGATCCTCCAAAAGCTTGGTATTCTGTTCCGCGAGCGGATTCGTTGCCAATCAAGTTAGGATATGTTCTGCAAATTCCCGTTGGACGAATGGCTTCGTGTGCATTCACCATAATTTTATAATCGGCTGCTTTTTCAATGGCATATTGGTAATGATTCACGATCCATTGGCTGTAATGATTTTCGCCTCTTGGCAAAATATCGCCAACATAACCGCTTTTTACCGCATCATAACCATTGTCCTTCATGAACTTATAGGCTTTGTCCATATGACGTTCGTAGTTGCGAACCGATCCCGAAGTTTCGTGGTGCATGATCATTTTTACTCCTTTGGATTTGGCGTATTCGTGAATTCCTTTAACATCAAAATCTGGATAAGGTGTCACAAAATCAAAAACATAATCTTTAGAATGTCCAAACCAATCTTCCCAACCTTCATTCCAACCTTCAACCAAAACGGCATCAAAACCATTTTCGGCAGCAAAATCAATATATTCTTTTACGTGTTTTGTGTTGGCTCCGTGAGTTCCATTGGGTTTTGCTTTGCTGAAATCGGTAACTCCTAACTGCACTGCGGGAAAATCATTGGTGTACGACCAAGAACTTTTTCCGGTAATCATTTCCCACCAAACACCTATGTATTTTACGGGTTTAATCCATGATGTATCTTCAATTTTGCAAGGATCGTTCAAGTTCAATGTCATTTTTGATGTCAAGATGGTTCGGGCATCATCGCTAGCCATTATTGTTCTCCAAGGCGAATGAGTTGGCGCTTGAATGTATCCTTTATCACCTTTGGCATCTGGTGTTAACCACGATTCGAAAATCATGTTTTTATCGTCCAAATTCAAGTGCATGCACGAATAATCAATCAAAGCGGCTTCGTGTAAATTGATGTACAATCCGTCTGCCGATTTCATCATCAATGAAGTTTGAACTCCTGTTGAAGAAAATGATTTTTGAGAAACATTTGTCGTATATGCTTTTTCAGACAAGCCTCTAATTTCAGATAATTTAGATTCGGTATAATCGTATTCTTGGGTGTCATAATCACCTGGAATCCAAAAAGCGGTGTGATCGCCTGCCATGGCAAACTGGGTTCTTTCTTCTTTAATTATAAAATAGACCAAGTTTTTTTGCGAAGGAAATTCATATCTAAATCCCAATCCTTCATTGAACAAACGGAAACGAATGATAATGTTTCGATCGGTTTCTTTTTGGTTTAAAGTAACTGCCAACTCATTGTAGTTGTTGCGAATTTGATTTACTTCGCCCCAAACTGGTTTCCAAGTTTCATCAAAAGTGCTGGCTTTGCTGTCGAGAATTGTAAAATCATTTAACAATGATTTTTTGTCGTCTTTCAGTTCCAATCCCAATTTACTGGTTTTGATGACGGCTTTGTTCTTGTATGACAGTTTATAAGTTGGCGTTCCATCATTTAACAATGAGAAATTCATGACAAAATTCCCATTGGGAGATTTTAATTCCTGAGCATTACATAATTGAAATGCGAATAGAATAAAAAAACAAGTCAAAAAATATTTTTTCATTTACAACTGATTTTAGGGTTTATTAAATTTTTGCTTTAATTGAAACAGGCTCTCCATTGACAAAAACAGTCAGATTTTTGTTGCCTTCAAGCTCAAAAAGGGTTTCTTCGTGATTAATGGAAACCTTCAAAATTTGGTTTCTAAAATTAATCTTAAAAGAATAACCCGTCCATTCTTTTGGGATTTTTGGCGAAAAATGAAGGGTGTTGTCTTTTACACGCATTCCGCCAAAACCTTCTACAATACTCATCCAAGTTCCCGCCATCGAGGTGATGTGGCAACCTTCTTCCACTTCCTTATTGTAGTCGTCCAAGTCCAGTCTTGAAGTTCTTAGATAGAAAGTGTAGGCCATGTCCATTTTGTCCAATTTAGCCGCTTGAATCGAATGGACACAAGGAGAAAGCGAACTTTCGTGAACGGTAAAGGCTTCGTAAAATTCGAAATTACGTTTTAATTCTTCGGTCGAGAAATGGTCTTCAAAGAAGTAAAATCCTTGCAATACATCCGCTTGTTTGATGTAAGGCGAACGCAAAATTCTGTCCCAAGACCATTTCTGGTTGATGGGTCTTTGGCTTTTGTCCAAATCTTTTACCAACACTAAATCTTTGTCCAAAAATCCGTCTTGTTGCAAATAAATGCCTAATTCTTCAGATTTTGGAAAGTACATATTGCTAGATACATTTTTCCAATCTTGGATTTCAGTGTCAGATAATTTTACTTTTTCCATAATTCGTTTATGGTCTGAAGGATATTCCAGCAAGACTTTTTGAACTTGGTCAAAAGCATAATCAATGCACCATTTGGCAATGTAATTGGTGTAAAAATTATTGTTTACATTGTTTTCGTATTCGTTAGGGCCG
Organism: Flavobacterium sp.; assembly: GCA_014379405.1. GTDB lineage: Bacteria > Bacteroidota > Bacteroidia > Flavobacteriales > Flavobacteriaceae > Flavobacterium. The sequence goes on along the minus strand of JACMLU010000018.1, from coordinate 240,847 downwards.
GTAACTCCCAGAATCACGAATTGGTTTTTGTCCTTCGAAAAATTGGCTCTTTGATACCAAAAACGGGCAATTCCAATCAAAACTTCCAATCCTTTTTCTGGAATATAGCTGTAATCTCCGGTGAAACGGTGGTAGTTGAAAATAGCAAATGCAATCGCGCCATTTCTGTGGATTTCCTCGTGGGTGATTTCCCATTCGTTGTGGCATTCTTCACCGTTCATCGTTACCATTGGATACAAAGCAGCACCGTTTTTGAAACCCAGATTGTTCTCGGCATTTTCAATGGCTTTGTCCAGTTGATTGAAACGGTAAGTCAATAAATTTCGGGCTACTTGCTGGTCTTTGGTTGCCATATAAAATGGAATGCAATAGGCTTCAGTGTCCCAATACGTGGAACCACCGTATTTTTCGCCGGTAAAACCTTTTGGACCAATATTCAAACGAGAATCTTTTCCGGAATAGGTTTGGTTCAACTGAAAAATATTGAAACGAATCCCTTGTTGTGCTTTTACGTCACCATCAATAGTAATATCCGACATTTCCCAAATTTTTGCCCAAGCTGTAATTTGCTCTTCTAACAATTTGTCATATCCTTTTTCTAAAGCTGCTTTTATAGCATCAGCTGCAGCAGAAAGTGTGTTGGAATGGTTAAAAGAAACGGTATAACCACCTATTTTTTGGATTGATGAACTTTCTCCTTTTCCAATAATGACATCGTATGAAAATTGAATTTTATCAGTACCCGTTTTGATGTTTGAAGGTGAAATGTTTCCATTTTTGCCATTGACTAAAATGCTGTTTTGCATAAAAGTTGTCGCCTTAAAATGGGTTTTGTGGGTTTGAGCTGTCACAAAAGCTTCATTTCCGGTTCTTTTAATTTCAAGAGTTTCCCAGAATTTTTCTTCCCAGTTGGCATCTTCATTTTGAATCCCAGCGTCGATATAGGGTTTGTAAACTATTTTTGCATCCTTGTTCAAAGCGGTGATTTCATAATTGATAACCCCAACTTCATCTGAATCCATAGAAAGAAAACGACGCACATTTACGGCAATTTCGGTTCCATTTTTTAAAGTCGCTTCAAAAGAACGGTTGTACCAACCTTCTTTCATATTCAATTCGCGACGAAAGTTTTTAACTGCCGTGCAAGTATTCAAATCAAGGTTTTCATCATTGATTTCGATGTCGATTCCGATCCAGTTTGGAGCGTTCAAGACTTTGGCGAAATATTCTGGATACCCATTTTTCCACCAGCCCACTTTTGTTTTATCAGGATAATAAACGCCTGCGATATAACTTCCTTGAAAGGTTTCACCAGTGTAGTTTTCTTCAAAATTAGCACGTTGTCCCATCGCTCCGTTGCCAATACTGAAAAGACTTTCGGAAGATTTTACACTTTCCACATCAAATCCTTCTTCAATGATGGACCAACTGTCTGCTTTTATATAATCTTGGTTCATTTGCTTTTATTATTTAAAGATTGAAAAATTTTAAGATTTAAAAGAGGATTGTTAATTAGTCTTTAAAATTTTCAATCTTTCAATTATTTAATTAAATTATCTATAAAGATTTTATCCATAATGGTAAAATCTTTGAATAGATGTTTTGCTTCGTGTAATGTTGCTGCATCTCCAATTCCCACACTGATCATTCCTCCAATGTTTGCTGCTTGAACTCCTGCTACCGAATCTTCGAAAACTATCGAATCTTCCGGTTTTGTGTTTAATAATTTGGCGGCAAGCAAGAAAACTTCAGGATCTGGTTTTGCATTCGAAACATCATTTCCGTCCACAATCGCATCGAAATAGGATAGTGTTCCCGTTTTTTCGAGAATGGGTCTGGCGTTTTTGCTGGCCGAACCCAATGCGATTAACTGTTTTTGTTCTTTCAGATAATTTAGAATAGGCATAACTCCTGGCAGGATTTCGCTTTCGTCCATATCGACTAAATAGGATAAATAATCCTCGTTTTTTTGAAGGAGCCATTTGTCTTTGTCTTCTTGCGAAGCTTCTACTTTTCCTAGTCCTAAAATAATATCCAAAGAACGCACGCGACTCACTCCTTTTAACAATTCGTTGTGTTCGTGCGTGAATTCAATCCCTAATTGGTTGGCGATTTTAAGCCAAGCCAAATAATGGTATTTTGCCGTGTCAACAATGACGCCGTCAAGGTCGAATATAAATGCTTTTGTATTCATTAAAATTATTGTAATAATTTATTTAACTGTTGAAATGCTTTCTCTAACAAAAAATACTGCTAGACCTGCAATCAACATGGAGACTCCCGCGATTACTATGATTGCCATTGGAAAACCTCCAAATAAGGCAATAATAGTACTACCTAATAGTCCCGCGGCGATTTGTGGAATAGTGATAGTTGCATTGAACAATCCCATATAAACACCCATTTTGTCGGCAGGCAAAGATCCTGATAACATAGCGTATGGCATTGCCAATATGGCTGCCCAAGCTAAACCTACTCCTGAAATAGAGAGTAATAAAATAGTTTTGTCGTGAACAAAATACATCGAAGCCAAACCAATTCCTCCCAGTAAAAGAGAAAAACTATAGGTTTTTTTTCTGCCAATGGATTTCGCAATTGTTGGAATCAGCAAAGAAAATATTGCTGCCACTGCGCTGTAAAAAGCAAATAATACACCTGTCCAATCTCCGGCTTCGTTAAAACCTATTGATTTTGGATCCAAGGCTTCGGCTCCCCAAACTTGATTGGCGATGGCTCTGGTGGTGTAAACCCACATTAGAAATAAAGCAAACCAAGAAAAGAATTGTACGATTCCCAATTGCCAAAAAATCTTCGGAGCATTGGCAATCAATTTGAAGATGCTTGTTTTTTCTGTCACTGTTTCGGCTTCTAAATCGATGTCATTGTATACTGCATGTTCTTTTGGAGCATATTCTTTGGTTCTAAAAACAGTCCAAAGAACAGTTGCCAATAAAATAGCACCACCAATATAGAAAGACCAAATTACAGATGCAGCTACTTTTTCGCCAGCTGCAGGAACATTTGCCACTCCAACTTTAGCAAGAATCCAAGGCAACAAGGAACCGAAAACAGCACCAAAATTGATTAAGGCACTTTGCAGCGAATAACCAAGATTTTTCTGTTCGTCGTTTACCATATCGCCAACAAGGGCTCTAAAAGGTTGCATTGTAACATTAAAGGAAGTGTCCATTAAGAGAAGCATAACGGCACCAAAAATTAAAGGTGGCAACAGATAGGTAAAATATTCTGCATTGGGCATAAAAAACATAGCCAAAGCCGAAACAATTGCACCAAAAAATATAAATGGAATTCTGCGTCCAAGACGTGTCCAGGTTTTATCACTAGAAAGACCAATTATGGGTTGGACAATTAAACCCGCCAAAGGAGCTGCAAGCCAAAAATAGCCAATGCTGTGAACGTCGGCGCCCAAGGCTTCCAATATTCTACTGGTATTCCCATTTTGTAGTGAATATCCAATCTGCACTCCCAGAAATCCAAAACTTAGATTCCAGATCTGCCAAAAATTTAATTCAGGTTTTTTCATTATCGTATATTAAATGAATGTACGATAAGCGCCTTGCTTATCAAAACTTAACTTATTTTCGAAGTAAAGGTAAAAGTTTTGAATGCCGTAAATGTATAAAAGAATTTAGTATTTAGATTTCAGGTATTTAGAATATATTGATTTACACCGTACTACAACGAAATAGTTTGATAAGTTGTTGTTTTTAGAGGCTAATTTGTTGATTCTCTTTCGATGAGATGTGTTTCGATTACCGTGGTTTTGTATATTTCGTCCTCTTCGTTTTCATCGTATTCTTTGTGTTCGGATTCCAATCTTTCGATAAGAATCTTGGCGGCAATGTTTCCCATTTCTATTCCGTTTTGGGTTACCGTGGTGATGGATGGAGTTGAATATTTCGAAATGATTCCATCCGTAAAAGCGATTACGGCTATGTCTTCTGGAACTTTTATTCCCATTTTGTGGGCAGTTTTGATAGTTGTTACGGCAAATAATTCGTTTACGGCAAAAACGGCATCGATGGATTTTTCTTCTAATAATTTTGCAATGGTAATTTCGCAATTGTCCACATTTTCGATTTTTATAATTAAGTCCTCATCGAACAGCAATCCGTTTTCCAGTAATGCCCTGGTATAGCCATCGGTTCTAAGTTTACCAACACTCACGTAATCGACAGTGGTTACAAGGGCGATTTTCTTCCTTCCTTTGTCTATTAAACTCTGGACGGCTTCAAATGCTGCCAATTCATCGTTGATGATTACTTTGTCGCATTCGATGTCATTGGTCACCCTGTCGAACATGACCACGGGCATTCCTTGATTGATTACTTCGGCAATATGGTGAAAATCTTTTTTCTGTTGTGTTTCCTTGGAGAGCGACATAATAAATCCGTCGATGCTTCCATTGGCCAGCATTTCCATATTTAGGACTTCTTTGTCAAAAGAATCGTCTGAGAGGCAAATGATGACGCTATAGCCATTTTCGTTGGCAATTTGTTCGATTCCGTTAATAACGGTGGAAAAGAAATGATGCACAATTTCCGGAATAATAATCCCGATAGTTTTTGTTTTTCTGTTCTTTAGGCTAAGTGCAATATTATTGGGTTTGTAATGATAGAATTTGGCAAATGCCTGCACTTTTAGCCTCGTTTCTTCACCTATTTCTAAACTATTTCTCAAGGATTTTGAAACTGTTGAAATGGATACATCAAGTTCTCTTGCAATTTGTTTGAGCGTAACCTTCTTTTTCATATTAGTAGTGTAGTAAAAATCATTTTCGTAAAAAAGTTGTAATTAATTTTTAATAATCGTAATTTTAGGTGTAAAAACCCCAATAAAATAGAAAGTTTTCAACACTATCACGTTTTCGTAACCTATTTGAATTTTGCATTTGTCGAGCGTTTATAAATTTATCTAATTTTGGTACTCGAAGTAAAGGTAAATTAAATAAAAAACCTAATTAACTTAAACAAAAAGTATGAGAACAATTTATAAAAAGTTGTTATTTTTAATGTTGCTTCTGCCTTTTTGTGTTCTGGCTCAGAATACATTTAGCGGAAAAGTTCTTGATAAAGTATCGGGACAACCTATTCCGGGAGTAAACGTTAATGTACAAGGAAGCACAGCTGGGGCTTCAACGGATTTTGATGGAAAATTTCAATTAGCTAACGTTAAGAAAGGCGATAAAATCGTTTTTTCGTTCGTTGGATATAAAAGTGAAACCATAGAATTCAGCAATCAATCTTCATTAACAGTATCTCTTGAAGAAGACGCAAGTCAACTAAAGGAAGTTGTTGTTCAAGTAGGATACGGTTCTGTCAAGAAAAAAGATGCTACTGGTGCGGTAACCGTATTGTCGGCTAAAGATTTTAACAAAGGGTTAAATGTTACTTCAGAAAATTTGATTACAGGTAGAATTGCCGGTGTAAGTGTTACTGGAGGCGGAGCGCCTGGAGCTAAAGCAAATATCCGAATCAGGGGAGGATCATCTTTGAATGCTTCAAACGAACCTTTGATTGTATTAGACGGATTGCCATTGAGTAATGCCGTTCCTGATGGATCGACAAGTATTTTATCTACTATTGATCCAAATGATATCGAATCTTTTACAATACTAAAAGACGCTTCGGCATCGGCCATCTATGGATCTAGAGCGGCTAATGGAGTTATTGTAATTACTACCAAAAAAGGTTCTAAAGGTGGTGTAAAAGTCGCTTTCAACACTCAATCGGGTATTAGTACAATTGCTAAAAAAATAGACGTCCTAGGTGCTGATGACTTTCGTGCATTGGTAAAAGCTAATGGAAATGCTGCCCAAATTGCAAAAATGGGAACTGCAAATACAGATTGGCAAAGCGAAATTTTCAATGATGTAATAACTACCGATAATAACCTGTCTGTAAGTGGTTCTTTATTCAACAAATTACCTGCCAGACTTGCAGTTGGTAATACCAACACTCCCGGTATTTTAAGAAACACTAGTTTTGAAAGAACTACTACATCGTTATCTTTGAATCCTTCGTTTTTAGACAATCATTTGAAAATAGATCTTAATGGAAATTTATCATTTGGAAAAAATCAATTTCAAGATGAAGGAAATGTAATTGGAAGCGCTATAGGATTTGACCCAACACAATCTGTTTACAAAGCAGGTTCTCGTTATGGAGGTTATTTCGAATGGTTGGAAGCCAATGGCGACGTGAATCTTCTTGCTGCCAAAAACCCAGTTGCCCGCATCAATCAAAACAACAGAAGATCTACTTCTACCAGAAAATGGGGTAACGCCAGAATTGATTACAAAATGCATTTCTTGGAAGAATTGAGAGCAGTTGCCGAAATGGGAATTGACAAATTTGACAGTCAAGGATTTGAAGAAACAAGCACCAATAATGTAAGTGGGTATCAACCTAAAACCTTTTCTCAAGGAGGTTGGGTAAATTTAGGAAATAGAAGAGATTATACTGATTCACGCCAAAACAAAAACTTGAATGCTTATTTGAATTATGTAAAAGAATTTGGCAAGGTTAAAGTAGATCTAACTGGAGGGTATAACTATCAAATGTTTCAAAGAGTGGCATACACCACAGGCGAAACTAGACAGCCTAATCCAGCCGAAGATGTAACCACAGATCCAGACATTAATTTGCAATCATTTTTTGGACGTGCCAATATTGGATATGACAGTCGATATTTGATTACGGTTAACTATAGAAGAGATGGAACATCTCGTTTTTCTGAAGCCAATCGTTGGGGTAATTTTGGAGGAGCCGCTTTTGCTTGGAACATAGGTGAAGAATCTTTCTTGAAAGACAATAAAACTATTTCGGCCTTAAAATTAAGAGTTGGATATGGTACAACAGGTCAACAAGATATCTCGGCTTCTTATGATTATTTAAGAAGAGTAACATTGGGAACCGTAAATTCAAATTATGTTTTCGGTAGCACGGCTTATCAAGTCGCCAAAACTGAAGGATACAACGCTGACATCAAATGGGAAACAGCAACAGAGTTTAACGTAGGGGTTGATTTTGGGTTCTTAAACAATAGAATCAATGGATCTCTTAACTATTTCAATAAAGTGGCTTCGGATCTTTTGGCTGATATTGCTTATCCTGATGGTGCCAATTTAAGAAACTCTGGTTTTTCAAACATTGGAAGTGTTACCACGGATGGTATTGAATTCAATGTTAATGTTGATATTCTTAAAAAAGAAAGCTTAAACTGGAATGTTGGTTTTAACGTAGCTTACCTTAATCAAGAAATTACGGATTTAGGTACAACAGTTCCTGGTTTTCAAGGATACATGACTGGTGACAACATTGCTGGAGGAAGCAATAATAGAGTCAAAATTAACACGGTAGGTTTCAATCCAGGTTCCTTTTATGTATATGAGCAACTTTATGATGCCAACAAAAAACCTATCCAAGGAGCTTATGTAGATAGAAACGGCGATGGAAAAACTGATGCCAATGATTTGTATAGATTCCACAAACCAAATGCGGATTACACTTTTGGATTGTTTAGTACTTTCAATTACAAAAATTTTGATGCCTCCATGAGTTGGAGAGCAAGTTTAGGAAACTACATATTCGACAACATTAGTTCCGACAAAGGATATTTGCAAGCCGCGTTAAGAAGAGATACTGATTTAGCGAATATCACGCCTAATTATTACGAAACTGGCTTCACCTTTGAAGACAATGGAACGCAACGTTACTTGTCGGATTATTTTGTGAAAGATGCGTCTTTTATCAAATTAGACAATATATCATTAGGCTATACAATGGACAAATCAGTTCTTAAATTGGCTACTTTACGTTTCTCTTTAGGAATTCAAAACGCACTTGTTTTTAGTAAATACAACGGTATAGATCCTGAAAGCTTTTCAGGAGTTGATGGTTCGGTTTACCCGAGAGCCAGAACATATATGTTTGGTGTAAATGCTAATTTCTAATCATAATTTTAAATACAATAAAATGAAAATATCATTTAAAAAAATAGGTTATTTATTCCTGCTAATTTTAGGGATGAGTATGGTTTTAAATTCTTGTACCAATGACTTGAATGTAACACCAAAAGATGACGATGAATTTCTTGCGGAAAATTTTTATAAAAATCCAGCGTCTTACAAACAAGTTTTGGCAAAATTATATGCTGGATTGTATGTAGGAGGAAATGACGGTGACGGTAAAGGAGATATCTCTGGTATTGGGGGCGATTTCAGTAGTTATTTGAGACTTCTTTTTGTGTGTCAAGAATTTTCTACCGATGAGGCAATAATTGCATGGGCAGATGGGTCTTTGCCAACAATGAATACCCAAACTTGGAGTCCATCCAATGAGTTTTTATATGGTACGTATTCAAGATCTTTTTATCAAATCAGTCTTGCCAATGAGTTCTTGAGAGAAACCACAGATGACAAGTTAAATTCAAGAGGCGTGGATGCCGCGTTGAAAACTGAAATAGCTTACTTTAGAGCAGAAGCTCGTTTCTTGAGAGCATTTGATTATGTTCAATTAATGGATTTATTCGGGAATGTGCCAATTACTACAGAAGCTGATCCAGTGGGTTTCTACAATCCAGTTCAAAAATCAAGAGCCGAAGTTTTTGCTTATGTTGAAAAAGAATTAAAAGAATTAGATGCTAGTCTAAAAGCTTCAAAAGGTAATGAATACGGTCGAGTAGATAAAACTGCTGCCAAGTTTTTGTTGGCAAAAATTTATCTTAATGCCAAAGTTTATACCGGAACTGCAAAAAACACCGAATGTATCACGGCTTGTAAAGAGGTGATTGCTTCTGGTTATTCTTTTGCAAATGTACCTTACTTCCATTTGTTTTCTGCAGACAACAATACTAACGGAGCGCAAAATGAAATCATTTTCCCGGTTGTAAGTGACGGAAACTTCATTAGAGCCACTGGTGCAGGAATGAGTTTCATTATGCATGCTTCGATAGGTGGTTCTATGAAAGCAAGCGACAGAGGTATGGATGGTGGATGGCAAGGAATTAGAACAAGAAAAGAATTTGTTCAATCCTTTCCAGACGAAAACGGAGTTGGAGACAAAAGAGGCAGTTTTTATAAAGATGGACAAACTATCGATATAGATAATGTTGGAAAATTCACCGATGGGTACGCCGTCACAAAATTCATCAACAAGAAAGCAGATGGTAGTGCAGCGCAAAGAAATGATATACCTGATACTGATTTCCCAATGTTTAGAATGGCAGATGTGTATTTGATGTATGCTGAAGCTGTAGTAAGAGGTGGAACCGGTGGAGATATTCCAACTGCTGTGGGCTACATTAATAAATTAAAAACAAGAGCTGGAGCAACAGCAATTACTGCTTCGGATTTGACACTTGATTTTATTCTTGCCGAAAGAGGTCGTGAATTGTTTTGGGAATGTCACAGAAGAACCGATTTAGTTCGTTTTGACAAATTCACGGGTTCCAGTAAATTATGGCAATGGAAAGGCGGCGTAAAAAACGGTACTTCGACAGAATCATACAGAAACCTTATGCCAATACCTGCAACAGCCATTCAAGCAAACCCAACTTTAAAACAAAACCCTGGATACTAACCAACCCAATTTAAATAATATATAAAATGAAAAATCTAAATAAAATTTTAATCGCTTTTATAAGCGTACTAGCCATATCTTGTTCAGGTGACGATGTTGAAAACAGACCTGTAATCGTAAAAGGAACAGCCCCTGTATTACTTACTCCAAAATCGGATTTAATTATTGTTCTTGATAAAAATAAAGAGGCAGATATGGCAACTTCGGTTGTTTGGGAAAAAGCAACTTATGATGGAGCTCCTACTGTAGTGAACTATTCTATTGAAATAGCAAAAACAGGAACTAATTTTGCCACTCCTTCGGTAGCGGGAGTTTCTACAAGTACATTCAAAAACTTCACGGTAGCAGAATTAAATTCTGCGGTATTAGATGCAGGATTCAAACCTTTCGTAGAGAACAGCATCGATATTAGAGTAAAATCTACTATTGGAGGTGTGGCAAGTACACCACAAATATCTAATACGTACACTATAAAAGTAACTCCATATCCAGCATGGCCTAACTGGGGTATTATTGGTAGTGCAACTCCAACTGGATGGGATTCAGACACAAATTTGGATTATGATTTAGCAACAAAAAAATATTCTACCACAATGAATATGGTTGTAGGGGAGTTTAAATTCAGACTGGACGATTCTTGGACTCTTAACTATGGTGATGATGGAAAAAACTTGAGTCTTGAAGCTGGCGGAGCCAATATTCCAATTACCGTTGCGGGCAGCTATACAATAGTAGTTGATTTTACTGCAAAAACTTATACAATCAAAAAAAATTAGTTAGTTGTTTAGTAGTGAAAAAGGGCTGTTTTTTTAACAGCCCTTTTTTTTCTTAATACCAGAAAATTATGAAAAATATTACACTTTTATTCTTGTTTTTTTCGTCAATCGTAGCTTCTGCCCAACAGCAAACGGTTACTTATTCTGTAAACCCAGCTTCATTTGAGGAAACTTCAGCAGTGACTATTACCATTAATGGAAATAGTATAAACGAGGCCAATTGGGGAGTTGTCGGTAATGCATTGTATATGTGGGCTTGGGCTTTTGACTTGAATGACACTACCCAAAAAGGAACACCGCTAAATGGTAGTTGGAATGCTTCTGATGAGGCAAGTCGTTTTACCTACAATGCAGGAACTGATACTTATACCAAAACAATAACTCCTACCACGTATTACAATACAACTGGAATTGGAAAAATTGGATTTTTAATAAAAGCAAAAGATGGAACAGGCGACAAAAAATCCCAAGACATTCTTGTTGAGGTAGGATTAATGAATGTAACCTTAACCGCTCCGTTGCAAAATAGTGCCAATATAATTGTATCAGGAGGAAGTTTGAATATAGCTGCAAACAACACGAATGGCGTTGCCAGCTATAATTTAAAAGCCAATGGCATTTCTATTAACACGAATCCTAGCACATCAAGTTTTAGTTATTCCCACACTAATATCACGGCGAATCAAAATTACGAGTTGGAAGTCACGCAAGGGGCAACAACAATTATAAAAAAATTCTCGGCAATTGTCAATCCAACAACTGTTTCTCAAGCAATGCCAGCAAGTTTGGTTGACGGAATCAATTACAATTCTGGAGATGCCACAAAAGCGACTTTGGTATTGGACGCTCCACTAAAAGATTATGTTTATGTAGCTGGAAGTTTCAATAATTGGCTGCCAACAGCAACTTATGCGATGAAAAAAGATATTACTTCGGGCAAGTTTTGGCTCGAATTGACGGGTTTGGTTTCGGGAACTAATTATACGTACCAATATTGGGTAGTCGATGAAACTCCTATTGCTAATACGCCTTCCGTAGTGAAAACAGCCGATCCTTATTCGACCTTGGTTTTGAATCAAGACGAAGACGCATCGATTCCTGTTGGGAATTATCCCAATCTTCCAACTTATCCAGCAGGACAAGAACGTGAGGTCACTGTTTTGCAAACTGGGCAATCACCTTATGCTTGGAGTACGTCAACAACCAATTTTGTAAAACCAGAAAAAGACAAATTGGTAGTTTACGAAGTTTTGGTTAGGGATTTTGATGCCAATAGAAGCTATCAAAACCTTATTGACAGAATCGATTATTTCAAAAATTTGAAAATAAATGCCATCGAATTAATGCCTGTTATGGAGTTTGAAGGAAACGAAAGCTGGGGATACAACACCTCTTTTCATATGGCTATAGACAAGGCTTATGGTACGGGTGTAAAACTAAAAGAGTTCATAGATTTATGTCATCAAAATGGAATTGCGGTAATCCTTGATGTCGCAATGAATCACGCTTTTGGGCGAAACCCGATGGATAGAATGTGGATGAATGATCCCGATGGCGACGGTTGGGGAGGTCCATCTTCCGAGAATCCTTATTTTAATGTTGCAGCTATGCACAGTTACAATGTGGGTAATGATTTCAACCATCAACAACCCAGAACAAAAAACTATGTAAAACGAGTAATCAAACAATGGATAGAAGAATACAAAATTGATGGATTCCGTTGGGATTTAACCAAAGGTTTTACCCAAAATTGTCCATCTTCAGTTGCTGGTGGTCAGGATAATTGTACCAATATTTACCAACAAGACAGAGTGGATGTTCTGAAAGAATACGCCGATTATTCTTGGAGTTTGGATCCAACTCATTATGCTATTTTCGAACATTTAGGCAATGACAATGAAGAACAACAATGGGCAAATTACAAAATAGCCGAAACGCCAAGCAAAGGCGTGATGATGTGGGGTAAAATGACCGATCGATACAATGAATTATCAATGGGTCAAAGCGGAGATAAAAACATCGAAAGAATGGGGCACGACAGTAGGGGATTTACCGGAAAAAGATTGATGGGCTACGCCGAAAGCCATGACGAAGAACGATTGATGTATAAAAACCTGCAATACGGTCAAAGTTCTAATCCCGCTCATGATGTAAAGAATTTGAATGTGTCTTTGTCAAGGATGTCTGCCATTGGAGCCGTATCCCTTTTGGTTCCTGGGCCAAAAATGATTTGGCATTTTGGTGAATTGGGTTGGGAAAAGTCTATTTGGACTTGTAATGATGGTACTGTAAACACGGATTATGATGGAGGCGTGCCGAGTGGAGATTGTAAATTAGACAAAAAACCGCAACCTCAGTGGGTTAACAATTGGCTTGGAGATATAAACAGAAATAAAATCTATTTTGATTGGGCCAAAATGATTGCCTTAAAAACAACAGAACCAATATTTAATGCTGCAATTACTGCCAACAGTGGCTTCGATATTCAATCCGGAACATATACGCCAAGATTGTTTATTTGGGATAATTCGATGCCCTCCACACAATTGAGAAATATTGTAGTACTTACTAATTTAGATGTGACAACCCAAAATGTTATTCCAGACTTCCCTTATACGGGAACTTGGTACAACTTGATGGATAATACTTCTGTTCAGGTCGCAAGTACAACAGCAACGATTGCCATCGAAGCTGGTGGATATAGAATTTATGGAAATAAATCCTTTTCGTTGGGAACCGACAAGTTTGAAGTGAACGGCGAAATTTATTTATACCCAAATCCAACAACGGATTATTTTACTTTAAATACCAACACTTCAAAAGTTGAAATTTATTCTATCACGGGACAATTAGTAAAAAGCTTCAACGCTAAACAGTCCAAAGAGGATCAGTTTTTTATCAGTGATTTGAATAAAGGAATCTATGTTGTAAAAGTACTCAACGAAAACAGTGAGGTTAAAGTTATGAAGCTGTTAAAGCAATAAAAAATTGCTGTAAAAATAATAAGGGCTGTCTAATTTAGACAGCCCTTATTTATTGCAATATATTTCGTTTTACAATTTTCCTTCTTTTATTTCATCCACGATTTCTGGATTTAATAAAGTAGAAGTATCTCCAAAGTTAGAGAAATCACCTTCGGCAATTTTGCGAAGAATTCGACGCATAATTTTACCAGAACGAGTTTTTGGTAAACCAGAAACAAACTGAATTTTATCCAACTTGGCAATAGGTCCAATGTGATCTGCTACATGTTGATTGATCTCTTTCATAAGGTTTTCTCGGTCTCTGTATTCACCAGATTCTTTTAAAATTACAAAACCGTACAAAGCATTTCCTTTGATGTCATGTGGGAATCCTACAATAGCACTTTCTGCAACTGCTGGATGTTCGTTTATAGCATCTTCGATTGGTGCAGTTCCTAGATTATGACCCGAAACAATGATGACATCATCTACACGGCCCGTAATTCTATAGTAACCAACTTCATCGCGCAAAGCTCCGTCACCTGTGAAATATTTACCTGGGAAAGCACTGAAATAAGTGTCTTTATAACGTTGATGATCACCCCAAATGGTTCTGGCAATTCCCGGCCAAGGAAATTTGATGCAAAGACTTCCAGTAACTTGATTGTCTTCTATTTCGTTGCGTTTTTCATCCATCAAAACAGCTTGAATTCCAGGTAATGGCAAGGAAGCATAAGTTGGTTTCGTTGGAGTTATAAAAGCAAGTGCCGAAATCAAGATTCCACCAGTTTCCGTTTGCCACCAAGTATCAACCAATGGACAACGTTTTCCTCCAACGTGGTCATTGTACCAGTGCCAAGCTTCTTCATTGATTGGTTCTCCAACTGATCCAATAACTTTTAATGATTTTAATGGATATTTTTGCACATAGGACAAGTTTTCTTTTGCCAAAGCACGAATGGCTGTTGGTGCGGTATAAAATTGTGTTACTTTATGTTTTTCGATGATTTCCCAAAAACGACTAAAGTCAGGGTAGGTTGGTACTCCTTCGTAAATTACGGTAGTGGCACCATTCAATAATGGTCCGTATAATATGTAGGAATGTCCGGTAATCCAACCAATATCTGCAGTACACCAGAAAACATCATTTTCTTCATAACTAAATACATTCTTGAAAGAATAAGCAGTGTAAACCATATATCCAGCAGTAGTATGCACCATTCCTTTTGGTTTTCCTGTTGAACCAGAAGTGTAAAGGATGAACAAAGGATCTTCTGCGTCCATAATTTCGGCCACATTATTGTCTGATGCTTCGTTTAAAAGTGGTTGCAACCATTGGTCACGACCTTCTTTCATTGTTATTTCAGCGTTGGTTCTTTTAACTACCAAAACTTTTTCGACAGAAGGGCAACTTGTTAAAGCATCGTCGATGATTCCTTTTAAATCAATTGTTTTTTCGCCTCTAAAACCACCATCTGAAGTGATGACCATTTTACATTCGCTATCGTTGATTCTTGCTGCCACGGCAGAGGCAGAAAAACCTGCAAATACAACCGAGTGAATAGCTCCAATTCTGGCACAAGCCAAAACAGAAACGGCCAATTCTGGAATCATTGGCAAATAAATACAAACTCTATCCCCTTTCTCAATACCTTGTTCGCGAAGCACATTGGCCATTTTCGAAACTCTAACATACAAATCGTTATACGTAATATGTTGAGCAGCATCACCTGGATTGTTTGGTTCAAAAATGATGGCTGTTTTTTCTCCTCTTTTAGAAAGGTGTCTGTCAAGGCAGTTCTTTACGATATTTACCTTTGCATCTACAAACCATTGTATTTTGGCTTCGGCCATATCAAACTCCATTATTTTTTCGGATTCTTGGTACCAAGTAAAGTTTTCAGAAGCAATTTTACTCCAAAATTTTCTTGGCTCACGAATGGATTTATTGTAGTGTTTGAAGTATTGTTCTAGATTTTCTATTTTATAGTAACTCATGTTTAATTTTTTCTAGTTTAAAAGTCTTAGTTTTAAATGTTAAGTCAACAAATTTAAAAACCTATCGCCATCGAATAGCAGATAGGTTGTTATGTAAAAAGAAGAAGTTTGTATTTTTATAGTGGCAATACTTCTCTTCCTAATTTTTCATTTATGATTAAGGCAGCTGCTTCATAAAAAGCAAAGGAGCCGCATAAAATACCTTCATATCCTGCAAAGGTATGAATGTTTTCGTTCCCAGTAAAACTAGCTACGGACAATAATGCAAAAAGAATGACTAAAGAACCAAAAATAAGTTTTCCTATAGTGTTTCCGTTCAGTGTTCCTATAAAAAAGGCCAATGTGAATAAACCCCACAATCCTAAATAGCATCCCATTGAAGCACCGTCAGGTTTTGTCACTCCCGCCAAAGGCAAAAGCCATAGGGCAACAAGCGATATCCAGAAAAACCCATAAGAGGTAAATGCAGACATAGCAAAAATATTTCCTTTCTTCCATTCCATTATTCCTGCAATAACTTGTTGCATTCCTCCAAAAAAGATTCCCATCCCCATAATCATTGCATTGAGTTCGAAGAATCCCGCATTATGGATGTTTAATAAAATGGTTGTCATTCCGAAGCCAAAAAGGCCTAATGGTGCTGGGTTGGCTGTTGTGTCTTTGATAATTTGTTCCATAAGTTTTAAAAATAAATAAATTGGTTTTTGTTAGTTTATAGTAATTGATGTTTGGTTCATTTATAATAAATTCAGCATTCAATTTGAATGCTACTTCACAAATATATCAAACCTACTCGATTTTTTGAATAATTTTTTTCCTTTTTTGTAACTCTTGGTTCCAATGCTTGTTTTTTATGAATCAATACCTGTTTTTAATTCTTTTAAACTTAAAATTATAGTTAAAATAGCTAATGTTTGATTGTTGTAGTGTTCAGTGGTTTTTTGTTTTGATTTAAAATAAAAAAAGCCTTAAAATTCATCATTTTAAGGCTTTTTGATATTTTGGATGGTCGTATTATTTTTTTAAATGCTGGAAAGTTGCCATCACACCATCAATTTGTGCCAAAGCAAACATTCGGCCATGAAACGAATAGCCGGGATTGTATCCTTTGTCTTCATCACCCAACATCATTCGACCGTGATCGACACGCATAGGTAATTTAGAATTTTCAGTATCAAATATTTTAACCAATTCTATTAAATGTCCACGTCCTTCCAGATGAGGTGCTTCAATGAAATTGCCTCCTTCCAAAGTTTCGGTGCTTCTTAAATGTACAAAATGCGTTCGTGAAGCAAATTTTCGTGCCAATTCAGGAACATTATTCTGTAAACCAGTACTCAAAGAACCAGCACAAAAAGTCAGTCCATTATGTGGATTGTCAACAGCATCCAAAATCCATTGAATGTCTTCTTCGTTGGTTACAATACGTGGTAAACCCAACATTTGAAAAGGTGGATCGTCTGGATGAATACACATCTTAATGCCATATTGTTCGCAAACCGGCATTATTCGGTTCAAGAAATAACGCAAGTTTTCACGTAATTCATTTTTATCGATGTTGTCATAAACGGCAAGCAGCTTGTTGAATATTGCCACCGGATTTTGATCTCCCGCTTTGATGTTGCCATTGATAAAACCTTGTGTTTTTACAATAATAGTGTCTATCAATTGCTCTTTTTCGGCTTCGGTAATGGTTTTGTCCAGTTCGTAAACTTTGGCTAATTCTTCGTTGGTATATTCTTTATCAGCATCTTTTCGATTGAGAATCAAGATGTCAAAATAAGCAAATTTGATTTTGTCGAAAAAGAGAGTAGAAGTGCCGTCTTCCAATTTGTATTCCAGGTCAGTTCGAATCCAATCGATAACGGGCATAAAATTATAACAAATTGTTTTCAAGCCACATTTTCCAAGATTTTCAAGACTGACAATATAATTGTCGATAAGTTTATCTCTGTTTGGAGCGTTGTTTTTTATGCCTTCGCTCACCGGAAGACTCTCAATAACCGACCATCGCAATCCTGTCGCTTCGATATAATTTTTTAAATCCAGAATAGCTTCCTCTGTCCATATTTCGCCGTTTGGAATATCGTGCAAAGCCGAAACTATGCCTTCTACTCCAATTTCTCGTAGCATTGATAAAGCTATTTTATCCTTTTTGCCAAACCATCTCCATGTTTTTTCCATAACTATACTCCGCTAAATGCACTAAAACCACCATCAACCGGCAACACGACTCCGGTGATAAAACTTGCCGCATCACTACACAAAAACTGGACAGTTCCGTTCAATTCTGCGATGTCTCCGAAACGTCCCATTGGAGTTTTGGCCAATACTTTTTTGCTTCTGTCCGTAAGTGAACCATCAGGATTGATGAGCACTGCGCGATTTTGGTCGCCAATAAAAAACCCTGGTGCCAATGCGTTTACACGAATGCCGTCTCCATATTTCAAAGCCATTTCAGTGGCCAACCATTGGGTGAAATTGCTGATTCCCGTTTTGGCAACCGAATAACCCGGAACACGTGTTATCGCTGAATAAGCCGCCATCGATGACATGTTGATGATGCTTCCGCTTTTTTGTTTCGACATTACGCGTCCAAAAACCATGCTAGGGAAAACGGTTCCGTTCAAGTTTAGACTGGTTACTTTGTCCCAATCGCTAATTTTCATATCGAAAAATTCTTGGTCAGGCATAAGTGTTGCTCCCGGAAGATTTCCTCCTGCAATATTCAATAATATGTCAATTCGACCCCATTTGGCTAATACTTCTTTGGCTACATTTTCCAGACTCTCCATATCAAGGACATTACCCACAACTCCAATAACATCACTCCCGAAAGCGGAAAGTTCGGCTACTCTTTTGTTAAGGTTTTCTTCGTGAATATCAATGGCTACCACTTTTGCTCCAGCTTGTAAAAAACTTTTTGCTATACTTCCGCCCAGAACTCCACCAGCTCCGGTTATTATGGCTGTTTTTCCTTCAATACTAAATGCTTCATTCATATCTTGTTTATTTTTAGATTTCTACATACAAATTTAAGTAGAAGCAATACTAATTTTATTTCCTAAATTTGCATATACTGATTCTATTTTTGCAAATTAAAGCGTATTGACAATGAGAGTAATTATCAACGAACGACTTCCTATTTCGAAGTCTTCACCACTGAAAGCAAGATTTTTTGACTATGAGCATTTTTCATATCCATTACATTTTCATTCGGAATATGAAATCATATATATCAAAGAAGGAACGGGAACTCGATTTTTGGGAAATAGCATTACCAAATTTCAAGCTGGCGACATTTTGCTCATTGGTTCTAATTTGCCTCATTTCATGAAAAGCGATGACGCGTATCATTCCGGTAATGCCGATTTAAGGGTCAAGGGCACCATAATCCAGTTTGAAAAAGAATTCATGTATTATGCCATCAATCATTATTCGCATTTTATCAAGATAAAGAATCTGTTTCAGGAATCGCAAAGAGGAATTTATTTTGCCGCAGCCAGCATTCCAAAATTGCAGGATTTAATGGAAAAAATTCCATTGGAAAACGGTTTGAATCAAATGATGCTTTTTTTGGAAATTCTCAAAGAAATGTCGGAAACCGAGAATAGACAAACTATTTCTACCACTGATTTTGTCAACGAAACCATATATGACACAGCAAGAATTGACAAAGTTATTTCCTATTTGAATAAAAACTATACTCGCAATATCAGCCTTGAAGAAATTGCCTCTTTTGCTGCGATGAATGCTTCCGCATTTTGCCGATATTTTAAAAGTAAAACGGGCAAATCCTTTAAAAACTATATTTTGGATATGCGGATTGGTTATGCCTGCAAACTATTGCTGATGGAAGACATCAGCATTTCACAATTAAGCATCCAATGTGGTTTTGAGACTATTTCCCATTTCAATAAAACATTTAAAAAAAATACGGGTTATGTTCCTTCCCAATATAGAAAGACGATGTTGAGCAGCTAATATTTAATCAAAATCTAACCCAAATTGGCAATAAAAAACCCTGAAAAAATGACTTTTCAGGGTTTTGTAAATGAAGTGATTTAAACTTTTTAAACAAAAATTTTGCAAAATGTATGAATTTTATACATCACCTTAACGTTATGTTTAAAATTGTGATAAAAGTTTAAAATCGAAAAAGACTTTATTTTCTAGTAATATAAAAACGTGTGTATTTCATATTACTTTCATACCATATAAAATGGTAAATAAGTTTAAATCACTTCAATATATTCAAACGATTGGTCTCGCAGCCACATCAAGGTTGGAAAAAAATTGTAAGTAACTCGATTTTTATTTATGCTGGTTGAGAAAGCAAAAATAGAAATAAACTCCATTATTATTATTATTATATCAGTACCCACCAGTTTTTAAAAATAGCCCCTAGATACAATTATTTAATCGTTTTCAATTTTACAATTGCGGTTTCTAGACCTTGCGCAGTAACTTCAAGATTAATAGCTCCTGACTCTTTGGTACTTTTAATAATTACGATGGCACGTCCATGCCAAGCTTTACGAGTATTGGCAACATACAAATCAGTATCTTTTAAATCAGCATTATCGACTCCAACGATAACTCCAGCACCTGAAAGATTAAATGTAAGTTGGTTTGCTGCATTTGGATCCAAAATTCCTTTATCATCTGTAATTTCGACTGTAATATATGACAAATCCTGTCCGTTAGCAGTTATTTCATTTCGATCTGCTGTCAATTTTACCTTAGCTGCTTGTTGAGCTGTTTTCAATAAAACCGATTCTACTTCTTTATTATTTTGTAATCCTACCGCTTTTAATTCGCCACTGGCATACGGAATTGCAAAAGTTGCTTTAAATTCCTGACCTAAACCTGTTTCTTTTTCACCAATAACTTTATTGTTCAGATAGAGCCTTACTTTGGGATATTTCGAATACACTTCTACTTCAATATTCTTTCCTTCGTGACCCGGCCAGGTCCAACTTTCCCATGTAGGCCAAACTGCCCATGTAGTCAGCTTAATTGCCCCACTCTCTGGATTGGGTTCACGCACTGCCATATAAATTTTCTCGTTATTATTATACAACATACTTCGATAATGCGAAATGGGTTTTCTCCATCCTGTTAAATCCACATCTCCGCAATAAGTACCATGCCAAGGATATAAATTTGCTTCCCAAGGTTCCCCAGCTGTTTCACCTGGGTATACATAACGACCAATGCCGGATTCCCCTAAATAATCCATCCCTGTCCATACAAAATCGCCTATAATATAATTGTGTTTTTGAACCAGATTCCAATTCGAAAAAGCATCTTTAGGATAAGATTCCGTTTGTACAATAATGCGCGAAGGCACTCTTCCATGATCGGATTCAGCATGATGCAATTGATAATTGTAACCTGCTACATCATGTGCCGCCATTAAAGGATCAAAAATTTCCCATAATTTGTCCCAAGTGGTCATTGCCGATGTTACCGGACGTGTTGCATCAATATTTCGCACAGCATTAGCTAACATCTTTGCCGTTTCAACCGCTGCTGGTTCTTTTCTTTCAATAATTTCATTACCAGTACTCCACATAATAATGGAAGGATGATTTCTGTCACGCAAAACCATAGATTCGACATCGTGTTTCCACCATTTATCAAAATTACTGGTATAATCATAGGTTGTTTTTTTCGTTTTCCAACCATCAAATGCCTCATCAATTACTAACATTCCCAATCGATCGCAAGCATCTAAAAAAGCTTCCGAAGGAGGATTATGCGAAGTTCTTAGCGCATTGAATCCAGCAGCTTTTAACAATTCTACTCTTCTTTCTTCGGCGCGATCATAAGCTGCTGCTCCCAAAGCTCCATTATCATGATGTACGCAACCTCCGTTTAATTCTATCTTTTTTCCGTTTAATACAAATCCATTTTCAGCACTGAATTCAATTGTTCTGATTCCGAAATCCTTCGTAATCACATCTAAATCTCTATTTCCCTGTTTAATCTTAATATTTGCAGTATAAAGATTAGATGTCTCTAACGACCACAACGCAGGATTTTCAACGGCTAAATTTTGAGTTAACTCTTTTTCTTCGTTCGGTTGCAATTCGATTTTAATATCAGTATTAGCTACAGCTCTTCCTTTTTTATTAGTAATATTTGTTGCAAGCAAAATACTTTGAGAACTCGCAGTTTCATTTTTCACTATAGTTTTAACCTGAACTTTTGCTTTTTCATTAGTTACTTCTGGTGTACTAATACCAACTCCCCAGTTTTTTATATGAATTGGATTTTTGACTTTCAACCAAACATGACGATAAATTCCAGAACCGCTATACCATCTGCTGTTTTTTTGTTTCGAATTATCCACTTTCACAGCAATGGTGTTTTGCTGTCCAAATTTTAAATAGGGAGTCAAATCATATTCAAAAGAAGTATAACCATATGGTTGTATTCCAACTAATTTTCCATTAACAAAGACCTCAGCATTCATGTAAACGCCTTCAAAATAGATGGCTGTTTTTTGGTTTTTCCATTGAACAGGCACTGAAAATGTTTTTCTATACCATCCCATTCCTGTTGGAAAAAATCCGCCATCACCTCCACTTGAATTGTTTTTTTCTGATTTTCCTTCGATGCTCCAATCGTGGGGTAAATCTAATTTTCTCCAGGAACTATCATCAAAGCTTATTGCATTTGATGGATAAGATTCGCCTAAAGAAAATTTCCAATCATTATTAAAATTTTGCTTGATTACTAGTGTTTCTTTTTTAGCAGAAGCACATCCCATTATCAAGCTAAATAAGAATAGCGATGCTATAAATTGTATCTTTTTCATTATTATTTTTTGGTTTTAATTGTTTATAATTATGAAGTGATTTAAACTTTTATTTTATTGAATTTTTTTTAGAGCAATTACGATGAGTGCTAAATAATTAAAGCCTAACCAACTTGCTACTGTTGTGTCGAATCTATTTAACGAAGATCTAAAACAGTCTATCCAGGCATTTGTTCTTTCAATTTTATATCTCTCATTATAAAGTAATTGTTCAAAATATTCATCTCTATCAGTATCACCATTTCTTTTATTGAAACAAATATTTGCATTTATTTCTTTTTTCTCACAACATAACCTAAACTCTTTAGAATCAAAACAAGCATCAGCATTTAAAAAAGTCCTACAACTGTAATATTTTTGCTTGTTCTAACGTTCCTGTTACTACTTCGAACTGCACTTCTATGTTAAAAAGGTCGTTATGGTTACCGGCTACTGGGGTTTCCCCTGTTAAAGGAATCTTTAAAAAGCAAATATAAAAGTATTTTTCAACAAACAACCGATTGCGTAAAATTTTCGTATAATTCTTACGCTTATAATAATTTTTTTCTGTTAAATTTATTGGATTTTTAAAAATAAATATAAAATTTGAACTTGATATCGCTGTTAAATCTTAAACTTTATAAGCCTGAAATTGCACATCTAAAAACAGGAAAATCCTCGCTGTTATTGACATAAAAGCATTTCTATTTTTACAAATTAATGTCTTGATAAAAAATCACGACTAACTATTCTCTTCAATAAAACGTTCAAAAAAACACGGGACACGTACCTTCGCAATATCAGGAAGACGATGTTGAGCAGTTAAATGGGTACCAAAAAAAATAACCCAGAAGAATTACTCCTGGGTTATTTGTACAGTTAAACATAATGTTTATTATTTTACAGAAAATTTGAATGTTGTTTTTGTTTTATAATTTTCTCCCGGACTCAATGTTGTAGTCGGGAAATCTTTTTGATTTGGAGAATCTGGATAATGTTGAGTTTCTAGACACAAACCAGTTCTGTGAGCGTAAGTTCCGCCATTTCTCATTGGCAAAGTTCCGTCCAAGAAGTTTCCGGTGTAAAGTTGGATTCCAGGTTGATCGGAATAAACTTCCAATAATCTTCCGCTTGCAGTATTATATGCCGAAGCAACAAATCGCTCTCCTTTGTCTTGGTTGTTCAAAACCCAGCAATGGTCGTAACCTAATCCTTTTTTCAATTGGTCGTCTTTTGCTTCAATGTCTTTTCCAATCACTCTAGGTTTTCTGAAATCGAAAGGCGTATTGGTTACATCCGTTAATTTTCCAGTTGGAATCAAGTCGGCATCCACGGGAACCAATTTATCGGCATCAATTACAACTTCATCATCCACGATGGTTTTTGTGAAATCTCCTGACAAGTTGAAATAAGAATGTTGTGTCAAGTTAACTATCGTTTTCTTGTCGGTTGTAGCTTCGTAAAGCACGTCCAATGAATTGTCGTTGTTCAAAGTGTAAGTAACAAAAACGGTCAAGTTACCTGGGTAACCTTCTTCCATGTCTTTGCTTACATACTTCAATTTTAAAGTAGCAGCGTCTCCGCCTTTCGCTTCTTCGGCAGTCCAAACTTTTCTATGGAAACCTTCCGGTCCACCGTGTAAAGCATTTTTGCCATTATTGGCAGCCAATGTGTATTCTTTTCCGTCAAGGGTAAATTTACCTTTTGCAATTCGGTTTCCGTATCTTCCGATAAGGGCTCCAAAATAAGGATTGTCTTTGGTATATTGTTCCAAATTACTAAAACCGATTACCACTTCTTCCGAAACACCTGCTTTGTTAGGTGCTTTCAAAGAGGTAATGATTCCACCATAAGTCATGATGTCTACTTCCATTCCTTTTTGGTTTTTCAGGGTATAAAGATCTACTTGTTCCCCTTTGGCAGTTTTGCCAAACTCTGTTTTTGCTATAGATACTGAGTCTGTAGCTGTAGTTTCTAATTTAGTTTCTTCCACTTTTTTATCACCTTTACATTGAATATTCATACTGGCCAAAGTTATTATGGAAAATCCATAAATGCAACGTTTTAATACATTCATAATTAATTGGTTTTTTGGGTTAATTATTAATAGGTCAAAAGTTTGAAAATCCCAAAACGCGTTGTTTTAGACTTTCAAACTTTTGATATTTTACTTACTTATAGACCGTGTTGAAACGCGTGATAGTATGCTTCATTCGCATTCAAAGTGTCTTTGAAATTTCGAATTTTAGTATCGTTGTCAATAACCACTAATTCGATTCCTGCAATATCGGCGAAATCTTCCATGAATTCAGTTGTAACCGCTTGGCTGTAAACCGTGTGATGCGCTCCACCGGCAAGAATCCATGCTGTTGCTGCGATATCAAGGTTTGGTTTACAATCCCACAATACACGTGCAACTGGTAATTTTGGTAAATCAGCCATTGGTTTTACGGCAATAACTTCGTTCACAATTAAACGGAAACGTGTTCCCATATCTACTAAAGATACATTGATGGCCTCGCCAGCTGGAGAGTTAAATACCAAACGAGCTGGGTCTTCTTTGCCTCCAATTCCTAAAGGATGTACTTCGCAAGATGGTTTTCCGTCAGCGATTGATGGACAAATTTCAAGCATGTGAGAACCTAAAACATAGGATTTTTGCGGTGTAAAGTGATAAGTATAATCTTCCATAAATGAAGTTCCTCCTTCTAGACCGATATTCATTACTTTCAAAACTCTAACCATTGCTGCTGTTTTCCAGTCGCCTTCACCACCAAAACCATAACCATCGGCCATCAAACGTTGGGTTGCAATTCCTGGTAGTTGTTTCCAAGCTCCAAGGTTTTCGAAAGTATCTGTAAAAGCTCCAAAACCACCTTCTTCCAAGAAAGCTCTCAATCCTAATTCAATTTTTGCTGCATCTACTAATGAATGTCTTTTAGCTCCACCTTCTTTTAAATCGTCGGTTAGACTATAAGAGGTTTCGTAAACCGCCAATAAATCGTTTAATTGTTGATCGGTAACTTTATCGATATGCTTGGTCACATCCGAAGAATCGAAACCGTTTACTGAAACTCCAAAACGGATTTGTGCTTCCACTTTGTCTCCTTCGGTAACGGCAACTTCACGCATATTATCACCAATACGAGCTACTTTTAGGTTTTGCATTTCGTTCCAACCTAGAGCCACTCTTGACCAATTTCCTAATTTTGTTTGAACGCGTTCGTCTTCCCAATGTCCCACAACAACTTTACGTTTTTTACGCATTCTAGACATAATGAAACCAAACTCTCTATCTCCGTGAGCCGATTGATTTAAGTTCATAAAGTCCATATCGATAGTTCCCCACGGAATTTCGGCATTGAACTGCGTATGTAAATGGCAAATTGGTTTATTCAAAATGCTTAAACCACCAATCCACATTTTGGCTGGTGAGAAAGTGTGCATCCAAGCTATGATTCCAATACAGTTTTTGTTTGAATTGGCTTCTAAGCATACATTCAGGATTTGTGAAGGAGATTTTACTACATCTTTGTATACCAATTTTACTGGTATTTTAGATGAAGCGTCCAATCCTTTTGCAATTATTTGTGAATGTTCGGCAACTTTCCTAAGGGTTTCTTCGCCATATAATTCTTGGCTTCCAACTACGAACCAAATTTCTTTTTGTGCTATATCTATCATTTTATCTAAATTGTTTATTGTTTGTTGTTCATTGTTTGTTGCTTAGCGTTTGTCGTTTAAAACTATAAACCTAAACCTATTACTGTCCGTAATACGAATCTTTTCCGTGCTTGCGTTGGTAATGTTTTTTGATTAAAGAATCTTTCAATCTTGGAGCATTTGGGTTTATCAACAAAGTAAGATGTGCCATTTCGGCAATAACTTCCAAAACTTTACTGTTATACACTGCTTTTGCGGCATTTTTCCCCCAAGCAAATGGACCATGATTTCCAATTAGAACCATTTCAACTTCTTCGTAAGAAAGGTTTTTCTCCTTGAAACAATCCAAAATTTGGATTCCAGTATTGTGTTCGTAATTTCCTTCTATAAGTGCATCAGCCATTGGCGGTGCACAAGGAATGTCGGCGGTTAAATGGTCGGCGTGAGTGGTTCCGAAAATAGGAATGTCTCTTTGTGCTTGTGCCCAAGCTACTGAATAAGTGGCGTGCGTGTGAGCAACTCCACCAATGTTTGGCCAATTTTTGTATAAGTAAGCATGTGTTTTTGTGTCAGATGACGGACGCATAGTTCCTTCGATAATGTTGTTGTCGAAATCTACAATCACAATATCTTCGGCTTTTAATTCTTCGTAAGCAACGCCGCTAGGTTTGATCGCAAAAACACTATTTTCTCTGTCAACCGCACTTACATTTCCGAAAGTGTAAACAACCAATTTCAAGGCGTTTAATTGCATATTTGCCTCGTAACATTCTTGTTTTAAAGCTGCGTATTTTGAACTCATTCCGATGTGTTTATTTTGTTATAGATTCTTCCTGTTTCTATTTAAAATTTGGTTGTCAGGAACCCGCTTTTATTTTATTGGAAAAAATTATTTTTTTATGCGGGTTTCAATAAATTGAGCTAATTCAGAATAGGAATCCATCAATTCTTGATAGGCTTCCACTTTGTCTGATTCTGGGAAATATTCGCTTTCAAAATCGCTACCCATTTTTTTGCTGGCTTCAATCACGTTAGGATAAATTCCTGCTGCAACTGCAGCATAAATCGCTGCTCCCAAGGCTGGTGCTTGATCTGAAGCGGCAACTTTGATAGGTTTGTTTAAAACATTCGCCAAAGTTTGCATAATAAATGGTGATTTTCTGGCAACGCCTCCAATACCAATTACGCTGTCGATACGAACGCCTTCTTCTTCAAATCGGTCCACGATTTTTTTGGAACCAAAGCAAATTGAATTGATTAAGGCTTTGAAAAGATGAGGTGCTTTTGTTCCTAAAGATATATTCGAAATAGCACTTTTTAAACCTTGATTGGCATCTGGAGTTCGTCGCCCGTTTACCCAATCCAAGGCGGTAGGAATGCTTTCCGATAACGGAATCGCTTCTGCTTGTTGGGTTAAAGTTTTGATGAAATTAGATTCCACTTCTGCTTTTAATTGTACTTTTTGTTCAGCGGATAATAGGGTAGAAGTGTAAACCAAATTGTCTAACGGCCAAGAAAGAGTTTCCTTGAACCAAGCTAATACATCACCAAAAGCAGATTGTCCCGCTTCCAATCCAATGTAACCTGGAATAACCGATCCATCTACTTGTCCACAAATTCCTTTCACGGTTTTGCTTCCCACGATTGCTTTGTCAGAAACCAAAATGTCGCAAGTTGAGGTTCCCATAACGCGAACCAAAGTGTTTTCGTCAATTTTGGCTCCAACAGCTCCTGAATGCGCATCGAAAGTTCCAACGGCAATGATGGTATCTGTTGTAAGGCCTAATTTGCTTGCCCATTCTTGGTTCAAGTTTCCAGCAACTACATCTGATGTATAAGTTTCATCGTATAAGTTTCCGCGAAGTTGAGCCAAATACGGATCTAATTTTTCTAAAAATTCCACTGGAGGCAATCCGTTCCAGTCTTCGTGCCACATCGCTTTATGTCCAGCTGCGCAACGACTTCTTTTGAATGATTTTAAATCTTTGTCGTCAATCAACAAATAGGTCATCAAATCGCAATGTTCCATCCAAGTGTGAGCAGCTTTTTTAACAGCTTCATCTTCACGAGATACGTGCAGAATTTTTGCCCAAAACCATTCTGATGAATAAATTCCACCTTCGTATTTGGTGAAATATTCTCCGCCCCAAGTCGCAGCCAATTCGTTGATTTCGTTGGCTTCGTTTATGGCGGTATGATCTTTCCACAATACCATCATCGCATTTGGATTGTGTTCAAAACCTTTTGTCAAAGCCAATGGAGTTCCATCTGCTGTAACTGGAATTGGAGATGAACCCGTGGTGTCGATACAAATACTTTTTATTTGAGAAGGATTCACTTTTCCAGCAGCAACTACTGCTTTTATGGTCGATTCTAAACCTTCAATATGGTCTAAAGGGTGTTGACGAAATTGATTTATTGATGCGTTGCAATATTCTTTGTTTGCCCATCTTTTGTAATGGCATACATCAGAGGCCAACTCTTGGCCATTCTCTGTGTCAATTA
Source organism: Flavobacterium sp. (assembly GCA_014379405.1). Lineage (GTDB taxonomy): Bacteria > Bacteroidota > Bacteroidia > Flavobacteriales > Flavobacteriaceae > Flavobacterium. The sequence goes on along the minus strand of JACMLU010000018.1, from coordinate 212,535 downwards.
AAACGGCGCGAACAGAGTCTGATCCGTAGTCTAATCCTATAACGTAATTTTTCATTCTAAAATCTTTAAATTGTAAGGACAAATATACTATAAATATTTTATAAGTGTGTAAAAAACACTTAATTTAATTATGCCATTAAATTTTTGCTGAAATGTCATAAAAACAGCTGTTTAAGGAAAAACAAACTAATGAATTTAATTCATTGGTTTGTTTTTGTTGCGATTAATTCATCTTCAATTTCAATACAGTCACGGAGTAGGCAGGAAGTTTTACTTGTGCTTTGTTATTTTTCAACTGATATTCGTTTTCTGTTGCCTAATTCTATTTTTGAATTCCTTCAGTAGTCATAATTACTCTTTTCATCGTTCCGTCGTTATTGTAGTACAAACGATCAACACATACCGATCTTCTGAAACTGCCTCCATGTGTCGGAATGCTTCCGTTATGGTAAATAAAATAAGGCACTCCTTTGAATTCGATAATTGATTGGTGGTTTGTATTTGAATTTCCAGCCACTTCATTTAAAATCCCCTTGTATTCCCAAGGTCCGTTGATGGATTTGCTCATAGCGTAGGCAATTTTTTCTGGAAATTGGTAGGCATACGACAAATAATACCAATCCTTGCGTTTGTGAATCCAAGGTGCTTCGGTAAAATTAGGTAAGTCAATAGTTTGAATTGGGCCATCGAATTCAATCATATTTTCTTTAAGTTTTACATAATTACAAACGGTATTTCCCCAAAACAAATAGGCTTGTCCATCATCGTCAATCATTACGGTTGGGTCGATATCGTCCCAACTAATTTTTGTTTTCGTTGTCATATCATTTGTGATAAGTGCTTTTCCCAAAGCATCTTTAAAAGGGCCTGTTGGGCTGTCGGAAACGGCAATTCCTATAGATTTTCCGTGAATGGTTCCGTGTGAAACGGTAACATACCAATAGAATTTTCCGTTCCGTTCAATTACTTGAGCCGCCCATGCATCTCCTTTTGCCCAAGTAAAATCTGTAGGTTTCAAGGGAGATGGATGTTCTTGCCAATGCACCATATCCGAAGAAGAGTACAGTAACCATTCATTCATTCTATAGGAGTTTACATCGTCTGGAGCTTGGTCATGACCAACATAAAGATAGACTTTGTTCTTATAAACCAAAGCTGCTGGATCTGCAGTGTATTTGTCTTTGATGATGGGATTGTTGATTTGAATTGCATTACCATTGGCGGAAGCCGAAACAGCATCTGGCATAGTGGCTTTGCAGGACGAAATAAGTACAATAAGGGATGTGATTATTATAATTTTTTTTCTCACGGTCTTTATTATTTAGCTTCCAACATTATTACCGAAAAAGCGGGTAACGTTATTGTTAATTTATCTTTTTTGATGTTGTATCCTTTAAAAACAACTGGCTGAATTTTTGTTGGATTATCAAATGAATTATAATCTTGCAATTTTTTGGATGCCAATATGCTTCCTGAAACATTTTTGATTCCAAGTACTTTTAGGTCGATTTCAATCGTGTTTTCTTTTTGGGCATCAACATTTACAATTGAAATATGAACTAACCCATTTTTATCTTTTGACGCCGAAGCTGATAATGCTGGAAGTGTTTGTTCGTTGAAGGTGTATAATGGAGAATTTACCGTAAGAGGTAATAATTTTGCGTCTTGGTGTACACTGTACATTTGCATTACGTGGTAGGTAGGGGTTAAAATCATTTTGGCTTTATCCGTTAGAATCACGGCTTGCAAAACATTCACGCATTGTGCTAGATTTGCCATACGAACCCTTTCGGCGTGGTTGTTAAAGATGTTGAGTGTTGCTCCAGCCAAAACAGCATCTCTCATTGTGTTTTGTTGGAATAAAAAACCTGGATTAGAACCTTTTTCAACATCATACCATCCTCCCCATTCATCAACAACCAAGTCAATTTTTTTTGCAGAATCATATTTGTCCATAATGGCGGAATGTTTGGTGACAAGTTCTTCCATTTTTAAGGCTTCTTTCATAGTGGCGAAATATAGACCTTCGGAAAAATCTACTGCGTCTCCTTTTTTGTTCCAATCGATTACGGAATAATGGTGTAAAGCAATTCCTCCCAACATTTTTCCTGGGATGTTTTTCATCAAGGTTTCAGTCCAATCATAATCATTGCTGCTTGCTCCAGAAGCAATTCGAGTTATATTTTCTGGTAAAAATGTCGTGTATTTTCGGTATTCTCCAGCATAATAATCGGCTTTCATATTACCGCCACAACCCCAAGCTTCGTTTCCGATGCCCCAGAATTTTACATTCCAAGGCTCGGTTCGTCCATTTTTTTTACGTAAATCACTCATTGGACTTTTGCTAGCGAAATTAGTGTATTGTACCCAATCAGCCATTTCTTGAACGGTTCCGCTTCCTATGTTTCCTGATAAATATGGTTCTGCTCCCAGCAATTCACACATATTTAAAAAGTCGTGGGTTCCAAAACTATTGTCCTCCGTAACGCCACCCCACCATTGGTTTACAATTGTTGGTCTGTTTTCTTTTGGTCCAATACCGTCTTTCCAATGGTAAGTGTCAGCAAAGCAACCACCTGGCCATCTTAAATTTGGTATTTTTAAAGCTTTTAAAGCAGTAACAATATCATTTCTAACTCCGTTTGTATTGGGTATTTTAGAAGTGTCGCCAACAAAAAAACCACCATAAATTGATCGGCCTAAATGTTCGGCAAAATGACCATAGATGTTTTTATTAATTGTGGGTGAATTTGCAGGATTTGTTATTGAAATCACTGTGGTTTCTTTTTGTGCAACAACAATTTGATTGCATAAAGTAAAAAGTAATAATAGTAAAGTGGTTTTTTTCATCTGGAATAAGTTATAAGTGTGTGTTTTACATTTGTAAAATTAATAAAAAAATCTACATAAAGAAATTAATATGTTAAAAAACAAGAAGAGAAATTGATATAGTATATTTTTTATGAATAGATGTTGAATTTTTAGTTAAATAGTTTATCGACAACAACCGCTAAAAACAGTAAAACTGATTATAAATCGAATATTATTGTGGCTTTAAAAGTGTAAAATTTTCATTTATAGTAATCAATTTTAGAAAAGTGTAAAATGAACATTAATAAATTATGAATCCTATAAGGAAGTTATTATATTTACCCTGAAAAAAATAAATTTAAGATGTTAAATAGTTATAGTACAGCTGACAAAGTTTTATTGGCTGTGGATTGTATTATTTTTGGTTTTGATCACGAAGGATTAAAAATACTTTTAATCAAAAGGGACTTTGAACCAGAAAAAGGGAAGTGGTCTTTGATAGGTGGTTTTCTTAAAAAAGAAGAAGTGTTGGATACAGCAGCAATCAGGATTCTGGAAAGCTATACCGGTCTTCAGGATATTTATATGGAGCAATTACACGCCTATAGTGATATAGACCGTGATCCTGTTGAAAGAACCATATCGGTTGCCTATTATGCCCTAATTAATATTGAAAATCATAATGCCGAAATGATTCAGAATTATGAACCGCAATGGTTTAGTGTTGCTGATGTGCCAAAATTAATTTTTGACCACGACAGTATGGTAAGACATGCTATTAGAAGGTTGCGTTATAGAACATCAATGAAACCCGTTGGGTTTGAGCTTTTGCCGGAGAAATTCACTATGCGTCAACTATTGGAATTATACGAATCTATTTTAAGTAAAGAATTGGACAAAAGGAATTTTATCAGCAAGATAAATTCATTGGACATTCTTATAAAATTGGACGAAAAAGATATGCAATCCTCCAGAAAAGGATCTTATCTTTATAAGTTTGATAAAGAAAAATACGATGCCAAGTTGTTGAATGATTTTGTTTTGAATCTGTAATAAATGATGGGATAGTTTGTAGCTTCATTAGGATAAATATTTGATTAAAAAACATAAAAAAGCCGTAGTAAAATTAATTACTACGGCTTCTTTTCGTTTTCTATTTTCGGGAAATAATATTATTTGCTTTCTTCAATATATTTCAAGATTTCTTTAGAAACGCTTTCAGGATTGAATCCGAATTTTTGATCTAAAACACTGGCAGGAGCTGAATAACCAAAATGATCCAATCCAATTACTTTTCCACTGTCTCCAATCAATCCTTCTAGGTTTACAGGAAGTCCAGCAGTTAGACCGAAAACTAATTTTCCTTTAGGAATAACGCTTTCTTGGTACTCTTTTGATTGTTGTTTGAACAATCCTTCAGAGATGATGGAAGCCACGTTTACTTTTAGATTATTTTCTTTTTCCAAAATCTCGGCAGCACCTATAAGAGTTGAAACTTCAGAACCGTTTGCGAATAATGTAATATCAGCATTTGATATCGATTTTACTAAATAACCACCTTTTTTAGCTTCAGTTGCCTCTTGGTATCTTGAAGTTGCAGCTGGAATGTCTTTGATGTTTTGTCTCGAAAGAATCAAAGCTGTTGGAGTAGTCGTGTTTTTCAACGCCATATCCCAAGCCACTGAAGTTTCGATAGCATCAGCAGGACGAAGTGCCAATAAACTTTGGTGTCCAGAATGATTTTTTACTTTTTCCATCAAACGCATTTGAGCTTCTTGCTCAATTGGTTGGTGGGTTGGTCCGTCTTCACCAACTCTAAATGAATCGTGAGTCAAGACGTATTTTACAGGTAATTCTTGTATGGCAGCCAAACGAATTGCTGGTTTCATATAATCTGAGAATACAAAGAAAGTAGCCACTACAGGAACTACACCTCCGTGAAGAGCGATTCCGTTTGCGATAGCAGTCATCGTCAACTCGGCAACTCCAGCTTGCAAGAATGCTCCGCTGAAATCATTTTTTTGTAGAATAGAAGATTTTTTCAAGAAACCATCTGTTTTATCACTGTTTGACAAATCTGCAGAAGAAACGATTACGTTTTCTAAGTTTTCTGCTAAATAAGCCAATACTGCCGAAGAAGCTTCTCTAGTAGCAACATTTGCTTTTTGAACTACTTGGCTCAAATCTAAATCAGGAAGTATTCCAGATAAGAATGAATCCATCTTTTTGGCTAATGCTGGGTTGGCAGTTTTCCAAGCAGCAACTTTTGCTTTTTGTTTAGCAGCAGCTTCAGTTTTTTGAGCTAAAATTGTTGCGTAATGTGCTTGAACTTCTTCGTAAATATCAAAAGAACTTTCTGGATTTGCGCCTAAGTTGATCAAGGTTTTTGTGAAATCAGCTTTCGTATCACCAATTGGTTTTCCGTGCAATTCACATTCTCCTTCATACATATCGCCATTAGCCAAAACGCAACCTTTACCCATAATGGTTTTACCAATAATTAAGGTAGGTTTTTCTGTTTCTGCATTGGCATCATCCAAAGCTTTTCTAATTTGGTCGTGGTCATGTCCATCAACTGTGATAACTTTCCATCCCCAAGCGATATATTTCATTGCAGTATCTTCAGATGTAACTTCGTCAGTCATAGAAGAAAGTTGTACATCATTCGAGTCATAAAACATAATAAAATTGTTCAAACCTAAGTGTCCAGCAATACGACCAACACCTTGAGAGATTTCTTCTTGAACTCCACCATCAGTGATGAAACCGTATATTTTGTGTTCGAAAAGACCGGTGAATCTAGCATCCAAGAATTTAGCGGCAATAGCTGCTCCAACTCCCATAGCGTGTCCTTGTCCCAATGGTCCAGAAGTATTTTCGATACCTCTAAGAACATCTACTTCAGGGTGTCCTGGAGTGATTGAACCCCATTGTCTGAAGTTTTGAAGGTCTTCTTTTTTGTAATTCCCCAACAAATTGTATTGTGCGTACATTAATGCAGACAAGTGTCCAGCATCCATAAAGAAACGATCTCTAAATGACCAGTCCATTTCAGTTGGATCAAAATTCAAATATTCTGTATAAAGAATGTGCAAGAAATCAGCACCTCCCATTGCGCCTCCAGGGTGTCCTGAATTTGCTTTTTCTACCATCGAAATGGCTAATGCTCTTATGTTATCTGCTGCTAAATTGTCAATTTTTTTATTCATGTTTAAAGTGTAAAAATTAAGTATGCTTGAAATTATAATATTGTCTTTTTTGTTTAAAAGCTGACTTTAGTTCATATAAGTCCCATAAAATTTCATGACTCAAAAAAAGGTCTGAAATTTATGTAGAGCAATCACCATTATTAATTGGTTGGATTAAAAGGAGATTATAATAGGTGTTTTTTTTGTTAAAACTTTTATTGTTTGTAGTTAGTTTGAATTACAATAACAGTTTTTTAAAAACAGTGCCAAATTTAAACAAATTTTTTAAAACAAATCATATAGTTTTTTATTTTATTGTTATAAAATTGCACTGTGTGTTATTTCATAAAGAATTGCGAATAATCAGGTTGCTTTTGTTTTCTATTTGTTCTTTTTTTCCTTTCAGGATCATTTGGGCCAGAATTTTTCCCATTTCCTCAAAGTTGGTCGAAATGGTGGTAATTCCATTTCCAACAATTTTTTTCAACGGCGTTTCATTATAGGATATAATACCAAAATCACTCCCTAATTTTAAGTCTTGAAGTTTGGATTTTTCGATTACTTGAACCAAATCTCGATCGGTTGGTATAATATAGACTTCGCCTTTTTTGATTTCCCTGTTTTTAAATTCCGTGATGACTTCGTATTCAAATGCAAAGTCAACGCAAAATTTCTCGAAACCCATTTTCATTCCCAAAGGTTCGCGGAAACCTGGAAAAATCATAATTAATTTTTTGTATTTGTTTAATCTGGATTTTCCTTTTAGCAAACCATTGTAAATATCGTTAAGGTGATTTTGGTAAACTGCAGGAAAAGATTTTAGTTCCGAATTGGTTTGATCCAGTATGTAAACTTCGTTTACTGGTAGGGTTTTTATAATGGCTGCTGCTCCAACTAGATTGGTGGGCATTATGACATATTTGGTGTAATTGCCATTGCTGTCATTAATTAGTTTTTGAAAAACTTTGATATTGAAATGATGAAAGAATATATCTATCTCAACGCCATTCCCAATGTTTTCCATAAAGGAATTATAGAGGTCTTCCTTGAAAATATTGAGTTCTTCGAAAAGCAAAAATATCCGTTGTTTGATGTTGACTTCAGTGCTTTTTATATAGTAACCTTTGCCAAGAATGGCATAAATTATACCTCTTTTTTTTAATTCTTCATAGGCTTGCAAAACGGTGTCTCGGGACAAAGAAAACTCCAAACAAACTTTGTTGATGGAGGGTAGTTTTTCATCTTTTTTCAAATGGCCTTCTTCTATAGTTTTTTCAATAGAGGAAATGATTTGTTTGTATTTCGGTACGCCCTGATTGTTTTGTATGTTTATGATTTTCATAAGTAAAAAAATATAATTTATCGCAAGTTAATAATAAACTGGTAGGTACTGGTGTGTAATTAATAACAATTGCTTTATTTTTGGTGTCCTATTTCATAAAATATAAAAAGCTACTTTAAAACATTAACGATGAATGATATTTTAATTAACAAGACGATTGCTTTCTTTGAAAAAAGTTTTGGATCAACTCCTCAAAAAACAGTTTTGTCTCCGGGAAGAATTAACATCATTGGCGAGCATATTGACTACAACGACGGGTATGTTTTGCCAGCCGCAATTGACAAAATCATTTGTTTTGCATTCGAAAAGAACAACACCAATACTTCAAAAATTATTGCCATTGATCTTGATGATGAATTTGAAATCAATTTAGCAGAGGAAGTTAAGTTGAGCGATAAAGTTTGGACAAATTATATTCGTGGTGTTATCAACCAACTGAAACTAAAAGGATTTAAATTCGAAGGGGTTAATTGTGTTTTTAGTAGCAATATTCCCGTTGGTTCTGGATTGTCTTCTTCGGCAGCTTTGGAATGTGGATTCTTGTTTGGAATCAAAGAACTTTTTGACTTGAATATAAAACCAGTTGATGTCGCATTAATGGGACAAAGTGCCGAACATTGGGTAGGTATCAATTGTGGAATTATGGATCAGTTTTCGAGTGTGATGGGGCAGGAGGATAAAGTTATTAAAATTGATTGCAGAACTTTGGAATATGAATACCACGATGCAAATTTCAGTGATTATTCCTTAATTTTATTCGATTCGAACGTAAAGCATTCCTTGATGACATCAGCTTACAACGAAAGAAGACAGCAATGTGAAGAAGGAATTGCCACCATTAAGAAAAATTATCCAAAAATCAATAGTTTTAGAGATTGCACCGAAAATCAAGTAATCAGCTTGAAAGATAAAATGACTAAAGACGTGTACAAACGAAGTCTTTTTGTAGTAAAAGAAATCAAGCGCGTGATATTAGCCTGCGAAGCCTTGGACAAAGGAGATATTGCCACTTTGGGTAAACTAATGTTCGAAACACACGAAGGTTTATCCGTGGATTATGAAGTAAGTTGCGCCGAATTGGATATGATCGTCGATATGCTTAAAAAAGAAGAAGCCGTAGTAGGTTCTCGAATGATGGGTGGCGGTTTTGGTGGTTGTACCATTAACCTAATTAAAAAAGGGCAAGAAGAGCGAATCAAAAAGCAACTTTCGGCACTTTATATGGAAACTTTTGGAATAGAATTAAAAATATACGATGTTAAAATCTCAAACGGAACATCACTTTATACCGCTTAAAAAATGAAAAATTTTGATATCAACGAAGATCCGCACAGACGTTACAACCCTTTAATCAACGAATGGGTATTGGTTTCACCGCATCGTTCCAAACGTCCTTGGCAAGGGCAAAATGAAGCAGTAATTTCAAATGATTTACCTCAATATGACCCGAGCTGTTATTTGTGTCCTGGAAATGCACGTATCAACGGAGAGGTTAATCCGACTTATGAAAATGCTTTTGTTTTCGAAAATGATTTTGCGGCTTTGAAACAGGAAGAAATTGCTTTTGAAGATGATATAAAAGAAACTTTTTTCAAAGCAAAACCCGAAAGAGGGATTTCTAGAGTAGTATGCTTTTCGCCTAGACACGATTTGACTTTGCCTCAAATGGAAGTTTCAGGAATTGAAAACATCGTTCATACTTGGCAAAAAGAATATACAGATTTAGGTGCTGTTGATTACATCAATCACGTGCAGATATTTGAAAATAAAGGTAGTGTTATGGGTTGTAGCAATCCACATCCTCACGGGCAAATTTGGGCACAATCGTCTTTGCCAACTGAGGTAGAGAAAACTCAAACTAACTTGAAAGCTTATTTTGACAAGTACAAGAGAACACTTTTGCAAGATTATGTGCAAGAAGAATTAAAATTGCAGGAACGTATCGTAGTCGAAAATGAACATTTTGTTGCATTGGTTCCTTTTTGGGCTATTTGGCCTTTCGAAACGATGATTGTCAGTAAAAGAAATGTCAATAAAATAACTGATTTCACGGAGGATGAAGTGAGTGACTTTGCCCTGACTTTAAAGCAATTGACAACAAAGTATGATAACGTTTTTGAAACTTCGTTCCCGTATTCTTCAGGAATTCATCAATCGCCAACAGACGGTGAATTGCATCCAGAATGGCATTTTCACATGCATTTTTATCCACCATTGTTGCGTTCGGCTACCGTGAAAAAATTTATGGTGGGTTACGAAATGATGGGCGAATCTCAAAGAGACATCACGCCTGAAAAAAGTGCTGAAGTTTTAAGATCGCAATCAGATGTTCATTATAAAATCAAGCTGTAAATAGAGAGTTTCGGGTTCTTTTTTACGATTTAACTTGCAATATAATTATAAATGTAAAAAACACATTTGTAAATGATGTAAATAAAATTTTTTATTTTACATTTGGCTTCGATAAATTCATAAAAAACTAATTAAAATAAAACAGATATGCTATTTTAAAGCTAATTCTATGATGAAATTACATTGTTTTATGAAAATATATTCATGTAGTTTCTATAAGAATTGACCAAAAAGAGCTTATTTAAAAACAAACAATAATAACCTCATTACATTTATATTAATTTCTAAAAAACCAAATTACTTATGAACCAGAACCTTGCATTTGCAGATTATGCAGTATTCATTATCTATTTTATAGTGGTATCCGTTTATGGATATACTATTTATCGAAAACGTGAAAAAAACGAACACGACGCCAAAGCGTACTTTTTGGCAGAAGGAACATTGACATGGTGGGCTATTGGTGCCTCCTTGATCGCTTCTAATATTTCGGCAGAGCAATTTATCGGAATGAGTGGTGAAGGATTCTTTTTAGGAATTGCAGTTGCTGCATACGAGTGGGTTGCCGCCATTGCATTGATTATCATTGCGATTTGGTTTATTCCTGTTTATTTAAAAAACAAGATTTATACCATGCCTCAGTTTTTGAAAACGAGGTATAATGAGTCTACTGCTTTGATTATGGCAGTTTTTTGGTTGTTTTTATATGTTTTTGTGAACTTGACTTCTATTTTATATTTGGGAGCTGTTGCCATTAACGGATTGGCCGGAGGAGAATATCTTCATACTATTATGATTGGTCTTGCTGTTTTTGCGTTGCTAATTTCTCTAGGAGGAATGAAAGTGGTGGCTTACACCGATGTAATTCAGGTGGCGGTTCTAATCATTGGAGGTTTGGTAACCACTTATATCGCTTTAACTACTGTTGGACAATATTTTGGTGTTGGTGAGAATGCCATCGCTGGTTTCAAAGTATTGATGAAAGAAGCTCCAGAACATTTCAAAATGATTATACCAAGACCAACGGCTACATCTTCGCAATTGGAAATCAATAAATACCTTACTTTTCCAGGAATGTTGTCTTATTTGGCAGGTATTTGGATTATCAATTTGAACTATTGGGGTTGTAACCAATACATCACACAAAGAGCTTTGGGAGCTGATTTACAAACAGCCAGAACAGGTATTTTGTTTGCAGGTTTCTTGAAATTATTAATGCCGGTAATTGTAATGTTGCCTGGTATTGCAGCTTTTGTTTTATATGAAAACGGACATTTACCTCAATTGGTTGGTGGAAAAGATGGAGCATATTCAGCTGTATTGACTTTCTTGCCTACAGGTTTGAAAGGATTGTCTGTTGCAGCATTGACTGCTGCTATTGTAGCTTCATTGGCTGGAAAAGTAAACAGTATTTCAACCATTTATACTTTGGATGTTCACAAAAAATACATTCAAAAAGATGCTACCGACAGAAGTCAGGTAAACATAGGAAGATATGCCGTTTTTGCAGCGATGCTTCTTGCAGTAATGTTTACATGGAATGATGTTCTTGGGATTGGTGGTGTAGGTGGATTTACATACATTCAAAAATATACTGGTTTCATTAGTCCTGGTGTATTTGCCATGTTTATACTTGGGATGTTCTGGAAAAGAACAACTGGAACAGCTGCGATTGTTGGGGTTATTTCCGGGTTTGTATTGTCAGTTTTCTTTAACGAATTTGCACCAGCAATATTAGGAAACGAAACTTTGTTATATACGGCTTGGCCTAATGGAAATGGTGGTTACGAAATACCTTTCCATATTTGTATGGGATTGTCATTTTTCTTTACTATGTTGTTGATGATAGGAGTGAGTTTTGCAGGACCAAAAGTAAATCCAAAAGCATTCGAATTGGATACTGAAATGTTCAAGATAAAACCTCAAACTACAGTAATGATTGTAATCACATTGTTGATTATTGCTGCTTTGTATATTAAGTTTTGGTAAAAATCAGCATTTAATAATCTTGCTTTATTTAAAAAGTGTGAAACTAAACTCGTTTGGTTTCACACTTTTTTTATGGGGTAAAAACTGGATTGTTGTAGTTGCTGTATGTTAAAACTGGAGGAATCCCTTAAGTCTTTTCAAATTATTCAAAACTTATCCAGTCAACTTCCACTTGTTTATTGCTTTCTTTCAATAGTATATACAAGTTCTGAATGCCTTTTTCAAACTTTTTAACCGGAACTTTTATATTCTGCCAACTAGTGCTTTCAGGAATTTTGACTTCGGAAATTAAAACTCCATTTAGTCCATTAGTCCGTATTTGTAAAGTGCCGCCCGTAGCAGACAAAGCTTTTACAACAATCGTTTTTAATGGATTTTTGCCAAAATCAACCGTGTTGTATTGTACCCAAGCACCTGAGTTGCTTAATACTGTTTTCCAGCCTTTAAAATTATCAAGTGCATCAACAAAAGCGATTGATGTGCCTTTTTCGCTAATTTTGCTGTACCTGTCAATCTGGATTTCTTTTACAGCACTGCTAACACCGATGCCTCTTAAAGTTGGAATCACCTTTATGATAGTACCATCAGAATTAAAAGATAAACTATCGGCTCTTACCGATCTGGCTTTGTCAAATGTAGGAGAGTAATCATTGTGATGGTAGAACAGATACCATTGGTTTTTGAATTCTATGATGGAATGATGATTTGTCCAGCAACCCGTTGGTGATTCATCCATGATTGTGCCCATAACTGTAAATGGCCCCAGTGGATTATCACTCATTGCATATTCTAAACGCTCAATTTTATTTTCGACGTGAGGATAAGTCATATAATAAATACCTTTTCGTTCAAAAACATAAGGCCCTTCTTTCAACCCTTTGGTAGGTAAATTTCCTAATGTTTTAACTTCGGAATCCAGTTCGAGCATGTTCTTTTTCAGCTTTGCGCCAAAAAGATCTCGAGAAGACCAATACAAATAAGCTTGTCCATCTTTATCAATAAAAACATTGGGGTCAATTCCTCTTACTCCTTTTATAGGGCTAGTTTGAGGTATAAATGGACCTGAGGGTTTATCGGCAATTGCCACGCCAATGGAAAATCCTTTGCCGTAGGAAATGGTATCCTTTGGAGTAGATGGAAAATAAAAATAATATTTACCATCTCGTTCTAGGCAGTCTGGAGCCCACATACTATAACTTTCTGGGCGAACCCAAGGTACTTTGTTTTGTTGAATTATTATGCCGTGATCTGTCCAATCAGTGAGATTGTCAGAAGAAAAAACATGATAATCTTCCATACAAAACCAATCCTTGCGGCCTTTTCCTACTGTGGCTAATATGTCATGCGATGGATATACATAAACCCTATTCCCAAACACTCTTGCCGATGGATCGGCGGAGTATTGATTTCTTATTATTGGATTTTGGGCAATTCCAATAAAAGAAAAACACATAAAAATTGATGATACCATCCAGTGGGATTTTTGTTTTTTCATTTGTCTTTCTGATTATTTTAAAATTCTAATTTGATAAAATCGAGGTGTCGGTATTTTATTTTTAGCAGTAATTTTTAATTGAAAGTTTTCTTGCTCTGGTATTTGAATTTTGATTGTTTTACCTTCTATAGTGCTTATTTTAGCTTCATTACCATTGATTGTAATCTCAAAATTTTCAGGCTTAATATCATTCAAAGTACTGATTTCAATATATTTACCAGCCTTGTTTTTGTTTTGCAGCTGATAGGAAATATAAGAACGTGTGCTTCGCCAAAACTTTTCGTCATCATAACCAGAATTGCTTTGTTCGCCTTTGTATTGATGATCCACCTCGGGTTGTTGTTCGCCGCAGTTTATTTTATCTACAGTGATAGCTTCAAGAGCTAAAAGTGCAGCTTCTTGTTGTTTTTGATTTTCTTTTTGGTTTATGTATTCATTATTGGTGAAAGTCTGAAAATACATTTGATAACGTGCGTCGTGAATCTGATAGAATGGTTGAAGCAGCAATGAATCCATCTTGAAGTTCATATTGTCAATAGGTTGCAATTTTGATACATAGTTTTTAGAATCATCAACCAAGGCATAGGCATCATTAATAGGATACAATTTTCCTCTGGTTTCGTGCCCCATTCGGCCATCATCAGCAAAAAGTCCCTTTAAATCCGTAGTAGAAGTTTTGGCAGCCAAAACGATTGGTCCACGTACAAAAGCTGCCCAATTAGAACCATCAGGAAGATATTCTAATTTAGTTTTCATAGTAAATTGGACAGAAATTTTATCTCCATTTTTCCAGTTTCTACTTAAATTGATATACTGTGAAGGATTTGCTTTGACTAGTTCTGCCTTTCCATTCACTAAGACTTTGATACTCTCAGCCCACTTTGGATAACGAATATTCAGAGAAAAAGTCTGGTTTTTGGTCAGTTTCAATATCAGTTCGGTGGTATTTTCGTTTGGAAAATTGTTTTTCTGTATCAATTGCAGTCCTTTTTCTTTCCAATTGAGTTCAGAAGGGATAAAAAGATTCACAAAAACATCTTTTTCAGAATGGCTATAAATCAATTCTCCATATTTAGTATGATTTTCTATACCAGAACCCACGCAACACCACATACTGGTTTCGGGTTGTGAATAGACTCTATAATGATTTGGGCGGATGGGTGTAAAATATACAAAACCTCCTTTCTCGGGATGTTGACTTGATAAAATATGGTTGTAAAGTGTACGTTCGTAATAATCAAGATAACTCACATCATTATTGTCCAAGAACAATGCTTTACTCAAACGAAGCATATTATAGCTATTGCAAGTCTCAGGTCCTTGATTGGATTTGAGCATTTCTTTGAAGTTATTTGTCGGATTAAAATGTTCCCGAACACTGTTCCCTCCAAATGCCACACTACGCGTTTGAGTTACATTTTGCCAAAAATATTCTGACGCATGTTCCCAGTCAGCATTATGCGTCAATGTGGCGATTTTTTCAAACCCAATCACTTTTGGAATTTGAGTATTGGCATGAAGCCCTGTAAGTTTGTCTTGCTTTTCTAGTAATGGATTTAAAATTTTAAGATGTGAAAGTTTTTTGGCAGCATCAAGATATTTCTTGTCTTTTGTAATTATGTATAAATCAGCAAAAGTTTCGTTGATTCCACCGTGTTCTGTATCCAATACTTGTTGAATTTGCTCAGTAGAAAGTGGTTTTATAAGTTCAATAAACCAATCGCCTAAACCTATCAAAACTTGTTTGGCTTGTTGATTATTTGTGATTTCATATGCATCACGCAAACCAGCAAAAAGTTTATGAATATTGTAAAAGGGTACCCAAGTATTATTCAATCCGAAAGTACTTCCATCAATATCTCCTTTGTGAATACGTTCCCAAAATACTTTCCCATCCGGAATGCCTCCAACATAGCCATTGCCGTTTTTTGCTTGACAAAGAGCCAGTTCATTAACCATATAATCCAAACGTGTTTTGAGTTCTGCATTTCCGGTACTTGCATACATCATAGCTAAAGCTGACAAATAATGGCCTGCAATATGTCCGTCTAATCCGGAACTTTCCCAGTTGCCATATCGTTTGGCTTTCAATGGCAAGCCGGCATCAATCAAATAGGGGGCAAGCAGTTTATCAGGATTGAGTTCCAAAATGTATTTTAGGTCAACATCCTGTGCCTTTTTAAACATTCCATCAGTTAGCTTTACTTGCTGCAATTTGAATGATTGCATTTGAGCAAAAGAAGATTGAACACAGATAAGGATTATTATAATTTTAAATTTCATTTTTTTTCATTTTTTAGTTGATATGAGTAAAAAAAATATTGGGTTTTTGTTTGTAAAAGTCAACCATACATTGCTCTATCAACATTTTTTAAACTTAATATTTTTTATAAATTTTCTTTGTTTCAATGGTTCCATCGGACATAATCATTTTTATGATAATGAAACCTGATACATTTTCAATGTTGGACAATCTTTGCCCCAATATATTAAAGTATTGAGTAAATATTACAAATGCATCTGGATTTTGTTTGATTTCATCAATCCCCAAAGTTTTAGAATTGGTATCAAATCCAGAAAAGGATATGTCGTCCATATAAAAATCAAGGCTGTTAACTGCAAGTCCCCAAACAATTTGAGTGGATCCTGATGCATATGTGGAATTGTTGTCAGTAACTGTAGCTCCTGTCTTCCAATTGGTTCCATCAGTTGAATATTCAAATTTTAGAGTGGTTATTGTGGTTCCAGAAACTGATGCTCTGTACCATATAGGTTGTTTGGAAGCTGGATCCAAAGTTCCTACTGCAGTATTTGTTAAGATATTTAAGCCACTAGATGTCGACTGATAAATTCTAAACTCAGATGAGGTACCTGTATTATAGATTATGAAAAGATACCCTTGCTTGATTCCTTGTACATAACCTGTTGTTGCATCTCCTACTTTAGTATTGTCACCTCTAAGTAAAACCCCTACTTTGTATGTTGATGTATCGGAACCTATATATTCTTTCCATGTAACTGAATAATCGGTGCCAGAATCAGAAAATGCATTTAAATTTACAACTCCTGTGGAACTTTTTTGCCCTACACCATAAGGTTTAAGCACATTACTGGTTAAGTTATTGACATCCGTGTAAGAAACCACACCAGCTGTAGCAGTGTTGCCTGCTCCAATGGTTGCATTTATAGCTGGAGGAGTTGTTGCAGTTGTAGAGGAAACATCATTAGTAAAGTCATATTTTTTAAATATAGGTTCTGGAGTTACTTCACCGCTCAAAGTAATTTCACTATTTGATGTGTTTTGGGATGCTATTGTAATGATTTCATTTTTTACTCCAATAGATAATCCTGATTTCAATCTCACTAGGATTGGAGTGCTTGTGACAACTCCATCAACTGGCGCTAGAGTAATTGAAGAACTATAAGTGGTGCCTGCATTTTGAGATATTTCAAAGTTGGCCGGTGCATTAATAGCTATATTTCCTACAAGTGAACTTCCAAGAACATTAAATGACTGTGCAGGAGATGGACCCGCATTTTGTACATAACTAAATCCAATTAAGTTAAATTTAGATATAGATGTACTAGCTGATGAATATGTAATGTCATCCATTACCCAATTATAATTATTTGAGTTTAATCCCCATACTAATTCTGTAGATCCAGAGGTGTAGCTATTGTCTTGAAATGTCGTTTGACTGCCACCTTCCCAGTTGATACCATCTAATGAACATTCAAATATTAATTTGTTTTCAATAGCCGTGGCTCTAAACCAAAGAGGTTTGTTTGGTGCTACAGTAAAAGTACTTGTGTAGTTAGTTTTCTCGGTGATTCCAGTTGTTCCAGCCACAAAAGGTTTTAATGTAGTAGTACCATCGGCATTATTCAATACTATAAATAAATATCCTTGTTTCATACCTTCTGCATAAGTACATGAACCATTTGCTCCTGTACCTCTTAATAAAACTCCTTTTTTACCTCCTATAGTCCCACTGTACTCTTTCCAGGTAATTGAATAATTTGTTGCCGTTTTTGAAAAGAGATCCAAATCTGCTACCGCTGTTCCGTTTGTAGTCCCAACAGAATAGGTTTTAAATGCATTACTTGTTACGTTATTAGCATCTGTAAATGATACTACTCCAGCGCTTCCGCTTTGTACAGTAACTAATTCTGCTGCTGGCGTACTAGCTACAGTTTTAGCAACATCATCGGTAAAGTGGTAGACATCGTTTTGAGAATTTTGAGTAAAAACAATATTATCAAAAACAATATTCCCAGATCCAAATGAATTGGCGTCTAATCTTATTTCATTATTCCCAGTATTTAAGTTTATATTTTGCGTGTACACATTCCAAGTGCTTGCATCTGCTGTTTTAGCAAAAACGGGTGTTGCAACCTTTGTTCCATTAACATACAAATCTACACTTGTAATTGAAACATCTGGAGCTGAATATTTTATTTTAAGCTGATAGGTGCCTTTTCTTAAAGCATGAATTTCATCTCTAATACTTGCTGTAGCATTTGTTCCAAAAGTTATGTATCCTTGACCTGTATAGTTTCTTACAGGATCGTTTTGCCCGCCAGTAACTACTTTGCTTATGCTTTTATAATCAAAATGTTCAGCTTCATACTGGTGTGGGCCTGTGTAAACTGCTGGTATTTTTGGCTCAATAAGAGAGGCATTAGTATAATTTGTTAAACGTCCCGTTCCCGAACCAGAACAATCTACTGTAATATCTAAAGCTCCATTATGTTTGACGGTTAAAGTATATACACCACCAGACCAACTTGTAGTGATATTACTAGTTTGGTGATTGGCTCTGTCTTGGTATGAAAAACTTGGCTCAGAATTACTGCCATTAATCTTTATTATATCTGTTTTAAGGGTGGTGTCTAAAACATTGTCATAATTATTTAGATAAAACTTCAATTGATTTGCAGTTTCTTTAACAACTCCGGAAGTATATTGAGAGAATGTTAAATCCATTGAACTACAGGTATTGTATTTGAATGGTATATTGGCACTTGCAGTTTGTCCTGTTTTAAAAGGATTATAAACTACCCAGCCGTTCTCATGGCGTCCTGCATAAAGATCTCCAGTATATTCTTGAGGGAAAAGGGTGTTTAATTCAGTTGTTTTTGCTGAAATTGTAGACCAACGCGTATTGTAATCTGATTTATTTACTTGAACTTGAAATGACTTAGCATCTGTGTCATCCAGTTGAAAAACAGTAGGTATGGTAGGATAACGACCAGATTTTTTGAAAAAAGTTTTATTGTTCAGGAGATTTCCATCTCCATCCATAGTGTACAATCCATTAAACAAGGTAGTTGGTGAACTGTATATTTCGTCAGCAGTACCAGAGTTAACATTATTAATTACAACTACTTTTGTACGATCTATAACTTCACGTCTTGTAGGAATACGAACCGAGCCATCTAATATTTTACGAAAAAGATCTACGCTGACATTTTCAAATTGAGGAAAGGTTTCCCAGTTTCTACTCGTGTAACCATTTGATGAAGCTATTCTGTTTGTTTCACGAAAACATTGCGTCCAAATTAATTCAGGCCCATCAATTACGGTCTGGCCAGTTAACATGGCATGTTCAAGGTGTGGTGCTCCACCAGTAGCCATTGTAAAGTTATTATGTACTCCAGATGTATCGGTCCATCCGGTATCGTCGTAACGAATGCCATAGTTACCACTAAAACCAGATAGATAAGATCCTAAGCATAAACTTTCCATATCTGATTGATACGCTTGTTGGGTGTATTTTTCGGATAGGATAAAGTTTTCTGTATAATTTTTACAGGCAGTAGCAAAACTTGGATTAAGTTTCAACATAGCTATTGGATTAATCGACGGACTCCATTGATTCCCACACCAACTTACCGACAAATAACCACCGTATTGATTGCTTAGTTTTAATAAATTCGCAAAATGGGACATTCTAGTTTTCCAAGATGGAGAAAGTGGATCATTGGCATCACCGAAACCCCAAAATTGTTCTGCATAATTAAACCCTATAAAATTAGGATATTGGGTATAAAATTCTTCATAAACAGAAAGATCAGAGTCTGAAAATTGAGAATATCCGCCACTAGAGGGTTGAATCATCACCCACATTTGGTTTTCTGCACAAATTCTTATCCATGATTTAGCTATTTCATAACCATATTCAGCAACCTTAAACTGGCTTGTTGCTACATCATGGCTAATTGACAGCGAAATATTCATAACTACATAAGGACGAATATCGAGAGGAATAAGATCAATTATTTTTTGAGGATCTGCGTAATTCCAAGTGTCAATATGGACCAACCACATTGGACTATTTGGAGATATTGGTCTTCTTAACGCTGCATTTTGGGCATTTGCCTGCAAAACAAAAATAAATAAAAGTAAGTTTAGAACTAACTTGAAAAAATGTTTTAGTGTAAAATTATTCATAATCATTATTGGTTAATTGGTTAGTCAAATTGGTTTGTATTCCTGAAAAAATCAATTGTTCTTAGGGTTTTTATGTAAATTATTTTTGAAATTTCCAGTTGTGTATAATAGGTTTTTGCATTACCTAATAAAAGGTATAGCCGTAAATGCAAATACTAATTTTAAAATTTCAAAAGGTTTTTTCATTATTAACTTGAATTTGTATTGCAAATAGACTTCATTTACAAAATAAGTTTTTGGCTTTTTTTAGAATCAATTAGCCTAGAATTAGCAGACTGACAAAGCAAATTCATATCAGGTTATTGTTAGAGTTAATACTTATGATAGTATCAATTCTTCCTGTAACAGATTTTTGAAAAAGTAAATATAGGAGTTTTTTTAAGTAAAACAACCGATTGTGTAAAAATATAGTGTAAAATTTACACTTGTAATAAATTTGACTTGGCTTTGGTTGAAAAATCTAAAAATTAGAAAGCCCAAAAAAACCATAAACCCTTTTATTTATGCTATAAACGTGTGTCTTTTGGAAAATTAATATGTTTGAAAATTTATATATGTATCATTCAAAACATTTCTAAAAAAAGTATGACCTGTATAAATAATTACTATTTATACAGGTAATTGATTTTTAAATGTTTAAAATTTTGGAGGTATGCTAATTCCCTCAGGAGTAAGTTTTATAGATTTAATAGTTCCGTCTGGATTAAAATAGAGATATTCAACACAAACCATATGTCTCGTATCTCCACCAGGTTCACAATTTAAAGTATTCGATCCGTCATGATAGAAGAAATACCATTGTTTTTTAAACTCTATTACCGCTGTATGTATTGTAAACCCATGTTTTGCTGATCCAGTAAGAAGCCCTCTATACGTCCAAGGCCCTGTAATTTTTTCTGCCTTAGAATAACCCATTTGTTCCGCTTGAACTCCGGGTGCATTCACAGCATAAATGTTATAATACAAATTTCCTCGTTTGAAAAGCCAAGGCCCTTCAGAGTAATTTCTGAAAGGAACTTTGGTAATTGGCCCATCCGTTTCAACCATATTCTTCTTTAATTTGACCCTATAGCAATCGCCATTTCCCCAAGCTAACCAAGGTGTTCCATCATCATCGATAAGTACCGTTGGATCAATATCTGAATTTGCCCTAGAAGAGTCAGTCGTCATAGCATCGGTTACTAGTGGTTTGCCCGGCAATGCTTCTTTAAAAGGCCCAGTTGGACTATCCCCAACAGCCACAGTTATAAAGTGACCTTCCTTGCAGTCTAAGGTTACATAAAAATAATACTAGAAGAGTTTTTACCTTTTTTATGATCCTAATTTCACGGCTTCTCCCTTGTAACTGATTGTTTTTACTATTGGATTATTTTCCGAACTAATAAAAACAATTTTGAAGTTTCGGCTTTTCAACATTCCGTCAAATGTTCCTTCTCTTTGGGCTATAGTTAGTTTTTTACTAGCCTCATCCCACTTGAATTTGATTAAAGAAGAAGCTCCTTTTTCATAATTATAGTTATCGTTTTCATCTTCATACAACTCAAAAGTTCCATCTTTTCCGGTATATACTCGAATTTCTAAATTGTCCCAATTTTTTTCTTCGGCATATTGCACTTTAGGACCCATTGGAAGAATGGCACCCGCTTTTACGTAAAGTGGTATAATATCCATTGGAGTTTCTTTGCTAATGGTTTGCCCACCTTCGATTTTTTTATTGGTCCAGAAATCATACCAAGTTGTGTTGGCTGGCAAATACACTTCGGTCGATTTTATGGTAGTAAGATCTCGCACTTTTGTAGGTGTACCATTAGAAACTTCATCTTTAGTGTACATCGCATCAGTAACTGGAATTACCATTATCGATTTACCAAACATAAACTGATTGTTGACGTTGTGTGTTTTTTTATCCAAAGAAAAGTCCATCACCATTGCTCTCATCATACTCGATTGATTTGCGGTAACCTCGTGAGAAGCCGAATAGATATATGGCAATAAACTATAACGTAGGTTGATAAATTTCTCGATGGCATCATAAACCACATCACCTTTTTTGCCAAATTGATAAATTTCACGAGGCGCATCGGCTCCGTGAGAACGCATCATTGGGCAAAATGTTCCGAACTGTAACCAACGAGTATAAAGTTCGGTATAGTTTGGATCTTGCAATTTCTTAGGGAATTTAGACAAAAAGAAACCTCCTATATCGCTATTCCAGTACGGAATACCAGTCATAGAAAAGTTAAGTCCTGCCGGAATTTGATCTTTAAGAGCACCCCAAGACGCATAAATATCTCCAGACCAAGTATTGGCACCCTTACTTTGTTGACCTGCAAAAGCAGAACGAGTCAGTATAAACACACGCTTGTCAGAAGCGGTACTTCGTTGATGATCATAAACACCACCAACCGTCATTAACGGATACGCATTACGCACTTTTCTAAAAGACCCCAAGAACGTTTTATTATCAAAATCCTTTTCTTTAAAATTTAGATGATCGGGTTCAGTAGAATCCATCCACCAGCCGTCAATTCCAAGAGAAAATAAGCCTTTTTTAAGATGTTTCCAATAAATATCTCTTGCATCAGGATTATAGGCATCATATACTACAACTCCGGATGGAAAGTTCATATCTGGCGGCCAAACATCTTTTCCTGACAAAGGCCAAGTGGCAAAATCCATTAACATTCCTTTGGATTTCAATTCTTTATAAGGTATTGTTTCAGGGCCAAATGAAGACCAAATTGATATTAGCAAATGGGCATTTAGCTTATGAACATCATCTACAAATTTTTGAGGATTAGGAAATTCTGGATTTAAAAACTCCATAGCATTCCAATGGTAATTATCTCCCCAATACTGCCAATCTTGAATTATCCCGTCTAAAGGCACTTGTAATTCACGATATTTTTTAACCACATCTACTACTTCTTCTTGGCTTTTGTAACGCTCCTTACTTTGCCAAAAGCCAAATGTCCACAAAGGAAACATAGGTGCTTGCCCTGTAAGTTCTCTCATTTGCGCAATAACGCCATCGGCATTTCCACCTAGCATAAAATAGTAATCGATACAATTGCCTACATCAGAACGAAAAGTAGTTCCCTTAGCATCATCTTCAAAAGTGGTTGGCGAATAATTATCCCAATAAAGACCATAGCCTTTTATCGATTGGAAAAAAGGCACAAAATCTTCTGTATTATTTTGAACCATTCGAATCTTTTGATTTCGTTGCGACATTTTTCTGTTTTGAAGAATCCCAAGTCCATAAATTGCTTCGTCTGGTTCTAATTGAAATGATTGACTCACTTTAAAACTACTCTCACCTGCATCATTGGTAGGCAAAAATTCAAAAGCTTGTTTTATTTCAGTGAAAAATGATTTCTCATTTAAATCTAAAAAACTAACTGTAGCTGTTTTTCGATCGAGCTTTACTCTCAATTTACGACTACTTACGGTATAAAAATTAGCATCATCGGTATTATTTAGATTTAATTTTTCTGGTGTTTTAATCACTGACAAACTTTTTTTATCTAATACCACATCTTTAGGATATTTTAAAATCCTGACAATTGACGGTGATAAAAATTGAATTTCTATGCTAGTCGCATTAATTTCGGTCTTAATTCCTGTAGCTGTAGCTAACTTTTTTTGACTTGCACAGTCTATAAAAAATAAAGAAAAAATACCTATCCAATAAATGTTTTTCATTTGTGTTTGTTTAAAGGTATATTATTCAGGTTGTGCATCATTTGCTGAAGTCGCATACAAGCCCAACAAACAGCCAGTAAATCCTCCTGCAACATCAGTTGATAAAATATCTCCAGAAACAGTTCCTCCAACAGGAACAAAATCAACTCCGTTTAGAGAATAACTAAATACATACTCGTCTCCTTTCACTTTCATTTGCAATTGCACTGGTTTCTTAACATCTATTTTAGCACTTGCAACAATTGTCGAGTTTATTGCTGCATCTCTTCTTGTTTTTTGATTTTTTTGCAGTACCACATAATAGTCCTTGTCTTTCATCGTAATTCCAAAAACATAATTTGAACCTTCGTTTTGTAGGGCTACAACACCGGCCAATTCTTTGTTTGATTTTGGCTTGAATTCAATTGTAGTGGTGAAAGAAAAAGTATTGTGTTGTTGACGATAAAATAGGGTAGAAGTCGGTTTTAGTTCTTTTATGTTAGTGTCAAAAGGATTTATTTGCAATCCTTTCTTTGAAGTTGCAATAAATTTTTCACGAGGTCCTCTTAAACCAATCCAACGGTAATCCAATTTACTTGAGGTAAAATTATCATTGAAAGTAAAATTACCATTAGGGAAGAATCCTTCTTTACCTGTTTTATTTTGTGTAACCCCTTTTGGCATCTTCAATTTTGGCTCCAATGGAATCAATCCATTTTCAAATACTGGAAATTCTCCAGACCAATCCACAGGAAGAATAAAAGTTTCGCGACCTGTATTCACTCTGTTTTTTTCATTTGGTCTAACTGCCAAGAAAACTCCGTAGTATTTATCACCAGGTCCTTTAACTAAATCGGCGTGACCAGCCCAATCAACCTTATTGGTTCTGTCTCTTGGAAAATAACGTTGAGTCAAAATTGGATTGCTTGGTGCAGGAATAAAAGGTCCTTTTGGGCTATCACTTTTAAAGATAACTTCGCTATGATTACCTCCAGTACCACCTTCGGCACACATTAAAAAATATTTACCGTCTTTTTTGTAAAGATGCGGTGCTTCAATCCAAATTGGTTTTTTGGCAAGATCAACTCCACCATCTACTATAATCTTATCTGTTCCAGGAATTATTTTATCTTTTTCGACATCATATTCCCATACTTTGATGACACGGTGACCATTATAAAGTTCTTTTCCTTTATCTGGGGCATCATTGTGTACAATATATCCTTTTCCGTTATCATCAAAGAAAATACATGGATCGATACCTCCAAAGTCAAGTTTAATTGGATTTCCCCAACCTTTCATGGGGTCTTTTGTTTTTACAATAATATTTCCAAGTCCGCCCGAAAATGCAGTTACAATCATATAAAATGTATCATTGTGAGGATTGTAGGTAATGCCCGGTGCATAAACTCCTTGACTAATACTAGTATTATGTGGATTAAATTGGGTAACATCATTTAATACACCTCCCAAATCGGTCCAGTTTACCAAATCTTTAGAGTGAAAAACGGGTACACCTGGAAACATGGCAAATGAAGAGCAAACCATATAATAATCATCTCCTTTTCTGGTAATGGCTGGATCAGGATAACATCCTTGCAAAAGAGGAGTGTAAAACTCATCTGATTTTAATGGATTGTCCGTATATACCTTGTCATTTCCTTGATAACTGAAATTAGAAAATAATGGAGGATTATTCTTTTGTTTATTTTGGCTGTTTGCTCCAGTGAAGGAGAACAAAACGATACTTAAAAATAGTAGTACTCGTGTTTTTTTCATTGCTTTAAATTTTAATTGTTTATTATTCATTGGTTAAGTATTTTTTAAATTCTATTTGACTATTTTTTTGGTCAAGATACATTGACCTTTGTTGTTGAATCTTAAAAATTCTAAATTAAGGTTTTTTAGACAACCGATTGCTTTTTTTTGTGAAAAATTATTTTGAGAATTTCCAATAATCAAAATACAGTATATCGGTCTTGGCTTTTCCTTTAAAAATAAAATAGATATCGTGAATTCCTGAAACTTTTTTAACATCAATAGTTTGCAATGCCCATCTGTCATTACCTCCAGTCATTGGTACATTTACGGTTCCCAGTAATTCTCCGTCTTTACTGTCCAATCTTATCTCCATTGATACATTCCCGTTGTGTGTTGTGCCAATTCGTGTCGTAAATTTCGAAGCCCCTTCTTTACGGAAATCTATTGCTTTTACTTTGGTAAAAGCGTCATTATATTTTGCCGTAATAAAATTACCAACAACATTGTTTTTCATTGATTTTACCCCTTCAGACCAAGCAATGGTTTCTGCTTCTGTTTTGGCATAGGGATTTAATGGATTTAAACTCTGTTTGATTCCTTCGGTCATATTCATCTGCACAATGGAACCATCTTTGTTAAATTTAAGTTCTTCTACACATACGGAACGGGTAAAACCAGTACCTCCAGGCAATGCAGCATTGTGATAGAAGAAATAACTTTTCCCCTTAAAATCAATAATTCCAGGATGATTGGTAAAAGATCCTCCTTGTGTAGGCATTACCACACCTTGATATTTCCAAGGTCCTGTTATGTTTTTACTGGTTGAATAACCGATATGTTCTGATATCGGCCCTGCAGCAAAAAATAAATAATAGAGATTATTGCGTTTGTACATCCACGGACCTTCTTCATAAGTCGTAGGTCTTTGCTCATTCACTTTTCCTTCTCGTTTGCCAAATGCCTCTATTGTATTAGGAATTTGTTTAATTTCACCTTCATAAGAAATCATATCTTCATTCAACTTTACATAATAGCAAACAGGGTTGCCCCAAAATAAATAAGCCTGACCATCATCATCAATAAAAACGGTAGGATCTATATCAGCATTACTATTAGATACTAAAGGTTTTCCCAGTGGGTCGATGAATGGTCCATGAGGGCTATCGGCAACAGCAACTCCTATAGCTCCTTTTCCTTCTCTAGTTGTATTGGGAACATACATATAAAACTTCCCTTTTCGCTCGATACACTGAGGTGCCCAAGCGTTCATTTTTGCCCAACTAAACTCTTTATAGGACAATGCAGCTCCATGATCGGTCCAATTGACCATATCCTCCGTGGTGTATAATCGCCAATCATTCATGGTAAACCAAGTAGAATCATCTTCATCATGGCTTGTATAAAGATAAACTTTGCCGTTATAGACCATTGGTGCTGGATCTGCCGTATAGTTGGTTTGTACAATGGGATTTTGTGCTTCTCCAATCGAACAATTTAAGATGGCTATAAGTAGTATTGTTACTATTTTATAAGTATGTTTCATTTTAGTTATTAGTTAATACAAATCCTCCATTAGGTTGCATGGTTATAGATAATTCTCCATTTTTAGAAACTTTTACGTTTGCCGTATAGGTTTCTTTATCAGCCTTGTCATTATACATAACGACGCTTTGACCGGCAAGCATCGGCAATTTAAGCTTTAAATCTTTAGCCGTTTTTTCTGCATTTGTTCCTGCAACATACCATTTTCGCCCATTTCTGCGGGCAATTACGCTGTATTTGCCTGGGTAGCCATCAATAAAAACGGTCTCATCCCATATCGTTGGAATAGTTCGTAAAAAATCCAATTCAAAAGCGGGTACATCCACAAGATTATTGGGAGTTAGCCCAAACATTTGAACAGGATTTTGGAAAAGAACGCTTGTTGCCAATTGAAAAGCATCAGTAGTCAATCGTTCCTGTCCTTTCACGTTTCCTTTATTTAAGAATTTATTCAACAATACGCCTCCAAATTCCATACTGCCCACAGCATTTCGGATGAAAGGGTGCAATGAGGCAAAATAGGCTTCTTTTTCACGAACATCCTGTGAAAAAATAAGCATTTCTGAGGCAAGAACCGCTTCGCTTCCCACAAAATTTGGATACATTTTTTCCCAACCACGGGGAAGAGTAGCTCCATGAAAAATAATCATCAAACCATAATCATTCGCATCAGAAAGTATGTCTTCATACAATTTTATGGTTTCTTGCTTGTCTCCTCCAAAGAAGTCAACTTTAAGTCCTTTGACACCAGCTTCTTTTAGCCATTTCATTTCATTTTTTCTAGCGATGGCAGTATTCATTTTGTTGAGAGGAGTCTGAAAAGCGTCATTGGCAGAACCATTGGAATTGTACCACAAGAATACCTCGACGTTTTTGGATTTGGCATACTTAATGAGTTCTTTCATTTTTTCATAACCAATTCTTTCGTCCCACCACGCATCAATTAGGATGTATTCAAACTTCATGGCAGCAGCCAAGTCAATATATTTAACTTGATCTTGATAATTCATACTATTGTCTTGCCAAACAATCCAGCTCCAAGAACCACGTCCCATTTTATAATCTTGCGAAGGTTTATAAAGAGGTTTTACCACATCAAAAGGAATGGTGGTTTCAACAATTGGCTTGAGGGTTTCGCCTACTGTAATGGTTCTCCAAGGAGTTACGCCCGGAAGACTTATTTGCGCTCCTGAACTTCCAAAACCATTGTTTTGTTTCGGATTTGGATATTCTACAGTATAAATCCCGTCTTTATAAGCACTCAAATGTGAGGCAGTATATAAACCACTTACTCCTGTTTCTGAAAGCAAGACCCAAGCTTTATTGCCCAAATGGAAAAGTCCTGGAAATACATAACCTTCAGAAGATGTAGATTTATCCATTGGAGCATCGACTTCGTAACCGCTTTCATAACTAGGAGCAGTACGGGCAAATCCAGTCATCGGTTTCATCATTGGAGAAAGAAAAGTGGTTGTGGATGATGGAAATTTAAACGCTGTTTTCTCTTCCGTAACTACGCAAGGTTTAGTAGCTCCCCAAGACGGTAATTCATATCGGAAAGCAATATTATTGTTGCTAACTTGAAACAAAACAGCTATTTTTCGTTCTTTGGCACCAGCAAATAAACAGGTTAAAGTGTTTGCTTTATAACTTACCTGAGATTGTTTGATTTTAGTTTGATTGTATGTTTCCTCAACTTTGCCAGTAGTTGAATTCACAAAATTCATATTGGAGCTAAAATCTCCTTCATTGGTAATTAATCCCAACGGAGAATCTTCTAAAACAACACCTCCTTTATAAGTGATGGAATACATTGGTTTCCCACTTTTGACCAATACATTTAATGTAAGTTCACCATTAGGACTGGAAACCGACATTGTATTTTGCGAATGAACTGCCGATGAAATGATGAAGCAGCATAAAATTATTAATTTTCTCATATACTTTTTTAAATTTATTTACTGAATTTCCAAGCGTCAAAATTGAATAATTCCCCTTGGCCTCCTTTGAAAACAAAGAACAAATCATGAACGCCATTTACTTTTGTTACTTTGGTTTTAAATGTTTTCCAGTTTTGCAAGCCACCGGTATTTTCTATTTTTACTGTTCCAATGACAGCTCCATCCAATTTGTCTAAATGTATCTCCACCGTTCCTGCATTTAAAGATGCCGCAATAACATCCATTTTTTTTGCTCCTTTTGCAAAATCGACTCCTCTAACTTGTATATAATCCCCATTGTGGATTTGAGTTACATATACTCCCGCTTCTTTGCTTTTGTCTGTTTTAACTCCTTTACTCCAAGCAATAGTTTCTGCTTCGACCCGTCTAAATGGATTTAATGTTTCTATTTGTTCCGGCCCATCTTTTGTAAAATAAGTATAATTTTGAATGGTTCCATCCTCGTTATAAATCATTCTATCAACATCTACAGAACGTCTCTCAGAATGTACCATCGTCTCCTGTTTAAGTAAATCATAACCAAAACCAAAACAATATGATTTCCCTTTGTAATCTATTATTCCCGGATGGTTACCATTCGATCTTTTACTTGCGTCAATAATCATTCCTTTGTATTCCCAAGGTCCTAAAGGCGAATTACTCATTGCATAACCAATACCTTCTGGACAACAGGTAGAAGCATAAGACAAATAATAATGATTATTTTTTTTCCAAACCCACGGGCCTTCTTGATAATTTTTGGGTTTTGTAGGCTCTATTACGATTTCACCTGAGTATGAAATCATATCCTCATTCAGTTTCACGTAATACAAATCTGGATTTCCCCAATACAAATAGGCTTGACCATCGTCATCAATAAATGGAGTAGGGTCTATATCTTGCCAAACATGATCAGAATTGATTAGTTTCTTGCCAATTGGGTCTTTAAACGGGCCATAAGGACTATCTGAAACCAACACTCCTATACCTCCGCCATGCATAGGACAATATAAATAAAATTTACCATTGCGTTCAATACACTGAACAGCCCAAGCTCCATTATCTTGTTTTGCCCAAGTGAAATTTTTTAGCGAAGCAACTACTCCATGATCCGTCCAATTGACCATATCGGTAGATGTATAAAGCAGCCAATCAAGCATTTTAAAACCTTTTGCATCGTCTTCATCGTGTGATGTATAAAGAAATATGGTGTCATTGTGAACCATTGGCGCAGGATCTGCCGTAAATTTTGTTTGAATTATGGGACTTTGAGCATTTACTGTTGAAAAATTCAACAGGAATATCACACACAAAGTCAGAAATATTTTGGTATTGTATTCTGATAACTTAATCATAATTAGTGTTTTATATAGCAATTATTTAAATACATCAAACTTCAAACTACTTTGGATTTTGTTTATCAATAGAAGCAGTGTCTAAAATAGTGTATTTGCTTAATGATGAAACATCTACAGGCTTAAACAAAAATTGTGAAAACATATACAAACCATTTTTCCAAACTTTGAAATCATGTCCCCCAGGTTCCAAATAATACACATGCGGCACATTATTTTGAATTAAATAATCATGTGTTCGTTTGCTGTAAGTGATAAGTCCATCTTTATCACCGCAGGAAATCCAAAGGAGTTTAAGTTTTTTCTTAGCGTCTTCTGGATTTGGCACCAATACTTCAGGTAGTTTGGTATTAGGAGCAGAAGAAAAACCTCCCACCCAAGCAAATTTATCTAAATTACCCAAACCGAAATTAAGTGATTGTCCACCTCCCATAGAAAGGCCTGCAATGGCGCGATTTTCTCTATCGGTCAAAGTTGGATATGTTTTTTCTATAAACGGAATAAGATCATTAAGAAGGTCTTTTTCGAAATTAGCAAAGCCTTGAACCTTTTCTGGAGACATAATGTTTCCTTTTGCACTGTCATCTTTTATGGCGCGTCCGTTTGGCAATACCACAATCATTGGCTTGATTTTTCCCTCGGCAAATAAATTGTCCAATATTATTTGCGGAGTTCCGCCTTTTAACCACTCTTTTTCATCGCCTCCAATTCCGTGTAAAAGATAAAGAACAGGATATTTCTTGTCTTTTGAAAAACCGGGAGTTGTGTAAACCAACGCTTTTCTGGTCGTGCCAACCGTTTTTGAAGCATAGGCAATAGTGTCTATTTTGCCATGGGCAATTGCCGGTTTTAGTTGGTCAAATCCTTTTGGTCCTTCTTTTTCGATTTTTTGTGCAACTACAATTAGATTACACATAAAAAGCATCACTGCAGTAGTAATTATTTTTTTCATTTTTTGTTTAGTTATAGTTTATTTTTTATTTGAATAAAAGTGGTGCGAATTCATATAAACTTCGTCTCCAACTTTGCCATTCATGAGCCGTTAGGGGAGATACATAGAAATGAGTTTTTATGCCAGCTTCTTTCAAATTCTCTGTATTTACTTTTGGGTCGCCTCCAAAACCTTCTCTACGATTATCAAGTTCACGACTACCATAACTCACGAACAAAAGTTTTGTTTTTTCCTTGAAAGCTGGTGCAGTTTTAATATCCTCCAGATTGATGCTTCCCCCGCTGAACATACCCACATAAGCAAAAACGTTAGGATTAGCCAAAGTAATCACGCGAGTTTGCATACCTCCCATAGATAATCCAGCCATCGCCCGATGTGATTGATCTGCCAAGGTGCGATAATTGGAATCAATCATTGGAATAATATCTTCCAACAAAGTTTTCGAAAATGCATCTGCCCAACCTTTTGGAGGCCATTGCCCTTTGGCACGATCTGCTTGGGAAACTGGTGCTGATTGACTTGGCGGAGTCCAGGTTCCATTATCCATCACAATAATAAACGGAGTGGTTTTTCCTTTGGCAATTAGATTGTCCATAATAAGATTGGCGTGTCCTTGACTAGACCAACCTGTTTCATTTTCACCTCCACCGTGTTGCAAATAAAGTACTGGATACCGTTTATTGTCTTTATTATATCCTGGCGGTGTGTAAATAAAACAACGACGCATACTGTTATTGCTTTTAGAAAAATAAATTTGTTCTCTTACTTCACCGTGAGGAACATTTTTGATTGTATAAAAATCCTGGTCTTTTGCTGGAACTTCTATTCCGCTTCCCCAACGACTTGCTCCATAATAGTACATACTTCCCGGATCAGGTACAGATGCCCCATCGATATTCAGTTGATAATAATGAAATCCTTCATCTTGTGGAGCTGATTCACCAGTCCAAACGCCTTTGGCATCTTTTGTAAGATCGTATTTTACACCTCCCAAATCCAATTGTACTTTACTGGCCTCTGGAGCTGTTATTTGAACACGCACTCGTCCTTCTGAATTTACCTGGGGATATTGCTTTCCTTGCTGAGTTGTTGTCGAAATTTTGAAATCATCGACTACTGTAGTTGGAGTAGTTTGAGCCAAACTAACTCCTGTTGTTGCCATAAATAATATGGTAATTACTAAAGATTGATACTTCATTTTCTTGATTTTTTATAGTTAAAAAAAATAATTATTTAGATTGTGGAACAATAATTTGGTATTTGCCACTAAGATGCATTAGGCTAAATAAATACATTAGACCATCATAATAAGGGTCAAAATAGCCGTCTTCATAGGGTTCCAATTTGGCATTCCAAACAGCATGAACAAAATCCAGACTTGCTTTATCATTATTCACAAGGGAAGCGGTCGCTGCCGTGGATACCAATCCGATAGAATGTCTAAGTTTTTTTACTGGACCAGCCTGAAGAATAAACTCTGGGGTAGAACCGTCCAAGTTAAACTGGTCGTCGTATGTGTCTAATCCCTTGGATCTAAGAAAATTTTGAAATTTTTTGGCATAATCTTCCTGCCATTTTTTGTCTTTTCCGTACCAAGTATAGTCCATAGCAATGTTCATTGGAACTCTCCAAGAATCATAACGGAATGCTGCCGGCATCCAACGTGTGGAATGTGGTGCTCCGCTAAACTCCGTATAATCAGCATTTAGCCCTGTTACAGGATGACAAGCTCTGTGCAAAAACTCGCGAGAGGTATCTGCACATTCTTTATAAAATTGTTCGTGTCCATCTTTGGCGTAAAGCACCCATATTTCGTAAAAGGCAGGAACGTGATAGGAGGGGTCAGTCCAATTGTAACTTCCTCCTTCAGGCACAAAGGTTATTTGTTTGTGTTCGGTATTGATAAGATTGTATATGTTACCTGTGCCATCTTTTTTCCACATAGCATCCAATATTCTACGGGCTTCATTGTAGTAATTTATGCCTGTGTCGTTGCCCCATTTGATAGAGGCAAAGAGCAAACTGGTTATGTAATACAACTCGCCGTCCGAAGCTGAACCTTGAGAGTTTTGTTTTTTGGTCTGGGGATTTACACTCCAGGCAAAGTAGGCTTCTCTTGGGCCGTTTTGGTGTTGCATATATTTTACAGACCATCGCCATAGACGGTCAAAAACGTCTTTTTTGTCTAATTGTACCGCCACCATCATACCATAAGACATACCTTCGGTACGGGCATCTTTGTTTTTAACATCGGATACATATCCCAACGAATCGCCTTCTTGAAAATAAACACGGTTTGGACCTTCAAAAACATCGTAATAAGCTTTGTCTAATTTTTTGTCGATTTCTTTTTGGCTATATCCTACTCCCTTAAAAAGATTACGATATTGGGACTTTTTGAATTCCGATTTTTCTGTTTTCTGTTTATTTTGACTAATGGCCAAAACGGGAACAATAAGCGCAAAAGTCAGTACAACAATTCGGGTAATCCGAAAACAGTTTGGTTTGTTTATTTTATTTGTAACCATAGTCTTTAGTTTAATTTATTTAATCCTGAACCA
Source organism: Flavobacterium sp. (assembly GCA_014379405.1). Taxonomy (GTDB): domain Bacteria; phylum Bacteroidota; class Bacteroidia; order Flavobacteriales; family Flavobacteriaceae; genus Flavobacterium. Next base: position 179,109 of record JACMLU010000018.1, on the reverse strand, counting down.
ATCAAAATCGGCATATCCGCCAGTATTTTTTGTGGCATAATTAAACAACCCAAATCGGTATCCCATAAAATGAGGGAGTGTATAAGGCAATTTTATAGTGTTTCCAATACTAATCCATTTGTTTCCGTCCAAACTGTAATAGAATTTTCCTTTATCTGCTTTGTTCTTAAAATCGCATTCTGCTTTAAAATATACTTTATCTTGATTTAAAGCTACGCTTACAATTTCTTTTGGAATTCCTTTTACAGCATCGATCATTACAATTTTTTTAGAGCCATTTTCAATTTTTACACCTATCAATCCATATTCCTTTTGCAACAAAGAAAGTCCTGCAAAGTCTCCTTCTTTCATTTTAGATACTTCAATAGCTGTAGCTGCCGAACTTTCCGGCCCAAAGGTTCTTTGTGTCAACGTGTTTTTAGCTTGAACAAAACTGCTATCTATTCTAGCTGTTTTTAATCTTAAATAGCCTTTTCTTTCTCTAACGGACCAAAGCGAATTATCTGGATTATGATTCCATTGCCAAACTAAAGGCAAATCTTTATCACTTTTTTTGCGTGTAAATTCATCTGAATTTACAATTCCAGGAATTAATCCTTTGCTCGGAGGTAAATCTAAATATTCAGGTACTTTACCATTTTCTCCTAATATTGGCCAATCCTTTTCCCATTTAACTGGAACTAAATAAGGAATACGACCAACGCCTCCATTATCTTTAAATAAATAAGAAAACCATCTGCCATCTGGAGTGTCAATAAGTCCTCCTTGTGCAACACCTTGATCTTGTAATCCAACTTTACCTTCCCAAGGGCCATTGATGTTATCGGCACGATGAATAATTACAGTACGCATTCCTCCTCGTGGCCAACAAATATTAAATAAATAGTATTTTCCTTTTATTTTAAATAGTTGAGAACCTTCAGAATTTAGCATAATTTTGTCGCCTGCAGGAGCACTTGCATTTTCAATCAAAACTTTTTTAGTTTCTTCTTTTACACCTGAAAGATCACTATTCAACTCTATAACTTGAAGTTTTCCAGCTCCCCAAACCATATAAATTTTGCCGTCATCATCAAAAAGAATAGAATGATCGTGGTAAGAGCTATTTAACACCACTTTTTTCCAAGGTCCTTTTTCTATGTTTTTTGTCGAATAAATATATGTTTTGCCTGTTGTACCTGAAAAAGTGCTTACATAATATATTCCATTATGGAAACGCAAACAGCTAGCCCATGAACCTCTACCATAATCATTTTTCCCATTATCCAAATTGAGCCTTTCATTGTTATCTTCTAATGTTTCGTAAGCATAATTAACCAGTTTCCAATTTACTAAATCAGTGGATTTCATAATCGGAACCCCTGGATTAACGTGCATTGTAGTACTGCTCATATAGTAGGTATCACCTACTCGAATCATTGATAAATCAGGAACATCAGCATAAATCAATGGATTTTTAGCTTTATTTTCCTGAGAATTTACAACTGTTTGTATTATTAAAACAAAGCAGGCTAAAAGGAACAAATTTTTTTTTTTCATAGGACAAAATTTTAAAATTGAAATGTGTTTTTTATTTAATTTTACTCACCCCCTTGGTGGTTTGCACTATTTTTTGAATTGTACCATCTTCATTATAGTACATATAATCTACACATACAGAACGTCTGTTACTACCGCCTGTAGGCAAGCTACCATTATGATAAAAAAAGTATGACTTTCTTTTATAATCAATAATACCAGGATGCGTGGTAAAACTATTTGTTACATTTTCCTGAATAATTCCTTGATACGTCCATGGTCCTGTAATGCTTTTCGCGGTACAGTATTCTATCATTTCTGGTTTTGTACCAGCACCAGGATATACTAAATAGTAAAGATTTTTTCTTTTATAAACCCAAGGACCTTCAATATAATTTTTTGGTTTGAAAGTTGTGATAGCCCCATCCATTTCTGTCATATTTTCTTTAAGTTTTACCCATTTGCAAGTTCCATGACCCCAAAACAAATAGCCTTGTCCATCATCGTCAACAAATACGGTAGGGTCAATATCGTCCCACCCATATTTCATATCAGTGGTCATTTCATTAATTACAAGTGCTTTGCCAATGGCATCTTTGAAAGGACCTGTTGGGCTGTCTGAAACAGCGACACCTATTGCCGCACCACCACCACTTACATCATCTTTTTTGTGAAAAGTGGAAACAAACCAGTAAAATTTTCCATTTCTCTCGATGCATTGAGCTGCATAAGCATCGCCGGTAGCCCAAGAAAAGGTACTTGGCGACAGCGGTGCTCCGTGATCTTTCCAAGTTGCCATATCGATTGTGGAAAACACGTGCCAATCGGCCATTTTATAATTGGTGTCTGCTTCGGTGGCTACATCGTGTCCAGTGAATAGATACAAAGTTCCTTTATGTACAATTGGCGATGGGTCGGCAGTAAAAATATGTTTGATAATAGGGTTTTGTGCTGTTGTTTTAATCATTGACAAACAACATGTTAATGTCAATAGAATCTTGGTTTTAAATTTCATGATTTATATTATTTAGTGTTTTGGTTAATAGTATTTTATTTCTTGTTTTACCGTTGATGTACCATTTTATAGGTATTTATTTTTCTTGAAAATTACTTTTTCACGACTATTTTTTGACCGGTATATTTTATAGTTTTGGCAATTGTGTCATTTTGATTTCCTGTTACCCAAACAATATTCATCGTATAAGAATTTATTTTATCCTTATAGTTGCCAACTTGATTTCCTATGGTAATTGTTTGATTCTTTTCGTTCCAAATTATGGGAATCTCAATGTGTTTTCCTTTTTCATAGTTGTAATTATCTCCTTCATCATCATAAAGTGTAAAAGTTGCGTCTTTACCCGTATATACCCGAATTTCAAGTACTTCTTGTTTGGTTTGAGTATTTTGGACAACACTTCCCATGGGCACAATTGAGCCCCCTTTTACAAACACAGGAATTTTATCCAAAGGTGCTGGAGTTAAAATTGTTTGCCCTCCTTCAAATCGTTTGCCAGTCCAGAAATCATACCAAGAATTGTTTTTTGGTAAATAAACATTCCAATTGGTAACATTGGGTGCTGTAACTGGTGCTATCAAAAATGCTTTTCCAAACATGTATTCATAGGCTTGACTTAAAGCAGTTGAGTCATCATTAAAATCCATTATTAATGGTCTCATCAAGGTAGAATTGTTGCTGGATATTTGCCAAGCTTCAGAATAAATATATGGCAACAAGCGATACCTAAGATTCATCATTGAACGCATATTATTTTCCACTTTTTCGCCATATTTCCATGGCTCAGTTTCGGTTTGGTAACCATGTATACGAAATATTGGGTTGAAGGCTCCCCATTGAAACCAACGAGTAAGTATTTCGTGATATTTTTCATCAGTATATTGTCCTTGACCAGGACGAAAAAAGCCGCCAATGTCGGTAGTCCAATAAGGCATTCCAGTAAGGTTATAATTCAAACCCGCTACTATTTGACCCTTGTAAGTGTCCCAATTCCAGCCTATATCACCCGACCAATTGATTGTGCCATAACGTTGCTGACCTAAAAATGCAGAACGGGTAAGTATGGTAACTCTTTTTTCAGGATTGGTATTTCTTTGCCCTTCATAAACCGCTTTGCTAACAAATAATGGATAGGTTAATCGATAAAAATCACCCAATCCAAAATAGGTTTGCTTGCCTCTTAGCGCATCATTTTCAGGTTCAGTTGCATCCATCCACCAAGAATCTACACCTAAGGCAAATAGATTTTTATCGAGTGCATTCCAATGTGTCTTTTGAGCTTCTGGATTAAAAATATCGATCCATGGGCTGTTCTTTATAAATAAATTTTTGGATAAATAATCCTTGGCGATTTCAGAATCTTTATTCAAGTTTTCCCAAACAGAAACCGAAAAATGAGCATTCAAATCATGAATTTCTTTTATAAATTTTTCTGGTTCAGGATAATGTGTTTCGTCAAATTTAGGCACTCCCCATCCGTATTTACCCCAATATTGCCAATCTTGAACTATTACGTCCACAGGCAAATTACGCTTTCTAAATTCTTTAAGGGTTGAAACCAAATGTTCTCCAGAAGTATATCTTTCACGACATTGCCAAAATCCGAAAGCCCATTTGGGCAACATAGGTACATTACCGGTCAAGTTCCGGTAATTGGCTATAATTTCGTCTGTGTCTTTGCCTGCAAAAACTACGTAATCAAGCGATTTTGCATTAGGTGAGTTGAAAACAGTTTCATCATTAGAAAGTTTTAAACTAAGAGATGGTGTATTGCTCGATTTGCAAACCACTTTTACAGTATGTTCTCCTGCTTTTAAGTTTACTAATTTACTAACCGCAGGTGGCAGCCATAAATTGGATTGATTGATTACATCTACTCCATCTATTAAGACCAAATGTCGACTGTCCATATCTCCAAGATCGAGCATTACAGAATATTCGCCATCTTTAGCAACAGAAAAAATACCCGAATAAATAGATTGTTGTTGTGAAACGCGTTGTGTACCCGAAGTAGTTGTAACTTCGGCTTCGCGCTTTTCGCCTTCTTTTATATCACTTTTAGATAGTGAAATATTTTGATTACTAGGGTTAAAATAAGTCAAACCGTATTGGTGCCACAACAAGCCATAGCCTTTATTGGATACCAAAAAGGGGATTGCAATTTGGGTGTTTACTTGAATTAGCTTTCGAGTGGTATTTTTCAAATTATAAAATCCATCTTGAAATTGTCCTAATCCAAACAAATATTCATCTTGAGGAGATTCAAAAGCTTGTTCGGCCACAAAACAAGGTTCTCCCATAACTGTATTAGGTTTCATTAACCTTGAATTTGCCTTTTCACTAAGGAAAACTTTTCCAGATTTATCGCTATACTGAATGACTCCTGTTTTTTTATCAAATGCAACTGTTACCGCTTTTGTGCTAAGTTTTAAACTGGTTGCGCTTTCTTTCAAGGTAAAACTTGGCACTTTGGGTTTGTTGATGAATACAAACTCTTGCGCTTCTGATAAATTTCCAATTTCATATTTTATTCTTACCGATTTGTCTGTCAGAGGAATTATGTTAAGCGTGCCTTCGGAAAGATCTATCGCCAACTTGTCTTTAGTCAAAGTGTGTTTTTTGTATTGCTGTGCATTTATTGAGACGGACAGCAATCCTAGAAATAAAATGTGTATGACTTTTTTCATATTAATGTTTTTAAAGCTTAAAATTATTCTTGAATTGGAATTAAAGAAATGACAAAACCTCCTCTACGTAGTAGTTTTGCCTCAATAGTGCTAGTTTTGTTTACTGTTATTGTTTGTGAATTGAATGCCTTGTCATGTTTGCCGTCAGCAATGATAACTGCACGATAATTAACTCCTTCCTTCAAAAAATTTAATTTGACTTTTTTTGTTTTTTCTTGACGTTCAGAAGCATTAATACTTCCGATATACCATGATTCCCCTTTTTGACGAGCCATAGTTACTTCTTGTCCAGGATAACCTTCTATAAACTTTGAATTGTCCCAAGCTGTGGGAACTTCTTTCAAAAAAGTTTTGGCTTCTTCTGGAAGTTCATAATATCCTTCAGGCCTATCAGCCAAATGTTGCAATGGAGATTCAAAAATTACAGAAAGAGCCAACTCATGTCCAAAAGAGGTAAGATGTGGGAATTGGGAATTGGTAAAAGTAACCGGAGTATAATCCATAGCTCCCACTACGTTTCTTGTAAAAGGCAAAACAGTGTTATGTTCTGCTGCGGTAACCGTAAATTCGGGACCATTATTATACCATTCGGCACCACGAACCCCTTCGTAAGTCATCAAATTAGGATAGGTTCTTGACCAACCTCGAGGCACAATACATCCGTGAAAATAGACCATCATTTCAAACTGAGCAGCATCTTCCAAAATATCAATATAATATTTTATCATATTTTGTTTTTCGCTTTCAAAAAAATCAATTTTAACACCAACTACTCCTAATTTTTTGAGTTTGGTAAATTCTTCAATCCTGTTTTCATGGGTGAGCATACGGTCTTTTGGAGTAGATGAAACCCAAGTGTGATTACCTCCAGAGTTGTACCACATCAAAGGTTTTATACCTTTGGAATGTATGTATTTCAAAGCGTCTTCAAGATTTCCGCCATTCGTCATGCCATCCCATTCCCAATCTAAAAGAGTATAAGGCCAATTCATTTTTACTGCCAAATCGGTAAAGTCACATATTATTTTATAATCTTTGGTACCATGATTGCTCGACCAGTAATTCCAAGATACTTTACCCGGTTTTATCCAATCAGTGTTTTTAAAACGAGTAGGAGTGGATACATCTTCAACTAAAGTACTTTCGACAATATCAGCTAAACTACCGATGCTTATTACTCTCCAAGGGGATTTCCAAGGAAGCGAAATACTTGGATTTGATTCTCCAGTTCCTCTTCCATCTTTTGGGTCTGGAAAAGTAAGTTTGTAAGTGTTTATATCTTGGGTGTTACTTAATTTTGTCCCACAGTAATTTCGGTCTAGATCAGCTTCGTGAAGTAAAAACCAAGTCGATTTGTCGGCAGAATTGAATAATGCAGGATAACACCACTCTTGTTGTACTATTTTATCTTCACTTGAATTAGCATATAGCCCTTCATTGGCAGCATTCCATTTTTCCAACCAACGCGTACTTTTGTTTGGTATTTGATATGCCGTGTATTCCTCTTTTATACTATATGATCCCTTTTTTTCAGGAAATTCATATCGAAAAGTAAGTCCGTCATTATAAGCTCTTACAATAAGGTTCAATTTTGCTTTATTTGGATTTTCGAATGAAATCGTTATCTCATTTGCTGTATTATTCCTCAAAGATTTTTTACCAAAAGGTAGTGAATATTGTTCCTTTACTATTTTTGGTTTACTTGCTTTTAAAAAAATGAGCTCTTTAGAAAAATCTTGATCACTTCGAGACAGACCAAGACTTACTTTTGGAAGAATTTCTGAGGTGTTTTTATTTGCACTATATGAAACTTTCAAATACCATTCGCCTTTATTGCTTGCATCCATAGCATACAAAGCCGCCTCAATTTTTTGATTCGGAGATTGTAGTACTACTTTTTGTGACCAACTAAAACAGGTACAAAAGAGACCAATAAGAACTAAAATAATCTTTGATTTCATAATATTTTTCTCGAATTCATTTTTATAATTCACTCACAATTTTTTTATTCAATCTCAAAAATAATGCTGTATTGAACGGCATTTTCCAAGGACAGTTAATGGAAAGATATCCCTTTTCTAAGTCCTGTATTAAAAACAAAAAATAACTACATTTATCTTTTACTTTTCTTCATTATCTCAAGCATCTTGGTAGCATATCGTTTGCCTAATATTCTATATCCTTCAGCAGTAAAATGAAGATTATCGGCTGCATCAGGGCATCCGCTAGAAGAAATTACATAGGAATTTGGAATTGTTTCTGGTAAGGTGGCAATTATTTTGTTCATGCTTGCGCATACACCTCCTTGATCTGCATTTACTACCTCACCGGCTAGAAGAGGTATTGACTCAGCTTTAAGATTTAGGTCTTTCAAAAGATTGTCATACACTATTTTTACTTTTTTTGTCCACAAAGTATCGTTTGTGTTTGATTCGCCTTGGTGCAGTAATATCCCTTTTATCACCCCGTCTTTTTGAGCTATTTTGGCCAGCTCAACCAATTTGCCATAAGGATTTCCATCATATTGGTCTATCATTCCTTTCATCCAATTTGGCGCCGTGGTTTTGTAGGTTTCATAACTGTTTTTGTCGAATAATTCTATTTTACAACCTCCAACGGCTACATTGATAACGCCAACTTTTACATTGTCAGGAAGGTTTGCAATCATTTCTCTTCCAAAATAATCGGCAGGGGTAAGGCCGGTTTGACAACGGCTCAAAGGTGGAACGGCTGTATACCATTGTCCTTTTTTTCGTTTAAGATTTTCACAATCTACCGCTTCTAAAACTTGAAAACGCTTGTTTACAATAGTGTCTTGAGGTTCAATTTTGGCACTTCCCTCCATATTAGATTGTCCGAGACAGAGATAGATATGGAATTTGGTGTTTTGTGCGAATGAATTCGTTCCAAAAAATAGTACTGTAACAGTAAACAGCAGGCTTAATTTTTTTTTCATTTTTTTATTATTTAAATTTGTTTTCAATATTTATAAAATCATTCTTATTTGCTTACCATTGTGATAGTGTTTCCTTTTTTAGTTGGTATGTCAACAAGAATAGTTGGTTTAAGTTCAAGTGGCTTAATAGTGGATTTTTCAGATATAATAGCCTGAGGTGTTTCATTGACAAAATAGAATGGGTTAGGATTTTCTCCTTTTGCATCCATTAAATCCGTACCAGATATTTGCTTCATGGCATTAGGTAATCGCAATCTTAAATTACCTCCAAATGTTGATTTCACAACTAGTTTTGTTAGTTTGGCATCCTTCCATTGCATTTCGACTACTTCGAAGCCACCTCTAGCACGTATTCCTTTAATAGTGCCATCTTTCCAAACATCGGGTAGGGCAGGAAGCAAATGAATTGCTCCATCCGAACTTTGTACAAGCATTTCCGTGATTCCAGATGTACAACCGAAGTTTCCGTCAATTTGAAATGGCGGATGTGCATCAAAAAGGTTGTTATAAGTACCTCCACCTCCTTTATTTATCCCTAAAGGAGTTAGTTGGTTTTTAATAAGAGAGTAGGCGTGATTGCCATCATGCAATTTTGCCCACCAATTAATTTTCCAACCCATACTCCAACCAGTAGATACATCTCCACGTTGCAGTAAGGTGTTTTTTGAAGCCGCAAATAATTCAGGAGTTTTGTAGGCTGATATTTGATTAGATGGAAATAATCCGTATAAATGCGATACATGACGGTGATTATCGTTAGGGTTATCAATATCGTCGAGCCATTCTTGAAGTTGGTTATTTTTACCAATATGCATCGGTGCCAATCGACTACGCATTTGTTTTAAAGAGTCAATTAAAGTTGCATCTTCTTTTAGAATTTGAGCCGCACGAATGGTTGTGCTAAATACATCAAAAACAATTTGAGTATCCATAGTTGTTCCAGCATCCAATGAGGATCCATTGTGGGCTTGAGGCGCATTTTCAGGAGAATTCCCCGGATTTATTACAAGCCATTTAAGTGTGGGATGTTCTACTAGAAAATCAACATAAAATAAAGCTGCACCTTTTATTGCAGGGTAAACTGATGCTAAAAATGCTTTGTCACCAGTGTAAAGATAATGATCCCACAAATGTTGACTGGCCCATCCGCCTCCAGCAGTCCATAAACCCCAAAAAGCACCATCTACAGCACCAGTAGCTCGCCAAATATCTGTGTTGTGATGTGCCATCCAGCCTCTGGCACCATACATAGTTTTAGCTGTTTCTTGTCCAGTTGTGGATAAATCTTCTACCATTTGCAAGAAAGGTTGATGTAATTCTGAAAGATTGGTCTTTTCAGCAGGCCAGTAATTCATTTCTGCATTTATATTGATAGTGTATTTACTATCCCAAGCTGGATTTATATTTTTATTCCAAATGCCTTGAAGATTAGCTGGTTGTCCGCCAGGTTGTGAAGACGAGATAAGTAAATATCGACCATACTGATAATAAAGAGATACAAATTGCGGGTCGTTAGTATTTCTAAAATTTTTCAGACGTTCATCCGTTGGTAAGTTAGCCGCTGGAGTAGTACCTAAATCTAATTTCACTCGATTAAAATACTTTTGGTATGCAGTTATGTGGTTTTTCAACATATTGGAATATGATTTTGAAAAAGCCTTATTCATATAATCTAAAGCTCTTTTATTTTCATCACCACTTATATCTTTATAGTTGTTAAAATTAGTGGCTAACGAAATATAGATGGTAGCCGTAGTCGCATTTTTCACACTAAGTTCGGTATCGGTAGAAGAAAGTGAACCTCCATTAAGTTTGATACGTGTAATCCCTTTATATCTGACCATTCCTTTTACGGTCTCGTGATTGCTGGTAGTACCGCTAATATTCAAGTCTTTGTTTGGAGTAGTGCTAAAGTTTTTTTTCTCATAAGGTGAAGTATATTTAGCTGTAAAAGAAAGGTTATTAGGCTTGCTTGCAGATATCCGCATTACAATAACTCTGTCGGATAAAGACGCAAATGTTTCGCGAGTGTAGGTAATATTGCCCACATTGTAAGTAGTTTTGGCAACGGCTTTTTCAATATCAAGTTCTCGATGATAATTGGTGTAATTTTCTTGGCCATCAAAAACCAGATTTAGATTTCCCACAGGCTGAAAAATCTGTCCATGTGATTTCTTGGTTATTATAGCTTGATTGGCAAGTTTCTCTGCTTCCTTGTGTTTTCCTTCAAATATGAGTTTTCTGATTTCTGGAAGCGCTTCCAAAGCTAGAGGATTATCATTGTTATTTGGGCTACCACTCCATACAGTATGCTCATTGAGCTGAATTGTTTCCGTTTCTACATTACCATAAATCATAGCTCCTAAACGACCATTGCCTATTGGCAGGGCATTTTCCCAGATATCGCCGGAGGGCTGGTTATACAATAGTTTCAGGTTTTGAATTTCTTGTGAGTATCCGATTGAAAAACCTAAAAGCAAGATTATTATGGATGTTTTTTTCATAGTAAACAACTGATTTTGATCATTAATTATGTGTTGCAAATGTTTTAGCTGTAAAAAATATGTGTTGAATATACACTTAAAAATTTTTGAAAAAAAATTCATGTCGTAAAACGTGTTTACGTCCATAAATTTAAAAAAATAGTGCTTTATTGTTCTTTGAAATAACTCTCTTTAGGCCCTAGATAACTTGGTTTTAAACCGCCAGTATCGATAATTATTTTTGGATTACACTCCTGAGCTATTAATAGTTTTTATGTTTATGAGGGCAGTATAAGGTATTGAATTATTTTAGAATAAGAATCCCAGATTTAAAAATTAAAAAAGAGGAGGAGACTCAATCATAACTAATTTTATTTGTTAAAAGCATTTGGTTTATTAACATTACCCAAAAAAATTATACCAAAAAGAAGAGGGTAACCAGCTCTCGACTTTTTGGCATAAAAAACTAACTACTAATTCATATTATCGTGTTTAAAAGGTTTAGATTTAAGTGCATACTTAAAATTTGTATTTTATTTTTTATTTCAATTTTCAGGGTTTATTATCTACAAAGCTATAATCTGACACTGCATTGCATTGATAGTGATGTGTTTTTCATCACTATTTGTTGGTATTCCGTTTTATTCCTTTTAAAAGAATATTGGCTCCAGAAATTGGACAGTTTAAATAGTAATAATTTCAGAAGCCAATATTTGGGCATATACCCCTGATGGAAACAAAAATAAAAAGAATAGAAAAACCTATAAATTTAATATTCTTATTCTCTTTGTATTGAACAAAAAGTTAGTCATAAATAAATTATATTAAAACTTCTGATTAATTTATAATTTAATTATATGTAATAATTAGGTTCTTTTTTTATATAGAATTTAAATTATAACATATAAATTTCAACAAAGCAAATATATTAAAAAAAATAATACACACAATCGGTTGTGTATTTATTTTTTTTATTATTTTTGAAAAACTAAAAAAAGAAATTTTTTTGGAGGGAGTTAACTCTGGAAGAGGATTTTTAATACAGATTCAATTGACAAGGAAAATCGTTTATTTCAATAATAGTAATAGTTGTTAATTATTTGTTGTATGATTTGGGTTCTCCAATTTGTAAAATTTCACTGAAAAGGCCTTTTTGCTTTTCTTTTATTTTTACAATAATGACAAAAAAATAACAGATAAAAATATTATAAGTGTAAAAATTACACGAAAATTTTACACAATCGGTTGTTTTATTCGAAAAAAAAATTACATTTGCTTTTTTAAGATTCATTAATCAGGAAAAAGAAGGACTAAATAGAACTTTAAGTATAACTAATATTTGATAGGAATTCAAGTAAATTAAATAAAAGTTTCTGACTGATTCCATATGACAAAGATTTTAAAGTAATACAAAATCTTGTTTCGTTCTTAAAAATTCATATTGTACCTATATCGATTTCGAATAGTTCAAACTAAAAAAATAACTAACCAACCAAATAACTAACCAATTAAGCCTATGAAATAAAAAAAACTAAAAAACACCTTTTTAAAGCATTCTCAATTGTTTGGTTTGTTTTGCAAGATTTTGTTGAATTGCATATGGATAAATAATTCTGTTCTCTTATCCGTCAAGAGAAATTATATAAACAGGATCCATTTGGTCAAATGGAGCTTATTCATTTGATTTGTAAAGCAGGAAGGGTGTAAATTTTATCAACTAAGTCATATAATTCAATTTGCTACAATATTAGAAAGTCTTATCTGAATTTTAGAGTGCAAAATTACTTTGCATATAATTTTTAATAAAAGTTTAAAACAGAAGGAGATCTAGATTGCACAAAATTGGTTTAAACTACATCAATCATTGAATACAGTAGTATAATCTAAAGGATGGCAGTTATATGACATTTAAGTTAAGTTCTAATTTTAATAAATTAAAAAATGTCAAAATATTAATATGAAAATACAATTAATTAAAATTCCACGCAAAATGAATTTCGTGGTATTAGGAGTTTTGTTTATGTTTTCTAGTGTGTTGTTGGCAAGAGAGGGGAAACCCACTTTGTCTTCTTCTCCCACTAAAATTAAGCAACAGAATCAACAAATAGTTGTTACAGGAAAAATTACTTCATCAGATGATAAAATGCCAGTTCCTGGTGTTAATGTGACAGTCAAGGGTAATCCTAAAATTGGCGTAGTATCCGATATTAATGGAGACTATAAAATTACACTACCTTCATCTAATGCAATATTGATTTTTTCTAGTGTTGGTATGAAAACTATCGAGAAGAAAATTGATGGTCAGACTGAAGTCAATATTGTTATGTCTTCAGATCAAACAACTTTACAAGAGGTTATTATTGTTGGTTTTGGTCAACAAAAGAAAGAAAGTGTTGTTGGGTCAATTTCTCAAGTTTCGGGTAAAGTTTTACAACGTACAGGAGGGGTTACTAGTTTAGGTGCAGCACTTACAGGAAATCTTCCTGGTGTAACAACCCTGACAACTACAGGAAAGCCAGGTGAAGAAGATCCTGAGATCATTATTAGAGGAGTTAGTTCTTGGAACAATTCTCAGCCTCTTGTCCTTGTTGATGGTATCGAACGTGCCATCAATAGTGTTGACATTACCTCAGTTGAGACTGTTTCTGTGTTGAAAGACGCCTCTGCTACTGCTGTATATGGGGTTAGAGGAGCTAATGGAGTAATTCTTATTACAACAAAAAGAGGAGTAGTTGGAAAAGCAAAAATTGATTTTGGTTATAGTGCAATAATGAAAGCAGTTTCAAAGCTTCCAGGTAAATATGATGCATATGATGCGCTAATGATTAAAAATAAAGTAATTGAGTATGAGTTAAATCAGCAACCAGTTTCTTGGACTTACATGAGGCCTCAATCGTTTATTGATAATTATCGAAATCAAACTACTCAAGAACAAAGAGAAAGATATCCTAATATTGATTGGCAAGATTATTTATTTAAAGATACTGCTATGTCTCATACTGCCAACGTTAACATATCAGGTGGAACAGATAGAGTAAAATATTATGCCGCAGTAGATTATGCTAACGAAGGAGATCTTGTTAAAGTGCCACCTAGCGGTCAAGGTTTTGAATCGGGTTATAGCTATAATAGAATAAATTCTAGGGCTAATTTAGATTTTCAGTTGACAAAATCAACAGTATTTAAAGTGAATCTTTCAGGATCTTATGGGTTGAAAAAAGCACCATGGAGGGTAATTAGTGAGGGGTATATGTGGGCAGGAGCTTACAGCACCCCACCAGATATATATATGCCCAAATATTCAGATGGATCTTGGGGATATTACCCTCAAAATTCGGTTCAAGCAGCTAACTCAGCATTGAATTTAGCCATTGGTGGAGATGAGTCTAAAACAACTACTCGTATCGCAACCGACTTTAATCTTAGACAAGATTTAGGAAAGATTCTTAAAGGACTTTCGGCTAATGTAACTTTTTCTTTGGATAATACTTTTCTTGAAGAACAGAGAGGAATTAATAATGATAACTATTTAATTCAGAGCAAATATATTGATCCTGTTACTGGGATAGCTACCTTTGCGAGTACACCTGATGGAACAACAAATTTTGATTTTTACGAACCATTAAACTGGTCTACAAGAGGAGGTACAATGAATGATGGTGCTACTTACCGTAATTTGAATTATCAAGCACAAATAAATTATGTTCGGGATTTTGGAGTACATAATGTAACTGGAATGGGGAATTTCCAACGCCAGGAAACAGCTACCGGTGCTAATATTCCGTCTTATCGTGAAGATTGGGTTTTTCGTGCTACTTATGGTTACAACAAGAAGTATTTTTTAGATTATAATGGAGCTTACAACGGTACTGAAAAATTTGCACCTGATAATCGTTTTGGTTTTTTCTCTTCAGGGGCTTTAGGGTGGATGATTACAGAAGAGAAATTTATGAAAAAACTTACTTTTCTTAATACGCTAAAATTGAGATACTCTTACGGTCAGGTTGGGGATGACGGTTTTAACGGTCGCTGGTTGTATGAAGATGTATATGGTAGTAGTATTACACGTCCTTTGTTGACTCAAGGGAATCAAGGCGAGGTTAGTAATGCTTACGGATGGATTACACAAACTTCCATAGGAAATCCTTCCATAGCTTGGGAAAAAGTAACTAAACAGAATTTAGGTTTAGACTTTTCATTGTTTAACAAAGTATTATCAGGAAGTGTTGATGTCTTTAAGGATTACAGAACAAATATCATTTTGAACGGAACCCAAAGAGCAGTACCATCTTATTTTGGATTTGCTCCACCAGTTGTTAATCAGGGTGTTGTAGAAGTTAAAGGTTTTGAGTTTGAATTGCATTACAGTCAAAGACTTACCAACGACCTTCGTTTGTGGTCTGATGTAAGTTTTACACAAGCAAAGGATGAAGTAAAAGATAGGGATGATCCAGCACTGCTTCCTGAATATGTAAAAAGAGTGGGTTATCCAAACAGACAATCCACTTCAATGCTGGATCAAGGCTTTTATAATACTTGGGATGAGTTGTATGGTAGTACGGCATTTGATAATAATGATACAAAAATTCCGGGTAATTATAGAATAATGGATTTTAACAGTGATGGTGTGATTGACAACAATGGAGATAGAGTGAGATATGGCTATCCATCAAATCCTCAAAACACATACAATGCAAGCCTTGGTGTAGATTGGAAAGGTTTTAGTGCCATGGTTCAATTCTACGGGGTGAGTAATGTTTCTCGTTATATCGAAACACAGAGTTTTGGTCAATCTTATTTTAATACGGTTTATGATGAAGGTACTTATTGGTCTAAAGACAATACGAATGCAGATTCTCCAACGCCAAGGGTATATAGTACCTTAAATGGAAATAATCTAGGTACTCGTTATTTGTATGACGGATCCTATATTCGTTTGAAAAATGCGGAAATAGCTTATACCTTTACTTCAGAACAGGTTAAACGTATTGGATTTGAGTCATTGCGAATCTATGCAAATGGAAACAATCTTTGGTTATGGACACGTACACCAGATGATAGAGAAGTGAATGGAAATACTGCTTATCCATCGGTAAGTCGTATCAGTTTAGGTTTTAGATTAACATTATAAAATACTATAAGATGAAAAATTATAATAAGATAATTCTATATTTTGGACTTTTCTTTTTTGTGACAGGGAGTTTTACTTCTTGTTCTGATTATTTGGACATTAAATCAGGAGCCACAACTGATCCAGATTTGGCTTACCAAAACTTTACCAATTTTCAAGGTTTTACCGAGGAATTATACAATTGTATTCCAAGTTTTTGTAATCGTGATGATAACAATTTCTTCAATAATGGAGAAGAGGAAATGTGGCAGGCCAATGCAGCCAACCAGAATGCTTGGGTTTGGAATGTTGATTTAGGTAACTTTAGAGGCTGGTTTGCTAATAATGGTGCACTTGGAGCGGGAGGTTCTTTCCTGGATGCTAATAATACTAGTCCTGCTGTACCTTCTGGTTTAAGTACTAATAATGCTAAGCTAAATAAGGCTTTATGGGGAGGTTCCTGGTATGGTATTAGAAAAGCAAACATAGGACTTGCAAATCTTGATAAAATGGTAGATGCTACTCAAGAAGAGAAAGATATAATTGCTGGTCAATTGTACTTCTTTAGAGCTTGGTTTCACATGCAATTAATTTCCTATTGGGGTGGAATGCCTTACATTGATAATGTTTTAGCTTCTGATGAACCATTGCGATTTCCTCGTTTGACTTATCAACAAACTGCTGACAAGATTGCTCTAGATTTTCAAAAAGCTTATGAATTATTGCCATCAAACTGGGATGCTATTCCAGCCGGACAAAATACTTCAGGTAAAAACGAACTTAGAATCAATAAATGGATGGCTATTGCTTATTTAGGCAAGAATTATTTGTATGCTGGAAGTCCACTAATGAATAAGTCTTCAGGAGGAGGAGAGCAATATAATGCAGAATATTGCAAAAAAGCTGCAGAGGCTTTTGGTACTTTGTTGAACGCATCAGAAAATGGTACGTGTCAATATAAATTAATTCCTTGGGGAACTAATGGTAGTGGATATGAACAAGTGTATCGTACGAATGGACAAAGCGGTAGAATGCCAGGTTCTGCAACAGTTAATGGAGTCACTTACCTTGAGGCAATTTTCAGAGGCCCTAATTATGGAGGTACAGGTCAGTCTATGGATAAGGAGTATTTATGTGCTAATGTTTTACAAGGTAGAAGTTGGTCACAATACCCTACTGCCAATTATGTAAATTATTTTGGTATGAATAATGGTTATCCTATTAATAGTGCTAGTAAAGCAGATGTTCCTGGTGATCAAGGTTCCAATTATGACATAAACTATCCTTGGAAAAATAGAGACCCGCGTTTTTATCTTAATTTTGGTTTTGATACCAGAAAGATGGTTAATTCTACTGCTACTGCAGAAGCAAGGCAATATACTTATGCAAATCTATATGATGGTGTTAGAGTTGGAAATTATAGATCTGTACGTTCTTCGGGTAGTAATACAGGATATTTGTTGATGAAATTTAATCCGCTTGGATTAAATAGATACGATAATGCATATAATAATCACCAAATTCATATTCCTTGGATGCGTTTGTCCGATGTTTATTTGATGTATGCAGAGTCAATTGCTATGGGGCATAATAATATTAATGCTACTGCAACAACCTTTGGTCAAAATGCTGTTTATGCTATCAACAAAGTGCGTGATCGTGTGAAACTCCCTAATGGTAATCCTTTGCCAGGAGTTCAAGCGCAATTTTTAGTGTCTACTGATAAGTTTATGTCGGAAGTGAGACGTGAGCGTGCGGTAGAATTAGCTTATGAAGGACATAGATTTAATGATTTACGTCGCTGGTTGCTATTGACTAAGTTTCCTTATACTCTTAAAACAGGTATTACTTTTGATCGTGATGTTCCAGAAACCAATGATGTTAATCCTACCAACAATTTCTTGGACAAAGTTAATCCGGAGAACAATAAAATCAATAATTTAAAGGAATCTGTTGTTTGGGAACGTATTTATTCTGATAAACATTACTGGCTTCCATTGAAACGAGCGGATGTAAGTATATATCCTGAATTTTATCAAAACCCTGGCTGGTAATTGCAAATATATAATCGAAAAAAATAAATAATAATGAAATATATCAAAATAGTTTTTTTTATATGCGCAATACTTACTCTTTTCTCATTGGAAATGAGTGCACAAGATAACAAGGTAATTGTATCCGCAGTTGTGTATGATGATAAAGGGAATCCTGTACCAGGAGCCACTATCAGTAGTGCTAATGAAACAAGTGAAGCTAACGATTTAGGCGAGTTTAGCATGACAGTTGATGCCAATAGCATTTTAACTGTTACAGCATCTGGTTATAAAACGGGTTCCATTGAAGCGAAATCCGATTTGAAAAAAGTAGTATTAGAATTTAATTCGGATACAGTAGTATTAGAATACAATCCGGATATGGTGAAAGTTGCTTTTAATACAGTACCTAAATCAGATGTTCTAGGCGGCGTTTCAACTGTAAACATTGCTGATAGGTTAGCAACTAATTATACAACTTTTAGTTTGGATAATTTGGCAAGTTATATTCCTGGTTATACAGGTGGTACTATATGGGGTATGAACGGAAAACTTGTGATAGTTGATGGTATTCCGCGTGATGAGTATAATGTCGTGCCTTCTGAAATAGAAGATATTACAGTATTGAAAAGTGCAGCTGCTGTTGCTTTATACGGAAGTCTTGCTGCAAAAGGTGTTGTCTCCATTACTACTAAAAGAGGCATTAGCAAAGGAAATAAATTTGATGTCCGTATCAATACGGGTATTATGGATCCAAAACGCTATGCTAAATATTTAAGTTCATCCGAGTATATGGGATTGTATAACGAGGCTCTTATGAATGATGGACAACCTCGTAATCCAAATTATACGGACGAAGAAATAGCTAATTCTGCATCAGGCATAAATCCTTATCGTTATCCAAACGTAGATTTTTATTCATCAGATAATTTGAAAGAACATGCCACTCGTTCTGAAATTGTAGCGGAATATACTGGTGGAAATGACAAAGCTCAATTTTATGTTAATGTGGGTAATTATAGAACAACAACCTTACTTGACATAGGAAATGGAAAAAGAGAAGGGGAAAACCGTTTCAATGTAAGAGGAAATCTTGATATTAAATTGAGTAAAATGATTACTAGTAAAATCAACACCAGTGTTACTTTTTATGACAATAATCAAGCACAAGGTGATTTCTGGGGGAATGCGGCTACTTTAAGACCAAATCTATTCGCTCCTTTTATTCCATTGAGTTATTTGGAAAAAGCAGACGCAAAAACCCAAGGTTATATTGCAACTAGTCCTTTTATTATTGATGGGAAGTATTTATTGGGAGGTACTAGTACCCAACTAACAAATCCTTTTGCAGACATATATACTCGAGGGATTATTAAAGGGACTACTCGTAAATATCAGTTTGATACTTCGTTTAATTTTGACTTGGCAAATGTGTTGAAAGGATTGACTTTTGATACTCAATTTGGTATTGATTACAATACATCTTATAGTCAACAAATCGGCAACAATGCTTATGCTGTATATAGTCCAGGAACACCAAATACAGTTCCGCCTGTTCCAGGTTGGCTAACAGATGCAGACGGAGATTATATTCCTACTTTGACTAAAATAGGTACAGATGCTAAAACTGATTCTCGTTCTCTTGATAATGCTTATCAACGTCAAACTATGTTTTTTTCTGGTGCTTTTAAGTACAAGTTTGATTATGATAAGGTGCATAACTTCTCTGCACTTTTAGTAGCCCACGGTTATACATTAGCAGAATCTGAGGTGTATCATGCTATAGCAAATGCAAACCTAGGATTTCAGTTTAATTATAATTACAAAAACAAGTATTATCTTGATTTTACTCAAAACATGGTGCATTCTTCTAGACTTGCCGAAGGCCAACAGGATGCTTTCTCCCCAACATTTTCAATGGGATGGAGAATAAGTAAAGAGAGTTTCATGGCTAATTCTAAAGTATTTAATGAATTGAAATTAACTGCCAGTGCGGGTATTTTGAATACTGACCTTGATTTTATTGGCTTTGAAGGTGGTAGTGGATACAATTTGTATAGACCTTCTTATAGCAATGCTAATGGATCTTTTTTTTCTTGGCAAGAAGGACGTCAACTTAGAACTGTGGATGTTATCAATGGAGAAAATTATGGTTTAGGATTTGAGCAGAGGAAAGAATATACCTTAGGTTTAGAATCTTCTCTTTTCAATAATATGGTTCATATTGAAGCTTCTTATTTTTACAATCAGTTGGCGGGCATTCCTATCAGAGATAGAAATCTTTATCCAAGCTATTTTTCTGTAACCAATCCGTCTACTTCAACTTTTCTTCCGGTTGTTAATTATAATGCAGACGAACGTAAGGGATTTGATTTAGGAATAAACTTTAATAAAAGGATAAATAAAGTTCATTTGAATGTGGGTATGGTCGCAACTTATTTTGAGACTAGAGCTTATACTAGAAATGATAATATCTATAGAGATGACTATCAAAAACGTCAAGGCCAACCAACAGATGCTCTCTTTGGATTGAAAAGCAATGGATTCTATACTGCAGCTGAAGCTGCTGACATAAAAAACAATGTAGCTGGAGCTCTTCCAAAATCAACATATGCTGTAGTTAGTGCTGGTGACATCAAGTATATAGATGTAAATAATGATAAGGTAATTGATAATAATGATCAAGTTTATCTTGGTAGAGCAGGAGTATCTCCACTAACAATTGGGCTTAACACGACTGTAAAGTGGAATAATTTTTCTTTATTCGTGCTTGCTAATAGTACGAGTGGGTCTTATGCCACTAAAAGTAGTTCTTATTATTGGGCTTCGGGTGTTAATGCCAAGTATTCAGCACCTATGCTTGGTCGTTGGACTCCAGAGACAGCTGAAACGGCTACTTATCCAAGATTGACTACGACAGCTGGCGCTAATAATTTTATAGCTTCAGATTTCTGGATATATAAAAATGATAGAATTAGTTTATCTAGAGTTCAATTGTCTTATGACATTCCTAAGTCAGTATTAGCTAAGACTTTTATGAGCAACTTAGGTATTTATGTTAATGGAAATGATTTGCTACTAATTGCAAAAGAAAGAGAGCACATGGAAACAGTTATTGGAGGTACTCCTCAAATGAGATATTATAGTATAGGTTTAACGGCTGCATTTTAATTATAAAAAATTTGAATAATGAAAAAGAATAAAAACATATTTGTAATTTTAATTTTCTCCGTTTTATTTGTTGGTTGTACGGATCTCATTGATCCTCAACTAGAAAACATTAAGGATAAAAATTCTACTTATGTAGATCCTAATTTTGGATTGGGACTTCTTACACAGGGTTATGCTAGAATCCCAACCAATGGATATAATTTTAGTGAAGTTGCTACTGATGATGCCGTATCAAATGATCTTGTTAATAATGGGTTTTTGAGATTAGCTACGGGACAGTGGACTGCTTCTAATAATCCAGCAAGCCGTTGGGTCGATTGCAATTCAGGTATTCAATACATGAATATTGTTCTCGGTGAAGTCGATAAGATGACGTTTTCCGAAGATCCTCTTGTTGATAACCTTTTTAGAGAAAGAATTAAAGGGGAAGCTTATGGACTTCGTGCTATTTTAATGTATAACTTATTACAATCACATGGGGGTTGGGTAAATGGAAAATTGCTTGGTGTGCCAATTATTTTGAAAGAACAAGATTTAACTTCTGATTTTAATGTTCCTCGTGAAACGTTCAATGCGTGTACTGCACAAATTTATAGTGACATTAATAATGCCATAGATCGTTTGCCACAGGATTATGTGGATGTTGCCAGTAATGCTAGTATTCCTCCAAGATATAATGTTGCCAATATGACTCCTTCATTATACAATCGCGCCATGGGAGTGAAATTTTTAGGTCTTGTCAGTGGGCGTGTAGTGAAAGCAATTCGCTCACAAGTAGCTTTATTGGCTGCGAGTCCAGCTTTTGCCAATGGATCTGCTGACGGTTCTAATGGAACTTGGGATGATGCAGCTAAATACGCCGCCGAAATAATTGCTCTTAAAGGAGGTTTGGCAGGATTGCCATCTACCTTTGCTAGTGGTGTTTCATGGTATAGAAATACAACAGAGATAAATGCATTGACCTCTGGTGCCAACTCTCCAGAAAGTTTATGGAGAGGAGGAACATCTAATAATAATGATTTAGAGCGTGAAAATTTTCCTCCTACTTTATTTGGAAATGGACGTGTAAATCCAACTCAAAATCTTGTAGATTCATTCCCTGCTAGTAATGGGTATCCGATATCTAATCCACTTTCATTATATAATCCGGCAAGTCCATTTGCTAATAGAGATCCTCGATTGGCAGAGTTTGTAGTTTATCACGGAAGTAGAGCAGGTGTTACTAATGCTCAAATTGATATCACAGCTGGTAATGACGCCATAAATAAAGTGAATACTTCTACACGTACAGGTTACTATATGAAAAAATTGCTTAGACAGGATGTTAATTATAATCCAAATGGTAGAAATACTCAAAATCATTACAGACCACGCATACGTTATACAGAAATGTATCTTAATTTTGCTGAAGCTGCCAATGAAGCTTGGGGTTCAGTTGCTGATCCTAGAGGATATGGTTATACGGCTTATGATGTAATTAAAGCTATCCGTAAGAGAGCATTAGGTTTAAATACAGATCCTTATTTAGAATCTATAAAAACGGATAAAGTTGCCATGCGTCAGTTAATTCGTAATGAGCGTCGTTTGGAGTTGTCTTTTGAAGGTTTCCGTTTTTGGGATTTACGCCGTTGGAAAGTGGCACTTACTGAGTTAAATGAACCTGCGAAAGGCGTTACAATATCTGGTTCATTAGCAGCTCCTGTTTATGGCAATCCTTTCGTTGTAGAGAATAGAGTTTTCCAAAATCACATGTACTATGGTCCTATTCCTTACCTTGAAACACTAAAATTTAATAACCTCCTTCAAAATGATGGTTGGAATAATTAGAAATACACATTAATAATACAAAATATGAAAAAACTAATTTTATTTTTATCGATATTGATCTCTGTTGTGGGATGTGAGAACGATCCGATATCATTCCCTGATTATGATTATTCTGCTGTATATTTTCCTTATCAATTTCCAGTTAGAACTATTACTTTAGGCGAAGATATATATGACAATACTTTGGATCTTCAATTCAAATGTAACATTATGGCAACGATGTCTGGTGTTTATGAGAACAAGAAAGACGTAGCAATTGATTTTATTGTTGCAGATACAATTCCTAAGGATTATAAGTTTGTTGGAACGTCACCACTACGCCCAATTCTTCCTTTGCCACGTGATTATTATACATTGGCAACTAACAAGATTCTTATTAAGAAAGGGGATATTTCTGGTGGGGTTGAAGTACAACTAACCGATAAATTTTTTGCAGACCCATTAACAACACAAAATAATTATGTAATTCCATTGATTATGACTACTGCTGTTGGTGTAGATTCTATTTTGAGTGGAAAACCACTTATTGCTGGTAGCAAGCCTAGAAGATTAGATTCAAGACAATGGGATATAATTTCTAAAGATTATATACTGTATGCAGTAAAATATATCAATACTTGGCATGGGTTCTATTTAAGAAGAGGTAAAGATGTGATGACTGGTAGTTTGAATAAAACTATTGTAAGACATCCAAAAGATGTACAGACTTATGATGCCCCAACTTCCAATGTGGCAACATGGCTTGTTCAATTAACAACTGGCTCTCTAAAAGTTTTGAAGTTCCCTGTAGTATTACAGGATGGCGCCGGAGTAAATTATACTTGTTCTTTAAATCTTACTTTTGATGATGCTGGTAAATGTGTAATTACTTCTTCTGACCCTACTGCTTTTACCGCCACTGGAACTGGTGCGTTTGTTAAAAAAGGCGAGAAAAACAGTTTTGGTAATGTAGATAGAGATGTACTGTATTTAGATTATACAATAAATCATATTGCAAAAAATATTAACACACAAACTAAAGATACTCTTTTGATGAGAAACAGAGGTGTAGTTAAAGAAACATTTACTGTTGTTAAGTAAAGTATAAAAATGTTTAGTCCTGAAAAATTCATACAGGATTAGTAAAAATGTATTACAATTTTTAGACAGTAGTAAGCAATAGTTTACTACTGTTTTTTTTGTCTAAATCATTTCACTTTTTGCTAACGATTTATACATAAAAATAAAAATACGCAACCGATTGTGTATTGTATGTTTTTTAATATATTTGCTTTGTTGAATCAAATGACTGATAATTTATATTCTCCATAAAAAAAGAAATAAATTATTACGTATAATTTAACATCATGCCTTTTTTTGTATTTAGAAATACTTCGTGTATTTAAAATACCATTTCTAATTAACCAATTTAAGACTATCAATAATATTTACACATTAATTTTATGAAAGGATATTTACAATTATTTATTTTGCTGAGTTTATTTGCTATCACTAAGGGAGTCGCCCAAACTACAACACAATCGGCAATACTAACGGTTAATAGTGGTACGACTTACCAGAAAATTACTGGATTTGGCGGGTTTGTTTGTAGCCCACAATTTGGGTACGATCATATGACACCCGATGAAATTAAAAAAATGTGGGGTCAAAATAGTGAAGCTGGTTATAATATTATGCGTTTATATATTCCAATTGCTGCTGCAGGTGCTTCAGAAAGCTTTCCGTCATCATGGAGTAGTTCCTTGGCTACAGCACAATTAGGTAAGTCGCTGGGAATTAAAATATTTGCAAGTCCATGGTCAATGCCTACCGAGTGGAAAACCTATAACTCTATTGGTTCTGTATTTGTTGACGGAAATAATGTCAAATATGACAATTCTCTTTTACCAATATATTATCCAGACTATGCTAATTACCTAAATGGTTACGCGACTTACTTGAAACAAAATGGTGCAGAATTGGATGCTATTTCTATACAAAATGAACCTGACTACCGAGTTGAATACGCTGGTTGCTTATGGAGTCCAACACAAATATCTGATTTTGTTAAAGACTACGGACAATTGATTAACAGTCCAATTATGGCTCCTGAAGCAGTAGGGTTTACTGATAATTATTCTGCCGCATTCACTAATGATGCTGTATTGGCAAATTTAAAATATTTTGCAGGTCATCAATATGGTAGTACGCAGACTGGATTAAAACTAGTACAGGCCAAAGGAAAAGAGGTTTGGATGACTGAATACTTGATAAACTGGAATCCTTCAGGAAATACTCCTCGCAATTTTGACTGGAGTAAGGATGCATTCGATTTTGCTGGACAAGTAAATTCGGCTATGTTGAGTAATGTAAACGCTTGGGTGCATTATGCAACCAAACGCTATTACGGATTAATGGGAGATGGAACATATGGAAGCACAGTGGGTGAAATTACTAAACGTGGTTATATCTTGTCTCATTTTGCAAAATATGCTATTGGAAAAACACGTGTAGGGAATGCTTGGGCTGATGGAACAGGAAAGTTAACTGGTTCAACCTATATCTCTGATGCTGGCGATAGTGTAGTTGTTATGGTTATTAATCCTGCAACTACAGCTTACGACCTAACTGTAGATTTACCTTTTTACACAACCTCAGGTAAAATGATTAAAACTACTGAGTCGGTTAATATGGCTTTGACTGATTTAAGCTTTACCACTGAAACAGTTCGTCCAAAAATCAGTATTAGTCCCTCCAGTTTTACAACACTTGTTTTTGCTAAAAGCAGTTCACGCATTGCATCACAAATGACTGGAGCAGCGTATCATTATAATAAAATAGAAGATCAGGTTGTAACTAATGCAGCCTTTGGAACAACGTATCAACTTAGTGGAAAAACGTCAACTTTTTATAATGGTTTTCCTCTTATTAGCGCCAATGCTACAAATGCTAATGGTTACCTTAAGCTCGACGACAGATACAATCAGTTGGTATTCAATATTAAATCGATTTCATCTACAAATCTTTATTCTTCTAATATTACCTTATATTATATTAACGGTGCTGGAGCAACAAAGTCTTACAATTATGGATCAGTTAATTTTGATAGAAACGGTAATTATGATTGGGTATTAGATATTTCAAGAAAAGTTTTGACAGATGGTTGTACGGG
Organism: Flavobacterium sp.; assembly: GCA_014379405.1. GTDB lineage: Bacteria > Bacteroidota > Bacteroidia > Flavobacteriales > Flavobacteriaceae > Flavobacterium. The sequence goes on along the minus strand of JACMLU010000018.1, from coordinate 153,158 downwards.
TATTCTAGGTATTGTTAGTGGTAACTACAGTTCTAAACTTACTATTGAATTTGGAGATGTTTACTTCAGAGTAGGAGATGAAAAGATGTTTAAGTTTGGAGGCACATACAGTAATGGAGACAGCAATGAACTTGATTGTCTAGATAACTTATCTTACACATCATTGGATTACACGGGAACTTCAGGTATTACTTCGGCTCAAAACTGGAATGCTTCTGCTACCAATAAAAATTGTATTTATTATGTAAATGGTTCGGCTGTAAACACCAATCCAAATGTTATTGCAGGTACCTCCTGTACTAATCTTAGCCTTACTGATGTGGGTGGCAATTTTTATGCCCCTGTTGGCTTTACTGCGACTGCTGCAACCTATAATTGTACTTTTAACGGGTACAGAATGTTGACACTGCCTTATGAGGCTACTATCCCATCGGGAATTTCAGCATACACCTTGCAGTACTCAGCTACCGAGGTTAATGGTTCCAAAATTACAAACGGTAAAGTACCTGCCAATACACCAGTTTTAATTACTGGATCCGGTACTTTCTCCTTTAATGGAACAGGAAGTGTTTCCACACCACACAATGTAAAGGTCAACGATATGAATGCAGTATATATTGCTACAAAAGCCTATGCTGGAAGTTACTATTTGAATACGGTAAATGGTGTAACAGCTTTATACAAGTCAGTGAGTGGTTCCGAGCCAACCATAAATTCTTTTAGTTCTTTTCTGGAGCCAAGTATTTCAGTTACTGCCTCAAATCTTCCTTTAAAACTGGATGGGGTTTTATTAAATACAGAAAGTAATAGTCAAATAGTAAACAGTTTTAAAATTTATCCTAATCCTGTAAAAGATGTTCTTAATATTGATTTTAATACTAACAATACTTTATGTGAAATTTTTGACATACAGGGTAAGATGGTATTAAAACTTGTTTCTGGAAGCAGGCAGTTTAATGTTTCAAATCTTGCAAAAGGTATTTATACATTAAAAATTACTGATTCAGAAAAAACCTTGACTTATAAAATCATCAAAGAATAAAAAATTAAGAAAAAGATTAAATTTACAACTATACATAAAATTTCACAAGTATGACCAATCTTACGAATCGGTTAGAAAATATGCAATAGTTGTAGATTTTTAAAAAATAGAAATTAAATAAATCGGGATATGTAAATTATCCCGATTTTTATATTAATAAAATGAGAATTTTTGGTAACGTTGTTAATAGGAAAAGCAATGGAGTAAATTCTTCAATAATAAATAAAATGTTATTAATATTATGAGAAACAGTATATTGTATAAAGTTTTTAGTGTGTTGGTTTTGCTTTTGTCTTTTGATGCCTATGCCGTTGGAGATCCAACATATGTAAGCACGACAGTAGCAGAAAATCAATTTACATTATCCGATGGTGCCAAAGGTTCAACTACGTTATTTATTAGTTCAGAAGACTATCCCGGTGTAATTTCAGCATTAAAAAATTTGAAAACGGATATAGGAAAAGTTACCGGACGCGAGCCTGAAATAAAATATACCAATAAACCAGATAGTAAAGATGTAATTATCGTTGGAACAATAGGTATGAGCCCAATTATTGATCAACTGATTAAAAGCAAAAAATTAGATGTTAAGAATATCTCTGGGAAATGGGAATCTTTTGTGATTCAAACAATAGATTCTCCTTTTCCAGGTGTTGAAAAAGCACTTGTGATTGCGGGAAGCGATAAGCGTGGTACTATTTATGGTATTTATGATGTTTCTAGAAATATAGGAGTTTCGCCTTGGTATTATTGGGCAGATGTGCCAATTGTAAAGCAGGAATCGTTATTCATAAAAAACGGACGTTATGTAACTGATAGCCCAAAAGTAAAGTATAGAGGTATCTTTCTTAACGACGAAGCTCCCGCACTAAGCGGATGGTCGAAAGCAACTTTTGGTGGATTCAATAGCAAGTTTTACGGAAATGTATTTGAACTCTTACTTCGTTTAAAAGCAAATTATCTTTGGCCTGCTATGTGGGGAAGTGCTTTTTACGACGATGATCCAGCTAATGGTATTTTGGCCAACGAAATGGGAATTGTTATGGGAACTTCACACCACGAGCCTATGGCAATGGCACAACAAGATTGGCACAGATATACTGATCGCAATAAGCTTTCTAAAGTTTGGGATTATAGTAAAAATGTAGATGCATTAAAAGAATCCTGGAAGTTCGGTATTGAAAGAAGTAAGAATTGGGACAGAGTAGTTACTGTTGGTATGCGTGGAGATGGTGACGAAGCCATGGGTGAGGGAACAAATATTAGTTTACTGGAGCAGATTGTGAAAGATCAACGAAAAATTATAGAAGATGTTACTGGTCAAAAGGCGGAAAAAACGCCACAAGTTTGGGCATTGTATAAAGAAGTGCAGGATTATTACGATCATGGAATGCGTGTGCCAGACGATGTAACCTTGTTGTTTTGTGATGATAACTGGGGTAATGTTCGTAAACTTCCTGAAATTAATGCAAAACCTCGTAAAGGAGGCTATGGAATGTATTATCATTTTGATTATGTAGGTGGGCCACGTAATTCAAAGTGGGTTAACATCAGTCCGATTCAACGTATTTGGGAACAAATGAATCTAAGCTACGCACATGGTGTACAGGAACTTTGGGTTGTAAATGTAGGTGATTTGAAACCAATGGAATATCCAATAAGCTTTTTCTTGGATATGGCATGGGATCCATCTAAATTTAATGCTCAAAATCTCGTTTCTCACACTGAAAGCTGGTGTGCAGAGCAGTTTGGACCGCAATATGCTAAAGAAGCTGCACGCATTATCAATCTTTACGCAAAGTACAACCGAAGGGTAACACCAGAGACTCTTACAGATAAAACGTATAGTCTGGAAAATTACAATGAATTTGAAAACGTGACAGCCGATTATCGCAATCTGGCTTTAGATGCTCTTCGCTTGCATTACACATTACCAAATAATTACAAGGATGCTTTTGATCAATTAGTGTTATATCCAGTAAATGCTTGCAGTAATCTTTATGAAATGTATTACGCTGTGGCAAAAAATAAATTCTATGCTAAAACTAATGATATTCAGGCAAATTATTGGGCTGATAAAGTGCAAGAGTGTTTTAAAAGAGATGCTGACTTAGCATATTCATATAATAAAGTCATTGCAGGAGGAAAATGGAATCACCTGATGGATCAAGTACATATTGGCTACACTTCTTGGCAAGAACCACGCAGAGCGAAAATGCCTGATGTGGTTTATGTTCCAATAGATAGTCTGACTATAAAAACAGAAAAGGTATTTATAGAAAAAGAGGGCTATGTATCTATTGAAGCAGAAAATTTTAATAGAACTAGTAATTCGGATAGAATTAGTTGGCAGGTAATTCCATTTTTTGGAAAAACCAAGTCGGCTATAACGACCATTCCACAGAATTTATATCCTAAAGATAATGAGAATATTTATGTAGAATATGATGTGGACTTTACTACAACAGGAGAGTTTGAGGTTCAGCTACTGTTTTCGCCGACATTGAATTTTAATTCTAATAAAGGACTTCGATACACGATTGCTTTTGATGGTACAGCTCCACAACTAATAAACCTTAATGGTCATTATAAAGGAGAATTGGGGCGCTGGCAAGCTGAACATATTATAAAATCAGTAACAAAACATAAAATTGAGACTGTCGGAAAACACACACTTCGCTTTTCTGTGAAGGAAGCTGCACTTGTGTTACAAAAAATATTGATTAATACCGGTGGACTGAAACCAAGTTATCTAGGAGCACCAGAAAGTATAATAGTAACAAAAACAGAAACGGTAAAATGAAATCATTGAGAAATAATTTAGCTTTAGTTTTATTTGTACTAATACTTTCCTATTCTGGACAACTAAATGCAACCGTAAAGTTACCTCGATTAATTAGTAATGGAATGGTACTTCAGCGTGATGCTCCATTAAAAATTTGGGGTTGGGCTGATCCCGGTGAAAAGGTGTTGGTTGAGTTTCTGGGTAAAAAATACCAAACAAAAGCAGATAAACAAGGAAACTGGAAAGTGGAACTTCCTGCTATTGCAGCAGGTGGTCCTTATATCATGAAAGTAAATGAGATTGAAATCAAAGACATATTGATGGGAGATGTTTGGTTATGTTCCGGTCAGTCTAATATGGAATTGATGGTTTACAGGGTACTTGATCTTTATCAAAAAGAAATAGAACAAACGAATAATACCAACATCCGTTATTTCAAACCATCGATACGCACCGATTCACAAACTCCTCAGAATGACTTTAAAGAAGGAGTATGGCTTCCGGCTACACAAGAGAATATTATGAACTTTTCTTCATTGTCTTATTTTTTTGGAGATCAACTGTATCAAAAATATAAGGTGCCTATTGGACTGATCAACAATGCGATTGGTGGTACTGCCATTGAATCTTGGGTAAGCGAAGATTTTATGAAATCCAATATGGATAAATGGAATGCAGCTAAGGCTAAGTCAGATTCTATTCGAGCTACTAGACCTTCAACAGCTAATCAACCTCGATTTAATTTTAATGCAGAATTGGCTAAAAATGATCCAGGATTAGGTAAATGGTCAAAAGGTGATGTAAATACTTCCGACTGGCCCCAGATATCTCTACCTGGTTATTGGTCAGACAAAGGTGTTGATGTTCGAATGGGTTCTATGTGGTTTTACAAAGAATTTGATGTTCCTGATTCATTGGTGAATAAAAAAGATGCTGTTCTTCGAATGGGCCGTATTATCGAAAGTGATTCTACTTTCTTGAACGGAAAATTTGTTGGAACTATTTCCTACCAATATCCTCCTCGTATTTATAAATTGCCAGTAGGAGCATTAAAAGCGGGTAAAAACAAACTGATGGTAAGGGTAATATTGCCAAATGGAAAAGGTGGATTTGTTGAAGAAAAACCTTATGAACTTCGTTTAGGTTCTCAAAAAATTGATTTGACTGGTCAATGGAAATATCATATTGGTGCTAACTTGAAACCTGCAATGGGTCAAGGTGGCGGAGGTGGTGGCGGAGGAGTTGGAACACGCCCTTCAGGCTTATATAACAGTTTGACAAACCCAATAATAGGTTACCGATTAAAAGGAACAATCTGGTATCAGGGAGAATCCAATACAGGAATGCAAACGGAGGAATACCATCGTCTTTTCAAAGATTTGATTAGTAGCTGGCGAACCAAATTTAACCAGCCCGATATGCCATTTGTATTTGCTCAACTTGCTAATTTAAATGTGCCAAATAAACAAGTTACTGAAAGCGGAATAGCTAATATACGCGAAGCACAAAGACGTACTTTGGAAGTATCTAATACCGGAATGGCTGTTACAACAGATCTTGGTGAATGGAATGATATTCATCCATTAAACAAAAAAGAAGTAGCACGCAGATTAGCGATGGAGGTTTCAAGAGTAGCCTATCAAGATAATACTGTAATTAGTTCTGGGCCATTGTATGATTCAATGGAGGTTATCGATAATAGTATTGTGCTTAGCTTTAAGTCGGTCGGTAGTGGTTTATTTACCAATAGTCTTTTGGATGGATTTCAAATCGCAGGCTCAGATGGTAAATTTGAATGGGCAAATGCAGTTGTGATATCCAATAATAAAATTAAGGTTTGGAGTAAAAAAGTAACAAATCCAACTATTATTCGGTATGCTTGGGATGATAATCCCGCTTTTGCAAACTTGAAAAATAAAGAAGACTTGCCAGCTTCACCATTTACTACAAAAAAATAAAAGGGTATTAAATATCTATTGGAAAAGAGTTGCTTAATTAATAAAAATACATATATGAAATGAGCATAACCGATAATTGGTCGCAAACACCAATGATGATATGCGAATTACATATGACCAATAAAAAACAATAAATATAAACATATGAAAAAAATATTCCTTTGTGTTGTGAGTTTTCTGTTCAGTGCAAGTCTATTGGCTCAACAAAATCCTTATCAAAACACAAAATTAACTGCCGATGCTAGGGCTAAAGATTTATTATCTCGTCTTACTCTTGAAGAAAAAGCAGCTTTGATGCAAAATAACTCACCAGCTATTCCAAGGTTAGGAATTAAGGCATACGAATGGTGGAATGAAGCCTTGCATGGTGTAGGTCGTTCAGGATTAGCAACTGTTTTTCCACAAGCTATTGGTATGGCTGCATCATTTAATGATGCTTTGTTGTTTGATGCTTTTACAGCTGTGGCAGATGAAGCAAGAGCCAAATCGAATAAATTCAGCGAGCAAGGAGGTTTAAAGCGTTATCAAGGCTTGACTTACTGGACACCAAACGTAAATATATTTCGCGATCCTCGTTGGGGACGAGGACAGGAGACTTATGGAGAAGATCCTTTTTTGACCAGTCGTATGGGAGTTGCTGTAGTGAAAGCTTTGCAAGGTCCTGAAGATGGTGAATATGATAAATTACATGCTTGCGCAAAACACTTTGCTGTTCACTCCGGTCCAGAATGGAACAGACATTCTTTTAATGCAGAAAACATTAAACCACGTGATTTATGGGAAACTTATTTACCAGCTTTTAAAGATTTAGTGCAAAAAGCAAATGTAAAAGAAGTGATGTGTGCTTACAACAGTTTTGAAGGTGAGCCTTGTTGTGGAAGTAATCGTTTATTGACACAAATACTTCGTAATGATTGGGGCTATGATGGATTGGTAGTATCCGACTGTTGGGCTATTTCTGATTTCTATCAGACTAATGCACATGCTACTCAACCTGATGCAACTCACGCCGCTGCTAACGCTGTTTTGAATGGTACTGATTTGGAGTGTGGTAGCGATTTTCGTAATTTGCCTGAGGCAGTTAAAACGGGATTGGTCGACGAAAAACGTATTGATGTTTCCTTGCTACGATTGCTAAAAGCTCGTTTTGAGTTGGGCGAAATGAATGAAAAACCGGTTTGGGATATTCCTTATTCAGTAGTTAACAGCAAAGAACATCAAGCATTAGCACTTCGAATGGCAGAAGAAAGCATAGTATTGTTGCAAAACAAAACCAATATCCTGCCATTGAATAAAAAGCTAAAAATCGCAATTATGGGGCCAAATGCAAAAGACTCTATAATGCAGTGGGGAAATTACAATGGTTTCCCAGCTCACACTGTTACTTTATTAGAAGCTTTGAAGAAAACGCTACCAGAATCTCAATTGATTTACGAATGGGGATGCGACCGTACAAACGATGTTGCTGTAAGTAGTCTTTTCTCTGAATGTAGTATCGATGGTAAAAAAGGGTTTACTGCACAATATTGGAACACTATAACAAACGATGGAAATCCTGTTGCAACAGATATACTTTCAGCACCGTTTCATCTAACTACTATGGGAGCTACCGCTTTTGCAGCAGGAGTTAATATTCAAAATTTCTCGGCACGTTACAAAACGGTTTTTAAACCAACCAAAACTGAAGACGTGGCATTCCAATTTCAAACCAACGGAAGAGCTACTTTGACGATTAACGGAGAGTTGGTGGTGCGAAATGTTTTTGCAAACAACACAACCAATGTATATACTTTGAAAGCTGAAGCTGGAAAATCATATACTATTGAAATTTCATTTTCTCAAAGAAATGCCGATGCAGCTTTGAATTTCGACCTTGGACGATTAGTGCCAGTAGATTTGGCCGCCAGTATTGCCAAAGTAAAAGATGCAGATATTGTAATTTTTGCGGGAGGTATTGCTCCATCGCTAGAAGGAGAGGAAATGCGAGTGACAATTCTAGGTTTCAAAGGCGGTGATCGTACCGATATAGAACTCCCATCCATCCAACGCCGAATGCTTCAGGCTTTGAAAGCTGCGGGTAAAAAAGTGATATTTGTGAATTTCTCAGGTTCCGCTATGGGATTAGTTCCTGAAACAGAATCTTGTGAAGCTATTTTACAAGCGTGGTATCCTGGTCAAGCTGGTGGTACAGCGATTGCCAATGTACTTTTTGGAGAATACAATCCTTCTGGTCGTCTTCCTGTGACTTTCTACAAAAACATCAATCAATTGCCTGATTTTGAAGATTATTCTATGAAAGGGCGAACTTATCGATTTATGTCTGATCCACTTTATTCATTTGGATTTGGACTAAGCTATACCCAATTTACTATTGGTAAAGCAAAGCTTAACAAAAAAACTATTAAAAAAGAGGAAAATGTAGATATTACAATTCCAGTTACTAATGCTGGTAAACGTAATGGTACCGAAGTAGTTCAGATTTATGTGCGAAAGGTAAATGATGTAGATGGTCCACTAAAAACTATGAGAGAATTTAAGCGTGTGGAAGTTAAATCTGGAAAATCAAAAGAAGTGACACTTTCGTTAAAGCCTTCTACTTTTGAATTCTTTGATGCTGCACAGGGCAAAATGATTGTTGCATCTGGTAATTACGAAGTGTTGTATGGGAACAGCTCGGACACCAAAGATTTGAAAACTGTAAAGATAAAGATTCAATAAAAAAATAAATACCAATGAAAAAAAACGCTTTCTTACTATTGATTTTATTAACATTATTTTTTGTTAATCCAATGGATGCTCAAACTGCTGCTGCAGGAGCTCCAATTCCACCTGAAATAGAAAATCCAGAATTACTCGGCATTAACAAAGAACCTTATCATGCCACATTAATGCCTTATGCCAATTTGCAAGAAGCTTTGTTAGCCAAACGACATAACTCCTCGTTGAGTCTGAGCCTTAATGGAGCTTGGAAATTTAGCTGGGTACCAACACCAGAACAACGTTCGGCTGACTTTTACAAGCCTAATTATGATGTTTCGGGTTGGAAAGAAATCACGGTACCTTCAAATTGGGAAGTTCAAGGATATGGAACACCTATTTATAGAAACCTAGGTTATACCATCAAAAAAGATTATCCGCACGTTATGAGTGAACCTGAAAAATGGTACACATCTTATAAAGAGCGAAATCCTGTGGGAAGTTACCGCAGAGAATTTACAGTTCCTGCTGAATGGGAAGGTCGTCGTAATTTTATCACTTTTGATGGTGTTGATAGTGCTTTCTTTTTGTGGGTAAATGGTGAAAAAGTAGGTTTTAGCGTAAATAGTCGCAATGCTGCCGAATTTGATCTCACAAAATATCTGAAACCAGGTAAAAATACGATTGCCGTAGAGGTTTATCAATACAGCTCCGGTACTTGGTTGGAAGATATGGATATGTTTCGTTTACACGGAATTTTCCGTAATGTAACCTTGTGGAGTGCTCCACAAGTACACATACGCGACTTTTTTGCGAAGCCAGATTTGGATAAAGATTATAAAAATGCCACACTTGATGTAACAGCAAAAATCAAAAATTATAGCGACAAAACAGCCAAATCACAAACTTTAACAGCAACACTATATGATAAAGATGGCAAGGAAATAGCTAATGGAAGTGTAACAGGCGCATCACTCAAAGCCAATCAAGAAGAAACTTTGAATGTGAAAATGCAGATAACGAACCCATTGAAATGGACTGCCGAAACTCCAAATTTATATACAGTAGTATTAACCAATTCAGAAGGTGAAATTTTATCTAAAAAAATAGGGTTCCGCAAAATAGAAATTAAAGGGCGTATTTTTACTGTAAACGGTGCACCTATCAAATTGAAAGGAGTAAACCGTCACGAACACTGGTCGGATGTTGGTCATGCTGTAACGGAACAGCAAATGATAAAAGACCTTGAAGTGATAAAACAGGGTAATGGGAATCATATTCGAACTAGTCACTATTCTGACGATCCTCGCTGGTACGAACTTTGCGATGAATGGGGAATCTGGCTGGTAGCCGAAGCCAATGTAGAATGTCATGGATATGACGGACGCTTTGATAACGAACCTACCATAAAATCGGCAATTATTGACCGTAATGTAGCTAATATAGAAAATTTCAAAAATAGTCCTTCTGTTATTATTTGGTCGTTAGGAAATGAATGTGGCTGGGGTGCTACACCAAATTTTGTTGCTGCAATGAATGCAGTTAAGGCAATGGATCCTTCGAGACCCATTCATTACGAGCGTTTTGGAACGGGAAAAAACAATCCTGCCGATTTGGATGGTAAAATGTACGGAACCGCTCAGGATTATGCTAATATAGCTCAGGACAAAAATCTTACTAAACCTTTCTATATTTGTGAATTTGTTCACGCTATGTTCAATTCGATGGGTTCACTGGATGAATATTCAGAGGTTTTCGATAATAATCCCGAAATTTTAGGTGGTGCCATTTGGGAATACCAAGATCAAGGATTATGGAATAAAAAGGATCCCAATCACCCAATTTTGGCTTATGGAGGTGGTTTTGGAGATGCTCCAAATGATCATTACTTTATTCATAAAGGAGTAGTTTCTTATGATCGTTCAACAGAAGGAAACAAAGTTAAGCCGCATTATTTCGAAATGAAAAAGGCATTTCAATGGATTGATACTAAATTGTCAGATGTCATTTCAGGAGAAATCTCTATTAAGAATAAATTCCAGTTTATTTCTTTGAGTGGCTTCGAGGCTACTTGGAGTTTGATCGAAAATGGAATTGAAATATCTAAAGGATCAATAAATATTGCACGTCCTATTAATGCTAGAAGTACAGGCAGAGCATTTGTACCCTACAAAATAGAACATCCAAAAGCAGGAGCGGAATATTATTTACGTATTTCATATAAGCAAAAGGAAAAAACACTTTGGGCTGATAAAGGTTTTGAAGTGGCTACTGCTCAGTTTAAACTTCCTATTAATACACCTCCAGTAGAAGAAACAAAAGTAGCAGGGGTTTTAAAACTGGTTCAAAACCCTCAATCGGCAATTATTTCTGGAAAAGATTTTTCAGTAAGTTTTGATAAGAAAACAGGTTTTATGAGTCAGTTAATCAAAAACGGAATCAATGTATTGGCTAATGATGGTGCTCCAAAATTGCACTTGTGGCGTGCAGCTCACCGTACTGATGATGATTGGGCTTTTAGACAATGGGAAAAATTTGGGGTAACTACTCTTCAATATAATCTGGTTGATTTTAAAGTTGAAACTGTTGACAAATCAGCTGTAAAAGTAATTTCAACAACAAAAGCAGATGGGAAGGAAGGATTTGGCGTTTTCCACACCGCAACTTACCTAGTTAAAGCCGATGGAACAATAAAGGTTGATAATCAAGTTCAATTTACAGGATTGCCTATTAATTTGGCTAAAATCGGTGTACGATTTTTGCTCGATAAAAAGCTTGACCAGATGGATTTATTTGGTCGTGGTCCATTCGAAAATTATTCGGATCGTAAAAGTGCTTCTGAAGTTGGTCTTTATAAAATTGGGGTGAACGAACAATACGAATATGAAAAACCAATGGAACGCGGCAACCACGAAGAAGTACGTTGGGCTAAACTAAGTGGTAAAGATATGCCATCTGTAATGGTGAAATCTGATGATAAATTGATGCAAGTTGCTGCTCTTCCTCATACTGATGAGCAAATGAACCCAGTTGAATATAAAATAGATCTACCTGCAAGCTCCTCAACAGTGTTTACTGTTTCAACTAAAACACTAGGTGTTGGTTCTAATAGTTGTGGACCACAACCGCTAGAAAAGTTTAAGGTAGCTGCTCAAGACACCTCTTTTACCTATACGATTAACTTATTTTAATAGCTCCATTCTGCTATTCTGTTTGGTTGCTAGTAAAAATAAAATAGAAAAAATTAATAATAATATTAATGAAAGTAGTACTCAATTTTAGATTCACAGCCATTATTGGTTTCTTAGTCTTCTTTAGTTTTGTTGGGGTCAATAGCATATCCGCTCAAACGGTATGGCTTGACCAATTGGATCTTAGTACAGCAACTCAAGGTTATGGAGTACCGATGAAGAATAAATCTATTGATGGAAAAACACTGACTATTGCTGGAAAAACCTTCGAACGCGGTTTTGGAAGCCATTCCGAGAGTTCCATAACAATTTTGCTTGAAGGGAAAGCAACTTTGTTTACAGCTCAGGTTGGTATAGATGATGAGGTAAAAGGGCAGAGACCAGCTGCTGAATTTGTTGTTTATGGTGATAACAAAAAATTATGGTCGAGTGGAGTAATGCATTTAGGTGATGCTGCCAAACCCTGTTCAGTGAAGCTTGACGGAGTTATGAAACTTGAATTGGTAGTAACCGATGGTGGAAATGGAAATTATTACGACCACGTTGATTGGGTAGATGCTAAATTTGAAACTACAGGGGTAAATACCTTTAAAACCTATAGTCCGATAGCAACAGAACCCTATATCCTTACACCTGCACCTAAGGCGGAACCAAAAATTACTGGTGCTAAAGTTTTTGGAGTACGTCCAGGTTCACCATTTCAATTTCTGGTAACAGCTACTGGTGACAGACCAATGACTTTTTCGGCTACAGGATTGCCAGCAGGATTAAAAATTAACACTCAAACCGGTTTAATTACTGGTAAACTTTCAAAAGGTGGAACGTCTATTGTAACCTTGGAAGCAAAAAATACAAAAGGCAAGTTTCAGAGAAAACTGCGTATCGAATGTGGTGACCAGATTGCACTTACCCCACCAATGGGATGGAATAGTTGGAACTGTTTTGCCAATGAAGTATCAGCAGATAAGGTAAAACGTGCTGCCGATGCAATGGTAAAAAGCGGACTTATCAACCACGGTTGGACTTATATCAACGTTGACGATTTTTGGGAAAACAACCGTGACTCAAAAGACGAGTCTTTGCGTGGTGAATTTAGAGATGTGGCTGGTAACATTGTTCCAAACTCAAGGTTTGTAGATATGAAAGGACTTGCGGATTATGTGCATGGTCTTGGTCTTAAAATTGGACTTTATTCAAGTCCTGGTCCTTGGACCTGTGGTGGTTGTGCAGGAAGCTTCAATCACGAAAAACAAGATGCCGAAAGTTATGCAAAATGGGGATTTGACTATTTGAAATATGATTGGTGTAGTTATGGCAATGTAATCAACGGTTTGCTAAATAATGACCCATCTAAAGTATCTTCTTTGTCGTATAATGGTGGTAGTGTATTGAATACTGCTATTAAACCATTTAAGATGATGGGAGACTATCTTCGCCAGCAACCTCGTGACATTGTATTTAGCGTATGTCAGTATGGAATGTCGGATGTATGGAAATGGGGTGGTTCAGTCGGTGGAAATTTATGGCGTACAACCAATGATATTACAGACACATGGGTAAGTGTTAAAAATATAGCACTAGATCAGGATAAATCGGCTCCTTATGCAAAACCTGGTAACTGGAATGACCCTGATATGTTGGTTGTAGGCACTGTTGGTTGGGGTAATCCACATAAGAGTAAACTTAAACCAGACGAGCAGTATCTTCATATTAGCCTTTGGAGTCTTTTCTCTGCACCACTCTTGATTGGTTGCGATATGGAAAAATTAGATGACTTTACTTTGAATTTGCTTACTAACGACGAAGTAATCGAGATAAATCAAGACCCGCTTGGCAAACAGGCAACAAGCTTGCAAACAATAGGAGATCTTCGTATTTATGTAAAAGAACTGGAAGATGGTAGCAAAGCTGTTGGCTTTTGCAACTTTGGGCAAGAAATAGTTAACCTTTCCTATAAAGATTTTGAAAAAATTGGTCTTAGCGGAAAATTTAATGTTCGTGATGTATGGAGACAAAAGGATGTTAGTACACTAGAAACTAAAACTGGTGAAATAGCGCTTAAAGTACCTGCACACGGGGTAGAACTTTATAAACTTTCATCCATTAAATAATTTCTTGAAATATAAGCAATCTAAATTGAAAATTTACCTACCATTTTTGACCACATTACCATTAAAAAGAATTATGAGATAGTTTTTTATACAAAATTACCAGCTTATTATAAGCTGGTAATTTTGTATATATTGAATTATAATTTTTTTGTGGGTTATAAAAAGGAGTGACATATGATAACTATCAACGGTTTTGTCTTTTTATATTTCTATATTATTGTACGGATTGATGGTAACGATTGAACCATCTTCATTATAAGATATTTCAGTCACTTTAACCGATCTTAAATGTGTTACACCTTTTGATAGACTGGAATCATGATAAAACAAATACCATTTTGCATCCACTTTACAAATCGAATGGTGAGAAGTCCAACCAATAACAGGATTTAGTATTATTCCTTGATAAGTAAATGGTCCATAAGGATTGTCTCCAGTGGCATAACAAATGAAATGGGTATCGCCTGTGGAATAGGAAAAATAATATTTTCCGTTGTATTTATGTAGCCAAGATGCTTCGAAAAATCTGCGGTTGTTGTCTCCTGCCAATATCACTTTGCCATTTTTATCCAGAATTTTGATTTCTTTCGGTTCTTCGGCAAATTGCTTCATATCATCAGAAAGTAATGCTACAATTGGGCCTAAAGCAGGTTCATTGTATAATGGTTCCTCATTTTGTTCTGTATATTTGTTGTTTCGGTATTTTTGAAGTTGACCTCCCCAAATTCCCCCAAAATACAGATAGAATTTCCCGTCTTCGTCCTCAAAAACTGCTGGATCAATCGTGTAACTTCCTTCAATAGCTTCTGGCTCCGGAATAAATGGTCCAATAGGAGAATCACTTATGGCCACACCAATTTGGAAAATTCCATTGGCACGTTTGGCAGGGAAATACAAATAATATTTGCCGTTTTTGCAAGCAGCATCAGGAGCCCACATTTGGCGTTCAGCCCAGGCAACATCCTTTACATGAAGAGCAACACCATTGTCTATAGTTGGAGCATCTACATTATCCATAGAGAGGACGTGATAATCTTCCATTCCAAAATGGTCTCCATTGTCGTTAAACGGAATTCCGGCATCAATGTCATGCGAAGGATAAATGTATATTTTGCCTTCGAATACGTGAGCAGATGGATCGGCGGTGTATATGTGTGATACTAAGGGTTGTGAAATGGCTTTTTCATTGATTGCGTCAAAATCAATATGCTCAATGCTTTCTTCGGACATAGTTGTATTTTTATATTTTAATGTAAAATTTAAGCTCTTCTTTCTTTTAAATCAGATTCAATTTGCACTTCCATTTTCTTGTTGATTTCATAGAAAAATAATAATCCAACTCCGATTAGAAAAGGTATAGCCGGGAAGATGCTTATCAATAATTTAATTCCATTAATGGCACTTTCCGGTTGGACCAATGAATTGGGAACATAGTCAAAATGACCCAATATTGATGTCGTCAATGCTCCTCCAATACTCAATCCTGCTTTTAGTCCTACCATCATGGCCGAAAAAATGATAGCAGTAGCTCGGCGGTTATTTTTCCATTCAGAATAATCGGCAACATCGGCAATCATGGCCCAAAGAAGCGGGATAGTGATACCGTAGAAGAAACCGTGAAGAATTTGAGAGAAAAACATTAAACCAACCGATGCGGGAGGAAAGAAATAGAACGCAATGATAAACAGCGTTGAGATGAACAAGAAAAAACCAAATACATTTCTTTTACCATACTTATCGGCAAAACTTTTTGATAAAGTAATTCCAACAATCATGAAAATAATTCCACCAGCGTTGAACAATCCAAATCCAGCTGAAATCGGATCATTACCAAAAGGATTGATTCCAATATTCAAAAGAAAATCTAAAATGGGCTGAATGAAGAGGGCTAATTGCTGTTTATCCACATAGTTTTCGAAATAATATACATACGACCCGCCTTTCATCGCCAGTGTTATGAATACCAATAAAGTAAGCGTCAACATAATCAGCCAAGGTTTGTTTTTGACCAAATCGCCTAAATCTTCTTTAACACTCGATTTTTGTTCCGGTTTTGGTACTATACGTTCTTTGGTCGTCAAAAAGGTAATAAGCAACATTATGGTTCCAACAATGGCCAAAATGGTCATCACTTTTTCAATCCCGATAGCTTTGTCTCCGTTCCCGGCACTTTTAATGATGCCAAGCATAAATACTTGTACAAAGAATTGTGCAAACATCACGGCAACAAATCGATAGGACGACAGACTATTTCTCTCTGACATATCACCTGTAATTACGCCACTCAATGCGGAATAAGGCAAGTTGTTGCTGGCATAAAACAACAGCAACAGCGAATAGGTCACCACGGCATAAATTACTTTTCCTTCATAGGAGAAATTGGGAGTGGTGAAAGCCAATAATGCTATAACTCCCAATGGTATGGCCGTCCATAAAATCCAAGGACGAAATTTACCCCATTTGGAGTTGGTTCTGTCGGCGATGGCTCCAATGATGGGATTGAAAATAAAGGCTGCAATTAATCCAACAACCAGCATAATTATGGAGGAATGTGTTGGTGTTAATCCGTATATATCCGTATAAAAATAGGCAAGGTAGGTCATCAATGTCTGGAATACCAAATTGGCAGCCAGATCACCTAAGCTATAACCAATTTTTTCTTTTATGGATAGTTTTTGGGAAATAGAATTCATTTTTTGGTTAATTTTTAATTATATTAATTGCAACAAATATGTTATGGTTGAATGGTTTTTAGAATAGTAATTTACTAAATTTTAACAGTCTAATTACTAATATACAATCGGTTGTGTAAATGTATTGTAAAACTTTATTATTGACAAATTTAAATCTAATTAATTAGGTTGTTTAGTTTATGGCGATTACAAAACGCTCTATTTAAGACTTAAAAAGATGGCTAATCTTTCGAATTATTTTTTTTCTTTTAGATTTAAAATACTATAATATGCTTTTTTTGGTTTGAATTCGCGATCAAATAATAAAGGATGATTTGTTCTGCCTCTTATTGGAAAATCATTGAGCCAAGTTTGACCATCGTTTACGCCCCATAAGGTAACTCTGCTAATTTTGTCTTTGTGTTTTAAGAATATTTTAAAGATAGCTTCATATCGATCAGCCAATTGTTTTTGGATGGAATCAGGTAGAGCTTTAGGATAAGGATTCATTTTTTCACTAGCTTCAGCTCTTTGATTAACGTCAGCTCCAACTACATTCTTTGGATTAGGTAATACACTAATGTCTAATTCTGTGATGGCAACTTTTACGCCTAAGGCAGAGAAATCAAGTATAGTCTGTTCGATTTCCTCTAATGAAGGAGTGTTTAAATGCCAATGCCCTTGCTCACCTACGCCATCTATTTTTGCGCCATTTTTTTGTAGATTTTTCACCAATTCTACTGCTCCTTTTCGTTTTTTAGGAGTGCATAAGTTGTAATCATTATAATATAAATCGGTTTTTGGGTCTGCTTTGGCAGCTAATTTAAAGGCATGTGTCAAATAATCTTTACCATAAGTTTTTAAAAAAATCGATTTTCGTAAAGTTCCATCTTCATTTAAAGCTTCATTTACTACATCCCAAGAGTTTATTCTTCCCTTGTAATTACTTACTATGGTACTAATATGCTTTGTCATTACATCAGCCATGTCAGTGCTATCTTTTACTTGAGACATCCATGGCGGTAATTGACTGTGCCATATTAGTGTGTGGCCATGAATAAACATTTTGTGTTTTTCTCCAAAGGCAACATATTTGTCACACAATTTGAAATCAAATATATCCTTTTCAGGGTGGGTATACATCGATTTCATTATGTTTTCAGGAGTGATACTGTTAAACTCTTTCGAAATTAAACTGTTAACCATTGGGTTACTTTCTTCTATTTGACTTTGATTTAAGGCAGTTCCTATATAAAAATCTTTTATATAAGCATTTTTAAGTGAAACCGTTGTATCAGTTTTTTTTGGAACAGAATTGCAACCACTTAATACAAGTGTTGCTGTCATTAGCAATAACAAAGAGTTAGTTAATTTCATAGTTTTTTGTTTATAGTTTTAATTATTACCGGGTGCAAATGGAAATTTAAAAGATTTAAAATACTCCAAAGTTTGGGTTGGTTTTTCAACACCTTTCGGCAATTCCTTTCCTGAAAATTGTTGAAAATACAACAGGCAAGCATCTCGCCACCATTTGGCTTCTTTATGTTGTATGTTCAGCAGCATTTGAACTTCCTTGAATCTAGATTCATCCACGTAGTTGCCCATTTTGTTCCAAGTCGATTGCATTGTCTCGACTTGATCAACGCCTTCTTGGTATTTCAACGCCATGCCATTCCAAAGGGTTTGCCCGTTTTTCAGTTTATAATCCCAAGACAAATGATGAAACCATAACAAGTCTTTTTCAGGACAAGTTTTTACATCGTCGAACATTTTTGACACTTCTGGCGCATATTGTGTTGTGGCCTTGCTTCCTGTTTTAGAACGGTCAAAACCTATTCCGTTTTTATCGGCTTTGTGATAATAGGTAGGATTCCATTCTGGTCTTGATAATTTACTTACCCAAGGACCTGGTCCATAATGATGACCGGTGTCCATAATGTGATGCAAACCAAGAGGTGTCATATAATTGACTACCGCTTCTCTAGATTTTAGCATCATTTCTTTGACTGGTTTGACAAAATTCACGTCATTGGAAAAAGTCATTCGCAACCATTCTTCGGCGATAGCTTCTGAATTTAAATAAGGATTCCAAGCCAAGCGTCCAAATCCATACCAATTCGCTTGTCCAAAAGGATGACCCGTCCAGTTGATGTCATTTCCAATATTAGCAACGCCTGCAATTCCAGTAATTTTATGATTTTCCAATGATCCGTCGATGACTTTTGCTACCGTTGAGCCTTTTCCTTTGCTGTACGTATCGGATTCCAAAACTTCTTGGAATAATTTGGGTAGATAAACCAAGTGTGTACTGAAACCCAAATATTCCTGAGTAATTTGAAATTCCATCATCAATGGTGTTTTTGGCATTGCGCCAAACATAGGATGAAAAGGTTCCCTGGGTTGAAAATCAATCGCGCCATTTTTTACTTGTACAATCACGTTGTTCCTGAATTGACCGTCATAAGGAACAAATTCGCTATAAGCTTGTTTGGCTCTGTCATTCACGTCGTGTTCGGAATATACAAAGGCTCGCCACATCACGATTCCTCCAAAAGGAGCAACGGCATCGGCCAGCATATTGGCACCGTCAACGTGGTTTCGACCATAATTTTGTGGGCCTGGTTGTCCCTCGGAATTGGCTTTTACCAAGAATCCGCCAAAATCTGGAATCCTTTTATAAATTTCCTTGGCTTTTTCTTTCCACCAATTTTTGACTTCGGCATCATAAGGATCGGCAGTTTTCAATCCGCCAATTTCTATTGGAGCCGAAAATCGCGCGGTTAAATATACCTTGATTCCATAAGGCCTGAAAACTTTTGCCAAAGCTTCCACTTTTTCCAAATATTGGGGCGTCAGGATTAAGGCATTGGCGTTTACATTGTTCAAAACCGTTCCGTTGATGCCGATGGAAGCATTCGCACGAGCATAATCGATATAGCGTTGGTGAATGAAATCGGGTAATTTTTGCCAATTCCAAAGCGAAAAACCGGCATAACCACGTTCTACCATTCCATTTAGATTATCCCAATGGTTCAGCATTCGAACATTTATTTTTGGAGCATCGACAATGTTTAAGTTTTCGATGGATTTGTTGGTTTGGAGTAATCTCAAAAAATTAAAAATGCCGTATAAAACACCAATATCTGTTTTTCCCGTAATTAGAATTTGATTTTTGTTTTTTTGTTTAATGGTTTTAATAATGTAGCCTTCGTCATTAATTTTTTCAAACTCATTGTTTAAATTTTTCAAAATATCTACATTTAAAGAAGATTTAGAACCAAAAATCAATACGTTTTCTACATCAATACTTTGTTGAACAGTAATTTTATCGCCTAATAAACTGGAAAGTCCCAATTGCAACTCTTTTGAAGCTACTTGAATGGTTTCGGAATTACCCAAAGCAACAATTCTTTGAATTTTTGAAGCATAAATTGCCGCAATTTCTTTATTTTCAACTCTATTGTATTGTAACCATAATTTATAATCGGCTTGCGCAAATAAATTAATGGAAACCATCAAAAAGGGTAATAGCGTTAATAAATATTTATAGGATAAGCGATTCATTTTTTGTACATTTTTTTTTATTGTATTAAAACCTTTTGTTAAGAAAAGTAAAAATAATATAATACCTTTTTTAGGTTATAGTTTTTTCAGGTTTTTAAGGATAATATTTTTTTTTATTTATATTTGCAATCGGTTGCGTAAAAGTAAAGCATTGAAGTATATAAAAAAAATTTTAAAGTATTTTTTTTATATTCGTAAATTAAAACCTAAATAATCAAGAAATATACAACTATGAATACTATTTTCCAAAAAATAATTGTGATTCTTCTATTGCTCACAATGCTACCATGCAAGAGTCAAACGCTTGACAAAAAGCAACAGGATTTTCCTTTCTATAATCCATCTCTTTCTATAGATCAAAGAGTGACAGATTTGATATCTAGATTGACTTTAGAAGAAAAAGCAAATCAAATGTTGCATAATACGGATGCAATTGAACGTTTGGGAATATTGCCATACAATTATTGGAATGAAGCCTTACATGGAGTTGGCCGGTCTGGTAATGCCACTGTTTTTCCTCAAGCAATTGGGCTTGGAGCCACTTTTGATACTGATTTAGCTTTTAGGGTTTCTTCGGTAATTTCAGACGAAGCGAGAGCAATGCATAATGTGGCCAAGGCCAAAGGCTATAATTTGCAATACGGAGGCTTAACTTTCTGGACTCCTAATATCAATATTTTTAGAGATCCAAGATGGGGGCGTGGTCAGGAAACATACGGTGAAGACCCATTTTTGACCGCTTCAATTGGAGCTGCTTTTGTAAAAGGATTGCAAGGGGATAATCCTAATTATTTAAAAACGGCAGCTTGCGCCAAACATTTTGCAGTACATAGCGGGCCAGAATTGGTGCGACACCAGTTTAATGCAGAAGCCAGTCAAAAGGATTTGTGGGAGACGTATTTGCCTGCATTTAAGGCTTTAGTTGACGTTAAAGTAGAAGCTGTTATGTGTGCTTATAATAGTACCAATGGTCAGCCATGTTGCTCGAACAATTACTTAATTAGAGATGTTCTTAGAAAAAAATGGAATTTTAAAGGCCACGTTTTGACGGATTGCTGGGCTTTGGATGATCTATTTTTACCAAAAGGTACGGGACACGGAATTGTGAAAACCGAGACTGAAGCTGCTGCTTTAGCGGTAAAAAGTGGCGTGAGTTTAAATTGCGGAGTAACGTATAACTCTTTACCAAAAGCTGTTAAAGAAGGGTTAATTACCGAAAAAGAAATCGATTCTCAATTGGCAATTTTACTTAGAACTAGATTCAAACTGGGTTTGTTTGATCCAATGGGTTCAAATCCTTATGATGCTATTCCGTCAAATGTTGTGAATAGCGAATCTCATAGAGCTTTGGCTAGAGAAGTGGCTCAAAAAAGTATGGTATTATTAAAAAACAATGGAATTTTACCGCTAAAAAATGACCTCGGGAAATATTTTGTCACTGGACCGAATGCGGCTAGTATAGAAGTTCTTTTAGGAAATTATTATGGTATAAACCCCAATATGGTCACAATTCTCGAAGGTATTACAGGCTCCATAAGTCCAGAGAGTAAATTGCAATATAGACTGGGTGCTATGCTGAATCAAATAGCGGTTAATCCTGTAAATTATGCTACTGGGAATGCAACGGACAGCGATGTGACCATTGTAGTTTTGGGTGTTTCGAGTACAATTGAAGGAGAAGAAGGTGATTCATTATCATCATTAACCGCAGGAGATAGATTGGATTATAATTTGCCTCAAAACCAAATGGATTATCTAAAAGAATTAAGAAAAGCGGCAGATAAGAATCCTAATAATAAAAAACCAATTGTTGCCGTAATTACAGGTGGAAGCCCAATGAATCTTGCCGAAGTACAGGAATTGGCAGATGCTGTTTTGTTAGTTTGGTATCCTGGTGAAGAAGGTGGGACTGCTGTTGCAGACATACTTTTTGGAAAAATTTCACCATCTGGAAAATTACCAATTACATTTCCAAAATCTTTAGACCAGTTGCCTGCATTTGAAGATTATTCAATGAAAGGTAGAACTTATAAATATATGAATGTTGATCCTATGTATCCTTTTGGATTTGGATTGAGTTATGCCAATTTTATATATGGTGAAGCCAAGGTATCTTCAACAAAAATCTCAAAAAAAGACAATCTTAGAGTTGCTGTAAAAGTGACGAATTCAGGAAAAGTAAAATCGGACGAAGTGGTGCAATTATATGTTTCAGATTTGGTTGCTTCGGTTGTTGTGCCTAATTTTCAGTTGAATAATATGAAAAGAATCACTTTAGAACCCGGTGAAATCAAAGAAGTAATTTTTGATTTGACTCCAAAAGCATTCGAGATGGTAAAAAATGATGGTTCCAGAGTTATAGAATCAGGAGATTTCAAAATATATGTGGGAGGTTCTAGCCCGATGAAAAGAAGTTTTGAATTGGGTGCACCAAAAATGGCAGAGGTTATAATTGCAATAAAATAGCCAAAAAAAAACTAAAAATGAATATACTCCTTGAATTTATATAAGTGCAAGGAGTTTTTTTCTACAAAGAGCCTTACATTCTTTTAGAAGATTCGCGAACGAGTACTTCCGTATTTAAAAAAGTAATTTCTTTCACTTCGTCTTTATTAGGGAATTTAATGCTTTTCAAAATAATTTCAGCTGCCATCTGTCCCATTTTTGCTGCAGGATGTGTAATGGTGGATAAATTGGGATCTATGATTTCCGAAATAGGGTCATTGTTAAAACCGATAACTGCAAAATCTTCGGGGATTCTAAGACCTCTTCTTTTGGCACTTTGTATGGCGCTGACAGCCATAATGTCGCCAGATGCAAATAATCCGTCGGGACGTTTTTTTAGATCCAACAGTTTATCGCTAGCTTTTAGCGCTTCATTGTAGGTAACTGTTTTTAAATCAGCAATGAGTTCTTTTTCAATTGGTAAATTATATTTTTTTAAGGCATCGAGATAGCCTCTCTTTCTTTCATTGTATAGATTACCAATCTCTGACCCAGCAGTAATGTGGGCAATACGGGTGCAACCTTGTTCTATAAGGTGAGTTGTTGCTTTGAATGCAGCTGCATAATTGTCGATTATTACGCGAAAAGTGTTAAAATCTTTCGGCACCCTGTCAACAAAAACTATTGGAATGTTGTTGTTAACAAATTGTTGAAAATGAGAAGTGTCGACGGTTTTCATTCCTAACGAACAAATTATGCCGCTAACCCTGCTTCCATACAATGATTTTGCCATACTCACTTCTTCTTCATACGAGTCATGGGATTGCATGATAATTACGTTATATCCAGATTTTCGAGCCGTAATTTCGATGCCACTAATCAATGAAGAAAGGAAAGGCTGGGTAACGGTGGGGATTAAAACTCCAAGGGTATTGGTTTTGTTGCCTCGCAGTCCAGCTGCCAAAGTATTGGGGACATAGCCCATTTCTTCGGCGGTTTTTTTTACTTTTTTTATCGTTTTGCTGCTGATTGTCGGATGGTCTTTTAGCGCTCTTGAAATTGTTGAGGTCGCAAGATTTAATTTTTCGGCAATATCGTAGATGGTAACATCTTTATTCTCTTCCATATAATTAAAAAATGAATAACAAATATACTGTTTTTTTTGATTAAGGTATTGTCTAATTAATTTTGTGAACCGATCAGATTTAAATAAAATAAAATAATATTCCGTTTTTAATCTATTTTGGGGGATATAAGAGGTTATGAAGTATATCTATAATATAATAAGTTTTTAGAAAAAAAAGTGACTTTAATGCTTTTTAAATCAAAAAAATAATTACTTTAGCATACCGGAACAGAACAGTACGCTAATTATGAACGAAAAGAATTTTACATTTAGCATTAATCACGAAAGTGATATTCCTAAGTATCAGCAATTGGTGAACTCCATTAATAATGCTGTAGCCGAAAACCTTCTAGAGAAAGGAGATTTGTTGCCTTCGGTGAATAGTATTTGCAAAGAAAACAAACTCTCGAGAGATACTGTCTTTAAGGCTTATTCTATTTTAAAAGATCAAAATGTTATAGAATCCGTGCCCAATAAAGGCTATTATGTGGCTGGCGAAACCCGAAAAGTACTTTTGGTTTTGGATACTTTCAAAGCATACAAAGAGGTTTTATATCATTCCTTCGTGAATAATTTACCCGATAATATCATTACAGACGTGCAATTTCATCATTACAATATTGATAATTTCAAAACCATCATCAACAACAGTGTTGGCAAGTATTATAAATATGTGGTGATGAATTTTGACCATAAAGATGTGGCATCGGTATTGACTAGTATTTCCAATGAAAAACTATTGTTAATTGATTGGAACATTCATTCCAAACCCAAGAATAATTATGTTTTTCAGGATTTTGGAAAAGCTTTTTATGAGTCTTTAACTGAGGCCGTTGATTTGTTTAGAAAGTACAATTCAATAGATTTTCTGTTTCCTAGTTTTACCAATCACCCAATGGAGACGCTTACTTTTTTTAAGAAATTTTGCAAAGAATTTGGTTTTGAGTACAATGTTATTACCAATCCAAAGGAATTCAACATCGAAAAAAACAAAGCTTATGTAGGTGTAAGTGACAGAATGCTAGGGGTATTCTTGGAGCAATGTCGAGAAAATGATTATGAACCTGGAGTAGATGTTGGATTCTTGTCCTACAACGAAACCCCAATGAAAAAATTTATCTACAAAGGAATTTCGGTAGTTACGACAGATTTCAAGGAATTGGGAACTAAAGGTGCTGAATTTATCACCAATGACGGGCCGATGCAGTATTACGTACCAACAAAATTAATAATAAGAGAATCATTATAAATGTAAATTATGTATTATATAGGATATGATATAGGAAGTTCTTCGGTCAAGATAGCCTTGGTTGAATCGGCTACAGGGGAAAAAATAGTTGCCCTCCACGAGCCACAAGATGAAATGGCAATCATTGCCTATCATAAAGATTGGGCAGAACAAGATCCCGAAATTTGGTGGGAACTTATTTGCGTGGGGACAAAAAGAGCCATCAAAGAAGCTAATATTGATGCGTCAAAGATATCGGGTATTGGTATCTCGTATCAAATGCACGGATTGGTTGTGGTGGACAAGGAAGGAAACTCCTTGCGCAACTCCATTATTTGGTGTGATAGTAGAGCTATAGAAATTGGAGACAAAGCCTTTGCTGAAATTGGAGAGCAAAAATGCTCGGAGCATTTATTGAATTCGCCAGGGAATTTTACCGCTTCCAAACTGAAATGGGTAAAAGAAAACGAACCGGAGATTTATGAAAAAATTCATAAATTTATGTTGCCGGGAGATTTTATTGCCTACAAACTAACGGGAGCAATGACCACCACCAAAAATGGTTTGTCCGAAGGGATGCTTTGGGATTACAAAGAAAACAAAGTGGCCAATTGGTTATTGGATTATTATGGAATAGACCAGTCGTTGACACCTACAATTGTCGAAAACTTCACCAATCAAGGAGAATTACACGATCAAGGTTCCAAAGAAACAGGACTTCCAACAGGTATTCCTGTAGTGTACAGAGCGGGAGACCAACCCAACAATGCCTTGTCATTAAATATTTTAAAACCGGGAGAAGTGGCTGCAACTGGTGGAACGTCGGGAGTGATTTATGCCGTTACCGACCAATTAAAATCCAAGGAAACTTCCAGAATCAACAGTTTTGTGCATGTGAATTATACCAACGAAAATCCAACCGTTGGAAAATTGTTGTGCATCAACGGAGCAGGAATTCAATACCGATGGTTGCGCAATATGATGGGGTCTGAAACCTATGAATCAATGAATAGAAAAGCTTCGAAAGTTGCAGTAGGTTCAGATGGAGTAGTGGCAATTCCATTTGGAAATGGAGCAGAACGTATGTTGAACAACAAAAATGTGGACAGCCATATCTTGAATCTGAATTTCAACAAACACAGCCATGGGCATTTATACAGAGCAGCTTTGGAAGGAATTGCTTTTTCATTTGTGTATGGAATGGAGATTCTAAAAAATGACAATGCCGAAATCAAGGTGATTCGTGCCGGAAACGACAATTTGTTTCGCTCTGAAATATTTTCGAACACGGTTGCCACATTGATTGGACACGAAATAGAGATTTACAATACCACAGGTTCTGTTGGAGCTGCAAGAGCAGTTGGTTTGGTGGATGGCGATTATGAAAAATTTGGTCAAAACATTATGAAAAATGACCATGTTATGACATATATGCCGTTGCAAAACAGTCAACCTTATGTTGAAGCTTACAATAATTGGAAAAAAGAATTGGAAATAATATTAATAAATAAATAATTACAGGATGATAGTTTTAGGAAACAAAGAGTATTACAAAGGAATTGGTCAAATCCAATTCGAAGGAAAGGATTCAGATAATCCATTGGCATTTAAATATTACAATCCAACGCAAGTTGTGGCCGGTAAAACAATGCAAGAACATTTCAAATTTTCAATAGCTTATTGGCATACATTCTGTGGTCAAGGATCCGATCCATTCGGTCCTGGGACGCAACATTTTGCTTGGGATCAACCTGCAGATGCTATTGATGCTGCCAAAGAAAAAGCAGATGCAGCATTCGAATTTATTACCAAAATGGGTTTTGGTCATTACTGTTTTCACGATTATGACTTGGTTAGAGAAGGTGCTACTTTCGCAGAATCAGAAAGCAGATTGGCTACTATCACCGATTATTTGAAAGAAAAACAAGCGGCTTCAGGAGTAAAATTACTTTGGGGAACTGCTAATGCTTTTTCGAACCCACGTTACATGAACGGTGCGGCTACCAATCCAGATTTCAATGTTGTGGCTAGAGCCGGTGGTCAAGTAAAATTGGCTTTGGATGCTACTATTGCATTAGGCGGTGAAAACTACGTATTTTGGGGAGGTCGTGAAGGATATATGACTTTGTTGAACACGGATATGGGAAGAGAATTGGATCACATGGGAATGTTTTTGGTAAAAGCTAGAGATTATGCAAGAGCACAAGGATTCAAAGGAAATTTCTTCATTGAGCCAAAACCAATGGAGCCATCAAAACACCAATACGATTTTGATTGCGCCACTGCAATTGGATTTTTACGGGAATATGGTTTGGAGAAAGATTTCAAAATGAACATCGAGGTAAACCACGCTACATTGGCACAACATACCTTTCAACACGAAATTGAAACTGCTGCCAAAGCGGGAATGTTGGGAAGTTTAGATGCTAACAGAGGAGATTACCAAAACGGATGGGATACTGACCAATTTCCAAATAACATTCAAGAAACTACCGAAGCGATGTTGGTATTCTTGAAAGCTGGAGGTTTGCAAGGCGGAGGTGTCAATTTTGATGCTAAAATCAGAAGAAACTCTACCGATATGCAAGATGTTTTCCACGCACACATTGGTGGAGCCGACACTTTTGCAAGAGCCTTGTTGACAGCGGACAAAATCATCACTTCTTCTCCTTACGAAAAACTAAGAACAGAAAGATATAGTTCTTTTGATTCTGGAAACGGAAAAGCGTTCGAAGAAGGAAAACTTGACTTGAATGCCTTGTATAAAATTGCACAAGAAAACGGAGAACTATCGTTGCAAAGTGGCAAACAAGAGTTGTTCGAAAACATCATTAACCAATATATTTAATATTTTGAATTAGTATTGAATAATTAAAGGTGTCGGAAACATTTAATTGTATAGTTAATTGCTTTCTTGACACCTTTTTATTTGGTTATAATTTTAAAACTACGATATTGCACTAACTTATTTATTAACTAATTTAACCGCGAATTTTTATGAACACATTACAATTAGCAGATTACTTAGTCTTTCTTGTCTATTTCTTTATAGTGGCAGGATATGGCTATTCCGTTTACATCCGAAAAAAGACAAAATCAATTTCGGCATCACACGATTACTTTTTGGCCGAAGGATCCTTGACATGGTGGGCAATTGGAACTTCCTTGATTGCTTCCAATATTTCGTCCGAACAATTTATTGCCATGTCTGGAAACGGATTCAAGATGGGATTGGCTATTGCTACCTACGAATGGATGGCGGCTTTAACCTTAATCATTGTGGCCGTATTTTTTATTCCGGTTTATTTAAAGAACAAGATTTATACGATGCCTCAATTTTTGAGCGAAAGATACAATGGAAACGTAGCGATGATTATGGCTGTTTTTTGGTTGTTGCTTTATGTAATCGTGAATTTAACTTCTATTCTTTATTTGGGAGCTTTGGCTATCAACGGAATTTCGGGAATTGAAATTAATTTATGTATGTATGGATTGGCGTTTTTTGCCATTGTTATTGCATTGGGCGGAATGAAAGTAATTGGTTATACCGATGTTGTTCAGGTCGTGTTTTTGATATTTGGAGGTTTGGTGACCACTTATTTGGCATTGGACAAAGTAGCCGAATTAAACGGACAACACGGAATGGTTCAAGGTTTCAATTATATGATGGATCAATCGGGAGACCATTTCCACATGATATTCAAAAAAGACAACGCCAACTTCCCAAGTTTACCTGGATTGACGGTATTGTTCGGTGGAATGTGGATCGTGAATTTGAATTATTGGGGTTGTAACCAATACATCACTCAAAGAGCTTTAG
Source organism: Flavobacterium sp. (assembly GCA_014379405.1). Lineage (GTDB taxonomy): Bacteria > Bacteroidota > Bacteroidia > Flavobacteriales > Flavobacteriaceae > Flavobacterium. The sequence goes on along the minus strand of JACMLU010000018.1, from coordinate 124,519 downwards.
GAGCTGATTTAAAGACAGCCAGAACTGGAATTTTGTTTGCGGCTTTCTTGAAATTATTAATGCCTGTAATTGTGGTTTTACCCGGAATTGCTGCTTATGTAATTTATACTAAAGGGGGATTGCAAACCGAAATGTTGGGTCCTGACGGAATCATAAACCCTGATAGATCGTATCCGGTATTGTTGAACTTGTTGCCGGTAGGATTAAAAGGATTGTCTTTTGCTGCCTTGACAGCTGCTGTAGTAGCTTCGTTGGCGGGAAAAGTAAACAGTATTTCGACCATTTTTACCTTGGATATCTTCAAGAAAAAAATTGATGTAAATGCCAGTGAAAAGAAAATGGTGCAAGTAGGGAAGATTACGGTTGTGGCAGCGATGCTGTTGGCAGTTGTTATTGCTCCCTTTTTAGGAATTGACAAAAAAGGAGGATTTGAATTCATACAAGAATACACCGGATTTGTAAGTCCAGGTATTTTTGCAATGTTTATTATGGGTTTCTTCTGGAAAAAAACAAGTTCCAATGCAGCTATGTTTGCCACCATTGGAGGATTTGTGTTGTCAGTAATACTCAAATTTTTGCCTGGTTTCATGAATTTAGAATTCTTGTACAGTACAGGATTTGCAACTTTGGTAAAACAAGAAGATGGGACTAGTTTGTATGAAATTCCGTTTTTGGATAGAATGGGAATTGTATTTGCAGTATGTGTTTTGTTGATGATTTTAATCAGTTTGTTCGATGCCAAAAAAGGTGTTAAAGTAAAAGGATTGGAAGTTGACACTGCCATGTTTAAAGTAAGTAATGGTTTTGCCGTAGGAGCAATGATTATTTGTGGAGTGCTAGTAGCATTGTATTCTATTTTCTGGTAGGATTTAACCAAGAAGGTTTTCTATACCTAAACATATAGACTTGAAACCGAGATTTGACTGGATTGAAAAGAAGTATTTCTTTTTCTTTCTTTAAGTCAGATCTCGGTTTTTTTTGTTTTTTTTTCGAAAATTTCAAATTAAGACAAAAGCAGGTATAAAACAAAAAACCCACTCGGTTGAGTGGGTTTTGGTGGTGCCTCCAGGGATCGAACCAGGGACACATGGATTTTCAGTCCATTGCTCTACCATCTGAGCTAAGGCACCATGCTGGAAGTTAGTTTGCTCTTATTTTATTAAGAGTTCATTGTACTTGTTTGCGGGTGCAAATATAGAACGATTTTTAATTTATCCAAAACAATTTTTAAAAAAAATCAATTCGTATCTTCGTACCGTTAAATTTAAATTATGATTCTAGCGATTGATGTTGGGAATACCAGAATTAAAGCGGCTGTTTTTGAGGGTACTACCATTTTGGAGAACTTTGTTTTCTTGAAAACAGAACTCGAAAAAAATATTCAAAATATTTTTAAAAAATACGAAAAACTAACCCATTTGGTGGTTTCTTCTGTTTCCGATGTGGAAAAACAGTCTTTTTCAACCTTCGAAAACCATGTAAAAGTTCATTTTGTTTCCCACAACGATTATTTTCCGTTTATTAACCGTTATGCAACGCCCCAAACTTTAGGAATAGACAGGATGGTGAATGCTGCTGGCGCAACCTTGCAGTTCCCGAACCAGAATCGGTTGGTTATTGATGCAGGAACTTGTATTACCTATGATTTTATCGATGAATCCAACAATTATCTGGGTGGAGCGATTTCGCCAGGTTTGCAGTTGCGCTATGCTTCCTTGCATAATTTTACGGCAAAACTTCCGTTGTTGGAATTGGACAATCCAGAACATTTTGTCGGGAAATCCACCTCAGAATCCATACATTCTGGCGTGGTAAATGGATTGGTCTATGAAATTGACGGTTTTATAGATGAATATAAGGCATTGTATCCAAAATTTATAATAATTTTAACGGGTGGAGACACAGTTTTTTTGGCTAAACGATTAAAAAATACCATATTTGCCAATTCAAATTTCCTTCTCGAAAGTTTGAACCAACTATTTCAATATAAAATCAAAAATGATTAAAAAAATTATAATAAGTGCATGTTTATTTATGACACTTGTTTCTTTTTCCCAAGAAGGAACTTCATCCCCTTATTCTTTTTACGGAATTGGTGATGTTAAATTTAGTGGAACACTTGAGAATCGTTCTATGGGAGGCATATCAATGGCTCAAGACAGTACCCATATTAATTTACAAAATCCAGCAGGCTATGCCAATTTAAAATGGACTGCTTTCACAATTGGTGGAGGAAGTAATTATACCAAACAAAAATCAGGTGGCGAATCGGCTACAGCGCAAAAAACAACATTGGATTACTTGGCTTTAGGGATTCCTTTGGGTAAAAAATTCGGTGGAGCTTTTGGGTTGATTCCTTATTCTTCTGTAGGATACAGAATCGCAAATGAAAATCCAGATCCTACCCAAATCAGCAGACGTTTTAATGGTTGGGGTGGTTTGAATAGAGTTTTCTTGGGTTTTGGATATAAAATAGTTCCAAATTTGAATTTTGGGGTGAATGCGTATTATAACTTTGGAAAGATTCAAAGTAACAGTTTGGAATATATTCCAGAGATTTCAAGTGGATCCCGTGAATTGAACGTTACCAATTTATCAGGTGTGAATTTTAATATCGGGATGATGTATAAAGCCAAATTAAATGATAAATTGTCTTTATTTAGTAGTTTGTACTATACTCCTGAAAGCACTTTGAAGGCTGAAAACACAAGAAGTATAGCAACTGTGGCTTATAATTCAACTTTTGATTTGGCAGTTATAGATGCTTCAGATGAAGAAACTAGCAAAACAGATTTGAAATTACCTCAAAAATGGACATTTGGTGCAGGAGTTGGAGATTCCAAGAAATGGCTTATGGGAGCAGAAGTTTCGTTTCAGGATGTAGGTAAATTGGCCAATAATTACAACACCATCGATGATGTGACTTATGAAAAGTATCAAAGATATAGTGTAGGTGGATATTATACACCTAACTCAAATCCATTTTCAAGTTATCTTCAAAGAATCACCTACAGAGGAGGTTTAAGATATGAAAAAACGGGACTTGTTGTCAATTCAACTTCAATAAACGACACGGCCTTGACTTTTGGGATGGGATTGCCTATAACAGGCTCTTTGTCTAATCTAAACGTGGGATTGGAATTCGGAAAAAAAGGAACTACATCTAATAATTTGGTTCAGGAAAACTATTTTACCATAAGTTTGAGTTTTACATTGAACGATAAATGGTTTGTAAAACGTAAATTCTTTTAAAATTCAATTTTTCTATTCTAAATAATCACAATCAGCTTCGTGCTTAACGTATGACTTCATTAAAAAAACTCCTAATCCTTACGCCTGTTTTGGTTATGGCCATAACGCTGTTCTTTGGATGTGAAAGTAATTTTAAAGAAGTGCAAAAAAGTAATTTTTCGGAATTTGTTCCGAGTGGAGAAGCCGACAAAATTAACTTGAAATATACAGATTCAGGCCGAATAACCGCTGTATTGGTTAGTCCAAAAATGCGGGAGTTTGCCAGTGTAGATTTTCCTTTTACAGAATTTCCAAAAGGAATTGATGTCACTCTATATGATAAGAATGGAAAGAAAACGTATATCAGATCAGATTATGCTACTTCCTTCAAGCCAACAAATATTATTGATTTAAAAGGAAATGTAAAAATCAATTCGCAAGATGGTCAAACCTTGGAAACAGACCAATTGTATTTTGACCAAAAAAACGAATGGTTTTTTACCGAAAAAAGCTTTAAATTTACGGATCCAAAAGGAGTTTCTAACGGGACAGGAATCGATTTTAGCAAAGATTTTAAAGTTATCAATTCACAAAGCATAGTCGGTGAAGTACTATCGGCTGATTAAATATATACAATACAATTATGAATTACCTAAAATATACCCAATATATATATCTTGTTGCAGCCGTTTTTTTTACTATTAAAGCTGTCGAAATTTGGGATCAAGACAACGATCAGCATTTTCTTTTTCTGGGAATTGCTGTTCTTTCTGTTTTTATGTTCTTCTTTAGAAGAAGATTTGCCAACAAATTTGAAGATAGAAACAAAAAGCCCTAATTATGGAAATAGGTATTATAATAGTATGTTTACTACTATGCGCCTTTTTCTCGGGAATGGAAATAGCCTTCATTTCTTCCAATAAAATATATCTTGAAATAGAAAAAAAACAAGATAGTTTTATATCTAACATCCTTACCAAACTTACCGAAAAACCATCAAAATTTATCGCATCAATGCTTATTGGCAACAATATAGCCTTGGTAGTTTATGGCTTTTTTATGGGCGATTTATTGATGTACTGGTTTCATTTTTTTGGATTTCATTTTTCGAATTTACTGAACTTGATTCTTCAAACTCTGATTTCTACCATAGTTGTTTTGATAACGGCGAAGTTTCTGCCTAAAGTTTTTTTTCAAATTTATGCCAATACCTTAATCAAGGTTTTTGCGCTTCCAGCTTATGCTTTTTACTTGTTGTTTTATTATATTTCTTCTTTCTTTATCTGGGTTTCTGATTTTGTATTGAAAAGATTCTTTAAAACAGAAGGCGACGATATTCCACTATATTTCAGCAAAGCAGAACTGGGAAATTATATCACGGAGCAAATGAGTACCGTTGAAGATAACGAAGAAATGGATTCGGAGATTCAAATGTTTCAAAATGCCTTGGATTTTTCGGGAGTAAAAGCCCGCGATGTGATGTGTCCAAGAACTGAAATTGTGGCGGTAGATTTGTTTGATTCCGTAGCCGAATTGAAAACTTTATTTATAGAAACTGGCTATTCCAAGATTGTGGTGTATCAAAATTCGTTAGATGATATTATTGGCTATGTTCATTCCTTTGATTTGTTCAAAAAACCAAAGAATATCAAGTCGATTGTAATTCCTGTAGAATTTGTTCCGGAAACGATTTACATTAAAGATGCGATGAATTTGTTGACGAAAAAACGAAAAAGCGTGGCTGTTGTCTTGGACGAATATGGAGGAACTTCAGGGATTATAACTATAGAAGATATTGTAGAAGAACTTTTTGGTGAAATTGAAGACGAACACGATTCGGACGAAGAATTGACCGAAAAAGAACTGGAAGAAGGTGTTTATGTTTTTTCGGCACGATTGGATGTCGAATATCTAAACCTGACTTATAAACTTTCTATTCCTGAGAGTGATTCTTACGGTACACTCGGTGGTTTTATTGTGGATTTCACTAAAGAAATTCCTCAAAAAGGAGACGTAATCACCATTGGAACCTTTCATTTTATTATCGAAGAAGCCACAAACAAGAAAATAGAATTGGTCAAAATGACAATAAAAGATTGATTTTTTTTAGTAAATCAAATTTTCTTGCAAATTATAGTGCTACTACTATAATTATTAATTAGATAATTGTATTTTCGCAACCTGAATATAAAAATTAACAACAATAAAAATGGCAGTTTTAGCAAAAATTAGACAACGTTCCGCTTTAATGATAGTGGTTATTGCATTCGCATTATTTGCATTTCTAGTACCAAGTCTTTTTGATAAAGGAAACTTTGGTAGTACTTCTAAAGATGTGGGAAGCATAAATGGAAAAGATATTTCATTTGAAGACTTCAGAATAAAAGTAAGTAACGTTGAAAAAAGTCAACAAGGAATTACTGCAACTGCAGCCGCAAATAGAGTTTGGGATCAAGAAGTGACCATCGCTTTGCTAACATCTGAATTTGATAAATTAGGATTGAGAGTGGGTGCAAAACATATCATGGAAGTGTTGAAAGCCGATCAAAATATTGGAAAAAATCCATTGTTCTTGAACGCTGGTGGAATGTTTGATGAAGCTAAATTCAAGGAGTATTTCAAGTCTAATCCAGAGCAAGCACAGTTCTTGAAAGACCGTGAAAAAGACGCCGAGTTGAATGCCAAATTTCAAATTTATAACAATTTGATTAAAGCTGGAATTTATACTACCGAAAGCGAAGGAAAATTGAAATATGAAATGGAGTCTAATAAAGCTAGTTTTGCTTATGTTGCCGGATTGTATTCTACTATTAAAGATAGTGATGTAAAAGTTTCAGATGATGAAATCGTTACTTTCATGAAAAAAAATGAAAAAAAATATAAAGCTGACGAAACTCGCGAAATAGAATATGTTTTAATTGAAGACAAAGCTTCTGCAGAAGATGTGGCTGAAGTAAAAGCGAAAGTAAGCAGTTTATTGTCAGGAAGCGTGGTGTACAATCAAGCAACCGGGAAAAATGATACTTTGCCAGGATTTAAATCAGCTACAAACGTAGTTGAATTCGTGAATTCAAATTCGGATGTTCCTTATGATTCTACTTATGTAGCCAAAAAAGATTTGCCAGCTATTGATGCTGATAAATTGTACAACTTGGCTCCAGGCGAAATTTACGGGCCTTATATGTTCGGAAAATACTATTGTATTTCTAAATCATTGGGTAGAAAAGTTGGAGTGAATGCAAAAGCAAGTCACATTCTTATTGGTTACGAAGGTTCTCAAACGCCTAACACCAAAGAAAAAAGAACTAAAGAAGAAGCTAAAGCAAAGGCAGAAGCTATTTTGGCTCAAGTAAATGCCAGTCCAGATAGTTTCTTGATGTTGGCTTTCACGGCATCAGATGATTCATCTGCACAACAAGGTGGTGATTTAGGATTTTTTGGTCCAAACCAAATGGTAAAACCTTTCAATGATTTTGTTTTCAGTAACCCAATCGGAAAAGTTGGTTTGGTAGAAACTCCTTTTGGTTTCCACATCATCAAGGTAACAGACAAACAAGACGGAGTTCGTTTGGCAACTATTGCCCAGAAAGTGGAAGCTTCAGAAGCAACTTCTGATAAAGTGTTTACTCAAGCAACCAAATTTGAAATGGATGCTACCGATAAAGATTTTAATAAAACTGCAGCTGCAATGAAATTGACAGTAGCAATGCCGGTAACTGCAAAAGCAATGGACGAATCTTTTGGACCATTAGGAAGCCAAAGGAATATCGTGAGATGGGCATTTGAAGACGGAACAGACGTTGGAGCTATCAAAAGATTTGAAGTAGCTAATTTGGGTCACGTGATTGCCAAACTTAAAAAAGTAAATGCAGAAGGATTAATGGCTGTTGATATGGTTAGATCTTATGTAGAGCCAATTCTTAAAAACAAGAAAAAAGCCGAGTTAATCAAAGCTAAAATGGCTGGAAGTTCATTGGATGCTATTGCAAAAGCAGTTGGCGCACCAATTCAACAAGCAGTAGATGTTACTATGGATAACCCAGTTTTGACAGGTGGAGTTGGTCAAGAGCCTAAAGTGGTTGGAAACGCATTCGCATTGGCATCTGGAAAACTTTCTGCACCAATCGAAGGAAATACTGGAGTTTATGTAGTGTTGAACAAAAGCACTTTCAAAGCACCAGCTTTGAGAAGCCACGCAGCTTATGTTAGTAAATTAAAAGCGCAAAGCGCAGGAGATGCGAACAGAGTGGTTCCAGCGTTAAAAGATATTGCCGAAATTAAAGACAACAGAAGTAAATTTCAATACTAGATTTGAAACTGTTTTAAATATAAAAATCCCGAGCAATCGGGATTTTTTTTGTTTTGGGTTATGGCTAATTGTTTTTCTGAAATCAATGATATTTTTAGTAGATTTGGTTGGTAGAGTATTGGAACGTGCACGGATTGGAAATCCGCGCTATCAGGACCCTGTGCCACACGAGTTTGGGTATTAACTTGATTTAAAAGACAGGTATCGTGATAATGACAAAGGAAATAGTGAACTAGATGAAGGATGGGATGATAATATAATGGCTAATGGTCAAAAAAGGAAAGTAGAACAAAGGAATGTAGATGAAATTATTAGTGATGTGGTGAAAGCCTATGAAATTTGGTCTAAAGATAAAAAGAATGAAGGTAAAGAATTTAAGCATGAAATTAATTAGATAACCGATGAATTTACCAATTAAAAAATGCTATACTAAGCTAATAATATTAAATATTTTACTGTTGTCGAGATATTGCTATATAGCTTATGGAATAGAATGTGAACCTTGTTTAGACAATGCAGATTGTCCCCCTTGTATGACAAAGGAGCAATATTTTATAATTTATTTCGGTATTGCTTTAAATATAATTATTGGTATTTACTGTATTATAAAACCCAGACGTTCTTGATATGTTCTGAATTTTTTCGTGTACGGCTAGCGCAGAATTGCATTCTGTGCCCAACAACGAGAGCAAGTAAACAAATGAAATTTTTTAGAACTACAAAATCATATCCTTATAAGAAACAATGGTTTTAAAACCTCTTTCCTTAAAATAATCAGTCGGGTTTTCTTTGGCGATGGCCAATACAAAATCGCCTCCCCAAGCACCAAGACTTTTGATGATGCCATTAAAGTCGGGAAACAAGGATTCTTTTATGGTTTTCATTTCGAGAATGTTGCTCATTTCGGCTTCGTGTTCTTCTAATGCTGTGGCAAATTCCCGAAGGGTTTTCGCTTGTAAAACTTCTTTTGTCAGTAAGTCAATTGCAGCGATGTTTTCGGCTAAATCCTCGTTCTTGTTGTTGTAATAAGAAGCGATAGCTGCCTTGCTACTTTGTTTTTTGTCCAGATAAACGAAATGTAAATTATCAGCAAATTCAGGTTCGAAAGTTACTTTTTCGACAACAGGATTTCCGTTTTCCAAATGATACAAAATAGGATTGTTGTTTTGGGCACAGGCAATATCGTATCCACTGCCGCCAAAACTATTGTTTAGCAACACAAAGGCATCGATTTCTAGCCATTGTGCAATATTGTTGATCAAGGTTGATGAAGTACCCAAACCCCAATTTCTAGGAAATGTAAGCGTCGTTTTGATTTGAAAACCTTCTGATTTAGGAAACAAATCAGGATTTAATAAATGTCCTTGGTGCAGGATTTCTATTAAGGTATTCCTTTTGGATGTTGTTGTATTGGATGTGTTTTTTTGGAAAATGTCTTCAAACGAAAGTGTTTCTTCTAGCCAAATACTTCCGTCGGAATCAAAACTGGTCCATTTTATTTCTTGATTATTTCCTTTTTCGATAATTAGGTTTTGACCAAATTTGGTTGGTAAGGCAAAAGCTTTGGCTCCATCAAGAACCAGGTATTCTCCTGTGATCAATAGTTTTCCGTTACTGTAAAATTCTTTTTTCATTTGATAGTTAACCCTTTCAGGGTTCAAAACCCTGAAAGGGTTGATGTGTTAAGTAGTTTTTCTTAAATTTTCAATATAATCGACAACTGCACTATGGGAAACGACGTGGTGTTTGAAATGTTTTCGAATGGAATGACGTTCCTCATCATTGGCGTCAAATTGATTTAGGATATTATTGAGGTGCATTTTCATGTGTCCGTCCTGAATTCCCGTGGTGGTCAACGAACGCAAAGCAGCAAAATTTTGTGCCAAACCGGCAACAGCCACGAATTGCATCAATTCTTCTGCAGATGGATTTTCGAGCATTTCCAAAGATAATTTCACCAATGGATGTAGAGAAGTTAAGCCGCCAACGGTTCCCAAAGCTAAAGGAACTTCCAGCCAAAAAGTAAAAACACCATTTTCGATTTTGGCGTGGGACAAGCTGGTGTAGTTTCCGTTTCGGGAAGCATAGGCGTGAATTCCAGCTTCCACGGCTCGGAAGTCATTGCCTGTGGCAAGCACAACAGCGTCGATTCCATTCATAATTCCCTTGTTGTGGGTTACTGCTCGAAAAGGTTCCACTTCTGCAATTTGAACGGCACGAACGAATCTTTCGGCAAAGGCTTTTGGATTCGGGATGTGTTTTTCGACCAAGTCTTCAACGGGACAGGAAACTTCGGCACGAACGATGCAATTGGGAACATAATTCGAGAGAATGCTCATCACGACTTCGATGTCTTTTTCTTCTTCAGTGAATAATCTGTATTCCTGAGCTTCTTCTTTTAAGGTTTTGGCAAATTGCTCCAAACACGAATTGATGAAATTCGCTCCCATACTGTCTTTAGTGTCGAAAGTAGCATGTAGTTGAAAGTAATTGGGCAATAAATCAGTCTTGTCTTTCAGGACAATATCTAGGATTCCGCCACCACGTTTTTGCATATTTTTGGTAATGCTTTCGGTGTTGGTAAAAAAGTTGGTTTTGGTTTGGGTAAAAAACGTTTCTAATTTTGATTTATCACCATTGAAAATAAAATGAACTTGTCCTATTTTTTCGGTATTGATAACCGTCGCTTTAAATCCGCCGCGAGTGGACCAGAACTTGGCTGATTTGGATGCCGCAGCGACCACGGAACTTTCCTCAATCGCCATTGGAATGCTGTTGTATTTGCCGTTAATCAGAAAATTGGGCGCAACTCCAAGTGGAATATAGAAATTGCTTATGGTGTTTTCTATGAATTCATCGTGCAGTTTTTGAAGTTTTTCGTCCGCATTCCAATAGTTTTTAATAATTGAAATAGCTTCCAAAGGATTAGGAAAATATTCTTTGGCAATCCAGTTTATTTTTTCTTCTTTGGATAATTTTGAAAATCCGGAGACGGCGTTGCTCATGTTTTTTAGATAACGGTTTTTGATGCAGTAAAGATACGGTTTCCATCTTATTCTTGTTATTTGATTTAAAATCTCGAATGGAATGTTTTTTATATCTTTATTTCAAATTTTGGAATATGAAAAATCCATTGGTAAAAAATATTGACTCTAGTAGAATTTAGAATAGAAAACTTAAATACCATACTTATGAATACTAATTCTGTTATTGAAATTCGAGATGCCAAACTTCCCAATGACATTGATTTTATCCGACAATTATGGTTGGATTATCTAACTTGGGGAAATGATAAAATGCAAATGCTGTATGGAGTACACCCGCATAATCCCAAAGATGCGGTGGCTCAAGACATTGGAATGATTGATAAATTTCTTCCGCCAAATGGACGTCTCCTACTTGCATTTATTGATGGAAAAGCTTGCGGAATAGGATGTCTGAAAAGCATTAATGGGGAAATAGGTGAAATCAAACGAATGTATGTTGACCCATCTTTCAGAAAGATTGGAGCAGGACGAGCCATACTTCAATCGTTGCTAAATGCCGCAAAAGAAGCAGGCTACAAGAAAGTGCGATTAGACAGTCCAAAATTTATGGAAGCTGCACACTCTCTTTACAGAAGTTTTGGTTTTGGAGACATTGCAGTTTATGAAGAGGTTGAGATCCCAGAAGAGTTTAGACAGTATTTATTGTTTATGGAAATAGATTTGTCTTAATACCTTAGGTATTACATTCCCGTTCTAATCGCTTCCACAGGATCTAATTTGGAGGCTGAAATGGCGGGAAGAATTCCGGAGATTAAACCAATTACTGCGGCAAGTCCAGTTCCCAAAAGGATGTTACCCATTCCCAAAATGAATTCAAATTCCAAGGTTTTGGTCAAAATCATTGCAATAATCCAAACCATAAATAATCCAATTAGTCCTCCAATTACGGAAAGAATAATCGCTTCAAACAAGAATTGGAACAATATAAATCGGTTTTTGGCACCCAAAGATTTCTGGATTCCAATGAGATTGGTTCGTTCTTTTACCGAAACAAACATGATATTGGCAATCCCAAAACCGCCCACAAGCAAGGAGAATCCGCTTATTATCCAGCCAACAATATTCATCTGGGAAATAATTCCGTCTATCAAATCCGTGAATCCCGAGAAAACATTAATAAAAAAGTTGTCAATTTCGCCTGCTTTCACGCCGCGAAAGCTTCTTAATTTTTGGCTAATTTCTGCTTTGTAGGCATCCATATCAACTCCTCCTTGGGGTTTGAAAATAATCACGTTAACTACAGATTTATTATTGTCGCCAATTAATTGTCGGACAAAATTCACTGGAATGAAAGCTGAAGTGTCGTTGTTGTTCCCAAAAGACAAGCCGCTGCCTTTCTTTTTTAAAACTCCGATAACGGTAAATCGCTGCCCGTACAAGCGGATTTTTTTGCCAATTGGGTCGAAATCACCAAACAAATTTTCTGCAATTTCTTTTCCTATGACTACAACGGGAGTGGCAGAATTTGCTTCGGATTCTGTATAAAATCTTCCTTCGTCAAATTCAAGTCCTTGTATGTCTATAAATTCGTGCGAAACCGGAACGATATTTACGGATGTAACCGTGTTCGATTCGTATTTTATGGATTCTCGGTTGGTAAATATTTGGTAGCCCAATTGTTCGGTATTGGTCATTGCGCCTTTCAAATAAATATATTCGTCATATTTTACATTTGGAAATTGCTCTCTTTTCCATTCCGGAATTTCAGAAGGTCCAAAAGATCGGTTCATTAAATAAATAGTGTTTTTATCCAAAGAACTTAAATCCTTGGTGATTTTCCTGTCCAATGAATCCACGGCGGCAAGCACGGCAATAATCGAGAAAATTCCGATGGTAACACCAAGTAAAGACAAAAGCGTGCGTAGTTTATTGTTTCGTAAAGCATTCATCGCAAAACGGAAACTCTCTGATAGTAATCGAAAATAAACTAGCATAAAACAGTGTTTAGTGTTATTGTAAAATTCCAAAAATTTTCTTCATAAACCTAATGGAAATTCACTGTCTCATTGGTATTGTTTTTTAAAATATTGTTACAATAAATACATTTGAATTTTATCGACAAAAAAACTACTTTTGCACCACAAAATTCTAACTACGCCATGAACACAACAAAAACGATTAAATCAGCATTAATTTCTGTCTTTTCAAAAGAGGGTTTGGAGCCAATAATTAAAAAATTACACGAACAAAATGTAATCTTTTATTCTACTGGAGGAACTGAAGAGTTTATCAAAAATCTAGGTATTCCAGTTGTTCCTGTTGAAGATGTTACTTCTTACCCATCTATTCTTGGAGGAAGAGTAAAAACTTTGCACCCAAAAGTTTTTGGAGGAATCTTAAATCGTCAAGACAACGAAAGCGATGTGCAACAAATGAAGGAATATGACATTCCTCAAATTGATTTGGTGATTGTTGACTTGTATCCTTTCGAAAAAACGGTTGCTTCGGGAGCCAGTGAAAGTGATATTATCGAAAAAATAGATATTGGTGGTATTTCTTTGATTCGCGCTGCTGCAAAAAATTTCAAGGATACTGTAATCGTTCCATCTGTGGCTGAATACAGTTTGCTATTGGATACTATTAGTAAACAAAACGGTGCTACAACTTTAGAGGATAGAAAATTGTTTGCCACTAAAGCATTCCACGTTTCTTCTCATTATGATACGGCGATTTTTAATTATTTCAATACTGACGAAACTATTTTCAAAACCAGTATTGATCATGGCCAAATCTTGAGATATGGAGAAAATCCACATCAAAAAGGATTCTTCTTTGGTGATTTTGACGCGATGTTCAATAAAGTGCACGGAAAAGAGTTGTCTTACAACAATTTGTTGGATGTTGATGCCGCTGTGAATTTGATTCACGAATTCAAAAATGACGGACCAACGTTTGCCATTTTGAAACACAATAATGCATGTGGATTGGCAACAAGAGCTACAATCAGTGAGGCTTATAATGTAGCCTTGGCTTGTGATCCAACTTCTGCTTTTGGAGGAGTTTTGATTGCCAATACAAAAATTGATGTAGCCACAGCAAACGAGATAAACAAATTATTTTGTGAAGTAGTAATCGCTCCAAGTTATGACGAAGCGGCTATTGCCATTTTACAAGAAAAGAAAAACAGAATTATATTGGTTCAAAACGAAGTGGAATTGCCTCATAAACAAGTGCGAACTTGCTTGAACGGAATTTTAGTTCAAGAAAGAAACAACATCACTGATACTAAAGCAGACTTAAAAACCGTTACAGTAACAGCTCCTACAGCACAAGAAGTTGATGATTTGATTTTTGCATCTAAAGTATGTAAAAACACAAAATCAAATACTATTGTTTTTGCTAAAAAAGGAACTTTAATTTCTTCTGGAACAGGACAAACCTCAAGAGTGGATGCCTTGTTGCAAGCTATTGAAAAAGCACGTACATTTGGATTTAGCTTAGAAGGTGCTTCTATGGCGAGTGATGCTTTTTTCCCTTTCCCAGATTGTGTGGAAATAGCCAAAAACGCAGGGATAACAGCCGTTATTCAACCAGGAGGATCCATAAAAGACCAATTGAGCATTGATTATTGCAACGAAAATAAACTTGCAATGGTATTTACAGGAACACGTCATTTCAAACATTAATTTGTTTAGCTTTGTACGTCACAAATTTATAACTTTTAAACCCTTAAAAATTTATGGGATTTTTTGATTTCATGACCGAGGATATCGCGATAGACCTTGGTACCGCAAACACTTTAATCATACATAATGATAAAGTCGTAATTGACAGCCCTTCGATAGTTGCTCGTGATAGAGTATCTGGAAAAATCATTGCCGTTGGTAAAGAAGCCAATATGATGCAAGGGAAGACCCATGAAAACATTAAAACGATAAGGCCTTTGAAAGATGGTGTAATTGCCGATTTTGATGCTTCCGAAAAAATGATCAGTATGCTTATCAAAAGCATTCCGGCATTGAAAAAAAGAATGTTTACTCCTGCCTTGAGAATGGTGGTTTGTATTCCTTCTGGAATTACCGAAGTGGAGATGAGAGCGGTAAAAGAATCTTGCGAAAGAGTAAATGGTAAAGAAGTCTATTTGATTCACGAACCAATGGCTGCGGCAATTGGTATCGGTATTGATATTATGCAGCCTAAAGGAAATATGATTGTGGATATCGGAGGTGGAACAACAGAGATCGCCGTAATCGCTTTGGGTGGAATTGTCTGTGACAAATCGGTGAAAATTGCCGGTGACGTTTTTACCAATGATATCGTATATTACATGCGTACGCAACACAACCTTTTTGTTGGGGAAAGTACAGCAGAGAAAATAAAAATTCAAGTTGGAGCAGCCATCGAAGATTTGGAAACTCCTCCAGAAGAAATGTCTGTTCAAGGGAGAGATTTATTGACTGGTAAACCAAAACAAGTAGCAGTTACTTACAGGGAAATTGCAAAAGCTTTGGATAAATCGATTCAAAGAATTGAAGATGCCGTGATGGAAACCTTGTCTCAAACACCTCCTGAATTAGCAGCAGATATTTACAATACAGGAATTTATCTTGCCGGTGGAGGATCTATGTTGAGAGGACTTGACAAAAGAATTTCACAAAAAACAGATTTGCCAGTTTACATTGCCGAAGATCCATTAAGAGCGGTAGTTCGAGGAACGGGAATGGCACTAAAAAATCTTGCGAAATTCAAAAGTGTCTTGATTAAATAGGACAAAGATTTAGTTTACGGCGTTAGGTTTATAGTTTTACACATCTATTATACAGGTATAATATGCAGCAAATATTTAATTTTATTTATAAAAACAGCAATAGGTTGCTGTTTTTGCTGCTTTTGGGTATTTCGTTATTTCTTACCATTCAATCCCATTCGTATCATCGAAGTAAAGTGATTAGTTCTGCCAATTTTTTGAGTGGCGGAGTGTATGAACGAATTAACAATGTGAGCGAATATTTGAATTTGAGAACTCAAAATGATGCGCTTGCCCAAGAAAACGCAAAATTAAGAAGCCTTCTTTTTGATGTTAAAGACACTGCATCCATACCAAAATTGGACAGCATAAAAGGATTGCATCCAACAGATATCATCGTTTCGAAAGTAATTCACAACTCCTTTAATTCACATGAAAATTATTTGACACTGAATTCGGGTACTCTGCAAGGTGTAAAACCAGACATGGGTGTCATTAATAGTATGGGAATCGTCGGAATCATTGACAACACCTCGACGAATTATTCGACGGTTATCAGTATCCTGAACATAAAATCCCAAATTAACGCAAAACTTAAAAAATCAAATCATTTTGGTTCTTTAAGTTGGGATGGAAAAAGTACCGGTTACGTACAATTAATGGATGTTCCTAGATTAGCAAGTATAAGAAAAGGTGATACCATCGTGACTGGCGGACAATCGGTTATTTTTCCTGAAAACATCAATATTGGGACTATTGAAAGAATTTATAAAGAAGAAGAAACCAATTATTTCAAGATAGAGGTAAAATTATTTAATGATATGACCAATTTGGGTCATGTTTACATCATAAAAAGTAAAGATCGCGAAGAAATTATCAATTTAGAAAAAAAGGGGAAAAAAGATGAATAGTGCTTTATTCGTAAATATTTTTCGTTTTCTGCTTTTACTGGCAGTTCAAATTATTGTTTTCAACAATATGAACTTTCTGGGTTATATCAGTCCATATCCCTATATTCTTTTTATCATATTATATCCTGTAAACGGAAATAAATTTGGTCTGCTTTTTGCTAGTTTTCTCCTTGGAATTATTATGGATATGTTTAGTAACTCTGGTGGAATTCATACAACTGCTTGTTTGGTTTTGGCCTATTATAGACCTTATCTTTTCAGGTTTTCATTTGGCCTTAGTTATGAATACCAAACCGTGAAATTAAACGATGTATTGACACCCGAACGATTTTCATTTATATTACTCTCGGTTGTAATTCATCATTTTGTGTTGTTTATAATGGAAGCATTTAAAATCAGTTTCTTTTGGGACATTTTGATTAGAACTCTATTTAGTAGCCTTTTTACAATAATTATCTGTATCATCATAATATATCTTATTAAGCCGAATAAACGATGAGAAAATTGCTCCTTCCTTCATTGATTATTATTGCAGGATGCTTACTGGTATTACGTATTTTCTATTTGCAAATTATTGATGATTCCCTTAAATTAAAATCAGACAATAATGCCATCAAAATAAAATATGACTATCCAGAGCGAGGTTATATTTACGATAGAAATGGAAAGTTAATGGTTGCAAACCAGCCTTCTTACGACATTATGGTCATTCCAAGAGATATTAAAAATATCGACACTTTGGAATTATGTGAATTGTTGGATATTACCAAAGAAGATTTTCTGGAAAAAATTGCCAAAGCCAAGGTTTATAGCCCTCGGTTGCCTTCGGTATTTTTACCTCAATTGAATAAAAGTGAATTTGCCGCATTCCAGGAAAAAATTAGAAAATTCGAAGGGTTTTATTTTCAAAAACGTTCCCTTCGAGATTATCAAGTCAACTTTGGATCCAATATTTTTGGGTTCATTACACAAGTCAACGAAAAACTGATTGAAAAAAATCCGTATTACAACAGTGGAGATTTGATTGGTAAACAGGGGGTTGAAGAAAGCTATGAAGAAATACTTCGAGGAATAAAAGGAGTCAAATATTATCAAAAAGATAAATACAATCGTGAAATTGGCTCTTTCAAAGAAGGTAAATACGATACCATCGCCGTGCAAGGGGAAGACATCAATCTTTCCATTGATATGGTTCTTCAACAATATGGCGAGGAATTGATGATTAATAAACGAGGGGGAATCGTTGCCATCGAACCAAAAACAGGCGAGATTCTGGCATTGGTTACCGCACCTTCTTATGATCCAGCAATATTGGTTGGTCGTCAGCGTTCTAAAAATTATACTTTATTGTATCGCGATTCTATCGCAAAACCGCTTTATGATAGAGGATTATTGGCCGAATATCCTCCTGGATCACCCTTTAAAATTTTGACAGGACTTGTAGGTCTTCAGGAAAATATAATAGATACTCATACTACATTTATGTGTAATCACGGTTTTGCTTATGCCCCTGGACGATTCCAGAGATGCCATTGTGGTGGCGGTTCGCGTGATCTTAATGTTGGAGTTTATAAATCATGTAATGCCTATTTTTCGAATGTTTATTTACGAACCATTGGCAAATACAATAACACCCCTTATGCGGTAGATGTTTGGAGTGAGCACGTAAAAAGTTTTGGTCTTGGTCAATTTATGGGATATGATTTACCAACAGGCAAGAAAGGAAAAATTCCCAATTCAAAAACTTATAAAAAAATATATCCAGGTTGGGGATATAGCGGAAAAACTATTATATCCAATGCCATTGGTCAAGGAGAAGTATTATTGACTCCTATTCAATTGGCTAATATGATGGCTACAATTGCTAATGAAGGGTATTATTATACGCCTCATATCATCAAGAAAATTGAAGGAGAAAAAATCAACAAAAAATTCACCACTAAACACGTTACAACTATAGACAAAAGCCATTTCAAACCTATGATTAATGGTTTGTTTGATGTGTACAACTTTGGGACAGCCGCTGGTTTGCGAGTGGAAGGAATTGAAATTTGTGGAAAAACAGGAACCGCCGAGAATTTTGCAAAAATAAATGGCAAAAGAACTCAGCTAGAAGACCACTCTATATTTGTTGCCTTTGCGCCTAAAGATAATCCAAAAATTGCGATTGCTGTTTTAGTCGAAAATGGAGGTTTTGGATCAGTAATTGCGGGGCCAATAGCCAGTTTAATGATCGAAAAATACCTTAGAGGAAAAATCACCAGAACTGATTTGGAAAAAAGAACATTGGAGAGAAGTTTACAAGATCGTTATGCTAAATTAGGAGGTCAATCTGAAGCCGTTAAATTAGAAATGAGAAGAAGAGATTCTATTTTAAAAAGCAAAATAGTTGTTCCGATTGTCAAAAAAGATACTACCAAAAGAAATTAACAAGCGATTCATTTAAAATGAAAAATCAAAGTTTAACCAATAATATCGACTGGATTTGTATCGTCATCTATATTCTATTAGTGATAATGGGATGGTTGAATATATATTCCTCTTCATTGTCATCAACAGAAGGTACGGCTGATAAGCAATTGATATTTATTGTATTAACTATTCCGTTAATATTTATTTTACTTTATGTGGATGGCAAATTTTACGAGAAATATGCCAGTATCATTTATGGTGTTTCCTTGTTGTCATTACTTGGATTATTTGCCTTTGGTAAAACCATTGCTGGACAACGTTGTTGGTATGCCATTGGAAGTTTTACCTTGCAACCATCAGAATTTGCTAAAGCTGCAACGGCATTGGCATTAGCCAAATATTTAAGTGATACCCAAATCAATTTAAAGGATGTCAATCGTCAAATTCAGGCTTTGGCTATCTTGTTTTTACCTGTGATGCTGATATTGCCACAGCCAGACCCAGGAAGTGCCTTGATATACAGTATTTTTATTATTGTTCTCTATCGCGAAGGATTGCCTGCTTGGTACGTGTTGACCGGATTTGTTGCGATTGTCCTGTTTGTGTTGACTCTAGTTTTAGAACCTCAATACGTTATTCTTATTGCTTTGGCAGTTATATTGCTTGTTCATTTCAAGTCAAGATTAGGCGATAGGAATATAGTCTTAAGCGGGATTCTTTTTGCTTTAATATCAGGATTTGTCTTGTCTGTAAGCTATGTTTTTACAAACGTTTTCAAGCAACACCACCGTGATCGTTTCAATATATTATTGGGAAAATCAGTCGATATGAAAGGGATTGGTTATAATACAAACCAATCGGAAATTGCTATTGGATCTGGAGGCTGGTTTGGAAAAGGATTTCTGGAGGGCACGCAAACCAAAGGAGGATTTGTTCCCGAACAACATACGGATTACATCTTTACAACTGTAGGTGAGGAGTGGGGCTTCTTAGGTTCGCTGCTAGTTGTTGCTTTGTTTGTAGGCTTATTTCTTCGAATTATTTATTTGGCTGAAAGGCAAAAAACAAAATTTAGTAGGGTTTACGGCTACTGTGTGGCGGGTGTTTTATTTATTCATTTCTTTGTGAATATTGCTATGGTCGTGGGTGTTTTTCCAACGATTGGTGTGCCATTGCCTTTCTTTTCTTATGGTGGTTCCGGACTTTGGGGTTTTACCATTTTGCTCTTTATTTTTATAAAGATGGATGCCAATAAGGTTAATGAATGGTAGTTTTTAATTAAAACTCCAAGTTTTATAATCGCTGTTTTTCTCCAAACTGTTTTCGATTTTGTCGTTCAATTTAGGAAAGAAATCAATTCCCGTCATTTTTTCAAGACTGTCAACAGAAACTGCAAAAGCATAAAGTGGTTTGTCGCTTTTTTTGCTTGGAACCAAAAAAGCAATCATTCTATATTGTCCATTGGAATTGTTCAACAAAATTTTGTAAAAATAATTAGGAACGGATACTTGTTCTTTACCAATAGTTTTCAATGAGGGTTGTAAAACGCCTCCGGTAATCACGTAAATCCCATCATATTTGGTCGCCCAATAGCGAACTTTTTGTTCCAATCTATTCCAAACGCCACCATTGAAATCGTGCAATTGAGGCGAAATATTCGAAGTAAAAAAAGTGTCGTTATAAGCATTGATTGCAAACTCCATATCTCCTGCTGGACAAAGATGCCCTTTGTCGTAGCCTGATTTTTTATAGTTTCGCCAGTCGGCTGAACCTGTTTTTACCTTTGGGTCTTCAATAAAATAAGGTCTTTTGAAGTCGCTACTTCTTACATAACTTTTTTTCAATTCATAAGCAACCCACTCCGCCTGTTCGTGTTTTTCGCTATAGGACAAAGTGTAATACTCGTGTTTAATGATTTGGTTGGTTGTCGATGTTGGCAGAAAATCCAATGGTTGATTTTGACTTATTTTTTGGTTATTAGAATTATCAGGCGACAAATTGAATGCTGAAAATGCCCCGATAATTAGCATCATAATTGCACAAAAACTAAAAACGCTCCAGAAATTCTGGAGCGCAATAGCAGTTAATACCTGTTTTATTCTATTCATTTATTAAATGTAATCCTTATTTTTTTACTAGTTTCTCTTTCTTTATTGCTACAGGAGGAGTGCTTTTTTTAGCTACAGGTTTAGCTTGTAAATCATCCAATACATTTAATGCTTCTTCGACATAAATATCTTTAGATAAACTTTCGTGCCATCTGTCTCTCTTTTCTTTAAGAGAAGCGTCTTTTTGCATCGCTAGAGCTTCTTGAGGCAAAGAAGTAAACTTTAAATGATAATCATAATCGGATATCGCTTTGAATTTTTTAGCAACATCTTCGATTGCTTTTTGACTCTTTCTAAATTCATCTATTTTTAGGCTATACAAATTTTCGTTGCTTCTTTTGTCAATCCATTTTGCGTTTTCTTCGATCAATTTAAACTGTGGATTTTGTGCAATTCTTTTCTTGCTTTCAGCAATTGCTTTCTCAAAGTTGGCATTGTTTTTCCAAACATTATAGTATGCAGGATCTATTTTGTCCCAAGGCATTGCAGCATCTACATCGCGTTCTCCCATTTTTAGGTAGGCATATTTGTCTGGCATAACAATGTCACTGCTTACTCCTTCGAGTTGGGTTGAACCTCCATTTATTCTGTAAAATTTCTGAGTCGTTGTTTTTAAAGCTCCTAAATCTCCAGTGCTGCTGCTACGAACAAATTTATTCAAATCAATTACGTTTTGAACAGTTCCTTTGCCGTAAGTTTGTTTACTTCCAACAATAATTCCTCTTTTGTAATCTTGAATGGCAGCTGCCAAAATTTCAGAAGCCGAAGCAGAAAAACTATTCACCATAATCACCAACGGACCATCCCATTCAATTTTTTTGTCTCGGTCATATAAAACTTCTTTGTTTCTATCAGCCGATTTAATTTGTACAATAGGCCCTTGCTCGATAAATAATCCAGCGATATCCACAACAGTCGAAAGCGAACCACCTCCATCATCACGTACGTCTAATACAATTCCGTTTACACCTGCTTTTTTCAAAGATTCTACCTCGACAGCAATGTCTTTTCCAGCATCTCTACCATCCGCATTTTCAAAATCAATATAGAATTTGGGCAAATAAATCACCCCGTATTTTACGCCATTTCTTTCGACAACACTCGATTTTGCATAGGTTTCTTCAATTTCCACAATATCTCTTATGATTGAAATAGTTTTGATAGAACCATCCACTTTTTTTACGGTAAGACGAACTTCAGAGCCTTTTGGTCCTTTAATTTTTTTGACAACATCGTCTAGGCGCATTCCAACTATATCAAGAGGTTCTCCATTTCCTTGAGCCACTTTCATAATAACATCTCCTGCTTCTAGCTTTTTTCCTCTCCATGCTGGTCCACCCGAAATTAGTTCAGTGATTTCGGTAAAGTCATTTTTCTTTTGAAGACGTGCTCCAATCCCTTCGAATTTCCCGCTGATACTTACATCGAAACGTTCTTTTTCCTCAGGTGGAAAATAATTTGTGTGTGGGTCAAATCGAGCCGTAATTGAATTAATGTATATTGAAAACCAATCATCTCTGGTAAGTTCTTTCATAAAACCAAAATATTCATCCAATGATTTCATTGAACTTTCACGGGTAATTTTTTCTAATTCTTCAAAAGTTTTTGGCTTTCCATCAGAAGATTTATCTGTTTTGCCTTTTTCTGAATTATTGATGTTGTCAACAAATTCTCCTGGTTTTAAATCCTCAGAAGTGCTTTTTACGTCTTTGTCAACAATTCCTTTTTCTTTGTTTTCTTGAATTTTCAAACGATCTGTCAAAGAAGAAAGTGTTGACAATTTGAGTTGTTTACGCCACTTTTCTTTTAATTCAGCTGCATTTTTGGCATAAGGGGCTTTTTCGTAATCCGTATTGAAAGTTTCATCTACCGAATAATCAAAAGGAGTAGTTAAAATAACTTTATACAGATTTTTGCCTTCTTCCATTCTTTTAATCAAGCGGTCGTAAGTAAGATTGAAAAAAGTCAAGTCTTTATTTAGAAATTGGTCATCAAGCTGCGTTTCATATTTTGAAAATTCGTCAATATCTGATTGCAGGAAAAACCTCTTGGATGGATCCAAAGCCTGAATGTAATCTTTGTATATTCCTTTAGAAAAAGTGTCGTCAATCTTAGCAGGACTATAGTGTCCTTTTTCTATAACAAATGTCAATAATTCCATAAGCATTTTGTCCTTTTCAGAATCTACACTTTTTACTGAATTACTTCTAAACGCAAACAGGGTTGCAGAAAGCAAAACTACCGCAAGAATTATTTTATAATTTCTTTTCATAAAATTAATAATAGTATCCATAAATATTTAAAATTCAAATTACGTAAAAAACTATGCCAACAAATGCCAAGGCTCGCATAAATTTTTGTTAAAGGTATAAAATTGTTTTTTTTGTTTCGGGATTAATCTCCGAACTGGATTAATTTTGTTTCTTTGTTTGCTGGAAATTACCGCATTTTTATTTCCGATATAACGACCCAAAATTGAAAAAATATACAATGGAAAGAGACAAACCTTTAATCTTGGTAACCAATGACGATGGGATTTCGGCTCCCGGTATTCGTGCATTAATTGCTGTTATGGCCGAAATAGGAACGGTTGTAGTCGTAGCTCCGGACAGTCCGCAAAGTGCCACGGGACATTCCATTACCATAAATGACACCTTGTATATCAACAAAATTTCCAAAGAAAATGATGTTATTGCTGAATACAGTTGCTCTGGAACTCCAGTAGATTGCGTGAAACTGGCCGTAAATGAAGTCATAAAAAGAAAACCAGATTTGTGTGTGTCAGGAGTTAACCACGGTTCGAATTCGTCGATAAACGTGATTTATTCCGGTACGATGAGTGCTGCCGTCGAAGCAGGAATCGAAGGAATTCCCGCTATTGGTTTCTCTTTATTAGATTACGACTGGAATGCCGATTTCGAACCCATCAAATCATTTATAAGAAGTATTACTTTAGAGGTTTTGGAAAAAGGACTGCCAGAAAGTGTGGTTTTGAACGTAAATTTTCCAAAATTAAGTGAAAAAGAAATCAAGGGAATAAAAATTTGTCGTCAGGCGAAAGCACTTTGGATTGAAAAATTTGACAAACGAAAAACGCCGCAAGGTAGAGATTATTATTGGTTAACGGGTGAATTTGTAAACCAAGACCAAGGGGAAGATACTGACGAATGGGCACTTGCCAATGGTTATATTTCGGTAGTTCCTGTACAATTCGACTTAACTGCACATCACGCCATACAACAACTTAACACCTGGAAATGGAATGAGTAAAATAGATATATTGATAGGTTTTGTAATCGGCATTTTAGCTTCTTTATTGGGTAGTTTTCTTTTTATCAAATTTTTTACCGCCTTTGATTTTATGGCAGGTGTTGAATCGATGAAAGCTGAAGGAAAGCTCGGCAAATTAATTACATTGGGTTCCATTCTTGATTTGGTGGCATTTGGCATTTTGCTAAAATTGAACAAAGACATAATGGCTCGTGGCGTAGTTTTGGCCGTTATAATAATTACGATTATCACTTTATTTGCATAAATTGAAGAAAGCATTCCTAACGATTTTGAAAAATTATTTAACCACGAATTACACAAATTTTCACGAATTCCAAAGAGCTGAAAAATACAATTGCACTAATTTTTATGGTTTAAAATTTAATTTGTGGAAATTTGTGTAATTCGTGGTTTAAAATTTAATTAAACAGTAAAAATGAAACGAGCTCGCACGATTTCAAACATCAAAGAAATGATTTTTGCGAGTTCCATCTGACCATTAAAAATCAATATAAACTAACAGATGAAATACTACATTATAGCAGGGGAAGCCTCGGGAGATTTACACGGCGCCAATTTGATGAAAGCTTTGTACAAAGAAGATTCCAATGCAGACATTCGGTTTTGGGGTGGCGATTTGATGCAAAACGTAGGCGGAACTTTAGTGAAACATTATCGTGACTTGGCTTTTATGGGTTTTGTGGAAGTGCTTTTTCATCTAAAAACGATTCTGAACAATATCAAAATTTGCAAAAAAGATATTAGTGATTTTCAGCCGGACGTGATTATTTTTATTGATTATCCCGGTTTCAATTTGCGTATTGCCAAATGGGCAAAAGATCTCGGAATGAAAACGCATTATTATATTTCGCCTCAAATTTGGGCTTGGAAAGAAAATCGAATTACCGAAATCAAACGAGATGTCGATAAAATGTATGTGATTCTACCTTTCGAGAAAGATTTCTATGAAAATAAACATCATTTCCCGGTTGAATTTGTAGGACATCCCTTGATTGACGCCATCCATAATCATCCAGCAATGGATGCTGCTGTTTTCAGAAAAGAAAATCAATTGAACGAAAAGCCGATTATTGCCATTTTACCCGGTAGCCGCAAACAGGAAATTACCAAAATGCTTTCTGTAATGTTGAGCGTGGTCAATGATTTTCCGGATTATCAATTCGTGATTGCTGGTGCGCCCAGTCAGGAATTTTCTTTTTATGAAGGTTTTATAACCAATGAAAACATCAAATTTGTCTCGAACAAAACCTATGATTTGTTGAGCAATGCCACAGCAGCATTGGTTACTTCGGGAACGGCAACGCTTGAAACGGCTCTTTTCAAAGTGCCGGAAGTGGTTTGTTATAAAGGCAGCACGATTTCCTACCAAATAGCCAAACGCATTATTACCCTAAAATATATTTCCTTGGTCAACTTGATTATGGACGAAGAAGTGGTAACTGAATTGATTCAAGAGAATTGCAATTCAAAACGCATTCGCGAAGAGTTGAAAAAAATAACGGATCCTAATTATCGCCAAAACCTTTTGGAAAAATACGAAGTTTTGGAACAAAAATTGGGAGGGATTGGCGCTAGCGAAAATACGGCTAAACTAATTGTGGCCGATTTGAAATAATTTTTTTTAACTTCGGATAAATCAAGGTTATTTCGTGTTAAATAATTACTTACTTTTATGATTATGAAAGTATTGCAGTTCCCTTTGGCGAGAATTACGATTGGTTTTGTGGCCGGAATTCTGGTTGTTTATTACTTCAAGCCGAGTATTTCTTTTGTGTTTTCAATGCTTTTTGTTGCTGCTTGTGCTTTCGTTATTGCTTTTTTTGTTTCGAAACGAAATGCCGTAAACCCAATCTATTTTGGTCTGGCAACCTATTTTCTTGCTTTTGGAATTGGCTCAAGCACCCAAATTATCCACACCGATTCTTTTCAATCCAAAAATTATATTCATAAGAAAGCGGTTTTTGATGAACCTCATTTGATTTCGGTCACCATTCGAGAAAAACTGCGAAGTTCCAGTTTCAACGACCGCTATATTGTTCTTGTAAACCAGATTGACGACGTGGCAAGCTCGGGAAGAATGCTCTTGAATGTTCGAAAAGACAGCTTGAATCATCCATTGGAAATAGGAACTCATTTGAAAATTAAAGAAACTTTATACCAAAACAGTCCAGCAAAAAATCCGAACCAGTTTGATTACGGAAAATATCTTGAAGGCAAACAAATTTATGCTCAGATGTATGCCGATGCTTCTGAGATAAAATTGGGTTCCATTATCCAAAAAGATGTTTGGTATTATACTTCAAAATTGCGGACTAAAATCATTCGGAATCTGGAGAAAAGCAATTTCAACAAAGCCGAACTGAATGTTGCCATTGCCTTGATTTTAGGTCAACAGCAAGATATTTCTCCAGAGATTATCAAGGATTATCAATACGCTGGCGCAGTGCATATTTTGTCGGTTTCGGGATTGCATATCGGATTTATTTTGCTGTTTGTGACTTTTCTTCTAAAACCTTTTTCCAATACTCGACGAGGTTCGTTCATTAAATTGATTATCATTTTGGTTTCATTGTCAACATTTGGAGTGATTGCAGGGTTGGCTCCGTCGGTGCTTCGTTCGGTTACGATGTTTTCCTTTGTTGCCATCGGAATGTATTTAAGGCGAAGTTCCAATATTTTTCACACGTTGTTGGTTTCGATGTTGCTCATTTTACTGTTTCAACCTTCGTTTTTATTTGATGTGGGGTTTCAATTGAGTTATCTTGCCTTGTTTTTTATTCTTTGGTTACAGCCCTTGTTAGCCCAACTTTGGTCTCCAAAATATAAAATAGTGAATTACTTTTGGGAAATATTGACCGTTTCTTTTGCGGCACAAATTGGCACTTTGCCATTGAGTATTTACTATTTTCATCAATTTCCGGGCTTATTTTTCGTGACCAATTTGGTCATTATTCCTTTTTTAAGCGTGATAATGGGGTTGGGTGTTTTGGTAATGGTTTTGGCTGCATTCGATTTTGTCCCTTTGTATCTTGCCAAATCATTAGAATGGAGCATT
This sequence comes from Flavobacterium sp., assembly GCA_014379405.1. Classification (GTDB taxonomy): domain Bacteria; phylum Bacteroidota; class Bacteroidia; order Flavobacteriales; family Flavobacteriaceae; genus Flavobacterium. The sequence goes on along the minus strand of JACMLU010000018.1, from coordinate 97,468 downwards.
TATTTTTTGAACAAAATCATTAATTCCATTGCTTCTTTGGAACAATTTATCTTTCGGGATATTCCGTTCAATTGGCAGTTGTTGTTTAGTTTGTATTTATTGATTATAGCAATAATTATTTGGTTCAAGAAGCCAAGTTTTAATCGATTGGTATTGGCAATGGTTGGTGTTGTTATTTTTCAGATTAGCTATTTTCAAACCCATTGGAATATTCAAAACCAGATAGAATTAGTCATTTTCAATTCAAAGAAAAGCACTTTGATTGCAGAACGAAAAGGAAATAATATCACATTATATGCCAATGACAGTCTTTTGAAAACGGTATCAAAAAACAAGACCTTAACATCATATTCAATGGGGAATTTCAGCAGTTTTAAATTCAAAAAAAAATTGCGGAACTTGATTTATTTCAATGGAAATAAAATTTTAATTGTGGATAGTTTAGGTGTTTGTCCAAAGGAAATTCATCCTGACATTGTAGTATTTACCCAATCTCCAAAAATAAATTTCGAACGTTTTTTGCAAGCCTCCAAGCCTAAAGTGGTTGTCGCCGATGCCTCGAATTTCAGAACCATTCAAAAAATGTGGAAGGCAACTTGCCTAAAAGAGAAAATCCCTTTTCACGCAACTGGCGAAAAGGGATTTTATAAATTGGATTGAAATTATTTGTTTTTCAGAATTCCATCGGCAACAGCCAGCCAAGCTGTTGGTCCTCCGGCAACATAACCAGTGTTTCCTATACCGGTGTAACTTGGTTTTCCGTCTTTTTCCTTGGCAGTGGCAAACCAAACTGTAGGGAATCCTTGGATTCCGAATATTTGTTGTAAGCCATTATTTTGATTTTTGATAACATCGGATTGTTGTTTTCCTCTAGGGAAATCCAATTCTACCAAAACAACGTTTTTTGTTGCCCACTTGGTGAATTCTGGTGTTTTCAATACTTCTTTTTGCAAACGGATACACCAACCACACCAATCACTACCGGTAAAAAAAAGCAACATTGGTTTCTTGGTTTTGTTGGAAACTTTTATGGCTTTGTTGATGTCAGTTTCCCATTGTAGTTCTTGTGCTTCAACCGCAAAAGAACCTAAAACGACTAATAATGTTATAAATATCTTCTTCATTTTTATATAATTTTTTAAATTTTACTCAATAATAATGCCACTATTTCACACCGTGCATCAATTTTTTGATGACCGGCGACATAACGATGGCAAATACACCTACCACAATCGAAATCAGCGTCAACATCCAAAAGAAATAACTTAATCCGTGTTCGTTGGCAATTTTATCGATGTTCTCGCCAAACATTCCCGCTCCTTTCATTCCAATTGCGACTGCAAGATACCAAACTCCAAACATAAATGCAATCATTCTGGCTGGAACCAATTTACTCACATTTGATAATCCCACTGGCGAAATACATAATTCGGCCATCGTATGAAAAAGATAAACCAAGATCAGCCAAATCATACTTACCGAAGCAGTTTTGGCTCCAGGCTCGATGTCTTTTGCACCAAAAGCTACGCAAGCCATTCCTAACGCAAGCAAAGCCATTCCGATTCCATATTTGAAATTTACTGAAGGATTGTATTTGCTTTCCCACCATTTCGAGAATAATGGAGCAAGCGAAATGATGAACAAGGAATTCAACGTAGAAAACCATGTTGCAGCAACTTCGGTTAATGGCTCAGTTACTTTGTCTATTTTGAGAAAATCCAATGTTCCGTCAGACAATGATAAATATCCAGCAGTGTAATAATCTTTGGCCAACATCCAAAATGCAATTGTCCAAATAATCACAAAACTGCTACTCAGAATCACTGAAGCCAAAGTATATTGCTTAAAGGTTTGTTTAAACAATAATGTCAACACCCATGTTATTATGGCCAATGGCAAAATGGTAATCAAGGAATTTATTACCAAAAAGGTCACACTCCAATTGCCTTCCAAAACACGATTGGTGTAATCGGCGGCAAAAATTGTTAAACTGTTTGGAGATTGTTCGAATATTGCCCAAAAGAAAATAGTCAAAAAAGCAAAAAAGGTTACTGCCATTAATTTCTCTTTCGTGATTTTGGAATATTGTGTAAATCGATAAGCAAGCAAAATAATAAATAAAACCAATGCCGTAATGATGGCAATCGAGTTTCCGTTTTCACCCAAAAAACTAAAAGCATCTATTTTTCCTTCCGAAATTTTTGAAACAGGTGCATTCAAAATCCATAGTAATCCCAAGGTGGCCATTATTGCAATTAGTCCCAATTGTATTGGCGTGAACGGATTTCTTTTGTCGGTGTCAGCCGCTTGTACTTTTGCTTTGCTTTCCGCGCTTGGTTTCAACCCAATTTCTCCAAAGATGTTTTGGGACAACCAAAATTGCAACATTCCGAAGAACATAAAAATTCCAGCCAGTCCGAAACCGTAACTCCAACCCACTTTTTCGCCCAAATAACCGCAAAGCAAGATTCCGAAGAAAGCACCAGCATTGACACCCATATAAAATAGGGTATAAGCTCCGTCTTTTTTCTCCGGACGATCTTTGTACATTTCGGAAATGATAGAAGTCATATTGGGTTTAAAGAATCCGTTGCCAAAAACCAGTAAAACCAATCCTAAATAAATGGAGAATTCAGTTTCTATCGCCATCGATGCATGTCCCAAAGTCATTAAGCAGGCTCCAACAACCACAGCCCAACGAAAACCAATGATTTTATCGGCAAAATAACCGCCCAGCATCGTGGACAAATAAACCAGTCCTACATAAGTTCCAAAAAGGGAGGAAGCGTTTTCGCGACTCCATTCCCAACCTCCGTCCATTGCGGATGCTGTTAAAAATAAGATAAGCAATGAGCGCATCCCGTAGAAGGAGAATCGCTCCCACATTTCGGTAAAAAATAGCACAAATAATCCGGCTGGATGTCCTAAAACGGGGTTCTTGAAAAATTGGTCGGTGGTGTTTTGAGTCATATTGTTTTATTTTACTTCCTGCATTAATTTTTTTACCAAAGGCGAAATCAATATCAATGACAATCCCGCAATCAAGGCGTAGATTGCCAGTTGTTGGTATCCATCGGCATAGGTATTTAATTTTTCCAAATTGGTTGCGTCTTTTGAAGCTTCTGCAATGTTTGCTCCCAATAAACCAGCAAAATACTGACCGTAAGCACTCGCTAAGAACCACATTCCCATAATTACGGCCTGTAGCTTTTGCGGTGATAATTTGGTCATTACCGACATTCCAATTGGTGATAAACACAATTCACCAAAAGTGATGACAAACCAACCAAAAGTGAATAAGTTCAATGACGTTTTGCCATCTGGACTAGCAAAGAATTTAGTGTAATAGAATATCCAAAAACCAGCAGCAAGCAATAAAAATCCTAAACCAAACTTAACAACGGTATTGGGTTCAATTTTCTTTTTTGCCATCCAAATCCATAGAATCCCAAGCAATCCAGCAAAGATAATTACGAATAAAGCTCCAGAAGAATTATTTACTCCATTAGGATCAACCTCAACACCAAGAAGTTTATTCTGTAAATTATTGGCAGCAAACAAGCTTAATGATCCTCCACTTTGTTCGTAGAATGCCCAAAAGAAAATGGAGAAAATGATAAAAACTAAAGCCGCTAAAAGTTTCTTAACCTGTATTGAAGAAAGATTACGCATTTCATAAAACAAGTACAAGATGGAAGCTGGACCAATTATCATCATAAAATAATCCGTGTAAACCGTATTGGCAACCATCAAAATGATAATAGGAATTAGTACAAGAGAACCAATATAGGTCAAAACTTCATATACTTTTCTTTTTGATTTTTCAATATTCATTAAAGGTGACAATCCGATTTCACCTAAACTTTTTTGCGTTTGTGTAAACGTCAGTATGCTAATAAGCATAACGACTGCGGCAAATCCAAAAGCATAATTCCAACGAAGGTTTTCTGGCACAAAACCTGCCCAAAGATTCCCATTGGCTACAGCGATACAAACATAACCTCCAAGCAAAGCCCCGAGATTAATTCCGGCGTAGAAAAGGGAAAAACCTGCATCTCGTCTAACATCGCCATCTTTGTATAATTGTCCCACCATAGAAGAAATATTAGGTTTAAAAAATCCTGTTCCAACAATCGAAAAACCAATTCCGGTAAAAAACAAATCTTTTGGACTAACTGCTAAAATCACGCTTCCAATAATCATTAAAATCCCTCCCCAAAAAAGTGATTTTCTAAACCCTAGAATTTTGTCGGCAAACAATCCTCCAATAAATGTGAAAGCATAAACCCAAGCTTGAGTGGCACCATATTGCAAATTGGTTGTGGTTTCATCCATATTCAGCTGGCTTACCATAAAGACTGCCAACATTCCCCGCATTCCGTAAAAACTAAAACGCTCCCACATTTCGCTGAAAAACAAATACCACAATTGTTTTGGGTACTTGCCTTTGAAGTTTTGAATTTGTTCGATAGTTAAATTTTCACTCATAAATTAGTTGATTAAAAAAACAAACCTACAAGATGCTTTGTAGGTTTGAAAGATATAAAAAAAATTAAACGGTTTATCTATTCTCAACTTCTAAATCAACGCCTTCAACGTGATCATTGTGCATACGTTTTTCTAACCAAGAACTTAGAACAAATAATATTGCAGCTGCAGCACCAGACATAATAATAAACAACACAAAAAACTCATATAGATTGGTGATTTGAAATCCTAAAAACGAGGTTGCTCCACCTGTTCCGTCTTCTCCACCTGGAATTAGAGCGCTTAATGTTCCCGCAAATTTATTAGCAGCAGCATTAGCCAAGAACCAAGTTCCCATCATTAGTGAAGATAAACGCAATGGGGCTAATTTTGAAACCATTGACAATCCGATTGGTGATAGACACAATTCTCCCATAGTGTGAATAATATATAAGCCAATAAGCCACCACATTGAAACTTTTTCATCAACACCCAATCCTTTTACTGCTATTGCTATAACAACATAACCCATTGCCACCAAACCTAAACCAATGGCCATCTTTTTTGGAGATGATGGTTCTAATTTTCTCATATATAAGAATCCCCAAATAATAGAAAAAATCGGTGCCAACGAAATAACTGCTAATGGATTGACCGATTGAAAATAAGAGGCTGGCATTTCCCATCCAAAAAGTGTTCTTTCTGTTTGTCTGTCAGCAAATAAAGTTAATGATGCTCCAGCTTGCTCGAATGCTCCCCAAAAAAAGATTACGAAAAAAGCAAGAATAAAAATTACGGTAATTCTTTGGGTTTCTATTTTGCTTAAACTTTTATCGCTGAAGATGAGGATTGGCATAGCTACCATGGCACCATAAATAAAATAGCTAATGATATCTACATCGCTTTTGAACATTTGTTTAAAGTTCAACATAAAAAAGATAATAGCAATAGAACCAAATATCATTCCTATACTTTTTGCATCCAGTTTTTTCACCGGTAAACCTATCTCTTTTCCTTCTTCAGAAATAAGGTATTTTTTTTGCCCTAATATAAAAGCAACTAAACCAATTAACATTCCAATTCCAGCTGCCAGGAATCCCCATTTGAAATCCATTGAACCGCAAACGAGTGGAGAAAAGAAAGCTCCAAGGTTAATTCCCATATAGAAAATGGTAAATGCACTATCAATCCTTCTGTCATTAGCAGGATAGAGTTGCCCAACCATTGTAGAGATATTTGGTTTAAAGAAACCATTACCAATGATTATTGCTGTTAGACCCATCCACATTACTGAAACTCCACCATTGACTCCAAGCGATGCGCTAAAAAACATGCAGAATTGTCCAATTGCCATTAATAGTCCACCAATAATTATACTTCGCCTATTTCCTAAAAATTTATCGCATAAATAACCTCCTAACAAGGGTGTTAAATAAACCAATCCCGTGTAACTTCCATATATTTGGGAAGCATCGGCATCTTTCATCAATAATATTTTTGTCATAAATAGAATAAAGATTGCTCTCATTCCATAATAACTAAATCGCTCCCACATTTCTGTAAAGAATAAGAAATACAATCCTTTTGGATGTCCTGTTTTTACTTGAGTTTCACTCATTTTATTAATTTTGGTTAATGGTTGTAGCTGTTTTTTCTTATGAAAATTCTTGCTCTGTAAGAAGTGTCAATTTTAGTGAAAAATTTACAATTATTTCACTTTTTGGATGTTAAATGTTAGAAATTTATCAAACAAAAGCTGCTTGGGTGGTTAATTCTGCCAAAAAATAAAAAGTTAAAAAGCAGCTATTCGAAAATAGGGAAGCTTTTTAACTTTTCTATATTTTTTTGATGGTTTTTTTAGAGCAAGAGCGCCAAAAAAAATCCCGATTGCTCGGGATTTTCATTTATCTAATATTGTTGTTTTGAATCAAATCAATATACAAATTGATGGAATCTTTCAACTCTTTTCGTGGTGTGATGAAATCCAGAAAGCCGTGTTCAAGAACAAATTCGGCAGTTTGAAATCCTTCTGGCAAATCTTTTCCTGTGGTATCTTTTACAACTCTAGGGCCTGCAAAACCAATTAATGCTCCAGGTTCAGAAATGTTGATGTCACCTAACATAGCGTAGGAAGCAGTTGTTCCTCCTGTTGTAGGGTCTGTACATAACGAAATGTATGGAATTTTTGCTTCAGATAATTGTGCCAGTTTTACCGAGGTTTTAGCTAATTGCATTAGCGAATAAGCTGCTTCCATCATTCTGGCTCCACCTGATTTGGAAATCATTACAAACGGAACATTGTTTTTGATGGAATAATCAATTCCTCGAACAATTTTTTCACCTACAACTGCACCCATAGATCCACCAATAAAGGCAAAATCCATACAGCAAACCACTAATTCTTTTCCTTTTGATTTTCCAACGCCTGTACGAACCGCATCTTTCAACTTGGTTTTTGCCATAACGTCTTTTAAACGATCTGAATATTTTTTGGTATCTACAAAATGCAAAGGATCTTTTGATGTCATTTTTGCATCTAGTTCAACGAATTCATTATTGTCAAACAATATTTCAAAATATTCAGCACTACCAATTCTTACATGAAAACCATCTTCTGGGCTTACCCACAGATTTCGTGCTAACTCATCGGCATCAATAACTTTTCCGGTTGGAGATTTGTACCAAAGCCCTTTGGGAACGTCCATTTTGTCTTCGGTAGCCGTCGTAATTCCTTTTTCTGTTCTTTTAAACCAAGCCATATTAGTAGAGTTATGAGTTAAAAGTTATGAGTTATAAATTACAAGAAAAGCTCATAATTCATAACTCATAATTTATAATTTAATTTATAGAGTATTCACGTTGTTTAAATCTGCAAACGCTTGTTCCAGTCTGGCGTTGAATGTAACTTCACCTTCACGCAACCATTTTCTTGGGTCGTAATATTTTTTGTTTGGGGCATCAGAACCAGTTGGGTTTCCGATTTGAGTTTTAAGGTAATCGATGTTGTTTACCATAAAGTCACGAATCCCTTCGGTAAGTGCAAATTGCAAGTCAGTATCGATATTCATTTTTACTACACCGTAGCTAATTCCTTCTCTGATTTCTTCTAATGTAGAACCTGAACCTCCGTGGAAAACGAAATCAACTGGGTTTGGTCCAGTTTTGAATTTTTCTTGAACGTAATCTTGAGAATTTTTTAAGATTTTTGGAGTCAATTTTACGTTTCCTGGTTTGTAAACACCGTGAACATTACCAAAAGAAGCGGCAATTGTAAAACGAGGACTTACTTTTAATAATTCTTCGTAAGCATAAGATACTTCTGAAGGTTGTGTATATAATTTTGAACTATCTACGTCTGAGTTGTCAACACCATCTTCTTCTCCACCAGTGATTCCTAGTTCGATTTCCAAGGTCATTCCCATTTTGCTCATTCTTTTCAAATATGCTGCACAGATTTCGATGTTTTCTTCGATAGGCTCTTCTGATAAATCAATCATGTGAGACGAGAATAATGGTTTTCCAGTTTCGGCAAAATGCTTTTCTGAAGCGTCCAATAAACCGTCAATCCATGGCAATAATTTTTTGGCACAGTGATCAGTATGTAAAATTACAGTTGCTCCATAAGCTTCTGCCATTGTATGAATGTGTTTTGCACCAGCAATTCCACCAGCGATAGCTGATTTTTCAGCTGCATTAGAAAGTCCTTTTCCAGCATTAAACTGAGCTCCACCGTTTGAAAATTGGATAATAACAGGTGCATTCAATTTTGCTGCAGTTTCAAGAACGCCATTTATAGTGTTTGAACCCGTAACATTTACTGCGGGAAGGGCAAAACCTTTTTCTTTTGCATATTTGAAAATTTCTTGAACTTGATCTCCTGTAGCTACTCCTGGTTTGATATTATGTGCCATTGTAATTAATTTAGGTTATTTTATATAGTTAAAATTTTAGAATGCAAAAATAAGAATTAATTAGCACTTAGAAAGGATAATTTATACCAAAATTAAAAACAGAATGAGCGAAATCGTAATCGTTAAACCATCTTTTATCAATTTCATTGGCTGGATTGTAGGTTTTAAACCCTAAATCAAATCGAACCACGAAAAAACTCAAATCGTAACGTAAACCAAAGCCGGTTCCAAGAGCCAGTTCCTTTAAGTCGGATATACTATTAAAGGTTGCTTTTTCATTCGTTACGTTGTCTAGTACATTCCAAATATTGCCTGCATCAGCAAATATTGCCCCTTTTAAACTGCCTAATATTCTGAATCGGAATTCGGCACTTAATGCAATTTTCATATTCGCTTCATTGTAATCATTCACCGCTCCACTGCTTCCAGGTCCTAAACGGTAGGGTTGCCATGCTCTGTTGTCATTAGAGCCTCCAGCAAAATAACTCCTTGAAAAGGGAATGTTGTTTGAATTTCCATAGGGAATGGCGATACCAAAAAAGCTTCTAAATGCGATCACTTTTTCTTTGGATAAATCCCAATACTTGATGTAATCGAACTCTGTTTTGATGTACTCTGAATATTCTAAATTAAAAATTTCGTAGTTGCCATTTTGGTTTTTAGGCAAGTTTGCTGCATTTGAAACCAAGGATAAAAGGGATCCCGCGGATTCTATTTTTGTTCTAAAAAGATAAAAATTATTGTCGAGCAAGTCTTTTCTAGTTGTTTTTGAAAAAGTAAAACCCGTGGCCAAAATAAAATCATTTTCTGTAAGTCTGATTCTTCGTTCTTCGATATTGTCGACATCCTGGTATTCTTGGTCTTCAGGTTTCAATGCTGTTTGATCTGTCAGAACATCGTTGGTAAAACCTGATGTTCCTTTTTCTATTATTAAATCTCCATTATCGTCAATGTATTCAGTGTCATTGTTGTAAACTTTTGCTATGTCATTAAGGGCATTATAAGAGGATTCATAGACATTGAAATAATTTTGTGGGTTTAGATTTCGTACATATTGCATATTTAATAAATCAAAACGAGCCGTATTGTATCTTTTGGGGGTCCAATTATAAGCCAAAGAACTCGTAAAATTCTCTTTGTCAAGTCCAATATTTTTTTGAGTTGATAAACCTACTGAAAGTTGTGTCGACGGAATCATACTTTTGGGGATGATTTTCTCGGTTTTAAAAGGAAACCATATTCTGGGAATATTCAGTTTTAAATCAATTCCATATTCCGATACATTAAAAAATTTGCTTTCTGGATTTGCCAAATCTTTTGAAGAACCAATGTTTCCTCGCCCTGAAATTTCAAGTGTTTCGGCACCTTTGAATACGTTTCGAATGCTTTCTGTAATACTACCGGCAATTCCAATGTCTTGAATATTGGAATGAGTAACATCGAATGTAGTGCCTAAACTGTATTTTTTTCGAGGTGACAAATACACATTCGCAATTAAAGAATTTGCTGTCGAATCTCTTTCATCTATTTTATAAAGTATAGTTGGGTAATTGAAAATTTTAAGATTATTTAAATACCGCGTAGTCAATACGGTTTTATAGTCGGCAAACAAGCCTCCTTTTGCTATAAAAACAGCATCAGTTATTGCTTTTGGTTTGTATTTTAATTTACTGTGGCTGTACAAATTAAAATTATTGTAGGAAGTGCTGTCTGTAATTTTTGAGTTGATGGTCGTTGCCGAATAATCAGTATAAATATTTACATCGCTTATTTTGTAAATTCTGAATGGTTCAGTCCTCGAGGAATCGTTTTCTTGAACAGAAAAGTCGCTTATTTTTAGATTTACGTTTACTTTTTTCTCTGTGTTAAGCGTATCTAAATCATAAGTCACGAAATTAGGTTGAAATTGATACACGCCATTGTTTCTGAAATGGGTGTTGATTCGGTTTTTTTCATCTTCAAAATCTTTTGTTTTGTATTGTTGCCCTGATTTTATATAGGCATCTGCTTTGATTCCTTGGTATAAGGAATCTAACGCGGGAGTTTTGATGGTTGTTTTTAAAGAATCGAGAAAATAAGGATTTCCAGTGGTAATGGTATATTTTATTTTTGCTTTTTTGGCACTCAAACTATCTAATTTATAATTTGCTTTCACCCCAAAAAAGCCATTGTTGAAATAGTAATATTTTAATCGGAGCAAAGATTTATTGCTTCTAATCGTGTCGACTATAACAGGAGCTTCTCCAGTTTTCTTCAAGAATTCATCAATTCCTTTATGCCAAAAAGATTGCCCTAGCCTGTCGACTTGTTTTGCCGACAGCCATTTTGACATTCGTTCATATTTTCCGGGATGATTAGTAAATTTGGCTTTATATGAAGAGTCTGGATTTGGTTTTGCAATATTGAATAAATTCAATCGCAATCGATAACCCAGTATGGAGCTGTTGGGTTTTTGATACAATTGATTAGTAATATCATCTTCTTTTGTAGCTTTGTCATTTACCAAAATTTCATTTTTAGTAAGAAGCTGTTTGCCAGCTGGAACCTGTTTTACAGTATCACATGCCGAGATAATTATTCCTATTAAAATAAATGTTGCTATTTTTGTGCTAATCTTTTTCAAATGCTGAGAAATATTTAATTCAAAAGTACATTTTTTATGGTTAGTAAAAACCAAATAAAACTTATAACGAGTTTACAACAAAAAAAATATCGGTTTGCCAATCAAATGTTTTTTGCCGAAGGCATAAAGGTAATTCAAGAATTGGTAGAATCAAATTTTGAATTGGTTCATTTATATACTACGCAAAACGATTTTGAGGAAGTTTCAAAAGACAAAAGAATGATAATTCCCGAAAGTGATTTAAAAAAAATCAGTGCTTTGGCAACTCCAAATACTTGTTTGGCATTATTTAAAATTCCATCTGAGAAAAAAATTATTGAATCGGGATTAATTCTTGCCCTTGATTCCATCCGTGATCCCGGAAATTTAGGAACCATATTGCGATTGTGTGATTGGTTTGGTATTGATCAATTAATTTGTTCAAAAGAGACGGTGGATATTTACAATCCAAAAGTAGTTCAAGCCACGATGGGTTCCATTGCCAGAGTCAACGTCAATTATATAGATTTGGAATATTTTATCAGTCAAACCCAATTGTCTGTTTTTGGAACTTTTATGGATGGAATCAACATTTACAAAACCAATTTGCCCCAAGAAGGAATTATTATTATGGGCAACGAAGCCAATGGGATTTCACCAGAACTTGAAAAATTAGCTAAAAACCGACTTACAATTCCTCGTTTTGGGACACTTCAAAAAACAGAAAGTTTGAATGTGGCCACGGCTACAGCTATTATTTTGAGTGAGTTTCGCCGAGGGTGATTTTTTAGTTTTCAGTCTCAGTTTTCAGTTTTCAGTTGTTGTATTCGGTTTTGAAGACATTCTCTGCAAACTTTTTTGACAGTATCACAGGACTGTAAACTGCGACTGAATACTGTAAACTTTTAATGGAAAGTGAAATTGACAAAAACGGCTCTGGTTTTCATTGATTCAATATTCCCAGTCCAAGGGCTATTGGGGTCATTATCTCGAATTAATTCGTCGGTAAGTCCAAAAACGCCTCTGATGGAAGGCGAGAATATGAAATATTCCGAAAAAACATCAATACCAAAACCAATCTCATAATTTGTTGTCCAAGGTTTCATTCGGAAGCGTTCCTCATAATTATCATCTATTGATTTCGAATTGCTCGACAAATTCAAGGTTGCCGAAACTCCGCCCAACAAATAAGGTCTAATGTTTCCTGTTCTAAGTGATAAAAACTTAAGTATTAACGGAAAATGGAGATTAGTGCTGTTTACTTCTCTAAGCAAATCCGATGTAGTTGGAGTGGTTGGGAAATAACTTGCGGGATATTGCAAACTTCTCGTTGTATAATACAATCCAGGTTCAAATCGCAAACGGATGTATTCTTGAAGCTTCAAATCAGCAACTAGTCCTACATTGAATCCTGTGCTTTTTTCGACTAGAATGTCTTCGCCAACGGTTTTATAATCTATTTTGAAATCATAGGAATTGAAGCCGAGGTAGAAACCAAAATATAACTTTTGCTTTTGGAAATTTTCCAGATTAATAATTGGGTCTCTGCCAAATAGTTTATTAGGATTCTGTGCCTGTACTTTTACGGCAATAACTAATAAAAATAAGACAACTATTTTTTTCATATTTATTTCTTGGAAGCTGAATAAATTGTTGCCACGCCAAAAGTTTGCGGCAAGGCAACCACATCTATAAACCCAATTTTTTTCAAAATATTGTTTAAGGCTTCACCATAAGGAAAAGCTGCAGCCGATTCGGATAGATAACCGTAGGCAACATTGTCTTTTGAGAATAATTTACCAATAAGTGGTAAAATATTTTTGCTGTAAAAAGTATAACCTTGTTTGTAAGGTGTTTTATCTGGAACAGAAGTTTCCAAGATTACAAAGATGCCGTTCGGTTTCAAGACTCTCAAAATTTCTGCTAATCCTTTTTCTAAATTTTCAAAATTTCTGACACCAAAAGCTACCGTGATGGCATCAAAATAGTTGTCTTCAAAAGGCATATTTTCTGAATCGGCCAAAACCATTTCTATAGTGTTGGATAAGTTTTTGTCCTGTATTTTTTTCGTCCCCACTTCTAGCATTCCTGCTGAAATATCCAATCCTATGATTTTTTCAGCCTTGGTTTGTGCCATCAAAATAGCCAAATCACCTGTTCCTGTGGCAATGTCCAGAATGTATTTTGGATTGGTTTTGGCTACCATTTGCAGGACTTTTTTGCGCCATTTTACGTCAATTCCAAAAGAAATAACCCGATTAAGATTATCATAATTGCCGGAAATAGTATCGAACATTGAGGCTACTTGTTCTTTTTTGCTTAAATTGGAATCTTTATAAGGAGTGATGTTTTTTGACATTTTTTAAAATTTAAGACAAATGTAAACTAGATTTTTGGATAATAAATACATAACACCTTTTTCGAAGATATTTTTCAGCCGTTTTTAATGAAATTAGTCAATCTGTGGTTGAATTAAGAGTTTTTATTTTCTCCTGACGAATGTTTGAAAAGTATAATCAAAAAGGTGTTTTTCGTCTTTCGGATTAAAAGTTTCGGAGGTTAATTCCCATATTTCAGGATTTATTTCTGGAAAATAAACATCAGCATCAAACGAATGATGCACTCTTGTAATGTCGAGTTGGTCAGCAATAGGGATGGATTGTGTGTAAATTTCGCCGCCTCCAATGATATAAATATCTTCATTTTTTGGACAAGCTGCAATGGCTTTTTCTAAATCTTGGACAACTACACAGCCTTCAAATTTATAATCTTTTTGCCGTGTTATAATGACGTGTGTTCTGTTAGGCAAGGGTTTTGGGAAACTTTCAAATGTTTTTCTTCCCATAATAATATGGTGACCCGAAGTAACTTCCTTGAAACGTTTGAAATCATTGGGTAAGTGCCACAGCAAATCATTATTTTTGCCTAAAGCATTGTTTTCGGCGACAGCCGCAATCATAATTATCATTTTTTTACTGGGGTTTGGTTTCGGTATCTTCTTCTACCTTTGTTTGTAATTGATCAATTTTTCTTTGCTGTTGGGCAACAAGCCGGCTTACTTGTTCTCTTTCCCAATCTTTGTTCATAAAACGATCAGTAATATATACTTTTATAAAATGCAAAATAAATAGGAAAAGCCAAGCCGTAATTGCCCAAATTGCCCAATTAGAAGTAAATCCAAATGCCTCAAAATGATTAGCAATAAACATAAATATACTTCCTAGAATTAATAAGACAAAATGAAAATAGAGTACTTTTTTCTGTTTTATCCTTTTTCGGGCATATTCATATAGTTCTTGTTGTTCTTTTTCCATAAGGCCAAATTTTGATTATAAAGATAAAATTTATTTTGAAATTCCATTATTTTAAAGTCAAGATTATTTAAAGAGAAAACGATTTCTAATTTATAATATTAAAATTTTTATAATAAATATTTATGAATATGTTCAAAAATTATGACTGTTTCTGCCATAATCATAAAACTTTGTCTTAAATATTGGATGTTCAAAAAAATATATTTTCTTTGCCTCATAATTCTAAAAATGAAATAGTTATGTCAATAAAAAAACAATTTGTAAAAACGAAACCAGTTTGTAAAGTTACTTTTTCGGTTGAAGCAAAAGAAGCAAATGCAGCTTCAGTTGTAGGTGATTTCAATAATTGGAATCCATCAGAAGGGGAATTGTCAAAATTGAAAAACGGTACTTTCAAAGGCGTTTTTGATTTGCCAAAAGATGCGGCTTATGAATTTAAGTATGTAATTGACGGTTCTTATATCAATGAGCCGGAAGCAGATTCTTTTAAATGGAACGATTTTGCTGGAACAGAAAATGGAGTGTTATTAGTTTAATCATAAGAAAAAAATCCGCTGAAAAGCGGATTTTTTGTTTTTATGAAAAATAGAAGCTGATTTTATAAACAGGCTTTTATTTTTGCTATAATTTCAGCATATTCTGCATCAGACAGCGTAGTTTTTTGTGGGTTCATTTCAAAAACACCTCCAAAACCATATCCGTCTTTGTATTTTGGAACAATGTGCATATGCAAATGTGATAAAGTATCTGCATAAGCGCCATAGTTAATTTTTGTTGGGTTGAATGCTGCTGCGATGGCTTTAGCCGTTTTGGTAACATCACGCATAAATGCATCACGTTGGTCATCGCTCAATTCGTGTAGTTCCACGCCGTGGTCTTTGTAAACTACATTGCAGCGACCTGTATAAGATTGTTCTTTAAACAAGAAGAGTTGTGATACCTCTAAATCACCTATTTTAATCATTAAATTGTGTAATGTTTCGTTGTTTTGACAATACAAACATTCTGAAGCGGGTGTTGGCATATTATTTTTTATGTTTTTTTATGTGAATAATGAGTGGATAAAGATATGGAATTCAATCGCTTTAAAAGAGTTTGGGTTTAGATAATAATTTAATTTTGCTCAACATTAGTTGATTAGTTTTTATTTTATCCGTTCCATTATTTTTCTTGTTATTGGAAGGCAATCGGTTTCTAATCCGTCTTTCTGCAAATACTTTATTATGACTTTACTTGAATCTAAAGCTAATCTAATTCCAATAGTATATTCTGCTTTATCCATAATGTATTCATCAGTGAAATAACCGCCATTTTTATCTTCATCTATTTCGGAATCAATATTCCAATTTTTGTTTTCAGCAATTCCCCAATATTCTGTATCACATGGGAGTGTTTCTGTAACCAGATGAAATTTTAAGTTTTTTTCATCAATTATGTTTATTCCCAATATCTGATTAGATTCTTCATTTGTATATTGATAAACTAATGAAAAGTCATTTTGGGAGAATTTTGGATTGCTTTTTTCATGGATGTTTTTTCGAGCTTTTATTTTTTGAGCTAAAGATTCAATTTTTTTATCTGAATTATCTTTTTTACAACTAAAAAGACCAAATAAAATTACGGAAAGTATAGTTATGCTGTTTCTCATATAAATTGGTTTCAACTTTTGTGTAGTTCTAAAAAAAACTCATCCCAATCCATCTAAATAATTAGCTGAATTGGGATGATAAATGTAGTTATTATTTTATGAAAGAATTTTACACCGCAACACTTCCTTTTATCGGGTCGTGTGGTTCGTAATTTTCTAATGTGAAATCGTCATAAGTAAATTCGAAAATGTTTTTTATGGCAGGATTCAAAATCATTTTAGGTAATGCTTTTGGTTTGCGTGACAATTGCAATTCCAGTTGATCAAAATGGTTGTTGTAAATATGTGCATCGCCAAAAGTGTGAATAAATTCACCTACTTGCAAATCGCAAACTTGGGCTATCATCATAGTAAACAAAGCATAAGAAGCAATATTGAATGGTACTCCAAGAAAAATATCGGCACTTCTTTGGTACAATTGACAAGACAATTTTCCGTCGGCAACATAGAATTGGAAGAAAGCGTGACAAGGAGGCAATGCTGCTTTATTGTTGGCTACATTCGTTGCAAATGATTTGGAAGTATCTGGCAAAACACTTGGATTCCAGGCTGAAACCAGCATTCTTCTGCTGTTTGGGTTGGATTTTAGTTCTTGAATAAGATCAGCAATTTGGTCTATTTCTTCGCTATTCCAGTTGCGCCATTGGTGTCCGTAAATGGGGCCTAAATCACCGTTTTCATCTGCCCAAGCATCCCAGATTTTTACTCCGTTGTCTTTTAGGTATTTGATGTTGGTGTCGCCCTTCAGGAACCAAAGCAATTCGTGAATAATAGATTTGAGGTGTAATTTTTTGGTAGTCACCATCGGGAAACCTTCGGCCAAATCAAATCGCATTTGGTAACCAAAAACGCTTTTTGTCCCTGTTCCTGTTCTATCTCCTTTTTGATTTCCGTTTTCTAAAACGTGTTGTACTAAGTCTAAATATTGTTTCATAGTATTGCTAGGAACGAAGCTATCTGTTCGTTGTTAGATTATATACTGATTATTGATTTCTGTTTCTGATTACTGAATACTGCCAACTGAATACTGAACACTTTTCTTACTGTCTTCTTGAGATTTCATCCCTGATTTTGGCTGCTTTTTCGTAGTCTTCCTGTTCCACGGCTTGATCCAGCAATTCGTTTAATTCTTGCAGGCTGTGTTTTGAATAGGTTTCACCTGATTGATTGCTTTCTTCTCCAAGTCCAAAAGTCTCTGGGTTTGAAAGTACATCGTCTATTTCTTGGCTTCCTTTGTCGGTTTCCGATGGATTTGCTTTTAGGTAAATACCAGCTTTGTCTAGAATGTTTTTATAGGTAAAAATAGGAGCGTTAAATCGCAAAGCCAAAGCAATAGCATCAGAGGTTCTGGCGTCGATAATTTCTTCGATTTTATCTCTTTCGCAAATGATGCTCGAATAAAAAACACCATCGACCAACTTGTGGATAATCACTTGTTTGACAACAATATCGAAGCGCTCGGCAAAATTTTTGAATAAATCGTGGGTCAATGGGCGTGGTGGTTTTATTTCTTTTTCCAAAGCAATGGCAATCGACTGAGCTTCGAAAGCGCCTATAACGATGGGCAACTTTCTTTCTCCGTCAACCTCATTTAAAATCAAGGCATAAGCCCCATTTTGGGTTTGACTGTATGAAATTCCTTTTATGGATAATTTAACTAAGCTCATATTTGAATAATTGGAAAGCAGAGGACACCTTGAATCTACAGCTTTTTTTGATGAAAAATAAAAGTGCAATTTTAATCAAAAAACACGAAACAAAAAAGCCACCTAAAGCAAAGATACGATTATCTTGTTTGTAGGTAGCTATATTTTTGGAACGAATTCTAAAATTAAGAATGTGACGCTTTAAATGCTTTTAGTTTTTCGATTAATCGTGGTACAACATCAAATGCATCGCCAACGATTCCATAGTCGGCGACTTTAAAGAAAGGTGCTTCTGGATCTGTGTTGATGACTACTTTTACTTTCGAGGAGTTGATTCCCGCAATGTGCTGAATCGCTCCCGAAATTCCGATGGCAATGTATAAATTGGCGGCAACTGGTTTTCCGGTTTGTCCTACGTGTTCTCCGTGAGGTCTCCAACCTAAATCAGAAACTGGTTTCGAACAAGCAGTTGCAGCTCCAAGAACTTCGGCCAATTCTTCAATCATTCCCCAGTTTTCAGGGCCTTTTAAACCACGACCTGCTGAAACCACGATATCGGCATCGGCAAGAGAAACTTTTCCGGTAACTTTTTCTACTGATTCTGTTTTTATTCCAAAATCATTGCCGCCAATGGTTGGATTGAAATCTTCTTCGGCTAAATTTGATGCACTTTCAAAAATTCCGTAAGAGTTTTTGGCAAGTCCTAAAATTTTGACTTCGGTGTTAATTTCAGTTATGTTAAAAGCTTTGTTTGAAAAGGCATTTCTTTTTACTTGAAATGGCGAAGTGCTAACCGGCAAACCTACTACATTAGAAGCAAAACCAGCTTCTAGAGAAACAGCAACTAGCGGTGCAAGATAAATACTGTCGGTAGTTGATGAAAGTAAAATTACTTTAGTTTCTTCTTTTTGAGCAGCTTGTTTGATAACGTCGGCATAAGCTTTTGCCGAAAAACCAGCTAATTTATCGTTGGTTACTTTCAAGACTTTATCAACTCCGTATTTTGATAATTCCGAAACATCTCCTGTGTTTATAGTTACCGCAGTAACGGTTGTTCCTAATGATTCGGCTACTTTTTTTGCATAAGAAGCCAATTCGAAAGCTACTTTTCTGAATTTTCCTTCTGCTGATTCTGCGTATATTAATATTGACATAGAATTTTTGGTTTAAAGTTTCAGGTTTAAAGTTTCAAGTTGCGCACTGAATACTGAACACTGAACACTGATTACTATATAACTTTGGCTTCGTTGTGTAATAAATTAACTAATTCGTCTAAATTATCGGCGGCAACTAATTTTACTGCTGATTTTGGAGCCGGTTTTTCAAATTTCACTGCTTTGGTATTTATTGGAGCGTCAACAGCTTCTACTACTGTCAATGGTTTGGATCTGGCTGTCATAATTCCTCTCATATTCGGAATTCGTAAATCTTTTTCTTCAACCAATCCTTTTTGTCCACCAATGATTAAAGGCAAAGCAGTTGAAACGGTTTCTCTACCACCATCAATTTCGCGAATGGCTTTTACGTTTGTCCCATCAACGGTTATTTCGGTACAAGAATTTAGAAAATTATATCCCAAAATTCCTGCTATCATTCCAGGAACCATTCCTCCGTTGTAATCTAAAGATTCTTTACCAGCAATTACAAGGTCATAAGCGCCATTTTTTATCACTTCGGCCAATTGTTTGGCAACAAAGAAGCTATCTGTTGGATTGGCGTTGACACGAATGGCTTCGTTTGCTCCAATAGCCAAAGCTTTTCTTAATGTTGGTTCAGTTTCTGGACCACCAACGTTGACAACGGTAATCGTTGCGCCTTGTTGTTCTTGAAACCAGATTCCACGAGTCAAGCCAAATTCGTCATTCGGATTGATTACAAACGAAACGCCATTGGTGTCAAATTGAGAATCATCGTTGGCAAAATTAATTTTTGAAGTAGTATCAGGAACGTGACTGATGCAAACTAATATTTTCATAATTTGGAATTTTTCTAAATTGGATTCGCAAAATTAGAATAAATATTCGGAATAATATACTATGCGTGCATAATATTTACAAAACTATTACGATTTCGTAATTCAATTATTTTAAGATATTTCAACTTGTTTTTTTAAATCAACTTAGACAAAGCGCATAGCGGGATTCTATTCTTTATTTTTTATAACAAAATTTATGCATTTAAGTGGTATAAAATATTTATTTTTGCCATTCGAAAATTACACACAAACAAAAAAATATGAGAACGATACAATTTAGAGAGGCTATTTGCGAAGCGATGAGCGAAGAAATGCGTCGCGACGAGTCAATATATTTAATGGGTGAAGAGGTAGCCGAATACAACGGTGCTTACAAAGCTTCAAAAGGAATGCTTGCAGAATTTGGTGAAAAAAGAGTAATTGATACTCCTATTGCTGAACTTGGTTTTACTGGAATTGCGGTGGGTTCAGCGATGAATGGTTGCAGACCGATTGTAGAATATATGACTTTCAACTTTGCCTTGGTTGGTATCGATCAGATTATAAATAATGCTGCCAAAATCCGTCAAATGACTGGAGGACAATTTAATGTTCCTATCGTTTTTCGTGGGCCAACAGCTTCTGCAGGACAATTGGGAGCAACCCACTCACAAGCTTTGGAAAACTGGTTTGCTAACACGCCAGGTCTTAAAGTAGTGGTTCCATCGAATGTTTATGATGCTAAAGGACTTTTGAAATCAGCTATTCGCGATAATGATCCTGTTATTTTTATGGAATCAGAGCAAATGTATGGTGACAAAGGAGAAGTGCCAGACGGAGAATACACAATTCCAATTGGTCTTGCCGATGTAAAACGTGAAGGTACAGATGTAACTATTGTTTCTTTTGGAAAAATTATCAAAGAAGCTTTCATTGCTGCTGATGAATTGGCAAAAGAAGGAATCTCTTGTGAAATTATCGATTTAAGAACTGTTCGTCCAATGGATAATGAAACGATTTTAACTTCGGTTAAAAAAACAAATAGATTGGTAATTCTTGAAGAAGCTTGGCCTTTTGCAAGTGTTTCTTCTGAAATTACGTATATGGTTCAAGAACGCGCTTTCGATTTTCTAGATGCTCCAATACAACGTATTACCACTGCCGACACTCCTGCGCCTTACTCTCCAGTTTTGCTTAAAGAATGGTTGCCAGATGCTGCCGACGTTGTAAAAGCAGTAAAAAAAGTATTGTATAAAAAATAATTGTTGATTTTAAAAATTTTCGGTTTCGAAATGTTAAAATCTGCACAATTCTTTATCGAATTAACTATATTTGAAACTTCATCAGAATTCTAAATTCGATGAAGTTTTTTTTTGATTATGAAAAAAAAAATTCTAATTAATTTATTCTTCTTAATTGCTTTAACAATCCCTCTTTTTGCTCAAACAAAAGTTAGTGGTGTTGTTGTAGACAAATCAAATCATCCTGTTCCTTTCGCAAATATCGCTTTCCAAAATTCGAGCGAAGGTGTCGTTTCCAATGAAGACGGTATTTTTTATCTGGAGTCTCCCAAAACCTATAATGCGATTGTAATTACCTCGATAGGCTTTTCAGACAAGGAAATTATATTGGAGAAATCAGTAACATACAAGATTACTGTTCAGTTGAACGAAATTTTGAGTTTAAATGAAGTGGTGGTTTATTCAGGAAAAACGTCCAAAAAAAATAATCCAGCACTGGATATTCTGAGAAAAATTTGGGAAAGAAGACGCAAAAACGGGTTGTATTTATTCAAGCAATACCAAATGGAAAAATACGAGAAGATTGAGTTCGACTTGAATACCATTGATACAGCTTATATGAAAAAGAAGCTCTTCAAAGGGATGGAATTTATTTTTAAACATGTAGATACTTCGAAGATTACAGGAAAAACCTATTTGCCTATTTTTATAAACGAAGCCTTGTCGGATGTTTATGGAGACAATAATTTTAAAAAGGTCAAAGTAAAAACTAAAGCCAATAAAACTTCAGGATTTAACGGTAATCAACAAATTTTAGCCTTTGTAAACGATTTGTATTCGGACTTTGATATTTATGACAATCACCTCACTTTTTTCGACAAAAGTTTTACAAGTCCTTTGTCAACAACTGGAATTGATGTTTATAATTATATTTTAAGAGACAGTGCTTTTATCGATAAAAAGTGGTGTTACAATATTGTGTTTTATCCAAGGCGAAAAAACGAATTGACTTTTAAAGGTGATTTTTGGGTAAGCGATACCACTTATGCCATAAAAAATATCAATATGGCAGCTACCAAAAGTGCCAATATTAACTGGGTAAAAGATATTTATATCGAGCAGGAATTCGAAGTAATGAATGATTCTGTTTTTCTTTTGACCAAAGATTATATGATGACTGATTTTGCTTTAAACAAAAAAGACAAATCTAAAGGGGTTTATGGAAAACGAACCACTTTTTACAGAGACCATAAATTTAACGTCGAGAAACCCGAGAATTTTTATAAAGAGGAAGTCAATTATTTAGACAAAGAAGTTTATAATAAAACCGAGGAATTTTGGGAAGAAAATCGTTTCGAAAAATTGACCAAGGACGAAAAAGGTGTTTATAAAATGCTTGACACCTTGCAAACCGTCAAAAAATTCCAGCGATTATACAGTTTGGTAGAGGTGTTGGATAGTGGGTATCTACATTTCGGAAATTTGGATTATGGACCTATTTATGCTGTTGTTGGGCAAAACTCTGTCGAAGGATTGCGATTGCGAACCGGAGTAAGAACGTATTTTGGTCCCAATGATCCTTGGCGATTGCAATCGTATATTGCCTATGGATTTAAAGATGATAAATTCAAATACGGAGTTACCGGAAAATGGATGGTCAACGACAAAAAAAGAATCATCATATCAGCCGGAAACCGAAGAGATATAGAACAAATTGGAGCTTCTCTCACCTCTTCAAATGATTTGTTGGGGCGCAATTATGCCTCTTCGGGACTACTAACGTTAGGTAGTAACAATAAATTGACCAACGTCAATTTGAGCAATTTGCAAGTGGAAATTGAACCCGTAAAAAATCTAAATTTTGGAACCGGAGTTTCCTATCGAACGTTGCAATCGGCGAGTCCTGAATTTAGTCTGGATTATTACACTGATTTGTCTCAAACCACGAAGAAAAGTGAGGTCAAACAATCGGAAGTAAATCTTCAGATAGAATATACGCCAAACCGAATACCGATTGCTTTTGGTGTGGAAAGAGATGTTTCAGACAATCCGTACACCACCATTTTTTTGACCTATAGCCAAGGTTTCAAGAATTTGTTTTCCAGTGATTTCAATTACAAAAAATTACAGTTGTATTACAAACAGCCCATTATCATTGGGCCATTGGGACGCACAAACATCACTGTCGAAATGGGCAAAACATTTGGATACATTCCACTAGGATTGATGAGTGTCGTTCCAGGAAATCAATCTGTTTTTGATATTTCAAACACCTTCAGCAATCTTCAATTCTATGAATTTGTGACCGATCAATATGTGACTTTTAAGTGGGATCACGATTTTCACGGACGATTTTTTGGTAGAATTCCTTTTATGCGAAAGCTCAATTGGCGTGAAAACATTGGTTTTAAAACGATTTACGGAACTGTTTCTGATGAAAACAGAGCGATAAATGCTTCTGAAATGGTTTACAATGCGCCCGATAAAGTGTATTGGGAATACAGCGCAGGAGTTGGAAATATTTTCAAGTTTTTCCGTGTCGATTTTTCGTGGAGAGGAAACTATCTCGAAATGCCGGATGCCAATAAATTTGCAGTCAAAATTTCGTTAGGATTTCATTTTTAGAAGCCAATCCTGCTGTGTGTTTCCGGGCATTCGCTATTAAAATTTTCAACCACAAATTACACAAATTTCATTGCTATTTAAAATGAATTTGTATCAATTATTCGATTTGATTGGGTTATAAATTTGTGTAATTTTGTGTAATTTGTGGTTAACTTTTTTTAAAAGGCTTTCCATTTCCATCAGGGCTAAAAAACGAAATTATGCAAGAAGCCATCCAGTATCTTTCAGATAAAGAAACCGTTTTCAAACAGATTGTCGAAAAATATGGAATGCCAACAATTCCAAAACGGCCACAAGGTTTCGAAACTTTGGTACTATTAATTCTGGAACAACAAGTTTCCATAGATTCAGCCAAAGCCACTTTTCTTAAACTCAAAGCCAAAGAAATAAATTTTCAACCGGAATCACTTATTACTATTTCGGATGAAGATTATAGAAACATTGGCGTAAGCCGGCAAAAAACTTCTTATATAAAAGCTTTATCCCATTCGATAATTCACAACGAAATTGATATTGAGAGTTTAGCAACCAAATCGTCTGAACAAGTTCGAGAGGAATTAATCCAAATCAAGGGAATTGGCAACTGGACAATCGACATTTATTTGATGTTTTCGCTTCAAGCGCCAGATATTATTCCGCTGGGCGATATTGCTGTCAAAAACACCATAAAAGAGTTACTCGATATTCACGACAAACTAGAAATGGAAAATTATGTGGCAAAATGGAGTCCGTATCGTTCTGTGGCAACCTTTTTATTATGGCATTATTACTTGAATAAAAGGAATAGGAAGGTAGTTTACTGATTTATAAACAATATCGAAATCGTAATGAATGATAAAGCTAGTTTTTCATTGTGAAAACCTAAAGTTTATTTAAGTTTGCAAACACAAATTTAGAAAATAAAAAAACCAAAAATGGCAGCAGACAAAATAACAACTTTCGATGTGTTAATCGAAATTCCAAGAGGAAGTAGAAATAAATATGAATATGATTTTGAAATAAAAAGAATACGTTTCGATAGAATGTTGTTCTCTTCTATGATGTATCCAGCAGATTACGGATTTTTCCCTGAAACTTTGGCTATGGACGGTGACCCTTTGGACGTTTTAGTTTTAATTAACGAGCCTACTTTTCCGGGTTGTGTGATGGAAGTAAAACCAATTGGTGTTTTCCATATGGCAGATGATAAAGGACCGGATGACAAAATTATTTGTGTTCCTGTTTCAGATCCAATTTGGAGTTCATTGGCGAATTTATCAGATATTAATCCGCATTTATTGAAAGAAATCGAACATTTCTTTCAAGTTTATAAAGATTTAGAAAATAAAGTAGTCGATGTAGAAGGTTGGGGTGATGTAAATGAAGCATTCTCAATTATAAAAGAGTGTACCGATCGTTTCAATCAAATTGAAAATAAACCAGATGGTTTGTTCAGTATCAAATAAGAAAAATAATAAAATTATTAAAAATGCTTCTAAATTTTTAGGAGCATTTTTTTTAGTATTATATTTGGGCTTACTAATCTAATTCCCCTTTTACTATGATAAAAAATTACTTTTTTGTTCTACTAATGATTTCTAGTTTTAAGTTTGCATCAGCTCAAACGCTTAGCTCGGCTCCAACCCTTACATTTACTAGCGATACAAACATATCCTCTGATAATAGAGCCACAGATGGAGATGGCGGTTCCGTGAATATATCCGATATCGAAATCCAGATTTATAATATTTCTGATGTAAACGGAGCATTTACAACCCCTTTGTCGTGGCAAGGGGCTGTTTTTCATGCTTCGGGTTCTTTTACCGGTATAACCAACCAAAATAATGCAGGTACAAAAGGAATGGCAATTAAATCGGTTAGTGGTAGCGAGTTTGATCTCAATCAATTTGTTTATTTGAATTGGGGAGAATCAGCATCATTTACAAATACTGTAAAAGGATATAGAAATGGTATTGAAGTGGCTTCGACTACTTTTGATGGATATAGTGTCACTTATACTCCTAAGACGATTACTTTAACTTCTGTATTTGACAATGTAGATGAAGTTAGATTTTATATCACTTCAGGTGGTTATTTAGGCAATCAATCTGCAACGAATCATAGCATCAATTCTATTAAAGTAAGTTCTCCAGTTTTGGGCGTAAATGATTTTGAGATAAGTTCTAAAATTAACATTTATCCAAATCCTGCAACAAGTCAAGTAACTATTGATACGCAGGAATTAGATAATGCCTATTTGGAAGTTTCGGATACCAATGGTAGAAAAATTTTGGAACAAAAATTGGAGGATTCCTCAAATGCCATTAACATTAATCAGTTGTCTTCTGGAATCTATTTGTTTAAAGTAAATTCTAGCCAAGGAAGCGCAACAACTAAAGTGATTAAAAAATAATAAAAGCAAGATTTTATTTAAAAAGCAATACTTCTCGGAGTGTTGCTTTTTTTTTTACTAGATTCCTTCAAGTTTCTAAGTTTATAATTCACTAGGAAATGAAGATACTGATTGGATTACAGTATAAAAACAATTCTCTTTTATAGCTAATTACATAGGGTGGTTTTGTCAAATTAAAAGCAAACATTGCTGTTCGTTTGGTATTGAATAATTTTAACACAGTATTTTTTAATAAATAGCAATATTATTGGAATGGAGTATTGTTTTTTCAATATCATTATAGTACGTTTGCACCCTTACTTTAGTGTTTTTGTTCGCTGAAGATTTATATAAAAATTAAATTTTATGGATACAATAATGATTTATGTGCCAATAATTATGGCATTGATTGGATTGGCTTTTATGGCTTTCAAAAGAGCTTGGGTTTTGAAACAAGACGCAGGCGATGGAAAAATGAAAGAGATTTCAGAACATATTTATGAAGGAGCTTTGGCTTTTCTTAAAGCGGAATATCGATTATTGGCGATATTTGTTGTTTTGGCAAGTTTAGTTTTGGCTGGAGTTACCTATATTCCTGGAATATCAACTCATTTATTGATTGTTGTAGCCTTTGTTTTTGGCGCTTTTTTTTCAGCTTTGGCTGGAAATATGGGGATGAAAATCGCAACAAAAACAAATGTTAGAACAACACAAGCCGCTCGTACTAGTTTGCCTCAAGCATTGAAAGTTTCTTTTGGCGGTGGAACGGTAATGGGATTAGGTGTTGCAGGTTTAGCTGTTTTGGGCTTAACTTCTTTTTTTATATTATTTTTTAATATTTTTATGGGAGGCGTTTGGACCTCTACAGAAGATATGACCATTGTTTTGGAAACCTTGGCAGGTTTCTCTCTTGGAGCAGAATCTATTGCTTTGTTTGCCCGTGTTGGTGGAGGAATTTATACCAAAGCCGCCGATGTTGGTGCGGATTTAGTAGGTAAAGTAGAAGCTGGAATTCCAGAAGACGATCCAAGAAACCCCGCTACAATTGCAGATAATGTAGGTGATAATGTGGGTGATGTTGCTGGAATGGGAGCTGATTTATTCGGTTCTTATGTAGCAACGGTTCTTGCCGCAATGGTTCTTGGAAACTACATAATTAAAGATATGGGTGGAAACATTCAAGATGCTTTTGGTGGAATTGGGCCTATTTTATTACCGATGGCAATTGCCGGTTTCGGAATTTTATTCTCTATCATAGGAACGATGTTAGTTAAAATAACTGATAATGATGCAAAAGAAAAACAAGTACAAGGAGCATTAAATGTTGGAAACTGGGTTTCTATCGCTTTAACTGCCGTTGCCTGTTTCTTCTTGGTTCAATATATGTTGCCTGAAACGATGACAATGAATTTCTTTGGTGAAGGATTACAAGAAATTTCTTCGATGAGAGTTTTTTATGCTACCATCGTTGGGTTGGTTGTTGGGGCGGTTATTTCATCAGTTACTGAATATTACACTGGTTTGGGTACAAAACCAGTTATGGCAATCGTGCAAAAATCGTCAACTGGAGCAGGAACTAACGTAATTGCTGGTTTGGCAACGGGAATGATTTCTACGTTTCCAACCGTTTTATTATTTGCTGCTGCCATCTGGACTTCTTATGCTTTTGCAGGTTTCTACGGAGTAGCATTGGCTGCTTCCGCTATGATGGCAACAACAGCAATGCAGTTGGCAATCGATGCTTTTGGGCCAATATCTGACAACGCCGGTGGAATTGCCGAAATGAGTGAATTGCCAAAAGAAGTTCGTACTCGTACTGATATTTTGGACTCTGTTGGTAACACTACAGCAGCAACTGGTAAAGGTTTTGCAATAGCTTCTGCGGCTTTAACTTCTTTGGCTTTGTTTGCTGCTTATGTAACTTTTACAGGCATTGATGGAATCAATATTTTCAAAGCACCAGTATTGGCTATGTTGTTCGTGGGTGGAATGATACCAGTTGTTTTCTCAGCTTTGGCAATGAATTCAGTAGGTAAAGCCGCGATGGATATGGTATATGAAGTGCGTCGTCAGTTCAAGGAAATTCCAGGAATTATGGAAGGAACTGGAAAACCAGAATATGCAAAATGTGTTGATATTTCTACAAAAGCCGCTTTGCGCGAAATGATGTTGCCAGGAGTTTTGACGATTGGTTTTCCTATTGCCATCGTAATTTTGGGAAAAATAGTTTACAGCGACAACAACCAATTAATCGCTGAAATGTTGGGAGGTTATATGGCTGGAGTTACCGTTTCTGGGGTGCTTTGGGCTATTTTTCAAAACAATGCAGGTGGTGCTTGGGACAATGCCAAAAAATCTTTCGAAGCTGGAGTTTTAATCAATGGTGAAATGACATACAAAGGTTCTGATGCGCACAAAGCGGCAGTGACTGGAGATACAGTTGGAGATCCATTCAAGGATACTTCTGGGCCGTCAATGAACATCTTGATTAAATTAACTTGTTTGATAGGATTGGTAATCGCCCCAATTTTAGGAAACGGAAGTGCTTCTGAAAACAAGATGATGAATTGCACAATGGAAATGAAATCAGCAGCAATGATGGGCAAATGCGATATGTCAAAATGTGCCACGATGACCAAAGACGAATGTGCCAAAATGTGTGACGAAAGAGGCTGCACTCCAGCGCAAAAAGAAATGTGCATGTCACATTATGATGCAAACGGAAAATTTATTGCACCAACAGCTGAAAAAGCATGTTTTGCCAAAAAAGGAATGGTTGAGAAAAATGTAAAAGTTGAAATCATTAAAACTGACGGAAATGCAAAAGCAACCGTGACTACTTCCGAAAAAGGAAATGTAAACGTCCAAGTTTTTGAAGGTTCTTTAGAAGAAGTAAAAGCTAAAGTGGAAGCTTTAAAATAGTCGTATAGCCCTTTGGATCTTTGTCAAAGTTTCAAACTTTGACAAAGATTAGTAAACATAAAAATGCCTCGCAAAATTGCGAGGCATTTTTATGTTTATAAACCTATTATTTAGAAATTTTATATCCAGTTTTGGCTCCCTCTCCGTTGGAGAGGGCTGGGGTGAGGACTAAAACAATCCGTTCAACTCTGCGTCAATACGATTGATAATCATTCCTAAATCTTCAGGATTGTCCACAAAATTGATGTTGTCCACATCAATAATCAATAATTTACCTTTGGTGTAAGTTTGAATCCAAGCTTCATAACGCTCGTTCAATCGGTTGAGGTAATCTATGGAAATCGTGTTTTCGTATTCTCGACCGCGTTTGTGGATTTGACCAACTAAATTAGGAATGGAACTTCTTAAGTAGATCAGCATATCAGGAGGTTTAACCGTTGATTCCATCAATTCAAACAGAGAAGTATAGTTTTGGAAATCACGGTTGGTCATCAAACCCATTGCGTGAAGATTGGGAGCAAAAATATGCGCATCTTCATATATGGTTCGGTCTTGAATGATTTTTTTGCCGCTTTCGCGAATCTGCATTACTTGACGAAAACGACTATTGAGGAAATAAATCTGCAAATTAAACGACCAACGTTCCATTTGGTGATAAAAATCGTCCAAATATGGATTGTCAACCACGTCTTCATAATGCGGTTCCCATTTAAAATGTTTTGCCAGTAAACGTGTCAATGTTGTTTTTCCAGCGCCTATGTTTCCTGCTATTGCTATGTGCATTACGGTATTGAGATTTTATAATTGCTAATTCCTTGGTTGGTAAAAATAGACAAATTTTGGTCTTTGTAATAGAAATTTTTAAATGATTTTTCCACATTTTCAATTGGGAAAATCGTATTGTTTTTCAAATCCTGAACATACAATTGTCCTTCTTTCGAAAAGATAATAGATTGGTTTGTAATTGCTTGAATCTGTGCGTAATCAGCTACTTTCCCCAAGCTGGTGATTTTTCCAAAAATATCACAAGAATACCAATTCAGATTGTTGTCTATCCATTGGAAAGTATTAAAATCGGATTCATAATATTTCAAATTCCCTTGAAAAGAAGGGGTTATCGATTGAAAGCTATTTTTCAAGTAGTCGAAAAGCCCAATTTGTTGAGTCAAACTATTGTAAATCCAAAGCCTGTTTCCAGAAGCAATTCCGGTTGCGGTGGCCATTATTGGAACATCATTTTCCGAAAGATTTATTTTTTGTGTTTCACTCAATTGATTGTCCAAAAGAATTATCGTGTTGAAATTTTCATAAAACAACATTATTTTCAATGGGTTCTGGATGTCAGTTTTTGTTGGTTTTCCCAGCGAAATATTTTTGTATTCAAAGTTTTCGTCTTTTTTGGTTTTAGATAAAATATTGTTTTTTATCGAATAGTAAAACCCAAATTGATCGTATCCTAGAAAATGATCTGCGATAAATGCTGTCGAATTTAGTTTGGTCGCGACATAAGTTTTATCCTGTCCAAAAGAAAAGGCAAAAGAAAAAATAAAGAATAAAAGAAATAGTCTTTTCATAAGTGCACCAAATTACAAAAAAAAATAATATTGATGGTGTTGGATATTTATAATTTCAATTCATTCCTGCGTATTCATCAGGAAAAAATGCAATCGGTCTATTGGTTTTGGTAATATATATTATTTCCCTGTCTGGTTTGTTAAATCTACTTTTGAAGAAAAGAGATCATTTTTTACAGATAAAGTTAAATTACGGTTAAACCCTTTGTGATAATAAATGTCTTATTTATTTTAATTATATATTGTAACAAAAAAACTTTTGAATAGTCTTACTTGTTACATTAAAAACAAAACTTATGTCTAAAATTATTTTTACAATAGCAATCTTATTTACAGTTCATTTAGGACTTCAAGCTCAGGTATTTCAAGGGATGGCGGTGTATGAATCCAAAACAAGTACTGCCGAATTCAAGGAGCGAATGGCTGGTAACAAGGATATACCACCAGAGCGACTAAAGATGATAGAAGAAAGAATGAAATCGATGTTTGAGAAAACGTTTATTTTAAATTTCGACAAGACTGCTTCCATATACAAAGAAGAAGAAAAACTCGATGCACCAACTCAACAAGGTCAAGGTGGTGGAATGAGAATGATGTCATCGATGACAGGAGCAGGAGGGACATTTTACAAAGACATAAAAACTAAATCCTATACAGTTGACAAAGAATTTATGGGAAAAGAATTTTTAGTAAAAGATTCATTACCCAATTTAAAGTGGAAAATGGAAGGAGAAACCCGAGTTATTGGTGGGTATAATTGTTTCAAAGCCACAGCTATTCGTCCAGTAAGCAAAACTGATTTTAGAAATTTTGCACCTAAAAAAGAAGAAACTGCAACTGCGAAACCTGCCGACGCTACCAAGAAAACAAATTTTATGGATCAAATTGAGGTGCCAAAAGAAGTAGTGGTTACGGCTTGGTATACTCCTGAAATCCCTGTGAATCAAGGTCCGGAGGGTTATTGGGGATTGCCAGGATTGATATTGGAAGTCAACGACGGAAAAACAGTTATTTTATGTTCTAAAATTGTTTTGAATCCAAAAGAAAAAGCAGTGATAAAAGCGGCAACAAAAGGGAAAGTAGTTACCCAAAAAGAATTTGATGAAATTATGATTAAAAAAATGGAGGAATTTCGTTCAATGAATCAAGGGCGTGGCGGAAATGGTGGTCAGCAAATCAGAATTGGAGGTTAATAAATAGTTGCCATCAGTCCCTTAAATATTCCAAATTTCCAAAATTCACATAATGAAAAACGTATTTTTAGTTGTCCTGTTCTTTATCAGTTCACTTTCTTTTGCCCAAACCATAAAAATAGAAGGCGTTATAACCGATAATAAAAATGTTGGTTTGGAAATGGTCAATGTTATGGCGGTAAACAAAGCCACAAAAGGGATGGATTCTTACGCCATCACAAATGATAAAGGGAAATATGTTCTCGATTTAAAAGTGAATACAACTTATACTATCAACGTTAGTTTTTTAGGAATGCAGAGCACACAGTTAGAAATTGTCACATCTAACCTGAATATCAAAAAAAATATTGTTCTTGAGGAAGGTGCTGTTGAATTGGCTGGAGTGGAAATTGTACGTGAAATGCCGGTTTCTATCAAAGGTGACACTATAGTTTACAATGCCGATTCCTTTAAATCAGGAACGGAACGAAAACTGGAAGACGTTTTAAAAAAATTACCGGGAGTCGAAGTCAACGCTGATGGCGAAATAGAAGTTGAAGGTAAAAAAGTGACCAAATTAATGGTCGAAGGCAAAGATTTTTTTGATGGCGATACAAAACTTGGAGTAAAAAACATCCCTGCTGATGCCATCGATAAGATTCAAGTACTTCGTAATTTTAACGAAAATTCGATTCTGAAAGGAGTGGAGAATAACCAAGACAACGTGGCGATGAATATCAAACTAAAATCAGGAAAAAAGAATTTCTGGTTTGGCGATATGACCGCAGGAATCGGGGTCGGAATGATGGATAGTCGCTATTTGATTAACCCAAAATTGTTTTATTACAGCCCCAAATACAGTATTAACCTGATTACAAATTTCAATAATATTGGCGAGTTGCCACTGACCATACAGGATTATATGAAATTAACGGGAGGATTTAGAGGGTTAGTTTCCAAAGGAGGTTCTAGTTTTAATGTTTCTTCCAATGATTTAGGGATTTCATTGATGCGGAACAATCGAGCCAAAGAAATTGAAACTCAATTTGGAGCAGCAAATTTTTCCTATAATGTCAATAAAGCTTGGACTTTGAGTGGGTTTGGAATCATTTCTTCCTCGCTTACTGATTTAGAAACCCTTTCGCAAACCAATATTTTCAAACCCAATTCGAATGAAATTCAATCTACAGAGAACAAGAAAGAATTGGCGAATCAAAAAAGTAATTTGGGAATGTTTAAATTGAGTTCCAGTTACAAACCATCAACTGACTTTCAGTTTGATTATGATGTTTTGACCAAGATTTCAAAACAAGAAGAAGACGCCCCTTTGGTTCGAGAAGCTATTATCAATAATACTTCGACAACTGAAATTATCAATACGACTAAAGAGCAAAAACCTCTTTCGGTCAATCAAAACCTAAGTTTGTTTTATACACTGAATGAAAAAAATATTTTCGCAGTAGAAATGCAACATCTGTACCAAGAAGAAGATCCTTTTTACAATGCCAATCTAAAGTCTCAGCCATTTAATTTAGTAGGTTACACACCAGGGCAAAACAGGAACGATATCACTCAAAATCGTTTTGTGAAAACTAGCAAAATAGACGCAAAAGCCGATTATTATTATATGCTTACGCCAAAGAGCAACATCAATATTACATTAGGAGAGACTTATTCGTATCAAAATTTTAATTCCAGTATGTATCAAATTTTGGACAATCAAGCCATCAATGAACTGGATAATACCGTTAATAAAAATGATGTGAATTACAATTTTAATGATGCTTTCGTAGGTTTTCATTACAAGATTTTAACTGGCAAATTTACTTTTACACCTGGTGTAAGTTTGCATAGTTATAATATGACTAACACGCAGTTGGGAACCGATTTTAGTCAAAATTTCTCAAGAGTTTTGCCTGATTTGTTGGCGATTTACCAAATCAAGAAAGCGGAATCATTGACCTATAATTTTTCATACACCAATAGTTTTACCGATATCAATCAATTGGCCGAAGGTTTTGTTTTTTCTAATTACAATAGTTTAAGAAAAGGAAGTCGAACGCTCGAAAACGCAACGGCTCGCCAGCATTCCTTACGCTATTTTAAATACAATATGTTTAATTTAGAAAATATATCGGCCTTTTTGACGTATTCTAAACGAATTGATGCCGTAAAAACAAAAGCCTTTTACGATGGTGTAAATCAATCTTCAATGCCTTATAATTCGGACTTTGCCGATGAAACTTTCTCGGGAAGCGGGTCTTACGGTCGCTCTTTCTTGAAGAATTACAAAGCCTCTTTTTCGGCGAACCTAAATTGGTCGTTGTTCAATAATATTCAAAACAATGTATTGTCAACTAATGAAAGTTTTACCCAAAGCTATACTCTAAAAGCGTCCACGAATTACAAGAAATTACCCAATTTAGAACTGGGTTACAATGCAGTAATTAATAATTACGCCAATAGTGTTTACTATACAGACCGCCCTTTTGCTAAATTGGATTATTACTTTCTAGACAGCTTTTCACTGGTGACGGAATATGAGTTTTACCATTATTACAATACTGAAAAAACGGTTGATAACCAGTATGATTTTCTTAGTGCGAGCCTGATTTATCAAAAGAAAAACAGCAAGTTCGAATACAAAATCAGCGGAACTAACCTTTTGAACACTAAATCCATAAACGATGACAGTTTCTCGCAATTCTCCACTAGAACTTCGCAATATACCGTTCAACCGAGGTATTTGATTCTATCTTTGAAGTATAATATTTAGGAAGATATTCTTAAATCTTCTCTGAAAAATAAGCCAACAAAAAACCCCGACAAATTTTATTTCGTCAGGGTTTTGTCTTTTATAATTTTTTGCTCCCCTCTCCTTTGGAGAAGGGTTGGGGGTGAGGATTACAACCCAAAAGCAGCTTTTACTTGATCTACGAAATCTAATTTTTCCCAAGTAAACAATTCAACTGTAACCGTTTTTTCAATTCCACCTGGAGCTTTGAAAGTTTTGGTTACGATTTCTGGTTTACGACCCATATGTCCATAAGCAGCAGTTTCGCTGTAAATAGGATTTCTTAATTTCAAACGTTGTTCGATAAAGTAAGGACGCATATCAAAAATTGCTGAAACTTTTTTGGCGATTTCACCATTGGTCAAATTCACTTTTGAAGTTCCATAAGTGTCAACAAAAATCCCCATAGGTTGTGCAACCCCAATGGCATACGAAACTTGAACTAAAATCTCGTTGGCAACACCGGCTGCAACAAGGTTTTTGGCGATATGACGTGTAGCATAAGCTGCACTTCTATCTACTTTACTTGGATCTTTTCCAGAGAAAGCACCTCCACCGTGAGCTCCTTTTCCACCGTAAGTATCCACGATAATTTTTCTTCCTGTCAATCCAGTATCTCCGTGTGGTCCGCCAATAACAAATTTCCCAGTAGGGTTGATGTGGTATTGAATTTTGTCGTTAAATAAATGAGCGTATTGTGGATATTTTGCTTTAATTCTTGGGATCAAAATGGATACTAAATCACTTTTGATTTTAGCCAACATTTCAGCTTCTGGAGCGAAATCATCGTGTTGAGTCGAAATTACAATGGCATCAATACGTTGTGGTTTGTTATCGTCAGAATATTCTAAAGTCACTTGCGATTTAGCGTCAGGACGTAAATATGTAATTTCAGAATCTTCTCTTCTGATATTGGCCAATTCAATCAATAATGCGTGCGCAATATCCAAAGCCAAAGGCATATAGTTTTCAGTTTCATTAGTAGCATAACCAAACATCATTCCTTGGTCACCAGCGCCTTGCTCTTCTTTGCTGGCTCTGTCAACACCTTGGTTAATGTCGGCAGATTGCTCGTGAATTGCTGAAAGAACACCACAAGAATTGGCTTCAAACATATATTCGCTCTTGGTATAACCAATTTTTTTGATGACATCTCTTGCAATGGTTTGAACGTCTAAATAAATTTCAGATTTCACTTCACCAGCCAAAATAACTTGTCCAGTAGTTACCAAAGTTTCACAAGCTACTTTTGATTCCGGGTCGAAAGCCAAGAAATTATCAATTAACGCATCTGAAATTTGATCAGCCACTTTGTCTGGATGTCCTTCGCTCACAGATTCTGACGTAAATAAATAAGCCATAATAATATAGTTTTAAAATTAAGCGAGAAAAAAGGATTGCAGGGGAATAATACTAAAGGAGAGTTGCTGCTTTAGCATTTTTTTAACGAGGTTGCAATCAGTTCAAATTTTTCCTCTAATATTCGGGTGCAAATGTATGAAACCAAATTGAATTGCAAATCAAACTTAACTTTTTTTTGATATTAAAAATTTGGACTGTTATTTGGTCAATTTATCGATTATTTAAAGATTTGGCTAATTGTACATTTTTTTTTAAAATATATTTGGTTTTTTAAATAATAGTTTAGATATTTGTTCCAAGAAAAAGAAAAACAAAATGATTTTGAATGTATGTAAAATGTCGAAACACTTTCAGGTTAATTCCTGTGGGTCGCCTATTGCATAAATTTAATTTCAAATTTATATAACAAAAAGCTTCCCAAGTAAACGGGAAGCTTTTTTTTTGAATTCATAAATAATTACAAGAAACAATACGATGAGCAATTTAAAACAAGAACAAATGAACAAATGTAATGTCAAATCGATGATTTGTGCCAAGTCTATGAAGTTTGTGTGCGTCTGTTGATTCCGAAAGTATAAGTTATAACAAAACTTGAAACCCTTTTGGATACGTGTCTAAAAGGGTTTTTTGTTTTTTTGTTTAGTTCAAAAGGGACATTAAAAAAAATAATATCGACTGAAACGAATTCAGTTTAAATTCTAAAATCAATTTATAAAATTAAAAATTATGAGCACTCCAAAATTCGCAACAAACGCATTACACGCAGGACACGACGTTACTAAAACAGCAGGAACCAGAGCGGTGCCAATCTATCAAACTAGTTCTTATGTATTTAATAATTCGGATCATGCGGCCAATTTATTTGGACTTGCCGAAGCGGGATTTATATATACCAGATTAAATAATCCAACCAACGATATTCTAGAACAACGATTGGCAGCTCTCGAAGGCGGAATTGCTGCAGTGGTTACGGCATCGGGAACAGCTGCCATTGCAACCTCATTATTGGTTTTACTCAAGACGGGCGATCACATCGTGGCTTCCAATAGTTTATACGGAGGAACCTACAATTTATTGAGCGTCACTTTACCAAGATTGGGAATTACCACCACTTTTGTAGATCCATCGGACGCGGCCAATTTTACCAAAGCCGCCCAAGAAAATACCAAAGTGTTCTTTGCAGAAAGTTTAGGGAATCCAAAACTGGACGTCCTGGATTTGAAAGCCATTTCGGCTGAAGCCAAAGCATTCAAAGTGCCATTTATCGTGGACAATACCGTTCCTTCGCCTTATTTGTTAAATCCAATTGAGCATGGAGCCAATATTGTGATTCATTCTTTGACCAAATACATTGCAGGAAACGGAACCTCGCTCGGAGGAGCAGTAATCGATGCAGGAACATTCGATTGGAGCAGCGGAAAGTTTCCTGAGTTTACGGAACCATCGGCAAGTTATCACGGATTAGTTTATCACGAAGCACTGGGAAATGCCGCTTTTATTGCCAAAGTTCGAATCGAAGGGTTACGGGATTACGGAGCCGCTTTGAGTCCATTCAATGCTTTCCAGATTATTCAGGGATTGGAAACGTTAGCGGTTCGTGTCCAGAAGCACAGCGAAAACGGATTGGCTTTGGCACAATGGTTAGAAAATCAAGACGAAGTGGCTTGGGTTAATTATCCAGGATTAAAGTCCAGTAAATATCACGATTTGGCAACACAATATTTACCTAAAGGACAAAACGGATTACTAACTTTCGGCCTAA
Source organism: Flavobacterium sp. (assembly GCA_014379405.1). GTDB lineage: Bacteria > Bacteroidota > Bacteroidia > Flavobacteriales > Flavobacteriaceae > Flavobacterium. The sequence goes on along the minus strand of JACMLU010000018.1, from coordinate 60,103 downwards.
AAGGAGGTTTTGAAGCCGCCAAGAAAGTGGCTGATGAAACGAAGCTATTTTCGCTTTTGGCCAACATTGGAGACACAAAATCATTGATTATCCATCCGGCGAGTACCACGCATCAGCAGTTGTCAGATGCAGAGCAGGTCGCCACGGGAGTAACCAAGGATTTAATTAGACTCTCGGTAGGACTAGAAGATATTGAAGACTTGAAAGCCGATTTACAGGCTGTTTTCGAAAATTTAAAAGTATAAAAAGTAACATATTTGAACTTGGGGAAACTGAATTCAATATGTTTTAAAAATAAAAAAAAGTAGAACATCTAAAAATAAAACATTATGGAAACTCTAAAATATATAATAAACGCAATAATTCAGTTTTTCAAAAGTTTGAATATAAAAACAAAAGCAAATACTGCCGATTCAGATGATTTTGAATTCACGCACACAAAATTTGGCATCAATTTCAAACAAGCACCAGGAAAAGCACCAAGCTCTTTGTTGACTTTAATGTATTCTGAAGAAAACGAAACACTTTTTATCTGATGAAATTTGGGATTAAAAGTGATAATTTAAAACTGGCAATGGCGAGAGTCTTTTTATAGGCTCTTTCCAATGCTGTTTTTAATTTTAATAAAAAACCAAGCAGCCTAAAATTTGGATGTTTGAAAAAATAGTGGTTAATTTGTGCCTTTAAGTTCACAAACGTATTGAAATGTTATAAAGAAAGCTCGAGGGAATAGACCCGATGAAAGCTTAGCAACCCTTTGCAAACGAAGAAGGTGCTACATTCTATCTCGATTTATCGGGAAAAGATAACAACAAGAATCCTCCTAGTTTACTTCTAGCTTTCTTTCTAATATTTCCAGACACAAATCAAAAAATCACAAAAGATTTGAATATTGGAAAATAAACCAACATCTATTATATTACAAAATTTCACCACAGAAAGTGGCGCATTTTACGCATCCCTTAATTTGAGTTTTCAGGTTTTTGGACCAGCTTTGAATACCGCTCCAATTGTTTTGGTAAACCACGCCTTGACCGGGAATTCTCAGGTTATTGGTACAAACGGTTGGTGGAATATTCTTATTGGCGAAAACAGGACCATCAATACCGATAAATATACCATTTTGGCTTTTAATGTTCCGGGCAATGGTTACGACGATACTTTGATAGAAAACTATTTGGATTTTAATGCTAGAGATGTCGCTAAACTTTTTCTGGAAGGAATTAAAGTATTGAAAACACAACAATTATACGCCATTGTTGGTGGTTCAGTTGGAGGAGGAATTGCATGGGAAATGGTCGCTTTAGAACCGAAAATTACTCAACATTTAATTCCGATTGCCACCGATTGGAAATCAACAGATTGGTTGATAGCGAATTGTTTTTTGCAAGAACAAATATTGAACAATTCAAGAAAACCCATTGAAGACGCTCGTATTCACGCTATGTTGTGTTACAGAACGCCCGAATCGTTTAAAGCAAAATTTAAGCGAACAACCAATGAGGAACAAGCGATTTTTAACGTGGAGAGTTGGTTGAATCATCACGGTGCCAAGTTGCAAAAACGTTTTCAACTTTCAGCTTATAAAATGATGAATCAATTACTCAAAACGATTGATATCACTAGAAATAGCGATTCATTTGAGGATATTGTTTCTAAAATTGAAGCCAATATTCACATCATCGGAATTGATTCTGACTTATTTTTTACGGCAAATGAAAATAAAGAAACCTTTGAAGAATTAAAGAAGTTAAATAAAAATGTTTCTTATGGCGAAATAAAATCGATCCACGGGCACGACGCATTTTTGATAGAGTACAAACAATTAGACAAATTGCTTAAAGATATTTTTTAAGCACTATACATACAGAACAGATGAAAGTATTAAAATTTGGGGGTAAATCTTTATCCAATGGCGAAGGAATAAACAAAGTCATTTCGATAATCGAAAGCAAAGTCAATCAAGGCGAAGAAATTGCTGTTGTAGTTTCTGCAAGAGGAAATGCCACAGACGAACTAGAAGCAATTTTGGGAATTTCTGCCAAAAACGGAGATTACAAAACGCCATTTGAAAGTTTCAAAAAAGAACAAAACGGAGAATACAAAGACATCGATTTATCTGCAGAATTTGAAGTTTTAGACAAACTTTTTGAAGGAGTAAGCCTAATTGGTGATTACAGCAACAAAATTAAAGACCAAATTTTATCGCAAGGCGAATTGCTTTCGGCAAAATTATTGACTTTCATTCTGATTAAAAAAGGAATAAAAGCAAACTTTACCGATTCAAGAGCGTTGATAAAAACGGATTCAAAATTTGGTGATGCGCAACCATTGGAACAAGTTTCCAAGAAAAACGTGATCCATTATTTCAAAGAAAACAGTGATACCGTAAATATTATCACTGGGTTTATTGGTTCGAACAGCAATAACGATACCACGACTTTAGGAAGAAACGGCAGTAATTACACTGCTTCCCTAATTGCCAATTATTTGGATGCCGAAGAGCTTCAAAATTACACCCACGTTGACGGAATTTATACTGCCAACCCAGAATTAGTTCCCGATGCCAAGAAAATTGATCGATTGTCTTTTAACGAAGCCAATGAAATAGCCAATTTTGGAGCAACAATTTTGCATGCCAAAACTATTATTCCGTTGTTGGAAAAAAACATTCCGTTGCGAGTTTTGAACACTTTCAACCACGAAAACCAAGGAACATTAATCACGTCTAAATCAAACAAAGAAGGAATCAAAACGCTTTCGGTTTTGGAAAACGTATCTTTAGTGAACTTGGAAGGAAGAGGATTATTGGGAAAAACAGGTGTCGATGCTCGTATTTTCAGGGTTATGGGTGACAACGATATTAGCGTGAGCATCATTTCGCAAGGTTCTTCTGAAAGAGGAATTGGATTGGTGGTAAATGCCGATCAAGCGACAAAAGCAATGATTGAATTGGAGAAAGAATTCGAAAATGATTTCTATTCGAAAGACGTCAATAAGATTTCGATTACTGACGATGTTTCGGTGATTTCGATTATTGGTCAAGATTTGAGCACTTTCCACAAACCTTATACAGCTTTGATTAAAAACAAAATTGTACCAATTCTTTTCAACAATACGGTAACGGGTAAAAACGTGAGTTTGGTGGTTAAAAAATCGCAATTGCACAAAGCCTTGAACGTGATTCACGGAGAGATTTTTGGAGTTTCCAAGAAAATCAACATTGCTATTTTCGGTCACGGATTGGTTGGAGGAACTTTGATTAATCAAATTTTAGAATCTGCTCCAGCCATCGAAAAACGAAAAGATATTAAGTTGAATGTTTTTGCAATTGCCAATTCCAAGAATTTGCTTTTGAACAAAAACGGAGTTTCTCCCAATTGGAAAAACGAGATTCAAACTAACGGTTTCTCTTATACGATTGACGATGTTATCGCTTTCGCCAATGAAAATCACTTGGAGAACTTGATTGCCATTGACAATACGGCAAGTGCATCTTTTGTTGAAAATTATGTTCCATTGGCCGAAGGAAGTTTCGACTTGATTTCATCCAATAAAGTGGCGAATACTTTGAGTTATAAGTTTTACAAAGACTTGCGAAAAGTATTGGCGGAAAATCAAAAGAATTATTTATATGAAACCAATGTTGGTGCAGGTTTACCATTGATTGACACCATAAAATTATTGCATCTTTCCGGTGAAAACATCACCAAAATAAAAGGAGTTTTTTCGGGAACTTTGAGTTATTTATTCAATAATTTCTCGGCAAAAGATGTTCCGTTCAGTGAAATTCTGAAAGAAGCTATCGACAACGGTTATACCGAACCCGATCCAAGAGAAGATTTATGCGGAAATGATGTGGGAAGAAAATTGCTGATTTTGGCTAGAGAATTGGATTTGCAAAACGAATTCGAAGAAATCAATATTCAAAACTTGATTCCAGAACATTTAAGAGAAGGAAACGTTGCAGATTTCCTGAATAAATTAAAAGAATTTGACCCGATTTACAACAAAATAAAAGCAGAACAGGAACCGAATCATGTTTTGAGATACATTGGCGAATTGTCGGGAGATTTACAAAACGACAAAGGAAATCTAGAAGTAAAATTAGTTTCCGTACCTTCGGATACCGCTTTGGGCGGATTAAAAGGTTCTGATTCATTCTTCGAAATTTACACGGAATCTTACGGGGACAGACCCATCGTAATTCAAGGTGCTGGCGCAGGTTCGGCCGTTACCGCTAGAGGTGTTTTTGGAGATATTTTGAGATTGTCGGAGAAAGGGTAAAAAGAGTATTCAGTATTTAGTATTCAGTAAAAAATTAAAACAACAACTCTCCAGTTTCGGCTCCCTCTCCTTTGTAGAGGGTCGGGGAGAGGAAAATAAATAGTATTATGAAAATAACATTAGACAGAGTAAACGAAAACTTCCACTTCGAATTAAAAAACGAACGTGGACATATAGTAAATGTAGATGCCAGACCTGATTTTGGAGGTAATGATATGGGACCAAGCCCAATGGAATTGGTATTGATGGGAGCTGCAAGTTGCAGCGGAATCGATATGATTTCGATTTTGAAAAAGCAACGTCAGGAAATCACTTCTTTCAAAGCGGAGGTAGAAGGCGAACGTGTTCAAGTAGGCGAAGCAAAGCCTTTCAAAAACATTTACGTGGTGTTTTACTTAGAAGGTACTATCAAAGAAGACAAAGCTTCGAAAGCAGCCCAACTTTCTTTTGAAAAATACTGCTCGGTTACCAAAACGTTGGAACCAACAGCGACCATACATTATAAAGTAATTTTGAACGGAGTAGAATTAGCTAAAATCTAATATGGAAATTAAAGGTAAATCTTTTTTCAAAGATGCGAAGTCTGATTTGAAGGTTTTTGAAAATTGGGTTAATCAATTAGAAAAAAATAATGAAAGGGTTTATGAAAGGATTGAGCTAAATACTTCGCTAGGAAAAACTCATATTTGGGGTTTGAATACTAAAGAAGAAAACCTAGAAACATTAGTTATTTTTCCTGGAGCACGTACGACTTCCCTTTTTTGGGACTTTGATAGGGGTTTGGATAATTTAAATTATAAACTAAAAATTTATTTAGTTGAAACCAATGGATTGCCAAATTTAAGTGATGGATCAACACCAGATATTAAATCATTGGATTATGGTTTATGGGCTGCCGAAATTTTTGAAAAGCTAGGAATTGAAAAAGCATTTATTGCAGGAGCTTCATTTGGTGGATTAATAAGTATGAAACTTGCAATTGTAAAACCAGAATTAATTAAAGCTGCTTTTTTACTAAATGCAGGTTGTTTGCAGCCTTTTTCGCTCTCATTTAAGAATTTGTATTATAATTTGTTACCAATAATAAGTCCAAGTGAGAAGAATGTTTCTACTTTTTTAGATAAAGCAGTTTTTTGTAAACCAAACCATAAACTTTCTTTAGTTTCAGAAAAACTAATTGTCGATTATGAAGTATTTGCATTGAGAAGATATAAGGATAATACTCAAAAACCTTATTATATGAATGAGCAATTATCAGGTGTTGTAGTGGATACGTACTTGTTGCAAGGAAACAAGGATTTGTTATTTCCTTATCAAAAGTCTATTGTTAATGCCAAAAAGCATATTAAGAATATAAAAGAGATTAAAGTATTTGAAAATGTAGGTCACGGTATCGAAACCTATGAGAAAGCAATAAATTTCATTGGATTGAAAATAAAAAATTACAATTAAGATTTACAGAATAGTATATTTAATACATTAAAAAAATGAACGAACAAGAATACGGTTTTGAAACCGAAGCGATACGCACTCATTTAGAAAGAACTCAATATCAGGAACATTCTACGCCTTTGTATTTGTCATCCAGTTTTGTATTTGATGATGCCGAGGATATGAGAGCTTCTTTTACGGAAGAAAAAGAACGTAATATTTACAGTCGTTTTAGCAACCCCAATACTACAGAATTTGTAGACAAGGTTTGCAAAATGGAAGGAGCCGAAGCAGGTTATGCTTTTGCTACGGGAATGGCAGCGATTTATTCTACGTTTGCCGCTTTGTTGAGTTCAGGTGACCATATCGTTTCTGCAGGAAGCGTTTTTGGTTCGACTCACGCGCTGTTTATGACTTATTTCCCAAAGTGGAATATCGAAACATCTTATTTTGATATCAATCAACCAGAAACTATTGAGGGTTTTATCAAACCGAATACTAAAATTTTGTATGCGGAAACGCCTACCAATCCTGGTGTTGACGTAATTGATTTAGAACTATTGGGAGCAATTGCCAAAAAACACAATTTGATTTTGATAATCGATAACTGTTTTGCAACACCATACATTCAGCAGCCTATAAAATACGGTGCTCATATAGTAGTACATTCTGCGACCAAATTGATGGACGGACAAGGACGTGTTTTGGGGGGAATTGCTGTTGGAGATGCTGTATTGATACGTCAAATTTATTTGTTTTCCAGAAATACGGGGCCTGCTTTATCGCCGTTTAATGCTTGGGTATTGTCAAAAAGTTTAGAGACTTTGGTGATTCGCGTGGAAAGACATTGCGAAAATGCCGTGAAAGTGGCCGAGTTTTTAGAAAGCCATCCGAATGTGAACAGCGTGAAATACCCGTTCTTGAAATCGCATCCAAAATATGAAATCGCCAAGAAACAAATGCTTTTGGGAGGTAATATTATTGCTTTTGAAATCAAAGGTGGTATTGAAGCAGGACGAAAATTTTTAGACAAAATACAGTTATGTTCCCTTTCGGCGAATATTGGAGATGCCAAAACAATCGTGACGCATCCAGCATCTACAACCCATAGTAAATTATCTGTTGAAGAAAAATTAGCAGTTGGAATTACTGATGGTTTGGTACGTGTTTCTGTTGGATTGGAAACCGTAAAAGATGTTATAGCTGATTTGGAGCAGGCTTTGGCTTAATGTCATTTATCTTATTAGCTTTGTCAAAGTTTTAAACTTTGACAAAGCTTTTTTAGAAGATATATTAAATATTTTGGAGTTTAAAACGTAAAATGGAAGAAGAATTCATAACATTTCAAAGATTTAAGGATCAAGATTCTGCGGTAGAATTAGGGGAGTTTTTTAAAGAGAGGAAATTAGAATATTTATTCGAAGATAATTCTTTAAGTTTTGATCCAACTTTTGCAAATAATGGATTTGGTCAAGAATTTTGCATTAAACTCAAGAAAAGTGATTTTGAAAAAGGCAATGCTTTTTTAATTGAAAAAGCAGAAAAAGAGATTGTTGAAATTGACAAGGATTACTATTTATTAAGTTTTACCGATAAAGAGTTATTGGAATTAATTGCAGCAAGTGATGAATGGAGTCAATTTGACGTGTCTTTAGCAGAAAGATTATTAAAAGAAAGAGGGCAGGAAGTTACACAAGGAGAGATTGAAAAAATAAAAGCGAATAGAATTGTTGAACTTTCAAAACCAGAGGAAAGTCAAAGGATTTATATAATTATTGGTTATATTACTGCAATTTTAGGAGGATTTTTGGGTGTGTTTATTGGTTGGCATTTGTTGACATTCAAAAAGACATTACCAAATGGAAACAGAATTTACGCATATTCCGATAATGACAGAAAACAAGGAAATCGTATTTTAATATTTGGCTTTGTGTTTTTAGTAATTTGGCTTTTATATAGATTTTTAAAATAAATCATTAATCTTCATAATCAAACATCAAAAAATGCTCTCAAAAAAAACTAAATACGGAATCAAAGCTTTGACTTTTTTGGCTCGCCAAGAAGATCAAACACCTGTGGCTATTGCAGATATTGCAAAAGCAGAACATATTTCCATAAAATTTCTTGAAAGTATTTTATTGCTTTTGCGTCACTCCGGTTTTTTGGGAGCCAAGAAAGGAAAAGGCGGAGGCTATTATTTGATTAAAGATCCCAAAGACATCAATATGGCCAAAGTTTATCGCATTCTCGAAGGACCAATTGCTTTGTTACCCTGCGCCAGCCATAACTTTTATGAGAAATGCAACGATTGTACCGATGAATCCATTTGTGCCGTTCGCAAGCTAATGATGGAAGTTCGCGACAATACCTTGATGATTTTGGAGAATAACTCTTTGGCAGACATCGCATTTTAACAAACATTTTTCAAAATATAATTTTGTAATTTAGAATTATGTAGTACTTTTGCAAACTAATCTACTAAACCGATAGGGTAATAGATTTAGAATAAAAAATAAAAGATAATCAATGAGTACAGAGATAGTAAATACATTAATAGAAAAAACAGCCGGTTTTTCCATTGAGGAAACTTTGGCTTTTTTGGCTAAAGAGTACGAAGGGAAAGTGGTTTTTTCGACTTCTTTTGGTCAGGAAGATCAAGTAATCACTGCTTTGATTGCCAAAAATGATTTGCCTATAACCATTTTTACTTTGGATACAGGGCGTTTGTTTCAAGAAACCTACGATGTTTTTCACAAGACGTTGAAAAAATATAAAAAAGAAATCAAAGTTTGTTTTCCAGAAGCAACCGCAGTAGAAAAATTATTGGAAGCCAAAGGACCAAACAGCTTTTATGAATCGGTGGAGAATAGAAAAGAATGTTGTTTTATTCGAAAAGTAGCACCATTGACCAAAGCTTTGAAAGGAAACGCCATCTGGATTACAGGTTTAAGAGCAGAACAATCAGAGAATAGAAGCGATTTACATTTTTTTGAATATGATGCGCATTTCGATATCATCAAATTCAACCCATTGTTGAAATGGAGTTTAGAAGAAGTTCAAAAATACATTGACGATAATAATGTGCCACAAAATGCTTTGCACAAACAAGGATTTGTAAGTATTGGTTGTGCGCCTTGTACCAGAGCCATTGCGCCAGGCGAAGACATTAGAGCGGGAAGATGGTCTTGGGAAGCGAGTCATAAAGAATGTGGTTTACACCAAAAATAAGTAAGAGAAAAGATAATAGAATAAAGAGGATAGATTTTAAATTCGAGAATTTTTTAATCATTAAATCTTTTAATTTTTAAATTAAAAAAATGAGTTCAGTTTTAAAAACAAATGCTTTAGAAAGCGAAGCGATTTACATATTTAGAGAAGTAATTTCTCAATTTGACAAGCCAGTATTGCTTTTCTCTGGAGGAAAAGATTCGATAACATTGGTGCGTTTGGCACAAAAAGCATTCTTTCCTGCAAAGATTCCTTTTCCGTTGTTGCACGTAGATACAGGACACAACTTTCCTGAAACTATCGAATTCAGAGACCGATTGGTTAAAGAATTAGGTTTGGAATTAATCGTTCGTAATGTACAAGATGCTATCGACGAAGGTAAAGTTGTAGAGGAATCTGGAAAGTATTCAAGCAGAAACAGCTTGCAAACTACTACCTTATTAGATGCTATCGAAGAATTCAAATTTGATGCTTGTATTGGTGGAGCCCGTCGTGACGAAGAAAAAGCAAGAGCTAAAGAACGTATTTTTTCGGTTCGTGATGATTTCGGACAATGGGACGAAAAAAATCAAAGACCAGAATTATTTGATTTGTTGAATGGAAAAATTGAAAATGGTCAAAACGTTCGTGTTTTCCCAATTTCGAACTGGACAGAATTAGACGTTTGGAGTTATATCGAACAAGAGCAAATCGAAATTCCATCGATTTACTTTTCACACAAACGTAAAGTATTCTTGAGAGACGGCATGATTTGGTCACATTCTCCTTTTGTGTATCAAGAAGAAGATGAGGTTGTCGAAGAAAGAATTGTTCGTTTTAGAACTGTTGGAGATATGAGTTGTACTGCTGCGGTTGATTCTTATGCTGCGACAATTGCCGAAGTTGTTGGTGAAATCAGACAATCCACCATTTCAGAAAGAGGAGCCAGAATCGATGACAAACGTTCTGAAGCTGCAATGGAGAAAAGAAAACAACAAGGATACTTTTAATAGTTGATGGTTTTCGGTTATAGTTTTTGCTATAAACCACAAACAAACAACTACAAACAATAAACAAAAACAAGAATGGAAGTTTTAAAAATAGCAACAGCAGGAAGTGTAGATGACGGAAAAAGTACATTAATCGGAAGATTATTGTATGATACACAATCGTTAACTACCGATAAATTAGAAGCAATAGAAAAAAGCAGCAAGCAAAAAGGATATGATTACTTGGATTTTTCTTTGGCCACCGATGGTTTGGTTGCCGAGAGAGAACAAGGAATCACGATTGACGTAGCGCATATTTATTTTTCTACTGCGAAAAAAAGTTACATCATTGCCGATACTCCAGGTCACGTTGAATATACTCGTAATATGGTTACGGGAGCTTCGACTTCACAAGTATCAATCATCTTGATTGATGCTCGTAAAGGAGTGATTGAGCAAACCTACCGTCACTTTTTTATCAATAATTTATTGAGAGTGAAAGACGTGATTGTGGCTGTAAATAAAATGGATTTAGTAGATTATTCGGAAGAAGTTTACAACAAAATCAAAGCGGACTTTCAAGCATTAAATGCTAAAAGTGCTTACAAAGAACAAAACGTTAGTTACATTCCGTTGAGTGCTTTGACTGGAGATAATGTGGTAGAAACATTAGGAAAAATGCCTTGGTATACTGGACAAACTATTCTCCAACATTTGGAAAATTTAGAATCAAAAGATGTTTACGATAGTGGACAAGCGCGTTTCCCGGTTCAAACAGTAATTCGTCCAAAAACGGAAGAATACCACGACTTTAGAGGATATGCCGGAAAATTATACGGAAACAATATTAAAGTTGGAGATGCCGTAACGGTTCTTCCTTCTTTGACAGAATCGAAAGTGACTAATATTCACTTTTTCGACCAGCAATTTGATGAAGCGAGCGTTGGTTCGTCAGTGACTATCGAATTGGAAAATGATATTAATGTAACTAGAGGCGACATGATTGTAAAATCAAACGAGCTTCCTAGAGTAGAAAAAGACATCACAACAACAGTTTGTTGGATGGATAGCAAAAAATTGGTAGCTGGCGCAAAATATTTTGTACAGCACAACACCAACAGAGTTTTGGCCAAAATTGACAGTGTGAAAAACGTAATCGCAACCGATTATTCAGGAGTAACACCAGCAAGTCAATTGTCTATTAATGAAATTGGAGAAGTAACCATTAAATTAAGCAAAGCCATTTATTTTGATGCTTATAATGACAACAAATCAAACGGAGCTTTTATCTTGATAGATGCCGCCACCAACACAACAGCAGGGGTTGGATTTATTAAATAGTTGATAGTTTGAAGTTCAACAACACAACTATAAACAACAAACTACAAACACAAAACAGTAATTATGCAAAGTTTTAGAGACGAAATAGAAAACCCGATTGTCCAAAAAGAGATTATCGATTTAGAGAAAAAGATATATTCATTCCGCAACGGACAAATAGACGATGAGCGTTTCCGTAGTCTTCGTTTAGCGCGTGGTATTTACGGTCAACGTCAGGAAGGCGTGCAAATGATTCGTATCAAATTGCCTTACGGAAAAGTGAGCAGCGAGCAATTGAAAAGAATTACCGAAGTATCGGATAAATATTCTACAGGACGTTTGCACATCACGACACGTCAAGATATCCAAATTCACTATGTAAGTTTGGATAAAACACCTGAACTTTGGGCAGACCTTGCTAAAGATGATATTACTTTGAGGGAAGCTTGTGGAAACACGGTGCGTAATATCACAGCAAGCGAATTGGCTGGTGTAGATGTTGACGAACCTTTTGACGTATCGCCTTATGCACACGGTTTGTTCCAATATTTATTGCGTAACCCGATTTGTCAAGAAATGGGACGTAAGTTCAAAATATCATTCTCTTCTTCGGATAAAGATACCGCTTTGAGTTATTTACACGATATAGGATTTATTCCAAAAATTGTAAATGGCGAAAAAGGATTCAAAATAATGTTGGGTGGTGGATTGGGTTCACAACCACATCACGCCGAATTGCTTTCGGAATTTGTGCCAGTTAACCAAATTATCCCAACTGCCGAAGGCATAATTAGAGTTTTTGACCGTTATGGTGAAAGAGCAAAACGTTTGAAAGCACGTATGAAATTCTTAATCAAAGACCTTGGTCGTGACGAGTTCTTGCGTTTGGTTGAAGAAGAGAAAAAAGCCTTGCAATTTCATTCTTACGAAATAGACACTACCGCTTTTGAAGGAGCTATTCCAGAACCTTTATTGGCAGTCCCTTCAGTAACTATTGATGATGTTGAAGCTTTTGAAGCTTGGAAAAAATCGAATGTGATTGCGCAAAAACAAGCAGGATATGTTGCTATTGGAATAAAAATTAACCTTGGAGATTTTTATACTGACAAAGCAAAATTATTAGCCGATTTGATTAAAAATTATGGTGCTAACGAATTGCGTTTTTCATTGAGACAAAATATCGTTTTACGTAATATTAAAGAAGAAAATTTAGCATTTTTCTACCAAGAATTAGCCAAATTAGAAATGGTTACTTTAGGATACAATACTATTGGTGACATCACGGCTTGTCCGGGAACAGATACTTGTAATTTAGGTATTGCAAGCAGTACCGGTATTGCCACGGAATTGGAAAGAGTTTTAGCAGCGGAATACCCACAATATGCCAATAATACAGGAATTACCATCAAAATTAGTGGTTGTATGAATGCTTGTGGACAACACAATATGGCCGAAATTGGTTTCCAAGGAATGTCAATTAATTCTGGAAAATTAGTTGCGCCAGCACTTCAAGTATTGTTGGGTGGAGGAAATTTAGGAAACGGTCAAGGAAGATTCTCAGATAAAGTAATCAAAATTCCGAGTCGTCGTGGACCAGAAGCGTTGCGTTCTATTTTGAATGATTTCGAGGCTAATGCCAATGGACAATCTTTCTTGAGCTATTACGATGCCAAAGGAGAAACTTATTTTTTCGAATTATTGAAGCCGCTTTCTGATATTACAAATCTTACGGAAGCTGATTTTGTTGATTGGGGAAATGCCGACAACTATGTAAAAGCCATTGGAGTGGGTGAATGTGCTGGTGTTGTTATTGACTTGGTGGCGACTTTAATATTCGAAGCCAAAGACAAATTGACTTTCTCACACGAAGCTTTGCAAGAAGGAAAATGGTCTGATTCTATTTACTTGACTTATGCAGGATTTGTAAATGGTGCCAAAGCTTTATTGCTTGCTGAAGGTCAAAAAACAAATACGCACGCAGGAATCATCGATTTATTCGACACGGTTTTTGTGGAAACAAATAAAATCGAGTTGGGTTCTTCTTTCAAAGATTTGGTATATCAAATCAACAAAAAAGAGCCTTCTGAAGCTTTTGCAAAAGCATATATCGAGCAAGGTGTTGCCTTTTTTGAAAATATTGAAAACTATAGAGCAAAAGATATCGCTAATGCATAATTCAATAAAACCAAAAGTAACTTTAGTAGGTGCGGGTCCTGGTGATCCAGACTTGCTTACGCTCAAAGGCGTAAAAGCACTGGCTGAAGCGAACGTGGTTTTATATGATGCCTTGGCCAATGAGGAAATATTGGAGTACGCCCCGAAAAAAGCCTTAAAAATATTTGTGGGAAAAAGAAAAGGCTGTCACGCTTATTCTCAAGATCAAATCAACCAGCTGATTGTGGACAACGCATTGACTTATGGAAATTTGGTGCGATTAAAAGGAGGTGATCCCTTTATTTTTGGTCGTGGAAGCGAAGAAATAGAATTTGCAGAGCGTTTTGGGATTCCAACATTTGTAGTTCCTGGAATTTCGTCTTCTATTGCCGTTCCTGCCAATCAAGGAATTTCGTTGACAAAAAGAGGTATTTCCGAAAGTTTTTGGGTCATCACGGGAACAACTTCCGACAGGAATTTGTCCAATGATGTTGCTCTAGCTGCAAAATCAACTGCAACGGTCGTGATTTTGATGGGAATGGGCAAATTGGAACAAATAGTGACTCTTTTTCAAAACGAATCCAAAGGAGAAACTCCCGTTGCGATTATTCAAAACGGCACAATGCCAAACGAAAAAATCGGCATTGGAACCATAGATTCCATTTTGAATGTGGTGAAGGAAAATAACTTGAGTTCACCAGCCATCATCGTAATTGGAGAAGTGGTTAGAGAAAGAAACAAGTTGAAAGGATTTTACAAAGAAGTAGCATTCAATAAAGTTTGCGCCAGAGAATAATGGAAAGAAACGAATTATATCCAGTTTTTTTAAAACTACATCAAATCAATGTTTTGATTGTGGGTGGAGGAAACGTAGGTTTAGAAAAACTGAGCTTTATGTTGAAATCTAGTCCCAATGCCAATGTTGAGGTAGTGGCGACAAAGTTCTTGCCCGAATTGGAAGCATTGGTAGAGAAACATCCTTCGGTTAAATTGACCCAAGCAAAGTTTAAGAAAAAAATGTTGAAAAAACGGCATATGGTGATTGCTTGCACAGATGATTTAAAAGTCAATAAACGAGTATATGATCTGTCTCGAAAAAGATATTTGATTTGCAACATCGCCGACACGCCACCATTGTGCGACTATTATTTGGGTGGTATCGTGACCAAAGGAAACGTGAAAATCGCCATTTCAACCAATGGAAAATCGCCAACCACGGCCAAACGATTAAGAGAGTTTTTTGAAGAAGTAATTCCTGAGGATGTCAATAAAATGGTCGAAAACCTCAATGAATATCGAAAAACGCTAAAAGGAAATTTCGAAGAAAAAGTTCAAAAGATGAACGAAATTACCGAAGCCTTGAAAAACAGAGAATAAATTCCGTAGGAATGATTCATATTGCAGCAACGGATTTTAATCCGTTGAAAAACAAAGAATAAACAGAATACAATACATATAAACCAAAAACAACAAACGCACTTTGCCCAATCCTTTCCTTTTGAGAGGAGCAAGCAGAGTAAAAAATTAACAAAATGATTAAAACAGATATCCTTATTATTGGAGCTGGACCAACGGGTCTTTTTGCCGTATTTGAGGCGGGATTATTAAAATTAAAATGTCACATTCTTGATGCCTTGCCACAAGCTGGAGGACAACTTTCAGAATTATATCCTAAAAAACCAATCTACGATATTCCAGGTTTCCCTGAAGTATTGGCTGGTGATTTAGTTGATAATTTGATGGAACAAATCAAACAATTCGAACCAGGATTTACCTTGGGAGAACGAGCTGAAACTATCGAAAAACAAGAAGACGGAAGTTTTATTGTGACTTCAAACAAAGGAAAAAAATTCCACGCACCAGTTGTTGCTATTGCAGGAGGTTTAGGAAGTTTCGAACCTAGAAAACCACTTATCGAAGACATCGAATTTTACGAAGATAAGGGAATTAAATATTTCATCAAAAACCCAGAGAAATTTAGAGATAAAAAGGTCGTAATATCTGGTGGAGGTGACTCGGCTTTGGATTGGAGTATTTTCTTGTCCAACGTGGCTTCTGAAGTGACTTTGATTCACCGTCGTAATGAATTCCGTGGCGCTTTAGATTCAGTAGAAAAAGTACAGGAATTAAAAAACTCAGGAAAAATCAAAATGATAACTCCGGGTGAAGTTGTAGGTTTGAACGGTGCCGAGCATTTAGAGTCAGTTGATGTAGATATCGATGGAGCTCATAGAAACATTCCAACCGATTATTTCATTCCACTTTTTGGATTGACGCCAAAATTGGGGCCTATCGCCAACTGGGGATTGGAAATCGAGAAAAACGCCATCAAAGTGAATAACGCTTTGGATTATCAAACCAATATTCCGGGAATTTTCGCCATCGGTGACGTAAATACCTATCCAGGAAAACTGAAATTGATTCTTTGTGGTTTCCACGAGGCGACTTTAATGTGTCAAGCGGCTTACCAAATCATCAATCCGGGCAAGAAATATGTGATGAAATACACCACCGTTTCAGGTATTGACGGATTCGACGGAACACGTAAAGAATCCCCAAAAGCAGTAGTGAAAGCGATAACCTAGCATACTAGTTTATAATCAATATCAAAATAGCCTTATCACTTGCAAGTGGTAAGGCTATTGCTTTACTTTGCAGTTCCAAAATAATGAGATAATTAGGAGCGAAATATCAGGCATTTTCAGCCAATTTGGGTTCCTGCTGTCCGCTATATTCCCGCAAAAAAAGCGGGAGATGCCGCTTCCATCAGGGCTAAAGAACCTAAATAGTAATTTTTTGGAAAAAATAAATAAAAACAAAAGCTTTGCGCCTTAGCGTCTTAGCGGCAAAAAATAAGTTATGCCAAACATTCAAGAAGAAATCAAAAAACGAATTCTCGTGCTCGATGGAGCAATGGGAACGATGTTGCAACGCTATAATTTTTCTGAAGAAGATTTCCGAGGAGAACAATTCAAAGACTTTCCGCATTCGCTAAAAGGGAACAACGATTTATTGTCGTTGACCCAACCCAAAGCCATCAAAGAAGTGCACGCTTTGTATTTCGACGCCGGAGCTGATATCGTGGAAACCAATACGTTTTCAGGAACAACTATTGGTATGGCGGATTATCATTTGGAAGAATACGTTTATCAATTGAACTACGAATCGGCAAAATTAGCCCGTGAAGTAGCCGATGAATTTACAGCCAAAAATCCAGAAAAACCTCGTTTTGTTGCAGGTTCTATCGGACCAACAAACCGTACGGCAAGTATGTCACCTGACGTGAATGATCCGGGTTACAGAGCGGTAACTTTTGATGATTTGCGTATTGCCTACAAACAACAAGTCGAAGCCTTAATGGATGGAGGTTGCGATTTGCTTTTAGTAGAAACTATCTTTGATACGCTAAATGCTAAAGCCGCACTTTTCGCTATCGAACAAGTTAAAGAAGAACGAAATATCAATATTCCAATTATGGTTTCAGGAACCATTACCGATGCTTCTGGAAGAACACTTTCAGGACAAACGGTAGAGGCGTTCTTGATTTCGGTTTCGCATATTCCTTTGTTGAGCGTAGGTTTCAACTGCGCTTTGGGTGCCGATTTATTGAAACCGTATTTGCAAACCTTGTCACATAATACGTCATTCAATATTTCGGCGCATCCTAATGCAGGATTGCCAAACGCCTTTGGAGAATACGATGAAACGCCGGAAGAAATGCAATCGCAAATACGCTCTTATTTGGATGATAATTTAATCAATATCATTGGTGGTTGTTGCGGAACAACTCCAAATCATATCAAATTGATTGCTGATATTGCCAAGGATTATCAACCAAGAGTTTCGACTGCGGTGATGTAAATTGAGATAATTGAAGAGGACTTGGATTGAAAATTTGTGCTATCGTCTTAAAATTTAAAATTATGAAAATCCAAGTATTAAGATCTAAGGAGGTAAATACAGGTCATTTAACAAATTTATTTCCTGGAGAAATAATAGAGATTAAAAAGGGGAGGTATATTAAAGACGATGTCTCTCATCCGCTTTTTACAGAGAAAGAAAATTATTTCTCCAAAGTATATTGTCTAGAATATAAAAAAAAGCATATTTATTTTTTAAATTATTTTGGAAATAATAGACTTCCAATTAAAGGAATTCATATTGGATTGACAAATTGGCAAAACCATAGATTTCTTTGGATGCAAAATAAACATTGGCTGCAGAAAGAAGAAAGCATTAGATATATTGTTAATATAATTTTTTTGATTATAGGTGTTTTGATAGGTATTATCAATATGTATAAATGAATAAGAGTTTCATAGGAACAATACATTTTGTAGCAACGGAATTTATTCCGTTGTTGTAAATAAATAAAACAAAATAAATGGCAGAAGCAGAAAAAAGAAGAAACCTAGTTTTATCGGGATTAGAACCCTTAATCATTACGCCCGAAAGCGTATTTGTAAACATTGGGGAACGTACGAACGTAACCGGTTCTAGAAAATTTCTTCGATTAATCAAGGAAGAAAAATACGATGAAGCATTGAGCATTGCCAAAGAGCAAGTGGAAGGTGGCGCGCAAATCATCGATATTAATATGGATGAGGGAATGTTGGATGGTGAATATGCGATGGTGAAATTCCTGAACTTAATCGCAGCCGAACCGGATATTGCTCGTGTGCCGATTATGATTGACAGCTCGAAATGGCACATCATCGAAGCTGGTTTGAAAGTAGCGCAAGGTAAATGTGTGGTGAATTCAATCTCTTTGAAAGAAGGAGAAGAGCAATTTATTCATCACGCCCAATTGATTAAACGCTACGGAGCTGCAGCCATTATTATGGCTTTTGACGAAGTGGGACAAGCGGATAATTTCGAGAGACGTGTTGAAATTTGCCAACGTTCGTACGATATTTTAGTCAATAAAGTGGGTTTTCCTCCTCAGGATATTATTTTCGATTTGAATATTTTTCCAGTGGCGACAGGAATGGAAGAACACCGCCTAAATGCGTTGGATTTCTTCAGGGGAACTAAATGGGTTCGCGAAAATTTACCACACGCACATATTAGCGGTGGTGTAAGTAACGTTTCATTTTCGTTTAGAGGAAATGATACGGTTCGTGAAGCGATGCACTCGGTTTTCTTGTACCACGCTATTAAAAATGGAATGACGATGGGAATTGTAAACCCAGAAATGTTGTCTATTTATGATGAAATTCCAAAGGATTTATTAGAACACGTAGAAGATGTGATCTTAAACCGTCGTGACGATGCTACGGAACGTTTGTTGGATTTAGCCGAGAATGTAAAAGGCGGACCAAAAACCAGCGAAAAAGAAGTGCAAGAATGGCGTTTTGGAACGGTGCAAGAAAGAATAACGCACTCTTTGGTAAAAGGAGTGGATGCTTTTATAGAACTTGACGTGGAAGAAGCGCGTCAAGCGGCCACAAAACCTATCGAAGTAATCGAAATCAATCTGATGACAGGAATGAATGTCGTTGGAGATTTGTTTGGTTCGGGTAAAATGTTCTTGCCACAAGTAGTAAAATCGGCTCGTGTAATGAAAAAAGCCGTGGCGTATTTATTGCCATTTATCGAAGCCGCCAAACAGGTCGGAGACAAAGAAGGAAACGGAAAAATATTGATGGCAACCGTAAAAGGGGATGTTCACGATATTGGAAAAAATATTGTTTCAGTAGTCTTGGCGTGTAACAATTATGAAATCATTGACCTTGGGGTAATGGTTCCGCCTGAAAAAATTATTGCGGCAGCTATCGAGCACAATGTTGATATTATTGGTCTAAGCGGGTTAATCACACCATCCTTGGATGAAATGGTTTATTTGGCTAAAGAATTAGATAAAAGAGGAATGAAAATTCCAGTAATGATTGGTGGAGCAACGACTTCTCGTGCGCATACTGCCGTGAAAATTGCCCCGCAATACAGAGAAACAGTGATTCACGTAAACGATGCTTCGAGAGCCGTTACGGTAGCCGGAAATTTATTAGACGATAACAGAGAAAAATACACCACCGACATTAGAGCGGATTACGATGCCTTTAGAGAGTCGTTCTTGAATCGTTCACGTGACAAGAATTTCTTGAGTATTGAAGATGCCCGTAAAAATAAATTGCAATTGGATTGGGCTAATTTCACTCCTGTAAAACCAAATATCATTGGCGAACAAGTGATCGAAGTAGATTTGGATGTTTTGGTTCCGTATATCGACTGGACGCCGTTTTTCAGAACCTGGGAATTGTTCGGAAAATATCCTGCGATTTTAACGGATGAGGTGGTTGGCGAACAAGCG
Source organism: Flavobacterium sp. (assembly GCA_014379405.1). GTDB lineage: Bacteria > Bacteroidota > Bacteroidia > Flavobacteriales > Flavobacteriaceae > Flavobacterium. The sequence continues at coordinate 40,405 of JACMLU010000018.1, read as the reverse complement.
ACTTCTGTTTTTGCAGATGCACAGGAAATGTTGCAAGTGATTTTGAAAGAAAAGAAATTGCAAGCCAAAGGAATCTACGGGATTTTCCCTGCGAACCAAGTCAACGATGATGACATTCAATTGTATGATGAAAAAGGAAATGAATTAGAGAAATTCTTGACTTTGCGTCAGCAATCACAAAAAACTAAAGGCGCTCCAAATATCGCTTTGGCCGATTTTATTGCGCCAAAAGACAACGGAGTAACGGATTATATGGGTGCTTTTTGTGTGACTACCGGTTTTGGTGTCGATGAATGGGCGGCTGAATTCGAAAAGGATTTAGACGATTACAATTCGATTATGGTGAAAGCTTTGGCTGATCGTTTTGCAGAAGCATTCGCCGAATATCTTCACGAAAAAGTACGTAAAGAAGTTTGGGGTTATTCGAAAGATGAAAACATCAGTACTGAGGCAATGATTGCAGAAGAATACAAAGGAATTCGTCCAGCACCGGGTTATCCAGCTTGTCCCGACCATTTAGAAAAACCAACGATTTGGAAATTAATGAATGTAGAAAAAGAAATCGGAGTAACTTTGACCGAAAGTATGGCAATGTGGCCGGCTTCATCGGTTTCAGGTTATTACTTTGGAAATCCAAAAAGTAAGTATTTTGGACTCGGAAAAATAAAAGAAGATCAAGTCATAGATTACGCCAAACGTAGAAGTATTTCGACCGATAAGGCTACAAAATGGTTGAGTCCTAATATAGCAGATTAGAATTTTTGTTTAAAGTTTAAGGTTTCAAGTTACTCATAAGAACTTTAAACTTTAAACTTTAAACTTGAAACAAAAAAATAAATGAAAGTAACACAACATATAGAAAACGCCAACGGGAAACCTCTATTCTCATTCGAAATTGTTCCGCCTCAAAAAGGAACTAATATTAAAGATTTATACACGAATATCGATCCGTTGATGGAGTTTAATCCACCATTTATTGATGTAACTACTTCGAGAGAGGAATATGTTTATATCGAAAAAGACGGACTTTTTGATCGTAGAATTACGCGTATGCGTCCTGGAACAGTTGGTATTTGTGCTTCCATCCAACATAAATATGGAGTTGATGCAATCCCTCACGTACTTTGTGGCGGTTTTACTAAAGAAGAAACCGAATATTTATTGGTTGATTGCCAGTATTTAGGAATCGATAATTTGGTGGCACTTCGTGGCGATCCAATGAAAGGCGAAAAATATTTCGAACCTACAAAAGGCGGAAATAATTATGCCGTGGATTTGGTACGACAAATCAAAGCGATGAATGCAGGACAGTTTTTGCACGATACGTTACCAATGCAAAACGCACCGGATTTTTGTATAGGTGTTGCTGGTTATCCAGAAAAACATATCGAAGCACCAAGCTTGGAAGCGGATTTGAAAAGACTAAAAGAAAAAGTAGATGCCGGAGCAGACTACGTCGTGACACAGATGTTTTTTGACAACCAAAAGTATTTCAAGTTTGTCGAGGCGGCTCGTGCCATTGGAATCAATGTGCCCATCATTCCTGGAATTAAACCTGTTGCGGTGAAACGTCATTTGCAATTGTTGCCACAAGTTTTCTGGTTGGATATGCCTCAGGATTTGATTCATTCTATTGAACAAGCCAAAGACAATGCAGCAGTTCGTCAAGTAGGAGTGGAGTTTGCTGTGCAACAATCTAAAGAATTAATCGAATTTGGTGTGCCTTGCGTGCATTATTATTCAATGGGAAAATCAGATAATATTCATCAAATAGCGAGTCAGGTTTTTTAGTTTGATAAGCTAACTTATAATTAAAAAAGCATCGTTTAAAATATTAAACGATGCTTTTTTAATTTATCAGCTGACCACTAAAAAACTGACCACTGACCACTATTTTGTAATCTCCCTAAAAACCGTTTCCAAATTTTTATTCTTTTGATTCAATTGTAAAGTTCTCAAACCATTGGCATTGGCAAAATCAAAAACCGCTGGACGCATATCTTTATCCGCATTGAAAGTCAATTCCCAAATGTTGCCTTGTGTGTTTTTATAGGAAGTCAGGTTTTTGATTTTAGCAATCAATTCTTCTGCAATTTTGTTGTCAAATTCTACTTCAATAACTTGTTCTTGTTCTATTGAAATTAAATTATCTAGTTTTTTGTCGGCAACAATTTTTCCTTTATCAATAATAATTACACGGTCGCAAATAGCTTCCACTTCCTGCATAATGTGAGTAGAAAGGAAAACGGTTTTGTCTTTCCCCACGTTTTTAATCACGTTTCTAATTTCGACCAATTGGTTGGGGTCTAAACCTGTGGTTGGTTCGTCCAAAATCAAAACATCGGGATTGTGTAATAAAGCATTGGCAAGTCCCACCCGTTGACGATAACCTTTGGATAGTTGACTTATTTTCTTGTGGCTTTCATTGGACAAACCTGTCAATTGAATTACTTCTTCGATTCTAGATTTGGCTACTTTATACACATCGGCATTGAAAGCCAGATATTCTCGTACATACAAATCCAAATACAACGGATTGTGTTCCGGCAAATACCCAATAGATTGTTGTACAGCTTTGGTTTGCAAGTTCACGTCAAATCCATTTACTGCAGCATTACCTTCGTCGGCAGCAATATAAGTGGTCAATATTTTCATTAAAGTCGATTTTCCGGCACCATTAGGCCCCAAAAAACCAACGATTTCTCCTTTTTTGACAGTAAACGAAATGTTGTCCAATGCTTTTTGGACACCATAACTTTTTGATATATTATTTACTTCTATTGACATAGCTTTTTATTTATAGCAAAAGTAAACAGAAAATAATGGAGTGCTAAATCAAATCATAGATTTTGTTTTCTTTATTATAAATATTTTTTATTTAGACTAAAACTTGATAAAGCATCTTGAAAGAATTTATAATAAATATGGCATTGTTCTTGTTAAAATCGTATTAAATTTTAAACAAATAAAAAAAATGAAAAAAACATTAGTAATTATTGCATTGGCTATGTTTAGCTTTGCAAATGCTCAAAAAGGTACGTACTTGGTATCAGGGAATGTGAGTTTTTGGTCAAATAAAGACTCTAATCAAGCGAGTGATTCCAAGTCTGATAACTTTAATTTTTCTCCAAAAGTAGGATATCAGTTCAAAGATAATTGGACAGTAGGGGTTGAAACTGGATTTTCATCTTCTAAAAGTAAATACACTTATCAAGAAAATGAATCGAATAATCAGGAAAGAATTACTAAAAACTTTTCAGCAGGAGCTTTTGTCCGGTTTTCAAAATCACTTAGTCAAATGTTTTTGTTATATGCTGATTTAGGTGCCGGTTACAAGAATCTTAAAGAAACCAACACTAATTCTTTTTCTGGCCCAGTTAGTTCAACAACTACATTTGATGGTTTTTATATGAGTTTTGCGCCAGGCTTGTTTCTAAATATTAAAAATAATTTTGGATTAAACTTTGGTATTGGGGGTTTGACATATTCAAATACAAAGAGTGATCGAAATAACGGAAGTAATAGTAATTTTTATTTCAATTTTGGGCAGTCATTTAATATTGGGATTTCTAAAAATTTCTAATAGCTAAAATTTATAGAGTTTTACAAAAGCATTCGTTTTTAGCGGGTGCTCTTTTATTTGAGAAAATTTCATTTAGATTTATATATTTACCTAAACTTTATAAATTTAAGACGATAGAAATGAATTGTCCAGAATTCTTTTAAGGCACTGTTGCTTAATTGTTGTTTTAAGACTTTGTTTTTAATTATTTTGTAATGAAAAGCATGTTTCGTAGATAATTCTTTTTTTATTGGATAAAATCAGTCTTTTTTTTGGGTTGGCAAAAAAATATTTATACATTTGCGAAGAATTTATTAAAAAACAGAAACAAAATGTCTCATAACCGTTTTTATTTTAGCAATACTTACTATTTCTTCTTTAGGAAGTAAGGATTGTCTATGGTTATTTGAAAGATTAAGAAACAAATAAAACTAATATACAATCCTGATGAAAATCAGGATTTTTTTTTTGAGTATAAATGAGAACAAAAATTGCAATACAAGGTATAAAAGGCTCTTTCCATCATCAGGTGGCGCAAGATTATTTCTATCAAAATATAGAAGTGGACGAATGCTTGTCTTTTGAAGAATTGGTTGATAGTTTATTGTCTGGGAAATCAGATCAGGCGGTTATGGCAATCGAAAATTCTATTGCGGGACCAATTATTCCTAATTATGCATTGATTGACAAGAACAATTTGCACATAATTGGAGAGCATTATTTGGATATTCACCAAAATTTGATGGCTTTGAAAGGTCAGAAAATAGAAGATATCTTGGAAGTGCATTCCCATCCGATGGCCTTGTTGCAATGTATGGAGTTCTTGAAGAAATACCCAAACATTAAATTAGTTGAAGATAAAGACACCGCCGAAACCGCAAGAAGAATACACGAAAATCAATTGAAAGGAATTGCTGCAATTGCCAGCAAAACCGCTTCTGAAATGTATGATTTGGAAATATTGGCACCAGAAATACAAACGATTAATAACAATATGACGCGTTTTGTCATTATTAAAAAAGAGAATTCATTTGTTCCAGAAGATGAAATAAACAGGGCTTCAATCAAATTCGAATTGGATCACAAACGTGGAAGTTTGGCGGCAGTTTTGAATGTAATGAGCGATTGCAAACTGAATTTAACCAAAATTCAATCCTTGCCAAAAATTGAAACTCCTTGGAAATATTCTTTTTTTGTTGATGTTACTTTCGAAAAATACGAAGATTACGCCAAAGCAAAATCATTAATGGAAATTATGGCGGAATATTTCAAAGTGTTGGGAGAATATAAAAATACAAAACCGTGATACAAACAGCAAAGCGTTTAGATATAGTTGAAGAATATTATTTTTCTTCAAAACTTCGCGAAGTAAGACAATTGGCTTCCGAAGGGAAATCCATCATCAATATGGGGATTGGTAGCCCAGATTTAAAGCCTTCACAAGCGGTTATTGATGCAGTTTCTTTGGCAATGCAGGAAGAAAATGCACATCAATATCAAAGTTACCAAGGATTGCCAGAATTGAGAAAAGGAATGGCGGATTTTTATCAAAGCAACTATGGAGTTGCCTTGAATCCAAATACCGAAATTTTGCCATTGATGGGTTCCAAAGAAGGAATTATGCACATTTCATTGGCATTTTTGAATGAAGGAGATCAAGTTTTGATTCCAAATCCAGGATATCCAACGTATTCTTCGGTGACGAATTTGGTTGGAGCAGTACCGGTTTATTATGATTTAAAAGAAGCAAATAATTGGGAACCTGATTTTGAAGCTTTAGAAAAACTAGATTTATCGAAAGTAAAAATAATGTGGTTGGGTTATCCGCATATGCCAACAGGAGCGAGAGGAAGCATAGCTTTGTTCGAAAAGTTGGTGGCTTTCGCCAAAAAACACAACATATTATTGATTAATGACAATCCATATAGTTTTGTTTTGAATGACAATCCGATGAGTTTGTTGCAAGTGGAAGGCGCAAAAGATGTGGCATTAGAATTAAATTCTTTGTCAAAAACCTTCAATATGGCAGGTTGGCGCGTGGGAATGGTATTGGGAAATGCAGCTTGTATTGATGCCGTTTTGAAAGTCAAAAGCAATATGGACAGCGGAATGTTCTTCGGAATCCAAAAAGGAGCGATTGCAGCTTTGAAAAGCGATCAAACTTGGTTCGATTCGATGAATGCCATTTACAAGAAAAGAAGAGTGTTAACAGAACAATTGGCCGAGAAGCTTGGTTGTGAAGTTTACAAAGAAGGTGTTGGATTGTTTGTATGGGCAAAATTGCCAAACGGAATTGCATCATCAGAAGATTTTATTGATAAAATATTATACGAAAAATCGATTTTCATCACTCCGGGAACTATTTTCGGTTCTAATGGAGAAGGGTATATCCGATTTGCACTTTGTGTAAAAGAGGAAATTGTGCAAGAAGCAATAAATAGATTTTAGATTGTTGATTAACGATTTTAGATTGTAGATTTTCCTACAAGGTTTATAAAACCTTTTAGGTATAAAAATAAAATGATGAATATACACGTAATAGGAATAGGATTAATTGGCGGTTCGATGGTATTGGACATCAAATCACTACATCCAGACGCGACTATTTATGGAATCGACAACAACGAAAGTCATTTGGCGGAAGCTATTGCTTTAGGTGTCGTTGATAATGCCGCTACATTTGAAGATTTGGTGGAAGCCGATTTTGTAATAGTTTCTGTTCCTGTGGATATTGCGTTGACGGTTTTGCCAAAAGTTTTAGATTCTATTGGTGACAACACGATAGTTTTTGAAGTAGGTTCGACCAAAACACCTATTTGCGAAGCGGTAGCGAATCATCCGAGACGAAGAAATTTTATTGCCACCCATCCAATTGCGGGAACTGAATTTTCAGGGCCATCGGCGGCTATAAGAGGTTTGTTTCAAGGGAAAACCAACATTATTTGCGAAGTTGAGAAAACGACTTTCAAATTACAGGAGAAAGCCTTGGATTTGTTTAAAAGTATGGGAATGAGAATCCGTTATATGGATCCAAAATCGCACGATAAACATATTGCATATGTGTCGCATTTGTCTCATATCAGTTCGTTTATGTTGGGAAAAACAGTAATTAATAAAGAGAAAGATGAGCAAGATATCTTTGACATGGCGGGTTCTGGGTTTGAAAGTACGGTGCGTTTGGCCAAAAGTTCCCCAGCAATGTGGACGCCGATTTTCAAACAGAATAAAAAGCAGGTCGTGAAAACATTAGAAGAATACATTGCCAATTTGTCTCATTTCAAGGAGTTATTAGAAAAAGACGATTACGATGCGATATTCAATGAAATGCAGAGCGTTAATAAAATAAAGGAAATATTAAACGGAATGAACACAAAGATGTAAGCAGTGGTTATCCCGAAAGCTTTCGGGAGCAGTTTACAGTTAAAAGGAACAACACATAATAAAACAATAAAAAATTAAATTAGAAAAGATGGAAAACAAGAAAGAAATGAGAAATTGGTTGAACGAATTCAATTTGACTCATCCATTTGTGATAGCAGGACCTTGTAGTGCTGAAACTGAAGAACAAGTTTTGAAAATTGCACACGAATTGAAAGATTCAGATGTAAGCGTTTTTAGAGCTGGAATCTGGAAACCAAGAACTCGTCCAGGAGGATTTGAAGGTGTTGGAGAAATTGGATTGAAATGGTTGAAAAAAGCAAAAGCGGAAACAGGAATGTTAATGGGGACTGAGGTTGCCACTGCTGCACACTGTAAATTGGCTTTGGAATATGATATCGATGTTTTGTGGGTTGGTGCTCGTACTACTGCAAATCCATTTGCGGTTCAAGAAATTGCCGATACTTTGAAAGGAACTGATAAAATCGTTTTGATCAAAAACCCTGTAAACCCAGACATGGCTTTATGGTTGGGAGGTGTTGAACGTTTGTATGCTGCTGGAATCAAAAATTTAGGAGTTATTCACAGAGGTTTTTCTACTTATGAAAAAACAAAATACAGAAACATTCCAGAATGGCAAATTGCTATCGAATTGCAAAATAAATTCCCTGATTTACCATTAATCATCGATCCATCTCACATTACAGGAAACCGTAATATGATTCTTGAAGTAACTCAAGAAGCTTTGGATTTGAATTATGATGGTATGATTATCGAAACGCACATTGATCCAGACAATGCTTGGAGCGATGCTGCTCAACAAGTTACTCCAGACGCTTTGAAACAAATTTTGAAAGATTTGAAAATCAGAAACGTGAGCGGTGACAATGATTTTGACCAAAAAATGACAAAATTGAGAGCTAACATCGATGTTTTAGATGCTAATTTATTAGAGCTTTTAGGAAAACGTATGAAAGTAGCTGACGAAATTGGTCAAGTGAAAAAAGAGAACAACGTAGCTGTTTTGCAAAACAACCGTTGGAACGAAATTCAGGCCAAAATGGTTGCTGAAGGTGCTAAAAAAGGATTGACTGAAGAGTTTATCATTAAATTATTCAAAGGAATCCACCAAGAAAGTATTGAACACCAAGAGAAAATATTGAATTCTTAATTCAGTATTTTTTATAAAATTAATCCTCGCAGTTTTTTAATTGCGGGGATTTTTATTTTTAGACATAAGCAAAAAAAATGTACATTAAACTTTAAACGAAAACAATCAATTATCTTTGCAGTTAAATCTAAAATCTGAATTCGTTAATCGTAAATTAAAATATGACAGGAACCGTTTATAAATCTACAGGAAGTTGGTACACCGTAAAATCCGATCTAGGTGATTTTATCGAATGCCGTATGAAAGGGAAATTCCGTTTGAAAGGCATCAAAAGTACTAATCCAATTGCCGTTGGTGATATCATAGATTATGAACTTGAAGAAACTTCTGACACTATTACAGGAACCATTCATAATATTCACGAAAGGATGAATTATATCGTCCGAAAATCAGTGAATCTGTCACATCAAATGCACATTATTGCTTCGAATATTGATCGTGTTTTTCTTTTGGTAACCATCAACAATCCACCAACGACTTTTAATTTTATAGATAGATTTTTGGTGACTGCAGAAGCTTATGGAATAGAAACCATATTGGTTTTTAATAAAATAGATACATTTAATGAAGCCACGCTTGACGAGCAATTGTATATGCAGCACGTTTATCAGGAAATTGGTTACCAATGTTTGCGTGTTTCTTCGACCGAAATGAAAGGGATTGAAGAGTTGAAAGAAATGATGATTGGCAAAGTGAGTATGTTTTCGGGCCATTCTGGTGTTGGGAAATCAACTTTGGTCAATGCTTTGGAGCCTTCTTTACATCTAAAAACCAAAACTATTTCTGAAGCCAGCAAACAAGGACAACACACCACCACTTTTGCTGAAATGTATGATTTGTCTTTTGACGCTCGAATAATAGACACCCCAGGAATCAAAGGTTTTGGGATTGTCGATATGGAAAAAGAAGAAATCAGCGGTTATTTTCCGGAATTTTTTAAGTTGAAAGAACAATGTAAATTCAATAATTGTCTGCATAAGGAAGAGCCACATTGTGCTATCAAAGCAGCTTTAGAAAAAGATGAAATTGCTTGGTCGCGCTACAATAGTTACCTCAAAATATTAGAAGGTGACGATGAAAATTACCGCACAGATTCATTTGATGAAGACCGAAAAGCAAGTGATGAAACCAGAAAGTAGTGTTCACAATGTTCAATAATTCAGTGTTCAGATTCGAAACCATAAATCAAGAATGAAAGCCGTAATTCAAAGAGTTTCCTCCGCTTCTGTAACCATCGATTCTAAAATTGTTGCTGACATCCAAAAAGGGCTTCTGGTTTTAGTTGGAATTGAAGATGCCGATAATCAAGAAGATATCAATTGGCTTTGCCAAAAAATCGCCAATCTTCGCATTTTTGGTGATGAAAATGAGGTAATGAACCTTAGTATTAAAGAAATTGATGGCGACGTAATTGTCGTTTCTCAATTTACACTTCACGCCTTAACCAAAAAAGGCAATCGTCCGTCATATATAAAAGCTTCCAAACCTGAAATTGCCATTCCAATTTATGAAAACTTCGTGCAGCAATTGGAAATAGAATTAGGTAAAAAAGTACAAACCGGAATTTTTGGAGCAGACATGAAAGTGTCTCTTTTAAATGATGGCCCCGTAACGATTGTGATTAATTCTAAAAATAAAGAATAAATATATCTTACATTAACAAGACTATTCTTAAGTGTGTTTTATTTTTTACAAATATTTTACTTTTTATCGGTTATTTGTGTATTTAAAAGAACTGTTTGGTTTTTAAATTGTGTTTTATTCTTTACTTTTGAAGGCAGATTCCCAAATCTACTAATTTAATAACCTACAATTTTGGCAAAAATAAAACACACAAATACATATGATGTAATTGATCATGTCGCTACAACCGCAAAAAAAAAGAAAGTAATGCATCTTTCTTCCCAGGAAGAAGAATTTAATGGCGAGTTTCTAAAAATAAATAATAAGGAATTAATCAATTTTGGTACCTGTGGCTATCTAGGATTGGAGAAGCATCCACATATTTTAGCCAAAAGTCGTGATTTATTGGACAGATATGGTTCCCATTTCTCCATTTCAAGAACCTATGTCAAGGCATCATATCAAGATGAATTAGAAAATTTAATTAGTAAAATTTTTGACAATCATCCTGTAATAACATTTACTTCGACCTCGGTTGCGCATCAATCGGTAATAGGGACTATTATACAACCTAATGATTTAATTATACTAGACCAACAAGTACATTATAGTGTGCAATATCCTTGTCAATTTGCAAAATTGCAGGGTACAATGGTCAAAATGATTCGTCATAACAACATGGAAATGTTGGAAGAATTTATCAAAAGAGGCTATAACCAATATGAAAAAATTTGGTATATGGCTGATGGAGTATATTCTATGTATGGTGATTTACCCAATAAAAAAGAGCTTCTTTATTTGTTGGAAAAATATCCAAAACTTCATTTGTATTTTGATGATGCCCACGGTGTGGGATGGACAGGTAAAAATGGTTGTGGAAGTGTATTTGAACACTTCAAGCATAGTGAAAGAGTGATTTTAATGAGTACTTTGGCCAAAGGCTTCGGATGTATTGGAGGAATTGCCGTTTTTAATGATGCCGAAATGCATAGAAAAGTTAATATTTATGGAGGAATTCTTGCCTATACGCATCCTTTGTCTCCAGCTAATGTTGGCGCAGCTATTGGATCGGCAGAGCTTTTGCTTTCAGACAAGATTCATGTCTATCAAAAAGAGCTTAAGGATTCTATGGACTATTTGAATGTGAAATTAGAAGAACTTAATTTGACTAATACCTCTTCAAACGAAACGCCAATTTATTTTATAGGTACGGGTTCTGTGAAGGTAGCCCAAAATCTTGTTCAGCGTGTTTTAGCCGATGGATTGTATGTGAATACGGCGACATTCCCGGTTGTGCCAAATGATAAAACAGGATTGCGTTTTACGCTTACGAGGCACAATACAAAAGCACATATTGATCAATTAGTTGATTCTATAGGTAGAAATTTTCATATTGCTGTTGATGAAGAAAATGAAGATTTAGTGAAAATTTATAAAACATTTAATGTTCCTTTTAAAGGGAGAAGAACTGAGAAAACAGTAGAATCTGAAAATATTTTTGTAGACATATATAACAGTATCGATGAAATAGACGTTGTACTATGGGATAGCCTGTTTAAGGATAATGGGAGTTATTCACATAATGGCTTGAAATGCATCGAAGAGATTTTTTCTAATAATGAAAAAGTAGAAGAAAATTGGGGATTCCATTATGTCGTCATTAAAGATGAGAATGATGAAGTGATATTGGCTTCATTTTTCACCTCTGCGCTTTATAAAGACGATATGTTGTCTTTGGAAAATATTTCTGTGCAAATCGAAAAACAGAGAGAGCAGGATCCTTATTACTTATGTTCAAAAACATTGGCTATGGGGTCGTTGTTCACGGAAGGAAAACATTTGTTTGTTAATGAAAAACATCCATTGGTCAATGAAGCTTTGGATGGGTTTTTTATTGAGGTCGAAAAATTAAAAAAAGCTACTGATTCGACAGTTGTTCTTTTGAGAGATTTTCAGTCTGATTTTAAGTATTTTGAACATTTTGAAAACGAAGGCTTTGTTAAAATAAATATGCCAAATGTCAATATAATTCCGATTCAAAGCTGGAAAACAAACGAAGAATTTCTCAGTCAGATTCCTTCAAAAAATAATAAAAGAAATATTGAAAGGTATGTTTTAAAATATGAAGAGCAATTCGATGTTACTTTTAAAAATACAATAACTAGTCAAGAAGCGGAGCATTATTATAATTTATTTCAAAATGTTAAAAAAGATAATCATGCAGTTAATTATTTTAAATATCCAGCCAAGATAACCCAAATACTATCTAAATATGAAGATTGGGAATTTATGGACATTAAATTAAAAGGAGGGGATGAAACAATCTGCTGTGTATGGTCATTCAGGGGAGACAAGCACTATTCTCCATTAATTATGGGATTAAATTACGAGTATGTAGAGTCAATGAATCTTTATAAGCAAGCTATTTTCCAATTGGTAAAAAGAGCTAATAATTTAAATAAAGAAAAAGTGTTTTTAGGATATTCTGCTGATTATGAAAAACAAAAATATGGGGCAAACACCATTTCTTTGCATGCTTTTATTAAATTAGATGACACTTTCAATATGGAGTTAATAGAGTCAATGTCGAATATAAAAAAGGGATAATATATGACAGAATTAGAGAATGAATTTATCCGGTTTTGGGTTGTCGATGGAATTTTGTTTAGTAAGTTCAAACGTGAAGTGAATTTTGATTTGGATACAATAAAAAAATTAATTGAAACGAGACATACTATTTCAAATAATGTCAATCAGTATTGGTGTTACGATGTTAAGGAAGCAAATGGTTTCCCAAAAGAATGCAGAGATTATGCAGATATTCATGGTCAAGATTTTTTATTTGCATGTGCTTTAGTTATAAATTCACATATTCAAAAATTTTTATTTAATGCATTTCTAAAATTAAAAAAATCAAAAATTCCGTTTCAGACATTCACAAACAATGAAAAAGCAATAGAGTGGCTAATGGAAATTAAAGCAAAGAATGAAAATTAATACTATTGAATAATGACAATGATTGAAAATGAGAATTATAAACTCTGGATTGATAACGGGATACTATTTAGTGTTTTTAAAAGGCCTACTCATATGACCTTGGAAGAGGCTAAAAGTGCAATAGAATTAAGGCACAGTATATCAAATAATCAACATCAATATTGGTGTATGGATCTCAGAAACCTAAAAGACACCTCTGATGAAGCCAAGAAATACATCGATGAAAATGGCGAGGAATTTTTGCATGCTTGTGCTATGATTGTAAATTCCCATTTAATGAAATTTATGGTAAAAGGTTTTAATCGGATGAAAAATCGAAAAATTCCTGTTGAAATATTTTCCTCAGAAACCGATGCTGTAAATTGGCTCAATGAGATTAAAGAACGGAAAAACTAAAATAATAAAAGGAGAAATTAAATGACTAAACTAGAAGAGATATTAGTTTTGGTTCGTTCAATCAATGAAGATGAGTTTCAGGAACAACTTACAAATGGAGACAGTTTGGATGATGTTCATAAAGAATTGCTTTTTTTGGCTGATAAAATAGAATCTAAAAAGAACAGGACAGATGTTATCATTGAACATATGTCAAATTGTTATGCGGGTGATTTTTTTAATTATTTGCCAATTTCGGATGCCCAGGATGAATTAGATGTTTTCTGTATGGGATTTAACACCTATATTGAAGAATTAAAAGCGGTTATGGTTTCTAAAAATTTATTGGAAACCATAAATAAAAAATTGGTCGAGGAAAAGGAACGCTCCGAGCAATTAGCGATGGCAAGAGACGAATTCTTGTCGAGTATGAGTCATGAAATCCGTACACCGTTAAATGGTATTTTGGGTTTTACGGATTTATTGTTGGGAAATTCTTCTTTGGATGAAGAAAGCAAAAAGCAGTTGGATTACATAAAGATATCAGGAGACATTCTATTGGTGATTATCAATGATATTTTGGATTTGGCAAAAATTGAATCGGGACAAATTACACTTTATGAAAGACCCTTCAATTTATCAAAACTTACACAGCTTATTTTTGATACTTTTTCCAGTAAGATACAAGGAAAAGAAATAGATTTTAAAATTTCGATCGATAAAAAAGTACCTCCAATACTCAATGGCGATTCTATTCGAATTTCTCAAATATTATTTAATTTGATTAGTAATGCGGTTAAATTTACTCCTGTAAAAGGTAGAATTAGATTGAAAATTAAGTTTGATAAAGAAGAAGCAGGATTCGATCATATAAAAGTGACAGTAAAAGATTCTGGAATAGGAATCCCATCAGATAAGATAGATACTATTTTTGATCCATTCATTCAAGTAAGCAATGATACTGCCAGAAAATATGGTGGTACAGGATTGGGGCTGACAATCATCAAAAAAATCATCAATATTATGAACGGTGAAATTCAGGTGAAAAGTAAACTTCATCAAGGGACAAAATTCATAGTAAACTTACCTTTTGCCAAGGGAAATTCTAACACGGTTGGCTTAAAATCAAATATAAATAAAGATAATTTTGCCATTCCTGTTAATCCTGTCGGGAGAATAAAAGTACTTTTGGCAGAAGATAATCGCATTAATCAAATTTTGATACAAAAAGTACTGTCAAAATTTGAATTTGATTGTGTTATTGTAGACAATGGTAATATGGCTGTTGAAGCAGTTGTTCATGAAAATTTTGATCTTATTTTGATGGATATAATGATGCCAATAATGGATGGATATGAAGCCTCTTCGATCATCCGAAAATTAGATGATAAGACCAAAAAAAACATCCCAATTGTGGCTCTAACCGCAGTTGTGACAGGTACTGTTATTGAAGCTTGTTATTCTGTTGGTATAAATAAATATTTATCCAAACCTTTCGAGTCGGAAGAGTTGTATAATGTGATAATGAAATTAGTAGGTAATGATTGCAATATTAATTGATTCTAAATATCGAAATTAACTTTTTTTTATTCAGATTTTATCTTACATTTCTGAACTAAATTAATATCGATGAACTTTAAATATTGCTGTCTTGTTTTCTTATTTTTCACGACCCTTCTTTCAGCTCAAAAAACTGAATACACTACCCAATTAATTCCTGATAGTTTAAAGCAGAATGCCAATGCAGTAGTGCGTTTGGGCCAGATTGATATTGTAATTTCTTCTCAGCGGAATATGAATATCAAAGAGAAAAGAATAGTAACTGTTCTGAACGAAAAAGGGATGGAGTCGATTGATGCATATGAAAATTATGATAAAAAAACCAATGTTTCAAATATTCAGGCGACCGTTTTTGATTCATTTGGCAATGAAATAAGAAAAATTAAAAGAAAAGATTTTAGAGATCAATCCGTGACAGGTGGAGGAACTGTTTTTTCTGACAGTAGAGTTGTATATTTAGAATACGTGCCAACTCAATATCCATTCACAATTGTTTATGAAAGTGAAATTCAAACCTCTACAACAGCATTTATCCCGCCATGGTTTCCTTTGAACGATTATCTTTTGAGTATTGAAAAAAGCGTTTTAAACGTGAATTATCCAGAAAATCTTGGTTTCAAAAAGTTAGAGTTAAATTTTTCCAACTTCAAAATAACTAAAATAATTGACACTTCAACTCAATTGTCTTATACGGCAACTGGCATTGTAGCTCAGAAATACGAGGATTATAGTCCAAACATTAGTGAAATTTTCCCAAGAGTAATGATGGGATTAGAATATTTTAATCTTGAAGGTGTTGATGGTAATGCGAAAAATTGGAAGGAATATGGACAATGGTTTTCGGATAAAATATTGACAGGAACTGTCGAACTATCTGCAGAAACCATAGCTAAAATAAAAACTTTGGTTGGTACTGAAACAGATCCAATCAAGAAAGCAAAAATTGTATATAAATATATGCAAGAAAAATCAAGATATGTAGGTATTCAAGTCGGTATTGGCGGTTTTAAACCAATGTTGGCAGATGATGTGGACCGATTGGGTTATGGAGATTGCAAGGCTCTTTCAAATTACACAAGAGCACTTTTAAACGCAGTTGACGTTCCGTCATATTATACCGAATTATATGGTAGTAAAGATAAAAGAAATATCAGGTCTGATTTTTTTTCCATTCAAGGCAATCACGTTATTTTGACAATTCCAAACGGGGATAATTACGTGTTTTTGGAATGTACCAGCCAGGATGATCCTTTTGGATATCAAGCCAATTTTACGGATGACAGGGATGTTTTGGTTATAAAACCAGACGGGGGAGAGATTATCAGGACCAAAAAATATGAAAATAAAGATAATGCCCAAGTCAATAAAGGCAAGTATTCTTTGGATGATAGCGGTAAATTTTCAGGAGCAATTTCAATGGTTTCAGAGGGTTCGCAATACGGTAGATTTCATATAGAAACTACACCACCGACAGAACAGGAGGCGCATTATAAAGAGTATTGGGACAATATCAGCAATTTGAAAATCAATAAAACAACATTTTCCAATGATAAGGAAAAAGTGAGTTTTACTGAAAACATGGAAATTTCTGCCGATAACTACGGGAAAATTTCGAACGGGAAAATGATTTTTGTTATCAATGCTTACAATCAATACACAGGAAGTGTAAAGAGAATTAGAAACCGAAAAACTCCCTTTGAAATTCAACGAGGCTATTATGATACGGATGAAATTTCAGTTAGTCTTCCAGCGGGTTTTACGATGGAATCTTTACCTCAAAATTTTGAATTAAATACTAAATTCGGGGAATACAAAACTGAAATCACGAAAAAAGACAACAACAACTTGATTTATAAACGTTCCATTTTTATCAAAAAAGGATCTTACAAAAATACGGAATACGATGAATACCGTCTTTTTATGGAACAAATTTCTAGAAACGACAATGCCAAAATAATTTTAACAAAATAACCAAATCCAATGAAAACTAACCTACTGGCGATTATTTTATTTTTCGCATTTTTCTGTTCGAGTACCTATGCCCAAGAATTCAAATTAGGAAAAGTTTCCATTGCCGAATTGGAAGAGAAAGAGCATCCAAAAGATCCTTCGGCAGTTGCGGCGATATTATTTAAAAAAGGAGAAGTTAAATTTATATATAATGAAAATGAGGGTTTTCAAGTTGTTACCTCCGTTAAAACGCGAATCAAAATATACAAGAAAGAAGGTTACGAATGGGCAAACCAAGAAGTTCGGTATTATTTGGATAATAGCCTAAATGAAAGCGTTTCTTTTTCGGATGCTATAACCTATAATTTAGTTGGAGGGAAAATAGAAAAAACAAAATTGAAGAGTGACGGGGAGTTTATTGAAAAAATAAACAAATATTGGGGCCAAAAAAAAATCGCAATGCCCAATGTTAAAGAGGGTTCTGTCATCGAATTTGGATACACCATAAAAACAAGCATAGTTAGTTTCTTGAGAGATTGGGATTTTCAAACCAGTATTCCAGTAAACTATTCGGAACTCATAACTTATATCCCGGAGTACTACGAATATAAAAGTAACCAGAAAGGATATGTATCAATTGCCAGGACTGTCGAGAAAAACAGGGCTTCAATTGTTATCAACAGTAAAGAACGAATAGGTTGGGATATTGTAAAAACTCAATTTTCGCAAGACAAGATAGAATTTGATGAAACCAAAACCACTTATTTGGGCAAGAATTTGCCAGCCATGAAAGAGGAGGCTTATGTAAACAATATCGATAATTATACTTCCAGTATTTCCCACGAATTGTCTTTAAAAAATTTCCCTGGCACACCTATAAAGTATTATTCAACTGATTGGGAATCTGTGGTTAAAGCCATATATGATTATGATGATTTTGGACCAGAACTAAATAAAACAGGCTATTTTGAAGATGATGTCAATAAATTATTGACTGGATTAAATACTATGCCAGAAAAAATTTCAGCACTATTTAATTATGTAAAAAATACTGTAAAATGGAATAATTTTAAAGGATATTCTTGTAATGACGGCGTAAAAACAGCTTATAAAACGAAGACAGGCAATACAGCCGAAATCAATTTAATGCTTACCGCAATGTTACGTTATGCAGGACTGAATGCCAATCCAGTCTTGGTAAGTACTCGCGATAATGGAATTAGTTTTTTTCCAAGCAGGAATGCTTTCAACTGTGTAATAGCTGCGGTTGAAACCCCAGAAGGATTGATATTGTTGGACGCTACCGAGAAATATTCAGAACCCAATATTTTGCCATTGCGGGATTTAAACTGGATGGGAAGATTGATTCGTAAAGACGGAACATCAACCGTAGTGGATTTAATGCCGAAAAAACTTTCAATAGAGTCTACAAATATGAATGTTATTTTGAAAAATGATGGTTCAGCAGAAGGGAAATTAAGAAAACAGTTTACGAATCACGAAGCATTAGGGTTTAGAAAACAAAATTTGGCAACAACTAAGGATAGTTACTTAGAAAAATTGGAAAACAACTACAATGACATCGAGATAAGTGATTATGTAAGGGATAACGAGCTGGATTTGTCGAATCCAATTGTTGAAACCTTTGCTTTTAAAGACACAAAAGATATAGAGATTATTAATGATAAAATATATCTCTCTCCAATGTTATACTTGGTTGCCAAGGAAAATCCCTTTAAACAAGAAGTGAGGGAATATCCAGTGGATTTTGGTTATCCAACACAGGAAAAATACAATATCAACATCAATATTCCAGAGGGATATGTCGTGGATTCTATGCCGCAACCCATAAATATTGCCACAGGAGAGAATGTAGGAGCATTTAAATATATGATTGCCAATAATGGAAGCATTATCCAAATAGTAATCACAAAAGACATAAATACTTCTATTGTTCAGGCAGATTTTTATCCTGTTTTAAAAGATTTCTACCAACAAATGACTGATAAGCAAAACGAAAAAATAGTTCTTAAAAAGATTTAATCATATGAAAGTTAAATTATTTGTTGTTTTGTTATTAGTCGCTACTTTATCAAAAATTAATGCCCAAGAATTTAAACTAGGAAAAGTTTCTGTTGCTGAATTAGAGGAAAAAAAGCACCCAGTCGATACAACCGCAGTTGCTGCAATATTGTTTAATAAAGCCAGAACTTTTTTTACTTATGATGCTAAAAATGGATTTAGTATCAATACTGAAAATACATTTAGAATTAAGATTTATAAAAAAGAAGGTCTGATATGGGCGAATTATAAAGTACCATATTATGTTGGTTATGAGCATTACAATGACGATTTGGTCGAATTTAAAGATTGTGTTACCTATAATCTTGAAAACGGAAAGATTGTTAAAACTAAATTAAACAGTGAAGGCAATTTTAAGACTTCGATTAATAAATATTGGAAAGAGGCTGCTATTACAATGCCGAACGTAAAAGTAGGTTCAGTTGTAGAATTCAAATATGTTTTAAAATCAGAAAATATTATCGAATTTCCAGTTTTTAATTTCCAGCAATATATACCGGTAAATAATTCTGAGTATGTTACTGAAATACCAGGTTTCTTTGTTTATAAAGCAATTGCCAGAAGGTTTTCAGAATTACAATTTGACTCCAAAGTTGAACAAGGTATTCTGAGTTACAATAATAAAATTGATGTAATGAGATCTGAAACTGTTAATTTTGAACAGGCCAATAATAAGTATAGGGCCTATAATATCCCTGCTCTAAAGGAAGAGCCTTTTGTAGATAATATTGAAAATTATCGTTTGTCTGTAAGTCATGAGTTAGAAAAAACCCAATTTTACCAAGAGCCTGTAAAAGATTATTCTAATACATGGGAAGGTGTGACCAAAACTATTTATGAAGACAAAGATTTTGGAAAAGAATTAGATGAAAGAGATTATTTTATGCAAGATTTAGAAATGATTCTCAAAAATGTAGAATCACCAAATGAAAGATTAGATAAAGTATTCAAATTTGTGCAAAACAAAATGAATTGGAACAATAAAAGAGGATATTATGTTGACAAAGGTGTGAAAAAAGCATATGTCGATGGAACAGGAAATACTGCCGAAATCAACTTTATTTTGATTGCTATGTTGAATTATGCAGGAATCAATGCCTCTCCAATATTATTAAGTACTTTGGATAATGGTATTCCTACCTATCCCAACAGAACCATTTTTAATTATGTAATTGCTGCTGTGGAAATTGAGGGCAAACAAATTTTGCTCGACGCATCTAATAAAAATACAACACAAAACATTATACCGTTATACACCATAAACTGGACAGGAAGGTTGATAAAACAGGACGGTACTTCACAAGAAATCAAATTAGTGCCTAACTTTCAATCAAGAAAAGCGATAAATATGATGGTTTCAATTGATAGTAAAGGGGGGATTTCGGGGAAATATACATTGCATAGAACAAATTATGAAGCTTTTGCTTTTAGAGAAAAATATTCAGGAATAAATGAGCAAAATTATCTCGAAAAAGTAGAAAATGATTTAAAAGGTATACAGATAAACGACTATAGCATTGAAAATAGTAAAGATTTATCGAAGCCAGTGATTGAGAATTTTACTTTTACCGCTGATAATGAGTGTGAGATTATTGGTGATAAAATGTACATTAATCCACAACTTTTTTTCACTCAAACCCAGAATCCTTTTGTTCAGGAGAAAAGAGAATTCCCTGTTTATTTTGGCTATCCAAAACAAGAAAAACTCAACGTGAATATTGATATTCCTGAGGGTTATGTAGTGGAATCAATACCAAAATCCATAAAACTTCTAACAGGAGAGAATGTAGGTTCATTTATTCTTAATTGTGCAACTTCGGGCAATAAAATTCAAATCGCAATTTCAAAAGAGATAAACAAAGAAATTGTTTCTTCAGACTATTATGATGTTTTGAAGAAATTCTATCAACAAATGATTGACAAGGAAAATGAGAAAATTGTTTTGAAGAAAATTTAGGGAATCAAATTTTAGAATAAATATCTTTGGGTTTTAAAAAAGCAAAACAGATGAACCTAAAAAACTCCCAACTCGAAGTTGACAATTGGATTAAAGAACACGGTGTTCGTTACTTCAACGAATTGACCAATATGGCCCAACTTACAGAAGAAGTAGGCGAAGTAGCACGAATCATCGCTCGTCGTTACGGCGAACAATCCGAAAAAGAAAGCGATAAAAACAAAGACCTTGGCGAGGAATTGGCCGACGTGGTTTTCGTGGTTTTGTGCTTGGCCAACCAAACCGGAATTGATTTACAAGCCGCTTTCGACAAAAAAATGGACTTGAAATCAGTTCGTGATAAAGACCGTCACAAAAACAACGAGAAACTTAAATAATTATGAGTTATGAATTATGAATTGTGAATGAGTAGTAGTAAATTGCGCACCTAAATTATTTGAGTAGAAAGCTAAAAGCCATAACTCATAATTCATAACTCATAATTACATCAATGAATTTACTGTTACAAACTTCCCAATCTGATTTACAAGCACAAATTGCAATTACAGGCTCAAAGAGCGAAACCAATAGACTGTTGTTGTTGCAGGCTTTGTTTCCGAATATTACTTTGGCCAATACTTCCAATTCTGATGATAGCGAAGTAATGCAAAAAGCCTTGAAAGGGAATGATGAAATAGTTGACATTCATCATGCAGGAACGGCAATGCGTTTTCTTACAGCTTATTTTGCCGTAAACGAAGGTCGCGAAGTGGTTTTGACTGGTTCTCCAAGAATGAAAGAACGCCCAATAAAAGTTTTGGTTGAAGCTTTGCAACAATTAGGAGCGCAAATTTCTTATGAAAACCAAGAAGGTTATCCGCCTATTCGAATCAAAGGACAAAAAATAACAAACAATAAAGTGAGTATTCCTGCCAATGTGAGCAGCCAATACATTTCCGCCTTATTGTTAGTTGCACCGAAATTGCAAAACGGTATCGAATTGACTTTGGTGGGAGAGATTACTTCCATTCCTTATATCAAAATGACTTTGGCATTGCTAAATGAAATTGGTGTTGATACAAATTTTGAAGGCAATACCATTACAGTCAAACCATTAACAACAGACCCGAAATCACAAACTTTAACAGTGGAATCCGACTGGAGTTCTGCATCTTACTTTTTCAGTTTGGCCGCTTTGTCCAATGAAGCTTCTATTTCATTGAGCAGTTATAAAGAAACGAGTTTGCAAGGTGATTCAGCTTTGGTCGAAATATATTCCAAAATGGGAGTAGAGACTCGTTTTGAAGAAAATAAAGTAACGCTGGTTAAGAAACCTAACTTTAATTTTGAATCCGTTAACTTCGATTTAAACAATACACCAGATATTGCCCAAACTATTGTGGTAACTTGTCTTGGGTTGGGAATTGGTTGTCATTTGACAGGACTTCACACCCTGAAAATTAAAGAAACCGATAGGCTTGAAGCACTTCAAATTGAATTGACAAAATTGGGAGCCAATATTTCGGTGACGAATGATAGTTTGACTCTTGTCGCTTCAGAAGAGATTAATAATAATGTAAAAATTGCTACTTATAACGACCACAGGATGGCAATGGCATTCGCTCCTTTGGCTTTGAAAGTGCCAATCATTATCGAAAATGCCGAAGTGGTTTCGAAATCTTATCCTGATTTTTGGAAGGATTTGGAAAATCTTGACTTTCAAATTTCTGAAATATAAAGCTTTGTGACTTGGCGTCTTTGTGGTGAAAACAAAAATAAACATCGAAACACTTGACAACGCCTATCTCACAATCGTATATTTGCAAACGATTTAAAATTATGACCTCAAAACTCGTGATTTACAATTCATAACTCATAACTTTTTTAGATGAAATTATCACATTTTCAATTCAATTTACCAAAAGAACTTCTTGCAGAATATCCAGCCGAAAACAGAGACGAATCTCGTTTGATGGTAATTGATCGTAAAAAACAAACTATAGAACATAAAATGTTCAAAGATGTTATCGATTATTTTGATGAAGGTGACGTCCTGATTCTTAATAATACTAAAGTTTTCCCGGCACGTTTATACGGAAATAAAGAAAAAACAGGAGCAAGAATTGAAGTTTTTTTGCTTAGAGAACTTAATGCAGAACAAAGACTTTGGGATGTATTGGTGGATCCAGCACGTAAAATACGTATTGGAAACAAATTGTATTTTGGTGATGACGATTCATTAGTTGCCGAAGTAATCGACAATACAACTTCTCGTGGTAGAACATTACGTTTTCTTTACGATGGTTCTTACGAAGAATTTAGAAACAAATTGACAGAACTTGGAGAAACTCCAATTCCTAAATATATCAGCAGAGAAGTGACTCCAGAAGATGCAGATCGTTACCAAACGATTTATGCCAAAGAAGAAGGAGCTGTTGCAGCGCCAACTGCAGGATTGCACTTCTCTAAGCATTTGTTGAAAAAATTAGAAATCAAAGGAATTAAATTTGCCGAAGTTACGCTTCACGTAGGTTTGGGAACTTTTAACCCTGTTGAGGTTGAAGATTTGTCAAAACACAAAATGGATTCTGAAGAGTTAAAAATTACTCAAGAAGCCTGTGATATTGTGAATGATGCAAAAGTGAAAAGAAAACGTATTTGTGCAGTGGGAACAACTTCTATGCGTGCCATAGAAAGTTCTGTTTCTTCGCAAAGAACCTTAAATCCTTTTGACGGATGGACTAATAAATTTATTTTTCCTCCACACGATTTTAGCGTGGCTACTTGTATGATTACTAATTTCCATACGCCAAAATCAACTTTATTAATGATGATTTCTGCTTTCTGTGGACACGATTTAATGAAGAAAGCTTATGAAGAAGCTATCAAAGAAGGATACAAATTCTATTCTTACGGTGATGCGATGTTAATCATCTAGTCATTGCGAAGAATGAAGCATTCTAAAATCTCGTCAGCAATGGCGAGATTTTTTATTTTACAAAGGATTTTGTCGGAGTATCTTTTCTTGCATACTGAAAACGATCCACTAATTTCGGCAAACAATATCCATCGAGGCCATTTAGCGCAATTACATTGCCTTTGTCAATTTGCAACCAACCGTCTGCGTGTTGCAAATTTTCATCAAAAAAGAGGTTCTCAATAGACGCTATGATATGAATGGTATCATTCTCTTTGATATAATATTCATTCAAGTATTTGCAATACAACTGAACGGGACTTCCTTTTACAAAAGGGATTTCAATGTCATTCTTGTATTCTTCTTCCAAGTTTGTTTTATCAAATTCTGAAACACCCATTTCGTAATTTGCCGATGTATGATGTGCGTCGGCAATCATGTCTACCGTAATGTGATTCACGGTAAAAAAGCCAGTTTCCCGTATGTTTTTATAAGTGTCTCTTGGAACTGTTGTTGGACGCATAATAAACCCAATTAATGCAGGTTCGCTGCCCAAATGTGTAATGCTACTAAAAATA
The DNA here is from genome assembly GCA_014379405.1 of Flavobacterium sp. Classification (GTDB taxonomy): domain Bacteria; phylum Bacteroidota; class Bacteroidia; order Flavobacteriales; family Flavobacteriaceae; genus Flavobacterium. The sequence goes on along the minus strand of JACMLU010000018.1, from coordinate 16,276 downwards.
GCCACGTTTGGTTTTCCATTTACAGATTTTGTAGCAATTAGATTCGCCGATTTATATCCTGTGCAAGAATTGATTAAATTCAACCGTTCTATTTTTTCCATTTGAGAAATGGCGTCTCTTGAAATGTGTTTCATCTTTATTGTTTGGAACAAAGATACTTTTGTTTAATAGTATAAAATATAAATTAAACAAAAATTATGTAATTTACATTTGAAAACAGTAAATGCATCGAAAATATTTAGTTTTAAATAACTTTTAAATCCTATATATTTGTTTCTACAATTTATTTAAAATGATAATGTTAAAAAAGATTCTTCTTGTTATTCTATCCTTGTTGGTCATTGCGGCATTGGTTTTAGTTGGCTATTGTTTTTACTCAAAACCAACTTATGAAGGAGAGCAAAAACTAAAGAATATTCAAAAGGAGACAACGGTTTATTTTGACGATTATGGCGTTCCACATATTTATGCCAATTCGCAGAAAGATGCGATGACTACTTTGGGTTATGTGCATGCACAAGATCGGTTGTGGCAAATGGAATTGATGCGTCGCATAGCTCCAGGAAGATTATCGGAAATGTTTGGTTCGAAATTAGTAAAAGTGGACTCCTTTTTTGTGGGCTTGGGTATTGACGAAAATTCCGAAAAAGCAATTGCTAAATTGGATAAAAACTTGGAGTCATCCCAACTCGCTTTGGCTTATATTGATGGGATAAATCAATATATGGAAGAAGGGAAAACACCTGTTGAATTTCAATTGTTGGGGTTGAAGAAAGACAAATTTACCCTGAAAGACGTCTATAATATTTTTGGATATATGGCTTTTAGTTTTGCAATGGCTCAAAAAACAGACCCACTAATGACCGAAATTCGAGATAAATTAGGCTCGGAATATTTAAAAGATTTTGGGCTGAATGGTTCGTTGGGAACTACACAACTCAAAAATTTTGATGGTAAAGCCATCGAATATACCGAAATCTCTAAATCTTTAACCATTTTGCTCGATAATTCTCCGGTTCCAGCTTTTATCGGTAGCAACAGTTGGGTTATTGCGCCTCAGAAAACCAAGAACGGCAAAGTTATTTTTGCCAATGATCCCCATATTGGTTTTTCGCAACCTTGCACTTGGTATGAAGCCCATATTGTGGTGCCTGATTATGAAATTTACGGTTATTATTTGGCTGGAACACCATTTCCACTTTTGGGACACAATCGCAAATATGCTTACGGATTGACGATGTTCGAAAATGACGACGTCGATTTGTTTCAAGAAGAGCAAAATCCAAAAAATAAAAATCAATATAAGACTGCTAAAGGATTCGAAGATTATAAAATCAGAAAGAAAACCATTAAGGTTAAAGATTCGTCTGATGTAGTCTTGACGATACGAGAAACCCAACACGGCCCAATAATGAATGATTTGTTGGGTGGAGTCAAGGGCGAAAATCCTGTTGCAATGTCTTGGATTTATACCCAACAACCCAATCATTTGCTCGAAGCTGTTTATTCGCTTTCGCATTCCAGAAATTTGGATGATTTTCGAAAAGGAGTGTCGCTAATCGCCGCACCAGGATTGAATGTAATGTACGGCGATGCCAAAGGAAATATTGCTTGGAATACCTCCGGGAAATTATATAAATTAGACAAAACTGTTAATCCAAATTTAATTTTAAATGGCACAAACGGTATTGACGACAAAAAAAAGTTTTTAGATTTTTCCAAAAACCCGCACACCATAAATCCAAGTTGGAATTATGTATATTCTGCTAATAATCAACCCGAAGCAATTGATGGTTATTTGTATCCAGGGTATTATTTACCTGAAGATAGGGCGAAAAGAATATCGGGTTTGTTGCAGTCAAAAAACAATTGGACTAAAGAAGAAGTTGCAAAAATGATGAATGATAATACATCTGATGTAGCAACAAATATTGTGGCAAATTTGATTGCGACAATAGCACCAAAATCACTTTCGATGAATGAAAAACAGTCAATTTTCATCCTTAAAAAATGGAATGGTTCGAATGATTTAAAAGATATTGCGCCAACGATTTATAACAAATGGATTAGTGTATATCTGAAAAACACATTTGAAGATGAATTAGGTGAAATAGATTTTAAAATGCTTTTGAGTACTCACATTATTAAACAAATTATTGCGCCACAAACTAAAAATGAAAATTCGATTTGGTGGGATGATGTGACAACAAAAAATATAAAAGAATCAAGATCTGAGATCCTTTCCAAATCTTTTCACGAAGCAATTAAAGCTCTCGAAAGTCAACTTGGTAAAGATTTAAATGGATGGACTTGGAATAAAGTACATTCGCTGGAACATCAACACCCTTTAGGAAAAGTTGCCGCATTGAGAGGGCTTTTTAATGTAGGGCCTTTTGAAGTTCCGGGATCCAATGAGGTTATCAATAATTTGATGTTTAGTCTTAACGAAAGCGAAATTTATACTGTAACTGCTGGACCTTCTACCCGAAGAGTTATCGATTTTTCGGATATAGAAAACAGTATGAGTGTTTTGCCCACGGGGCAATCTGGAAATCCTTTTAGTAAGCATTATAGCGATCAGGCAGCAATGTATAATTCAGGAAAGTTTCGAAAGATGAAATTGAACAAATCGGAAATTATAAAGACTTCGACTAAATTGGTTTTCCTGCCAAAGTAGAGAAATTTATTTTGAATTTATTCTTCTTCTCGATGTACTTTCGTGAAATCAAAAGCGGGTGTGCAAATGGCGATGTATTCACAGGGTTCTTCAAAAGGATTCGAATATTGTACACGAGTATTTTTTTCGATTTTAATAGATTGACCCGCTTCAAGAACGACTGTTTCTCCTTCGATGATAAATTGCTTTTTCCCTTTTATTACATAAGTGTACTCGTCAAATTCAGGAGTTTGGAACGGTTCTTTCCAATGAGGTGGCGCAATCATATGTGCAATTGAAATTGCAGGATTGTTTGTGGTTGGAATCCCGTGATGTTCTTCGATCAGTTTTCCATCAGTTGTTGGAACTACGAAAGGACTTTTTTGAATAAAGTATTTTTTCATTTATAAAATAATTGTCATTAAACTTGCCATTACTATTGAAATTGTCATTGAACTTGACATTGCTATTGAATTTATTTTCTCAATAGCTTACTTAAAACGCTAAAAGCACCTCGAATGAAAGTAGCACTTGTAAGCACTTTTATGACTGATTTGGTTACTGCTCCAGTGGTTTCTCCAGATTGCTTTTCTTCTTTTTTAGCCGCCTTTTCTTCCTGTTGTTGCGCGACCTCCTGTTCGGCAACCGCAATTTTTTTGTTAAGCATTTCGTAGGCACTTTCTCGGTCAATAAGTTCGCTGTATTTCTTGACCAATTTCGATTTGGAGTTGATTTCCTGGATTTCGCTTTCTGTCAAAACATCCATTCGGCTCATTGGTGCACGCAGCATTGTTGCTGCAAGTGGAGTAGGTGTTCCTTTTTCGCTCAAGGCGGTAACTAAGGCTTCTCCAATTCCAAGACTGGTCAATAATTCATCTGTTTTGTAATAATCAGAGGATGGATAATTGTCTGCCGTTTGCTTGATAGCTTGACGGTCATTTGCCGTGAAAGCTCTCAAAGCGTGTTGGATTTTCAATCCTAATTGTGCCAAAACACCACTCGGAACATCCATTGGATTTTGTGTAATGAAATAAATCCCGATACCTTTGGAACGAATCAGTTTTACGATGGTTTCTATTTGCTCTAATAGAACTTTACTGGCTTCTTTGAAAATTAAATGGGCTTCGTCAATAAAAACAACCAATTCGGGTTGATCCGCATCTCCTTTTTCGGGCATTTGGTTGTAGATTTCAGCCAATAAACTCAACATAAAAGTCGAAAATAGTTTTGGTTTATCCTGAATGTCCGTCAATCGAATAATGTTTACATAGCCTTTTCCATTTTCATCAATGCGCATCAAATCATCAATTTCAAAAGACATTTCTCCAAAAAACAAATCGGCTCCTTGCTGTTCGAGTTCAATTATTTTTCTAAGAATGGTACCGGTTGTCGAGGTCGAAATCTTGCCATAACTTTCTTCGATTTCGTCTTTTCCTTCCTCTGTGATATAATTTATTACTTTTTTGATGTCCTTCAAATCCAAAAGAGGCATTTTGTTGTCATCACAATATTTGAAAATCACCGAAATGACTCCTGCCTGGGTGTCGTTTAAATCGAGAATTCTTGAAAATAATACAGGGCCAAATTCCGAAACCGTTGAACGAAGTCGAACACCGTTTTGTTCAGACAATGACATTAATTCTACCGGAAAACTTGATATTTTGTATGGGATATTGATTTTTTCGTGACGTTCCGTGATAAAAGATTTTTCTTCTCCTTCTTTGGCAATGCCGCTAAAATCTCCTTTGATGTCCATCATTAAAACTGGAATTCCAAAAGAGGATAATTGTTCTGAAAGGACTTGAATGGTTTTGGTTTTTCCAGTTCCAGTTGCTCCTGCAATCAATCCATGACGGTTTAAGGTTTTTAAGGGGATTTTTATTTGTGCATCGCCTAAAACATCACCATCAAGTAATGCGCTTCCAAGAATTATACTTTCTCCTTTTGAAAGATAGCCGTCATTAATTTTTTTTATGAAATCTTCTTTTCTGCTCATAATTGTTTTGAATTAAAATGAATTGCAAGATATTATTTTTTTTGCACTTAATAATTAGCAAGTTTTTGTTAAAAAGGATGATTTTTTATTGGTAATAATAAAATAATTCAAATTTAATTATTTATTAAAAAGTGTTAAAACACGCTTCAATTAAGCCGTAAAAGCAGTGATTTTTTGGCAAAATTTGTGATTTATCAAGTGTTTTTGATTTTATTACAAAAAAACAAAATTCACTTTTTTAAGCCAAAGTTAAATTAATTAGAATAATAGTAAAAAAAGTTTTTTTATTTCAACTAAAAATATAAATTTGCTCCTCAACAAAGTTTTTTATAACAAAAAAATAAATTATTAAAATTATTAAAAATTAAGAAAATGGCAAATGTTAAAAAAGAAAGTGGTTCAGGTTTAGGAGGAATGATTTCAGCAATCATAATTGTAGCATGTATTTTTGCAGGATGGTTGATCTGGACATTTATTATGGGGGATGGAGCAAATTTTGAAGGAGGAGTTAATACTGGGCATCCACTTCCAGGAAATTATTTAGCAATGGTTTATAAAGGAGGTCCTATTGTACCGGTTTTGATGGGATTATTATTAATGGTAATTGTTTTCTCATTCGAGCGTTTTGCAGTAATCTCAAAAGCAGCTGGTAAAGCAAATCTTGATAAATTTATGGCTGATGTACAAAAAAGCATCAAAACAGGAGATATTGAAGGAGCAATCGTAGCTTGTGATAAACAACAAGGTTCTGTAGCAAATGCAATTAGATCGGCATTGGTTAAATATCAAGACGTTAAAAAAGAAGGTTTAGATAGCGAAGCTGCAGCTGAAACTATTCACAAAGAAATTGAAGAAGCTACTTCACTTGAAATGCCAATGTTGGAAAAACACATGACTATCCTTTCTACATTAGTTTCTTTAGGAACCCTTGCAGGATTGTTAGGAACGGTAACGGGTATGATTAAAGCGTTTGGTGCATTGGCTAGTTCAGGAACTCCAGATCAAGCGATGTTGGCAAATGGTATTTCTGAGGCACTTATCAACACTGCTACAGGTATCTCTACTTCTGCATTGGCAATTGTTGTTTACAACTTGTTTACTTCAAAAATTGATACTTTGACTTACTCTATCGATGAGGCTGGTAACACTATCGTGAATACATACAGACATTTCAGAGGGACTCAAAAATAATTAATAATAATTTTTAAGATTATTACGTTATACTTTTCAGTATAGATTAAATCTTATAAAATTTAAATTTAAAATTAATGGCTGTAAAAACGTCCAAAAAAGCAGCGTCTATTGATATGACGGCTATGTGTGATGTGGCTTTTCTTTTGCTTACTTTTTTTATTTTGACCGCCACGGCCAAAGTACCGGAAGCATTGCCTGTAGATATGCCTGCATCGACTGTACAATCGAAGTTGCCAGAGTCTAATTTGGCTACTTTGACTATAGGTAAAGGAAAAGTATTTTTTGATATGAAAGGGAAAGAAGTTCGTATTCAAACTCTTGAGAAAATGGCCGAAAAATACGGTATGGAATTTACAGATGAAGACAAAAATGAATTTTCATTGATGGAAGGTTTTGGGGTTGATATTGCAAGCCTGAAAAGTATTATTGAAATGAAAAGTTCTGAAAGACTTAAAGCAAATCAACCAGGTATTCCAAAAGATTCACTTGATAATCAATTAGCAGACTGGCTTAAAATTGCCCGTCAAGCCAATATTGACATTAATGACAAGGAATTGGAAATTGCCATAAAAGGAGATGCTAAAGAGGAATATCCAGCGATAAAAAAAGTAATGGATATTTTGCAAGACCAAGGGATTAACAGCTTTAGTTTAGTTACTGGTTTAAGAGGAAAAGATTTTTAATTAAAAAATACACACTAAAATGGCTGAATTAAATACAGGCGACGGTGGCGGTGGTAAGGATAAAAAAGTAAGAAGTAAGAAACAAAATTCAAAAGTAGATTTAACTGCTATGGTGGATTTGGCTTTCCTATTGATTACGTTCTTTATGTTGACTACTACTTTGTCTAAACCAAAAGCGATGGAATTGGGATTGCCCGACAAAGAAGATCCTGATAAAAAAAATGTTGATATAAAAGTAGATGAATTTAGAACTATGACGATATTGATGGGAGATAATAACAAATTGTTGCGTTATAATGGTTTGTTGGAAACTCCCGTTCCAGGAGGTGCTCCTAAGGATTTTACTTATGGCAAGGATGGTATTCGTAAGGAATTGTTAACTAGAAAGAAAGCAGTTTTGGAATATTCCACAGCAAAAGGGAAACCTAAAAATGGAATGATTGTAATTATCAAACCGGGTAAAAAGTCAAATTACCGTAACTTGGTAGATATATTAGATGAAATGGGAATTGTTGAAGTTCCAACTTACGCTATTGTAAACGATTTTTCACCAGCAGAATTAAAATTGTTAGAAGGAAAATAAGAAATATTCTTATGACCCAATAACCTAATAATTAAGAAATATGAAATTAGATTTATTAAAAAATCAATGGCTTGAAATAGTTTTCGAAGGGCGTAATAAAAAGTATGGTGCTTATGATTTAAGGAGATCAATTACTAAAAATACGGTAAAATCTTTTATCATTGGGACAATAGTTTTTGCTCTTCTTGTAAGCTTACCAACAATTATGCGTATGATTCCTGATAGCAGTGAAGATACAACCATAGATACGAAAATTACGGCTGTCAAGATGCCTCCTAAAAAAGAAAAACCGAAAGATCCTAATCTTCCGCCGCCTCCACCACCTGCTCCAAAAGTGGATCAAGTAAAATTTGTGAAGCCAGTAGTGGCTAAAGCAGAAGACGTAGTCGAGGAGATTGCAGAAGTTAAAGATCTTAAAGATAAAAATATCGGTAAGGAAGCTATCAAAGGAAACCCAGATGCAGAATTAACTATTGAACCAGTTGGAACTGGTACAGCTGCTGTTGTTGAAGAAGATAATACGGTATATAACACGGCAGGGATTGAGGTAAAACCTGAATATCCAGGAGGAATTGAAAAGTTTTATGCTTTTGTTGCTAAAAATTATCAAATGCCTGATGAAGAAGGTCTTAAAGGTAAAGTTTATGTTACTTTTGTAGTTGAAAAAGACGGTTCGTTAACGGATATCAAAGTACTAAGAGATATTGGTTACGGAACAGGAAAAGAGGCTATTAGAGTTCTAAAAGCTACACCTAGATGGAGTCCAGGTGAGCAAAATGGTAAAAAAGTAAGATGTACGTATAGTTTGCCAATTAGTCTTCAATCTGCGGAATAATGTTAAATAATTCGTTAGATAATTTTCAGAAGAAATCGCCCAAAGAGCGATTTCTTCTCGTTATAGGAATTTTGTTTTTTTCGCTATATTTGTCTTTAGGTCTTATGATTATTTTTTGGGAGCATATTTTTTCTAATGATTTTCCATTTGTGATGGCATTAAAATATAGAATTGCTTTTGGAGTCGTTTTGATCATTTATTCTTTCTTAAGATTTTTTAGATTTTTTAATTCAAATAACGATTAGTTATGCGTAAAATTATCAAAGGTTTTGTTCTTGTTTTTGTTTGTCTCTTATTTGTGATGTGTAATCAAAAAGAACAGAAAAATGAAAATAAAGAATCTATATTGAAAGGTTCCGTAACCGTTTTGGTTGACGAAACTTTATTACCAATTATGGAAGATCAGGTAGCTGTTTTTGAAAGTAGTTATGATGCTAAAATCAAACTTGTTTCATTATCAGAATCTGAAATAGTGCTTTCTTTGTTTAATAAAAAATCAGGAATTGCAGTTTTGACCAGGAATTTGACAGATGAAGAAAATAAAATCTTCGCACAAAAAAAAATCACTCCTAAAATTACTAAATTTGCAACTGATGCTATTGCTTTTATTTCAAACAAAAGTAATAACGACACCTTGATTGATTTAATGAATGTAGTTGAGTTTATGCAAGGCAAAAATAGTTCGAGAATTAAAGGACTTGTATTTGATAACCCTAATTCAAGCACTGTTCGTTATATGAATACTTTGGCAGGGATTAAATCAATTCCCGAAAAAGGTGTATATTCATTTAAAACTAACGAGGAGGTAATCAAGTTTGTCGCCAAGAATGAAGGAATGATTGGTGTTTTGGGTTTAAATTGGCTGACACAGCCAATGCCAGAAATGCAGCAATTTGTGGTTCAAGTAAATGTTTTGAGTGTTAAAAATATTTCAGGGCAAAATTATTATGCGCCAAGCCAAAACAATATAGCCGAAAGAAAATATCCTTTGGCACGTGATTTGTATATAATCAATAGTCAAGGATATTCTGGATTAGGAATGGGTTTTGCTTCATTCGTTGCCGGGGACATCGGACAAAGGATTGTTTTGAAATCAGGATTAATGCCTGAAAGGGTTCCAGGACGTAAAATTAATATTAGAAAATAAATTAGTAATGAAAAGAAATAAATTTAATATAATCTCGATGAATAAATTTAAAATTTTTAGTGTTGCTTTTTTAGCTTCGGTATCTTTTAGTAATGCACAAGATATAACCCAAGCAAGAAAAGCAATTGATGCCGAACAGTATGAAAATGCTAAATCGATGCTAAAGTCGATTCTTAAAACTAGTCCAATAAACGGAAGAGCCAACTTTCTATTAGGAAATGTTTATCTTATCCAAACAGTAACTGATTCTGCAAAAATTGCTTATCAAAAAGGATTGGCAGGAACAGATGGTGCTAGACTAAATTATATTGGTTTAGGTGTTATTGATTTAGATAATGGTGATGCTGTTGCAGCTGAAGCTAATTTTGCATTGGCATTAAAAGATGCTAGAAAGAAAGATGTTGAGGAATTAACAGCTATCGGTAGAGCTTATACCTATTCTACTAAGCCAAATTTCAAAAAAGCTATTGAAGTTTTAAACAAAGCTAAAGCCATAAATCCTAATGATGCTTATGTTCAACTAGCACTTGGTGATGCTTATAATTTTGACAAGAATCAAAATGATGCTTATGTAGCCTATAGAAATGCATTTCAGATTGACCCTACACTTTTAAGAGCAAAAATGCAATTAGGTGTATTGTTGAAAGGAGCAAAATCTTATGATGAAGCGATAAAAGCTTTTAACGAGGTTATTGCCAGCAACCCAAATTACGGTCCTGTTTACAGAGAATTAGCTGAAACTTATTACAAATGGGGAAGAAATAAGCCTTCAAAATCAGAAGAATATATGCAAACGGCTATTGGTCATTATGAAAAATACTTAAGCCTTACCGATCAATCATTGCACTCTAGAATGAGACATGCTGACTTTCTCGTGCTTGTAAAAGATTACAAAGCTCTTGAAGTTGAAGCTAATAAAATGATTGAGTTGGACAAGGTAAATCCTAGGATTTTTCGTTATTTAGGATATTCAGCCTATGAAAATGGAAATGCTGAACTGGCAATTAAATCATTGGAAAGTTTTATTGCTAATCCAATTAACAAAGTTATTGCTAAGGATTATTTGTATTTGGGTACAGCTAAATTTAAAAAAGGTTTGGCAGCAGACGGATTATCAATAGATCAAGTTTTATATGATTCAGGTATGGTCGACATTAAGAAAGCAATTGAAATTGAACCTTTAATTATAGAAGACTTGAACGAAGTTGGTAAAAAAATGTTCACTTTGAAATTATACAAAGAAGCAGCTTCTATATTTGAATTTGGAACAACAAATTCTGAATTTAAAAATTATTTAGAAGACAATATCTATTACGGATTAGCTATATTTTATGCCAATAATCAAAAAGCAGTAACTCCAGATCCAATAGCTTTACAAAAAGCAGATTTAGCTTTTGAAAAAGTAACAGTCGCTTCTCCAACTTATCTAGATGCTTATCTATATAGAGGTAGAACAAATAGTTTGATGGGAAATGACCCTTTGACTATAAAATATTATGAAGAATACGTCGCTAAAGTTGTTGAAAAAGGGACAGAAGAAATAGCTAAACCAACAGTATTGAAGAAAGTTGTAGAATCTTATAATACCATTGCAGCCAGTTATGCCAACACGGATAAAGTGAAAGCTGCTGAATATTTTAATAAGACACTTACATTGGAACCTACAAATAACTATGCAATTGAATCATTGAAGTTGTTGAAATAGTTAGAATTTAATTAATATTAAAAACCGATAGCATAAAAAACTATCGGTTTTTTTATGTGAACAAGTCAACGTTTTAAATTCACTATCTTTGCACTTTAAATTAAAGAAATGCTATCAAAAGAAATACAATTAGAAGTTAATAAAGGCGCAATGCTTCCCTTGATGGAAGAATTTTATACTATTCAAGGAGAAGGATTTCATACCGGAACAGCAGCATATTTTATTAGAATAGGAGGTTGCGATGTAGGCTGTCATTGGTGTGACGTCAAGGAAAGTTGGAATGCCGAATTGCATCCGCCAACAAGTACAGATTTGATTGTTGCCAATGCTAGCAAATATGCCGATACAGTTGTGGTTACTGGAGGCGAACCCTTGACTTGGGATATGACCTTGCTGACTCAAAAGTTAAAAGAAAATAATCGAAAAGTACATATTGAAACTTCTGGTGCGTATGAACTTTCTGGAACTTGGGATTGGATTTGTCTTTCGCCAAAAAAAAATAAATTACCGACCCAAACTGTTTATGACAAAGCCCACGAATTAAAAGTTATTATTTACAATAAACACGACTTCATTTTTGCCGAAGAACAAGCCGAAAAAGTAAACAAAGACGCAATATTATTCCTCCAACCCGAATGGAGCAAAAAGGAAGAAATGACACCACTAATTGTCGATTATGTTATGAATAATCCAAAATGGCGCGTATCTTTACAAACACATAAATACTTGAATATACCTTAATATGAAGAAATTTCTTTTTTTAGTAGTTGCCATTTTTTCAATTCAAATCGTTTCAGCGCAGGATTCACCAAACGTTTCTAATGATATTTTGTATAATTCAGCTAAAGTTGATGTACAACCTCAATTTTCTGGAGGTATTGAAGCGTTCTTTAAATTTATAGCTAATCATTATAAAATGCCAAATGTTGATAAATTTTCAGGAAAGGTTTATGTTACGTTTGTGATTGAAATTGACGGAAGTTTAACAGATATAAAAGTCTTAAGCGATATTGGATATGGAACGGGCAAAGAGGCAATTCGAGTTTTGAAGCTTTCTCCTAAATGGAAACCTGCAGAACAAAATGGTCAAAAAGTAAGATGTTTGCATGCAATACCAATATCATTACAGTCTGAATAATAATTTTCCCAAACATTGTTTGGGATTTTTTATATTTACAAAAAATCAATAAATGAAATCTCAATTCCTTCTCGATCCCAATATCACTTTTTTAAATCACGGTTCTTTTGGAGCTTGTCCAAAACCAATTTTTGAGGAGTACCAACGATTACAATTGGAGTTGGAAAAAGAACCCGTTTATTTCATTCAAAAGAAACAAGCAGAATATTTAAAAATAGCCAAAGAAAGATTGGCAAAATATATTGGTTGTAATGCCAATGATTTCTTTTTTACGTCCAATCCAACTTTTGCCGTAAACACAATTATGCGAAGTCTGGATTTGAAAGAGGGAGATGAGATTTTGAGTACCAATCACGAATACGGAGCAATGGACAGAACTTGGAATTTCTATTGCAAAAAATCGGGATCCAAATACATTCGTCAAAATATATCACTTCCCGTAGTTTCCAAAGAGCAAATCTTGGAAGAATTTTGGAGTGGCTATACTTCAAAAACCAAAATTGTATTCCTCAATCAAATTTCAAGTGCCACTGCATTAATTTTTCCCGTAAAGGAGATTTGCGACAAAGCACGAGATTTGGGATTAATCACCATTATTGACGGAGCACACGTTTTGGGTCAAATGGATTTAGATATTACAGAATTAAACCCTGATTTTTATACCGGAACGCTACACAAATGGATGTTGGCTCCAAAAGGAAGTTCTTTTCTCTATGTGAAAAAAGATTTTCAAGAAATGTTAGATCCGCTTGTTGTGGGTTGGGGTTATGAAAGTGTTACTCCAGGAGAAAGCCATTTTTTAGATTATCAGGAATTTCAAGGCACGAGAGATATTTCGGCATTCTTTTGTACACCTAAAGTGATTGATTTTCTAGAACAAAATGATTGGAAAGCCAAAGCAAAAGAATGTAGAAGTATAGTTCTAGCTAATTACCAACGCTTTTGTGATTTGCTCAACACACAACCCATTTGTCCAATTACGGAAGAGTTTTTAGTTCAAATGGCGAGTATTCCTGTAATGACATCAAATCCTGCAGCATTAAAAGAATTACTTTTCAATAAATATAAAATCGAAATTCCTGTAATGCCTCTGAACGGGAATTATTTTATACGATATTCCATTAATGCCTATAATTCTCAGGGAGATTTAGATATTTTGTACGAAGCATTGCAAGATATTATAGCAACTACCGATTTGATAGAAGCATAAGTTTTACAAAGTACTGTCTTTTATCTTTCATCTTTACTCTATTTTCTAAACCGAAAGCTTCGCTAAATAATCAAAATGTTCTCCTTCCAGAATCAATTCGCAATGTAACCCATTGGCGAAAGCCACATTTTGCAATGTGTTATAATCAAGATAAAGCCATGGAAAAGTAGCTTCGGTTTCGTTCTTATAGGAAACAGTAAAAGTCAATTCTCCATAATAACCTTCGCCTGGAATCCACTTACCACCATCTTCATCATCGTCAAACATATAAATAATGTCTGAGGAATCAATTAGAATTTGACCATTTGGGTTTAATAAGCTTTTTAGTTTCTGTAAAAAGTTGGGCGTTTCTTTCAATGTTCCAAAAATCCCTGTACCATTCATTAGTAATAAAATGGTATCGAATTTTTCGTTTTCCAAAGTCAATACATCTTGCACTTTGGCATTTTTCAAACCACGAAGTTTACAAGCTTCGATTGCTTTTGGCGAAATATCTATGGAAGTTACATCGAGATTGCGGTCATTTTGCAAAGTCAAACTGTGACTTCCGGCTCCGCAACCCACATCAAGAATTTTTCCTTTGGCCAATTGCAACGCTTTTTGTTCCAGTTTTGGCATTTCTTCATAGCTTCGAAAAAGATAAGCAACACTCATTTCATCGGCTTCGGAAATAGAAGTTTCAGTAATTAAATCCTCTGGAGAATTATTGGTTTGAAAATCAAGTATGGCTTTTCCGAAAAGGTCTTTCATTTTAGTTGATATGTTAATTTGGGTTATTGTTTATTTGATTTGAGTAAATTTGCAGTCTGATTTTTCGAACTAACGAATAACCAAATTCTCAAATGGACAAAATTCTAAACAATCTTTCTAAAGAAGCCAAAGATAAGCATATCGAAAATAAAAAGTATTTTGATAAGCTAAAAAAGAAGACGCCCAAAAACTTGGATTACATAATGCAAGATTTGCACGATGCCGAATTCAAGAAAACCGATTGTTTGAAATGTGCTAATTGTTGCAAAACCACGGGACCATTGTTTACCTCTGCCGATATTGAACGTATTTCAAAACACCTGCGTCAAAAACCACAACAATTCATAGATCAATATTTGCAAATAGATGAAGACAAAGATTATGTGCTGCAAAGTGTGCCTTGTTCTTTTTTGGATAACGATAATACCTGTTTTATTTATGATGTTCGTCCAAAAGCCTGTCGCGAATTTCCGCACACCGACAGAAAGAAGTTTCAACAAATTACGGATTTAACTTTGAAGAATGTGGCGATTTGTCCAGCTGCCTTCAATATTGTAGAAGAAATGAAAAAAAAGTTGCCGTTGTAAAATTAAAAACTGATCTGATTGTATAAAATTATATAGTTTGATAATTATCAATTAGCCTTTAAACTGTACTTTTGACAATGCGAAGCAAATCCATACCAAATTGAATTTAGAATATTTCATAGCCAAACGACTCATAACTGCAAAACATTTTAAAAGCAGTATATCCGCACCCATAATAAAAATTGCGATTTCCGCCATTGCCATCGGAATGATTATGATGATTGTATCGGTAGCAACAGGAATTGGATTGCAACAAAAAATTCGCGAAAAAGTTTCTGCTTTCAATGGACACGTCATAATTTCGAATTACGACAACAATCAATCAGAGGTTACACTGGTTCCTATTTCCAAGAAACAAAATTTCTACCCAAAATTTACTTCAGTTTCCGAAGTAACCCATATTCAAGCCATCGCCAGCAAAGCAGGAATTATCAGAACCGAAACAGCTTTCGAAGGAATAATTCTCAAAGGAGTCGGGACAGATTACCAATGGAATAATATAAAGGAGTATATTGTTTCGGGTAGATTGCCTGATTTTTCAAAAGGACTCAATCAAGAAGTGGTCATTTCTCAATTTTTGGCAAATCGATTAAACTTAAAAGTAGGGGACTCCTTTAATACCTTTTTTATAAAAGAAGATCAAAATCAACTTCCTAACAGTAGAAGATTTAAAATCACGGGAATTTTTAACTCTGGATTTCAGGAATTCGACGCTACTTATATAATTGGAGACATTCGACACATTCAACGAATGAACAAATGGAAGCCGGATCAAGTGGGAGCATTCGAAGTTTTTGTCAATGATTTTAATAACATCGAAACCATTGGGAAAAAAGTCTATGAACAAACATCTTCAACGCAAGATACGAGAACCATTGTCGAAAAATACAGTTACATCTTCGAATGGCTCAAACTTTTCGATTTTAATATCGTCATCATACTTGCTGTAATGATTCTAGTGGCTACAATTAATATGGTAGTCGCACTGTTAGTACTCATTCTCGAGCGCACCCAAATGATAGGAATCTTGAAAGCATTGGGTGCAAGCAATTGGTCAGTCCGAAAAATATTCTTGTACAATGCGTTCTACCTTATAGTAAGAGGACTGTTTTGGGGCAATCTAATCGGGATTTCATTATTGTTAATCCAGCAGTATTTCGGAATAATCAAACTCAATCCCGAAAATTATTATGTCAACCAAGCACCAGTTTACCTAAACTGGGGGTATGTTGTACTTTTAAATCTCCTCACGGTTACCGTTTGTTTTTTGGTATTATTAATTCCTTCCTATATAATAACCAAAATATCTCCCGTAAAAGCCATTCGTTTCGGTTAGATTTTTTTTCAGGAGCTTCATCCCGCTATCCATTTCAATCTCTTGTGCCGAACGCCGGCACAAGAGGATTTCCACTAATATCGGGGCTAGGGTATTTGGTTTCTCTAAAGATCTTCTCCTTATATATTATAAGTATATCCAATCCATTTACTTCTTGTTTTTACGATTATATGGTACATAAGACACGACTTCGAATGATTCCTTGTCTTTACCTCTGCTAGAATCCCTGAAAATCTGCGTGCCAATAGTCGTTCAAGTATCTTTTTGGGTTATTTCGGGAAGCCAAGTTCTGTTATTACGGGTTATTTGGCAAAGTGAATCGTCATCAATGGGTATTCGAATCAAGAACCCGCAGGTCGAGAGTTCATCAAAACTGATCAAATTCTCAAAATGGCTCCTGAAAAATTCTAAATCGCCAAAAAAGTGTTATTGTAAATACCGAAAAACCAGTGTATT
>JACMLU010000017.1 GCA_014379405.1 Flavobacterium sp. | reverse complement strand
TTTTTAAAAGCGGCTGAATTTGATACAATTGGAGATTTAGTATCTTTCAATAAAAATGAACTAATGAAATTACGTAATTTAGGTAAAAAATCTTTAACTGAACTAGATGAACTAGTAGCAATTAAAAATTTAAACTTCGGAATGGATTTAGCAAAATACAAACTAGATAAAGAATAATCTAAACCTTCAAAGGTTTAAATTTACATAGCAATGAGACACGGAAAAAAATTCAATCACTTAAGCAGACAGACTGCACATAGAAGTTCTATGTTAGCTAATATGGCTTGTTCTCTTATCGAGCACAAACGTATTAACACTACTGTCGCTAAGGCAAAAGCGCTTAAACAATTTGTTGAGCCATTAATAACAAAATCTAAAGCTGACACGACTCATAACCGTCGTATCGTTTTTGGATACTTACGTAGCAAATATGCCGTAACTGACTTGTTCAGAGACGTAGCTGCTAAAGTAGGAGACCGTCCAGGTGGATACACACGTATCATTAAAGTTGGAAATCGTTTAGGAGATAATGCTGATATGGCAATGATCGAATTAGTAGATTTCAATGAACTTTACAACGGAGGTAAAAAAGAAGTTAAAAAAGCAAAAAGCCGTCGTGGTGGAAAAGCAAAGAAAGCTGATGAAGCTGTTGAAGCACCAGTTGCTGAAACTGAAGCTCCAGCTGCTGAACCTGAAACTCCAAAAGAGGCTGCTGAATAATTATGAAAATAATCATTCAATAAAAATCAAGGATAAACTTTTATTAGTTTGTCCTTTTTTTTTGATTTTTTGGAGCAGAAATTCATCGGTTATAATAACTATTCCTCCCGCTATTCGCTATGTCTTTTGGGTCGAACCCCGCCCCAAAAGGATGTCGCTACTATCGGGGCTAGTTTAGAACTTCTGATTTTCCTAAGAAACACTTCAAAAAATATAAATTTTCAAAAAACGTTGCATTCACTGTTTTAAAGAATTAAATTTGCAAAAAATTTGACTACTGATGAAACGAAATTTGCACTTTCATTAGATCATTAAAAAAATAATAGACACCAACGAATGAAATACACAACACGAAAAAGCGCCATACTCTTATTAAGCGACGGAACTATATTCCACGGAAAATCTATTGGAATTTCAGGAACTACCTTTGGCGAAGTATGCTTTAATACAGGGATGACGGGTTATCAGGAAATATTCACTGACCCTTCTTACTTCGCACAAATTATGGTAGCTACCAATGCTCATATTGGAAACTACGGAGTCAACGACAAAGAAGTGGAATCTGGTGATATTAAAATTTCAGGATTGGTTTGTAAAAACTTCAGTTTCAATTATTCTCGTGTAGATGCTTCAGGGAGTTTAGAAGACTATTTTACAAAACAAAACCTAATCTGTATCTCTGATGTTGATACACGTGGATTGGTGAGCTACATTCGTGATAATGGAGCAATGAACTCAGTAATTTGTACTGACGGAACGCCAATCGAAGAACTAAAAGCAGCTTTGGCAAAAGTTCCAGATATGAAAGGATTGGAATTGGCTTCAAAAGTTTCTACCAAGGAACCTTACTTTTTTGGTGACGAAAATGCAACATATAAAATTGCAGCTTTGGATTTAGGTATCAAAACCAATATCCTTCGCAACCTTGCCAAAAGAGATTGTTACATCAAAGTATTTCCATACGATTCAAAATATTCAGACTTGGCAGCATTCAATCCAGATGGCTTTTTCTTGTCCAACGGACCTGGTGATCCAGAGCCGCTTACTGGTGTGATTGAAGTTGCTAAAGAAATTCTTGCAAACGACAAGCCTTTATTTGGTATTTGTTTAGGACATCAAATTATTGGTTTAGCAAACGGAATTTCGACATATAAAATGTTCAACGGACACAGAGGAATCAATCATCCTGTAAAAAATGTCATCACTGGAAAAGGAGAAATCACTTCTCAAAATCATGGTTTTGCAGTAAATAAAGAAGAATTGGATAATAATCCTGATATGGAAATTACCCACCTTCATTTGAATGACGGAACTGTTGCAGGAATGAGAATGAAACACAAAAACTGTTTCTCGGTTCAATATCATCCAGAGGCAAGTCCTGGACCACATGATTCATCTTATTTGTTTGATCAATTTATTGAAAATATAAAAAAATAAACTTCTCAATTGAATTTTATTTTAGATAAAAGCTGTCAATTTTGACAGCTTTTTTGTTTTTTTTACATATAATTTTTGCTTGTAAAATGTGTATTCTTTGTAGATGTGTCTTTTACAGTTGGCAATGTTTGTTATGTGTTTTTTTAACTTGATTTAAAATTGGATATATTGGCATATAAAATTATGTTAATACTACTAAGGAAACTTGTATTGTATAATTGAATTGTTATTTTTACAACTATAATTTAATGAGATTGTAGTTGTTAAAACAATTCTATTTCTTGATTCTTAAAGCGTATATTTGACCAAAAATAATCAGGACGTAATACAATTGAATCTAATCTTTGTTTCCCAATAATTTATAATTAAAATAAAATATCAAAATAATGCTTTTAAAATCAAGTCGAATGAAATTCATAAATAATAAAATTGCACTTACCTTTTTTCTTTTGCTGTTTTTAAGTGGTGTCACCATAGCTCAAGAAGTAATAAAAGAAAGTGTAGTTGATACCATCAAAAAAAGTAATACAAGCCAAAAGCTGAAAATAGATGGAGTTATTGCAAAAGTGGGTGATTATATTATTTTAGATTCAGATATTGATAAATCGTATTTGGAAATTTCAAGTCAAGGAGGTTCTGTAAAAGATATTACAAGATGTCAAATGTTGGGAAAATTAATGGAAGACAAACTGTATGCCCATCAAGCTGTACAAGATAGTTTGAAGGTTACTGATTCAGAAGTAAAATCCTTAATGGAAGAAAGATTGAGTTATATGGTAGAGCAAATTGGTTCTATGGATAAAGTGGTGAAATACTACAAGAAAAGTTCCGAAGAAGAGTTCAGAACCTATTTTTTTGATATATTGAAAGAACAAAAATTGACTTCGGAAATGCAAAAGAAAATTATCGACGGAGTGGAAATAACTCCTGAAGAGGTTCGTAATTTTTTCAAAACAATTCCTAAAGCCGATCTTCCTGTTTTTGGTGCCGAGATGGAAGTTGCGCAAATTATCGTGACTCCAAAAGTTTCTGATGCCGAGAAGCAAAAGGTAATCAACAAGTTGAAAGAGTTCAAGAAAGAAATTCAAGAAGGCGGTTCAAGTTTTGCAACAAAAGCAGTTTTATATTCTCAGGATCCGGGTTCAAGAGCAACTGGAGGGTATTATAAAATGAACAGAAAAACTCAATTTGTAAAAGAATTCAAGGAAGTGGCATTTAGTCTCCAAGAAGGTGAAATATCCGAACCATTTGAAACAGATTTTGGTTTTCATATTATTTATGTCGAAAAAATAAAAGGACAAGATGTAGAATTGCGTCATATATTATTGATACCGGCAGTAACCCCAGAAGATTTAAAAGCTGCCAAAGAAAAAATAACCTTGATCAGAAAAAGAATCGAAGACAAGGAAATTACTTTTGCCGAAGCTGCAAAAACGATGTCGGACGAAAAAGAAACTAGAGCGAATGGTGGTGCATTAATTAATCCAAGAACTCAAGATACCCGTTTCGAATTAACCAAAATGGAACCTACTATGTATTCGCAGATTTCAAATTTGAAAGAAAACGAAATTTCTTTGCCCTTATTGGATGAGGATCAATCAGGAAAGAAAAAATACAAATTGATCACGGTTACCAATAGAATAGATGAGCACACAGCTGATTACGCCAAAGATTATACAAAAATAAAAGAATTGGCATTGAAAGAAAAGCAAATCAAGGCTATCGGAAAATGGTTTGACGATAAAATTAAAGATACTTATATCAAGATTATCGGAGAATATAGAGATTGTACTTTTACAAACAATTGGCTTAAGAAATAGTGTTCAGTATTCAGTTTTGAGTGTTCAGTGATTGTAGATTCGAAATCTGAAATCGTAATTCTAAAATCTAAAATCTTTTATGTCAGACGTTGCAGCAATACATAACTTGGTTCAAAAAAGGAATGAACTAAAAAGTGAAATCGCCAAAATTATCGTGGGGCAAGATGCTGTGGTAGATCAAATTCTACTCTGTATTTTTTCTGGTGGACATGCACTTTTAGTAGGTGTTCCTGGACTTGCAAAAACTTTGATGGTTAACACGCTGGCACAAGCATTGGGCTTGGATTTTAAAAGAATCCAGTTTACCCCTGATTTGATGCCTTCAGATATTTTGGGTAGTGAAATTCTCGATGAAAATCGTCAATTCAAATTCATAAAAGGGCCTATATTTTCGAATATTATTCTGGCTGACGAAATCAACAGGACGCCTCCAAAAACGCAGGCCGCTTTACTTGAAGCGATGCAGGAACGTTCGGTTACCATTGCCGGTCATAACTATAAATTAGATTTACCTTATTTTGTGTTGGCAACCCAAAATCCAATTGAGCAAGAAGGAACTTATCCTTTGCCGGAAGCGCAATTAGACCGTTTTATGTTTGCTATCAAACTGGATTATCCTTCTTTTGAAGAAGAAGTTCAAGTTGTGAAAAGAACTACTTCTAATGAAATAAATCCAATAAATCCGTTATTTACGGCTCAAGATATAATTGATTTTCAGCATTTGATTCGCAGAATTCCAGTGGCTGATAATGTAATTGAATATGCGGTTACTTTGGTGAGTAAAACTCGTCCAGATAATGCTTTGTCCAATGAATTTGTAAAAAATTATTTGGATTGGGGAGCAGGACCAAGAGCCTCTCAAAATTTAATTTTGGCTGCCAAAGCCAATGCAGCTTTCAATGGAAAATTTTCTCCAGATATCGAAGATGTGAAAGCTGTTGCCATAGGAATTCTTCGTCACAGAATCATCAAAAACTACAAAGCCGATGCTGAGGGAATTACCGAAGAAATGATTATTGATAAGTTAATTTAAGGAGTCGTTTTTAGTTATAAACTAATAATTTTACTTTTGACTCCTACAATATCACATATTTAGTATTATAGTTTAGAAAAAAACGAAAAAATAATCAGGGTAAAAAGATGATTTTGTCTTCTAAAGTAGTAATTATATAAATAATCTTTCTGTTTTTTAGAATTTTTCAATAAAAAACATAAAATTTCATTTATTTATAAATATAATGTTTCAAATAGCATCTTCTGCTAATTTTTTTTGATTCTCATCTTTAATTCTTAAGTTTGCGTACAAAAAATAAAAACCTAATTTACTATGGCATTTGACCTTGAATTAATCAAGGAAATTTGTCATTAACATTGAAATACTTCAACTATGAATACTTATAACGATTACATCAAAGAGATCGAAGAAAGAAAAGGTCAAGGACTTCATCCGAAGCCGATTGATGGTGCTGAATTACTGAGCGAAATCATTGCGCAAATTAAAGATTTAGCAAACGTAAATAGAGTTGATTCTCTTAAATTCTTTATTTACAATGTTGTTCCAGGAACTACTCCTGCTGCCAATCTGAAAGCAAAGTTTTTAAAGGAAATTGTTTTAGGTCAATCAGTAGTTGCTGAAATTACGCCTGCTTTTGCTTTAGAGTTGTTGTCACACATGAAAGGTGGAACTTCTATAGCCGTTTTACTTGATTTAGCTTTAGGTGATGATGTTGCTATTGCTAAGCAAGCTTCTGAAGTATTGAAAACACAAGTTTATCTTTATGAAGCAGATACAGATCGTTTAGCTGAGGCTTTTAAAAGCGGTAACGAAATTGCCAAAGATATTTTAGAGAGCTATGCTAAGGCTGAGTTCTTTACTAAATTACCAGAAATTGCAGAAGAAATTAAGGTAGTTACTTTTATTGCTGGCGAAGGAGATATTTCAACTGATTTACTTTCTCCAGGAAACCAAGCGCACTCCCGTTCAGATCGTGAATTGCATGGAAAATGTTTAATTTCTCCAGAAGCACAAGCTGAAATCAAAGCATTAGCAACAGCTAATCCTGATAAGAGCGTGATGTTAATTGCTGAAAAAGGTACTATGGGTGTTGGTTCTTCAAGAATGTCAGGTGTAAATAACGTGGCACTTTGGAGTGGGAAACAAGCAAGTCCATATGTTCCATTTATTAATATTGCTCCAATCGTTGCAGGTACAAACGGTATTTCTCCGATTTTCCTAACAACTGTTGATGTTACTGGTGGTATTGGTCTTGACCTTAAAAACTGGGTAAAAAAATTAGATGAAAATGGTAATCCTGTTCGTAATGAAAGCGGTGATCCTATTCTTGAGGAAGTTTACTCTGTTGCTACTGGTACTGTTCTTACAATCAACACAAAAACAAAGAAACTTTACAATGGCGATAAAGAATTGATAGACATTTCTAAGGCATTCACGCCTCAGAAAATTGAATTTATAAAAGCGGGTGGTTCTTACGCAATTGTTTTTGGAAAAAAACTGCAAACATTTGCATCTAAGACTCTTGGTATTGATATTGTACCGGTATATGCTCCATCAAAAGAAGTTTCTGTTGAAGGGCAAGGTCTTACAGCTGTAGAAAAAATATTTAATAAAAATGCGGTTGGAACAACTCCAGGTAAAGTTTTACACGCTGGTTCAGATGTTCGTGTTACCGTAAATATTGTTGGTTCACAAGATACAACTGGTTTGATGACTTCTCAGGAATTAGAGTCTATGGCTGCTACAGTGATTTCTCCAATTGTTGACGGTGCTTACCAATCAGGTTGTCACACTGCTTCAGTTTGGGATAATAAATCTAAAGCAAATATTCCGAGATTGATGAAATTTATGAATGACTTCGGTTTGATCACAGCTCGTGACCCGAAAGGCGTTTATCATTCAATGACGGATGTAATTCATAAAGTACTTAACGATATTACTGTAAATGAGTGGGCTATCATTATCGGTGGTGACTCTCATACAAGAATGTCTAAAGGTGTTGCTTTTGGTGCTGACTCAGGAACAGTTGCTCTTGCATTGGCTACTGGTGAGGCCTCAATGCCAATTCCAGAATCTGTGAAAGTAACTTTCAAAGGAGATATGAAAGGGTATATGGATTTCCGTGATGTTGTTCACGCTACACAGTCTCAAATGCTTAAAACATTTGGTGGAGAAAATGTATTCCAAGGAAGAATTATTGAGGTTCACTTAGGAACTCTTAATGCGGATCAAGCATTTACGTTTACGGACTGGACTGCAGAAATGAAAGCAAAAGCTTCTATCTGTATTTCCGAGGATTATACTTTGATTGAGTCATTAGAAATGGCAAAGGGTAGAATTCAGATTATGATCGACAAGGGAATGGATAACAAAAATCAAGTTCTTAAAGGATTGATTGCTTTTGCTGACAAGAGAATTGCCGAGATTGTTTCAGGTGAGAAACCGGCTTTAAGACCAGATGCAAATGCTAAGTATTATGCTGAAGTTGTTGTAGATCTTGATATAATTGCTGAGCCAATGATTGCGGATCCAGATGTGAATAATGCAGATGTTTCTAAAAGATATACTCACGATACCATCAGACCATTATCTTTCTATGGAGGAGTAAAAAAAGTAGATCTTGGATTTATTGGTTCTTGTATGGTTCATAAGGGAGATATGAAAATTCTAGCTCATATGCTTAAAAATATTGATGAACAAAATGGTAAAGTAGAATTTAAAGCGCCATTAGTTGTGGCTCCTCCTACTTATAATATTGTTGATGAATTAAAAGCAGAAGGTGACTGGGAAATTTTACAAAAATATTCTGGTTTCGAATTCGATGATAATGTTCCTAAAGCTGCAGCAAGAACTTCATACGAAAAAATGCTCTATCTAGAACGTCCAGGTTGTAACCTTTGTATGGGTAACCAAGAAAAAGCGGCCAAAGGAGATACAGTAATGGCAACATCTACTCGTCTTTTCCAAGGAAGAGTTGTAGAGGATACTGAAGGTAAAAAAGGAGAATCTTTGCTTTCTTCTACACCGGTTGTAGTTTTGTCAACAATTCTTGGTAGAACTCCAACAATAGAAGAATATAAAACCGCTGTAGAAGGTATCAATCTAACTAAGTTTGCACCTTCACATAAGTTATTAGTTAAATAATTCACATAATTAGTTAATTAAAGTTTAAAAGCCTGAGTCTAATGACTCAGGCTTTTTTTGTACTCAATTTTTTTGTAACTTGTGATGTTCAAAAATGTATTACAAATCCAAATAATATAAATCTTATGGCATTTGATATCGAAATGATTAAAGAAGTGTACGCAAATATGACTTCTCGTGTGGACAAAGCACGTGAACTTGTCGGTCGTCCACTAACATTGACAGAGAAAATTTTGTACACTCATCTTTGGGAAAAAACACCTTCTCAAATTTTTAAAAGAGGGGTGGATTATGTAGATTTTGCTCCGGATAGAGTGGCTTGTCAAGATGCAACGGCTCAAATGGCTTTATTGCAATTTATGCACGCTGGAAAGAAAACAGTTGCTGTTCCTACAACGGTTCACTGTGATCACTTGATTTTAGCTAAAAATGGAGCTGAATTTGATTTAGCTGCAGCAAACACGCAATCCAAAGAAGTTTTTGACTTTCTTTCTTCGGTATCCAATAAGTACGGAATTGGTTTCTGGAAACCGGGTTCAGGAATTATTCACCAAATCGTTTTGGAAAATTATGCGTTTCCTGGAGGTTTGATGATTGGTACCGATTCACATACGGTGAATGCAGGTGGATTAGGAATGTTAGCTATCGGAGTTGGTGGTGCTGATGCGGTAGATGTAATGTCAGGAATGTCTTGGGAATTGAAATTTCCAAAATTAATAGGGGTAAAGTTGACTGGAAAATTATCGGGTTGGACTGCGCCAAAAGACGTAATCCTTAAAGTAGCCGATATTCTTACCGTGAAAGGTGGAACAGGTGCTATTGTTGAATATTTTGGCGAAGGAGCAACTTCTATGTCTTGTACAGGAAAAGGAACTATTTGTAATATGGGAGCCGAAATTGGAGCGACTACTTCTACATTTGGTTATGACGAGTCGATGAGAAGATACCTTTCTGCCACAGGTCGTCAAGATGTGGTTGATACTGCCGATAAAGTGGCGTCCTACTTAACTGCCGATCCAGAAGTTTATGCTAATCCAGAAACGTATTTTGATCAACTAATCGAAATCAACCTTTCGGAATTAGAACCGCATATCAATGGTCCTTTTACTCCAGACAGAGGAACACCGGTTTCTAAAATGAAAGAAGAAGCTGCTGCAAATGGATGGCCTATAAAAGTGGAATGGGGATTAATTGGTTCTTGTACCAACTCTTCTTACGAAGATATGGCTCGTGCCGCGTCTATAGTAAATCAGGCAGTTGAACTGGGAATTAGCCCAAAAGCGGAGTTTGGTATCAATCCCGGTTCGGAGCAAATTCGATATACTATCGAAAGAGATGGAATTATCGCCACTTTCGAAAAAATGGGAACCAAAGTGTTTACCAATGCTTGTGGACCTTGTATTGGTCAATGGGATAGAGCCGGGGCAGATAAACAAGAGAAAAATACAATTGTTCACTCTTTCAACAGAAACTTCTCTAAACGTGCCGATGGTAACCCGAACACACACGCTTTCGTGACTTCACCAGAAATGGTGGCTGCATTGGCAATTTCAGGTCGTTTGGATTTCAATCCTTTGACGGATATTTTGATTAACGATAATGGTGAAGAAGTAAAACTGACTGCGCCTTTTGGTGATGAATTGCCTAAAAAAGGTTTTGCCGTGGAAGATGCAGGATTTCAAGCACCGGCTGCTGATGGTTTAGGTGTTCAGATTTTGGTAAGTGAAATTTCGGATCGTTTGCAATTGTTGGCACCATTCGAAGCTTGGGACGGGAAAAATATTTTGGGAGCTAAATTATTAATCAAAGCTTTCGGAAAATGTACTACGGATCATATTTCTATGGCTGGACCTTGGTTGCGTTTCCGTGGTCATTTGGATAATATTTCAAACAATATGTTGATTGGAGCTGTAAATGCTTTTGGTCAAGCTACTAATAAAGTAAAAAACCAATTAACTGGTAATTTCGATACAGTTCCTGCTGTAGCACGTGCTTACAAAGCAGCTGGAATTCCTTCGGTTGTTGTTGGCGATCACAATTATGGTGAAGGTTCTTCTCGTGAACACGCCGCAATGGAACCTCGTTTCTTGGGTGTGAAAGCGGTTTTGGTAAAATCTTTTGCTCGTATTCACGAAACTAATTTGAAAAAACAAGGAATGTTAGGGCTTACTTTTGCCAACGAAGCAGATTATGACAAAATTCTAGAAGACGACACGATTAACTTCGTAGATTTGGTTGATTTTGCTCCAGGAAAACCATTAACATTAGAGTTCGTTCACGCTGATGGTTCGAAAGATGTTGTCTTGGCAAACCATACGTATAACGCAAGTCAAATAGGTTGGTTCGTTGCCGGTTCAGCCTTAAACTTGATTGCTGCGGAAGCAAATTCATAATTTGTTTTAAGTATTTTAATATAGAAACTCTCGAAGCAATTCGGGAGTTTTTTTTATGAAGTAATTGGTTATTTGTGTGTTAAAATATTGGTAATAAACGAGTTGTGTTTTAAAAATGCTTTTGTTCTTTTGTAACTTTAACAGCTTTAATTTTAAAACCAATTACTATGAAAATGTTAGTTAACGTTATTCTTCCAATTGAACCTTTCAATTCAATGGTTAGAAATGGTTCTGTTGGTGAAATCATCGGAAGGGTGATTGATGATATTAAACCGGAGAGTATTTACTTCTCCGAACAAGATGGTAGTCGAGGTGCTGTTATGGTAGTTGAAGTTCCTGATGCTTCAGCTATTCCGTCGATTGCTGAACCTTGGTTTTTGAATTTTGAAGGTCATTGCGAATTTAGAATTGCCATGACTCCCGATGATTTGATGCATGCCAACCTCTCTAAACTTGCCGAAAAGTGGAACGGTGTTCATGCTTAATCCTAATTTTTTAAACAACTATAGAATGTCCTGTGAAAAATAGGGCATTTTTTTTACGCTAATTTGTTAAATTGACTATAAAGAGTTGCTTGAAAATTGCGAATTTTATATTAATAGTTTAAATTTGTTTTCCTGTTATACTTTTTCGGTGGGTTTTACCGTTAAAGTAAAACAATTATTCAATTTTTGAATGATATTCGGTTTCTATCGCATTGATAATTAAAAAAGTTGGTGCGGTAAAAGTTTAAATTTAAATTACGTTTATGAAGTATTATCAGTGCCTTTTTTTGATTGTTTTTTTTAGTAGTATGAGTCTTTTTTCACAGGAAAAATACAAACAACATACTGTTTCTAAAGGTGAAACAATTAGCGAAATTGCACAGAAATACAATGTAAAACCGACAGCAATTTATGAACTGAATCCAGATGCTGCAAATGGAATAAAATCGAAGATGGTTTTATTGATTCCAACAAAAACCAAAAAGAACACTACCGCTTCTACTTCCGAAATTGCAAGTAAACAAACCCCAAAAACACACGAAGTCCTTCCCAAAGAAACACTTTACGGCATCGCCAAACAACTCAATGTTTCTATAGAAGATTTATATAAAATCAATCCTGACTTAGAAAAGGAAGGTTTGAAAATTGGGCAAGTCATCAATATTCCGCAAACTGCTTTAGAAGATTTGGCTTTGACACCACAAGTTGAAAAATCAACTGAAATTAAAAAAGCAAATGTTTCCCAAAAGAATGTTTCAAAGAATGAAATAGTGGTTGCTCCGAAAGTGGAAGAAAAAACAGCAATTCCGACAGAAGGAATTGAATATGAAGTCTTGCCTAAAGAGTCGTTATATTCCATCGCCAAAAAATACGGAATCACCCTTGCTGATTTGCAAAAAGCCAATTCAACATTGGGATCTAAAGGTTTAAAAGTAGGTCAAAAGATTGTTGTTCCGGTAAAGGAAGATGTTAATGCTATATCTGCTGTCGAGAGAGTTGCGGAGAAAAAAGAGGGAAAAACTAAAAAAGAAGCAAGTGATAACGAACAGGCGAAGCCAATTTCGGTTTTACCAAAAATCGTTGTTGACGAAAAGAAGCCGGAAACTGGAATCACCAGAGAAGTTTTGCCAAAAGAATCTTTTTATTCCATCGCAAAACAATATGGAATCACGGTTACGGAACTAAAAAAAGCTAATCCAGAATTAGAAAATAAATCTTTACGAGCAGGTCAAAAGATTATTGTTCCTGTAAAAGAAGATGTTAATTCTAGTTTGGTAGTGGAAAAAACGATGGAGAAAAAAGAATTGAAAACTAAAAAAGAAGTTGCTGTCCTACCACAAGATATCGTTGAAGACAAGAAGCCGGAAACCGAAATGGCCCATGAAGTTTTGCCAAAAGAAACCAAGTACGGAATTGCCAAGCAATATGGTCTTACGGTATCTGAATTGGAAAAACAAAACCCTAATATTGCAAAGAAATTATTGGTTGGTTCCGTTCTCAAAATCAGTACTTCGAAAGTGATGGAAACTACTGTTCCTGTTGAACCTGTTGTTGTAAAAGCCAATGAGGAAAAGGAAAACAAAGATTTCAGTAGCAGTACAAACCGAGTATATGATTCGTCTTTTGTGGATCAATTGATTTCGAAAGCTTCCGAAAATATTGGAACACGTTATCGCTCTGGTGGAACCACGACGGAAGGTTTTGATTGTTCTGGATTGATGTGTTATACTTTTAGTAGTTACGATATCAAGTTGCCAAGATCGTCCATAGAAATGGCTTCTTACGGTTCAAAAATTGATGCTGAAAATGCCCAAAAAGGCGATTTAATTTTCTTCAAAACCAGAGGGAGCGGCCGAATCAATCACGTAGGAATGGTGGTCGAAGTTCTGGATGGCGAAATTAAATTTATTCATTCTGCAACTCACGGAGGTGTGATTATTTCTTCTACCAAAGAATCCTATTACGAGAAGAATTTGGTTCAGGTGAATCGGGTGTTGTAAGTCCTCCGTTAGCGAGAGCTTTTAACCTAGAAAGAAAATGAATTGTAAATCTATTTTAGGATTAAGTATAAATCTGTAAACTTATTTTAGGACGAGACACTTAATGGTTCTGAATGTTAAGTTAAGGATAAATACTCTATAACTTTGTCATTTCGACGAAGTAGAAACCAAATAACGAGAGCAACTTAAGTGCTTTCTCCTGTTGGTTGAAATGACAAAAAAACTCAACTTAGTGACATTGATTTCGCGCTAGCATAAACTTAGTCAATCCATTTAAAAGAATTAATCCTTACACCTCTAAAACAGTCGTCCACACATCCATCTGGTACGAATCCGCATAAAGTCATCAATCCTTTTAATTCAGTCTCAAAATGCAATGTGTTATTCTTCTTATCTACTGATAAATAATCCCTTGCACAAGAATTATAGAGATCATCAATGGTTAATGGATTAGCCCCTTTATTATGACTTCCTAAATTAGTCTTTGTTTCAGTATATGTATCAATTATTTCTAGTTTCCCACTTGTATTATTTGTTTTGAACTCTTGGTATACTCTCGAAGTTACTATGCCTTCTTCAATTTTTAGTTCAGTTGTACTACCGATTCCTGTCCATGAAACGAAAGTTGTTTGGTATATATAAGAGTTACCATTTATGTTTTTGAGCTCAGTCCATTGAGTTAAACTCTCATTATAAGTTAATCCATTTTCACTTTTTAAGGTTGTCAATACTGATGATTTCTCATCATCGCTTTTTTCACAAGACATCAAAATCACTAGAAAAATCAAGAGCATAAGTTTGTTTGTTTTCATATCTATTTTAAATTATTTATTCTATAGATGATCATTTCTGGATTAGGTTGCGTTGCTTGCAGCTAACTTTTAGATTGGTCTGACAAAATCATCACAATCCGCCATTATTTGGTGGTTTTGTCAGACAAAGATTATCCTTTTTTGCTTCTGCTAAAGTAGTAATAAATCCTTACAAATCTTCTAAACTAATTTTCTAATTTAAAACCAACTATTCGGCTATTTCCAAAAAAAGTATATCTTTAGCCAACCAAAAATCTAAAAGAATATGCAAGACCACAACGAAGAACATTTTAAAAGAGAACTTGGATTACTGGACGGAACGATGCTCGTTGTTGGCTCGATGATTGGTTCGGGAATATTTATAGTAAGCTCGGACATTGCCAGACAGGTGGGTTCGGCAGGATGGCTAACCTTGATTTGGGTTATTTCGGGATTGATTACGATGATTGCCGCCGTGAGTTATGGCGAGTTGAGCGCGATGTTTCCTAAAGCGGGCGGACAATATGTGTATCTCAAGGAGTCTTATAATAAGTTGATTGCTTTTCTGTACGGTTGGAGCTTCTTTGCCGTGATTCAAACGGGTACGATTGCAGCGGTGGGAGTGGGTTTTTCGAAATTTGCGGCTTATATAATTCCAGCTTTGAGCAATGAAAATATACTTTATGAAATAGGTTCTTTTCAGCTCAATGCAGCCCAAATAGTTTCTATTATTACTATTGTTATACTGACTTACGTAAACAGTCGTGGGGTAAAAAACAGTAAAACGATGCAAACCATTTTGACGGTTATCAAGATTTTGTCCTTGTTTGGCTTGATTGTTTTTGGATTCCTTTTGGCTGCCAAAGCAGAAATTTGGAATGCCAACTGGGCTGATGCCTGGAGTCCTCGTTCCTATAATGTGGATAATGGTTCTTGGATGCCAATTGGCGGAACGGCTTTGATTGCCGGAGTATCGGCAGCGATGGTGGGTTCTTTGTTCTCAAGCGATGCTTGGGTTGGCGTGACTTTTATTGCTGGCGAAATCAAGAATCCAAAACGAAATGTGGGCCTGAGCTTGTTTTTGGGAACTTTTATCGTGACCATTATTTACATTCTTGCCAATTTGATGTATCTGGCCGTGATGCCACTTCAAGAAATAGCCACGGTTCCTTCGGATAGGGTTGCAGTAGCGGCTTCGCAACATACTTTTGGCGATATGGGGACGATTATTATTGCCGTAATGATTATGATTTCGACTTTTGCCTGTAATAATGGTTTGATTATGGCTGGTGCCAGAGTATATTACACTATGGCAAAAGATGGTTTGTTTCTTAAAAAAGCAGCCGAATTAAACGATGCCAGCGTTCCAGCTTGGGCTTTGTGGGTGCAATGTATTTGGGCTTCGGTTTTGTGTTTGACAGGAAAATATGGTGATTTGCTGGATTATGTGGTTATCATAGTATTGATATTTTATATTTTGACCATCTATGGAATTTTTATTCTTCGCAAGAAAATGCCGGATGCCGAAAGACCTTATAAAGCTTTTGGTTATCCTTTCTTACCATTTTTGTACATCATCATTGCTTCGGCAGTATCCATATCTTTATTGCTGACTAAATTCTCGACTTGTGGTTGGGGTGTCTTGATTATGCTGACTGGAATTCCTGTTTATTACTTGACAAAACCGAAGGAGTAGTGTTCAGTATTCAGTGTTCAGTTTGTAGTCGATAAAATTCGTGTACCAATAACAATAAAAAATCCGTCTCGTTATTTATAACTTGACGGATTTTGATTTTAGTAGAACCAAGTCTTGATACTTAATACTTTGTTATTAATACTAATATGATTAAGCGTAAACCAGTTCTTGCAATACGGTTTCTACATCTTCAAAAGGCAAATTCCAAGCATCGGCAACACCTTTATAGACAATCTTGCCATTGGCAACGTTGAGTCCTTTTTTTAATTCTTCGTTTTCGATACAAGCTTTTTTCCATCCTTTGTTGGCCAATTGCAAAGCGTAAGGCAAAGTGGCATTGGTCAATGCCAAAGTGGAAGTATAAGGGACAGCACCAGGCATATTCGCCACACAATAATGGACAATGTCGTCTATGATGAAAGTTGGATTTTCGTGTGTTGTTGGGGTACAAGTTTCAATACAACCTCCTTGGTCAACGGCTACATCGACTACTACGGTTCCAGGGCTCATTAATTTTAGCATATCACGGGTAATCAAGTGCGGTGCTTTGGCACCTGGAATCAAAACGGCTCCAATAACCAAATCTGCTTGAGAAATAGCATCACGAACATTATAATGGTTCGACATAAGCGTTGTAACATTGGCAGGCATCACGTCAGATAAATAGCGTAAACGCGGCAAACTCACATCCATAATGGTTACTTGAGCGCCAAAACCGGCGGCCATTTTTGCTGCTTGTGTTCCAACGATTCCACCGCCTAAAACGACTACTTTTGCTGGAGGAACTCCGGGAACGCCTCCTAGAAGAATTCCTTTTCCTTTCATAGGTTTTTCTAGATATTTAGCACCTTCTTGAATGGCCATTCTTCCCGCCACTTCCGACATTGGAACCAACAAAGGCAAACTACGATCTGATTTTTCAACCGTTTCATAAGCCAAGCAAACCGCTTCTCTTTCTATCATCGCATAAGTTAATGGTTCAGAGGAAGCAAAGTGGAAATAAGTAAATAGTAATTGGTCTTTTTTGATAAGTGAATATTCTGAGGCAATAGGTTCTTTTACCTTGATAATCATTTCGGCAATTTCATAAACAGCTTCAATGGTTGGTAAAAGTTCGGCTCCAGATTCGGCGTAAGCTTTGTCGCTAAAACCACTGTTCTCGCCTGCGCTTTTTTGCACATATACAAGATGTCCGTGTTTTTTAAATTCGGCTACTCCAGCTGGGGTTAACGCTACACGATTTTCGTTGTTTTTGATTTCTTTTGGGATTCCGATGATCATAATAGTTGGGTTTAGTAGTTGTGTTTAGAATATATACAAATTTACTACTTAAAGAAAATATTATGTTTAATGGATTTAAATTAAGAAAATAACAGTTTTATTTGGTATTTTTACATAAAATATTTCTGAATTTAGGGTTAATTGTAGTTCCAAAACGAAAAAATATCTGTTTTTAAATGTTTTAAAAACAACAAAACAAACAATAATTGTTATGATTTTAGACGAAACCGACAAAAAAATCCTGCGACTTCTTCAAGTGAATGCGCATTTGACTTTAAAGGATATAGCTAATAAAATAAATCTTTCGCTAACGCCCGTTCACGATCGAGTGAAGCGTTTGGAAAAGGAAGGAATTATCGAAAAATATGTTTCGATTTTGAACAAGAAGAAATTGGGCAATAATTTGATGGTCTATTGCCAAGTCACGCTTGTGAAACAAACCTACGATGTTTCGGAAGGATTCAATCAATCGATTATGAATATGCCCGAAGTGGTCGAATGTAATTTTATTTCTGGAAGTTTCGATTATATGCTCAAAATCATCTTGCCCGATATGGAAAGTTACCACAATTTTCACCAAAAAAAGTTGTCAGTTTTACCAGAGGTTTCACTGATTAACAGCTTTTTTATTATCTCGGAAGTGAAGAGCACCACTGTTTTGCCTATTTAAAAGTTAACCGCAGATTCACAGATTTTAAAATAATCTGCGAATCTGCGGCCTGTTCTTACTCAAGTTTAGTTTTGCTTTAAATTATGATTCGAATGATTTCTCCTCTTTTATTAATCATTTCCATTTGAATACTTTGGTTTTCGGCTTTGTTATTCAAAAGTTTGGAAGCCGATTCAATGTCTTTGATTTTTACATTATCAATGCTCAGGATAATATTTCCTTTGAGTTCGGCTTCATATTGTTTCAGGTTTTCATTATTGATGGATTTAATTTTTACTCCGTAATCCAAATGATATCTGTTTTTGTCCGCAGCAGCAAGGTCTTCTAATTCTATTCCTTTAAATTCAGTGCTGAAAAATTCGTTTTTGCTCAAAACAACAGGAAGTACTTTGTTTTTTCCATCTCTGATAAAAGTAACTTCTACTTTATCATTCGGTCTTTTGGTGTTGATATAACCCGAAAGATCTGCAAAAGAAGAAATGTTTTGATTGTCTAATTTGATGATGATGTCTCCTTTTTGCAATCCTGCTTTTTCGGCTCCAGATTTTTGCTGTACTTTATTGATGTAAAAACCCTGGGTTTCCTTAACACCAAATTCTTTTGAAGCTTGTGCATTCAATTCACCTCCTTCAACACCTAGAATTCCTCGTTGCACATTTCCAAATTCAATTAAATCATCAATTATTTTTTTTGCATTATTCGAAGGAATGGCAAATGAATATCCAGTGTAAGAACCTGTTGGAGAAGAAATCATCGTATTGATTCCGATTAATTCACCTCGAGTATTGACTAATGCTCCACCACTGTTACCTGGATTTACGGCAGCATCAGTTTGGATGAAAGATTGAATTCCACCAGTTTCCAAATTCCTGGCTTTAGCCGAAATAATTCCTGCCGTAACAGTAGAAGTTAAGTTATAAGGATTTCCAACCGCCAAAACCCATTCGCCAATTTTCACCGAATCTGAATTGGCGAAAGCCGTATAAGGCAATTTCTCATCAGCATTGATTTTTAACAAAGCGATATCCATTTTCGAATCGGTTCCGATGAGTTTTGCAGGATAAGATTTCTTGTTGTTCAAGGTGATTTCTATTTCCGATGCGTCTTTTATCACGTGATTATTGGTTACGATATAACCGTCTTCCGAAATGATTACCCCAGAACCCGTTCCTACTTGTTCCTGTAATTGGTCGCCTCTGTAGCCGTAGAAATATTCCAAAATGGGATTGGAAACACTTTTCCGGGAGACATTTTTTACGTGAACCACCGTATGAATTGTTTTGTCGGCAGCTTCTGTAAAATCAACTGCTTCCGAAGATAAGCCAATAGTTCTTCCATAAGTATTTGGAGCTTGCGTTACAATTGATTTTTTTGAAAAATAGCCATTGTCGTCAAATAACAATTTATAAGAACCCAATGTTACGGTTCCGCTCAACAATGACACCAAAAATAGGCTTGAAAATCGTTTCATAGTTATATAAGTTGTTTAAGAATTTACTACGTAAAATTATAAAATTTGTAATTTTAAAAAAACAGTTTAACGCTCGCTTAACAATCTTTAACGTATTATTAATATTTTTAAATTTTACCGCTAAGACGCAAATTCTCAAGGAGAAAGTTCGAAAGCTTCCAAAGTAATCATCCCGATAAATTTCTAATTTTACAAAGCACACTATTAATTAAAACTTTGCGCCCTTGCGTCTTTGCGGTAGAAATTAACCCAATGTTTTTTGTACTTTTGTATTTCTTAATACATACTACAATGCAATTAGAATTCTATAAATATCAAGGAACAGGAAACGATTTTGTAATGATTGACAATCGTTCTGGATTTTTTCCAAAAGAAAATGTCCAACTCGTTGCCCGTTTGTGCGACCGACGTTTTGGTATTGGTGCCGATGGATTGATTCTATTGGAAAACGATATTGATACCGATTTCAAGATGGTCTATTACAATTCCGACGGAAACCAAAGCTCAATGTGTGGGAATGGTGGTCGCTGTTTAGTGGCTTTCGCTAAAGATTTGAACGTGATTAAAGACGATTGTACTTTCATTGCTACCGATGGTTTGCATCACGCCAGCGTTGCTAATGACGGAATTGTTTCTTTGCAAATGATTGATGTTGCCGATATTAAAAAAGAAAACGATTATACTTTTATGAATACCGGTTCTCCGCATCACGTACAATTGGTGGAGGATTTGGAACATTATAATGTAAAAGAAAACGGAGCGTCTCTTCGTTACGGACCATTATATGGGAAAGAAGGAAGCAATATCAATTTCGTGAAAAAAATCAATGAAGATACTTTCTCGCTTCGTACTTATGAAAGAGGTGTCGAAGATGAAACATTAGCTTGTGGAACTGGTGCAACAGCAGTGGCGATTGCAATGAATGCCACGGGACAAACCAATGCTTCTTCTATTAATTTGAACGTGGAAGGTGGAAAATTAGCCGTCTCTTTTGATAAAATGGGGGATTTGTTTACCAATGTTTTCTTGATTGGTCCGGCAGAATTCGTGTTTAAAGGTGTGATAGAAATATAATGATAACTCTAAAAGGCAAAAACGTCTACCTCCGCGCACTCGAACCCAATGACTTGGAGTTTGTTTATGCTATGGAAAACGACCAAAGTATTTGGCAAGTAAGCAATACACAAACGCCTTACAGTCGGTTTTTGGTCAAGCAATACCTTGAAAATGCCCATCAGGATATTTATGAAGCCAAGCAATTGCGATTGGCGATTTGTCAGGATGAAGATTTTCCGGCAATTGGATTAATTGATTTGTTTGAGTTTGATCCCAAGAATAATAGGGCAGGAATTGGCATCGTAATACAGGGAACAGAAAACAGAAAACAGAATATAGGTTCAGAAGCTTTGGAGCTGTTAATTCGATATGCTTTTTATCATTTGAATCTGCATCAATTATATGCAAATATAGATACAGAAAATGTAGCTAGTATAGCTCTTTTTACTAAATTTGGATTTCAAAAAATTGGCACAAAAAAAGATTGGACTTTCGTCAATGGAGTGTATAAAGACGAGGCTATTTTTCAAATAATAAATCATCAACTTTAAAAAAATTAGTTTTGAACTTAAAGAAAATCATAACAATAGCATCTGTAGTTTTAATGTCAGGATTACTGATTTACGGTGGTATACTGGCGAATCAAGTTTTTTCTAAAAACACCAAGTTTTCACAAAGTGAAGTCTTTGTTTTTGTTCCAACAGGTTCAACTTATGAAGATGTCAAGAAAATATTAGAACCTTTTGTAGAAAACATGAATCGTTTTGAAATGGTGGCCGATAAAAGGAGCTATCCTGAAAACGTAAAACCAGGACGTTTTTTATTCAAACAAGGAATGAATAGTTATGAATTGGTCAAAGCGATGCGAAGCAATGTTCCCGTGAAACTGGCTTTCAACAATCAAGAACGATTGGAAAATTTTGCCGGTCGTGTGAGTTCTCAAATAGAACCGGATAGTTTATTGTTGTTGAAAACCTTTAAAGATTCTATTTTTCTGAAAGAAAATGGTTTTACCGAAGAGAATGTTTTCGTGATGTTTATTGCAAATACGTATGAAGTGTATTGGAATATTACTGCCGAAAAATTCCGTGATAAAATGATCAAGGAATACCGTAATTTCTGGAACAAGGAACGAATTGCAAAAGCTGAAAAACAAGGTTTAACGCCAGTGGAAGCAACAATTTTGGCTTCGATAGTACACAAAGAATCGGTTAAGAAAGACGAAAGACCAAGAATTGCTGGTGTTTATCTGAACCGTTTGAGGTTGGAAATGCCGCTTCAGGCGGATCCAACGGTAATTTATGCCATTAAAAAGAAAGATAATGATTTTGACCAAGTCATTAAAAGAGTTTTTTACAACGATTTGTTTTTGAACTCACCTTACAACACTTATAAAGTAACTGGTCTTCCTCCAGGACCAATCGCTATGCCGGATATTACGGCCTTGGATGCCGTTTTGAATCCAGAAAAACACGACTTTATTTATTTCTGTGCCAGTGTGGATCGTTTTGGTTACCATGAATTTGCCGCTACTTTGGATGAACATAATAAAAACGCCAAAAAATATTCAGATTGGATCAACAGTCAAGGCGTTACAAGATAATTTTGAAATATAAAAGCTACTATTGTTTTCTTTTATTTTTTGTGTTTCAAAGTATTTTGGCGCAAAATTCATTTGATAATTTCTTTAAACCCTCCGATTCTTTAAACAAGAAAAGACAGACTTCTGTATATATTACCGAAACAGTTTTGGCTTCCGGAGCTTTGATTGGCTTGAACCAGCTTTGGTACGCTGACTATCCCAAATCTGATTTTCATTTTATAAATGACAATGCCGAGTGGATGCAGATGGATAAATTAGGACATCTTTATTCTTCCTATCACATTGGGAGATTTGGTGCAGAAGCACTGAATTGGAGTGGAGCCAGCAAGAAAAATCAATTAATTTATGGTGCTAGTTTAGGATTTGTATTCTTGACGGCTGTTGAAGTTATGGATGGATTTTCGGAAGAATGGGGAGCGTCGATGGGTGATGTTATTGCCAATGCTTCGGGAACTGCTTTGTATGTTTCGCAGGAATTGATTTGGAACGAACAACGCATTACTCCAAAATTCTCTTTTCACACAACTGAATATGCCAATTATAGACCCGATTTATTTGGAAGTTCAATGCAAGAACAAATCCTAAAAGATTACAACGGACAAACCTATTGGTTTTCGGTAAATTTGTATTCTTTTTCCAAAAAATCTAAAATTCCGAAGTGGCTGAACGTTGCTTTTGGTTATGGAGCAGAGGGACTAATTGGCGAAAATGACAAAAAAAATTCGGTTATTTTTCCTATAAAACCAGAAAAATACAGACAATTTTACCTTAGTTTGGATTTAGATTTGACAAAAATTAACACAAAATCTCATTTTTTGAAGACGATTTTTTCGGTTTTAAATACGGTCAAAATCCCTGCGCCGACCCTTGAATACTCACCTCAGAAAGGATTCAAATTTCACGCCCTCTATTTTTAGGTTTTTTTAACTTACTGATAATCAGGCTTTGTATTTTTTATTGTATATTTGCACCGTAGAAATTTCATAACGGGACAGCGTTTTGAAGAAAAACAATTTATGATAAAGAAGTGGTCTTTTTATACAAGTTTGACTATTATTATTGCCTTTTTAAGCTCGGGTTTTAAACCTTTCGATGTAGATTCCAACCAGTGGTTTCTTGTGAATGAATCCGAAGCGACACACTACTTATTTCCCTCCCAAAAACAAAACGATTATACTAATTTAAGTGTTCCTTATACAGGGAAATTCTTCATTGGTTACAAAGAAGCAATTGCTTTCAAAGAATCGCAAGGGAGATACAAAAAAATTAATTCTCTGGGGTATTTAGGTAAATACCAGTTTGGCAAGGAAACCTTAAAAACAGTTGGAATTCACGATAGTAGTCGTTTTCTAAACAGTCCAAGAATGCAGGAAAAAGCTTTTGTGGCTCTTTTGTCCAAAAACAAATCCGAATTAAAGAACATTATCAAAAAATACGAAGGTCAAATTGTCAGCGGTATTCGAATTACAGAATCTGGAATATTGGCTGCGGCGCATCTTGGTGGAGTAGGTTCGGTTAAAAAGTTCTTTAGATACAATGGAGATCGTTATTTCAAAGATGCTTACGGAACTTCAATAAGAAGTTATATGAGAGACTTTGGAGGTTATGAAACTTCAGGAATTGTAGCTGATAGTAATGCAACAGTGATGAAATAGTTTGTTTTGAAATAATTCTTCTCGTGTTTATTTTAAGAATAAAGACAAAAACAATTCATTAATGATAAAACCTTTTGACTTGGATATTTTCCAGATTAAAAGGTTTTATCATTTTAAGAATTCTCTCAAAATTTTAATTCAAAACATTTTTTTCTGTAAATTTATCGATACTAACTATAGTATGAATGGCTGTAATTCTTTTTGAAGCAGTACTTTAAGTTATTAAGTCGTTTCATTGTTATGATTTCAAGTAAAAGTATCAGCTAAAATTCTTGCTATCAAAATATCAAAAATGAAATCATTTTATTTCGTTGTTTGTTTTAGCTTGTGCACTTTTTTAGTACAGGCGCAGCAGAATGTTTCTTTTAAAGATTCTCTGGATCATAAATTGGATTTGAGTGATTGGGTGATTACGGCTAAAGGATTTATACCTATACCAGTAGTGATTACTGAGCCTGCTCTTGGCGGTATTGGAGGATTGGTGGCTGCTGCTTTTATTCAACCGAATACTCCTTATCTAGATTCTATTGATGGTAAACTGGTTAAAACTCGCGTAAAGCCTAATGTTTATGGAGGAGCTGGCGGTTATACAGCCAACGGTACTTGGCTTGTAGGAGGTTTTACGATGGGAGCTATAAAAAAATGGAGAGCAAACTACCGTGTGGTTGCTGGCTTGGCAAATGTTAATCTTGATTTTTACAGGGATTTTCCAAATATAGGCGAGCGCTCTTTTGAATTTAATATGAAAACGATACCTTTTAGTGCTCATTTAGTCAAACAAATTAATCGAAGTTCTTGGTATGCAGGATTGGATTACCTGTTCCTGAATACGGAGCTAAAAAACACAAATGTTGATTTCAATACTCCAAAAGAAGTGAATAGTATAATAAGTCGATTGGGTTTGCTGGTTGATTATGATAAACGGGACAATGTTTTTACACCCGATAAAGGTTTTTGGTTTAATAGTTTGATTGGTGCTTCTGAAGGTTTTTTTGGTAGCGATTATAATTATTTTTTGATTAATTCGGCGGCTTTTGCTTATGTTCCTGTTTCAAATAAGATTACTTCCGGATTCAGGGTCGAATATCAGCAGATTTTTGGAGATGCTCCTTTTTATATGTTGCCTTATGTCAATATGAGGGGAATACCCGTAATGCGTTATCAAGGTGATGTGGTAGCATTGGCAGAAACCGAGTGGCGATGGGATTTTACCAGCCGATATAGTTTGGTTGCTTTTGGAGGCGTTGCAAATGCTTTTTCAAAGCAAAGTGATTTTCAAGATTCTTCCTGGAAAGCTTCTGGAGGGATGGGAGCAAGGTATTTAATAGCAAGAAAACTTAAATTGCGAATGGGAATTGATGTTGCTCGAGGGCCTGAAGAATGGGCTTATTATATTGTTTTTGGAACCAGTTGGAATCGTTAGTGTTATTTGGTTAGTTGATTTTTGATATTTTTTTTCAAAATAAACATTAATCTTTTATTAGTTTACATTTTGTGAATAATAAAAATAGTTGGGCGATTATGTATATCTACTTGTATTTTTTTCCATTCAGAGGCTCTCATTGTCTTGATGAATTCTGTAGGCAAAGTGATGTCGGTAGCAACGCAAATATAAGTCGATGGATTCAAAGCTTGAATAATATCCTCGAGCATTTTATTGTTTCTATATGGTGTTTCAATAAAAATTTGGGATTGATTTTTATCTTGTGATAATTTTTCCAAGTTTTTTAAAGCCGTTTTTTTCTCTGCTTTGTCGATAGGAATATAACCATTAAAAGCAAAACTCTGACCGTTCATTCCAGATGCCATTATAGCTAATAAAATAGATGATGGGCCAACTAATGGAACGACTTGAATTCCTTTTTCGTGAGCCAATTTTACAATCACGGCGCCAGGGTCAGCTACTCCAGGACAACCTGCTTCGCTCATTAGTCCAATATTTTTGCCTTCTAAGCAAGGTTGTAGCATTTTGGAGTGTTCCGAAACTTCGGTATGTTTGTTCAAAGCGCTCAATCTTAAGCTAGCTTGAACTTTAAGTGGTTGAATGCTTTTTATGAATTTACGAGCCGTTTTTTCGTTTTCTACGATGTAGTCCTCAATGAAATCTATACTTCTTTTTATAGTTTGTGGTAAAACATCATTTGGGTCGCCTTCTTCTCCTAAAGTAGTTGGGATTAAATATAGTTTTCCTAAAGAAAGATTTGGTTTCATTTTATTTTATTTTAAGTAGTGGGGTTGATTGCCTTTGAATTCAAACCTATTTCAAGATTAAAATAAAGTAATCAAGTGTGTTTCGCAATTAGTTTTTTTGCAATTAATTCACAAGCTTGATCGAGCATTTCATAAACATTGTCAAATCCATTTGGCAAGCCAAAGTAAGGATCTGGAACATCTACATTTTCATTTGGAAATAATTCGTTCAAAATGAGTTGAACTTTTTTTCTATGTTCAGGATTTTTGGAAAGAGAGATAACATCGTTGTAATTGGAATTATCCATAACATAGATATAGTCAAAAGTCTCAAAATCATTTGTTGTGAATTGTCTTCCTTTTTGACTTGAAATGTCTATTTTGTTTTTTTTTGCGGCAATAATCGAACGATCGTCAGGCTTTCGGCCTACGTGCCACGAACCGGTTCCTGCAGAATCAACTCTAAATTTATCTTTCGGAAGTTTGGATGCCAATATTCCTTCGGCTAATGGAGAACGACAAATATTGCCTAGACAAACCATCAAAATCTTTACGGGCATAAGCGTTTATAACGTTAATTTCTTATTGATATCTTCGACAAATTTTTTGAATTGTTTGTCGGTGGCAACTAAATTATCAACGGTTTTGCATGCATGTAATACGGTAGCGTGATCGCGATCGCCAATTTGTGAACCGATGTTAGCCAAAGAAGCTTTTGTGAATTTCTTGGCGAAAAACATTGCTAATTGACGGGCTTGAACAATATGTCTTTTTCTAGTTTTGGATTGAAGTGTTTCTATGTCTAATTGAAAATAATCGGAAACAATTTTTTGAATGTAATCGATAGAGATTTCTCGTTTTACATTTTTTACAAATTTCTCGACAACACTTTTGGCCAATTCGAGTGTAACTTCTTTTTTATTGAAAGAAGATTGTGCTATCAAGGAAATGATGGCGCCTTCTAATTCTCTTACGTTAGATTTGATGTTCCGGGCTACATATTCTATAATTTCTTCAGGAATCTCCACTCCATCACGATATAAAATATTTTTCAAGATTGAAATTCTGGTTTCATAATCAGGTTGGTGCAATTCTGCAGACAATCCCCATTTGAAACGAGACAGCAAGCGTTGTTCTATATCTTGCATATCAACAGGTGCTTTGTCCGAAGTCAAGATTACCTGTTTGCCGTTTTGGTGCAAGTAATTGAATATGTGGAAAAATACGTCTTGAGTTCCTGATTTTCCAGACAAGAATTGAACGTCGTCAATAATTAAGACGTCAATCAATTGATAGAAATGAATAAAATCATTCCTGTTGTTCTTCTTTACAGAGTCAATATATTGTTGCGTAAAAATTTCTGCGGATATGTATAAAACCGTTTTTTCGGGATATTTATCTTTGATTTCAACACCGATAGCGTGCGCTAAATGTGTTTTGCCTAAACCAACACCGCCAAAAATTAATAGTGGATTGAATGAAGTTCCTCCAGGTTTATTGGCCACGGCCATACCTGCAGAACGAGCAAGTCTGTTGGAGTCTCCTTCCAGAAAATTGTCGAAACTGTAGTTTGGATTCAATTGTGATTCGATTTTTAAATTTCGAATTCCAGGAATTACAAACGGATTTCTCAGTTCTGGATTAAGGTTTTTGTAAGGTGCATCTACATCTTGCGGTTTCATAGGAGCACGATTGGCACTAGGCAATTGTTCCGTAAACGGTTGTTTATTGCCATAAGTGTTTTCCATTTTGATTTTATACAGTAACTTTGCATTTTTACCGAGTTCTTTGGTTAATGCAACCTTTAATAATTTAACGTAATGTTCTTCCAACCATTCGTAGAAGAATTTACTAGGAACTTGAATGTATAATGCATTGTCGGTAAGTTCAACTGATTTGATTGGTTCAAACCAAGTTTTGTAGGCTTGATCTTGAATGTTGTCTTTTATAAAAGACAGACAGTTTTCCCATACTGATTGTGCAGTCTTATTCATATATTCGGTTAAATTATTTTAATTTGGTTCTTGATTTTGGTATAAAAAATGGTTAGATTTTTATAGCATTTTCGGGGTAACAAATATGTGAATAAAATTCGCTAAAAAAAAATATTTTGTATGTAAATTTTATAAAATATTATTGTATGAGCCTCAAAATTTTAAAATATTAATAATGAATTATCACCAAATCCAAATTCGTGTTCGCTATTCAGAAACAGACCAAATGAGGGTTGTTTATCACGGAAATTATGCTCAATATTTTGAAGTAGGAAGGGTCGAATGGTTAAGAAACAAAGGGGTTTCGTATAAATGGATGGAAGAAAATGGAATAATGCTTCCTGTGGTTTCCTTGACTATGAATTACAAGAAACCCGCTCGATATGATGAAGTTTTAACTTTAAAAACCATCCTTAAAAAGCAGACGTCTGTCAAGATTGAATTCGACTACGAACTCTACAACGAGCAAGCAGAGTTATTAACAACTGGTAATTCTGTTTTGGTTTTTGTAGATATGAAAACCGGAAGACCGATGGCTCCACCTCTATATATTTTTGAGCTTTTGAATAGAATGGAATAGAGGTAACTTTTCTTTGCGAAATATTGAAAAATTGCAGTTTTTTTTGAGATTTTATCAGAGTGGTTTTATTTCGATTTCAAACATCGAATTGAAGACGTCGAATATCATTTCTGCGTTTTTTTTACGGGTTACAATTTCTATTTCGCAACTCATTTCCATTTTCTGGTCCACGATTTCAATATTTTTTTCCTTGACCACGCGCATCACTTTGTTGATATTCTTGTAATCGAATGAAATTAAATAATGAATGTCAATTGTTTTTTCGATGATTTCAGATGATTCGAGTGTCATTTGTGCGGCGGTTTTATAAGCTGTAATTAATCCGCCAACTCCAAGTTTTGTGCCACCAAAAATCCGGACTACTACAATTAAGATATTTGTAACGCCAAAAGATAGAATTTGACCATAAATAGGTGCGCCAGCACTGTTACTTGGTTCGCCGTCATCGTTTGCCCTGTAAACTGTTTTTTCTACGCCAATTTGATACGCATAACAATAATGAACGGCATGTGGGTGTTCTTTTCGTAAACTTTCAAT
This sequence comes from Flavobacterium sp., assembly GCA_014379405.1. GTDB lineage: Bacteria > Bacteroidota > Bacteroidia > Flavobacteriales > Flavobacteriaceae > Flavobacterium. The sequence goes on along the minus strand of JACMLU010000017.1, from coordinate 12,643 downwards.
AATGGGTTTCACTTCCTCTTCAGACTCAATGGGAAATGCATAACCATAGAATTTGCTGCTTTTTTCTTTAAATAAAATCTCCGATGAAGGGAAAGCTATGGTTTTATAAGTGTCTTTCAACATTTATCAAAGTGGTAAATCTATTTTTGTAAATAAATCCACAACATCTTCTTGGCCTACTTGTAAATTCCACACGTGAAGACCCAGCGATAGTGCGCCATCGGTATTTTCTTTTTTGTCGTCAACGAATAAAGTGTTTTTTGTGGACAAATCGTGTTGGCTTATTAGAAAATTAAAAATTTCGGCCTCGGGTTTTCTCATTCCCATTTCAAAGGAAAAATAAACTTTTTCAAAACATTGGTAAAAATCGCTGTAAAAGGAAGTTCCGTTTTCTTTTTCGAAAGTACCTATATGAATGGAATCGGTGTTGCTCAATAAAAACAGGCGGTATTTTTTCGAAAGTTTTTGCAGAAATTCCAATCGATGCAAAGGGAAATCCAAAAGAACGGCATTCCAAGCGGCCAAAATTTCGTCGATGGAAGCATTGGGTATCTGTTTTTGAATACCCAACAGAAAATCTTCTCTCGTTATTTTTCCTTTTTCAAATTGTATGTTCAATTGGTCTAAATCCTCATTCCATTCTTTTAAACCTAATTTTTTCAGGGCGTCAATAGTAGCTTGTTTATCTAAATTGATAAAGATGTCTCCAAAATCAAAAATGATGGTATTAATCATAGTTTCTAGATATTATAAGTACGTCGTTTTCAATAGTCTGTTTGGTGCTGTTTTTTAAAGCTATTACGGGTGCTTTAGTTCCATTTTCAAAAGTGTTGCTTCCAATGAATATCCGTACTTCGTCCCAAATTTTTTCGTCAATAAAAGTCTGCAAGGTTTGTCGACCACCTTCAATAATTACCGACTGAATTTGTTGTTGATATAAGGTGCTAATTATTTGTTGCGCAATATTTTGTTCAAAATCAATTACTCCAAAGTTACTATTTTCTTTGTTAATTGTATTTGAAGAATTTGTTAAAACAATTGTTTTGGCTTGATTGTTAAAGATATGACTGTTTTCTGGAATCCTATTATTTTGATCCAAAACAATTCTAACCGGATTATTTCCAGTCCAATCTCTTGTGTCCAGTTTCGGGTTGTCGTCAATAATAGTCTGGGTTCCTGCTAAAATAGCTTGTTCTTCGCTTCGCCATTTGTGAACCAATTGTCGCGAAAATTCATTGGTTATCCAAACCGGTTTTTGTTCGTTTCTACTATTTTTTGAAGGAGAAATAAAACCATCTTGGCTTTCTGCCCATTTCAAGATGATATAAGGTCTTTTCTTTTCGTGGAAGGTAAAAAAGCGTTTGTTTAGCTCGTAGCATTCCGTTTCGAGAATGCCGACAGTGACATTGGCACCAGCTTCTAATAATTTTTTGATACCGTTTCCAGCTACTTTTATATTGGGGTCAACAGTTCCGATGACTACATTTGGAATCTTGTTTTCTATAATCAAATCACAACAAGGCGGCGTTTTTCCGAAATGACTGCAAGGTTCAAGACTCACATAAATGGTCGATTTTTTTAACAGCGATTTGTCTTTTACGGCATTCACGGCATTCACTTCGGCGTGTGGTTCTCCCGATTTTTTGTGCCAGCCTTCACCAATGATTTTTCCGTCACAAACAATAACACTTCCCACCATTGGGTTGGGATAAGTTGTTCCCAAACCATTTTTGGCCAATTCTATGCAGCGACGTATGTATTTCACGTTGTTTTTCACAGTTACAAAAGTAGTAATTTTTGAGTTTAGGATTTAGTTTTGAATCTTTGGATTAATCCAATAAACAATAACTATTTTTGTGTCTTAAAATCAGTATTTCAGAAAAATGAAAAATTGGATTATCCGAAAAATTGAAAAGAAAGACAATCAGGCAGTTGCTGGATTAATACGAGCTGTTTTTGACGAATTGAATATCCCGAAAGTGGGAACTGCTTATGCCGATGCGTATCTGGATTTGATGTTTGAGGAATACAATAAACCCAAATCAGTTTATTTTGTGGTCGAAAATAACGGTAGAATCATTGGTGGAGCAGGAATGGCACCTTTGGAAAACGAAGCTGAAACTATTTGTGAATTGCAAAAAATGTATTTCCTGCCAGAAGCCCGAGGTCTGGGAATTGGTAGCCAAATGATGGAGAAATGTTTGCAAGCAGCAACGGATTTTGGGTTTGAGAAATGTTATCTCGAAACAATGCCTTTTATGCACGACGCCCAGAAACTATACAAAAAAGTGGGCTTTGATTATATATGTTCACCCATGGGAAATACGGGGCACGTTTCTTGTCCGGTGTGGATGTTGAAAGAGTTATGAATTTTGAATTATGAGTTATGAATGAACGTATTAATTCATAGAATCGATAACCTAATAAAATGAAAATAAAAGAATACAGAACCAATTTCATTCAAGAACTTTCAACGATTTACGATGCTGGTGAAGCGGAAAGTTTTTTCTATTTGATTTTGGAAGAGAAAAAACAATTGAAGAGAATTGATTTGGCATTAAATCCTGATTTGACTTTTTCTGATGAAGAAATCCAGCTTTGGAATTCGATTTTGGAACAACTGAAAAAAGAAATTCCAGTCCAGTATTTGCTTGGGAAAACCAGTTTTTATGGTTTGGAATTTAAAGTCAATGAAAATGTACTGATTCCAAGACCGGAAACGGAGGAATTGGTCGAATGGATTATTCAAAGTCAGAAGTCAGAAGTCAGAAGTCAGAAGTTGGGAGATGGAAGTCCGAAGATTAAAATTCTGGACATTGGAACGGGCAGTGGTTGCATTGCCATTTCTTTGGCGAAAAATATACCAAATTCCCAAGTTTTTGCGATTGATGTTTCCGAAAAGGCATTGGCAACTGCCAAAAAAAATGCCAATAGCAATGAAGTTGGGGTCACTTTTATTGAAAAAAATATTCTTGAAGTTACCACCCTGAGCGCAGTAGTAGGGTTAGAGCAGCAATTTGATATTATAGTCTCAAATCCACCGTATGTTCGGGAATTGGAAAAACTAGAAATCAAGAAAAATGTTTTAGACAATGAACCTCATTTAGCTTTATTTGTAGATGATAAAGATGCCTTGATTTTTTATAGAAAAATTGCCGAATTAGCCCAGAAAAACTTGTCTCCAAACGGACAATTGTTTTTCGAAATCAATCAATATTTAGGGAAGGAAATGATGGAATTACTCGAAAAAATGAATTTCAAAAACGTTGAATTGCGTAAAGATATTTATGGGAATGATAGAATGATTAAAGGTGCGATTTAAGAAATACGATATTTGATTTATAATATATCAAATATCCTACATCGTAAACCTACTCGTATCGCAACGCCTCAATTGGATCTAATTTCGAAGCTTTGATGGCTGGATACAACCCAGAAACTATTGCCACGGCAAAACTGGTAATAAATGCCGACATAATGGCTCCCCAAGGAATTACAAAGGCAAAATCCATTGCTGTTGCCAAGGCAAAACCTATTGAGATTCCGAAAATAATCCCCGCCAAACCGCCGAGTTGACCAATAAGTAAAGTTTCTATGAAAAATTGGAATGCTATGGTGCTTTTTTTGGCTCCCAATGCTTTTCGAACACCGATTTCGCGGGTGCGTTCTGTTACCGAAACTATCATAATGTTCATCAAGGCAATAGACGATCCGAGAACTGTGATGATGCCAATGACCCAAGAGGCAATTCCTAGATATTGTGTAATACTGAGAATTCTATTAATCAAATCATCGCTTCTTACGACGGCAAAATTATTGTCTTTTACTGGGCTCAATTTCCGAACTCTTCGCATCGTGTTATTGGCATCGTCAATGGCTTGATCCAGCATTTCTTTTTGATTAACCATTACGCTTATCGTGTAATTGATATTGGGTGCAGTAAACATAGAACGTGCCACCTGAATAGGAATTAAAACTCTTAAATCTTGGCTGTTGCCAAAGGTGGAGCCTTTTTCTTTCAGTACACCAATTACTTTAAACTTGGCACCACGAATCGAAATTATTTTGTCTATTGGGTTTACGTCTTTTAATAATCCTTTTTGAAAATCGGAACCTACGATGCAATTATAGGTGTTGTTTTGGATATCGAATCCGGTGAAATTCCTTCCAGAACTGGTTTCTAAACCAGAATTGGTCATAAAATATTCGTCAACGCCAACAATCGAGTTTTCGGGATCGGTTTTAGTGGATTCGTATTTGATTTCGGCTGTTGAAGTGGCCGTAAATGATACTGAAGTTTCGGTAAATGGATATTTGTATTTGTTTTTGAAAGCCACAACTTCTGGATAAGAAATGATGGGATTTATAATTTCCCTTTCCCTGCCACCACGTCGTCGTGAATTGTTTTCGTATTGATTGATGTTGAACGTATTGGCTCCCATCGAAGCAAAATCAGAGGACAATGTGTTTTCCAAAGCCGAAACTACTGTTAGGATTCCTACCAAAGCTGTAATTCCAATAGCAATAATTAACACGGTGAGAATGGTGCGCAACAGTTGGGTTCTGATGGAACCTGTAGCAATTCGGACGTTTTCTCGGAATAATTTAAACATAGTGCCTATTTGACACGAAATTACAATTTTTGTTACAAGTTTGCTTTAGAAGATGGGATATTTATTTTAAAAACAAGATATTTGCAATCTGAAGTAGGAAGATGGAAGTAGGGAGATGGATTTTTATACTCCAAGCTTCAAACTCCCAGCTTTCAACTCCTAAACTTCTAACTTTAAAAAATGGCTCAGAAACCAAGCATTCCAAAAGGAACAAGAGATTTTTCACCAGCTGAGGTGGCAAAACGTCAATATATTATAGCAACCATAAAAAGTAATTTCGAGAAATTTGGTTTTCAACCCATAGAAACTCCTTCGTTCGAAAACTCCGAAACCCTGATGGGAAAATACGGAGAAGAAGGCGATCGATTGATTTTTAAGATTTTGAATTCGGGAGATTTTTTAGATAAAGTTTCGCCTGAACAACTACAAACCATAAACTCTAAACAATTAACTGGTAAGATTTCCGAGAAAGCTTTGCGTTATGATTTGACCGTTCCTTTTGCAAGATATGTGGTACAACACCAAAGCGAGATTGAGTTTCCATTTAAAAGATACCAAATTCAACCAGTTTGGCGTGCCGATCGTCCGCAGAAAGGGCGATTTAGAGAGTTTTTTCAATGTGATGCCGATGTAGTGGGGTCAAAATCCTTATGGCAAGAAGTAGAATTGGTGCAATTGTACGATTCGGTTTTTACCCAATTGGGATTGGAAGGGGTAACCATTAAAATCAATAACCGAAAAATTCTTTCGGGAATTGCAGAAGTTATTGGAGCAAAAGATAAATTAATAGATTTTACGGTGGCTTTGGATAAACTCGACAAAATAGGCGAGGACGGCGTAAAAAAAGAAATGATTGAAAAAGGTATTGCCGAATCAGCGATAGAAAAAGTACAACCATTATTTAATTTTACGGGAAGCATTTCAGAGAAAATAGAAAAACTTTCGGCTTTGTTGGCTGAATCTCAAGAAGGATTGAAAGGAGTAGAGGAGTTGCGATTTATTTGTGACAACGTGACCAATTTGGGTTTGAATAAAGCCGTTTTAGATTTGGACGTGACCTTGGCTCGTGGATTGAATTATTATACAGGCGCTATTTTTGAAGTGGCTGCGCCAAAAACGGTTTCAATGGGTTCCATTGGTGGTGGCGGGAGATACGATGATTTGACGGGGATTTTTGGATTAAAAGATATGAGCGGAGTAGGGATTTCTTTTGGTTTGGATCGAATTTATTTGGTCATCGAAGAATTGAATTTATTTCCTGAAACAGTGACTTCAACGTCAAAAGCCTTGTTTATTAATTATGGCGAAAAAGAAGCTTTTTATTCAATGAAAGCCATCACAAAATTGCGCAGTTTTGGAGTAAAAGTAGAATTGTATCCTGATAATGTAAAGGTTGGGAAACAGTTTCAGCACGCCGATAAACGTGGAATTCCGTTTGCGGTAATCGTTGGAGAATCAGAAATGAATGAGGGGAAATTTGCCTTAAAGAATTTAATTTCTGGGGAACAAGTGTTGCTTGATTTTGAAGGCTTAAAAGTGGCATTGCAATAAACATCGGTTTGATATAAATGAAAACGTCCTGATTTCTCGGGAACGTTTTTGTTTGTGAAAGGTTTGATTCTTATTTTTTTGCGCAACAACTTTTTTCTGCTGTTTTACATTTAGTCATTTCACCTGCTGTACATTCTTTTCCTTCTGCTTTGCATTTTTCTTTACACTTTGTAATTTCTTCAGCGGTCATAGCTATTGCACTGCAAGATTCTTTTTTTGGAGTTGTTTTAGTTATAGATTTTGTGTCTTGTGCCCCAACATTGATTGAGAACAAAACGACGGCTATTGCAATAAGTATTTTTTTTATTATTTTAAAATTTTAATGTTTAATTATAGATTTTGTTTTTGAATTATTTCAAAATTTAAACGCAAATATAAAAAGAATTCTTCTTGCTAAAACCCGAAAACAAGTTAATCTTTCCTTAATAAACCAGGTTAATTTACAATTATTTTTTTGCTGCTTTCGCCTTTCGAAGTTTTGATTTTTACAATATAAATTCCAGAAGACATATTTTTGATTGGGATCTGGATATTGGTTTGTTCCTTGTCTTTAACATCCCAATTTGTAATTAATTGACCTAACATATTGTAAAGTGATACTGTGTTTACCGTTGAATCAGGAATGTTGTTTTTGATTATTAATATTTTATAATTGTTGGAGTATAAGACAATAATTCCATCATTTGAATCATTTTCAGCAACGTCTAGTGAGGTCTCTGTCTTAAGACTTTCAAATGTCAACGAGAAGCGATTGTCGTAGTTTCCTACAGCAAGAGTTGTTTTAAAATTACTGTTTTTAAGGTCGTGATAAATTCCTGTTTCACTATCGTGTAAATAAATTTTGGTATTGGAAGGTACATCTTCTAGTTCATCAATTTTTATGGTTACTTGACCTTCATTTGCAACAGCTATACCTAAAGGAATATTTCGGTCAGTGTTAAAATCGGGAACTCCTTGAATCACAAATTGACTTTCGCTAATTTTCCAATACAAATCATTTTCATTTGTGTCATACATAAGAGCATCATATCCTATGTCAAATTGATCGGTTGTGTTTGGATCTGCACCGACTAAAAGTTGTCTGTGAGCACCAACGGATGAATCGAAGCCCAATCTAATTTTTGGTTTCGTTACGATGGCTTTTTTTGGCGCTCTTGTTTTCATAAAGACAGAACTTGTAGGATTTTCTTTTTTAAAGGCACGCTGGTTATTTTTGAAAATTATGGTGCCGCCATCAACTACTGTTGGGAATTGTGGGCCTGAAAGTTCAGTATCTAAATAGCCGTCAATAAAAAATCCTTGGCCTATTGGTATAAATCTTTTTGGTTTATTTGAACCATTAGCATTGTTATTTAGGTTTAAAGGGCTGTCGTTAATTCCTACAACGCCTCCCATCATAGTATAAGTAGCATATCCACCTTGATATTCCGCTAAATTATGATTGTTTGATAGCCCAAAGTGATCCCAAAAATAGAGTGCTCCGCTAAATTTATTTACAGTGGCTCTACAACCCAAACAATCTTTAAGATTATCCTTAATGAATTCATCTGCATCCAATGCGGAAGGATAAGGGTTACCTACCAAATAACTATTGTCTTTTGCAAGGTTTAGTGAAATTGTTCCAGAGTTTGGTTTTCCAATAAAGGAATAGTTTTGTATGTCCGTAATAGGGTAAACCCCACCAGATCCTTTCATTGTATAAGCTTCTCCTACTTGAAGAGTACCGCTACTTGTAATGTGATTCCATTGATAATAATTATCCCAATCAGCACCGTTGACAATTAATGAATTATAAGACCATATCCAACGATCAGTTAATTTTATTGGACTTGACAATGCTGAATCAGCAAAATCAAAGGTAGTACCAAAATTAATTGTTTTTGGTAGTGCAGAATTTGTACCATCTTTCAAAACATTTTTAATTGTATAAGGCATATTATTTGAACCTGCCTGAATGGTACTAACAGGAGATGTCCAATAATTGTAATTATAACTGTTTTTCTTTCCTTGTTGATCTCGTTTAATAAAACCAGAACTAGAGACATCTAAAATACTTTCGCTGTATTGGGTAGTTGTAAAGACATCGGATGAATTATAGATACCATATCTTTTTTCTAATAATTGGGATTCTCCTATCAAATCTATATTTCCGTTCAATTTTAAATAATGAGTAATCCATAGTGCTTGACCATCATTTTTTTCGATAGGGGAAGTAACTATTGGGTCGGCAATGGTTAATTTACCAGCAGTTGAAACTAATCCTAATATGGTTATATCTTTATCTCCAGAGTTTATATTGTGTGATGTCTGTACAATATTCCAATCAATTTGAGTTCCATTGTAGCCAGTGCTATTAGGATAATCCCAAACAGAATCGCCATATATCCAAGGAGTAGTCCCAGCACCTCTATCTGTCCAATTACCATCTCTTATTGAAACATAAGGTAAAGGAGCGGTTTGCTCTTGTGAACTCGTAATATTTCTTAACTGGCCATCAACGCCTTTTCCACCAAAAGGTTTAAGATACCCACAAGTAATGAAGTCCATACGGTAATAACCATTTAGATTTGACCATAGTAATGGCTGGTCGTCAATTCCATCAGTATTGGCATCGGGACCATTGATGTCAATAGGTATAATTTCTCCTCTAACGGCAGTACCATTATTGGTAATTTGTTGATTCATCATTTGTCGAACATGGTCGGAACTTAAACCTACATTCCAAATTCTTAATTCATCCATCCATCCTGAAAAATGATTTACAGGTTTGTTGGGAGGGTTTCCCGTTTGATCCATTGCTCCTGCCAAACAAGTAAAACCATTACTTATTGGCGCAGAACCGGCTGCGTTTATGACTTCAATTCCATCAACATATAATCTGTAAATTCCGGTAGTATAGGTAACGGCAACATGATACCATCTACTGGTAGTTAATGGGAAAGGAGAGGTTATTTGGCTACCATTATTCCAATTAAATGATAGCGTGCTTCCAACAAGTCTTAAGTCATAACCATTCACAAGACTGTTAGCATTTCGTTTGGATATAATGGTTTGAATGTTACTTGGAGGACTTGCTGGTTGTGGATCTGGTTTTACCCAAACTTCTATACTGAAGGCATTACCCAATCCATAATTATCTTTAAAAGAAATATAATCGTTAACACCATCAAAATCGATTACTTTGCAACTGGTCAATGTTACTTGAACATCGCTGTAACAACCAGAAACATCCAGTTTCCATCTTAAAGTGTAAACTCCTTCATCTCCTGAAAAGGTTGAGGTGGGACTTGAAACATTAGAAAAACTATAAGTTCCACATGCATTTGAAGCAGTAACAACAGACCAGGTTCCTGTTGCCATAGTTCCAGGATCATCACTAAAAGTATTCAGTGCCAATGGGTATGCTCCATTGGCTTTATTTAAATCAGCTGATTTCGTATTGTCGTACGCATTAAGGCTAACCGTCCTTTCTCCGCACTCTGCATTGGTATATCCCTGTGCTTGTCCTGCATAAGCATAATTTACTTTTACAGTAGCTAGAGCTGTACCATCTGGATCGTAAGCTCTACATCCGTTAATTAGATTTGTTGCTCCATATTGGTGCACGCCTGGTGCCGAAGGAACAAATGTATATGCAACTTCTAAATTGCCTTGTACTATATATTCTCCTGGGTTACCCAATCCATCTGTCCACTCTATTTCATCACTGTAAGGTTTTACTGGAATGGCAATATTATCAATTGCCCAGACACTTTCATCGGTTGTTCCAAAAAAGGTCCATTTTACCCTTACGTTGTCATTTCCAATATAATCTGATATGTCAAAAGTCGAGTTGTCGTTTGCAAACTTGTAGGAACTGGCAGTAGAAGGAGAATGATTCTGCCAATCCCATGTTAATGGAGGATTTTTTCCAATTAATTCTTGCAAGGTGATAGTATAAGTTGCGCCACCATCTAATGATAACTCTAATTTTGCATAATCTCCTGCGTGCAGATTAAAAGCTTGATCAAAGTCAACTGAAGCAGTTTGTAGTCCCACAAGACTAAATATTGGTGTTTCCAAGGTTGTTGGGCCTACGCCAAACCTAGAAATATAATCAGCACTATTGTAATTACCATGAGCCATTCCAAATTTCTTGCCTTGGGTTCCATTATCATATTTTATTATATAGAGTGTGCCTACATTTTTGGCATCATTTGTTCCTGTCCAATTATTGACTTTAGTATTATTTGCAGCTGCAGTCCAGGCCGTTCCTGCTACTACATTGTCAATTTTCCATTGTGTGGGATCAAATTTGTTAGGGAATTGTCCTTCGTTAAAATCACCACCATCTCCTACTGCCACGGTAGAAGTATATCCGTTGCGAGCAATTAATGAAACGGAATCATTGAGACAAATAGTAAATAAACTTTGATCTAAAATTGGCGGCACGTCAGGAGGAATGGCATGTACATTGACCATATTTGAATATACGGTACAGTTTCCTACTTGTACCAGTACTCTAAATAAGGTGGATTTGGTGTTGCTGTAATCAAAAAGCATACTATATGAATTGGTAGTATTGGCAATGACGCTCCAAGCCGTATCTCCAGCTTCAAATTTTTCCCAACGAACAATTGTGCCTATTTCTCCTGATAAATTTATTGTTATGGGGTTTATATCATCAGGGCATGAAGTGATGGCAATATTTTCACTAGGAGTTGCTGCAGGAGTCAAACCAGAAACATAACCTAATAAACTACCTCCAGAAATTGCTGGTTTTGTCAAATTGACATTTTGGGTTTGAGTGGAACTATTTCCGTTGCCATCATTATAAGTCCAAGTAATAACCGTTGTGCCTATTGTAGTTATAGGGAATGGAGTTGTAGTTGTGCCATTAATAACACCTTTACAATTATCATTTGCAGTAGGCGGGGTTAATGAGTCTATTTGGCAATTTGTAATATTTACAGCTGATAAACTGGCTGTAGTTGGTACAGGGGCTATAGTGTCATCAATAACTACATTTTGAGTTACAATTGTTTCGTTATTACTACTGTCTTTAAAAGACCAAATTATAGCGCCATTTCCTTGTGTGCTAAAAGTTCTATTGTCACTCGTTGTAGCGGTTATGGGACCATCACAATTGTCTGTAGCTACTGGAAAAGGCACTGTTATATTGCATTGAGCAGTTATGGTTGAAAGAGCAGGTGCAACTGGTTTTACATTATCGGTTACTGTAACTGTTTTACTGCCAGTAAATGTATTAGGAGGTGTTGCGGCATCTGATACCGTATAAGTTATAGTTGTAATTCCTTTATTAAAAGTATAAGTTCCAACTTGTCCAGCAGTTAATGCTTTTACTGTTGCTCCACTCAAAGTATAAGCAATAGTTGAACCAGAACAATTGTCGGCAAAACCGGCATCAAGTATAGCTACGGAAGCAGTACAAGTTCCAGCCGCCGTAAAAGCAGATTGATTTGCTCCTTGTGTTAAAGTAGGGTTAGTTGTGTCTTTTACTGTAACTGTTTGATTTGCTGTTGCTGTTCTTCCAGAACCATCAGTTACAGTCCAAATTACAGTTGTAGTTCCTAAAGGATATGTTGTTGATGCATGATTATTAGTTACACTTGCAACGGAACAGTTATCTGCTGTTATTGGTGTTCCTAGAGCAACACTAGTTGCAGTACAGGCAATATCAGTTGTTGTGTTTATATTTGCTGGAGCAGTTATTGATGGATTCTCATCATCTGTTACCGATACATTTTGAGTACATGTAGTTGTGTTATTTACTGCGTCTTTAACAGTCCAAGTTACAACTGTTAATCCAATTGGAAAATTTAATGGAGCATTATTGGTTACCACCAAAGAACCTACTGCTGTACAATTATCAGATACCGTTGGACTTCCTAGGACTACTGTTGTTGTACAGTTTCCAGTTCCATCGTTTGATGTTTTTGCTGTTGTGATATTGCCAGGACAAGTTATTAAGGGTGCTTCATTGTCAGTTACCGTTACGGTTTGGTTGCAGGGAACAGATACATTTCCAGCTTGGTCAGTGGCAGTCCATACAACAGTGGTTGTTCCTGTTCCAAATAAATAAGTAGCAGGGTTTATGACAGATCCTCCCACTTTAGCAATAAAAGTAAAGTTGCCTGCTGTGGTACAATTGTCAGTAGCTGTTGGAGTTCCCAAAGAAACTGTAGTGGTACAGTTTCCAGTACCATCAGCATTGGTGTTAGCAGTTTTATTTGCTGGACAAGTTATAGTTGGAATTTGATTATCTATTACTGTTACCGATTGAGTTGAAGTAGCTGTTAAACCAGCTGCATCTGTTGTCGTCCAAGTTACCGTGTTTAGTCCTTTTACCAAACTAGCTGGTGAACGTGTTACGGTAACTGTGGTACAATTATCTGAAGCAGTAGGAGCGGTTAATTGAGAACTAGCATAAGTACAAACTCCTGCATCTGCGTTGACGCTTATAGCTGTTAAAGTTGCAA
>JACMLU010000016.1 GCA_014379405.1 Flavobacterium sp. | reverse complement strand
TTTCTTTGGCTATAGCAATTATTGCTTGATGGTTTCTTAAAACTTCATTTACACAGCGAAGTTTAAATTCGTAATTGTACTTAACTTTTCTTTCCATAAAAATGCCCTCAAATAGTGTCTAACTTTTTGGGGGCAGTCCAGATTAGGTAGCAGCTTTTTTATTATAATTGGCAAAACTAAATGATTTACTTTGCTGTTTCGATGGCTTTGTTTAACCAAAAATTGGTCAAATTATTATAATCTACCGGTTTTGCTGGAGGCTGATTGATTAACCTACCGGATTCGAAAGCTCTTACCAATATGGTTTCAATTAAATAATCTTCGTTGACTTGATAGGGAGCATAAGGTGCTTTCATATTAAGATCAAACATTTTGGCAGTGGTATTAGACCAAAACGCCGTCCATCCGCTTTTTAGGGTCTTTACCAATTCATAAGTGGTGATTCCAGTTTGACGGTGAATTAACTTAATGAGTATCTGACCTTGTTTGCGGGAAAGTTTTTTGAGTTGAGCTTCAAACTCGTTATTTAGGTAGTCTTCAATAATTTTGAAGTATTTCTTTTTATCTTTGTTCGTCTTCAAACTTTTCATTCCTCTATTTAATGCGGTCAATCGCTCTGAAGCCAGTTTTGCGTAAGGATAGGTTTTATAAACTCGGTTTCTGAGTAATTCAAATTGTTTTTTGGACTCTACATCTAATTTTCCTTTATATACAATAATTTCTTCTAGCTGAATGGTATCATTAAATACAGTATCTTTTTCTGTTAAGACATAACCCATTTTGGAGGTATCTTTTGGAACTAGCTGGGCATTGACTGAAATTGAGATGAAAAGAAAAAACAAAACGAAATTAATAATCTTCATATTCTAAAATTTATATGTCACAAAATTATACATTATATAGGCAACTGTAATACCAAATTTATAATTTAGCAAAAAATATTTTTTATGAGTTCAAAATCGATATTAAAAAAGACGTCTCTCGCGTTTTTAGAAAGCTACCTTAATAATGCTTCTCCAACTGGATATGAAAGTTCAGGTCAAAAACTGTGGATGGATTATTTAAAACCTTATGTAGATACTTTTATTACGGATACATACGGAACTGCCGTGGGAATCATCAATCCCGAAGCTCCTTATAAGGTGGTAATTGAAGGTCACGCAGACGAAATTTCGTGGTACGTGAATTACATCACGGATGATGGATTGATTTACGTGATTAGAAATGGCGGTTCCGATCATCAAATTGCGCCTTCTAAACGGGTAAACATTCATACCAAAAAAGGAATCGTGAAAGGGGTTTTTGGCTGGCCAGCTATTCATACCCGAAATCGTGGTAAAGAAGAAACTCCAAAAATTGATAATTTATTCATAGACATTGGATGTTCAAAAAAAGAAGAAGTAGATGCTTTGGGTGTTCACGTGGGTTGCGTGATTACTTATCCTGATGAATTTATGGTTCTGAACGAAAATAAATTTGTTTGTCGCGCCATTGATAATCGAATGGGTGGATTTATGATTGCCGAAGTAGCTCGTTTGTTGCACGAAAACAAAATCAAACTCCCTTTTGGGTTGTATATTACCAATTCTGTTCAGGAAGAAGTGGGACTTCGTGGTGCCGAAATGATTACAAAAACCATCAAACCTAACGTTGCCATCATAACCGATGTTTGCCACGACTCTACTACTCCAATGATTGACAAGAAAATTGAAGGAGAAACCAAAATTGGAAAAGGACCAGTTATTACTTATGCCCCAGCAGTTCAGAATAATTTGAGAGAACTTATATTGGACACTGCCGAAGAAAAGAATATTCCTTTTCAAAGACTAGCTTCTTCGAGAGTTACAGGTACTGACACAGATGCTTTTGCTTATAGCAATGGTGGAGTAGCTTCTGCGTTGATTTCTTTGCCACTGCGTTATATGCACACGACGGTTGAAATGGTACATCGTGATGATGTGGAAAATGTGATCAAATTAATTTATGAGACTTTATTGAAAATGGAAAACAACGAAACGTTTTCTTATTTTAAATAAAAAATAGTATTCCAAAAATTGAAATCCTTTCCTTTTATAATAAAGAGGAAAGGATTTTTTTTTCTAATATCATCGAAAAATCTCCAAAGTTACTTCTTGATTCAATTCCAGCTCTGCATTGTGTTCGAAGAAAATGGCTTTACGTTCGAAAGCGGCTTTGACCAAATAGTGACTTCCTTTAAAATAACATTGCTTTACAACGGCTTTCATTTTTCCTTCTTCAACCACTTTGAGTTGATGTGGGTACAATAAAAGTGTTTGGTCAGTTTCTTCTGAATCCGTAAAGTGAGATTGTTTCAACTCGTTGACTTCTCCAAAAAGGGAAGCTACATAATAACTTGGTGGATTGTCGTAGAGTTGTCTTGAACTTCCTTTGGCTATTAATTTTCCATTTTGCAACACGATGGTTTCATCTGAAAAAGACAAAGCTTCGGTACTGTCGTGGGTTGCGATGACACAGGTGATTTGTTTTTTCTTGAAATAATTGAATAAATTGCGACGCAAGGAGTTTTTCCTGAAGGAATCGATCTGGCTAAACGGTTCGTCCAATAAAAGAATTTCGGGTTCCAATGCCAAAACTCTTGCCAGAGCCACTCTTTGTTGTTGACCTCCGCTCAGGTATTTTGCTTTTACTTTTGCATATTCAGTCATTTCGACCATTTCCAACAGTTCTTGAACTCGGGCTTTTTTCTGGTCTTTATAAATATTGGACAAAAACTTCCCCACATTTTCTTCGACAGTGATATAAGGCATCAAATCAAAATCTTGTGCCAGATATTTGATGTAATCTTCACCTGGAATTAGATTGTATTTTGGACCCAGTATTGGCTTGTCATTATAGTGTATTTCGCCATTGTCTAGATCATACAATCCATACATCAATTTCAACAAGGTGCTTTTGCCGCAACCACTTTCGCCAATAATGGCCACATTTTGACCTTTGGCAATTTCGAAACTAATATTTTCGATAACGGGATTTTCAATATAGGTAAAGGAAATATTTTTTAATTGAAGCATTTTCTGTGTTTAATGGTGCAAATTTACAACGTTTATTAAAAGTAAACCTTATATAATTTTGTGAATTTAGAGTTAAAAAAAAGTAATTTCCCAAACACGCATTAATGACAAAAGCCCCAATTCTAATACAAGAATCGGGGCTTTCGCTATTTTTGGAATTTACTGTTTATGCCTTTTTGTTCAAAGCTGCACTCATTTCCATAGAAATGGCAGAACGCTCCATTTTCAGTTTTCCAGCCATTGTTTCAATAACTACTGTTCCTTCTGAAAGTTCAGCAACTTTTCCGTGAAGTCCGCTTTTTGTAATGATTTTATCACCAACTTTCAAAGTACTTTCGAATTCTTTTTCGTTTTTAGCTCTTTTTTGTTGTGGTCTAATCATAAAGAAATAGATAACGACAAACATTAATAGAAACGGTGCAAATTGAGTTAATTGTTCCATAATTTTAAATTCTTTTTTGTTATTTGATTATTGTTTTTTATTGTAATTCTTCTTTTTACATCAAACCACGACCCACTTTTTGGATTCTTTTGTCGGCTTCTAATTCTTTGACCAAGTTGTCTAAGATCCCGTTTATGAAAATGCTGCTTTTGGGCGTAGAATATTCTTTGGCCAATTCTAGATATTCGTTCAAGGTAACTTTTACTGGAATCGATGGGAATTTCAAAAATTCACAAATCGCCATTTTAAGGATGATGGTGTCAACTTCGGCAATCCTGTCGCTGTCCCAGTTAGGTGTTTTATCATCATATTCTTTGGCCAATTCCCTTTCGTTCAAAACTGTTTTTCTAAACAAATCTCTAACAAAATCCTTGTCTTCGTTGTCTTTGAATAATTTTGGAACCCTAAAACTGCCTTCTTCAATGTTTTTTATCGCTTTCAATTGTTTGATAATTTCAGTATTTACTACTGGAATATCATCAATCCAAGTCAATTTATTGTCTTCAAGATATTCGTATAATTTCTCGTTTGGAACAATTACGTCCATAAACAAATCAACGATAAAATCCTTGTCTTCTTGAAATGTGTTTACCGAGTTAAGCATGTAATTTTGGTACAATTTGCTTTGCTTGATATCATTCAGAAGCAACAAAATATAGTCATCATTCAATGTCCAATTGTCTATTTTACGGTTTTCCAATGCTATGCTCAAAGAATTATTTTCGGCAAGTATTTGAAAAATAGCGTTTTTGATGAACTTTTCGTTGGGTTTGCGCTCTTGCGGAGTGGCAAGATGTTTTTGACTGGACAGGTGCAAAAAGATGGTTTCTTTTTTGCAAATTTCTATCAAGGAGGATAGCATTATAAGGTATAAATCCTGAATGGCATCGATGCTATAATAAAGGAATTTTTCTTCTTTTTCTAAATTATCTGAACCATTTTGATGCATCGCATAAATGGATTGCATAACCTTAACGCGAATGTGTCTTCTGTTTACCACCTTGTAAGAACTTTTATTAAATTAGTTTGCAAAAATAAGAATTTCATTTTTTAAAATAAGAATTAAACTTGAAAAATATCTGAATTTCATCTTACCTTTGAATTTTTTAAGAATTATTACTTATTATGAAAGAATTACGCTATCTCGATAAATATTTCATCCAATACAAATACCGTTTTTTACTAGGAATCATTATTACCATAGTAGCACAGATATTTTCGCTGTTTACACCTAAACTAATCAGTAAATCCTTTAAAGCTATCGAAGATTTCATTAAGGACGAAACCATCTCCAAATCCGTTATCCAACACGAACTTATCACTGATATTCTCTTGATAATCGCGACAACAATCATAGCGGGTTTCCTGACTTTCTTGATGCGACAAACGCTAATCGTGATGTCACGTCATATTGAATTCGATTTGAAAAACGAAGTTTTCAGACAATATGAAAACCTTTCGCAGAATTTCTACAAACAAAACCGAACAGGAGATTTGATGAACCGCATCAGCGAAGATGTTTCCAAGGTAAGAATGTACGTTGGGCCTGCCGTGATGTACACCATAAATACCGTTATCCGTTTTGCAATTGTAATCGTGTATATGTTTAACGTGTCGCCAAGGCTGACTTTGTACACCTTGCTCCCCTTGCCTCTATTATCATATGCCATATTTAAAATTAGTTCCGAAATCAACATAAGAAGTACTATTTTCCAACAATATTTATCCAAAGTTTCCAGTTTTACCCAAGAAATTTTTTCGGGAATCCGGGTTATAAAAGCCTATTCATTGGAAGACCAACACCAAAACAATATGGTGGAATTGGCAGAAGAAAGTAAAAGCAAGAGTTTGAGTTTGGCCAGAATTCAGGCGTTGTTTGGTCCTTTGATGTTGGCACTTATCGGAATAAGCAACTTGGTCGTGATTTATTTTGGCGGATTGATGTACATCAACGGAACCATCAAAAGCATTGGAACAATTGCCGAATTTATTCTGTACGTAAATATGCTGACTTGGCCTGTAGCTTCTTTGGGCTGGGTTTCGTCTATGGTACAAGAAGCCGAAGCCTCCCAAAAACGCATCAACGAATTCCTAAAAATAGAACCAGAAATTCAAAACACAAATCCCAAAAATTCGATTATAGAAGGAACTATTACTTTCGAAAATGTGAGCTACACCTATGAAGACACCAATATAAAAGCTTTAGAAAACGTGACTTTCACGGTACACAAGGGAGAAACTTTGGCTATTCTCGGAAAAACAGGCTCTGGAAAATCAACTATTGTTTCATTGATCTCTCGATTGTATGATGTAACCAATGGACACATTATCATAGACGGAAAAGAAATTAGCTCCGTAAATTTATATGATTTGCGAAACAGTATTGGAATTGTGCCTCAGGATGCCTTTTTGTTTTCAGACACCATAAAAAACAACATCAAGTTTGGCAAAGAAAATGCCACTGATAAAGAAGTTCATTCAGCAGCAAAAAGTGCCGTGGTTCACGATAACATTATGGGTTTCAACAAACAATACGAAACGATTCTTGGAGAAAGAGGAATCACGCTTTCTGGTGGACAAAAACAACGTGTTTCCATAGCAAGAGCCATTATCAAAAACCCGAAAATTCTACTTTTTGACGATTGCTTATCAGCCGTTGATACTGAAACCGAAGAAGCGATTTTAAACAACTTACAGGAAATCTGTAGAGACAAAACTACTATTATTGTAAGCCACAGAGTCTCATCGGCAAAAAACGCAGACCGAATCATCATTCTCGATGAAGGACGAATTATTGAACAAGGCTCTCATAATCAATTGATAAATGAAGACGGTTATTATGCAGCTTTGTATTTGAAACAACTTTCTGAAAAAGAATTGCAATAATTGTTGTGTA
Source organism: Flavobacterium sp. (assembly GCA_014379405.1). Lineage (GTDB taxonomy): Bacteria > Bacteroidota > Bacteroidia > Flavobacteriales > Flavobacteriaceae > Flavobacterium. The sequence goes on along the minus strand of JACMLU010000016.1, from coordinate 224,264 downwards.
ATACATATATTTTTTGGATTTTTGATTGATGCTTAACAACACAAAATAGACAGAAGGATTATGAGAGAAAATGATATGTTAGAAAAGGAAGAGATTTTTTCAAAAGTATTACGAGCTGGAAGAAGAACTTATTTCTTTGATGTAAGAGCCACAAAAGCTGACGATTATTATATTACAATCACCGAAAGCAAAAAATTTACCGAAGTTGACGGTTCTTTCCACTTCAAGAAACACAAAATTTATTTATACAAAGAAGATTTTGCCGCTTTTACTGAAATTTTAGAAGAAATGACTTCCTACGTTTTGAACCACAAAGGCGAAGAAGTAATCTCTGAAAGACACCAAAAAGATTTCAAAAAAGAATATGCTAACGAAAAAGAAGAAGAGGAGTTAGCATTACCATCAACATCAAGTTTCACCGATATTGATTTTGACGATATTTAATTTTAAAAACCATAAATAACTAACCAAACCAACCTGATTAAGTCCGAAAGTCGAAAGATTCTCGGACTTTTTTATGCAATTTTCAGCTAAAAAAACAGCACAATGAAAAAAACCATAATATCTGCAAAATGGCTTTATGAGAATATCGATGATTCGAATTTAATTATCCTTGAAGCTCAATTAGACCATAACCAAAATAATTTAGAGAATCAATTTCAGGATACCCATATTTGTGGTGCTCGATTATTTGATATAAAAAACACCTTTAGCGACCTATCTAATCCATTACCCAACACTTTTCCGTCAGAAGAACAATTTACTATTGAATGCCAAAAATTAGGCATTAACAAAAACAGTACAATAGTAGTTTATGATACTTTGGGGATTTACTCAAGTCCAAGAGTTTGGTGGATGTTTAATACAATGGGGCATTCGAATATTTATGTTTTAAACGGAGGTCTTCCAGAATGGATCAAAGAAGGTTATCAAACTGAAAAAACAAAAAAAATCACATATACCAAAGGAGATTTTGAAGCCAACTTTCAACCTGAATTAATAAAAAGCAAGGAACAAATCCTTGAAAACATTGACACAAAAGAAGCCATTCTAATGGATGCTCGTACTCCAGAACGTTTTCATGCCACCATAGAAGAAACAAGAGTTGGTATTAGAAACGGACACATTCCGGGTTCCATAAATGTCCCTTTTGACAATTTATTAGAAGATGGAAAATACAAATCAAAGGAAACTTTATCTGAAATATTCAACTTAAATGATAAGCCCTTATATTTTACTTGTGGATCGGGAATAACAGCTTGTATTCTCTTGTTGGCAACCGAACTCATATCTGATAATCCTAAAGCAATTTATGATGGTTCTTGGACAGAATGGGGACACTCCACTAATTTACCGATTGAAAAATAACGAACCCAATATCAAGTCCGAAAGTCAAAAAATCTTCGGACTCTTTTCTATCCAATGCGCAGGCCGTTTTCAATCTTGAAATCGGGCGCCAATAAAATCACGTCGCCTTCCTCACCCACTGCTCCCAGAACCAAACATTCACTCATAAATTTACCGATTTGCTTCTTGGGAAAATTAACCACTGCAATAATCTGTCGGTTCAGCAAATCTTCTTTTTGATAACGCTTAGTGATTTGAGCGGAAGTTTTTCGAATTCCAATAACCGGACCAAAATCAATCGTGAGTTGGTATGCCGGTTTCCTGGCTTCTTGAAAATCATTGACTTCGAGGATTGTTCCCACGCTCATTTCCACTTTTTCGAATTCAGGCCAAGTTAAATCCATTATTTTTTTACTATTAAAGTTGATGTTGTGTAACAGACTAATTTACTCTTTCTAGTCCAAAAAACAATACTTTTTCATATATAGATAATATTAAATTTTGGAAATATGGTATCGCCATGATTATCTTTATTAGTATTTGTGTTTGGAAACCATAGCGATTTCATAATTTTAAACTTTCAAAAAACAAACAAAAAATGTCCAATACTCCTTCAAATATGTTGCCCCTCGGAACTATTGCACCCGAGTTTTATTTAAAAGACACTAATTCCAACGAAAGCTTTTCGTTTTCAGATGCAAAAGGAGAAAAGGGAACTCTGGTCATGTTCATCTGCAATCATTGTCCCTTTGTGCATCACGTTCTAGAAGAAATCGTCATGATAGCCAACGATTATAGAGTTCAAGGCATAGGTATTGTAGCTATTTACAGTAATGATGTGGTAAATTATCCACAAGATGCTCCCGAATTAATGACGGAATTCGCTTTCGAAAACAAGTTTGAGTTTCCTTATCTCTATGACGAAACCCAAGAAGTGGCCAAAGCATACGATGCTGCTTGCACACCTGATTTCTTTTTGTTTGACAACCAAAATAAATTAGTCTATCGCGGCCAATTGGACGACAGCCGACCAGGAAACGGCATTCCGTTAAGCGGAAGTGATTTGCGTGGTGCTATTGACGGCGTGATTTACAATCGAATCATCAATCCCAATCAAAAACCGAGTTTGGGATGCAATATTAGATGGAAAAAATAACAATCCATTTATTTGTCATTTCGACGAAGAAGACTCGAACGAAGTGAACAGGTGAAACAAATCACATTTGTTGCTCTCGTTATGTGATTTCTCCTTCGTCGAAATGACAAAATGATATTGTAAAAAAAAAATCCCAAAACTTTCGCTTTGGGATTCTAAATGAATTCGATTGTTCAATTCTGCAAACTGCGACTGTACACTGAATACTATTATTTAACGTCCATTAATTCTACGTCGAAGATCAAGGTTGCGTTTGGTGGAATTACGCCTCCTGCTCCTGCTGGTCCGTAACCCAAATCAGATGGAATTACAAAACGCGCTTTATCTCCAACTTTCAACAAAGCAATTCCTTCGTCCCAACCTTCGATAACTTGACCAATTCCTAGTTTGAATTCGATTGGTTTTTTTCTTGGGTAAGATGAATCAAAAACTTTTCCGCTTTCTAATGAACCTTCATAATGAACAGAAACTGTTTTTCCTTTTTCGGCTTGTTTTCCTTCTCCTTTTTGGATGAATTGATAACGCAATCCACTTTCTGTTTTCTCGAAACCAGCTGCCAATTTTTCCATTTTTGCTTCTGATTCTGCTTTCAAAGCTGCAGCACGTTTCAAACGAGCACCTTTCAAACCTACAAAAGCTTCAATTGCATTCCAGTTCTTGGCCTCATCTCCAACTCTAAGAATTTCAAGAGTTTCCAATATATCTCCTTGAGCAATCGCATCAACGATATCTTGACCTTCAACCACGTTTCCAAAAACAGTGTGTTTGTTATCTAACCAAGGAGTTGCAACGTGCGTAATGAAAAATTGTGATCCGTTTGAACCCGGTCCTGAATTTGCCATAGACAAAACACCAGGCGCGTCGTGACGCAAATCAGGATGAAACTCATCATCAAATTTGTATCCTGGATCTCCTGTTCCAGTTCCTTGTGGACAACCACCTTGGATCATAAAATCTGGAATTACTCTATGAAATTTTAATCCATCATAGAATTTAACCCCTTGAGGTTTTATTTTGTTTTCCATATTTCCTTCTGCAAGAGCTACAAAGTTCCCAACAGTTCCCGGAGTTAAATCGTGGGTTAGTTTTACTAAAATCGAACCTTTTGTGGTGTTGAATTTAGCATATATTCCGTTTTCCATTTTTATTTATTTTTTATTGAGGTGCAAATTTACAAAAATAATTAGTTATTCTATACAGACCAGACAGGTTTTAAAAACGGGTCAGGTGTAAAATACTAATACGTCATTTTCTGCATAAAATCTTCACGAATTGGACTGAAAACATCGATCAATAAACCGTCTTCCAGACAAACCACGCCGTGAACCACATGAGGCGGAATGTAAAAACAATCGCCTTGCTTCATTATTTTGGTTACACCACCAATTGTTACTTCAAATGCGCCTTTGGCAACATTGGTTACTTGCGAATGATAATGTTCGTGGGGCGTTCCAACAGATCTTTTCTCGAAAAGAACGTTGACCATCATAACCGTGTCGTCATAACCCATTATTTTGCGTTTGATGCCTTCGCCAACCACTTCCCAGTCGAATTCGTCGTCTTTTATAAATTCCTTGCTTGCGCCAAAACTTTCCATTGTGTATTGTTTTTTATTGAAGTGCCAAATTACGAATTATTTTTTAGTTGTTCCAGATGGTAGGCTTTCCGTTTACTAGTATCGTTAGCTATTTTGTCAAACCGCTGTTAGTTTCTGGCTCGTATTAACTTGAGCGAATTTAATTCATCAATCATTTGTTTGAACAAAGTCAAAAGTGTTTTAAACTCATCCGTATTTTTTATCGTACTGCTTGAAAAATATGACAATTCAAATTCTTTTCCAGGTAATTTTTCTTCCCATATTCCTTTTTGGTCTGAAATTAAAATATTCACTTCTTCTAAAGATTCAATTCCTTTTCTTATCATTTCGTTTTGAAGAAATGATTTAATCTTAAATTGATTATTGGATTTTATAATATACTTTTTATCAAAATTTGACCTTCCTATTTCAATGTCTTGTGCACCAAAAATTTTCTCAATTAATCTTATAAAACCATTATTATAAATTTCAAATCTAAAATCGTCTGTGGCATTGTATGCAAAAATAACTCTACTATATGTTTTTTGATTATTCCCACCAACTGTCGCATAATGTATAAAGTAATCACAAGTAATTTTCCATTCTCCATACATAACCTCAGTTTTCGCTGATTCATCATATTTTGGAGGAATGTATTCTCCGTTAGTTTCATTCGCTAATCTTTGGAAAACATTTGGTTCGGTATTCGGTTTTAGAAAGTCAAACATCTTGTTTTTATATATGTTGAGAGCTTGTAAGTAACGTTTCAGTGCTTGGCTTGGCTTGGTTGGGACTAAAGATGCTTGATTTTTTCATTAAACACAAATTTTCAAATACAAAACCAACTTTCCATTAAGCCAATTGCCCAAATCCATAGTAGCAGTTGTACGCTGTATTTATTCAAGGTTAAATGTTAGTTGACTTTCGTTTAACTTTTTAATTTTTATTTGTTTTTTTCCTTGTTCGGTTTCTATAATTTTATTTCCTGAAAGAATTTCAAAAACTGTATAAACCTGATTATTCACAATTTGTATTTTACCAACTTCATCAATCTTTCTGTTTTGTTGTAAATAACATTTTATAGCAGTTCCGTTTATAAATTCAATTTGTTTATTTAAAACTGCATTTTTAAAATCATTATCTTTCATTTCAAAACCTATGATTTCTCCATTGTAAAAACCTTTCCATTGAAAATTTCCTTTTATTAAAACTGGAGAGATTATGTCGATTAAAGCTTCTTCGTCAATGTTAGGAGGAAATTTATTAGAATGAATTATAAATTTTGAAAACTCATTTCTTGAAATTATCCTTTCATTTCCAATGGGTTTGTTGTTTTCGTCTAGTTTTTGGGTTGAAATTTTGTTTACTTTAAGATATAAATTCAGTTTTCTGTAAAAATTTGATTTATACCAAAGCAATTTATAATCATTATTTAATTTTTCTAAAACTCTATAAACAAGTTCATCTGTGACTTCATCTTCACTTTTAATTTCTTTGCTTATTTTCTTTAATTCATTTTGTTTTATTTCATTGTCAAGTTTTAGATTTTCAATTTGAAGTTTTACCAACTCTTTGTTTTCTGTCGGATGCTGAGATAAGTAGATTGCTAAAACAGTTAAAAGCAAAGTAATTTGTGGTGAGTTTTTACCCAATAATTTCCACCATTCTTTTAAACCACCTTCCAAAAAAGCTTCGCTTTCAATTTCTACTTCTATATCCAATGAAGTTATCAACTCTTTGAAAATTAAAAGTATTTCTTTTTCACATTCATTTCTGACTAAAGCATTCATAGAATGCGAATTGTCGTTGAAATAATAATGAAGTTCGAACTTTTTAGTAGTTTTTAGCATTTATTTTTTCTGGTTCATTTTTGTTAATATAGCCTATTGTACGTAGGTCATATAAAATCATTCAAAGCTACCCAATTCTGGTTAGATAGGTATTGCAAACACAATACCTTATTCAATTCCAAATATATACAATTTATATTACAAAAATTAAAATTTATAAGTTATTATTTCGTTCTGGCACAATTCCCTAGCCCAGATTGAAACGGCATCCTTTTCTTGCTTTCTTTAAGCAAGAAAAGATAGAGTGAAAAACTGGATTGGCTCCAAAAAAAATGACATCCTTGAAAGATGCCATTTTTATAAATATTATTTAAGAATTATTCTTTCCCTGTCAATCCTGCATTTTTTAGATAGGGCTCTATTTGCATATCGTGACCAATAAATTCTTTGAAGGCTTTGTTTAAATCGACACTGTTTCCTACGGAGAGAATGTATTTTCGGAAACGGTCACAATTGGCCTTGGTCATTCCACCGTTTGCCATCATCCAATCGTAAACATTGTAATCCAAGGTTTTTGACCAAGTGTAAGCATAATATCCTGCCGAGTATCCGTCGCCACCCCAAATGTGTTGAAAATAAGTTGAATGGTATCTTGGTGGAACTTCACTAACCAACAAACCGTATTTTTGCAAGGCTTCTTTTTCGAATTCTAATGTTGGTTTAAAATCGGCTTCATTTTCTACGCTATGCCAAGCCATGTCTACGGTCGAAGCTGCCAAAATCTCGGTTACTTCGTAGCCTTTGTTGAAGGTTTCGGCTTTTTTAATTTTTTCAACCAACTCCTGCGGGATGGGTTGTTTAGTTTGGTAATGAACGGCATAATTACTCAAAACGACTGGATCTAATGCCGCGTGCTCATTGATTTGGGAAGGAAACTCCACAAAATCTCTTGGCACCGAAGTACCGGAAATCGAAGCATATTGCTGGTTGGCAAACAAACCGTGCAAAGTATGCCCGAATTCGTGAAACATCGTTTTCACGTCATCTGAACTAATCAATGATGGATTCCCGTTCGCCGGTTTAGAGAAATTATACACGTTGACAATAACTGGTTTTTGTTTCAAATAGTGGGTCTGGTTCACAAAATTGTCCATCCATGCGCCACCTTTTTTGTTGTCTCTGGTGTAAAAATCCAAATAATAGATGCTTATTGATACTCCGTCCTTGTCGAAAACTTCATACACTTTCACGTCTGGATGATAGACCGGCAAATCGTTTCTTTCCTTGAAAGTGATGCCATACATTTGTTTAGCGGCAAAAAACACTCCTTTTTCTAAAACTGAAGTCAATTCGAAATATGGTTTTATTTGGCTTTGATCTAAATCATATTTTGCTTTTCGCACTTGTTCAGAATAAAAATCCCAGTCCCAAGGCTCTAATTTGAAACCTCCTTTTTGAGAATCAATCAAGTCTTGAATTTCTTTGGCTTCAACCTTGGCTTTTGCCACGGCCGGAGCTGCAATTTTTGCCAACAAATCCATTGCGGGAGCCGGTGTTTTGGCCATTTGGTCTTGCAGTTTCCATTCGGCAAAACTTTTCTTTCCCATTAATTTTGCTTTCTGCAAACGCAATTTTGCAGTTTTTTCTAATGTTTCTCGAGTATCTCCATCATCGCCTTTTTCTGCACGATACCAAGACGCCTTGAAAATTTTCTCTCTTGTTGCCCTGTTTTTAAGACTCGCCAACAATGGTTGTTGGGTTGTGTTTAATAATGGAATTAAATATTTACCTTCTTGTCCAGCTTCGGTTGCTTTGGTTTTGGCAGCAGCAATTTCTTCGGAACTCAAACCATCCAAATCTTTTACATTGTCAAATATAACGGCTCCGTTTTTTCGGGCAGTCAGCAATTTGCTGTTAAACTGGGTGCCTAAAGTTGCCAATTCTTCGTTGATTTTTTTCATTTTAGCCTTATCCCCAGGAGACAAATTGGCACCAGCCAATTCGAATTGCTGCAAATAATATTCCGTCAAACGCTTGTCCTCGCCTTTCAGCGTTTTTAAGTTCAATGCTTTGAAGCGTTTATATAACTTGCTGTTCAAATACATTTTATCGCTGTGGGCCGAAAATATTGGCGCATATTCTGCTTCAATTGCCTGCAAAGTAGGATTGGTATTCGACACCGCCAGATTGCTGAATATTCTCATAGCCCTGTTTAAATCGACTCCGCTTAATTCCAGTGCCAAGACCGTATTTTGAAAAGTAGGTTTGGCAGGATTGTTCGCGATTTTATCGATTTCTTGATCGTGGGTTTTTAAACCATATTCAAATGCTGGTTTATAATATTCGTCTTTTATTAAGTCAAAAGGCGGTGCTTGATATTGCAGCTTGCTTTTTTGCAAAAGTGGATTTGTCATTTTTACGGAATTGTTTTGTGCAGAAAGTGTTTGGGTTTGCAGTGAAGCAAACAAAAAAACAGAACTTGCCACAATTATTTTTGAGAAAATTTGCATATTGAAGTTGTTTATTTTAGCGCATAAAAGTAGTGAAAAAAGAAAAGCCTTAAACCATAACGGGAATAAAATCAGGACATCTTTCTGATCAAAATACTTATACCATTTAGACTTTAAATTTAAAGCGATAAATCAATTTGACTTTGCGTCAGTTCGAGTGCTTTATTAAAAAATGCGATAGCTTTTTTTAATAAAATGTATCGAGAACGCTACTATTATAAGCTTCTCGATACTCCCGAAAGCTTTCGGGATTGAATAGTAAAGCTAACACGTTACTATTAAAAAACACTCGAAGTGACGGAAAGAGATTATGAGATTTTATTCAAAAAAAAAATAACATCCAATAAGGATGCCATTTTTTTTGATAATTATGGTGAAATTGTTATTCCCCTGTCAATCCTGCATTTCTAAGGTAAGGTTCTATCTGCATGTCGTGACCTATAAATTCTTTGAAAGCCTTGTTCAAATCGACACTGTTCCCAACGGATAGAATGTATTTTCTGAATCGGTCGCAATTGGCTCTAGTCATTCCTCCGTTGGCCATCATCCAATCATAGACATTGTAATCCAAGGTTTTGGACCAAGTGTAAGCATAATAACTTGCTGAATAACCAAGTCCCCAAATGTGTGTGAAATAAGGAGTATGGTATCTTGGTGGAACTTCATTAACTAACAAACCGTATTTTTGTAGTGCTTCTTTTTCAAATTCTAAAGTGGGTTTAAAATCGGATTCGTTTTCAACTGAGTGCCATGCCATATCTAGTGTCGCTGCCGCTATATTTTCAGTTACTTCGTATCCTTTATTAAAATTTTCAGCCTTTTTAATTTTATCAATCAATTCTTGTGGAATGGGCTGTTTGGTTTGATAATGAATGGCATAATTTTGCAAAACCGTTGGGTCAAATCTTGCATGCTCATTGATTTGGGATGGAAATTCCACAAAATCTCTTGGTACTGCAGTGCCGGAAAGCGAAGTATATTGCTGGTTGGCAAACAAACCGTGCAAGGTATGCCCGAACTCGTGAAACATGGTTTTCACATCATCAGAAGTAATTAATGATGGATTTCCATTTGCCGGTTTCGAGAAATTATAAACGTTGACAATAACAGGTTTTTGCTTTAAATAATGGGACTGACTCATTAAATTACTCTTCCAGGCTCCACCTCTTTTATTGTCTCTTGTGTAAAAATCTAAATAATAGATACTTATTGATTTTCCGTCTTTGTCGAAAACTTCATATACTTTTACATCTGGATGATATACCGGCAAATCATTTCTCTCCTTGAATGTGATGCCATACATTTCTTTGGCGGCAAAAAACACACCTTTTTCTAATACAGTGGTCACTTCAAAATAAGGTTTGATTTCACTCTCGTCCAAATCGTATTTCATTTTACGAACTTGTTCGGAATAAAAATCCCAATCCCAAGGTTCTAATTTGAATCCGCCTTTTTGGGAATCAATCAAATCCTGAATTTCTTTGGCTTCCACTTTTGCTCTTGCCACGGCCGGTGTAGCAATTTTAGCCAATAAATCCATTGCGGGAACCGGAGTTTTCGCCATTTGGTTTTGAAGTTTCCATTCTGCAAAACTTTTCTTGCCCATTAATTTGGCTTTCTGCAAACGCAATTTCGCTGCCTTTTCCAACACTTCTCTCGTATCTCCATCATCACCTTTCTCGGCACGATACCAAGATGATTTATATATTCGTTCTCTAGTAGCCCTATTTTTAAGATAGGGAAACAAAGGTTGCTGCGTTGTATTCAATAAAGCAATCAAGTATTTTCCGTCTTGCCCGGCTTCGGTGGCTTTGGTCTTTGCCGATGCAATGTCATTGGCACTTAAACCATCCAAATCACTTAGGTTGTCAAATACAACAGCTCCATTTTTTCGGGCAATTAGCAGTTTATTGTTGAATGAAGTGGTTAAACTCGCCAAGTCTTCATTGATTTTTTTCATTTTTTCTTTATCGGCTGGTGATAAATTGGCACCGGCCAATTCAAATTGTTGCAAATAATATTCGGTCAATCTCTTGTTTTCTCCTTTTAATGATTTCAAGTCCAATGCCTTGATACGTTTGTACAGTTTGCTATTTAAATACATTTTATCACTGTGGGCAGAAAATATTGGTGCATATTCGGCTTCAATGGCCTGCAAGGTTGGATTGGTATTAGACCCAGTCAAGTTGTAAAAAACGCCCGTGGCTCTACCCAAATCAACTCCACTGGTTTCCAATGCCAATACCGTGTTTCCGAAAGTGGGTTTGGCTGTATTGTTGGCAATTTTATCAATTTCTTGATCGTGGATTTTTAAACCATACTCGAAAGCGGGTTTAAAATGCTCGTCTTTAATCAAATTAAAAGGCGGAGCCTGATATTGAAGCTTGCTTTTTTGCAACAGTGGATTTGTCATTTTTACGGAATTATTTTGTGCACTAAGTGTTTGCGTTTGTAATGCGGTAAACAAAAAAACGGAACTTGCCAAGGCTATTTTTGAGAAAATTTGCATATTGAATTTATTTTTAGAGCATGAAAGTAGTAATAATAAAGGAAGCCAAAAACGATGTTGTTACAAAATTTATAACAATATTTTTTATCAGACCACTTTAATATAACAAACCAATAGTCAAAAATAATCTCGGTTGAATTCTATCTTTGGCTATTGCCCAAATAACTTTGTACCTTTGCGACTTAGAAAATAAATTATGCGCATTGATATTATTACCGTTCTCCCAGAATTATTGCGAAGTCCGTTTGAGGCTTCGATGATGAAACGTGCCATCGACAAAGGAATTGTCGAGGTTCATTTTCATAATCTACGCGATTATACGACCAACAAACAGAAAAGTGTGGATGATTATCCGTACGGTGGCGGTGCTGGAATGGTAATGAACATCCAACCTATTGACGATTGCATTACGCATTTGAAAAGCGAAAGAATATACGACGAAATCATTTATATGTCACCTGACGGGGAAACCTTGAACCAAAAAATGGCCAACACGATGTCGATGTATGAGAATATCATTATTCTTTGCGGGCATTATAAAGGTGTGGATCAACGGGTACGCGACCATTTTATTACCAAAGAAATTTCCATTGGCGATTATGTTTTGAGTGGTGGAGAATTGGGTGCTTTGGTTTTATGCGACGCCTTAATCCGATTGATTCCTGGTGTTTTGAGTGATGAAACATCAGCGTTGACAGATAGTTTTCAAGATAATTTATTGTCGGGACCTATATATACTCGTCCGGCAGATTACAAAGGCTGGAAAGTTCCCGAAGTTTTAACCAGCGGAAATTTTGCCAAAATCGACAAATGGCGGGAAGATATGGCGTATGAACATACCAAGAATAGACGACCGGATTTGTTGGAATAAGTAGAGTCGTCAGTGTTCAGCTTTTAGTGATCAGTCTTATTGGAAAGAAAAGAGATATAGTAGTCAGTTACTATTTAAATATTGCGTACTAACTGAACACTAAAAACTGAACACTGAATTCTTCGAAATAAAGTTTGTAAATTACCAAAAAAGATGTAATTTTGCGCCCTCATTAGACCAACCTCTGGCGAAATCCGTGAATGTTGCTCTTTTTAAAACCATAAAATATAAAATAAAATGGCAGATTTAATGAAATTCGTTCAAGACGAATTTGTAACTAGAAAAGATTTCCCTGTTTTCGGAGCTGGTGATACTATCACAGTTTTCTACGAAATTAAAGAGGGTGAAAAAACAAGAACACAGTTTTTTAAAGGTGTAGTTATTCAAAGAAGAGGTTCTGGAAACACAGAAACTTTCACTATTCGTAAAATGTCAGGTTCAGTTGGTGTAGAGCGTATCTTCCCAGTTAACTTGCCAGCTTTGCAAAAAATTGAAATCAACAAGAAAGGTCACGTACGTAGAGCTAGAATTTTCTACTTCAGAGAACTTACTGGTAAAAAAGCCAAAATTAGAGATAAAAGAAGATAGTCAAATAGCTTCTTGTCCTAAAAGTCCCGATAATTTCGGGACTTTTTTTTGGACAAAAATTGCCCTTTTGTTATAAAAAAATTTATATCTTCTTTTGGTTGAATACCTTAGATTTTCATTTCGATAAAAAAAGAAGCCTATTTTCAACAATTCTCTTTTAGCAATTTAAAAAATCATAATTCCGTAATTTTTAAGACCAAATCAAACATAATTGAAAGCCAACCCCTTTTACGAAAACGTTTTTATTACATTTGTAACCCAAAAATAAATATTAAAACAATTTTTATTAAAATGTCAACGAAATCCAAAATTTTTTACACGCTTACAGACGAAGCTCCTTTGTTAGCCACTTATTCATTTTTACCAATTGTTCAAGCATTTACGGCAACTTCCGATATCGAAATTGAAACTAGAGACATTTCCCTTGCAGGAAGAATTTTGTCCAACTTTCCAGAGTTTTTGAAAGAAGATCAAAAAGTGGTAGATTCATTGTCTGAATTAGGTCAATTAGCAAACACTCCAGAAGCCAATATCATAAAATTACCGAATGTTTCTGCATCGGTGCCTCAATTAAAAACGGCTATTGCAGAATTACAATCTCACGGTTATGCAGTACCAAATTTCCCTGAAGAACCAGCAAACGATGAGGAAACAGCAATAAAAGCTAAATATTCCAAAATCTTGGGTTCGGCCGTGAATCCAGTTTTACGTGAAGGAAACTCTGATCGTAGAGCTCCAAAAGCAGTTAAAAATTACGCCAAAGCAAATCCACATTCTATGGGAGCTTGGTCTTCTGAATCAAAAACAAAAGTAGCTTCAATGGAAACTGGTGACTTTTACGGAAGTGAAAAATCAGTTACTGTTGCAGAGGCGAATGACGTGAAAATAGAATTTGTTGCCAAAGATGGTTCGACTACCGTTTTGAAAGCGAGTACTCCATTGAAAGCTGGTGAAATCATTGACAGTTCAGTAATGCATTTGAACGCTTTGAAAAGTTTTGTTGCCAAAACGATCAAAGAAGCCAAAGAACAAAACGTATTGCTTTCGGTTCACTTGAAAGCCACGATGATGAAAGTTTCGGATCCAATTATTTTTGGTGCCATCGTAGAAGTTTATTTCGCAGCAGTTTTCGAAAAATATGCCACACAATTTGACGAATTAAATATAGACACCAGAAATGGTTTGGGTGATGTTTATGCAAAAATTGCAGGTAATTCACAAGAAACTGAAGTAAAAGCAGCTATAGAACAAGCTATCGAAAACGGTCCAGCATTGGCAATGGTAAATTCAGACAAAGGGATTACCAACCTACAAGTTCCTTCGGACGTGATTGTGGATGCATCCATGCCGGCAATGATCCGTACTTCTGGACAGATGTACAACAAAGAAGGTAAACAACAAGATACTATAGCTATTATTCCTGACAGATGTTATGCAGGAGTTTATACTGCAACAATTGATTTCTGTAAAAAACACGGCGCTTTCGATCCAACAACAATGGGAAGTGTTCCAAACGTAGGTTTGATGGCACAAAAAGCAGAAGAATATGGTTCTCACGACAAAACATTCCAAATGAAAGCAGACGGAGTTGTTCGTGTTGTGGACGTTAATGGAAACGTTATAATGGAACAAGCTGTTGAAGCGAAAGATATTTTCAGAATGTGTCAGGCAAAAGACGCCCCGATTCAAGACTGGGTAAAATTAGCCGTAAATAGAGCACGTTTGTCTCATACTCCAGCGGTTTTTTGGTTGGACGAAAACAGAGCTCACGACAGAGAATTAATCATTAAAGTTCAAAAATACCTTAAAGATTACGACACATCAGCTTTAGACATTCGCATTCTTAATCCAGTTGCTGCAACTGAATTTACTTTAGAAAGAATCATTAAAGGTTTGGATACAATTTCTGTAACAGGAAACGTATTGCGTGACTACCTGACTGACTTATTCCCAATTCTGGAAGTAGGAACTTCGGCAAAAATGTTATCTATCGTTCCATTGATGAATGGTGGTGGTTTGTTCGAAACAGGTGCTGGAGGATCTGCTCCGAAACACGTGGAGCAATTCATTCAAGAAGGATATTTACGTTGGGATTCATTGGGTGAATTCTTGGCTTTAGGTGCTTCTTTAGAGCATTTAGGACAAACGCTAAACAATGAAAAAGCAATTGTATTAGCAGAAACACTTGATGTGGCAACTGAAAAATTCTTGGCCAACGATAAATCTCCAGCTCGTAAAGTAGGACAAATTGACAATAGAGGTTCTCACTTTTATTTGGCAATGTATTGGGCAGAAGCATTGGCTGCACAAGACAAAAACGCCGAATTAAAAGCCATCTTCACTCCTGTTGCTGCTGAATTTGAAACTAACGAAGCCAAAATTAACAGCGAATTAATTGGATCTCAAGGATCAGCCAAAACTATTGGTGGTTATTACCAGCCAAATCCTGAATTGACAAGCAAGGCTATGCGTCCAAGCGAAACATTCAATAGCATATTGGCAAAAATCGCATAATTAAAATTTTAACAATTTCATAGTATTAAAAGACGACCATTTGGTCGTCTTTTTTTTTATATTTGAATATTATAAACATCAATAACCGAAGTCTATTTATAATATAAAACACTTTAATTCAAAACATTAACTTTATATAATCATTCAAAATGAACACTATAAAAATCATCAAAGTAGAAACACTTATAAATGCTCCAATCGAAAAAGTTTGGGCATTTTGGACAGCACCCGAGCACATCACAAAATGGAATCACGCATCAGAAGATTGGCATACCACACGAGCCGAAAATGATTTAAGAATTGGAGGTAAATTCCTTTCCAGAATGGAGGCCAAAGACGGTAGTTTTGGTTTTGATTTAGTTGGATTTTATGATAGTATATTAACCTATGAAAAAATTAGTTATACTCTTTTAGACGACAGAACAGTGACTATCCTTTTTCTACCTAAAGATGGTGATGTGAAAATTATAGAAACTTTTGAAGCTGAAAACGAGAATTCTAAGGAATTGCAAAAATTTGGCTGGCAAGCAATTTTAAATAATTTTAAAGCTTATATTGAAAGTTCAATTAACATAAACGCTTAAAATTATGGCACGAGTAAGCACCTATCTCAATTTTCCTGGAAATACAGAAGAAGCATTTCTTTTCAACAAATCTGTTTTTGGCGGAGAATTTGGCAACGATGGAATAGCTCGTTTTAATGATATTCCTCCACAAGAAGGGATGCCTCCAATGGCAGAAGAAGACCAAAATCTAGTAATGCACGTTGAATTGGAAATTCTTAGCGGACATATTCTGATGGGGTCGGATGTCCCAGAAACTATGGGTTTTAACGTGATTTTTGGCAATAATAGTTTTATTAATTTGGAACCAGACACCAAAAGCGAAACAAAAAAACTATTCAATGCAATGTCTGCTGGTGGAGTTGTAACTATGGAATTGCAAGATATGTTTTGGGGTGCTTATTTCGGAAGTTGCACCGATAAATTTGGAGTGCAGTGGACGTTTAATTGTGCCAATGCAACATAGATTATTTAAATTTTTATTCAACAAAGATGAAAAAAAACATTTATCCTTGCTTGTGGTTTGACGGTAATGCCAAAGCAGCAGCAGATTTTTATTGTTCCATTTTCAATCATTCCAAAATAATTGACGACACCCAAATGGTGGTCCGTTTTGAAATTGAAGGTAAGTTGATAATGGGTTTAAACGGAGGGCCAATGTTCAAAATAAATCCTTCTATATCCCTTTTTGTCACTTGCGAAACTGAGGAGGAAATCGAAACTATATGGAATAAACTTATCGAAGGCGGAAAAGCGATGATGCCATTAGACCAATATCCTTGGAGCGAAAAATACGGCTGGGTTGTGGATAAATTTGGAATGACCTGGCAATTAATGCTCGGAGAATTACCCATTGGCAGACAAAAAATAATGCCTTGTATGCTTTTTGTTGGCCATCAATACGGTCGAGCTGAAGAAGCCATAAAACAATACACATCCATTTTCCCAAATTCGGAAATCAATCGTTTGGAAATTTATGAAGACGGAGAACCACAACAAGCAGGAAACTTAAAATTTGGTGATTTCACTTTGCAAAACGAATTATTTGCTGCAATGGATGGTTTTGGCGGGCACGAATTTCAGTTTAACGAAGGCGTTTCGTTAGTTGTGGAATGCGATACCCAGGAGGAAATCGATGGGTATTGGACAAAATTGACAGAAGGTGGCGAAGAAAGCCAATGTGGCTGGCTCAAGGATAGATTTGGTGTTTCTTGGCAAATTGTTCCAAGCATTTTAAGCGAATTAATGTCCAATCCAGAAAAAGCCCCAAGAGTGGTTCAGGCTTTTATGAAAATGAAAAAATTTGATATTGAAACCTTGTTGAATGCCTAAAAAATGATTGTTTTGAAGACGACTTTCAAAAATATTGACGAATACATTGCCATTCAGACACCCGAAGTTCAAGTTCTTTTAGAACAAATGCGACAAACCATTAAAAAAACAGCTCCCAAAGCCGAAGAAGTCATCAGCTATAATATGCCAGCTTTCAAATATCACGGTATATTAGTCTATTTTGCGGCTTATAAAAATCACATTGGTTTTTATGCCACACCAACTGGCCATTCGGAATTCAAGGAAAAATTATCAATTTACAAACAAAGAAAAGGCTCGGTTCAATTCCCTTTGAATAAACCTTTACCATTAGATTTAATAACCGATATTGTGAGTTTTAGGCTCAAGGAAAACTTAAAAAAAATCAAATAAACTTTCAGTTAAAAGACAACTAAAAACGGTTGTCTTTTTTTTATCTTTACACAACTTTAACGTTTGTTGAGCTACAAATAGCTTCAAACTTAACGAAATTTGCATATCAAAATTTTAGAAATGATTTCAAAGAAAATTATTGCCATATTCCTGTTTTTTCTAACTACAATAGCTTCTTTTTCCCAAGACACAAACTCCAGTGAAACGACAAAACAAAAATTCACGATCAGCGGAACTATCACAGATGAAAATAGTAATGAAACCTTGATTGGAGTAAATGTTTCCATTCCAGAATTAAAAACCGGAGTAACTACCAATGAATATGGGTTTTATTCGATAACGCTGCCAAAAGGGAACTATACATTGCAAATTACTTATTTGGGGTTTCAAAATGTGGAAGAAAAAATCCAATTGGTTCAAAATACCAAAAAAAGTTTCAAGCTCGTAAGCAGCGAACAACAATTGGAGGAAATTGTAGTGACGAGCAATAAAAAAAGTACCAATATCAAAGCACCCGAAATGAGTGTCAACAAACTCTCGATGGGAACTATCAAAAAAATGCCAGTAGTTTTGGGCGAAACCGATGTTTTGAAATCCATTTTACTGCTTCCTGGAGTAACGAATGCTGGCGAAGGCCAATCGGGTTTTAACGTTCGCGGTGGTGGTGCTGACCAGAATTTGGTTTTATTGGACGAAGCTACCATTTTCAATTCTTCGCACGTTTTTGGTTTTTTCTCGGTTTTTAATCCCGATGCTATCAAGGATTTAAAATTATACAAAGGAGGTATTCCTGCACATTATGGAGGAAGAGCTTCTTCGGTTTTGGATATTTACCAGAAAGAAGGCAACAGTAATTCGTTTCATATGAATGGTGGAATTGGCCTAATTTCCAGTCGCTTATTAGCCGAAGGACCAATAGTGAAAGACAAAGGTTCGTTCCTTATTGGAGGAAGAACTTCTTACGCGCACTTGTTCTTGAAGCTGACCGACAACGATAATTCCGCTTCTTTTTATGATTTGAATGCCAAATTAAATTACAAATTAAACGACAATAATAGTCTTTATGTTTCGAGTTATTTTGGGAGGGATTTTTTCAATATCAGCAAGGAATTCGAAAATACTTACGGGAATAGCACTTTCAACATAAGATGGAATCATTTATTTTCAGAAAGACATTTCTCGAATCTATCCGCTATTTTTAGTGATTATTATTACGGTTTAACACTTTCTTCAGTAGGTTTTGATTGGCAATCGAGCATCAAAAACTTCAATTTTAAATACGATTTAAAATACTATTTAAACGACAAAATCAAATTGAGCTATGGACTAAATTCCATTTATTACAAATTCAACCCAGGAACAATCAAACCCATTGACGAAAATTCAAGTATCAATTTCAATCAATTGGACAAGAAAAACGCCTTTGAACCTTCACTCTATCTAGAGGCAGAACATCAAGCCACACAAAAATTATCTTTTATGTATGGTTTGCGCTACAGTATGTTTTACAGATTGGGAGCTTCAACGGTCAATTTATACAAAGACAATCAAGCGGTAACTTTCAATGATCAACTCAAAATTTACGAAAAAGGCGTGCCAATTGGTTTTAAAACCTACGGTTATAATGAGGTGATTACTTCCTTTTCGAATCTGGAACCCCGTTTTTCAACCTCTTACGTTTTAAACGAAAAATCTTCGGTAAAGGCGAGTTATAATCGAATGGTGCAGTACCTGCAGTTGGTTTCCAACACGGCATCACCTACTCCATTGGACATTTGGACACCAAGTGACCAATACATCAAACCCCAAATTGCCGATCAAGTCGCTGTTGGATACTTCCGAAATTTTAAAAACGATATGTATTCCTTGGAAGTGGAAAGCTACTACAAAAAAGTAAAAAACCGAATCGATTATATTGATGGTGCCGATTTAATTGCCAACAATGCCATCGAACAAGTCATTCTCAACGGACAATTGAGAGCTTATGGTTTAGAATTGATGTTGCGAAAAAACAAGGAAAATTTCAATGGTTGGATTGCTTATACTTTATCCAATTCAGAGCAACAAACTCCCGGCAGAACTCCAAATGAATTGGGTATTAATAACGGGAATTGGTACAAATCCGGCTACCACAAACTACATAATTTGGCGATTACAACCACCTACAACCTAAATCAAAAATGGACCTTGGGCGGTAATTTCATCCTTCAATCCGGGCAACCCGTGACTTTTCCAAACGGTCAATATCAATACCAAGGAATCACTGTTCCAAGTTATGGCGCCAGAAACGCAAACAACCTGCCGTTGTACCACCATTTAGACCTCTCGGCGACTTATGTGCCAAAACCGGACAAAAGAAAAGGCTGGCAAAGCGAATGGGTTTTCAGCATTTACAACATCTATAATCGAAAAAACGCAGCTTCCATCAGCTTTAGAGAGAACCAAACATCTGGAGTTAACGAAGCAGTTAAGTTGTCTATTTTTGGAGCGGTTCCATCTGTAAGTTATAATTTCAAATTCTAAGATTATGAAAATCTTCAACTATATTTCCCTGACCATAGCCCTACTTTTTCTTGCGAGTTGCGAGGAAGTTGTCAAGATCGATTTGAGCACGTCTGAACCCAAATTAGTAATCGACGCCACTATCAAATGGCAAAAAGGAACTGATGGTTCGTCCCAAAAAGTAATTCTGTCTACCACAACTGATTTTTACAGTAATGTAATTCCAAAAGTATCCGGCGCCGTTGTTTCCATAAAAAACAGCGAAAATATAAATTACGTTTTTTCAGAAATTCCCAATACAGGCGAATACCAATGTACCGTTTTCAAACCCATAATTGGAGAAACCTATATCTTAACTGTCGTATACAAAGGAGAAACCTACACAGCAACCGAAACAATGCAATCCGTGACCCCAATTTTGTCTACTACACAAAAAAATAATGGTGGTTTTTCGGGAAAAGATTATGAAATCGAAGTTTCATTCCAAGATCCGTTGGCTAAAAATTTCTACCTGGTAAAATTCTTTCCAGACATTTATAAAACTCCAAGTTATAGTATTTTAAAAGATGAATTCACCAACGGAAATCTAAAATCTTGGCAATTTAGTGATGAAGATTTAAAACAAGGAACTAAGATTAACATTACCCATTACGGAGTTTCTGAATTGTATTACAATTATATGAATAAAATTATTTCCATTTCAAATAGTTCAGGTGGTGGAAGCCCATTTCAAACTCCTCCAGCAACCGTTAGAGGCAATATTGTCAATCAAAACGATGTGAATAATTATGCATTAGGTTTTTTCTCCTTAAGCGAAGTCGATGTTAGAGATTATGTTATTCAATAAGGAGCCATTCCAGCCATACATTACAAGTCCTCGTTTAAAAAACTATTTTTATAAGCCCTAAAAGGAACTTCCTTTGGTCGCTCTTTTAGGACAAGAAAAATTAGTTTTTTGCACTCCGGGCTTTTCATTGCTATCTGGGTTATTGATCTAAGATTGAAGATTAGCGATTCTTGACCCGAGCGATAGCGAACTGGCGGAGCATTTCAGATTTTTACATACATTTACAAAAAATCTATATTCTCTATCCGATCCTCTTTATTCTGAAATCTGTACTCTAAAATCAAAAATCTCTATGTCTTCACATCATATCGTTCGCGATGACCAAGAACCTGCTTTAATCATTGCCAACGGCGCGTCCTGTAATCCTGAATTATTAGGACAATTACTCGAATGGTCACCATTGGTAATCGTTTTGGATTCGGCAATGGAACGCGTTTTGGAACTGGGAATAAAAGTCGATGTTTTGCTGGGTGATTTCGACCGTGGATTTGATCCGAATTATTATAAAGACAAACAATATCCATTGGAAATTGTCCACACACCAGACCAAAACAAAACCGATTTAGAAAAAGCATTTGATTATCTTATAGAAAGAAAAATTCCGGCCGTAAACGTGGTTTGGGCAACCGGAAAACGTGCTGATCATACCATAACCAATATAACCAACATCACTCGTTATAGGGATTTAATTAAAATCGTGTTACTCGACGACCATTCAAAAGTGTTTTTATTGCCAAAAAAATTCGAAAAATGGTATCCTGCCAACACGCCTCTTTCCTTGATTCCTATTGGACACGTAACTGGAATTCATTCCAAAAACCTGTTTTATCCATTGGAAAACGACAGCTTAACCATTGGCTACAAAACCGGAAGCAGCAATCACGTCAAACAGGATGGTATGGTTGTCATAGAACACGACCAAGGCGATTTGTTGCTGATGGAATGCTGGGATTAATGATTGCAGATTTTTGAGTAACGATTTTTGACCCGAGCGATAGCGAACTGGCGAAGCATTGCAGAAGTTCTAAAAAAATAAATCAAAAATCTTTTATTTATCAACCCTAAATCTGAAATCAGAACTCGTTAATCTACATTCAAAAATCTCTTATATCAGTGTTTCATTTTTTACAACTATCTTTGCATCGAAATTAAGAAAATGAAATTGAAACCGATCATCGAAAAAACCAATTTACATCCCCGAAATCTACATCGATTGGGATATAATTTTGAAGTATTAATTGCAGCTTGTCCAGAACTTAAAAACTTTGTAGCGGTCAATGAACACAAAATTGACTCAAGCGATAGCGAACAGGCGAAGCAAACCATAGATTTCAGTAATCCTCAAGCCGTAAAAGCACTTAACAAAGCCTTACTGATTGCCGATTACGACATCCAAAATTGGGATATTCCAGAGAATTATCTTTGTCCTCCCATTCCCGGTCGCGTGGATTATATTCATTACATCGCAGATTTGTTGGCTTCCAACAACAATGGAATCATTCCCGAAGGCGAAAATGTGCAAGTACTTGATATTGGTATTGGTGCGAATTGTATTTATCCAATTTTAGGAAATTCCGTTTACGGTTGGTCATTCGTAGGAACCGAAATTGACGAAAAAGCTATTCAAAACTGCAAAAAAATCATTGAAGACAATCCAAGATTAATGGATTTCATCAGTCTGCAATTACAAACTGAATCGCGTTATATTTTCAAAAACATCATCACGCCCGAAGATCGATTTTCGCTCACAATTTGCAATCCGCCATTTCATAACTCCCAAGAAGAAGCCACAAAATCATCGATTCGCAAAATCAACAATCTAGAAAATATTAGAACCACAAAGCCTGTCTTGAATTTTGGCGGGCAAAATGCCGAATTGTGGTGCGAAGGTGGCGAACTAGGATTCATAACCCAAATGATTTTCGAAAGTGCCAAATACCCAATGCAATGTCTTTGGTTCACGACATTGGTTTCTAAAAAAGAGAATCTTTCTAGTTTATACAAAACCTTGAACAAAGTAAATGTGGTCGAAGTAAAAACCATTGATATGGCACAAGGCCAGAAAACCAGCCGCATCTTGGCTTGGACTTTTCAATCGGAAACGCAACAGAGGAACTGGAAGTTTGAAGCAGAAAAAGCTACTTTTTAGTAGTTTTTCTATGCTCCGCAAAGTCTCCGACTTTGAGGTAGTGACTTTCGGTTTTCAACCGATTTTGTTTTAGATTATTTCTTTTATGTAAGTCACAGACTGACGAAAGCACCCTCAAATTCGGAGACTTTTCGGAGCGAAAATTTTAAAAATTGAATCAAAAAATCACCTGATAATCAATTCGTTTTATTAATTTAAGCGTATTGTTATAAAACAAACAACTATGCCTAAATCATTATTCTTGTTCGCATTATTTACTATCTTGGCGGGATGCAGCACCACAAAAAGCAAAAAAATAGACAATTACGTTTTCAAAAATAAAAAAGAAAGAAAAGAATATCTCAATTCCTACAATAAAGCGTTACAACTCTGGAAAGTACCATTTGAAGAACAATACGTTCCCACTAAATTTGGCAAAGCCCATATTATTGTTTCAGGTCCAAAAGAAGCAAAAGCACTGGTCTTGTTGCACGGAATGGACGCCAGTTCTACGATGTGGTATCCCAATGTTGAATCATTGTCCAAAAACCACCGCGTATATGCAATTGATTTTTTGATAGAAGCAGGAAAGTCGGAATCGCCCAAAAACGCTTTGTCAAAAGAAGAAATAATAAGCTGGTACACCGAAATTTTTGACTATTACAAATTAAAAAAATATGATGTGGCTGGAGCTTCAAGAGGAGGTTGGATAGCCACGTTGCTTGCGCTTCAAGAAAATTCCAAAATGGATAAATTGGTTCTCTTGAGTCCTGCACAAACTTTTGATAACATTGACCAAATCAATAAAGCTTCATCTGCCTTTTTCTTAAAATTATTTCCCAACAAGAAAAAATTAAAAAAAACATTGGAAGCTTTTGCCTATTATCCAGACAAAATTAATCCCGTCTATAAAAATCAATTTTATTTGGCCAATAAATATTCCAAATCAAACACGAGTTTATTGCAGATGCAGCCATTTTCCGAGGAAGATTTAAAAAAAATAAAGATTCCGGTCTTCTTGCTTATTGGCGACTATGATGTCATTAATTCTGAAAAAAGCTTGTTGCGTGCAAACCAATTTGTAAGCAATGTTAAAACCGAAACTATTAAAAAAGCAGGTCATTTTTTGAGTATTGACCAAGCGGAAGATGTCAACAAAAAAATAATTGCATTTTTAAATAAATAAAAAAACGGGAACAAAAAAACCTGAAAGTTTTAGATTATTTCTTTTATGTCAGCCTTGCTCCGCAAAGTCTCCGACTTTGAGGTAGTGACTTTCGGTTTTCAACCGATTTTATTTTAGATTATTTCTTTTATGTCAGTCACAGACTGACCATCACATCCTCAAAGTCGGAGACTTTGCGGAGCGAGACTTTACGGAGCGAAAGTTTTAAATTTCCCTAAACTCTTTATTCAAGATTTCCTTTGTAACTTTGTAATTCAGATCAATAGTAAATGAAATTCCAAGTTGTATCCGATTACCAACCCAAAGGCGACCAACCACAAGCCATTGAAAAACTAGCTCAAGGCATTGAGGCTGGCGAACGCTATCAAACTTTATTGGGGGTTACCGGTTCCGGAAAAACCTTTACTGTTGCCAATGTCATTGAAGGAGTGCAAAAACCCACTCTAATTTTGGCTCACAACAAAACCTTGGCGGCACAATTGTACTCCGAATTCAAGCAGTTTTTTCCGAATAATGCCGTGGAATATTTTGTTTCGTATTACGATTATTACCAGCCCGAAGCTTTTATGCCCGTTTCTGGAGTCTTTATAGAAAAGGATTTATCCATCAACGAAGAGTTGGAAAAAATGCGTTTGAGCACCACTTCTTCCCTACTTTCGGGACGAAGAGACATTATCGTGGTAGCTTCGGTTTCCTGTATTTATGGTATAGGAAATCCCGTGGAGTTTCAGAAAAACGTCATTGCCATTAAAAAAGACCAAGTAATTTCAAGAACCAAATTATTACACAGTTTGGTTCAAAGTTTATATTCCAGAACCGAAGCCGACTTCAATCCTGGAAACTTCAGGATAAAAGGCGACACGCTCGAAGTTTATCCAAGTTATGCCGATGATGCCTATCGTATACATTTCTTTGGTGACGAAATTGAAGAAATCGAAAGCTTTGATTTGAAAACATCCAAAGTCATCGAGCGAATGGAACAACTCACGATTTATCCCGCGAATATGTTCGTGACTTCGCCCGACACCTTGCAAAGTGCCATTTGGCAAATTCAACAAGATTTGGTTAAACAAGTCGATTATTTCAAAGAAATCGGCAAACATCTTGAAGCCAAAAGACTCGAAGAACGCACCAATTTCGATTTGGAAATGATTCGCGAGCTGGGCTATTGTTCCGGAATTGAAAACTATTCCCGTTACCTTGACGGACGTGAAGCCGGCACAAGACCTTTCTGTTTACTGGATTATTTTCCAAAAGATTATTTGATGGTGGTGGACGAAAGTCACGTTACGCTTTCGCAAGTACACGCGATGTATGGTGGCGACCGCTCTCGAAAAGAAAACTTGGTGGAATATGGTTTCCGACTACCCGCTGCGATGGACAACCGTCCGTTGAAATTTGAGGAATTTGAAGCGATGCAAAACCAGGTCATTTATGTTTCTGCAACGCCTGCCGATTATGAATTGCAAAAATGTGATGGTGTTTATGTAGAACAAGTGATTCGTCCAACGGGATTATTGGACCCGATTATTGAAATTCGCCCAAGTCTAAACCAAATTGACGATTTGATTGAGGAAATCCAAACCAGAGCCGAGATCGATGAACGTGTTTTGCTCACTACTTTAACCAAAAGAATGGCGGAAGAATTGGCTAAATATTTGGATAAAGTAGGCATTCGTTGCCGTTATATCCATTCGGATGTGGATACTTTGGAACGCATCGAAATTATGCAGGATTTACGAAAAGGAATATTCGATGTTTTGATTGGTGTGAATTTATTGCGAGAAGGATTAGATTTACCCGAAGTTTCCCTAGTCGCCATTCTCGATGCCGACAAGGAAGGATTTTTGAGAAGTCATCGTTCGCTAACCCAAACCATTGGACGTGCAGCGAGAAACCTGAATGGGAAAGCGATTATGTATGCTGACAAGATTACGGCAAGTATGCAAAAAACCATTGATGAAACCAATTACCGCAGAACCAAACAGATTAATTTCAATACCGAAAACAATCAAGTTCCTGTTGCATTAAACAAAAAAATCGAGAGCGCTTTTACCAAAAATCCTTTGGTTGATTATGAATTAGGTTATACTATTTCTGCAGCTGCCGAACCAAGCACGGAATATTTATCCAAGCCTGAAATTGAAAAACTCATTCGAGAAAAACGAAAATCAATGGAGAAAGCCGCCAAAGATTTGGATTTTATGCAAGCTGCAAAACTTCGTGATGCCATAAAATCTTTACAGGAACAATTGGACTAAACTCGCTTTTATTCTCCTGAAAAAGAAAATAAAAACAATTAAATTGCCCTTCTTCAAGGGTAATCCCTCATTTAAATTCTAAAATCATAAATTATCTTAATTTTAAATATTTTTTTAATGAAAAAATTATTATGTTTATAAATTGAATTAGAAAAATTAGTCCCAAACTTATTAAAATAATAAATGAAAAATGAAAAAATTTGGACTAGTTTCATAAATTGGTTTGAAATCAAACCAAGGACTTCAGGAGTTTTGCTTTTTTTGGTTCTTAGTATAGCCACTATTAGTGTAAGTATCCTTCGCAACCATATCCTGAAAGAAGAGGAGCGAAATGAAATGAATGCCATTTTAACAAATGCTCATCAAAACATTGAGCAATCTTTAAAAAACTGTTACACCACAACTGTTTCTCTTGCACTTACTCTGGATAGCAATGGTATTCCTCAAAATTTTGATGCAGTCAGTAAACAACTCTTAAAATCCAATCCGCTCATCAGTGTCGTTCAAATGGTTCCCAATGGAGTCATCAAGTACATCTATCCTATGAAGGGCAATGAGGCTGCGATGAATTTAAACATTTTAGAGGTTAAAGATCTCAAGAAAGAAGCCGAAAAATCTATTGAAATCCAAAAAGTTTATTTTGCAGGTCCATTAAAATTAAGACAAGGAGGCATTGGCATTGTGGGCAGACTTCCTATTTATAACAACAATACCTTTTGGGGATTCACTGCCGTTATAATTAAATTGGAAACTTTGCTGAAAGCGTCCGGAATTAATTCCTTGAATCAATCCAACTATTATTTCCAGTT
The DNA here is from genome assembly GCA_014379405.1 of Flavobacterium sp. GTDB lineage: Bacteria > Bacteroidota > Bacteroidia > Flavobacteriales > Flavobacteriaceae > Flavobacterium. The sequence continues at coordinate 197,403 of JACMLU010000016.1, read as the reverse complement.
TTCCAATAGGGATCCTGTTACTTCAAAAGAACAATTTTTCCTTCCTTCAAAAACAGTTTTATCCAAGAGTTATTATGTATCCCAAGCCATAACCGACAGTGACAGCAAACTCTATTTGGTCGCCAAAAAAACTCATGCAATTTATCCTGAAATTCTATTTAGTTCAATCTTGGGATTAATTGTAGCCATTTTGTTTGGTGTTTTAACAACCAAACTATTGAAAAAACCAGAAGAATTGAGGTTCTTATTAAAAGAACAGGAGGCAAAACTTTTAAAAAATGAAATGAAGTTCAAGACCATCATTGATCAAGCTCCCATAGGTTTTGCCATTATAGACACCCGCTCCGGCAATTTAATGGAGACCAACAAGAGGTACTGCGATATGTTTGGTTATACATTTGAAGAAATTAAAAAATTGGACGTCACATGTTTGACCCATCCAGAGGATTTAGACATCAGTTTGGAATATATAAAAAATCTTGATGAAGACAAAATCACCGAATATTCGATGGAAAAAAGATGCCTAACGAAAACTGGAAATACTATTTGGGTAAATTTGACCGTTTCACAACTTTTCGAAAGCAATAAAAAACCAACCTCCCATATTGCTTTTGTCAAAGACATTACCGAAAGAAAAGAAGCCGAATCATTAATTGAAAAGAGCCAAGCCAGATTTAAATCCCTGATTGACACCATTGACGGAATTGTTTGGGAATATGATCTTGAGACAATGTCTTCTACTTTCATTAGTAAAAAAATTGAGAGTCTTTTGGGATATTCAGTAGAAGAGTATTCGGAAAGCCCTAATTTTTGGGAAGATCATCTTCATCCTGAAGACCGGGAACTTGCAATGGCATTGTCCCCGATAAAAAACAAAAAATATGTAGATTATAATTATGAATACCGTATGCTTACAAAAACCGGGAAAGTGATATGGGTAAGAGACTTCATAAATTATGTTTTTGAAAATGACAAACCCGTGATTTTAAGGGGTATCATTATTGATATTACCATTATGAAAGAAGCCGAAAAAAACTTGAACAACTCGCTACAATTAGTCACCGAACAAAATAAAAGGCTTTTAAATTTCTCTTATATCGTTTCTCATAATTTGAGGTCACATACCAGTAATATTGAGTCCATTATCTCCTTAATTGAATCGGCAGAATCAGAAGAAGAACGAAATGAAATGATGCATTTATTGAAATCCGTTTCCAATTCGCTTGACGAAACAATGCAACACTTGAATGAAGTGGTCAACATCAACACCAATATCAACCTGGTCACAAAACCACTGAACTTGAACCATTATATCGACAAAGCCAGAGAGGTTCTTTCTGAACAAATACTGTCAAATGAAGTTTCGTTTACCACCAACGTGGCGGAGGATGCAATGATAAACTATAATTCAGCATACCTTGAAAGTATTCTTTATAATTTAATTTCGAACGCCATTCGCTACAAACATCCACAACGAAAACTAATCATAACGATAAACTTTTACAAACAAAATGATAAAGACGTCATTGAAGTTACCGATAACGGCATTGGTATTGACCTAGTCAGAAATGCCGATAAAATTTTTGGTATGTACAAAACATTCAGTACCAATTCAGACGCTAGAGGAATTGGTCTCTTTATAACAAAAAATCAAGTGGACGCTATGGGCGGAACCATAACCGTGGACAGTATCCCCAATGTAGGTACAACCTTTAAAATCTATGCCAAATGAAAAAAAAGATAATCTGGGTTATAGACGATGATATTATTTACCAAACCATCATCAATAAATTAATTCAAAAATCGAGTGTATTTACCGCACATTCTTCTTTCATTAATGGAAAAGAAGCAATAACGACTTTGAATAACACATTGGAAGAAAATGATAGTTATCTTCCAGATATTATTTTATTAGATATTAATATGCCCGTTATGGATGGTTGGGAATTTATGGAAGAAATCAAAAGTATAAAATCAAAAATCAAAAAACATATCCTCATTTATATTGTAAGCTCTTCGATTGCCATAGAGGATAGAAACAAATCCAAAACCTTTCCCGATATCATAGGATATATTCCAAAACCTATTTCCGTCGATGTCTTGGTTGATCTAGCTTCGAAAGAATAAAAACAAAATTAATTATGTTGCTCTTTAAAAATTCTTACTAACACTTCGGGATCAATTATTGGAGTGGCTCCTTCTTTCATAATTTTGAGAATGCGCTTTGTTGCTGCTGGATTCAGTCCCATATTAAGGGTAATTTGTTGAATGGCATTATCTTCTTTAGTATGCAAAACACCGTCACAATACATCAATAAAGCCAAACGATAAAATTGTTGAATGCGTCCAAACTCTGATTTCACGAGTATTTGCGGCAATTCTTGGTGAAATAAATCGTTAAAAACATCCTTCTCAATATTAAGCTCACGTGCTACAATAGACAAAAATTCGTATTCTCTTTTGTGCAATTGCCCATCAACTGTAGAAAAAGCGATCATTTCTAAAAGTAAACTTCTTTTTTCCTCGAAAGTGTTCATCAAATTATTATTTTTAGCTAAAATATTATTTTAATTTAAATAATACAAAACGCGAATGATGATTCCTAAACTTTTTCTATTTCTGATATTGATTGTTACTCCGACAAATAGCATTGCACAAGAAACTACAGCTACAAAACAAGTTTCAACTTTCAGCATCGAAGCACCACAATTAGGGTATAGAAAGAAAATTTGGGTTTATTTACCAAAAAACTACAATGACTCGACCAAAAAATTTCCCGTGATTTATATGCACGATGCACAAAATCTTTTTGATACCAAAACTTCATTTGTGGGCGAATGGAATGTGGACGAAAAATTGGACAGTCTCAAAGCACAAGTGATTATCGTTGGCATTGAACACGGGAACGACAAAAGAATTGACGAGTTGACACCTTATAAAAATGTAAAATACGGCGGTGGAAAAGCAGATAATTACCTCGATTTTATTGTCAATACCCTAAAACCTAAAATTGACGCACTATACAGAACAAAACCCAATGCAGGAAACACAGGCATTATGGGAAGTTCTCTAGGCGGTTTAACCTCTTTTTATGCTGTTTTGAAATACCCTAAAGTCTTTGGTAAGGCTGGTGTTTTTTCACCTTCATTTGATTATTCAAAAAACATTTATACCATCACGGAAAACACCAAAAAAATCAATGCCAAAATATATTTCCTTTATGGCAATAATGAAGATGTCGATATGGTTCCCAATATGAACAAAATGGATAATTTACTTTCCGAAAAACGATGTGAATGCCAACACCTAACTAAAAAAAGAGTAGTCAAAGGAGGACAACATAACGAAAAATTATGGCGAGATGGATTTGTAAAAGCGTATCTTTGGCTTTTTTAAGCCTTATTGTAAAACTGGACTTTTAATTTTTAAATCATAAAAATGACAAACAACGATATATTCAAAAAACTCCGTGTAGCACTGATGTTACGCGATGACCAAATAGTAGAAATTTTAGAATTAGTAGATTTTAGAATTTCAAAAACAGAATTAAGTGCTTTTTTCCGTGCCGAAAATCACGAAAATTATGTTGAATGTGGCGACCAGGTGTTGCGTAATTTCCTCAACGGTTTGGTAATTCACCTTCGTGGAACCAAGGAAAATCCAAAAAATCCAACAGCAGTTTTGGCAAAACACAAAGCTGAAATTCCTGCTAAAGAAGGAACTTCAGAAAGACCTGAATTTAAAGCAAAACCAAAAGACGAAGAAAGAGCAAGAGGCGATCAAAGCCCATCTAAAACAAAATCGGCAGCAAAAAAGAAACCTTTCAAAAAACCGGCTCCAAAAGTTCAAGTAGTCGAAAAAGTAAAATTCAACTTCGGAAAGAACAAAAAATCTTAAGTTTAAGTTTAAGTTTATATAAACTGCCCTCAAAAAGTTAAATACTTTTGGGGGCATTTTTTATTACAAAAAGTCAAATACAATTATGACTTTAAAAAATAGATGCGTAGAAGAAGTTTTAATGCACGCCTATTTAAAATCTATATTTATTTTTCCTACTAGCTTTATTTACTTTTTTATAAACCCAATAATATGCTGTAATGTTTCGGCTTGTTGCTGTTCTCTACTAATTGTTGCCGAATTATCGCCCAACTGAAATCCGTAATACCCAAACTGGGAATGATTTGCTCCATTTATTTTTACAAATTTTGTGGTTGTAGGTAGTTTATATTTATTTTTAATTATGGATTCCTCGTTTGCAACACCATCATTAGAACCGTAAATTTTCATAATGGGAATTGTACTATTGGCAAGCGAAATGTCCCTTGGATGAGTGGTTCCAATTAATATCAATTTATCAATCAGTCTTGGGTTTTCATACACAAATTGTGCCGCCATTTTTGCTCCCAATGAATGTCCAGCCAAGATATAAGTTTCGCTTGTGTCGGCGAACAATCTATTTTCCTTCGGAAGATTATACCCTTGAGAAGCCATTCGCCAAGGCATTTTTATGAGATATACATTGATGCTGTTGTCTGCTATTTTTCTGCAAAGCGGAACGTAGGCTTTTGGTTCAACCATCGCACCAGGGAAAAAAATCAGTACTTGTTTACATTCTTTTTCAGGTTTAAAAGTATAAAAATCACTACTTTCTTCTACCTTGACAGTTTTACTGTTTTGCAATAAACTTTCGTCAACACCTTTGGACTGAAAAGAATAAAACTGCCAAAACATAAAAACAAAAGCAGCCGAAAACCAGATTGTTTTTAGTGTTTTTTTAAGGTTCAGTTTTTTTGAGGTCATTTTTTGTTGGAGTTAATTGAGAATTTCCAAACTTAAAATCAAATCGGCAATAGAAGTTATTATCCTTTTTGTGTTTTTCTATTAAAATAATTATATCCCATTTTCTTAAGCTTAGCTTTAATTTCACTGGCTGTTTTGTACTTTGCTTTCTCTTTGCGCCCTTCTCTCCAGCCACACTCGCAACCCCAAAACAATTCACTCAATTTATCTAAATATTTAAATTCATTTTTAGCTTTAGAATAGTCAAAAATATAAGTTTCATAAAAAGCCCCACCATAGTCATAATGACGTTGATCAATCTTACTAAGCACAATTAATTCTTTATTTTTGTCTTTATCGGCATTAGCAAAAAAGACTGAGATTATCTCAGGATCACCTCCATCAGCTAAAATTGATCCAATAGCTATTTTTTTGTATTGATTGACAGAAATTGGAACATACATAATACCATCAATTTCTTTATATTCACTCCGATCAACATAAGTATCCATTTGCTTAACTTCATAAATTGTCTTTTCATAAAAAGCAATAATTACATTTTTACTTGTATCCAATTGTTTCATTTCAAATACTGTATGTACAATTATAGTTGAATCTGGCTTTATCCTATTAGCAAACATTTCAGCACTTTCATTCTCATTTCTAATAATTTGCCCATATGAAAAAAATTCACAAAACAATATCAAGAAACAAATAAAGGAGAGTCTCATAAATACTTATATTTTTAAAAACTTGGCTAATATATAAACAATTTATTACAAATCATTAAACAAATCTCTTTAAAAAAAATGAATAAATTAGATTTTAATATCGGATAGATAAAAAATTTAATATTACCGATAATATAATGTATCTTTGTGGAGTTATGTGGAAAATAGATTTAGGATATAGACAAGAATTTCAATCAACCTTTGAGAGATTGTACCAAAAAAAGCAAGATTTGCAAGTCAGCAGACCCATGCCCAACATTGCTTTGAATAAAATCAGAGAAAGCTTATCTATAGAATGGACATATAATTCGAATAGTATTGAGGGAAATTCTTTAACCTTACGAGAGACTCAAATGGTTCTTCAAGAAGGAATTACAGTAAAAGGAAAATCGCTTAGAGAACATTTTGAAACTCACAATCACGATAAAGCCATTGATTATTTATTTTCTATAATTAACGATGATTATGTTTTGCGAAGTAATGATATTTTGTCTTTGCACGGTTTGGTTTTACGTTCTATTGAAGATGATTTTGCAGGTCGTTTACGCAATGGCGGTGTTCGTATTTCGGGAGCTAATTTTGTTCCGCCAAACGCCAATAAGGTTTCAGATTTGTTGGATGAATTGATTGATTTTGTCAATAACAATCCGTTAGAACTAAACGATATCGAATTGGCTGCGATTTTTCATCATAAACTAGTTTGGATTCATCCTTTTTTTGACGGCAATGGAAGAACGGTTCGTTTGAGCATGAATTTATTACTGATGCGTTGTGGTTTTCCTCCAGCTATTATCCTCAAAAATGATAGAAAAAAATATTACGAAGCACTCAATCAAGCCAATAATGGCAATTATCAAAAACTAATGCTTTTGATGTGTCAAGCCTTGGAACGCAGCTTAAACATTTATTTGAATGCAATGCCTGACAGCAATACTGATTTTCAAAAAATATCAGATATCGTTAGCGAACCTAGCAGTCCTTATGGCCAAGAATACGTAAGTTTATTGGCTCGAACAGGTAAAATAGACGCCTACAAAGAAGGCAGGAATTGGTACACTACCAAAGAAGCCATCGAGGATTATATTGAGAATAGGCAGAGGAAAAGAGTATTCAGTTAGCAGTGTTCAGTTGGCAATCGACTGAACACTAACAACTGGACACTGATCACTATTTAGTTTTCTCTCCAACAAAATAATCGTTCGAGTTTTTGAACAACACATTAAAAGTGGTCAAACTTCCATAAATTCTGGTGATGTATTGCTGTAAATCAATTTTCTCGGCTTCCTCGAGATTACTCGCATTAATCTTTTGTTCCATCACTCTTATTCTATCGCGAACCATTGTTATTTTATGAAAAAAAGTGTCAATGGGTACTTCCTTATTTTGTGTATTGGTTCCTGGTTCCAAAATAATTTTACCGCCTTTCCACTTATCGGCGATGGGAACTATTTGGGAAACATCGCTCCATTTTTGCAACAAATCCTTCAATGATTTTTCTATATCACGAAAACTAACTGAATCTACTTCGCCATCAACAGCTTCAATGATTTCAAAATCGCTGTCGATTTCAATGGTTTCTAATCCATCTTCTATAAAAGTAACCCAATATTGTTTTGCAGTTACGTTGGTTACTACTCCAAGTCCCAATTCAGGATGTTTTATACGTGAGCCTATTCCTAAAATATTCATATCTCTTTTTTTTTTCAAATATAAAAATTTAAAATAATTCAAGGATTGTAATAAGTTTTTATTGAAAAATATTAATTGATTTACCAAATAAATCTGTTTTTATCCGTGCTTTTTCGATAGCAAATATGTAGAATCCGTGTACTATTTTAACTTATTCTTTTACTTAGCCATACCCAAAAGTTGCTCTTAAAATGGTAACTTTGCTTTTTGCCAAAATTTATGCTAGAAAACGATAACAACATCGAAGTATTGGGTGCGCGAGTACACAATCTAAAAAATATAGACGTTACAATTCCTCGGGAAAAACTGGTCGTGATTACTGGACTTTCAGGTTCTGGAAAATCTTCTCTGGCTTTCGACACGATTTATGCAGAAGGCCAACGCCGTTACGTGGAAACTTTTTCGGCTTATGCCCGACAATTCCTGGGCGGTCTGGAACGTCCCGATGTGGATAAAATTGACGGACTTTCACCCGTTATTGCCATCGAACAGAAAACCACCAGTAAAAGTCCTCGCTCAACAGTTGGTACCATAACCGAAATTTATGATTTCCTGCGTTTGCTGTATGCCCGCGCCGCTGATGCTTACAGTTACAACACAGGTGAAAAAATGGTTTCTTATGACGACGAGCAAATCAAGGATTTAATTACTCAGGATTTTGCGGGAAAACGAATAAATATTTTGGCTCCAATTATTCGCGCCAGAAAAGGTCATTATGCCGAATTATTCCAGCAAATTGCCAAACAAGGTTTCCTGAAGGTCCGTATTAATGGCGATATCAAAGACATCACGACGGGAATGAAACTCGACCGTTACAAAACCCACGACATCGAAATCGTGATTGACAGAATGGTGATTGAAAATACCGAAGATAATGCGAAACGTTTAACGGAAAGCATCAAAACGGCGATGTATCACGGCGAAAATGTCTTGATGATTTTAGACCAAGACACCGATGAAATTCGATTTTTTAGTCGGAATTTAATGTGTCCGACAACCGGAATTTCCTATCAAAATCCGGAACCCAATTTATTTTCGTTCAACTCACCCAAAGGAGCTTGTGAACATTGCAAAGGTTTAGGAACTGTAAACGAAATCAATATTAAAAAGATAATTCCTAATCCTAAACTTTCCATAAATAAAGGCGGATTTGCTCCTTTGGGCGAATATAAAAGTAGTTGGATGTTCAAGCAATTGGAGATCATTGGCGAGAAATATGGTTTCAAATTAACCGATCCTATTTCGACCATTTCCGATGAGGCAATGGAGATGATTTTGAATGGTGGAAAAGAAAAATTCTCGGTCGAATCGAAAGTTTTGGGCGTGACCAAAGAATACAAAATTGAGTTTGAAGGGATTTCTCATTTCATCAAAAACCAACACGACGAAAGTGGTTCGACCACAATAAAACGTTGGGCAAAGGAATTTATGGACGAAGTAAAATGTCCAGTTTGCGAAGGTTCACGATTGAAAAAAGAAGCCTTGTTTTTCAAAATCAATGAGAAGAATATTACCGAACTATGCGATATGGATATTTCGGATGTGACAGCTTGGTTTCTGGATTTGAACAACCATTTATCCGATAAACAAAAAACCATTGCCACCGAAGTAATCAAGGAAATCAAGGACAGATTGGCTTTTTTGATGAACGTTGGCTTGGATTATTTGGCTTTAAGCCGAAGTTCCAAATCGCTTTCCGGTGGCGAAGCACAACGCATTCGATTGGCGACACAAATTGGTTCGCAGTTGGTTGGCGTTTTGTATATTTTGGACGAACCGAGCATTGGTTTACACCAAAGAGACAACGATAAACTGATACATTCCTTGGAACAATTGCGGGATATTGGTAACTCAGTAATTGTTGTGGAACACGATAAAGATATGATTCTCCGTGCTGATTATGTGATTGATATTGGTCCAAAAGCGGGAAAACACGGTGGCGAAATCATCAGCAAAGGAACACCTGCCGAAATTTTGAAAGACCACACTTTGACTGCTTCTTATTTGAACGGCGAAATGGAAATCGAAATTCCAAAAAAACGTCGTGAAGGCAATGGAAATTTCCTAAAATTGACTGGTGCAACTGGAAACAACCTGAAAAATGTTTCGATAGAATTGCCTTTGGGCAAAATGATTTGCGTGACAGGTGTTTCTGGAAGCGGAAAATCTACATTGATTAATGAAACCCTCTACCCTATTTTGAACGCGTTTTATTTTAATGGTGTCAAAAAACCAAAACCGTACAAGAAAATCGAAGGTTTGGAACATATCGACAAGGTAATTGATATTGACCAAAGCCCAATTGGACGAACGCCTCGCTCGAATCCTGCGACTTACACCGAGGTTTTTACCGAAATTAGAAATCTGTTCACGATGACTTCCGAGAGTATGATTCGGGGTTATAAAGCGGGACGTTTTAGTTTTAACGTTAAAGGTGGACGTTGCGAAACCTGCGAAGGTTCGGGAGTTCGAACGATTGAAATGAACTTTTTGCCCGATGTTTATGTAGAATGCGAAACTTGCCAAGGCAAACGTTTCAATAGAGAAACTTTGGAAATTCGATACAAAGGAAAATCCATTTCGGATGTGTTGAATATGACGATTGACGAAGCCGTTCCTTTCTTTGAAATGATTCCCAAGATTTATCGAAAAGTAAAAACCTTGCAAGATGTTGGTTTGGGTTATATTACTTTAGGACAACAAAGTACAACACTTTCGGGCGGAGAAGCACAAAGGATTAAATTAGCAGGAGAATTAGCTAAAAAAGATACTGGAAATACGTTTTATATTTTAGACGAACCCACAACTGGCTTACATTTCGAAGACATTCGAGTTTTAATGGAAGTAATTAACAAACTAGTTGACAAAGGCAACACCATCTTGATTATCGAACACAATATGGACGTAATCAAACTGGCCGATTACATTATCGATATTGGTCCCGAAGGTGGAAAAGGCGGCGGTGAAGTCGTTGCCAAAGGAACTCCTGAAGAAGTTGCTAAAAACAAGAAAAGTTATACTGCACAATTTTTGAAGAAAGAATTACATTAATTCCCCTCCTCTGGAGGGGTGCCTGAAAGGCGGGGTGGTCTTTTGCTACTGATGATTTTTTCTGTAAATTCAACCAAAAAAGTAAATTGTATGGAAAAAGATAGTGAAATAACTGCTTATATAAATGGGTTGCCCGTATATAGAAACTTTATCGAAAACTTACCTTACAACATAAAACTAAAGTCTCGAGCCAGAGCCCTACGGAAGGCTGGTATACTATCGGAAGTTATTTTCTGGTTACAAGTACACAAAGGGAAGTTTTGGAAGATTGATTTTGATAGACAAAGAATCATAGGCAATTATATTGTAGATTTTTATGTAAAAACCTTAGGATTAATAATCGAAATTGACGGATCAAGTCATAACGATAAAGAAGAATACGACAAAAAAAGAGAAGATTATTTAATTTCATTAGGATTAAAGGTTTATAAGATTTCGGATTTAAGAGTGAAGTATGATTTGAATAATGTAATGATAGAGTTAGAAAAATATATTATTGAGGAGTTTGGTTGAAATAACATTCGTATTGGCTAAAAAACCACCCCGCCTTTCAGGCACCCCTCCAAAGGAGGGGAAAAGCAATCGGAATAATTCTAGCCAAAGGAAATCCTGAAGAAAATAGTAAAAATAAAAAAACTATACGGCGCAATTTTTGAAGAAAGAATTATATTAGCAATTAAAATTCATTCAAAAAACGGATGTCATAGCCCAGATAGAAGCGGCATCCTTTTGTGGCTTTCTTTAAGCCAGAAAAGATAAAGCGGATAGCTGGATTAAGCTCCTGAAAAATAAAGATTATGAGATTAGAAGATTTTGATAATGACGAAGACAAAGTAATTCAGGATAAACTGAAAAGAAAAACTTGGAACGAGATTCGAACTAACGACAGTTGGGGGATTTTCAAGATTATGTCCGAGTTTGTGAACGGATATGAAACGATGAGTCGCATTGGACCTTGTGTCACTATTTTTGGTTCGGCGCGAACAAAACCGGATGCTCCCTATTATTTATTGGCCGAAAAAATTGCATACAAAATAAGCAAAGCAGGTTATGGAGTGATTACTGGTGGCGGTCCTGGAATTATGGAAGCGGGTAATAAAGGAGCGCATCTAGGCGGAGGAACTTCGGTGGGATTGAATATTGAATTGCCATTTGAGCAGCATTTTAATCCGTATATTGATCACGACAAAAACTTGAATTTCGATTATTTCTTTGTTAGAAAAGTAATGTTTGTAAAATATTCTCAAGGGTTTGTTGTAATGCCAGGAGGTTTTGGAACTTTGGACGAAATGTTTGAAGCCATAACTTTGATACAGACTAAAAAAATTGGAAAATTCCCGATAATATTGGTTGGAACAGCTTTTTGGTCAGGATTGATAGAATGGATAAAAACAGTTTTAGTAGAGCAAGAAAAGACGATAAATATCACGGATTTAGATTTATTCAAAATTGTAGACACGGAAGACGAAGTGGTTGAAGTTTTGGATAAATTCTACAAAAAATATGATTTGTCACCCAATTTTTAGAAAAAACAACTGCAGATTTTATTTACCATTTAATAAATATAATTGAAATTACTCCCCAAAAATATCATTCTCCTACTCGTTTTATTTATTTCATCGAAACACTATGGGCAGCATAACTCCCATATGGTCGTCGAGGTAAATACGGAAAGAAAAACGTTGAATATTCAACAGGAATTAGTGTTTTTTAATCAGTCGGATGATACATTAACCTCGATTGTTTTGAATGATTGGATGAATGCTTATTCGTCCAAAACATCGCCCTTGGCCAAGCGTTTTTCGGATGAATTTTATAGAGGTTTTCATCTTGCCAAAGAGGAAGAACGTGGAAGTACCAATAATTTAAGCATTTCAAATCTTGATAAAACAAAGCTTTCTTGGGAAAGAACCGATAAAACTCCAGATTTGATAACCGTCAAATTAGGAAATAAATTAGCTCCAAACCAGAAAATTACTTTGCATTTGACTTATATCGTGAAGGTTCCCAACGATAAATTTACCAGCTATGGTTATACAGACAATGGTGGAATGAACCTAAAAAACTGGTTTCTTACTCCTGCTCGATACGAAAATCACGCTTTTGTCAGAAACAGTAATTGCAATCTGGATGATATTGCCAATGCTTTTTCCGATTTTGAAATCAGTCTCATCATTCCAAAAATATTGGAGTTGACCACCGATTTATTAAGCAGTCAAACCCAGCAAAATGAAGCCTTTTCATTTTATACACTGAGCGGTAACAACCGAACCGATTTTAGTCTTTTTTTAGAACCAAAAACCACTTATCGCAGCTACAAAAATAGTTTCGTTGAAGTACTGACTAATTTAAAAGGCTACAAGGCCGACGAAATTAAAAAAGCAATTGCCATCGATAGAATTGTGACTTTTACAAGCAATTTAATTGGAAAATATCCCTTTGAAAAAGTCACTGTTTCACAAACCGAATACAATCGAAATCCTTTTTACGGATTGAACCAATTGCCCTCTTTTATCGTTCCGTTTCCTGATGATTTTCTTTTTGAAATTAAATTCTTGAAAACCTATTTGAATAATTATCTAAAAAACACCTTGAAATTGGATCCCAGAAAAGACAACTGGATTTATGATGGAATTCAGGTGTATTGTATGATGCGTTACATTGAAGAAAACTACCCGAAATGCAAGATGATGGGAAGAGTTTCGGATTATAAATTGCTTAAGGGGTTTAATTTATTGACCTTGGATTTCAATCAGCAGTACAGCTATTTTTATTTGCTGATGGCTCGAAAAAACTTGGATCAACCTCTTGGAGTACCAAAAAGTACCTTAATTAAATTCAATGAACAAATTGCTAGCAAATACAGAGCAGGATTGAGTTTTATTTATTTAGACGAATATATTGGCGCACCATTTATGTCCAAAAGCATTAAACAATTCAATGCCGAAAACAAGGGAAAACAAACCACCAGAAATGATTTTGAAACAGTATTAAAATCGAACACGAATAAAAATATCGACTGGTTTTTTAATACCATTATCGATACGCGCGAAATTATAGATTACAAGTTTTCGAATGTGTCAAAAACCAAGGACAGCGTGACATTTTCTATTAGAAACAGAACAAATGTTTCCGTTCCAATTCCAATTTATGGAATAAAAAATGATACTATAGTTTTCAAGAAATGGATAGAAACTACAAATAAAGACACTGTATATCAATTCGAAAGAAAGGAAGCTCAAAAAATTGTCATCAACTACAAGAACGAGGTTCCTGAATTCAATTTAAGAAATAACTGGAAGAAAATAGAAGGAATATTTCCTAATAATCGCCCCATAAAATTTGCCTTTGTCAAAGATTTGGAAGACCCGTACTATAACCAAATTATATATGCTCCTATATTAACCTACAATGTATATGATGGTATTTCCCCTGGAATGCGATTTCATAACAGAGCAATTTTAAACCGTCCTTTTGTTTATGACATTAACCCAACCTATTCCATAAAATCCGAGACCGTAACAGGTTCCGCAATTTTTATGGTCAATAAAGATTACAGAAACAGCAATTTGTTTAATGTACGATATTCTTTTAGTGGTAACTATTTTCATTATGCCCCCGATGCAACCTATCTGAAAATTAATCCTATGGTTCTAATGCAAATTCGCCAAGATAACTTTAGAGACAACCGGAAACAGTTAATTTATGCTAGACAGGTTGTGGTTGATAGACAAAAAAGTGCTATCGTTATCGACAACTCACTCGAAGATTATTCCGTATTTGATATGAAATATATCAATTCAAGAACTGAAGTTACCAATCATATCAGCTTTATGGGTGATGTGCAATTTTCGAAGGAATTTGGTAAAATATCAACCGAGATTCAATATAGAAAACTCTTCAAAAATAATCGTCAAATTAATTTGCGAATGTTTGCTGGAAGTTTTTTATACAACACCAGCAATTCAGATTTTTTCAGTTTTGCCTTGGACAGACCTACGGATTATCTTTTTGATTATGCTTATTTAGGACGTTCCTCAAGTACAGGACTTGTTAGTCAAGAATTTATTATGTCAGAAGGAGGTTTTAAATCGAAGCTAAACACACCTTATGCCAACCAATGGATTACCACATTTAATGCCAGTTACGCCATTTGGAATTGGATAGAAGCCTATGGCGATGTGGGTTTTGTAAAATATACGCAGCAAAAGAAGCACTTTGTTTACGACAGTGGAATTCGACTGAATTTGCTAACAGATTATTTCGAATTGTATTTCCCTTTGTATTCCAATAACGGATGGGAGATAGCACAACCCCATTATGGAGAAAAAATAAGATTTGTAGTCACGCTCAACCCCAACAAGTTATTACCTCTTTTTACCAGGAAGTGGTTTTAATTCTACATAAAAACGAGAAAAAAATATACTATTACGAATCATTAACCGATTTACATATAAATAACTCAAAGAAAATATCGATAATCAAAAATATTTTACTGAAAATTAAATTGTATTTCGGTTGATGAATTATGAAAATAGCTAGTTTTTAAGTAAATTTGCATCGCAAAGTTATCCTTTTCAATTATGATAAAAGAAAAAACCAATACTACATTGACTTTTGAAGACTTCAAAACCGAAGTTCTAAATGATTATAAAATCGCAATAACAAGCAGGGAGTGTAGTTTACTTGGCCGTAAAGAGGTATTGACAGGAAAAGCAAAATTCGGAATTTTTGGTGACGGAAAAGAAGTTCCACAATTGGCTATGGCAAAGTCCTTTAAAAACGGAGATTTCCGTTCCGGATATTATCGCGATCAAACCTTTATGATGGCCATTGGCGAATTAACCCTCCAACAATTCTTTGCCGGTTTATACGGCCACACCGATATTTCTCACGAACCTATGTCGGCAGGAAGGCAAATGGGAGGTCATTTTATGACACACAGCTTAAATGAAGATGGTAGTTGGAAAAACTTGACAAAACAAAAAAATTCCAGTGCAGACATTTCTCCAACAGCAGCACAAATGCCTCGTATGTTGGGTTTGGCACAAGCATCAAAAATATACAGAGAAATACCAGAAATTACCAATAAAGAAAATTTCTCCATCGATGGAAATGAAATTTCTTGGGGAACAATTGGAAATGCAAGCACTTCTGAAGGTCTGTTTTTTGAGACCATAAATGCTGCCGGAGTATTGCAAGTACCAATGGTTTTAAGCGTTTGGGATGATGAATACGGAATTTCAGTTCACGCCAAACATCAAACTACCAAAGAAAGTATTTCGGATATTTTAAAAGGCTATCAACGAGAAGGAGACAGCAACGGTATCGAAATCCTCAAAGTAAAAGGATGGGATTATGCAGGTTTGGTTGAAACTTATCAAAAAGCTGCCGATTTAGCGCGCGAAAAACATATTCCTATACTAATTCACGTTTACCAATTAACGCAACCACAAGGACATTCCAGTTCAGGTTCGCACGAAAGATATAAAGACTCCACAAGATTGGCTTGGGAAAAAGATTTTGATTGCGTTCGCCAAATGAAACTGTGGATGATAGCTATCAATATTGCCTCACCAGAAGAAATTGAAGAAATTGATGCACAAGCAAAAAAAGAAGTTCTTGAAGCTAAAATTGCGGCTTGGAGTGCCTTTATTGAACCTATTATTGAAGAGAAAAAAGAACTGGTTTCTTTACTGGAAAAAATAGCTTCGACAAGTTCAAGCAAAGATAAAATTCTGAAAATTGCCAGTGATTTAAACAAAATTAAATCTCCTTTAAAAAAGGAAATCCTCGTTTCGGCACGAACAGTTTTACGATTGATTTCACTCGAAAGCAATAAAACAGAACTTTCTAGCTGGATAACATCTTACACCAACAAAACACAACAAAAATTCAGCAGCAACTTGTTTTCAGAATCTGGTTCGAATGTGTTAACCGCAAAGGAAATTTTGCCGGAATACCCAAAAGAAGCAAAAGAAGATACTGATGGTAGAATGATTTTACGTGACAATTTTGATGCTCTTTTTACCAAATTTCCTGAAGCCTTGATTTTTGGTGAAGATGCCGGAAATATAGGCGACGTCAATCAAGGATTGGTTGGATTGCAAGAAAAATATGGCGAACTGCGTGTTGCCGATGTGGGAATCAGGGAAGCATCGATAATTGGTCAAGGTATCGGAATGGCACTGAGAGGTCTTCGCCCGATTGCCGAAATCCAATATTTGGACTATTTATTGTATGCCATCCAGATTATGAGTGACGATTTGGCAACTTTGCAATACCGAACAGCAGGGAAACAAAAAGCACCACTAATCATCAGAACTCGTGGACATCGATTGGAAGGAATTTGGCATTCTGGTTCACCTATGGGAATGATCTTAAATGCCATAAGAGGAATCCATGTTTTGGTACCTAGAAATATGACCAAAGCGGCTGGATTCTATAATACTTTATTGGAATGTGACGAACCTGCGCTTGTAATTGAATGCCTTAACGGTTACAGATTAAAAGAAAAAATGCCGCTTAATTATGGTGAATTCAAAACTCCAATTGGTGTTGTGGAAACCATAAAAAAAGGTACCGACATCACATTAGTTTCTTATGGCTCTACACTAAGATTGGCTGAACAAGCGGCAAAAGAACTCTTGAAGGAAAACGGAATTGATTGCGAAATAATCGACATCCAATCCTTGCTTCCATTTGACGTGAATCACGACATTGTGAAAAGTATTGCCAAAACAAATCGACTGTTAATCATTGATGAAGACCTTCCTGGCGGAGCTTCGGCTTATATCTTGCAACAAATTATTGAAGAGCAAGACGCCTATAAATACTTGGATAGCAAACCACAAACCTTAACTGCTAAAGCACATAGACCAGCTTATGGCACTGATGGTGACTATTTCTCGAAACCTTCCATTGAAGATATTTTCGAAAAAGTATATGCTATGATGAACGAAGTAAATCCTACTAAATTTCCAGCTTTGTATTAACTCTTTTTAATTCTGAATTAATCTCTACCCTATTTGCTTAATTCCTTTTAAAAACAACCAAGACATAAATAACTTCTCGCCGTCTTTGGTTTTGGCAGCCTGAAATTTTGGACATAAAATTGTTCCCACCACAAAAGCGGTAAACGGAATCCATAAACCTTCCAGATTGGTGTATCTTCCAATCAAAAATCGGAACGAGATAAATAATATTGCAAAACACCCTAATTGGTACAGAAAGGCGCGTACTTGTAATTTTGTCATTGTATGTTATATTTAAATTTGCAACCAAAAATAAGCATATTTAAATAAAAATCTATTTAAAATTTAAAGTAATATTTTTCTTAAAAGTTAATTACGAATCGTTTTTTATTGTTAGTTTTGCTTTGTCAGATTTATTGTAATATTTCACAAATAAGAATAAATAAGACACCAATCTAAAAATTAATTAATAAAACAAAAAAATGAAAAAAATTTTATTCGCTTTAACTCTATTATTCGTTTTAAACAGCTATTCGCAAAACAAAAAAGTTGCAGTAGTTTCTTTTTACACAAATAAAACAATTGGCCTTTCAGCATTAGGTCTAGGTGGATTAGCTTCAGTAACCGACTTAGGAAACAATCCAAACTTTAATCTTACACCTATTTTAGAAAAATATCATAATGCCTTTTTTACGGTTTATTCTAAACAATTTCCATTTGAATTACTACCTGAAAATGAAACAATTCAAAAAAAGGAATATATAGAATTTATACCCAAATTCGATAAAAAAGAAGATACCAGCATAATTAATTATCCAGGTTATCAATACATTTATGACGGGATCAACGGTGGAACAAATGAAGAGGCAACAGCTAAAATTTTTAATGAAGTTGCAGATGGCGTATTATTTACAGAAATACATTTTGATTTACAAAAAGGATTTGGAATGGGAGGAACAACTACTCTTAAAATGAGGGCTACTGCAAGAATTTCTTTATACGATAAAGCAGGAAAAAAAATATTTGCTTTCACTGAAGGAGAAGACTCTAAAAAAACAGGAATTATGGTAGGTGGCATTCCCATTTTGACTCCTGAAAAAATATTGCCAATGTGCGAAAGTGCTTTAGATGAACTTATGAAAGATTTAGATAAAAGAATCGCAAAAATAATTAAAAAGACGGACGGTAAACTGTAAATCCGCTCAAAATAAAAATCCCGATAATCTCTCATCTTGCAGAAATTATCGGGATTCTATTTACTATTTAAGACTAACTACTCAGCCTCAGGAACAGTTTGAAACTTCGTTCTCTTGCTTCCTTCATACATTTCGTATTTTACCAATCTCGCTTCGATACTTGCGTTGAAAAGTTTGATTTTTCGGGATGGTTTTAGTCCTACAAATTTCAAGGCTTCTAAATTTCCAGTGATAAACCAAGCATTGGTTCCTGGATAATTTTTCTTCAAAGTATCGCCAATATTCTTGTAGAATTCTTCCATATGAATATCCAAACGTTCGTCATAAGGCGGATTGAAAACCATATGCAACTTTCCTTCCGATATTTTTTCTGTTTCGAAAAAGTTTCTTTCTTCGATAATGATATATTCGTCCAAATTGGCGTTTTTGATATTGTCTTTGGCTTTTTGAACAGCCGATGGTGCTTTGTCGAATCCTTTTATAGTGTAATGAAACTCGCGTATTTTCTTCATCAAGGAATCCATAATTTGGTCAAACAAATCATTGTCCCAATCGTTCCATTTCTCGAAAGCAAATTCCTTGCGGTTAATGTTTGCTGGAATATTACAGGCAATCATGGCAGCTTCAGCCAAGAAAGTTCCAGAACCACACATTGGATCCAACAAATCGCCTTGTCCGTCCCAACCCGAAAGTAACAGGATTCCTGCTGCCAATACTTCGTTAATTGGCGCAATATTCGTCGCAGTTCTATAACCACGTTGGTGCAAAGAATTTCCAGAAGTATCTAATGCTACCGAAACTTGGTCTTTGTCAATATGGATGTTGATTCTTAAATCGGGATGGATTTTTTCGATGCTAGGACGTTGCCCCGTTCTTTCGCGAAATTGATCCACGATGGCATCTTTACATTTTTGGGATACAAATTCCGAATGATTAAAATACTCCGAATGCACCGTCGCATCAATCACAAAAGTCTGATTGGCACTGATAAATTTTGACCAGTTTACTCCCGAAATTCCTTTATATAAAGCATTTTCATCCCTTGCTTTGAAGAAATAAATAGGTTTCAGGATTTTCAAAGCTGTCCTCAAAGCCAAGTTAGCCTTGTACATAAAGCCCTTGTCTCCTTTGAAACTCACCATTCTCACACCTTGCTCAACATCTTGTGCACCCAGCATTTTCAATTCGTTTGCCAGTATTTCTTCAAAACCAAAAAAGGTTTTGGCAATCATTCTAAAATTATTTTCCATTGTAAAATCAAGTATTCGGTGCAAAAATACACTAAATTTGCATGACTTGAATTAATAGAAAAAGAATAAATGCCGAATTCGCTAAAACCCAAAAACCATAACTGGTTCGCCTCTTGGTTTGACACTCCTTATTACCACATTCTTTATAAAGAAAGAAATTATAGAGAAGCCCAAGTTTTTATGGATAACTTGACACATTATCTCAATCTTCCTGAAAAGGCAAAAGTGCTGGATTTGGCTTGTGGCAAAGGGCGTCATTCCATTTATTTGAACCAACTGGGCTATGAAGTGGTGGGTGCTGATTTATCTGAAAACAGTATTAAAGAAGCCAATAAAAACCAAAATAAAACCCTTCATTTTCAAGTGCACGATATGCGCGAAACTTTCGAAGATAAATTTGACGCCATATTCAATTTATTTACCAGTTTTGGTTATTTCGAAAATGACGAAGACAATCTGACGACTTTAAAAGCGATGAAAGAGAGCTTAACCGAATATGGTTTTGCCGTAATCGACTTTATGAACGTCAATCAAGTCATTGGCAATTTAGTTCCCGAAGAAGTAAAAACAGTTGAAAACATTGAATTTCACATCAAACGTTATGTTAGCGATGGCCATATATACAAGGAAATCGACTTTGAAGACCAAGGCGAGAAATATCATTTTACCGAAAAAGTAAAAGCCTTAACACTCAAAGATTTTGAAGAAATGATGGAAGAAGCTGGAATTTACCTCTTGGACATTTTTGGAGATTATAAATTAAAAAAATTCCACAAAACCGAAAGCGAACGATTAATAATGATATT
This sequence comes from Flavobacterium sp., assembly GCA_014379405.1. Taxonomy (GTDB): domain Bacteria; phylum Bacteroidota; class Bacteroidia; order Flavobacteriales; family Flavobacteriaceae; genus Flavobacterium. The sequence goes on along the minus strand of JACMLU010000016.1, from coordinate 176,927 downwards.
TAAATAGGTTAATAGGTTAATTGTTTATTTGTTTAAACGATTAACCAGTTAAACAATTAAACAAAAATATGAATTACCTTTTACCCTTATTTTCAGTCCTTTTAGGTTACGGAATTGCTTTGTTTTTAAAACCAAAAAGCAAAACCAACCTTAAATTATTGCTGGCGTTTAGCGGTTCCTTTTTACTTTCGTTAACCGTGATGCACCTGTTGCCGGACGTTTACGAAAGCCATAATACTACTATTGGACTCTTTATCATGATGGGGATTTTGTTCCAAATTATATTGGAATTTTTCTCAAAAGGTGCCGAACACGGACACGTTCACGGTCACGAAACGATGTCACACATTCCTTGGTTGTTATTTATCAGCCTTTGTATTCACGCTTTTCTGGAAGGATTTCCCGTAAGTCATCATCACAATTTAGCGCTGGGAATTGCCATTCATCATTTGCCTATAGCTATTATTTTGACTATATTTTTTATCAATGCCAAACTCGACAAAAAAGCCATTTTTGCCTTTATGCTCACATTCGCAATTATGACTCCGTTGGGAACCATTATTTCAGACTATCTACCTATATTAAATGATTATTACACCGAAATAACAGCTGTCGTAATTGGAATATTATTCCATATCTCGTCCACCATAATATTTGAAAGTAGCGAAGGACACAAATTCAATATTGCCAAAGTTTCGATGATTATTTTCGGAGTAGTGTTAGCGTATTTTATTTAAAGAAATGAAAATAATTTTAAATTCGATATTAATAATACTTACAACAATAACATTAGTAATTTCTTCTTTCTTTTATATCGGAAGTAAAGAACGTTATGATGAAATGATAAAAAATTCATTTTTTATTTTTTTTATTGGCAAATTTATATTCAATTTAGCTGTAATATTATTTTACATTTCAATCGCATATTTATTAAACAAAAGAGTTTTCAAATTAGAATCATCAAAAAAAATATTTATAAATAGTTTAATTGTCTTTAATATAATCTCATTACTATTTACCATTCTATTTTTCTTTCATTAAAATATAAGAATCAAAAATGACCTTCACAAAAACCACCGAACAATCCTCGAAATACGAACATTTAGAAAAAATGTCGGTTCAGGAATTATTGTCCAATATCAATCAAGAAGACAAAAACGTGCCATTTGCAGTAGAAAAAGCCTTACCACAAATCGAAATTTTAGTTGCTGAAACTGTAGCCAAAATGAAACTCGGCGGAAGATTATTCTACATTGGCGCAGGAACCTCTGGCCGTTTGGGCGTTGTAGATGCTTCGGAATGTCCGCCAACATTTGGCGTTCCTTTTGACTTAGTCAACGGAATAATTGCTGGTGGCGACAAAGCCATTCGCAGAGCAGTAGAAAATGCCGAGGACAATGCAACACAAGCTTGGATTGATTTACAAGAACACAACATCAACGAAAATGACGTCGTTATTGGAATTGCAGCCTCAGGAACTACACCTTATGTGATTGGTGGTCTGAAAGCTTGTAACAAGAATAATATAATTACTGGAAGTATTTCTTGCAATGCAGGAAGCCCACTTTCGCAAACAGCAAAATTCCCAATAGAAGTGATTGTTGGACCTGAATTTGTCACTGGAAGTTCCAGAATGAAAGCCGGTACTGCACAAAAATTGGTACTCAATATGATTTCGACTGCCACAATGATTCAACTCGGAAAAATAAAAGGGAACAAGATGGTCGACATGCAGTTGAGCAACAGTAAACTAGTGGATCGTGGCGTAAAAATGATAATGGGAGAAATCCCAGTTTCTTACGAAAAAGCCGCCGAATTATTAGAAAAATACGGAAGCGTTCGCAAAGCAGTGAATAATTTTCAAAGAGAAATCTAAAACTAATGTCACCCTGAGCTTGTCGAAGGGTAAATCTAAAATTCCAAAATGTCAACCAACAAAGAACTTTTATCCAAAGGAGTCAAGTACTTGGCTTGGGCTTTGCCTCTGCTTTTTATAGGCCCATCCTTGATTTACAATGCGTTTATCAACAAGCAAAATGTGTGGCATTATTTGGTTTTGGCAATAGGAATCGCCATTTGTATTGGTTCCGTTTTTTTGATGGTTTTGGGGTTAAAAACAATGATGCGCAGTTTATTTAACGACTAATGGAAAACCTCATACACACACATAAAACGTTCGAAAAAGTATCTTTCACGGACAAAAAAGTCAACAATAGGGAGTTTGAAGATTGCATTTTTAAGAACTGTGATTTCTCGAATAGCAATTTCTGCAACAATACTTTTATGGATTGCGAATTTATTGATTGCAATTTGTCGATGATGCAACTGGACGGAACGAGCTTGAAAACAGTACATTTCAAAACCTGTAAATTGATGGGCATTCAATTTAATACTTGTGCTGATTTTATGTTTGGTGTGAGTTTTCAGGATTGTCTTTTGGATTATTCGTCATTTGCCAACAAGAAAATGCCGAAAACAAAATTCAATACTTGCTCGATGAAAGAGGTTACTTTTATTGGAACGAATCTCACGAATTCGACATTCGAGAATTGTAATTTGGATAATGCGATTTTTAATGATACCCAATTGGCTGGAGCCGATTTCAGAACGGCTTACAATTATAAAATTGACCCCGAAGACAATCCAATGCGGAAAGCCAAATTTTCGACTCAGGGAATCGTTGGTCTTTTGGATAAATATGATATTAAAATCGAGTAAAGTTTAACCGTGAGGTACACAAAGTTAAATAGTTAAAAAATTTACTGAAATAGTTTTGAAAAACTGAAAATTGAATTTAAAACCTAATGTTTTAGCCCTGATAAAAGTGAAAATCCTTTGCTTTTTTGCTGCCAAAAAAGCAAAGCTTGCAACGGATAGCAGGAAATAGCTCCAAAATGATATGAAAAAAACAATCTTTCTTCTCCCAGTATTACTTCTACTGTCGTGCTACAATGCCGAACACAATTGCAAGGATTTCAAAACTGGTAAATTCAAATTCGAATATGAAGTGGATGGTGTAAAAAAAACTACTGTTTTTGAACGCAAAGACAACATCGAAATTGAAACTTTTGAAGGCAAAACCGATACTTCAAGCATTCGATGGGTGAGCGATTGCGAATACATCTTGCAAAAAATCCATCCAAAGAATATGGCGGAAAAAAAGGCAATTACCATGAAAATTTTGACAACTTCCAAGAATTCGTATATCTTTGAATTCGGAATTGTGGGAAGCGACGAAAAACAACGCGGAACAGTCTTTAAACTCTAGTATTCAGTGTTCAGTCACAGTTTCCAGATTTTAATCTACAGAAAAACTCATAATTCATAACTTATAATTCATAACTAGACCAAATGGAAGTATTTTTAAATCCCGATGCCTGGATTGCCTTGTTAACCTTAACATTTCTTGAAATCATACTAGGAATAGACAACATTATTTTCATCTCGATTGTTACCGGAAAATTGCCTCCAGAAAAACGTAAAAGAGCCACAAAAATTGGTATGTTTCTAGCTATGTTTATGAGAATCGCATTATTGTTTGGCATCAGCTTTTTGATTCAAATGAAAAAACCTTGGTTTCACATTGATTTTAGTTGGTTTTCAGCAGGAGTTACGGGGCAAAGCCTCATTTTATTATTAGGAGGTTTATTCCTGATTTATAAAAGCACCAAAGAAATTCACGAAAAAGTAGATGAAAAAGGTGAGGAAGAAAAAGAAATCGGTAAGTCGGCTTCAAAATCTTTTCAAGGTGTACTTTTACAAATCATTATGATCGATTTAGTTTTCTCTTTTGATAGTATCCTGACAGCCGTTGGTATGACAAACGGTGTTGAAGGCGCGCTTTACATTATGGTTACTGCAGTAGTTATTTCGGTATTGATTATGATGCAATTTGCCGTTCCAGTTGGTGCTTTTGTCAACAAACATCCTTCCATTCAAATTCTGGGATTATCATTTTTAATCCTAATTGGCTTTATGCTAATTACCGAAAGTGCTCATCTATCAAATGCATTAATCTTTGGTAGCCATGTCACACCAGTACAAAAAGGATATTTGTATTTTGCCATTTCCTTCTCGTTATTTGTTGAATTTTTGAATATGAAAGTCGATAAGAAAAAAAAATAAAATATTACCCTAAAAGCTCCATTATGGGGCTTTTTTTATTCTAAAAAAAAATAAGCGTTATGAAAAATACGATATCCCATAGAGTTGCTGATTTTTTGAAAAGTTATCCTCCCTTTAGCTTTTTAAAACAAAGAGATCTTGAAAGCATTTCTGAACAAATATCCATCATTTACAAAGAAAAAGACAGTGTAGTTTTTTTAGAAAATGAGGAAACTCACGACAGTTTTTATGTGGTTCACAAAGGAGCTATAGCACTAAAAACAAGTCTGCAAAACGATATTCTGGATATGTGCGACGAAGGAGACATATTCGGTTTAAGACCTCTTATAGCCAATGAAAACTATCAAATGGAAGCACGAGCCTATGAAGAAAGTATTCTCTATGCCATTCCAATTGTCGTCTTTAAACCCTACGCACTAGAAAACAGGGCTATTGGCAATTTTTTAATAGAAAGCTTTGCCTCAAATACGCTTCACCCCTATTCTAAAATTCATAGCGGAAAACTATATGGTGAGGATTATCTAGACACTGAAGCTAAGCTATTGGATTTGCATCCAGTGAAATATTCCAAAAAAATAATCAGTTGTCATGCAGCAACTACGGCAAAAGATATTGCCGAAATAATGATTAAAAAAAATGTGGGTGCCATTCTCGTTGTGGAAGAAGAAATGTTACCGATTGGCATCATTACAGACAAGGATTTAAGGAACAAAATTGTAACCGGGGAATTCCCAATTACGGCAACTGCTGCCGAAATAATGACTGCTCCCGTTATTACTTATCCCAAGAAAATGACCATTACCCAAGCCCAAATGGCTATGATGAAAAGCGACATTAGTCATTTGTGTATCACCAAAGATGGCACAGTCAATTCCAAAGCAGTTGGGATGTTATCCAAACATGATGTTATGGTTTCCTTAGGCAACAATCCGGCCGTGTTGATAAAAGCCATAAAAAGAGCCAAGAAAGCCAAGCATTTAAAGCCGATACGAGCCCGAATTATGCAATTATTGCAAGGCTATATCGACCAAAATATCCCCATAATGTTGACTTCCAAAATAATCACGGAGTTAAACGATGCCTGTATCAAGCAAGTTATCGCCATAGCATTAGACAAAATGGAAACATCTCCGCCAGTGAAATTTGCATGGCTGGCGATGGGAAGTCAAGGAAGAAGCGAACAGTTACTGCAAACCGACCAGGACAATGCCTTGATTTATGAAGATGTGCCGGAAGAATTGGAAGAAAAAACCAAAAAATATTTCTTGGAATTGGCCACCTATGTGAATAAAGGACTTTTTGATATTGGATATGAATATTGCCCGGCAGAAATGATGGCATCCAATCCGAAATGGTGTTTGAGCCTTGGTCAATGGAAAGATATGATCTACCAATGGATTACCAATACTGGAAAAAATGAAGTATTATTGTCCTTTATCTTTTTTGATTACAGCCTTTCTTATGGAGACAGCGAACTCGCCAACAATCTGTCGGAATTTATTTTTGAAAATGTAAAAGCCAATCCAATATTTTATGTTCATTTGGTTAGCGGTGCGTTACAAAGTCCTTCGCCAACTGGATTTTTTAGGCAATTTTTATTGGAACAAGACGGTGTCAATAAAGATTTCTTCAACATAAAAAACAGGGCTTTGATGCCACTGGCTGATGCGGCAAGAGTCTTGATTCTTTACCATTCCGTAAAATCCATCAGCAATACGGTGGAACGATTTGAAAAATTGGCAGAATTAGAACCCGAAAATAGCGAACTCTATATGGCTTGTGCTTATGCTTATAAAGTTTTATTGAAATTCAGGACTAAACAAGGCCTTGAACATCATGATTCCGGTCAATATATAGCCTTAGAATCTCTGTCCAAATCAGAAAAAATTAAGTTGAAAAGCACTTTCAAAACCATCAAGGAATTACAAGAAATTATTACCATCCGATTTAATGTTTCAAACATATTATGATGAATTTCTATCAAAAAATAAAAAACATCCTGTCTTTTGTTTGGGAAACCCCCGAAAAACCATTCTATGAGGATTTAATAGACGACATTAACACGACTCGTTTTGTGGTTTTGGATACGGAAACGACAGGTTTCGATTATGAAAATGACCGAATACTTTGTATTGGAGCCATCGTTTTGCATAACAACACCATTTCCGTTCAAGATGGATTTGAAATTTATATAGAACAAGATCATTACAACAAAGCCACCGCACATATCCATGGAATATTGAAAGACTTTGTATTGGATCGTCCCAAGGAATTGGAAGCGTTGAAACAATTTCTATTTTTTTTGGGAGACTCCATCATTATTGCCCATCACACAAAATTTGATGTCACGATGATAAACAAAGCACTGGAAAGAAACGGATTACCTGAATTAAAAAATAGGACTTTGGATACCGCAACGTTGTACAAAAAGACATTAATAAAATCCTATCTTTTAGAACACAAGGATCATTATACCTTGGACGACCTTGCCGATAAATTTGACATTTCCAAAAAAGACAGGCACACCGCCATAGGCGATGCCTACATTACCGCCATTGCTTTTTTAAAAATACTAAAAAAATTGAGGGAAAAAGGAGAAGTAACTTGGAAACTGTTGTTTAAATAAAAGAGTCCTCACCAGCCCTCTCCAAAGGAGAGGGAGCCGAAAATTGATTAAAAATTTATCTAGAATCATAGGATTTGTGCCTATATATTATTTCCCATCCACATAATCTTGCAAGTAGCTGAATCTTGAAGTCAGTTTTCCGTTTTCGGTTATTTTGGCTCGTTGCAAAATTCCGTCTTTGTCGCCATCAAAAAAAGCAGGAATCACGTGTTCCATAAACATTTGGCCAAAACCTTCACTGGAATCTTTGGGCAATTCACAAGGCAAATTATCTACTGCCATAACCACGATAGCGGCTGGATGAAAAACGTCAACTTCTTTGTTTTCGTTAGGCCAATAACCGTAAAAAGGTTCTGCAATGGTAGAAGTTCTTAGCGAACAAGTAATAGAGCCATCAATATCACAAGAAATATCGGCAACCACTTTGATTTTGCAATCACTGGACTGAAGCATTTCACGAGTCAAAATATTTGGAGCTCCGTTGGCGTGAAAATGTGCCGTAATATAGATATCGGATACTTTGGTAAAAGGCTCAAAACTGGACGTATATTCTTGTGAGTTTTGAGAAAAATCATTTAAATCCAAAACCTTACCATCAATTCTATGATTGTAATCCAATGCGTGAATTTGAGTGTAAACGGATTGTGCATATTTTTTGGTCAAATAATTTTCAATGGAAACTTCCTTGACTTTTATGGCATCCAACACTTCTTTTACGCCGCTGCCCACATTCCCGGTTCCGGTAACCACGAATTTCAATGGAGGCAAAACCAAGCGTTTCAAATTTGCAATCAAAGCTTCTTTTCCCGAAAGAGTTTCCGCTTTTGGAAGTTTGAACAATTCGAATTTTATTCCAAAAGCCCTAATACTGTTATAAGAACCAACAATTCCAGCATATTTACCAAAACCTATTAGTCTATGATTACGAGCATCAACAATAGTTTCGTAATCGTATAAATCGATGTTTTTTTCTAAAATAGCTTGGAGTAATTTTCTATTATGAGGCTGTTTTTTGATGGTATGCGAAAAAAAGAAATACGATTTATTGGGAATTAAATCTTCAACGGGAATCTCCTTTATGCCTAATAAAAAATCACAATCACTGACGTCATTCGTTACTTCAATTCCCCTATTTTCATACTGTTCGTCGGAAAAAACCCTGATATCTGAACTTTCAACTTTCACGGAAAGCTCTGGATGCAGTTGTTTTAATCGTACCAATTCATCAGGAGAAAATACGACTCTTTTGTCTGGCGGGTTTTTTCGTTCTTTAATAATTCCGAATTTCATATCTTTTTGAATGCTTTAACTTAAAATTTATTATAACTTAACGGAGTGTTTTTGTTACAAATATAACGTTTTGTCTTGATTAGGATTTTATCTATTTTAAAAAATTAAAGTTTCAAAAAAATTAAAAACTGATAACCAACAGGATAAATAGTAACTGTAAAAAAAATAAAATAATACTGTTAAGGTTTTCAAAAAATAGACAAATCAAAAGAAATTGATTCTATATATTTGTCTTTCGACTAACTTAAAGATGAATTTTATCAAACACGCAAATATACTACAAATACTTCTCCTAATATTGGTAGGAAGTTCTTGTAAAAAAGAAACAAAGGATATTTCCCAAGCGGAATTAAAGGATTCAGAACTACCAAAAGGTATATTACCCAAAATGAAACCTTTAGAAAATGAAACTCCAAAACTTACCGCTGATTACATAGCCGAAAAACAAAAGAAAATAGATTCATTTTATAATAGAAACTGGCCAAACAACAGCATGAATGGCAGTTTTCTTGTTGCTAAAAATGGTCAAATCATCTATGAAAAATACGAAGGATATGCCAACTTAAGAGATAAAACTCCTATTACAAGCGATACACCCATTCATATTGCATCAGTGAGCAAAGTTCTTACGGCTACAGCTGTTTTGAAATTAGTCAATGCCAAAAGAATAGACTTGGATCAGAAAGTGACCCATTATCTAAAAGAATTCCCTTATCCTGATGTTACCATAAGAATGCTTTTGAGTCACCGAAGCGGAATGCGCAGTTATGCCTATTTTACGGATCGGGACAAAAACGTTTGGGATCGACACAACACCTTGACCAATCAAGACATTTTGACTATAATGGGCACCAAACATATTGGTTTGGAACAAAAAACAGGCACTCGATTTGCTTATTGCAATACCAATTATGCGATGTTGGCCTTAATTATCGAAAAAGTCACCAAGCTTTCGTATAGAGATGCGATGAGCCAAATAATTTTCAAACCACTGGGTATGACCAACACCTTTGTTTTGGATTTTGACAAAGACAAACATAATGTAGCTCCGTCTTATAAAGGCAACAAAGTAGAAATCGGCATCGATTATTTGGACAAGGTTTACGGAGATAAAAACATCTACTCCACTCCCAGAGACTTATTGAAATTTGACAGAGCTAGAAATTCTCCTTCCTTTTTAGAACCTGAATTATTGGCTCAAGTTTATGTTGGTTATAGCAACGAGCATCCCGGAACCAAAAATTACGGATTAGGCATTCGAATGGTCAATTGGCCAAATGGTAAAAATTACTATTTTCATAACGGATGGTGGCACGGTTTTACTTCAGCCTATATTCCTCTAAAAGACGAGAATGTCACTATAATTGCCTTATCCAACAAATTTACCAAAAACACTTATGCCGTTAGAAAACTCTCGGTATTGTTTGGAGATTATCCTTTTAAGGTGGAAGACGAGTAAAGAGTGGTCAGTGTTCAGTTGTGAGTATTCAATTATGAGTATTCAATTATGAGTATTGGAAATTGAACTAGATTAATGTACCTTTGCAGAAGTAAACAACAAGAGTTTTTGAAGTTTAGTTTTCAAGTGAATACTAAAAACGGACTACTGAATACTAAAAAAATGGGGTCGACTGGTTTTGACAGCAAGTCGAATTGAAAAGTAAGCACGCCGAGAACTGGGACAATTCTCGTAAATAAAAGGTTTCAAAACACATACACGGCGAAGGAAACTACGCTCTTGCTGCATAATCTGAATTATAGTAAGATTAGCCTCGTCCTACCAGGTAGGAAAGCAGGATTTACCTCGAAAGCTTTGGTTTATAGCGGTCGGTTAAGGTGAATCGTAAATTTAAACCTAGATTTCCACAAGCTTCGGGTGGATTTCGAAATTAAAGAAGCTAAGCAAAGAGCGGTTGTTCCTGACCTAACTCCGAGTCGAAAACCCATTCAGGAAATAAACGTGTAGAAAGCTCTTTAGTTGCTTGTTTGGACCCGGGTTCGATTCCCGGCGATTCCACAAATCTAAATTCAATTAGAACTAAATGCCCGTAAATCTTAGGATTTACTGGCATTTTTGTTTTTCACTACTTTCAAAAATCATCATTAAATCATAATTGATAGGTCTAAAGGAAATAGCGGATGTTTGCGGCATCAACAAAGAACTAACCTTCCATATTTCCCGACATACTTTTGCAACGACTGTAATCCTCACAAATGGAGTTACTATTGAAACTGTCAGCAAAATGCTTGGCCACAGGAGCCTCAGAACCACCCAACACTATGCCAAAATCCTGGATTGAAAAGTGAGTGATGATATGGAATAATTAAAATCTAAATTAGGTAATTTTAAACTGGATAGTAATATCTCGAATGGAACGGATTTATGAGTTTTCAGATATCCCGGTTTAAAGTCAACAGCTATATGTTTTTATAATTATGCGGTAATGAAATCTTTATTTTACCGCAAAAATGCGGTTATAAACTAAAATAATCACCGCATATTTTTTTATATGCTGTAAATAATCTTTATATTTACCGCAAAAATGCGGTAAATATGTATATCCATCAAAAAAAAGATTGGCCAAAATTCACTTGGGACGCGAATGTAATTACTCCTTTGCTAGGAGAAGTTAGACACAGGCAAGGCAAAATACTTGGTATGATGCAAGGCCTTGGTTTTCGATTACAAGAAGAAACCGTGCTTAAAACATTGACTTTGGATGTACTGAAGTCAAGCGAAATTGAAGGAGAACAATTGAATCCGGAACAGGTTCGTTCTTCTATTGCAAGACGTTTGGGAATTGAAATCGCCGGTGCTGTTCCTGCAGAACGCAATGTTGAAGGTGTTGTAGAAATGCTTTTGGACGCTACGCAACGATATGACGAACCTTTAAATGACGAACGTTTGTTTGGATGGCATGCTGCCCTCTTCCCTACTGGGCGAAGTGGGATGCATAAAATAAAAACTGCTGCTTGGCGTGACGATACTATGCAGGTGACTTCTGGTCCAATGGGAAAAGAAATGGTACATTTTGAAGCACCGAGCGCAGACAAAGTACCGCTAGAAATGAATGTCTTTTTAGAATGGTTCAATGCCAATCAAGATATTGATCCAGTACTAAAAGCTGCTTTCGCCCATTTGTGGTTCGTTACCATACACCCCTTTGAAGATGGCAACGGACGTATAACAAGAGCCATAACCGATATGCAATTAGCTCGTGCCGACCAAAGCAAGCAACGCTTTTATTCAATGTCTGCCCAAATTCAAGCGGAGCGCAACAAGTATTATGATATATTGGAAGCTACCCAGAAAGGGGATTTGGATATTACTGCCTGGTTGCAATGGTTTCTGGATTGTTTGTTGCATTCGATGGCGCAGACCGATGAAACTATTGCTTTAACTTTAAAACGTGCCCAATTTTGGGAAACTCATCGTGCTGCTGATTTTAACTCACGCCAACAAAAAATACTGCAACTACTTTTGGATGATTTTTTCGGCAAGCTCACGGTTTCTAAATATGCCAAAATCACTAAAGTCTCTACGGATACTTCTCTTAGAGATATTCAAGATTTAATGAAAAAAAATATCTTGGAACAGGAAGGAAGTGGTAGAGGGACTTCGTATAAATTGTTTGCCATTTAAATTAAGATTATTTCTTAACTTTCTGTGATTGCTAAGTTAGCATGTCCAGTTTTTTTATGCAAAAAGTGCCAAAGCATCAAAAAATGGATTACTGCCAATCTATTTAAGAATTACTGTCGATGGAGTTCGCGTAGAAGTGAGCACATCAAAATATGTCGAAAACCTGTATCCTTGCCAAAAGTTTTTTGAGTTCCATAAATTAGGTTTAAAGAGTAGTCAGGCAAAAAAGGAAGGCTTCTCTATTTCTTCCTTCCCCTTAATTGAACTCTAAAAGCTTTTATGGTTTTATCAAATTCTTTAGAGAATTTGTCCATAATAAAGTAAATTTCTGTATTTTTATTCGCCTCTAACTTAGAGGTCGTTTTTAAAACATTTGATTGCTCGCTCTTAATCCACATAAATCATTTCTATTTTTTAAATATATTTTTTACTTTTTCACATCGAACTCCCGTTAATTAAAAATAATAATAACATTTTTTTTTACAAAATGCTAAAACCAAAAACTTTTGCCCTCATTTTATTTATAATTCTAAATTGTTATTCTTATTCACAAGAAATACTTCCATTTGTTGAAAATTACAGCAAGTTGTATTATCAGGGAGACAACCAGATTTGGAATGTTGCCCAGGGAAATGACAAGGCAATGTATTTTGCAAATAATCATTATTTATTGCGATATGACGGCGTAATATGGGAAAAATATACACTCCCCAACAAAACCATCATACGTTCCATTATGATTGAAGGGGATAAAATTTACTCTGGCTCTTATAAAGAATTTGGTTATTGGTATAGAAAAGATGGTAAAATGCATTATGTATCAATTACAAAAAACCTGCGATTATTTGATGAAAAAGATAATGAAGAAATCTGGAAAATTTTCAAATTTAACGGGGCAATTTATTTTCAGTCCTTTAATGATGTTTTTATTTATAATGGCAAGCATATCCAAAAAATCAGATTTCCTTTTCTAATATCTTATTGTTTTGTAGTTGAAAAAAACCTGTATGTAGCATCTGTAGAAAAAGGAATTTTCAAGATGGACGGTACTAGAATTACCCGACCAAAAGGATGGAATGTTCCCAAAAACACAGTTGTTCATGCTATTGAAAAACATCAAGATAAAGTATATGTTTTTAGTCAGAAAAAAGGAATTTTCATCAACGAAAACAATAATCTGACAGCTTGGAATAATCCCTTAAATGAAATATTAAAAACGGCTACCATCAATGTGGCAAGGTTTACAAAAAACAACCAGCTAATTATTGGTACAGGCAACAAGGGGATTTATGTTTTTGACCTGAATACCAATACCTACAAAAATATCCGTCGTGATAATGTCTTGATGAACAACTCCATTTTGAGTATTGGTTTTGATAAAGAGGACGATTTGTGGCTGGGATTGGACAATGGCATAGCCCATGTTGAAGTGAATTCTCCAATCTCCATATTTTATGATAATTCCGGAATTTTAGGCTCTGTATATTCTGTTGCCACTACCCAGAAAGGGTATCTGATTGCTTCCAATCATGGTGTTTTCGAATATGAATTAGGAAAATTCACCATGCTTCCCAATACCCAGGGACAAGCTTGGAACATTACCAAAATTGATGACAAATACATTATTGGTCACAACGATGGAACATTCTGTTACGATAATGGTTCTTTTTATAAAATCAATAATGTAAACGGTGGTTGGAATTTATCAAAAAGCAGCATCAACAATTCGTGTTTTCAGTCAACCTATAGCGGCGTTTTAGTTTATGATGACATTACAAAATTAAACGAGCATAAAATAATTAGAGACATCCAAAAACCCATAAAATATGTAGCTCAAAATAAAAAGAACGAAATTTTTGCTGCCGATAATTATCGTGGATTATACCGTGTTCTATTCAACAACAATTACGAAACATTAAAGGTTGAAAATATTACGCAACTAAGCGAGATAGTCAATGATTTTGGCGTCAAGATTTTCGAATTTAGAAATGAAATCCTCTTCTTGATCAACAATTCTTGGTACACTTACAATTCATTGACCAATAAACTGGAAAAGAACGAATTGTTTAATGATAGTTTCAAAAATATTTCGGATGTCGTGGCCATTGACGAAAGTCATTTTGTAGTGCTGCAAGGAGGAATTTTATATCATATTTATGCCAATGGCAATAAGTTTGTGTGGAATATCATTCAGGAGAAATATTATAAAGGAAAATTGATCAATGATAACTTAAAAATTTTTAGGGATAAAAACAATTATTTGTTGAATCTAGATGATGGTTTTATTTCACTTCGGTTAAATAACGGCAACAAGCAAAATCTAGACCTTAAAATAGAAGCTTTCAACAATCAAAATCTTCTTGGGAAAGATGATAAAATCGATTTTAATTCCGAATTAAAAATTCACGTGGTTTCAGGAATTTATGGTGCCACAAAACCCAATTTGTTTTACAAACTGGATGACACAAAAGATTTTGTTCCCATTACTGATGGTTTGATTGTATTGAACAACTTAAGCAGCGGACTTCATTCTGTTGTTGTTTACAAACACGATGGTGCCAGTCATGATGAACTTTCCAGCTTTGATTTTAAAGTGGCGCAACCTTGGTATTTTTCTTTTTTGATGATATTGCTGTATTCCATCTTGATTGGAACCGTTTTCTTTTTATATTATAAATGGAATAAGTTGCGATACATTCAAAAATTGAAATTACAGGAAGAAGAACTAAAACACCAGAATGAAATTTTAGAAATGGAATTGAAAGCAGAAAACGAATTGAATATCCAAGAATACGAAAAACACATTCTGGAACTCGAATTGCAAACCAAATCATCTGAAGTTGCCGGAAAATCATTGTCCATAGCCAAGCAAAGTGAAATGATTGACAACATTCAACAAATTTTAGATTCCGAAAAAGATTTCAACAAACTAAAAAGTGAAATCAAAAAAGCAATCAAGATTAATGAAGTAAACAAACACGAATGGGAAATTTTCGAAACCAATCTAAATCAAATTCACAATGAATTTATCATTAGCCTTTCCAAGAAGTTTCCAAACCTTACTCCAAAAGACATAAAATTATGTGTTTATCTTAAAATGAATCTTTCTTCCAAAGAAATTGCTCCCATGATGAACATTTCATTTAGGGGTGTGGAACTTCATCGTTATCGTTTGAGAAAGAAATTAAACCTCTCTCAAGAGGAAAATCTGTCTAAGTTCCTAGTTACTATATAATTTATCTCGTTAAATTTTAAGGATATTATATTTTTAAACTACTTTTTTTACATTTTCACAATACATCATTACTACATCACAACTACATGTTAAAGCTGTTTTAAAAATAGCATAATCTATTACTAATCAATAAAATAACTCTATTTTATTTGATTTTGATGTACTCATGTAGTAGGACTATATGATGTACTACAACGTTGTAATTGCTTAATTTGGCTCTACTAACTTAAACGATCACAAACTTATGAGAAATTTTATTTTTAGCTTTTTAGCACTATTGCTGCTACCGGCTTACATGTCGGGTCAAGCAATTAAAGGAAAAGTAGTGGATGGTAGTGGATTGGGAATTCCCGGAGCCATTGTTATTGCTCAAGAATCCAAAACTACCGCTGAGACAGATTTCGACGGTAATTTTACCCTGAATGCCAAACCTGGTGAAATTCTGAAGATTTCAATGCTGGGTTTTGACGCTGTTTCAATAGCCGCAACTTCCGGTTTAATGGCAATTACTTTAAAAGAATCTCAGGACACGGCACTGAAAGAAGTGGTGGTCATTGGATATGGAACAAGAAAAAAAGTAGATAATACTACCGCCATTTCCTCTATTTCAGCAGAAGAAATTTCTAAAACCAAAGTATTAAATGCTTCACAAGCAATACAAGGAAAAGCAGCCGGGGTACAAGTAATTTCATCAGACTTGCCCGGAAGTACACCTTCAGTTGTCATTAGAGGTTTAGGTACAGCTTTGGGTGGAAGAACACCTTTGTATGTTGTTGATGGCATGCCAACAGAGAACATCAATAACATTAACACAAATGACATAACCTCATATGATATTTTAAAAGATGCTTCAGCATTGGCAATATATGGTACTAGAGCTGCAAATGGAGTTATTATTATTACGACAAAAAAAGGTAAAGGTGAAAAAGTTTCTGTAGAAATTGAAAGCTTTTCCGGTATAAGAGAACCTTTGAAAAAAGTAAAAATGGCAGGTAGCAATAAGTATTCACATTACACAAATTCTGCATTGCAGGCTACTACTTTCTCACAAGATCAACCAGTAAATACGGATTGGTTTGATGAAATTACAAGAACTGGAACTTATTCTCAAAATAACGTTTCTGTTTCCGGTGCCTCAGAAAACATCAAATACTTTTTCAGTTTAGGAAATTATGAAGAAAAAGCAATCTTGGACGGATTAGATTATAGCCGTACCACTTTTAGAAACAACAATGAATATAAAATTTCTAAAAAATTAGTATTAAATCAAAACTTTAGTTTTACTTCAACAAAATCAACACCTAAGCCACTGTCCGCTTTTACAAATGCTTACAAACAATCCCCAATTGTTCCAGTTCGTTTTCCTGACGGAAAATATGGAGTATCAAGAGTAGGCTCTGACGGATTTGCCAGTCAAACAGGATCATCATTTAATAATGTTGGCAATCCGGTAGCTCAACTAGATTTTTTTGATGAGCAGCAAAGAAGCCAAACTTTTCAGGGAGGTTTAAAGTTAGATTATGAAATTGTTGAATCCTTAAAATTCACATCGCAATTTAACGGAGAATTTTACACTTGGAAACAATATAATTATGAAGACACCAAAAATATTTGGTTAGGAGCAAACCCTAATAAAGTGGGTAGTGATTATGAAAAAGAATTTCCAAATGCCAATATAAATTTATTGTCAAAAGGTAGAGAAGAATATTTCAACTGGAACTTGGCAAATTATCTGACTTACAACAAGGTATTCGCCGAAATCCACAATATTGAAGTAACGGCAGGTATTGAAACCAATGTTAAGGGAGCCAAAGAAAAACTCGCTATTGCCAGAAAAAATGTCAATTCAAATAATAACTACTGGTCTTTAAAAGATGTTGAATATGCCACAAATGTTACGAGTTATAAAGACGAGGTTTTCAACCAAGTAAAACTGGCATCTTATTTAGGACGTTTTCAATATAAATTGATGGATAGATACTTGGCAACAGGGACTCTTAGACGTGATGGATCTTCAAATTTCGGCAAAGACTACCGTTGGGGCACGTTTCCTGCTTTTGGTTTAGGTTGGGTTATTTCTAAAGAAGACTTTTTAGCAGATTCAAAAACGATTAATTTGTTGAAATTAAGAGGAGGCTGGGGTAAATTAGGAAATCAAAACGTGCCACTTAACAGGGCAAGCTATACATCTGGACAGAATGCCTATTTGGGAGGTTCCATTTTGAATGAAGGAACAACGATTAATTCTCAAATTGACCCCAGTTTATCATGGGAAATCACGGAAGAAACTTCAGTTGGTTTAGATTTCGAACTTTTAAACAATAAATTAAAAGGAACTTTTGACTTGTACGACAAGAATACTTCCAATGTAATTTTAAACACAAAACCATATTCTACCTCAGGAATAACAAATGTATCACCGGCACACGTAGGTGAAGTTTCAAACAAGGGATATGAAATTTCGTTACGTTGGGACGATAAAATTGGAGAAAATTTCAGCTATTGGATTGGGGGTAATTTTTCGAATAACAAAAATGAACTCACAGGCTTGAAAAACGTTATTCTATCACCCGTTATTGGAGGAGGATTAGGCAACGGTCAAGACACCAAGCTATTGGATAATACTTCAATAGGTCAGCCATTGGGAAGTTTTTACATTTATGAATATGCAGGTTTTGATTCTGTAAACGGAAAAATGCTGTACTACAATGCTCTGGGTGAAAAAGTAACACAGGATGCATTGAACACAACTGCCGATAAAAAATATGTTGGCTCTATTTTACCAAAATCCAATTATGGGATAACATTAGGGTTTGCATACAAAAACTTTGATTTTTCTGTAGATGGCTACGGAACCAATGGAGCAAAAGTGTATAACGGTAAAAAAGCACAACGTTTTGCAGGTGAAAATATCGAAGAATCCCTTGCAATGGATTTCTGGACAGCAAACAATTTGTCGGCTTCAAATCCAGCACCATTTAACCAAGTACCTGTTGCTTCTACTTATTATTTAGAATCTGGAGATTTCTTTAGAATCAACAACATTACGGCAGGATACAAATTGCCATTGCAAAGCACGGGTTTCATTAGTGCCTGCAGAATTTATGTAAACGCTATTAATCCTTTTATTACACAAAAATTCTCGGGATTCTCTCCTGAGTTAAACGGTAATGGCGATCCTTATGGAACACAAGGTGTAGAGTTAGATGCTTATCCAACTTTGAGATCATTTGTAATTGGCGCTAACTTAAAATTTTAATATTATGAAAAAGATATATATAACAGCATTTGTATTATCAGCATTCTTTTTTACAGGATGTGAAGACGATTTTTTAGACGTGGAACAAACAGAATCCATTTCTACGGACGACATTGAGTTATTCAATAATGATGCGGGAGCAAGTCAGTTTGTTACTTCAATTTATAATAAATTCTTGAATTGGGACATGACTTCTTTCGGTTGGATTGGTTTATCAAGTATCACTTCCGATGATGCCGACAAAGGCTCTTCTCCCGGAGATACCGGAACAGACAAAGATGTTTTGGATGCCTTGACTTACAATGCATCAAATCCTTCTGCAGAAAGTACTTTTAATGCCAATTATGACGGCATCAACAGATGCAATCAAGCCTTAAATATTCTTCCAAAATTAGACAAGGCTGATGCGAATTTAAGAGCCAGACTAGCTGGAGAAGCTAAATTTTTAAGAGCTTTTATGTATTTTACTTTGGTAAAATGTTACGGTGGAGTGCCAATCGTTGATCACTTGCCTGTTCCTGGTTCAGATTCGGATAGAATAATGCAATTAACCCGCAAAACAGCTGCAGAGGTTTATGCTTTTATCGAAAGTGACTTGAATGACGCAATTGCTGCATTACCGGAAAAATCGGCTTATAGTTCAAATGAAAAATCAAGAGCTTCAAAAGGTGCTGCCTATGCGTTATTGGCAAAAGTAAATTTGTACCAAAAAAACTGGCAGAAAGTAGTTGACAACTGTAATAAAGTAACGGGTTACTCAATTGTGGCTGATTATGCCACAATGTTTAGAGCTGCTGGGAAATTTGATTCAGAGTCTATTTTCGAAATTTATGCGCACGGAGCCGTACCTTCAAAAGGGATTGAAGGATATTCCAACACACAAGGTGTTCGTGGTACCGGCGGTTGGGGTTGGGGTTTCAACACTCCATCTCTTAGTTTGGTAAACGCCTACGAACCAAATGATGTCAGAAAAACAGCGACCATTATTTTTAAAGGAACTACTTTATATGATGGCCGAGTAATTCCAACTACAGTTGAAAATGACTATTACAACTACAAAGCATATTCTTCTGCTTATACATCTGCCTGGGAAACCGATGTGGATATTAAATACCTAAGATACGCTGAAGTATTGTTGATGAAAGCGGAAGCTTTGAATGAATTAGGACAAACTGGAGATGCTATTCCGTTATTGAACCAAATTAGAAAAAGAGCCAATTTAGGAGTTACTCCTGCCGTGTCTCAAGTTGATGTTAGAATTGCAATTTGGAAAGAAAGAAGAGTAGAAATGGCTTTTGAACACGATAGATTTTTTGATTTGGTTCGTACAGGTCAAGCCAAAGCTGCTTTCACTGCAGATGGAAAGAATTTCATTGTTGGTAAACATGAATTGTTTCCTATACCTGCATCCTTCTTAAAACAAGCAGGTACATTGTCATCTCAAAATCCTGGTGGATATTAATCCTTAAAAAACAATTAAAATGAAAAAAAATAAATCTATTTTCTTGCTTTCTCTTGTTTTGGCTTCTTCAGTTTTTGTAAGCTGCGAGGATAGTATAGATAAAGTAAACAGTCCAATTCCGTATGAAGCAATTGGAGGTTATGATAGTTCTGATGATGTTGCGGCTACACACTTAGTTTCAAAATTTAGTTTTGACGGAAATATATCCGATTCTAAAAACGGAATAACAGGTGGAGTTGGAACTAACGTTACCTATGGTGCAGGAATAAAAGGTGAAGCTTACCAAGGTTCTTCAACTTCATTTATTGCTTACAATAATGTTGCAAATTCTGTAATCGGTTTAAAAAATATTTCTGTTTCAATGTGGATAAAAACAAATCCCCATACTGGTGGAGCGCAATCCTTATTTATGCTTCCAAAGAAAACAGATTTTTGGGGAAATATTTTCACGCTGATTGAAGGTACTGGGCCAGCAACAACAATGTTGATGAAAAATCATATTCAAAAAGATGTTACACCAAGTATCCCGTGGGCTGGACAATTCATTGAACATGGAGGAGCAAACGCTTTGAAAAACATGTTTGGCTCATGGAAACATATCGTGTGGACTTATAATGGCACTAGTTCCACATACAGTATTTATATTGATGGACAAAAATTAGACTTGCCGGCATCCATTTCAAAAAGATATGCAAGTGATCCTCTCACTGGTGGAGTTGGATATGGCGAATTGGCAAATTCCGAAGTTTCAAAATTCATTATTGGAGGTTTTCAGCAACACTTAGGTATGCCTTGGGGTACTCCTGATGGCTGGATGCTCAATTATACGGGATTAATGGACGAATTCAGAATTTACGATTCAGCTCTTGTTGACAATGAAGTTGCAGCACTTTACAAATTAGAGAAGGACAAAAGATAACAATTTTCAAGATACACCTAGAGTGAAAATTCTAGGTGTGTTTTTACTCAATTAATGTCCCAAAAAATATAAAAAATGAAAAGCAGTTTTTACATAATTCTTTTTTTGAGTGTTTTAATCTCCTGCTCGTCTTCTCCGGCAGATGCAGGAAAACCGGGAGGGACACCATTGCCAACAAATCCAGCTGCACCAGTAAAACCATTGACTGATGTCGAAGCACTGGACCAGGTTCAAAAAGATGCCATAAAGTATTTTTGGGATTATGCCGAACCCAATTCAAAATTAGGAAGGGAACGCTATCACACAGATAATCCAGGATTTGAAGCCAGCAAAGTAACCACGGGAGGTTCTGGTTTTGGGCTAATGTCCCTGATCGTTGGGGTGGAAAGAGGTTTTATTCCAAGAGCCGAAGCCGTTACCCGAATGACCACTGCCATGGATTTTCTGGAAAAAGCAGATCGTTTTCACGGAGCATGGGCACATTGGATGGATGGAAACACAGGAAAAGCCATTTCTTTTGGAAATAAAGACGACGGTGGAGACATCGTTGAAACTGCCTTCTTGTGCCAAGGATTAATTGCCGTTCGGGAGTATTTCAAAAACGGCAACATCCAAGAAAAAGCATTGGCTACCAAAGCGGATAATTTATGGAAAGGTGTGGAATGGAGCTGGTATACCAATGGAGAAAATGCGATATATTGGCATTGGTCACCCACTTATCAATGGGAAATGAAATTCAAATTGGAAGGATACAATGAATGTTTGATTGCTTACATTTTGGGAGCTGCTTCAACAAATCATCCAATTCCTGCCGCTGCCTATCACGAAGGCTGGACACGCAACGGAACCATTGCAACCGACAAAACACAGTATGGAATTCCATTAGTATTCAAATACAATACCGTTAGCGGAAATGCTGGCCCTTTGTTTTGGGCGCAATATTCTTATTTGGGATTAGACCCCAATAACTTGAAAGACAAATATGCGGATTATGGCGTTTTGACCCAGAATCATGCCAAGATTATGGTGCAACACAGTGTGGTGAACCCGAAAGGATGGATAGGATATTCCGAAAAATGTTGGGGACTCACGGCCAGTTATTCCAGAAATGCAGACGGAACAACTGGGTATTCTGCCCATGACACCGACAATGATTTAGGCGTAATTACTCCAACAGCCGCACTATCCTCTTTTCCGTACACGCCAACTGAGAGTATGAAGTTTTTACATTATTTATACGATGAAAACAAAGCAAAATATGTTGGAATTGCGGGACCTTATGATGCTTTTTCGCCACATTATAATTGGGTAACGCCTCGTTATTTGGCCATAGATCAGGGAACAATTGCCCCCATGATCGAGAACTACCGCACCGGTTTATTGTGGAAATTATTCATGAATGCACCCGAGGTAAAACAAGGCTTGTTGAATCTGGGCTTCCATTCAACGAAATACGGATTTTGATATTAGACAGTAAGTGCTTAGACGCTCAAACAAATAAAAATATAAAACATGAATACGAAACTAATAATAGTGTTCTTTGGTTTTTCAATCCTTGGCTATGGCCAAAAAAAAGAAACTAAAAAAGCCGTAAATATTAAACCCAAAACTGAATTTGTGGCCGATTTGTTGTCAAAAATGACTTTGGATGAAAAATTAGGACAACTGAATTTACCCACTTCTGGCGATATAACCACTGGTCAAGCCAATAGTTCCGATGTTGCCAAAAAAATAGAAGAAGGCAAGGTTGGCGGCTTGTTCAACATCAAATCAGTACAAAAAATAAAAGAAGTACAACGAATTGCAGTCGAAAAAAGCCGCTTGAAAATTCCATTAATTTTTGGGATGGACGTTATTCACGGGTACGAAACCACTTTTCCTATACCTCTTGGACTATCATGCACTTGGGACATGAACTTGATCGAAAGAAGTGCTCAAATTGCTGCTCAGGAAGCAAGTGCCGATGGCATCAACTGGACCTTCTCCCCTATGGTTGATATTT
The DNA here is from genome assembly GCA_014379405.1 of Flavobacterium sp. GTDB lineage: Bacteria > Bacteroidota > Bacteroidia > Flavobacteriales > Flavobacteriaceae > Flavobacterium. Next base: position 154,366 of record JACMLU010000016.1, on the reverse strand, counting down.
CTCGTGACCCACGTTGGGGAAGAGTTTCTGAAGGTTCCGGGGAAGATCCGTATTTAGGAAGCCAAATCGCCAAAGCGATGGTGAATGGATACCAACAAAATGACCTTTCGAAGAATAATACAATTTTGGCATGTGTCAAACACTTTGCCTTATACGGCGCACCGGAAGGAGGGCGTGATTACAACACGGTCGACATGAGTCACATAAGAATGTTCAACGATTATTTCCCTCCTTATAAAGCAGCTGTTGATGCCGGTGTGGGATCGGTTATGGCTTCTTTCAATGAAATTGACGGAATTCCGGCCACGGGAAACAAGTGGTTGATGACAGATGTTCTAAGAAAACAATGGGGCTTCAAAGGTTTTGTGGTTACCGATTTTACAGGAATTCCCGAAATGATAGCGCATGGGATGGGAGATTTGCAAACTGTAACGGCCATGTCATTAAACGCCGGAGTTGAAATGGACATGGTAGGTGAAGGTTTCTTGACTACTTTGAAAAAATCATTGGACGAAAAGAAAGTGACCATCCAGCAAATCGACAATGCGGTAACGCTTATTTTGAATGCCAAATATGATTTGGGATTATTCCACGATCCATATAGATATTGCGACGAAAAAAGATCGAAAACAGAGATTTTCACGACAGCCAGCAGAAAAGAAGCGCGCCAAATTGCTGCACAATCATTGGTGTTGTTAAAAAACCAAAACCAGGTATTGCCTCTTAAAAAATCAGGAACCATTGCCCTGATAGGGCCATTGGCAGATGCTAAAGAAAATATGCCGGGAACTTGGAGTGTGGCCACAAAAATGGAAAATGCAGTTTCATTATTGACAGGAATCAAGGAAGTAGCCGGAAATTCCACGAAAGTGTTATACGCTAAAGGAAGCAATTTAGATTACGACGAAACTTTCGAAACCAATGCAACCATGTTTGGAAAAACCTTGAACAGAGACAAACGTTCCAAAGAAGAATTAATTGCCGAAGCCTTAAAAGTAGCCAATCAAGCCGATGTTATTGTGGCGGCACTTGGAGAATCTGCGGAAATGAGCGGAGAAAGCAGCAGCCGTACAAACTTGGAAATTCCACAGGCTCAAAAAGATTTGTTGAATGCATTGTTGAAAACAGGAAAGCCAGTCGTTTTGGTTTTATTTGACGGACGTCCTTTGGCATTAAATGATGAAAATGCAACTGTTCCCGCGATTTTGAATGTTTGGTTTGCCGGCAGTGAAGCTGGTTACGCCATTGCAGATGTTTTATTTGGAGATGTAAATCCTTCCGGAAAATTAACTGCCACTTTCCCGAGAAGCGTAGGTCAAGTTCCAATTTATTATGCACACAAAAACACGGGAAGACCACTTTCCAATACAGAAGGCAAGTTCGAAAAATTCAGATCCAATTATATCGATGAAAGAAACGAGCCGTTATTTCCATTCGGTTTCGGATTAAGTTATACCACGTTTGAGTATTCAAACCTGAAAATTTCTTCCGACAAAATGAACTTCAACGGAAAATTAAAAATAACTGTTGATGTGGCCAATACTGGAAATTACGACGGAAAAGAAACCGTTCAATTGTACATCAGGGATTTGGTTGGTTCAGTAACAAGACCGGTCAGGGAATTGAAAGGTTTCCAAAAAATAGCACTCAAAAAAGAGGAAAAACAAACTGTGACTTTTGACATCACGATAGAAGATTTAAAATTTTATGATTCTGAATTGCAATTTGTGGCTGAACCAGGACAATTTGATGTTTACGTCGGAGGAAACTCAAATGCCGACAAGAAAGTTAGTTTTGAGTTAACTAAATAATTGGTTAGTTAGTTAATTAGTAGTTGCCCTTCGTACTGGTTATACGAAGGGTTTTTTTATAAACAATCATAAATTTCAACTGTATAAAAAATGAAGACTATTAAAATATTTGGAGTATTTCTTTTTATGCTGGCAATGGTTGTTTTATCTTCTTGCAATGCAAAGAAAAATGCTGTTGTGGCACATCGTGGAGCTTGGAAAAAAAACAATCTTCCGGAAAATTCCATTGCTGCGTTAAGGCACGCAATCGACATAAAGCTACTTGGCTCAGAATTTGACGTTCGGAGAACTGCCGACGATTCGCTTGTAATCAATCACGATGCACACTACAACAAATTGCCAATCGAGGAAACCATTTATGCCGATTTGATAAAATTCAAACTTTCAAATGGCGAAAAGTTGCCAACTTTAAACGAGTATATTACAGAGGGCAAAAGAAACAACAAACACACTCTTTTGGTTTGCGAAATAAAACCTTCAGAAATAAGTAAAGAAAGAGGAAAAAAGACAGCCTTGAAAGTTGTTGAAACCGTAAAGAAACTCAAAGCCGAAAAAATAACTTGTTACATTAGTTTTGATTACGAAATTCTAAAGCAAATCAGACAAGTGGACAATAAAACCTCCTTGCAATATCTGGATGGCAATAAAACTCCAAAGGAAGTAAAATCAGATAATATCACCGGAATTGATTACCATTATTCAGTCTTTAAAAAACATCCTGAATGGATAAAAGAAGCAAAAGAGAATAATATTACGCTAAACGTCTGGACCGTGAATGATGTAGAGGTCATGGATTGGATCATTAAAAATAATTTTGATTATATCACCACCAATGAACCTGAGTTATTAATTCAAAGAATAAAGGATAAAAAATAACTTTTTGAGACTCTGAAAGATTTTTTTTAAAATAACATATAAATAAAAGAAATGTATAAACTATCGTCAATATCGTTTTTGTTGCTTTTGATGGGATTTAACATCAAAATATCGGCACAAAAAACAGAATGGTTCGACCCGAACAAACCAGCGACAACGTATTGCAATCCAATAAATATTGGTTACAATTACACGACTTACAATCACAATGGGATTCCGGAATCTCGTCGTTCAAGCGCAGATCCCGTCATCATTACTTTCAAAGGGGAATATTATTTGTTTGCGACCAATCAGGCAGGTTTTTTCTGGAGCAAAGACCTGTCTGATTGGAAATTTGTTTACGGAAGTTTTCAAAGACGCCCTGGGGATGACGATCAATGTGCCCCTGCAGCTTGGGTAGTAAATGATACCTTATTTTATGTGGGATCAACCTGGAAAAAAGATCATCCAATTTGGAAAACTGCGGATCCACAATCGGGTCGATGGCTAAGACACGTTGATACCGCCATGTTGCCAACTTGGGATCCGGCAATATTTCAGGACGATGATAAAAAAGTGTATATGTATTACGGTTCTAGCGGAAAATTGCCTCTGGTAGGAGTTGAAGTAGATTACAAAACCTGGTTGCCAAAAGGGAATCAGGCAGATTATGCAAAATTATATCAAGCGACAGAAGTTGAGGATATTCAGCGACCGTATGGTGAGATAAAAGAAGTGGTTGGTCTAGATCCTGCTTCACACGGTTGGGAACGTTTTGGACCCAACAATGATATGGAACCTGCTCCTTGGGGGAATTTTATCGAAGGCGCCTGGATGACCAAACACAATGGAAAATATTACATACAATACGGAGCTCCGGCAACTGAATTTAAAGGGTATGCAAACGGTGTTCATGTTGGCAATCATCCGCTGGGGCCTTTCGCATACCAAAAACACAATCCAATGTCGTACAAGCCTGGAGGATTTGTAATTGGAGCTGGACACGGAAATACATTTGCCGACAATTATGGGAATTATTGGAATACAGGAACCTGCAAGATTTCCATAAAAGATCGTTTCGAGCGTCGTATCGATATGTTCCCTGCCGGATTTGACAAGGATGACATTATGTATTCCAACACCTCTTATGGAGATTTTCCCATCGTGCTTCCTTCAGGCAAACGTGATCATATCAATGGAGCTTCGTCAGGATGGATGTTGCTTTCATACAAAAAAAAGACAACAGTATCTTCTTCCGAAGAATGCATGGAAGTGCAGACGCACAGAGTGGACACGGGCGGGAAAAAAGTATTTGAAAAAATCTGTTACGATGGTCAAAATCTGACGGATGAAGACATTCAATCGTATTGGTCTGCCAAAACGGACAAACCCGGTGAATGGTTGCAGATTGATTTGGGTAGTAAAATGCAAATAAATGCCTTACACATTAATTATGCTGACCATAAAGCCACACAATACAACAAGGCGATGGATATTTATTATCAGTACCAAATCTTGATGTCTGATGATGCACAAAACTGGAAATTAGTTATTGATAAATCCAAAAACGACAAAGATGTTCCTCATGATTATGTAGAGTTGTTAAAACCAATTCAAGCGCGTTTTATAAAAATGGTGAATATCCACAATGCTTCAGGATTGTTCGCCGTTTCAGATTTCCGGGTTTTTGGAAATGGATTAGGAGCAAAACCAAAAATGGTTACCCGATTCAAAGTAGATAGAAGTGCCAAGGATTCCCGAAACGCCATGATTTCTTGGAATGCTCAGCCAGATGCTGTTGGCTATACAATTTACTACGGAATTGCTCCTGATAAATTATACAACAACATAATGGTTTACGATGAGGACTCCTATGATTTTAGAGGTTTAGACAAGGAAACTGAATACTATTTCAGCATTGAGGCTTTTAACGAAAGTGGAAAATCAAAAGTAACAAAAAACCTAAAAGTCAATTAATAAAATAAATAATGTTGCTATTTAAAAATTTGGTATAAAATTATATTGTTACGAAAATTAAATTTAATTATAGTATTCGAAAGGTTTAATATTTAGAATAACCATTTTAAATAAAATTATAATTGTAAGTAATTATCGAAAATGGAGCGACGACAATTTTCAAAGCCCATATTAGAACTAAATGCCCGTAAATCTTAGGATTTACGGGCTTTTTTGTTTTTACTGCTTTCAAAAATCAACATTCAAAATAGACTAGAACTGTACTAATAAAATGTAATTCTATTTTAAACTGGAAAGACTTTTAAAAAAGCTGAGTATTCAGGCTCAGATTTTGCGACTTTTCAAACTAAATTAACTCCAGCCTTTTAAAAATAATTACTACCTCATAGTACAGGATACTATATCAAAAAGAAACTGTTAGTTTTGAAAATCCAATCAATTAAAACTTCATAAAATTGTCAAAAATTAAAACATTATTATTCGTCGCTTTATGTTTTTGGATGCCTAGTACTTTTTTTGCTATGCATTCTAATGTAAATAATCAGGATACTGACAAAAATTCTCAACTATTTTATTTTGGCACCGCTGTAAAACCTACTAAAGGAAAAGTAATCAAGACTCCCTTACTTTATACTCCCAGCACAGGATATGGGTTCGATTTTGGCTCTGTTTCCAATGTGAAAATTACAACCAACAACTTTTCTACCGCAAAACCAACCTACTTTTCGGTAGCGGTTCCCGAAGGAAATTACAGGATTGAAGTAACTATCGGAAGCAAGGAAAAAGCATCCAATGTTACTATAAAAGCTGAATCTAGAAGATTAATACTTAGAGAACTTTCCGTAAAAAAAGAAAGTCAAGTAACCCAAACTTTTAATGTAAATATTAGAAATCCTCAAATTGACGCCACTTCCAAAATCAGTCTAAAAGATAGAGATTTAGGAGTTTTCAATTGGGATGACAAACTAACTCTAGAATTTCTAGGAGATGCATCCATTCAAAGCATTAAAATAACGCCCGTAAATACCATTCCCGTGATTTATTTGGCGGGTGATTCCACCGTTACCGATCAAGACGTAGAACCTTGGGCCTCTTGGGGACAATTTATCACCAACTATTTTGATGACAAAGTTGTGGTGGCCAATTACGCAGTTTCGGGTTCCGCTTTGAGTTCTTTCAAAGCTAGTAATCGTTTGAAAAAAATAAATTCCTTGCTAAAACCGGGCGATTTTCTGTTTATTGAATTTGCACATAACGACGAAAAATTAAAAGGCCCTGAAAACACGGCTTGGGAATCCTACTCGAAATATCTATCTGAATACGTGGAAACGGCACGAAATAAAGGAGCCATTCCAGTTTTGGTTACGCCAACGCAACGTCGCGCCTTTAATTCCAACAGCACTTTGAAAGCTACCCACGGCGATTTTCCCGATGCGATGCGAGCGGTAGCCAAAAAAATGAATGTTCCGCTTATCGACATTACCCAAATGACCTCCGTATTATATGAAACCTGGGGCGTTGAAGCTTCAAAAAAGGCTTTGGTACATTATCCTGCCAATACTTTCCCTGGACAGGAAAAAGCATTGGAAGACAACACCCATTTCAATAGTTTTGGAGCCAACGAAATTGCACTTTGCGTGATTAAAGGCATTCGAGAATTGGAACTTCCTTTGAAAAAATACATCCGCAAAGAAACTCCTGCTTACGATCCAACCAAACCCAATTCCTTTTCAACTTGGACATTGCCAATGAGCGCCCGCTTTGAAATTGCAAAACCTGATGGTAATTAAATCTCTTTTGAAAAACCCAATTATGTTACTTAAAAAAAACATTTTACTCCTTGCTATTGCTGCACTAACCACTTTTACTGCGCTAAATAGTTTTGCACAACAAACCGATAAAGTATTCCTTTCCGGTAAAGATTTTGAACATCCCGTACAATGGGATTTCTATTGCACCGATGGCAATAGCAGCAAGACTTGGTCGAAAATCAATGTTCCTTCGCAATGGGAATTGGAAGGTTTTGGCGAATACACGTATGGCCGATGGTACAAGGAATTGAACCAAAAAGAACCAAGCAAGGAAGAAGGTTTGTACAAATATGAATTTGAAATTCCTGCCGATTACAAAGGCAAGGATATTCTAATTGCCTTTGGCGGTGCAATGACCGATACCGAAGTAAAAGTCAACGGAAAATTGGCCGGAGAAATTCATCAAGGTGGTTTTTATGAATTCAAATATGATATTACGGCTCTTTTAAACTTTGGCGCCAAAAACATTCTGGAAGTCCACGTTTGGAAACATTCGGCAAATCCATCTGTCAATGCTGCCGAACGCAGAGCCGATTGGTGGTTGTTTGGCGGCATTTATCGTCCGGTTTGGTTAGAGGTTTCACCTAAAACACAAATTCAACATATTGCGATAAATCCAAAAATGGATGGTTCTATCACAGTTGATATGAACCTTAAAAATATTACTAAAAATGCCGTTATCGAAGCTACTTTAAAAGGTTTGGATGGCGAGAAATTCGCAACTTTTTCCTTTCCAATAAAAGCCAAAAGCACTAAAGAAACGATTGCTGCCCAATGGAAAAACGTAAAACCCTGGAATACCGAAACGCCAAATTTATACGACTTGGAATTGGTTTTAAAGCAAAACGGAACCGCCATTCATAAAGTGGAAAAAAGAATTGGCTTCAGAACTTTGGAGTTCAAAAAGAAAGACGGAATCTACGTAAACGGAACCAAAATCATAATGAAAGGAATCAATCGTCATTCCTTTTGGCCGAAAGGTGGACGAAGCACCAGCAAGCGAATCAGTCTATTGGACGGAAATTTATTAAAAGATATGAATATGAATGCCGTGCGTGGTCATTATCCGCCAGACGAGCATTTCTTGGAAGTTTGCGATTCCTTGGGACTTTTTGTTTTGAATGAATTGGCGGGTTGGCAAAATTCGTATGACACCAAAACAGGAACAAAATTAGTAACCGAAACCGTTGTTCGCGACGTCAATCATCCCTCGGTGATTATTTGGGATAACGGGAACGAAGGGGGTTGGAACTACGATGTGGACAAAGTATTTGCAGAAAATGATCCCCAAAAAAGAATCGTGATTCACCCTTGGGCTGATTTCAACGGTTGGGACACGCATCATTATCCAACTTATTTAACGGGAATGCATCGTTTCAACAATGGCGAAAACGTGTTTTTCCCAACGGAATTTATGCACGGAACTTACGATAACGGACACGGAGCCGCCTTGGAAGATTTTTGGACTCGTTATAAACAAAGTCCTTTGTTTGCCGGCGGATTTATGTGGGCAATGCTGGATGAAGCCGTGTTTCGTTCCGATTGGAAAGGAGATACAAAATTTGATTCCAAAGGTTCTCTGGCAGCCGATGGAATTTTAGGACCTCATCGCGAAAAAGAAGGTAGTTATTATACGGTAAAAGAAGTTTGGGCGCCGATTCAATTTGCAACCAAACAAATAACCGATGCTTTTGACGGTTCATTTTTGATAACCAACGATTATCTTTTCAGCAATTTGAATTCCTGCAAAATGGAATACAAGGTGATAAAATCGGATGCAACTATTCTTTATACAGACGCAGTTTCCGCAACAATAAGTACTGGAAAAATTGACATTCCAAGTATTGAACCTGGAGAAACTCGCAAAATTAAATTCGCCATTCCAGCCCACTTTTTCGAAGGCGATGTTTTGTCGATAACAGCCAATGACATCCACGGAAAGGAAATTTACACTTGGACTTGGCCTATTCACAAAGCGAAATTTTATGCCAACAAGTTTTTGGTTGTCAAAACGACCAAAGCAAAAGCAACTATAGTTCAAACTGCCAATGAAGTGACTTTAAAAGGAAGTGACATCAGCGTAACTTTGGACAAAACAACAGGCGAAATCCTTTCTGTAAAAAATTCAACATCAGTAATTCCGTTGACCAATGGCCCTCGTCCTATTGGGATGAAAGCCAAATTGAAAGAAGTTAAAGTAGCACAGGAAGGCGAAAATGCGGTATTTTCGGTTTCTTATATTGGTGGTTTATCGTCCATAAAATGGATTATGAACCCAGACGGTAGATTCAAAATGGAATTAGTCGCTTTGAAAAATGCCGAAAACGCCGGTGGTTTTGACGGCGCTTATTTTGAAGATAAAATTAGTGCTTTCGGAATCACGTTCAGTTTCCCTGAAAAAGGAGTTACGGGAATGAAATGGTTTGGAAAAGGGCCTTATCACGTTTGGAAAAACCGAATCAAAGGAACCACTTATGGCGTTTGGGAAAAAGCGTATAACACAACTATAACGGGAGAAAGTTTCGAAAATTTGGTTTACCCAGAATTCAAAGGCTATCACGCCAATGTTATAGGTGCGAATCTAAAAGCGGGTGCATCTTCATTCAAAGTTTTTAGCGAATCCGAGAATTTGTTTTTGAGAGTATTCACTCCCGATTTGCCCAAAAACGGTTTCCCGGGAAGTTATCCGCAACCGGCATTCCCGGAAGGCGATATTTCCTTTATGTATGAAATTCCAGCGATGCGTGACTTCAAGCCCTTGGAACACCAAGGACCCGAAAGTCAAGCTACCAATATCCGTATCAAAAAGGGTGACGATGGAATTTCGATGAATCTTTGGTTCGATTTTAGAGTTATAATAGATAAATAAATTTAGATTTTTACATATATGAAATTAATTAAAATACTTTCCATCCTTTGTTTGGTATTCCTGTTTTTCAATTTTACGTCCAAAAAACAAGAAAAACTCACTATTTACACCGTGGGCGATTCGACCGTAAAAAATGGTAGAGGCGATGGCTCGGGCGGACTTTGGGGCTGGGGCGATTACATTGGCCAGTTTTTGGATACCACAAAAGTTAGGCTCGAAAACCACGCTTTGGGCGGCACCAGTAGCCGAACTTTCCAGGATAAAGGTTTATGGGATGTAGTTTTCAAAAAACTCAAAAAAGGCGATTATGTAATGATTCAATTTGGACATAATGATAATGGACCTTTAAATGATGATTCCAGAGCCAGAGGAACTATTAAAGGGATTGGCGACGAAACAGAGGAAATAGACAATATGCTGACCAAGAAACACGAAGTGGTTCACAGTTATGGTTGGTATATTAGAAAACTGATAAAAGATGCCAAATCCAAAGGAGCGATTCCTATCATTTGTTCCCCTATTCCAAGAAACGATTGGAAGGAAGGAAAAGTGCCTAGAAACAATGATTCTTACGGCTTGTGGGCAAAGCAAGTTGCTGAGCAAGAAAAGGTAACTTTTATCGAATTGAACAATAATATGGCTATTGAAATGGAAAAGTTGGGCGAAGCAAAAGTAACCGGAACCTATTTCTACAAACGCGATCACACCCATACCTCGGCAAAAGGAGCGGTACTTTCGGCTTCGGTGATTATCAATGAATTGAAAAAAAGTGATAATTCTTTAAAAAAATATATTCTACCCAATCCAAAAATTGTACTTCCTGCCAAGAAAAAAGTCTATTTAATTGGTGATTCGACAATGGCAAATAATGGTAACAATCCTAATGCCGTGGGCTGGGGAGTTGAGTTTCCAAAATATTGCGATACCACTAGAATTGAAGTTATCAATAAAGCCCGTGGCGGAAGAAGTACGCGTACTTTTGTTAAAGAAGGATTGTGGGATGCGGTTAAAAACCAATTGAAACCGGGAGATTTTATTATGATACAATTTGGTCATAACGATGCCGGAGCTGTTGATAAAGAAAAATTCAGGGGTTCACTCAAAGGAAACGGCAACGAAACCCAAGAAGTGGTTCGCGACAGTTTAACCGAAACGGTGTATACTTTTGGCTGGTATATGGAAAAATTCGTCAAAGAAGCTAAAGAAAAAGGAGCTATTCCAATCGTTTTGAGCCAAACTCCTAGAAACGAATGGCCGAATAATAAAGTAGAACGCAGAGCCGATTCTTATGGAGGATGGTCGAAAATTACTGCTGCAAATACTGGTGCTTTTTTTATCGATTTAAATGAACTTGTAGCCTTGAAATACGAAGCTTTAGGCAAAGAAACAGTAAAAGCATTTTTCCCAAAAGACCATACCCATACCGGTATTGAAGGCGCCAATCTAAATGCGCTCACGGTCGCCGAAAGTCTTAAAAAAATTAAAGAATGTGCGTTGAAAGAGTACATTGAGATTCCTGCAAAATAGTCTTGGCTTTAATAAATTGTCTTATCATTAGTTCGAGTCATTAAATTAAAGATTCAAATGACCTTGGAAAGGTCAAATGTTTATAGAAAAAATATAGCGGATGTATTCGACCCCAGCGGGGTCGTAGGAACATTTGTCAATTAATCAATTTCTATAAACATTGAAATCCTCTGGATTTTGCTCAATAAAATTGCACCTGATGTGACAAAAAAATTAGACTTTTAGGAGTTTACAATTGGTAGTATTGTGGATAATAATTTAAATTTATGAAAAATAAAATTTTAATCATCACATTATTTTTAAGCACCTTTTTCACTTTCGCTGCCGAATTTTATGTGGCACCCAATGGAAAAGATTCCAATATTGGAAGTAAAGACAAACCAGTTGAAACCATAAAAAGAGCACAGGAATTAGCCAGTTCAGGAGATACTGTTTACATCAGGGGTGGACTTTATTCGATGAGGGAAGATCAAATATCAAGCTATCAACGTGCCTATGCTTATGTAACCCAACTGGACAAAAACGGAATCAGCTATTTGGCTTTTCCAAACGAGACTCCAGTATTTGATTATAAAAACATTAAACCCACCAACTATCGCATCGTCGCATTTTTGGTCAAAGGAGATAACATTCACGTTAAAGGCATTGAAATAATGGGTGTTCAGGTAACCATAACAGGACATACTCAATCCGAATGTTTCGAGGTCTTAGGAAGTAATAATACAATGGAACAACTGAAAATGCACGACGGTATGGCTATTGGAGTTTACATGCTGTCCGGTTCCAATAATCTCATATTAAATTGTGATGCCTACAATAACTGGGATTCGGTTTCAGAAGGAGCAAAAGGAGGAAATACTGATGGTTTTGGTGCACATCTAAAAAAAGGGAGTGTAAATAATATTTTCAGAGGTTGCCGAGCTTGGTTTAACAGTGATGATGGATTCGATTTAATCAATAATGCAGAAGCTGTTGTAATAGAAAATTGCTGGGCTTTTTACAATGGGTATTCTTCTGATTTTGTAAGTCGGGGTGATGGAAATGGATTTAAAGTGGGTGGATACGCCAAAGGAAGAAAACCTTATGACGATGTTGTTGCCAATAACACACCAATCCCAAAAAACACCATACGTTTTTGTTTGGCAGTTGGAAACAAGCAAGGTGGCTTTTATGCCAATCATCATTTAGAAGGAAACTATTGGCACAATAATACGGCCTACAAAAACAGGGTAAACTATGATATGCTGAACTGCTTGGCGTTAAACCCAACTGATTTTGGCACTGATGGCCCAGGTTGGAATCACGAAATGATCAACAACTTGGGATTTGCAGCGAAAGTAAAGGAATTGGCAAACATTGATAAATCCCGTTGTGTATTGAAAAATAATTATTTTGATTTAACCGTCACTTCATCTGATTTTGTAAGTCTTGATGAAAGCCTTCTAACAGCGCCAAGACAAGCGGATGGAAGTCTTCCCAACACTACCTTTTTAAAATTAGCTCCCACAAGTAAATTGATAAACGCAGGAACTGATATTGGTTTCCCGTTTAAAGGAAAAGCTCCAGATTTAGGTTGTTTTGAATTCGATGCGGCACATTAAGAAATCAAAGAATCTAATGTGAATCAAGTGTTTTTAATTTTTTAAAATTATATATGAAAAATACCATCCTGACTTTTTTGTCTCTTCTATTGTTCCTTCAAAAAACCGTGGCACAAGCTGAGACTACATCAAAATTTGAGGTGTTTACCAAAGACCAAAAAGCAAGCATTTTATACGATAATGCCAAAGCCTTAGATTCTATCCTGGCCTATTCTTTAGCCGAAGATATTTTTAAAGTTACCGGTTTCAAACCACTGGTGACTAAAAACAAGACCGCTGCTTCGGGCAATGTAATTGTAATTGGACAATACCAATCGGAATTAATACAATCCTTTTTAGTCAAAAACAACGATTTGAAAGGGTTCGGAAATCAATGGGAAAGTTACACATACAAAACGATTCTCAACCCCAATAAAAAGATTAAAAAAGCTTTTGTAATTGCTGGAACCGACCCCAGAGGAACGGCTTTTGGTGTTTTTGATCTAAGCCAAAAAATGGGGATTTCGCCTTGGTATTGGTGGGCTGATGTGCCAGCTGTTAAACAAAAAGAATTGGTACTAACCCAAAATTCATTTCAGTCAAAAGCTCCTTCGGTTAAGTTCAGGGGAATATTTTTGAACGATGAAGATTGGGGATTACGACCTTGGGCTTCCAAGACTTTTGAACCCGAAGTTGGCAATATTGGTCCTAAGACCTATGCCAAAATATTTGAACTGTTATTACGATTGAAAGCCAACACCATTTGGCCGGCGATGCACGAAGGAACGACCGCTTTTTTTAATATCCCCGGGAATGCCAAAATAGCCGAAGCCTATCAAATTGTTGTTGGGTCTTCCCATGCGGAACCTATGTTGCGCAACAATGTTGACGAATGGAAAGAAAAAGAAATGGGGCATTTTAATTATGTTTCCAATCGGGAAAACGTATATAAATATTGGGAAGACCGAGTAAAAGAAAGCAAAAATGTAGATGCCATTTACACCATCGGAATGCGTGGTGTGCACGACAGCAAAATGGAAGGCGTAAAAGACAATAAAGAAGGCGCGGAATTATTAAAACAGATCATAAAAGACCAAAGAAAGTTATTTGAAACCTACATCAACCCAGATGCAACCAAGGTTCCACAAGCTTTTACGGTCTATAAAGAAGTGTTGGATTTATACGACGAAGGCCTGAAAGTTCCAGAAGACGTTACTCTAGTTTGGACTGACGACAATTATGGCTACATCCGAAGATTGTGCAATCCCGAAGAGCAAAAACGCCCTGGTGGTGGAGGTGTGTATTATCACGCTTCTTATTGGGGAAGACCGCACGATTACCTTTGGGTCGATTCGGTGCATCCTGCCTTGATTCGAGAAGAGATGATGAAAGCCTATCAATCCAATTGCAAAGAAATATGGATTTTGAATGTTGGCGATTTGAAAGCGATTGAATACTCGACCCAGCTTTTTATGGATATGGGATATGATGCTACCTATTTTGAAGATGCTTCCAAAGTCAAAAAACATATGACTGCTTTTTATTCTTCGATTTTTGGAAAGGAATACGGAAAGTCGATTGCGGACTCAAAATGGGATTATTTCGATTTAGCTTTCGAAAGAAAACCCGAATTTATGGGCTGGAGCCAAACCGAACCGAGTACAAAAACCAAACTAACTGCCTACAATCCGTTCTTTTTTGGGGACGAAAATCAAACCCGAATTACCAAATATCAAAATTTGGAAAATCAAGTTATTTCCCTAAAAGACAAATTGCCAAAAGATTTGCAAGATACCTATTTCCAATTGGTTTATTATCCAACAAAAGCCGCTTCATTGATGAACAAAAAGTTTTTGTATGCCGACAAAGCCAATCTATATGGAAAACAAGGCCGTTTAAATGCCAAGGATTATGCCTTGAAATCTGAAAATGCGTTCAATGAAATCAAAGCCATAACCCAAGAATACAATCAAATTGCCAATGGAAAATGGAACGGTATAATGGATATGAGTCCAAGAAAGTTGCCCGTTTTTGAAATGCCAAAAATTGAAATTCCGTTGCAAATCGATAGTATTGATTCAATAGGAATTTTGGTAGAAAACGAAACTGATTTAACTGCCAATGAAAGTAAGCTACCGATGTATTCTCAAGATTCGAATACTGCTCATTTCATAGATCTATTTCTAAAGAAAGAAGCTGTTGTTTCTTGGAAATTGCAAAACCTTCCGGATTGGATTATTGCCAACAAAACGACTGGTGTTTTGAATGCCAAAGAAAGCAATAACGAGCGAATTCAAATCAGTGTTGATTGGAAGAAATGGAAGAAAAATCCAGTCGGAAAAGCCCAGTTCACCATCAATTATGGCGAAAAAACGAAAGGGATAACTCTTGAAATTGATTCGAACAATAGTGCCGTGGCTAATAAATCTTTTATCGCAATGGAAGACAGAGTCGTTATTTATGCCCAAAATTACACTTCCATAAAAAATAAAGAACCCTATCAATGGAAAAAAATCGACGGTTTGGGTTATGCCAAAGTCGCAATGCAAGCCTATCCATTGACAGCCGAACCGTTGCAAACTACTAATTTGGATAAAAATGCACCTTGTCTGGAGTATCAAATCAATTTGAATAATTCAAATGCTTTTACAGATTCAACTTTGATTTTGAATGCCATACCTACCCTACCTATTACCAATAAACACGGAGTTCGCGTCGGCGTGCAATGGAATGAAGAACCCATCCAGATTGTCGATTTTGCAACCATTGGAATAAGCGAAGAATGGAAACAAAACGTATTATCGAATAAAGCATCTAAAAAAGTTGTCCTCAAATCAACCATCAAAGGAAAGAATACCTTAAAAATCTATATGATTGACGAAGGTGTGGCGTTAGATTATTTTTACCTCAACTTGAATAAAAACACCCCTGTACCCTATTCGCTTTTGCCGGAAACGGTTAAACAATAAGAGTCTTTATTTTAGATAACAAGTTCATTAAAAAACAGTCGTGTTTTTTAATGAACTTGTTATTTTTAAAAATACAGGATACGGCAGGAGAACAAATAATGATACTTTAGATAAAAATTATAAATGTGTAATAATGGCTGAAAACTCCAGACGTAATTTTATAAAAAAGTCAGCATTAGCGTCTTTGATGGCATTAAATTTACCGGAAGTATTAAGGGCTTCAACCCCTTATACTTCCGATTCAGAAAACAAAAGTTTGACTTTTTTGTTTCAAGGAGATTCTATAACTGACGGCAATCGAGGAAGAAATGCAGACCCCAACCACATTATGGGTCACGGTTATGCTTATAGTATTGCCAGTTGCATTGGAGCCGATTTTTGCAAAGACAAACATCATTTTATCAATAAAGGAATTAGTGGAAACACTATATCCGATTTAGAAAAAAGATGGCAAAATGACGCTTTAGATTTGAAACCAGATGTCATCAGTATTTTGATTGGAATCAATGATGTTGCTTCAGAAATGGATAAAAAACCAACAGCCTTAAACGCTCTAGAATTCGAAAACAAATACCGCAAATTGATTGTAAATTCGATGAAAGCCAATCCAGCAATTGTACTGGTTTTGTGCCTTCCGTTTGTGGCTCCAGTTGGAAAAAGAAACACGAATTTTGAGGATTGGAATCACGCCACAATCGAAAAAGCAGGTATTATTCAAAAATTGGCAAAGGAATTCGATACCGTTTTGGTCAACTTTCCACAGGTTTTAGAAAAAGCGACAAAAAAAGCCCCTGCCGAATATTGGATTTGGGACGGCATTCATCCCACAGTTCCTTTTCATACCCTAATGGCAAGAGAATGGATTAAGGAATTATCCAAAAAAGTGCCATTTTTAAAAGGGTATTCGGGTTTATAAAAGTTAGGTCAATTGTTCAAGTCGAGCGCAGTCGAGTTCCATAATGGTTCTCGACTGCTCTCGAACTGACATAAAAACTTGCAATTATATTATTTCAGGTAGTTAATTTGAGTTTCATCATGATGTCTGTTTGCTCGTCGTCTCCTAATTTGAAAATGTGTTTGTCAAACTCAACGAAACCATTTTTCTTGTAAAAACGGATCGCTCTTGGATTCTCTTCCCAAACGCCCAACCAAACATAATCCACCTTTTTCTGTTTTGCAATTTGAATTGCCTTGTCATAAAGTAATTGTCCAACGCTTTTTCCGTGAAATTCTTTCGACACATATATTCTTTCAATTTCAAGGGCTTTGCTGTCCTTTAATTCTGTTTGCGATGCTCCAAAATTAATTTTTAGGTAACCAATGACTTCGTTGTCGAGTGTCGCAAAATAAAATTCAGAGTTTTTGTCGTTGAGTTCGGCTGTCAGTTTTTCGATAGAAAAGCCTTCCTCCAAATAGTTTTTCATATTCTCTTTGGAGTTTGATTCTGAAAATGTTTCTTCAAAAGTTAGTCTGCCAATTTTTTGCAATTGGTCAATGTCGTTTAGCCCAACTTTTGTTATTTCAATATTGTCCATTCTCTTTTTAAGATGTTATTATTTAATCCCATTCACATTCACTTCTTTAGCATCTTTTTTGAATTGATTTTCAAGGGCAATTTTCATTTTTTTAACTAAAGTTTCATTTTGCAAAATTAGGTTATTCTTTTCTTCTGGATCCTTTTCGATGTTATACAATTCATAATCGGTAGGAATAGCAAGATGTCGAGTTCTAATTATTTTCCAAGGTTTTTGTATCAAACTTTCCTGCAAATGACCTCTCACATAAATTTCTTGATTGGGAATCGCTTTGTTTCCTGAAATGGCTGACCACACATTTTTTCCTTCAATAGTTGGATGAATATTTTTATCACCCACCAAAAACAAAAAGCTGGGCAATAGATCTATAACCGAAATGTAACTTTCATTGGTATAACTTTTTAAATGTCCTTTCCAATAAAACGCACAAGGCACTCGAATCGCACCTTCATAATTGGAAGTTTTCCAATCCCTAAGCGGTGTATTATCCCCTAGCCTATCATTCGAAGGATGAACATCATTGTATTCTCCTTTTGAATCCCACTTTTTCATAGCACCATTATCGCTCATAAAAATAATCAGGGTGTTTTTTTCCAGATTTTCTTGTTTCAGTTTATCCAATAATAAACCAATGCTGTTGTCTAAATGGCTCATTGCAGCGGCATAATCTCTCCGCGAACTGTTCTTTATGGAATTCATATAAGGGTCTTTCCATTTTTGTTCTTCCTGCAAAGGAAAATGCGGCGCACTGTAAGCAACTTGCAAAAAGAAATTTTTCTTTGCATCTCTTTTTTCCGAAATCCACTGAACGGCTTCTTGCGTGATTAAGTCTGTTGCGTGTCCTTTCTCTACAATAAATTCTCCATTTCTGTACCAACTCTCGTCGCCATTTTTATATTTATGGGTGTATTGGTCGATTTGTCCGTGCAAAAAACCGTAGGAGTAATCAAATCCATAGGCTTTTGGTCCACTGCTCGGTTGCAATCCCAAATGCCATTTCCCAAAAAGTGCCGTTTGGTAATTGTTTTGATGCAATAATTTGGATAAAGTTGGAATCGAATCGGGTAATTTTGTTTTGCTCTTGTCGCTAATTGGTGCCACAATTCCCATCCGACTCGAAGGTCTTCCCGTCAATAAGCTGGCTCTCGATGGCGAACAAGTTGGACTGGCATAAAAGCGGTTCAGCACTACACCATTTTTGGCCAACCTATCAATGTTAGGTGTTTGAATTTCCGAGCCATTATAACCCACGTCATTCCATCCGGCATCATCGGCAATGATTAAAATAATATTGGGCTTTTCGATTGATTTCTTTTGACTTTTTTGACCATAAGAAACCAAAACACAAAACAACAACGCAGTGGACAACTGGATTTTTGAACTAAAATATTTACTCATTTCTGATATATTTTGAATGGTATTTTATTCAACCAATTGCTTGTTGATATAAACATTTTTAAACATCAATCCCTTTATTATGCTTCTGTCGATAGCCGTTTTGGTGGTTTCGATATTCAAATTTTCGAAAGTAAAATTAGACAACACAACATTAGGGTCTTTCTCAACACCAAAGAAATTGTCGCATTTCAGATTAATATTTTTTAACGTAACATTATCACCATAAGACAATGGAATGTCTGGACGACCTTTCAAGTCAAAAAATTGTTTCCATCCTAAAACAACCAAACAGGTTTTAGCTTCGCCTTTAATGTTCTCCACCCTAATGTATTCGTAGCGTTGAGGAGTATCTGGTCTCATCTTGAGCCACAACATTCTTGTCGCTCCATCAATTTGACAATTACGCATAATGATGTTTCGGTTATGAATCGCCTCACTTCCGTTGGTCAATGCCGAATGACAGAAACCAAAACGGCAATCCTCTATGATGATATTTATATTTGGTCCATTGTTTTTATCTTGATCTGCGTAAGGGCCTTTCCCTCCTTTTAATGCAATCGCATCATCATTGACGGACAAAAAGCAACCTTTTACCAAAAAATTGGTACAAATATCAATGTCTATGGCATCTGTGCTTGGTGCCTTTACTTCAAGATGTGGTGAAGAAATATATAAATCCAACATTTTTACATTATTGCATTTGTAAAAATGATTTGTCCAAAAACCGGAATTAATCAATCGAACGTCTTGAAGTTGCACGTTATTCGAATTCCAGATAAATACTAATCTTGGCCTTGAAACTTCGAGATTGGTACATTTTGGATTTACTTTACGTCTTGCCCAAAAGGCTGCCCAATATTTTGAACCATTTCCGTTGATTGTTCCTTTTCCAGAAATGGAGAAACCATCAACGCTATAAGCATTGACCAAAGCTGGGAAATAATCCAGATTCTGTCCTTCCATTCGCGAAGCCCTAATTGGATAATCCGAAATGGTGTCCGAACCTTTTAAGGTAGCTCCTTCGGAGACGTACAAACGAGTTTTGGGTTTAAAAAACAAAGCGCCACTCAGAAAAACACCTTTGGGAATCACGATTACACCGCCACCGTTTTTGGAAGCTTTGTCGATGATTTTCTGTATCGCCACGGTTTGAACTTTCGTACTGTCCTTACTGACACCATAATTGGTAATCGTATATTGCTTGCCTAAGTTTTTTAATTCAAGTTTGGTATAATCTTTAAACCAATTTGGAATTGCCGTTCCGTCTGGAAAGGTATCTTTACTGTAGTCCTGCGAAAATGCAATTTGCGAAAATCCGACAAGGCAAATTAAAAGTTTGAAAATGGTCTTCATTAGGTTCTTGTTTATTTTTTTTACTAGTCTAAAACTATCTCTAATTTTTTATTGTTATTTTATCCAAAGAAACAAAATTTCCGATGCTGCCGTAAATCGTTTTTCTTTTATCAGACCAATTTGGTCTTTCTCCTGTTACATAAACTGTCAATTTATAATCGTCTTTATTCAAAAGTGGAGATCGGAATACTGGTGTTGACAAAGGCGATTTGCTGTACATATCAATCAGAGACGTTAATATTATTTTTCCTTTTTTGTTGGAGAATACGATTTTCGCATAGCCATTTTCGACACCAACATAACTGTAAAAAGCGATTTGTTGACCACTAAATTGGATTGAAAATGACGCATCTTTTTCATCAGATTTGCTTTCAGAACTGGAATCTCCATTATTTTGATGTTTCCAATTTCCTGTGTAATGAATTTGTTTGTCCGTGTTTTCAATAGTTATATCTCCTGTTTTTATTGGCGTAGCAATTCCTGTTCCAATATTGATTTGCCATGCTTCCTGATAGGTCGGCATAGAAAGCGAAGTCCCAGAAATGATAAGCGGTTGCCAAACATAAGTAGCAGAAGAGGCTTGCTTAGGAAAAGACCATCGATCGCCCATGAACATATAAGTTGTGTCTTTTGTTCCTTCAATTGGCAAGACAAAAGTGGCTTGAGAATTCCAAGTTAGTGAACCTTCCGGAGCAATAAGTCCTCTGGAAATCCAAGGCCCTTTTATTAAATTAGAAGTGTAATAATAATTATCGTTGCGTTCCCAACTGGATAGATTGGAGCCAATAAGATAATACAATCCGTCTTTTTTCAACATAGTGGGTGATTCAAAACCTGATGTCATATTTGGATTTATTTGTTCAACAACCGATTTGTAATCGTCGCTCAATTTATAGATTTCACCACCGTGAATAAGGATGTAACCAGAACCATCAGTGTCTTGAAAAGTACCCATATCCCATTTTTTTATCGGTTTGCCGTTAAACAATAATGGGCCTTTAAATTCATAAGGGCCTATAATCGTTTTTGAAGTGGCATAGCCCACAAACTGGTTCTTATACGTAATCGAATCAGCATGCATAAACATGACATATTCTTTGGTTTTAGGGTTTTTCATCACTTTGACCCTTTCGCCAACACTGTTAGTCCCCAATTTACTGGATTTTTGAACCGGAAGTGCGATTCGTTCGAATTTCCAATTGTAAAGGTCTTTGGAGGAATAACAATTAAATCCTGCAAAAGCATTGCTGTCATCACTATGGGCTTCGCCAAAAAGATAGAATTTGCCTTTGTCCTTTATAATATTGGCAGCGTGGGCACTTACAATTTTCCCATTTTGATCAAACCAAGGCGTTCCAGAATAGATGGCGTCCATTTTCCCGCGAAGTTGTGCCAATACAATAGTTGTGTTGATTAAAAAGATAATACATAGCCCTTTTTTTATTAAGCAACTGAAAATGGAATTATTATTTCTGGACATTTTTTAGGTTTAAAATTTTATGATAGAAACAAATTTACTTTTATTTATTTTTTATTGTATCCTGTGCTATCTGCCACATTCATAAAAAAACAGGATGCTACAGGATAGCAATTGTAGGGTTATAATCTATTTTTACTTGATAATACAAGAAAAGTAAAATGAAATTCATAAAATTTAATTTAGTTACGTTGGTGTTGGTTTGTATTCTTGTGATAAAATCGACGAATAATCTAAGCGCACAGACACACAATATCAAAAATGATGTGTTCTGGAACACTAAAGATGGGCAACCGATTTACAGTCAAGGAGGAGGTATATTCAAGTTTACCGATCCTCTTACAGGCATAAAAAAATATTACTGGTATGGTGTTCATTATGCTGAAGCTGACACCTATAAAAATACTCCATCAATTACGCTACCGAATGCAACATTCCAATCGGTAACCTGCTATAGTTCTACTGATTTGGCCAACTGGACGTTTGAAGGAGATGTTTTGACCAAAGCCGAAACGAATAAGTCTGGGAAGACTTGGGTAGGTCGTTTAGGCGTAGCTTACATCAAGGAATTGAATAAATATGCGATGTTTGTACAACATGGCAATCAAGTGCTGATTACCGTTTCCGATTCGCCAACAGGTCAGTTTATATGGCATCAGAAAATAAATATGGAGCCAATGATTGGAACAACCAATACTGGTGATCAAACGGTATTTACCGATGAAGACAGTGGAAAATCGTACCTTATTTATTCTTATGGTCAAGGTCGAAACAAGATATATGTTTCCGAAATTGGCGTTAAAGAAGGAAAAGTTAATCTGTTGGACTGTAAACAGATTTTTAAAGGCGAAAGTCGTGAAGGAAATTGTATGTTCAAATACAACAATAAGTATTATATGTTTGCTTCCAATATATATGGCTGGGACGCTTCTTATGCTTATTATTTAGTTTCTGATAATATAAGAGGACCTTATCTTCCAACGGATAAAATGCAAATTATGAATGGTACTTCCGATGATTTTGCACATGTTACACAAACTGGTTTTTTTGTTAATGTCAAAGGCAGCAAACAAGAAACAGTAGTTTATTGTGGCGACAGATGGGCAAATTTCGCTGGTAACGGTTTAGGTTACAATCAATGGTTTCCGATTTCGTTTAATGGGGAAACCCCTTATTTTAATTCACTTGGTTCTTGGATTTTAGATGCCCAAACAGGTTTATGGGAAGTGGCCAATGACAATAATTTTGTTAAAAACGGCAGCTTTGAAGCGGATCGCAGGTACATTCCAAGTCCGGTAAAACCAGTGCAGCTGCCATTAACTGGTTGGACGACAGAAATTATTCAAGGTAATACTGTTTCATTAGATGCCACTACTTCACCCATTTTAAATTATTTCAACACTGAAAACGATAGAAAGATTGTGGTTGGCGAAAAAAGCCTGAATATCAGCGATAAAGAGAATTTCAAGCGAAAAATATTTCAAACCATTACTTCTTCTCCTTATGTAAAACTGGAGGACGGCTTATACATATTGACTGCCAAAGTAAAGAATAGTAGTGGTTTTGCCAATCTGGAAATGTATGCCATCAGCAATGGAAACCAATTAAAATACAGCGTTAAGGAAGAAAACACGTCTTGGCAAACGATTAATATAACAAATATAGATGTCAAAGCTGGAAAGGTTGAGATTGGATTTCTGGCGGATGGTGCAGCTAATGCTTTTTGTCAAATAGATGATGTGTTGCTGGTAAAAAACCAATAGTATCCTTCTAATTTTAAACTCTCATTTATGAATAGGAGTCTCCTTAATCATACTGTAAAATGATTATAAAGCAGGTTTTGTGGGATTGAAAAATACAAATCCATTAGATATAGAAACAAGATTAATTTACTGAAAATCAGATAATATAAAACAGGGCAAAATCTTGGCTTCATCATATAGTTTAGCATCGTTAATGCGCCAAAATATTTAAAGATTAAATAAAAACAAAAAAATGAAAAAGTTACTTTACGTATTATTCCTTTTTTCTATTACTGTAAAAGCTCAAAATATTTATACTGTTGATATTAGTGCTGTCATGCCGCAAATACTTTCAGGACACTTAAAGCAAGGCAGTAATATCGCTCCAAATGGAGATAAACTAGAAGTAAATAGTTTGTATTTCATAAAAAACGGTAAGCCGTGGTATCCAGTGATGGGGGAATTTCATTTTTCAAGATTTCCAAAAAGCCAGTGGGAAGTATCGATTTTGAAAATGAAAGCGGCAGGCATTGATGTTTTGGCAACCTATGTTTTTTGGATTTATCACGAAGAAGAAGAGGCGAAATTCAATTGGGAAAGCAATAATGATTTTAAAGCATTTCTTGCCTTATGTAAAAAACACCAAATGTATGTTTTTGCAAGAATCGGACCTTGGTGTCACGGCGAAGTACGAAATGGAGGCTTTCCAGATTGGATTGTAAAAAGAGGAAATATGAGAAAGAACGACCCCGCCTATCTTTCGAGTGTCAAAAAATTCTATAATCAAATTGGTTTGCAATGCAAAGGGATGTATTTTAAAGATGGCGGTCCCATCATTGGAACACAAATAGAAAATGAATACCGATTTAATAATGCCAAAGGTTTAGAACATATATTAGAATTAAAAAAAATGGCAATTGAATCAGGCTTCGATGTCCCATATTACACCGCTACGGGCTGGCCGGGTTCCAATTTAAAGCAAGACGAATTAATACCCGTTTGGGGTGCCTATCCAGAAGCTCCATGGGACAAAAAAACTACAAAACTGGCACTTTCCGACAATTATTTATTTGGGACCTTACGGAATGACCCAGCCATTGGAAGTGATTTGTTGGGCAAGCAGGATGAAATTACCGATTACAAAGGGTTTAGATATCCCTATGCGACAGCAGAAATGGGAGGTGGAATTCAAGTTACGTATCATCGTCGTCCTATCATCAATTCGGATGATGTTACAGCTTTGGCTTATACAAAAATAGGCTCAGGAGCTAATCTTATGGGCTATTATATGTTTCACGGTGGATCGAATAAAATTGGAAAATTAAGCACACTACAGGAATCTAAAGCCTCCAAATATCCAAACGATTATCCGATTATTAATTATGATTTTCAGTCACCGATTGGGGAATATGGCAACTTGAAACCCTCCTTTTATAACTTCAGGGTTTTACACACATTTCTGAATGAATTTGGAAGTGAACTTGCCACTTATACCGCCTGTTTTCCAGATAAAATACCCGTTAATGCTGCTGATGCCAATACATTGAGATTTGCGGTTAGAGCAAAAAACAATAGTGGTTTTGTCTTCATAAGTCAGGTAGAACGCCAGTTGCAGATGAATGAGGTAAAAGACGTCCAGTTTCAATTGAAATTAAAGGACAACAAAAACTTGGTTTTTCCTGAAAAACCAATTACCATAAAAAATAATGTGCAAGCTATTTTCCCGTTCAATATGGATATTGAAGGATTTAATCTTCAATACGCAACAGCACAACCTTTGTGCAAGATTGAAGGAAATGAACCGCTATACGTCTTTTTTGAAGTTGATGGCGTTGCTCCTGAATTTGTTTTCGAAAAAAATAAAATCAAGGACGCCAAAGCAAACAATGCCACATTAAATGGTTTTCCAGAAAAGTACCAGTTTTCAAAGTTACTACCGGGACTCAATTGCATTATTGAGCTTGTTGCAGCAAACAATAAAAAAGTGAGAATCCTTACACTTACATCAGAACAAGCAAAAAACGCTTATAAAATCAATGATCCAAAGCAGCAAAAACTACTGATTTCAAACACGGAATTAGTACTTTCCGGAAATCAAATAACCCTAACTGGACGCGAAACTGCCCAACTTGATGCTTACCCACAAAACTCAAAATTATCATCAAAAGCGAAGTGGAATTCGGAAAAGTCGAATGCCAGTATATTTAAAACCTATACAGCAAAATTAGAAGGAGGCGAAATAAATTTACCATTTGAAGAAGTCAGTGACGTCAGATCTTTTTTGAATTTTAAAAACAAGCTTCCAGCAGATAACAGACTAGCTACAATTGCAGCTACCAATCCAGGCCCACAATATCAAACGAATTTAAGCCCAATTGAGGGGGCAAAATATTATTTGTTATCCATTCCAGAAAATATAAAGTTGAAGCAACAGTTTTTTATCACCCTAGATTATTTTGGCGATACAGGCTCCGTATATTCGAATGGCAAACTAATTGCAGACGATTTCTATTATGGAAAACCTTGGAAGATTGGAATTAATCAGCCTAAAACCAAGCAATTATTAGTACAAATAGTCCCTCTAACCGAGGAAATAAAAATTTATTTTGAACCTGGAATCAGGGAAGCCATTTCTGGTAAAGAACGGGCAGGCTTAAAATCTGGAAAAATAACTTTCGAAGAAAAGATAACGTTGACTATTAAGTAATTTTGAAAAAAATAAGAGTATAAAATATATGAAAGCATCAAAACTCATTCTTGTCCTCGTCATTTTTATGACACTGACCGCTAAAGCACAAGTTTCTAAACAACCTGGGACATTTGTTGCCTCAGACAACACTTTCCTTTTAAACGGGAAACCTTATGTGGTACGAGCCGGTGAAATCCATTTTCCAAGAATTCCCCGCGAATACTGGGAACAGCGCATTCAAATGTGCAAAGCTATGGGGATGAATACCATTTGTATTTATCTTTTTTGGAATTTTCACGAACAAGAACCCGATAAATTTGATTTCACGGGACAAAAAGACGTGGCCGAATTTGTGCGACTCATCCAAAAAAACGGAATGTATTGCATCGTCCGTCCGGGGCCTTATGCTTGTGCCGAATGGGATATGGGAGGTTTGCCTTGGTGGTTGCTGAAAAAAAATGACATTCAAGTACGTACTAAAGATGATTCTTATTTTATGGAACGTGCGACCAATTACTTAAAACAAGTTGGCAAGCAATTAGCTCCTTTGCAAATTCAAAATGGTGGAAACATCATTATGGTCCAGGTCGAAAATGAATATGGTGTTTGGGGTACAGACACTGCTTATATGGGACAAGTTCGCGATGCTCTTCGCTCGTCAGGATTTGACAAAGTGCAATTGTTTCGTTGCGATTGGAGTTCCAACTTTTTTAAATATGATGTGGATGGAATTTATACCGCTTTAAACTTTGGAGCAGGTTCGAATATCGATAAACAGTTTGAAAAATATAAAGAAATCTATCCAAAAGCGCCGCTAATGTGCAGTGAATATTGGACTGGTTGGTTCGATTACTGGGGACGTGCGCACGAAACAAGATCGATAAGCAGCTTCATCGGCAGTTTAAAAGATATGATGGATCGCAAAATTTCGTTTAGTTTATATATGGCTCACGGTGGAACTTCTTTCGGACAATGGGGCGGAGCGAATGCGCCACCTTTTGGTTCGATGGTCGCTTCGTATGATTATAACGCTCCAATAAATGAGGCCGGATTGCCTACGGACAAATTCTACGCCGTTCGCGATTTAATGAAAAACTACCTAAATCCAGGCGAAACAATTCCCGAACCACCGGCAAATTATCCAGCAATTTCGATTCCTAAAATCACGTTTAAAGAATCGGCATCGCTTTTCGAAAATCTTCCAAAAGCCAATAAGTCGGAAACCATAAAACCGATGGAATTCTTTAACCAAGGTTGGGGACGCATTTTATATCGCACCCAATTGCCGGAATGCAAGACCACTTTTAAAATAAAAATTACCGAATTGCACGATTGGGCTGCCGTTTTTGTCAATGGAAAACTCATAGGAAATTTAGATCGTCGCAAAGACGAAAACACCATCGAAATACCTGCTGTAAAAAAAGGCGATGTCCTTGATATTTTGGTAGAAGCGATGGGACGCGTCAATTACGGCAAAACCATCATCGACCGAAAAGGAATTACCGAGAAAGTGGAAATGCTTGTCGCTTCCAATTCAACAAACCTGACTAATTGGGAAGTTTTCAATTTTCCGGTGGACTATGATTTTCAAAAAAACCTGAAATTCAAACCACAAAAAGCCAATGGCCCAGCTTGGCACAAAGCCACTTTTGATTTGAAAGCTACTGGTGACACTTATATCGATATGAGTACTTGGGGCAAAGGAATGGTTTGGGTAAACGGATACAATTTAGGACGCTATTGGAAAATTGGACCTCAACAAACACTTTTTATGCCGGGATGTTGGTTGAAAAAAGGAAAAAACGAAATCCTTATTCTCGATTTGGAAACACCCACGGCAACCCAAATTTCTGGTGTTATAACTCCTATTTTAGACAAAATTGTCATAGACGAATCGCTTTTGCACCGCAAAAAAGGGGAAACTCTCGATCTTTCAGCAGAAATTCCTGTCGATGAGGGAATCCTAAACGAAGGACAAGGCTGGAAAGAAGTAACATTCAAAAAAGAATTCGAAGGCCAGTATTTCTGTTTTGAGGCGTTAAATTCCCAAAATCCAAAAGACCAAAGCAGCAGTATTGCCGAATTTGAACTAATTGGCACCGATGGCGTGTCGATTCCTCGTTCCAAATGGAAAATAGTTTATGCCGACAGCGAAGAGGTTTCGGTAGGAAATTATTCGGCCGAAAAGATTTTCGACCAACAGGAATCCACTTTTTGGTCTACTGCTTGGACAGTATCAAAAACGCCACATCCACACCAAGTTGTGGTAAATATGGACGAAAGCGTTAAAATTAAAGGTTTCAAATATTTGCCCCGTACCGACAAAAGCACTAACGGAAACATCAAATCGTATCGCTTTTTTATTAAATCATCCCTGTTTTCAATTAAAAAATAATTTGATTGATTTATAAAAAAAATCTTTTTAAACCATTAAGAAAATTAAGATTCATTAAAGCTGAAACTTAATTTTCTTAATGGTAACAAAAATAGTCAGCTTAGAGGACAGTCATAAAAATAAAATACAACACAATGAAAAAATATAGCTACGCCTGCCTGCTTTTGTTGGCTTTGTTCTCCTTAAGCAGTTTCAAGGATGAAGTGATCAACTTGGAGGGTACTTGGCATTTTCAAATGGATCGAAATGACGAAGGAGTTACCGGAAAATGGAACAACAAGAATCTTTCGGACGAAATTCATTTGCCCGGCACGATGGCGGAATTCTTGAAAGGAGACGAAATCACCTTGAAAACAACATGGACAGGTTCTATTTATGACAGTTCTTTTTATTTCATTCCAAGATTCGAAAAATACCGTCAACCCGGAAATATCCACATTCCTTTCTGGCTGACCCCAGCAAAACATTATGTTGGAGTAGCTTGGTACCAAAAAGAAGTAAACATTCCTGCAAACTGGAAAGGCCAACGCATATTGCTCCGTTTAGAAAGAGCGCATATCGAAACCCGAGTTTGGGTAAACGACAAGGAAGTCGGTTTGCAAAACTCGTTGGTGGCACCACACGTCTATGATTTGAGTGGGTATCTTGTTCCTGGAAAACAACGTATTTCCATCCGAATTGACAATAGCATTAAAAAAATAAATGTGGGTCCCGATTCGCACAGCATCACAGACCACACCCAAGGAAACTGGAATGGCATCATCGGAAAAATCGATTTGGAGTCTGGTTCGCCAGTGTATATAGACGATGTCCAGATTTTTCCTGATGTAAAAAATCGTAAAGCCCGAGTGAAAATTACGGTGAATAATAGCACTTCAACTAATTTTACTGGAAAAATCAAAATAGCGGCCAAAAGTTTCAATTCTAAGGTCTCAGACCAAACGAAAGAAATTACAAGCAACATCGTTGTGTCCAAATCGGGAGAAAATACAATAGAAGTTGAACTGCCTTTTGGAAAAGGAATGTTGACTTGGGACGAATTTGATCCCACTTTGTATAATCTGGATGTAATACTGGTTTCAAAAGAAATAAAAAATAACAAAACAGTTCCCTTTGGAATGCGTGAATTCAAAATTGAAGGAAACCGATTTTTGATAAATGGCAATCCTGTTTTTCTTCGAGGAACGGTTCACAATTGCGAATTTCCGCTAACCGGTTATCCGGCAACAACAGTCGAGGCTTGGGAAATTATCTTTAAAAAAATAAAGTCTTATGGATTTAACCACGTGCGTTTTCATTCGTGGTGTCCTCCCGAAGCGGCTTTTATTGCTGCCGATAAAGTGGGGTTCTATTTGCAACCCGAAGGGCCAAGTTGGCCGAATCACGGACCAAAAATAGGATTGGGTCAGCCCGTTGATAAATTTCTATACGACGAAACCACAAGAATGGCGAAGGAATACGGCAATTACGCATCCTTTACAATGTTGTCCGCCGGGAATGAGCCAGCAGGAAATCAAGTGAAATACCTCAACGAATTTGTTGATTTTTGGAAAGCAAAAGACAACCGAAGAGTTTACACCGGGATGTCCGTTGGAGGAAGTTGGCCAGTTGTTCCAAATGCAGAATATCAATCTCGTGGTGGCGTGAGAGGTTTGGAATGGAAAAAAATGCCGGAAACCGAATCGGATTTCAGCAGCGGAATTGCACCGTTTAAAGTTCCTTTTGTGGCTCACGAAATTGGGCAATATTGTGTATTTCCAAATTTCGAAGAAATCCAGAAATACACAGGCGTTTATAGAGCTAAAAACTTCGAAATGTTTCGTCAGGATTTGGAAGACCACAATATGGGAAACCAAAGCAAAGAATTTTTGAATGCCTCTGGAAAATTACAGGTTTTATGCTATAAAAACGAAATCGAAAAAATGTTGAGAACACCGGGTTATGGCGGTTTTCAGGCCTTGGGATTACAAGATTTTCCGGGTCAAGGAACGGCTTTGGTTGGTGTTTTGGATGCTTTTTTCCAAGAAAAAGGATATGTCACTGCAAAAGAGTACAGTCGTTTTTGTAATTCAACGGTTCCTTTGGCAAAGATTCCAAAGTTTGTTTATACCAATACCGAAACTTTTAAAGCCGAAATAGCAGTTTTCCATTCTGGGAAAACGCCATTGAAAAACGCCGTAATCAGTTGGACAATTCAAAACGAAAAGGGAAATACACTTTCTTCAGGAAGTTTCGATGCTAAAACTTTCGAAAACGGAAATGGACTTTTTGCTGGAAATCTTAGTTTCCCGTTGACTGAAATCAAGGAAGCCACAAAATTAAAATTGGAAGTAAAAGTCAATGGAACCGACTTTGCCAACGATTGGAATTTTTGGGTATATCCAGATAATAAAATTGAAGCCTCCCCTTCTATTTATTACACAACGACATTAGACGAAAAAGCCAAAGAGGTCTTGAATAATGGAGGAAAAGTATTTTTGAACGCCTCTGGAAAAATTGTCAAAGGCAAAGAAGTGGAAATGCACTTTCTGCCTGTTTTTTGGAATACGTCTTGGTTCAAAATGCGTCCGCCGCACGTTACGGGGATGCTGATTCAGGATAAAAGTCCGGCTTTCGCCAATTTTCCGACCAGTTTTCACTCTGATTTGCAGTGGTGGGAAATTCAAAACCGCTCGCAAGTGATGAATTTGGAAGATTTCCCAGCCGATTTCCGACCAATGATTCAACCGATTGATACTTGGTTTATGAATCGCAGACTGGCTTTGGTTTTTGAAGCGCAAGTTGGGAAAGGAAAAATTATAGTAAGCAGTGCCAATTTAAGCCCAGATTTAGAAAACAAACCTGCTGCAAAACAATTGTTTTTGTCGCTTCAAAATTATATGGATTCGGATGCATTTAATCCGAAAAACAGCTTGAGTTTTGAGGTAATTCAAGATATTTTTGTGAGTCCGTCCAAAGAACAATTTAAAACTTATACCAAAGACAGCCCTGACGAATTAAAGCCTAATTCGAATCAGAATAAAGTGAAGTAAAATTAAAAAACCTGAGTTCGATTAATAAACTTTCGAACTCAGGTCATTTAATTTTAAACACCTAATTTATACTCTTTTCTTTTTTAATATTTGTATTCAAACCAATCGAATGAAGCTTTAGTTTTGCTAATTTGACCATTACTCGTCACGTACATGCCAATACCAGTTCCATTAAATTTATTAATGGCACTTTCAGAAATGACCACTAAACTTTGTACTCCACCAATAACATTCATATGATCCAAGGCTCCTCCAAAACTAAACTGCAAATCTAATTTGTCTGCCTTTGCATTAAAATAGACTTCTGATTTAGTGTATGGAGCTTCGGCTATTATTTCTTTTTTGCCATTGAATTTCTTAATCAACACAATTCGTGCCTTTTCTTTCATCAGTATGTAATAAGTTTCGTTTGTTCTGTAAATAATCAAACCGGCTTGTTCGTTCGTTTTTGAAGTTTTGAAATTTAATTTTGTGGATGCCGAAAATTGAATATGGCTGGTGCGCTGAATCAACATTGAAGCATTTATCAAGCTGTCAACAACTTGCGGACGCAATTTCATTGTCAACAAACCTTTGGCCAATCCATACCATTTTTCTTTGGGCGTTCTGACGGTATGCCATTTCAAGACCAAACTATCCGAATTGAATTCATCCCTGAAAGGCTCTGCTTTTACTGGTGTCCACGGCAAGTTAGGACGTTCTTGCTCCAGTAAAACTTTTCCGTGGCCGGGATTAAATATTGGCGTGCCATTTTCGAATTCTACTTTACATAGAAATGTTTCACGAGAAAGAGGCATTTGTCCATCTACCAATCTTTTGCCGAGCACGACAGCCCACCAGTCACCGTTTTGAGTTTGCACCAAATCGCCATGTCCGACCGCCTGAATTGGATAATCTTTCCCCAATTGTCGATGTGACAATACGGGATTAATTTTATCCGCTTTAAAAGGTTCCAAAATTGAAGAACCGTGATGTGCCGTAATGGAATGGTACATATCAGTTCCACCTTCGGCAGCGATTAATAAATAGTCGTCATTTATTTTATAGAGATGTGGGGATTCGGCATAACCAGCGTTATTGGCATATCCATAGGTCAATACTTTTTTTTCGCCCACCAATTTTTGTTGTTTCAAATCCAGTTCTTGTGTCCAAATAGCGCATTGTCCCGGCCAGGACTTTTTAAAATCCCAGCTGTTTCCCGAATAATAACATTTGTCGTTATCGTCCCACATCAAGGAAGGGTCTATTCCTGTTGCATCTTTCAGCCAAACCGGATCAGACCAAGGACCGGCAGGATTTTTGGCAGTGATATAGAAATTCCCGCCACAATCCGAACAGGTTGTTATGAGGTAAAACAATCCATCATGATGCCTGATAGTAACCGCCCAAATTCCGTTTTTGTCTTTTAACTTATTGAAATCAAGTTGTTCGGGACGCGTAATTCCGTGTCCAACAAGCTCCCAGTTTACCAAATCTTTGCTGTGATAAATGGGAATACCCGGATACCAACAAAAAGAAGAAGTAACCATATAATAATCGTCTCCAACTCTACAAATGGAAGGGTCTGGATTAAATCCCGGCAGTATTGGGTTTTGGAAATTTTTGGGAACATCTTGTCCATTTGATAAACTACAAATGAAAAGGAGTATCATTGTTCCTATTTTTTTAACGCACTTTAAGACGTAATTTTTGTACATCATTATTCTTTTAATAAATTATTCTTTGTGTTAATCTTAAAAAAACACCTTCTGAACTACATACGATTCCAATGTATTATTTTGAAGGTGTTTTTGGAATTTTGATTTGGTATTATTGTTATTATTTGGTCTTTCGTTCCAACCATTCCTTCGGCACATTGAGAATGCAGATATTCATGGTGCGATTGTCTTCTGAAAGCATCGCCGATTGTATTCCTATCTTGGTTCCATCCCTGTTAAAAGTTGGATGGATATGGTCTGCCGCGGTTTCTTTATGACCAGTTGTGAGCATCATCATTTCGTTAGTGTTTCTATCTATTAAATACAAACTTCTTGAAAAGTCATCTCCCACAGCCCATCGACCGTCAGCTGAACCGTGTACATGCCATAAACCGCTACCGCTTTTGGTTTGTCCTACAATAATCATTTCTCGGGTTCTTAAATTCACAATCGCCAAACCTGTGGGTTTTTCACGTGTTCCCGTGGCTCCCCAATTGCTTTCTTGACCCGGATTAACAGGATTTCGGATTTCGCCGTTGGCAGCCACTTCCACAGGGACGTCTTTTTCAATATTAATTTTTCGATGTCCCATAATGGCGATGGCTACCTCATCTTTACCAATCACGGCTTCGTGCGTAACCCATTCAAAATCGGATTCTGGATATAACGGGCGCAATCCCGAACCATCAGCCATTACGGTCCAAGTGCGTTGAGGCGACTTCCCTCCCGTTTCCCAGCAAAAAACAAGTTCGCCAGGATTCCAAATATTCGATTGGATGTGACCAACTTGAAAAGGAACCGAAATCACATGCTTCAACTCGCCTGTTTTGATATTCATACTGCCGATTCCGCCCGGACCTGCGCCCATATTTCTAGGACCAAAACTTTTTTCGAGAACAACACTTTTATCTAAATGTTTGGCGGCTTCTTCTTTCCCTACCCTGAAATAAACTTTGTCTTCATCGGCATCCAAAGCCATGTCGCCAGAAGCTCCCATTTCGGGATTTGTCGTTCCGCAAACTCTTTCGTAAGCCGAAACAGCTTTCATTTTTCCTGATTTACTGTCTTCAAAAACAGCTTCAAGATTAACTTCTATTATTTGCATTTTGTCAGCTGCAGCCTTGCGCATAAAGTATAATTTCATCGACTTTTGGGCTATGCACAAAGTTCCGTTATAACCACCTTGGGTGACTTGAACCATCACGCCCGATTTTTCGTTGACCGCAATGGCTTCGCCCTTCACACGATTGGAACGAAATATTAGCCATTCCCCGTCGGATGTCCATTGTGGATGCGTGGGATAAGTTTTAGAATCGCCTGCCGATTTCGTTGTCAAGAAAATTAATTCTTGCCCTGTAACGGGATCTTTAACAATCTTTTTTTCGGATTGAAATCGAGTGCCTATTTGACCAAAACTAGTCGCCGTAACGCATAGTACAATGGCATTTAAAAGGGTTTTCATTTTCATTTGATTTGATTGTTTTTACCAGGAACTTTCAATTGTATTGAACTGTCGTTAATTTCAAATTGGTTGTCTTTCAATAATAAAATCACTTCGGCTCCAGCCAATAATACTGGGCCATACCCGTGAGCCGCAAAAACATTTATAGGACGATAGTAATAAAAAGCAGGATCAAATCCCATTCCGGTTCCCACGCAAGTCCCTTCCACTTGTCCTTTGTCATTTACTTTAGAAGCTACTGCATTCCACCCCAATAGCGTCATTGGCGCATACGTCATTTTATCAACATACCCACGATTTATCGCTCTGGCAATCGAATAGGTATAAATGGCTGTTGCCGAAGTCTCTAGATACGTATCATTTCTATCCAATAATTGGTGCCAAAAACCGGTTCCGTCTTGGTATTTTGCCAATCCTTTGATGTGGGCTTGCAATTGAGCCAAAACTCCTGCGTATCCTGGGTGGTCTTTAGGCAAAACTTCAAGTAATTCGACCATAGTCATTATTGCCCAACCATTGGCTCTAGCCCAGTGAAATTGAGGATGATCTGCCATAGATTGCACCCAACCATGCATATAAATTCCTTTTTCTTTATTGAACATTCGACCCGAAAACTGGTTGACTTGTTTTACGGCATCATCAAAATATTTCACATTACCCGTATATTTCCCCATTTGTGCCAAGGCTGGAACGCTCATAAACATGTCGTCTAGCCAAAGCGTGTTGTCTTGAGGTCTGTTTCGTGCCAAAGTTCCGTCGGTTAATCTGAATTGTTTGTTGCTGATAAAGTCAATATAATTGTTGATTAATGGATCAGCATTGGCTTTTAAACCCTCTTGTTTGGCTTTTATGAATGCAGCACAAAGCGCTCCTGCAAAATCCAATGCTTCGGGATGCAGGGTTTTGAGCATATCTTTATCTTTGATGTTTTGCTCTTTATAATTGGCCGCAATATCAGAGATTAATTGTAATCTTTTGTTGGTGTAATCGGCATATTTTGGGTCGGCTGTCGCTTTAGAAGCCAAGAGCATTCCTGCATAAGTAACGCCCCATTCGTAGCTGGTCAATCGGAAAGAACCCGGCTCGAACATAATGTCTTCATTACCTTTTTTGTAATTCGTGATTTCAGCTTTTGTAGTTGCATTTACAATTTTAGAAGCTGAATTTTTATCCAAAAAAGTATAAACTCTATCCAAAACTTTTGTTATGTTCTCTTTTTGAGGAATTACATAAGGCGTTGGATATTCTGGTTGCATCAAATGCAAAGGCGTTGTGGCATCGTTGGTTTGAGCAATACTTAGACTTAGACTGCCCAAAAAAAGCAAAACTACAACTGGGATTTGGTAATGTTTCATAGCGTTATATTTTTAAAATTTGCGGTTTACGTGGTTTGTTTTTTTATTAAAAAATAGTTCAAAGAATTTGTCTAAAAAAATGCAAAAAACTGTCAATTGCTGTTTTTTATATCCCAAATATCCTCAATATTTATTTGCACTGGTCCAATTAAACCCGAATCCAATAATGGTGTGTCTTTTTCAAAGAAATCCATTGTACAAAAAGTAATGCGATTTTTACTCGGGCGTTCTGTTTTATTGATAACCCATTGAGGTACAACTTGAAGGTTTCGTCCAATTACGGGAGCGGGTTTTGTATATGGAAAGTCGCGAATAGGTCCCCAAACACAATCTTCCGGTTCGTTTTTATCACCAATAATACGATTGGGCCAAAGATTAGTAACTATTACCTCCAGTTCATTCTCCCCTGCTTTACAATAGTCAGTTATATCTACAGAAAATGGCGGCTTCCAAATTACTATTACTTTTTTGTTATTTACCGTAATTGTGGCAACATTTTTTACTTTTCCTAAATCCAAAAAAAGACGTTTATTACTTTTAAGTTGATTCGAATTCAGTTGAAATGATTTTTTATAAGAGGCAGTTCCTGAAAAAAAACGAATACCAGAATCAGAATGTAATGGCCAGGAAATGAGTTTTTCGAAATGAGCTGATGATGGTGCTCCAAGATTTTCCTGAAAACGAACATCCCAATTGTCGTTTAAAAGAATCTTTTCAGCTTCTTTATCCTGTTTTTTTGTAATGGTTTTATTGTCTTGAAAACTTACTTTATAAACTCCTTTTTTATTTAAAATCAATTGATTTTCTCTTGTTACATAAAAATTAGTTTTTATGTTTTGTCCATTTAGGGATATTGCTTTGATAAAATTTGAATTACTCTCGCTCTTTTTACGAAATACAATAAAACAAGAACCATTAGCTTCCAAATCAAGGGTTATAGAAGTTTGATTTTTATCGTTTTCCCAAATTAACACATCAGTAATTTTTCCAGAAACAGGATCCCAAAGCTCTGGCTTCATATCTTTTATTCTGAAGTTTATTCTATATGATTTGATATCTGATGTAGGATTGGAAATAAAATAATAATCTTCATTTTTATCATTTCGATGAATCCAATTGAGATCTTTTTCATTGTTTATGACTTCCACATCTTTCGAAATATTTTCCAATTTCAAAGCTTCCTGTGCCGAATAGCCACTATACACTTTCCCTTTACCAATGGTAAGTACTTTTTTTACTGATTTTATTTCTCCAAATGAGCCAAACAAACGTTCACTAATGCTTTTTATTTCAAGATTATTTTCAGCGGATTTATTTAAACCAGGACTTCCTGCAAATCCGTTTCCAACAACAACTGCGCCCTCATTAACCAATTTTTCTATTTTGCGCGCAAGTTCCGGTTCCAGCTTGCAATTATTTGGCACTATCAGTATTTTATAAGTCATATTATCAGGAAGCACCATTTTATTATCCTTAACCGAGAAACGTGTCAATAACTCTTTTTCGTTACAGATATCTGCTTTATATCCTTCGGGAATAAAGGTTTTCTTTTGTCTTGAGAGTTGCAAATAACATATATCGCTGACAAACAATCCCTTTTGAAGCAGAAGCTGACAGCGGGATAAATATTGTATCCATTCGGCCGCTCCATAATCCCACCAGGTTTGTGATGGCCCAAATTGTGTTCCCCACCATCCCATTGTCATTCCTGGTTTTACTTGCGGCCAAGGCTGATGAGCACTTGCGTGAAGAACAAAAAGATTTACCCCTTCACAAAATGCCAGGTCGCCTGTGGCTTTCAAATCGGCTAAATCCGTCTGAAAAGCGTATTGTGGTTGTCCCGTAAAAGCTTCTGCTGCCACAATTTTTTTTCCGTTTACGTGCGCATTGCTGGTAACAGGCAAAATGGAATCCCATCCCCAGGTGGCAGGTTTTGTCCAAAATTCGCACATCACCATATCACCAATACCACGAATAGCAGTTTCATCAAAATTTTTCTTTCCAGTACCATAAGGTTCACATAAAAATTCCAATCCTGAAGTTTTATGTATTAATTCTTCCAAATATCCATAATAGTTATCAGCATAGAGTTCATTGATCGTTCGTTGCATATCATACTTGAAACGTTCTGTACTATCTTTTGAATCGATGGTGTAACCTGCTTTAACCAACAGCCAAGGTAGTAATTCATAACCTCTGCGGTTTTTGAATTCAGTCGCCATTTTGGGAGTCCAGTCCTGAAAACCGGCTTCATAACTATCTATTTCGATTCGTTTAAAAGTTTTTCCACTGTGTTTACCAGCCAAGTTTAATAATTTTTGAGGATATAAAGCCCAAAATTTGTCAAGTGCATTTCGGTTCATTTTATCCACTTCCAAACCTTGTCCTGAAACCGGAGCCGTCATATTCATTGCTCCTGTAGTGGTATGACCAAACCGAAGTATTTCCCACTGCCCTTCTGGTAATGCCTTACTTAATCGACCTTCTTTATCAAGTCCATCGGTAATAACAATTATATTATCCTTGGTAAGATTCTCTTTTCCTTTAGGTACGGCAATCAGACAAATATCTTTGTAATAATTCCATTTAGCTTCTATTGCTGCTTTTTCAATAGT
The DNA here is from genome assembly GCA_014379405.1 of Flavobacterium sp. Lineage (GTDB taxonomy): Bacteria > Bacteroidota > Bacteroidia > Flavobacteriales > Flavobacteriaceae > Flavobacterium. The sequence goes on along the minus strand of JACMLU010000016.1, from coordinate 116,217 downwards.
AGTTCCTTTTGCCGTTTTTCCAGAAACCGATGTTTTAGCCCAAACCAGTTTTTGCATAGAGTCTTCTACCTTCAAATCTGGCGCACCACTGGATGACCATCCGGGGCTGTTATGAGTTCCAAAATCCATTCCTAATCTTTGGCATTCCTCTAATGAAAATTTCATTAAGTCATTCCATTTATCTCCTAAAACGGTAATATTTGGGTCGGTAATGTCTGCTTCAGATCCGCCAACCAAAAATTGTTGAACATTTTTTATCCCCACTTTTTTAAATGCTTCCAAATCCGATGTAATTCCTTCTTTGGTTACACAACCGTTCATCCATTGCCATAAAATATAAGGCGTTGGTCCATTTGCATTAGCAAAATCTTTAGCTGTGGTATCATCATCAAGATTGCTATCCTTTATAATGAATGATGCCGTCAACATCAGAATTGATGTTAATAACATAAAAACCAATGTCTTTAAAAAATATCGTATTTTCATCTTTTTTGTCTAGTCCTTAAAATATCTCAAATAGGAATTGTTAGTTTATTTTATTGCAACTGTAATTTCTATCGCCAATTGTTTGGCCAGATTAGTTACATAATCGGTAAAATAAGTAGCATCTTTAAAATTTTTGTCGGCACTCAATTCCCAAGCAGCCACTGCATAATAACTGATAGGTTTGTTGTTTTCTATTTTGAATTTTGCCAAATAAGAATCTGTTAATTGCCCCGTTTTTGGTGCTTCAATATAGCCCAAATAGTCTTTTTTGGGAACAATAATAGCCGTTCCCATAATCCATTCGCGTTGATAACCCAGATTATCGTGTTGGATAAGACAAACCCAATCTCCGACTTCAATAACCTTTAATCCTTTTTGATTGTTGATGTTTGAAAGAGCCACCAAAAAGGTTTCTTTTTCCGTGATTCCATCAATGCTTACCGTGTTTTTAAAGGCATACATTCCTGGCCAAATCGAAGTGGTTTCGTTTATTTGGTAGTTCTTTCCCGAAGCTTTCCAATTCGAATAATTGTAATTCAAAACCGAATTTTCAGATCCTTCGGCAACAATTTTAAAAGTAGTTTTTTCGATATTGTTCAAAGTATCGGTGCCAAGAATTCCAAGTCGCGTGATTTCGTTGTCCACCAGTAAAGCGTAACCGCCCAATCCAGCCGAACTCCCCACCGGAAAAACATCTCTTCCCCAATCGTGCATCACATGATAATTGTCTTCGACAGCTCCCGTGGTGCTAATTCCGACATTTTCTGGTGTGATTGCTGGGATTTTTTTTCCAAAAACATCTTTGGAATTTCTACCGTCAAGATAATGCCTGAAACCTACTTTGTCGTTTTCCCAAGAAGGACCATCGGTTTGGTATTTCTGGAAACCTAGTTTTTTATAGACTTGATGTGCGTTAACCGATTCGGCTGTTGCGGGTTGCAAAGGTATGTTCTCGGCTTCCCTTTTTCCGAATCGCACACTGGTTCTAACAGGGAATTTCGGAGCGTCTTTCACCCATTTTAATTGGATGGTTTTCTTTTCTTTGGCAGCAAAATGGGTAACCAAAAATAGTTCGTCCCATTGGCCGTCTCCATCCAAATCGTTGACTTGGGAAGGAATGGTATCCGTTTTGCAAATTAAAAGCGGAAAGTTTTGTGTGTTATTTTTATCTATACCACTTCTTTTGATGGTTACCGCCTTGTCCGATAATTCAATAGCCGAATTATTGAATAAAGTGATGGTTGAATTTGTCGTTTTTTGTTGCGCTTTACATCCTGTAAAAGCCATAATTGATAGGGCTAAAGGCAGGTATAATATAAGTTTAGGTGTCATTTTTTTGATTTTTTTGCTTCTTGGATTTTTTTATTTCACTGCCACATCCCAAACTTTCGCCATTCGGGATTTTCCTTTTGGGCCTTCGATGTTCAAGACAACGATGTATTTTCCAGCCTCTTTGTATTGGTGTATGGGGTTTTGTTCCAATGAAGTCGTTCCATCGCCAAAATCCCAATTCCAGGATTTGATTTCCCCCTCTGATTGATCTATGAAAGCGACCATTCTTCTTTTCATGTCCATCGTGTTGAACATCCATTTGGCATCGATTAGTTTTTTGAATTCGGGTTCCAAAGGCATTAGTTTGAAAGGCAAACTATAATTGGCATTGCCATACATCGTGTGCTCTTTCGACAAGTTCCAAAAGCCGTTGTTTTTTTCGTTGTTGACATCGTCATAGTCGATAATTGCCCAGCAAAGTCCGATGTTTTTATTTTCGTCCAAAATGGATTCAACCGCTCTTTCGGAATCATTTCCGGCATAATCAAAAGGCGTTATCCAAAATTCCAACGTCAGTTTTCCTGATTCTCCGGGTTTGAAATTATAATTGGTTGCCGCATTGGCATACGGCAATTCCTTTATCCAAGGCTGGCTTCCCCAAGCCAAAGCCCAATCTTTCCCTTCGGCAGGCGTGAAAATATGATAATTTTGTGCGTGAACACCGTGATATGAAAAATAGGCGTCCATCGTGTTTGTCAATGCTTTATTGGGATGAAATCGGTCTATAAAAGGACCACCGGATTGATCGGCATCGACCGTGATTTCAAAGATGTCGTTGTGCAAACCCGTCAAAGAAAAATCCCAATAATTATCATAGGCTTCGTATAAAAAATACAAACGATTCAGTCCTTTGACCCAAGCAACTTTTACGCTGACATCCAGATTTTTGGGGTCGGCTTTTGGTTGTTTGCCGCTGTCGTCCCATAACTGGTCCATACCCACAACATAACTTTTGGGCACCATTTTCCAATCGTCGGCATTTCCATCAATGGTTGGAATTTTATTGGCTGGAAACTGAAAAACCTTGAATGTTCTGGTGTCTTGTGACCAACCATTGGTGGCAAAAAACAGAAAAACAATCAAAGATAAAAAAGATTTTCGGTATAGTTTCATCTACTTATTTCTTTATAATTTAAGGTGACTATTTTAAAAATTCATTCGTCACTTCGAGTGATTTTGAATAGTAATTTAAAGATTATTTACTTTGAATTCAATCCTATTTTTCCACTTTTCAGTCCTTTGCCTGTTATGGTCAATTCCATTTTCCCTGCTTCTTTGGTTGATTGTACCAAGACTACTAATTTACCACTAAATAATTTCATAGTTGGCAAATGGAATTGTTCCAATGAAGTGGCGTCGCCGTTGCAGGCTGCACGATACGTCCCTTTTCCGCTTACCCTGAAATTTAATTGTTGTGTTGCAGTTGGACAAGGGTTTCCATTTTTATCGACTACAGAAACTGTTACGTATGATAAATCTTCGCCATTGGCTTCGAGCGTGCTTCTGTCGGCTTCTAATTTTATTTGATACGGTTTCTCGGCAGTACGAATGGATTTTTCAGCAACGGCTTTTCCGTCTTTATCAAAAGCTACCACTTTGATTGTTCCCGGTTCGTATTTCGTGTCCATCCAAATCAAACGGTATCTGTTTTGTGGCGTTGTATTATTTTTTTTCTGGATTCCCATACTTTTCCCATTTACAAAAAGTTCGGCACTATCATAACTGGTGTAAACAAAAACGGGTGTAGTTTGTCCTTCGCGACCTTCCCAATTCCAATGTGGTAAAATATGCAAAGTCTTGTCCGTTGAATTCCACCGGCTACGGTACAAAAAGAATCTGTCCTTTGGCAAACCCGCCAAATCACTGATTCCAAAATACGAACTTCGAGATGGCCACTTTTCGTCATAAGGAGTTGGTTCACCCAAATAATCAAAACCCGTCCAAACAAATTCGCCAATTACCCATAATTTGTCGTCTTGCAAAACAAAATCGTCATCAGGCACATTAGACCAGCTGCAATATTCTAAATCATAAGATGAAGATTGAAAATCTGGATATTGCTTGTTCGGTCCTTTGACAACCGGAAATTTATAAACCCCTCGAGAACTCACTGTTGAAGCCGTTTCGGAACCTAAAATAAATCCTTGCGGGAATTTTTTGAAAGCTTCTTCATATAAAGGCAAGCGGTAATTTAGACCTGGAATATCCATTATAGCTCCAAAACCCGATTCCATTGTGGCTTTTACTTGATCCATTCCCACGGTTACGGGACGGGTTGGGTCTTCGCGGTGGAAGATTTCTTGCAGCCATTTCGCTCTTTTCACTCCTTCTGCTCCCCATTGATCTGGCACTTCATTACCTGAACTCCACATCACGATAGACGGATGGTTGCGCGTGGCGTGAACCAAATTGACCACGTCTTTTTCGGCATCTGTGTTAAAAAAACGATTGTAGCCATTCTTCACTTTTGGTTTTGCCCATTCGTCAAAACTTTCGGCCAAAAACATAAATCCCATTTCGTCGCATAATTCGAGTTGTTCCAACGAAGGCATATTGTGGGAGCTGCGAATGGCATCGCAACCCATATCTTTTAAAATAGTTAATTGTCTGCGTAATGCCGCTTTGTTGATTGCTGTTCCAATTGGCCCCAAATCGTGGTGCAAACAAACCCCTTTGAATTTGCGTACTTTTCCATTCAAACTGAATCCTTTATTGGGTTCGAATTTAATGGTTCGAATACCAAATCGAGTGCTGGTTTCATCTTTGAGTACATCGCCAACATAGATTTGAGAAACGGCGGTGTAGAGATAAGGCGTTTCGGGACTCCACAATTGTGGATTTTTCACAGCTATATTTTGTTCGAATTCGTTACCAAAAATAGCATCCGATTTATTTATAGCAACCTCTTTACCTGAAGCATTATTGATTTTGGTAACGATACGAAGATTTTCGCCAGTGACTTTGGTTTTGATATTTACTTTCGCTAAATCATCCGTAACGATTGGAGTCGTAACAAAAGTTCCCCATTGGTCGATGCTCTCCTTGTTTTTGACAATCAATTTTACTTTTCGGTACAAGCCGGCTCCAGGATACCAACGAGAAGATGATCCTAAATTTGACAAATGAACCGCCAAGTTATTTTTTCCGTTGGCAGCGATAAAATCGGTGATGTCCAAGTAAAAATAATTATAGCCGTAGTTCCATTCCCCCACTTTTTTTCCATTCACAAATACTTTTGGCTCGCTCATCGCACCCTCGAAAAGAAGGATTACTTTCTTGTTTTTGTCAAAATTGGGAACCGAAAACTGGTTTCTGTACCAAGCTTCGCCAATGTATGGCAAAGCCCCTGTTCGACCCGTTTTTTCGGTGGCTACTTTTTCACCATTTTGAACGATAGCTGTTACTTGCTTGTCGATTTCTTTGTCGAAAGGCCCGTAAATTGCCCAATCATGAGGAACACTAACAGTTTGCCATTTAGAGTCATTAAAATCATTTTCGAAAGCCTTTTCGTTGTTGCCTTTAGAAAATTTCCATCCATTATTTAATTCAATGGCAGATCTTTCTTGAGCATTATTGCAAGTAAATGCAAAAAGTAGAAGTACGGTAAAAAATATAGTCTTATTAGAACTCATTGTGAGGTATTGATTAACTTTTAAAGAAATTAAGAACAATTTAATCTGCGTGAAAAACTTCTATCAATGAACTTGCCACTGGAGAATTATCGGGATTGGTTTCCATTATATCAGCCATATATGCCCACCATTTTTTTACGATGGGATGATTGGGTAAATAATCAAAATCAAAATTGGGGCTTATTTTTTGAACCGCAAAAAGAATCAAGGTTTCTTCATCTAGAAAAATACTATAATCTTGTATGCCCGATTCCGAAAGCAAGGACTGCAATTCCGGCCAAATGGCGTCGTGTCTTTTTTTGTATTCGACTTCAAAGCCTGGTTTCAATTTCATTTTAAAAGCGTTTCTAAGATTGCTGCTTTTCATATTTTTTTGGTGTTTTAAGGTTAATTATAACTGGTTATTTTTTATTTAAGTTTTCAACTCTAATTTTATTTAACCCGTTGGGTGGAATTCAATTTTATATTTTTTAAACGCATAGAAACATAGTTATTGTTAGTTTTAATTAGTCGTTTCACTTAATTTTAGAATACATCAGGCTATGTTAAAACCAAGACCCGAGCGATAGCGAACAGGCGAAGCAATTGGTCTATCTTACTCTTTTTTCTATTATTCTATGCGTTTCAATTTTTTATTTCTATAAATTTAATAATTGCACCAACGGGTTTTATTTATTCTTTTTCTACAGTTTGACTTGCCCAATCATCTGTTCTAAATGGTGAAGCAGGCAAATTTTCTTTATTGAATAAATTAGGTTCCGGAACAGCTTTCCAAGCAAAACGAACGGCTACTGGATTTTTTACTTTTGAAGACGAGACCACAACGGTCTTACCATCAATTTTGGCATCTGCTGGATAAAACACTTTGTCTTCTCCTGCAATCTCGAATTCTTTTAAAGCGTCTCCTTTTTTAACCAGTCCGGAATTGGCATAATCAAAAAACAATTGAACTCGCTCTTTTTTGATTTTCATATGATTGTAAATCGGTCCTGAATAGGTTAGACTAGCTTCATTATAGGTTTTGGCACGAGCCAATAAAGCCAATCGATAACCTACTGTTTGCTTGTCTATTGGATGAATGTTAGTAGCGTTTCCAACATCTGTTGTCACGACCATTCCGCTGTTTGGAATGTTTTTCAAGGAAAGCAATTGTGCTTCTCTTATGTCTGGATTTTGTCCTTTATGTGGTGCAATTTGCACATAATAAAACGGAAAATCAGCTTGATTCCAATCGCTTCTCCAATTCTTGACCATTGCCGGAAATAAGCTGCGATACAAATAGGCTTGTTCGGTATTGCTTTCTCCTTGGTACCAAATTACGCCTTTCATAGTATAATTAACCAGAGGTCGCAACATCGCATTATAAAGAACATAAGAAGTTTTATTTTCTTCTTTTTTAGGCTTTTTTAATTCGGTTTTAGTCAAATCATTGTTGTTGGCGATTCGTTCTTTCTTCAAATTCGAATAGTAGTTTTCCAGTTTTTCTTGGAATAATTTTTCACTCTTTGCATCAGTTTCAAGAATGGACAAGAAATCTGGATTTTCTTCCAAGACATTTTGCGAAGTCCAGGCTTCGGCTTTTGTTCCTCCCCAAGAAGAAGAAATCAATCCTATCGGAACATTCAACTTTTGGTACAAATTTCTTCCGAAAAAGTATGCTACTGCTGAAAATGTTTTCACTGTGCTTGGAGAACATGCCGCCCAGCTTCCGGTAACATCGTCCAAAGGTTTTTGTGAAGCTTTGGTCAAAACAGTAAATATTCTAATATTCGGATAACTGGCGTTTGCAATTTCTTCCTCGTAATTTTTGACTCCTGTTTTCCATGTTCCTTCTTCTTTTCCTACGGGGAAATACATATTGGATTGACCGGAACAAATCCAAACTTCGCCAATAAGTACATTGTGTAGAATAATATTATTGGTTGCTTCAATAGTAATGTCGTAGGCTTTTTCACTACCTTGAGGTGTATTAACTGCTGTTTTCCATGTTCCATCAGGGTTCGCTGTAACTTCAACGGGAGCGGTTTGCCATCCCAATTGAATATTTATTTTTTCGTTTGGTGATGCCCATCCCCATAAATTGACTTTTGTGTTTTGTTGCAAAACCATATTATCACCCACTAAAGCAGGCAATTTAACTTGGGCTGTTGCAGACAATTTAACTCCTAAAACAATTAGAATTATAAGAAGTTTTTTTAAATGAATCATAGTTTATTTCAATTTCAGTACTAAACTTTAAAGATAAAGGAGTCAAACTGCAAAAGCATCCTGTGCTTCCCTGCTAGCAAAAAAAAGTGCCATAGTTCAGAACTACGGCACTTGATATATCTTAATATAAATTTTAGGTTAAACTAGTAATTAGGGTTTTGCCAAGCCGCTTTTTGCGAAGCAGACAAGTTGGAACCATCGTCATTTAGCAAACCATCAATAAACGCTTGTGGAATTGGACGAAGTTCATGCTTACCAGCCGTAATGAATTTCGCTTCCGGATTAAATGCTTTTGCACGTTTAATTAAAGTTCCCGTGCGAGATAATGTCTCCCAACGTTGCCATTCTCCCAACAACTCTCGACTGCGTTCATTAAGGATAAAATGCAAAGCACGATCATAATTAGTGGTAGCTCCAATTTTGGTAAGAATATCTTCATCTTCAGTTGGCAAGCTATTCGGGAATGTTGACAATGTCAAACTAGATGCCGCAGTGGTAACCGGCACTGTTGGATTAGACAAATAATAGGTATTCATGTCTAAATTTGAATTGATAAAATTGGTTGCTGCTGTTAACACATTCAAAGGATTAACTTTAAACGCTTGGGAACCATCACTATAATAAGACCTGTTTTCCCCGTTTTTCCATTGGGCTCTCGCTCTAACAACATTGATATCACTCATTGCAGAACCAAATTGTTGCAAACGAGCATAACATTCTGCACGTACAAGATAAGTCTCGGCAAGACGCGCCATAATTACGTCACGGTGAGCATCATTTCTTTCCCCTGTACGTGACCCATCGTCTGTTTTGTTGATACCGGCAAAGAAATTACAAATAGGTTGATTCTTGAAGTTAGGTGCCACATAGGTTCCATTTTGATACAACACCAATGAATTGGGAGCATATTGCCCTACTTTGCTTGTCAAGGCTCCTGAAGTTGGTGTTTGGCGAGAACCAACAGTCCACTCAGGCAGTCGTTTTGCATCATCCTTCCAAGTCGGGTTTTGGATAACTGCACCAAAAGTATATCCGTTATACGTGTTGTCATTCTTGGTATTCAAAATCATTACAATACCTGGATCACCCAACTTAACCCCATTTGGATTGGGAGTTCTAACTGAATTAACTCCATAAACAGTCTTGAATGTTTTCCACATACGGGCATCGTTCACGTGGTTGAAAACGGCATAACTATATTCCGTGGGACGACAACGTTGAAAATCCATCGAACCAATCCATACTCCACGCGCAACCCAACCTCCAGCAAAGCTTGAAAATTGAGGGGCAAAATAATTATAGGTACGATTTCCGAAACGACCTTTGGCCGTTGTATCATCTCCATTGTGACCGGCAGCCATCAATATTTCGCTAAGTTGCTCGTTTGGATTATCAATTCCCGTCCAGTTGGCATACAAATCACTGTAATTGGGAGTAAGTGCTCCACGAGCATTAATGGCATAAGTAGTGGCAGCAATAGCTTCTTTTAAATCGGCATCTTTATAACTACTATTCCAAGCATCATTACGCTCAGAAGAACGAAACAACAATGATTTTGCAAGAAAATGGGCAGCAGTTGCTTTGGTCCAAGTAATCCCTTTGCCATACGTGTAAATTTCGCCTTCAAAAAGACTGTAAGCATCGCGGAAATCAGAAATAATTTGTTCCCAACAAGCCTCTTCGCTTGAACGAGTAAAATTACGGACAACCGTTTTAACAGGCGTGGTTTGAAGCACAACTCCTCCATACTGGGCCGTTAGGCGATAGTAGTTGTAACCACGCAAGAAATAAGCGTGAGCCAAACAACGGTTGCGAACTTTTAAATCGGGAATTTTACTTGCATTGGCAATGATGGTATTGGCAGCTGCAATACCAAAATACATTTGATCCCAAAGTGCCGCAGGAGAAGTGGCGTTTCCGTTTGCTGCTCCCGTGGCAGCTGTTGCTCCCAATGGTCCTAAACGATTGTCATAGGTATTCCACATTTCATTCGTCAGGTCGTTTGCATTTGTAAACTCGTCGGTTCCATAAAGGGTCATTCCATAAGACCATTCAAACCCATAATGCCATCTAATGTTTCCATAAAGAGACTGGGCCAAATCTTCAAGCCCGGCGGCTGTTTCAAAATAATCAGTTGAAAATTTTGTCGTCAATTCTTCGTCAAGAAAGTCTTTCGAACAGGAATTAAACGTTAACCCCATCATCACCAAAAGGCCAATCCCCATATTTTTTATATTATTCATTTTTCCTATTTTTTTAATGTTATTACTTTGTTCGTTATAACTCATTATTCATTAAAATCCAACTTCAATTCCCATAACAAAACTTCTGTTGTAGTAGGTGGCATCCACATCAAAATCATACCAGTCCAACGATTGATAAATACTGCCAGGACTTACCGCTTGAGCATAAAGTTTCATGTTGGCCAAACCAATTTTCTCGGTAAGATCTTTAGGCAAATTATAACCCAAAGAGATGTTGCGAATTTTCACAAATGCAGCTTCCTGAAAACCAAGAAGTCCAGAGTATTTATCCTGCGAACCAGATGATGCTTGTCCGAGAAGAGGTTTTTGGAATTCTGCACCCGGATTGGTTGGTGTCCAATAATCTGTTTCACGTTGATTGGCAGTAGCAGTCAATGCTTCCCCTCCCAAAGAGGCTGTGTACCCCATGCGACCGTATATTTCTATTCCCAATTCAAACCCTTTATAGTCAAAAGTATTGGTCCAGCCCATAGTCCAATTAGGATTACTGTTGCCCACAACCACACGGTCAGCGGCAGTCATCTTGCGATCACCATCTTGGTCTTTAGGACGCACGTTACCTGTCGTGAATCTGTCTCCTCCCACTACGGCATTCCACAAAGCCATTTCTGCAAGATCTTCTGGTGTGTTTTGCCAAATACCATCGTTCTCAAATCCATATCTAACATTGATTGATTTGCCTATAAACCAATTATTGCCCACCATGTCATTTTTGCCATAAGCCAATTCTTCGATTTCATCTTTTTGCCAAGCTCCATTCAAGTTAGATTCCCAAGTAAATCCACCTTTAGTCTGTACAGGAATAAAATTAAGGGTAACCTCGACACCACGGTTGTTCGTTTTACCAATATTGGCAAAGGTTCTGCCATAACCCGTAAGTGTAGGAATAGCCACCTCCATAATCAAATCATTCGTGAACGATTTGTACAATTCCACAGAACCGTTAATTCTGTTATTCAAGAAACCAAAATCAACACCAAGGTTGTATTGGGTTGTTTTTTCCCATCCAAGTTGCTCGTTTGCCATTGGATTCAAGTTATCCGGTGCGGTATAATAAGGTTCGTTGGTAGTATACCCCAACTCATTAGCCATCCCGTTGAAAGGAAGATAGATACCCGTAACACTTCCTATTGTTGAATATGGATCCACCGACGAGTTACCTACTGTTCCAAAACCCAAACGTAGTTTCAAATTATCAACCCAGCTTACATCATTCATAAAACCTTCTTTATTAATACGCCATCCTAGAGCTACAGATGGGAAAAAATCCCATTTATGCCCTTCGGATAATTGAGAAGCTCCGTCCCATCGACCTGACATGGTCAACAAATAACGACCGTCATAACCATAGTTAAAACGAGCCAAATACGAAGTAAGTTGACGTTCCGTAAGTCCTGAACTCATACTGGCACCATTGGCAGCATTGGTAATATCAACAGTTCCCATAGCATTCCACAAGAAGACTGGATTGGGTATATTGTTGGCACTCATCGATGAGTTTTCGATATTCCAAGATGATGCCGTTTGAAGCAAGGTAGCACCCACATTGTGTTTGTTGGCAAAAGTACGATCGTAGATAAGTTGATTATCCAAAGTCCAAGAAAAATCACGACGGTTTTGAAGTCTCGCATTATTTCTTCCGGGACTTCCGTCAGCATTCACTTTATGCACAGAAGTTCCGTCAATATAAACACCTTCTCTCCAATGACGGTAGTCAGGTCCAAAATTCAATTTATAACTAAGTCCTTCTACAGGTTCCCAAATTTTCCCAATATTTATGGTAGCAGAAAAATTACCTAAAAGACGCATCGTTTGTGACAATTGTGTACTCTTGTTCCATTCATCCATAATGTTATAAATACCATTTTCACCTCCAGGATTGATAACCAATTTCCCATTGGCATCATAAGGAACAGCCATATTAAAAATGGATTTGGCAGCTCCATAAATCGCATTGGGAACAGAACTACTACGTCCGCTCAAAGTTGACATTCCAAAATCTTGCTCACTCCAAGCCGCATTCAAGGAAGCAGTCATTTTAAACCAATCCACAGGAGTAATATTACTACTCAACTTTGCAGTATAACGTTTGTAAGATTGTCCTTTTTGGGTACCCACATTATCCAAAAATCCAAATGAACCATAACTGTTTACTTTTTCAGATCCTCCACTTGCACTCAAAACGTGCTCCGTGGTAATTCCTGTTTGGGTCACATAGTCAGTCCAATTGGTATTGGTTACTTTAGAAGGATCCCAAGTTCCACTAGCCCAACCTTTCAAAACATTATCTCTTGAAGTGTGACCATCAAGAGGACTCGAAAAAATCAAATTATCATTTGCCAAAGTTGGAGCATCCGGACTTGCATATTTTGTAGTCGAACCAGGTTGAAAGTTAAGATTGTAAGCGGCATGACGTTTGAAATTAATAAAATCAGCAGCACTCATCGATGGAGACCTGTCAACAATGTCTTGTGTGGTGATCGTACCCGAATAATTCAAGCTGAATTGTCCCGTTTTTCCTTGTTTTGTCGTAACAATAATAACCCCATTGGCTCCACGTGAACCATAAATGGCCGTGGCCGAAGCATCTTTAAGAATGTCGATGGATGCGATATCCCTTGGATTAAGCGTTTCGATACCAGATGCGGACATCAAAGGCACACCATCCACCACATAAAGAGGTGCATTATCAGCAGTCAAAGAACGGTTACCACGAATACGAACAGAACCGATAGTTCCTGGACGTTCGCTGGATCTAATATCTACCCCAGCTGCTTTGCCTTGTAAAGCCTCAAGAGCATTATTTACTGGTCGAGTCATCAATTTTTCAGCACTAACACTTACGATTGCCCCCGTAACATCTGATTTTTTTACCGAGCCGTATCCTACAACCACAACTTCGTTAAGTTGAGACACGTCGTCAAGAAGCACTACATTCTCAACACCGGATTGTCCAACTGTTTTTTCGACCGTTTTAGAACCCGTGGCACTAAAAACCAATACTTGTCCCGGAGAAGCCGAAATAGCGTATTTTCCATCAATATCCGTACTGATTCCTGTTTTGGTTCCTTTGATAATCACGTTTACTCCAGGTATTGGTAATCCTGAAACGTCCGTGATTGTTCCTTTAACAACTTTGTTCTGCGCATAACCGGATACATATAGTAATGTAAACACAGCCATAAGCAGTAAAAGGCTAAACTTGTTTTTCATAAAAAGTTAATTTAGGTTAATTATTTAGTTAATCAAATTTATAAAGAAGGAAAACGCATAGCATCCTGTGGTATCCTGTTAGTTTTCAAGATATTAATTTTTTAATCTTTATTTTTGACTCTACAAAACCTAACTTATTGAGTTGCAACAATACACAAGCACGATAAAAAATAAAATGTATTAATTTTTTACATTTAATAATATTTGAATTAATAAATATGAAATCTTAAAAAAAACAGGTCAATTTCATCATCTATCTAATTTTTATAAAAACAAACAGGACGCTACAGGATGCTAATTATTCAGACTACTAATACTTTTACTCTTTTACATCTTCTTCAAGATTGCAGAAGTAAAATTTATAAATTTCAAGTTAAATTATTAGGCTAAAAAATAATTATATAATTTTAAGACATCACAATGAGACTAAAAAAACTATACTGCTTTTATATTTTAACCTTCTTCTTTGCTTATAGCACCTTTGCACAGGAAACAACTGTGTCACCTTGGCCAAAATCTACTAATATCAATCAACCATGGGCTCGTTGGTGGTGGATGGGAAGCGCTGTAGACAAACCCAATTTAAAGAAAAGTCTTTTGGATTTTCATAATGCCGGAATTGGCGGAGTAGAAATCACTCCTATATATGGTGTCAAAGGAGAAGAAAACAACTTCATTGATTACCTCTCTCCAAAATGGATGGAAATGTTGGATTATACCATTCATATTTCCGATAGTTTACACATGCAAGTCGATATGGTTCTAGGAACTGGCTGGCCTTATGGTGGTTCTCATGTAACGCTACCTTTTGCTGCGACAAAATTAGTGGTAGAAAAATACAATGTCAAAAAAGGAAATAAAATCATTCAGGAAATCAAGGCGGACAGCACCAAGGCTAAAATACCTGCAAAACTTTTGTATGTTGTGGCTTATGGTGCCAACGGTTCGTATATTGACCTAACGGATCAATTGGAAGGAACGCTTTTAAAATGGACGGCAAAAAAAACAGATTATACCCTATACGCCGTTTTTAGTGGCAAAACAGGGCAACAAGTAAAAAGAGCAGCTCCCGGTGGAAAAGGATACACTTTGGATCATTATTCGGAAGAAGCGCTTAATGCTTATGTTGTTCCATTTAATAATGCTTTTAAAGGACGCGAAGGAAAAATACGTACCATTTTTAATGATAGTTATGAAGTGTACGATACTGATTTTACACCTCAATTCTTTACCGAATTTCAAAACAGAAGAGGTTACGATCTTAAACAACAACTTCCAAAATTATTAAGCAAAACAGATAACGAAATCGATAATAGAATTAAAGCGGATTATCGCGAAACAATTTCCGATTTGTTATTGAACCGTTTTGACAAACCATGGACAAATTGGGCCAACAGCAAAAACTTCAAAACCAAACTTCAAGCCCACGGATCTCCGGGGAATTTAATTGATTTATATGCTTCGGCAGATATTCCAGAATGCGAAACTTTTGGTTCTATGCCATTTGATATTGCAGGTTTTAGACGAGAACAACAAGACATTCGCGAAGGCGATGCTGATCCGGTTATGCTCAAATTCTCTTCGTCGGCAGCACATATTTCAGGAAAACCATTGGTTTCTTCCGAATCATTTACCTGGTTACGAGACCATTTTAAAATAGCTTTATCACAATGTAAACCCGAAGCCGAGGAATTACTTCTCAATGGCGTTAACCATATGTTTCTTCACGGTTCCACTTATTCGCCGGAAAAAGCAAAATGGCCGGGATGGAAATTCTACGCCTCTGCAAATTTCAATGAAACTGATCCAACTTGGCAAGATGCACCATCTTTGTTTTCCTATATCGCAAATTGCCAATCGATGCTGCAACAAGGCAAACCGGACAATGAAAATTTATTGTATTGGCCTATTTATGACACTTGGAACAAATACCAAGGTGGGACTTTGTTCCTCCAGTTTAAAATACACTCCCTTTCAGAATGGCTAAAAGGAACTTCGTTTTATGATACCGCCAAAAACCTAATTTCAAATGGATATGGTGTAGATTTCGTTTCGGATAATTTTATTGCTCAAGCCCAAGTTAAAGACGGCAAAATAGTTTTGCCAGGCGGAACATTTAAATCGTTGATTATTCCTGTTTGCGAAAAAATGCCTTTGGCTACTTTAGAAAAATTAATAGAATTGAAAAAAGCGGGTGGGAAAATCATTTTTGAAGGACTTCCATCGTCAGTTCCTGGTTATAATAAATATGAGGAACAGAACAAAAAATTAGCCGCTTTAATCACGGGAAACAAGAACAGTATCGAGCCTGTTTCTGATGTTTTCAAAGCGTTGGAATCTGCTGAAGTATATCCCGAAAAATTAGTAAACACCGGTTTAAAATACACTAGAAGAACTATTGACGGAGAAAAAATCTACTATCTGGTAAATCATACCTCAAAAGCAATTGATGGTTTTATTCCGTTGCAAATTGGCAACAAAGAAGTTATTATTTTCGATCCGCTAAACAAAGATTATGGCAATGCCATAGTTCAAAAGAAAGCGGACGTTACATTGGTAAAACTTCGCATCGAATCAGGGCAATCTTTTATTCTAAAAACGGAAAACACCGCTTCGCAAAAGAAATGGGATTATTATGAAAAAGCTGGCGAACCAATTGCTTTAAAAGGAAATTGGGAATTATCATTTGACAGAGGAGGACCAAAATTACCTGCTAAAACTACGGTTTCAACATTAGAATCTTGGACAAAATTAAACCATGATACCGAAGCTTTTTCAGGAACAGCCACTTATAATTTACAATTTGACGCTCCAAAAACAGAAGCCAACAATTGGAGTTTAAATCTGGGTGATGTTCGCGAAAGTGCCGAAGTTTGGTTGAACGGAACCTACATTGGAACGGCGTGGTCTAATCCTTTTACAATCAACTTGGGAAAATTGAAAAAAGGAAAAAACACATTGACCGTCAAAGTCACCAATCTTGGTGCCAACCGAGTTCGAGATATGGAACTTAGAGGGGAAGAATGGAAGATTTTTTATGAAATAAACATGGTGGACAAGGATTATAAAAAATTTGATGCCACCAAATGGAGCCCGATGCTTTCGGGATTGTTGGGGCCAATTACCATTACACCTTTAAAACAAAACTAATTATTAAATAACGAATATTAAAAATGAGAAAATTACTTTTATTTTTCGCTATATGCTTTTTATACACAAGCAGTTCAAGCGCACAACAATCTTTTGACAAAAAATTGGTACTAAAGCAAATGATGCTTGCCAACGATTATTTTATGCAAAAATGGCCTGAAACAGGCAAAACCATCATAACCAACAAGGAACGTCCAAGCAATATTTGGACTCGTGGGGTATACTATGAAGGATTAATGGCATTATATGAAATCAATCCAAAAGAAACCTATTATAATTATGCGTATTCTTGGTCCGAGTTTCACAAATGGGGATTTAGAAATGGCAGCGCAAACCGCAATGCCGACGATTATTGTGCAGCACAAACCTATATTGATTTGTACAATTTAGAACCCGATTCCAAAAAATTAAAAAGTACAAGAGCTACCATAAATATGTTGTTGAATACGCCTCAATTAGACGATTGGTCATGGATTGATGCCATCCAAATGGGAATGCCTGTTTTCGCAAAAATGGGCGTACTTGAAAAAGACAATCGCTATTTCGAAAAAATGTACGCGATGTATATGTATTCCAGAAACAAACATGGCGACCACGGACTTTACAATCCAAAAGATGGCTTATGGTGGCGTGATGCCGATTTTGATCCACCTTACAAAGAACCAAACGGCGAAGATTGTTATTGGAGTCGTGGCAATGGTTGGGTAATTGCGGCTTTGGCCAAAGTACTGACCATAATTCCTCAAAATGCACCCCACAGAGAACAATATGTAAAAGATTTGAAAGCGATGGCAGAAGCATTAGTCAAAGTTCAAAGAGCAGATGGTTTTTGGAATGTAAGTTTGCACGATCCAACAAATTTTGGAGAAAAAGAAGCCTCGGGAACAGCCTTATTCGTTTACGGAATGGCTTATGGAATTAACAGTGGAATTTTGAAAAAAGAAACTTATTTACCTGTAGTACAAAAAGCTTGGAATGCCTTGACAAAAGAAAGTTTACATGAAAACGGATTTTTAGGATTTCTTCAATCCACTGGTAAAGAACCAAAAGACGGACAACCGCTTTCTTATGACAAAATCCCTGATTTCGAAGATTATGGATTAGGCTGTTTCTTGTTGGCTGGTTCCGAAATTTATAAAATGAAATAAAATTTAATTTGGGCGTTACCCTCCGTAAAACTACGGGTCGGGCTGTATGTTCCCGCTTTTTTTCCATGAATTGCCTCGGATTGAAACCCGAGGCAATTCATGGAAAAAGAGCTCCACTACCATCCCTAACGCATAGCACGATAAAAAAAAATTATGAAAAAAGCGCTCTTATTTTTTGCTTTACTACTTATCAATTCCACATTATTTTCTCAAGAATTCAATAGAGAAAAATACAATTTCAACGCAGATTGGAAACTAAAAACAGGAGATTCCCAAAATGCGGAATCTCCTGTTTTTGATGATACTAGTTGGAGAAAAGTTTCACTTCCACACGCTTACAATCAGGAAGAAGCTTTTGAAAAAGATATCGTCGAATTAACTACTGGTATAGTTTGGTACAGAAAACAATTCAAGCTCCCAAAAGGAATCAAGGACAAAAAGATTTTTATCGAGTTTGAAGGTATTCGCCAAGGCGGTGTCATTTATGTTAACGGACAAAAAGTGGGACTGCACGAAAATGGAGTGATGGCTTTTGGATTTGACATTTCAAAAATCGTCAAACCTTTCCCCGAAGAAAATACCGTTGCGCTTCGAATCGACAACGATTGGAAATACCGAGAAGTGGAAACCAATTCGACCTACCAATGGAACAACAATAATTTCAACGCCAATTACGGCGGTATTCCTAAAAATGTTTACCTCCACATTACCGACAAATTATACCAAACCCTCCCACTCTATTCCAATCTAAAAACCTCGGGAGTTTATGTCTATGCTTCCAATATTGACATCAAAGCAGAAAGTGCCGTTATCAATGCCGAAACAGAAGTTCGAAATGAATATGGGACTGCCAAAACGGTGGAATACAATGTCATTGTTGAAGACCTTGACGGAAAAAAAATAGCTACTTTCTCGGGAGAAAAAACCACGATTCAACCCAACGAAACCAAATTCATAAAAGCCAACAGTTTGGTTAAAGACTTGCATTTTTGGAGTTGGGGTTACGGCTATTTATATACCGTGAAAACCATTTTGAAAGTAAATGGTAAAATCATTGATGAAGTTTCGACCAAAACAGGTTTCCGAAAAACGGAGTTCAAAAACGGGGAAATTTGGCTGAATGATAGAGTTATCCAAGTAAAAGGATATGCACAACGAACCAGCAACGAATGGCCTGCCATCGGAATGTCAGTTCCTGCTTGGTTAAGTGATTTTAGCAATAAATTAATGGTTGAAAGCAACGGGAATTTAGTGCGATGGATGCACGTTACCCCTTGGAAACAAGATATAGAATCTTGCGACCGAGTTGGATTAATGCAAGCAATGCCCGCTGGCGATGCCGAAAAAGACGCTAAAGGCGAACAATGGAATCATCGTATCAACCTAATGCGGGATGCCATCATTTACAACCGAAACAATCCGAGCATTATTTTTTACGAATGTGGTAACGAATCCATCAGCGAGGAACACATGCTCGAAATGAAAAACATCCGAAATACATTCGACCTCTTTGGCGGACGTGCCATTGGTTCTCGTGAAATGCTAGACAGTAAAGAAGCGGAATATGGTGGAGAAATGTTGTACATCAACAAAAGCGCGCAAAAACCATTGTGGGCAACCGAATATTCCAGAGATGAAGGCTTACGCAAATACTGGGACGAATTCTCGCCTCCTTTTCATAAAGAAGGCGTAGGACCTTTGTATCGCGACCAACCTGCACAAGATTACAATCACAATCAAGACCACCACGCCATTGAAGATATTATGCGTTGGTACGATTATTACCGTGAAAGACCCGGCACTGGTAAAAGAGTGAATTCTGGAGGCGTAAACATTATTTTTTCAGATTCCAACACGCATCACCGTGGTGAATCGAATTACAGAACCAGTGGCGAAGTCGATGCGATGCGCATTCCGAAAGACGGTTTTTGGGCACACCAAGTAATGTGGGACGGCTGGGTTGATATCGAAAAACACCGCACGCACATTATGGGTCATTGGAACTATACTGATGCAGTCGTAAAAAACATTTATGTGGTATCAACAGCCGCCAAGGTGGAACTTTTTGTCAATGGAATTTCACAAGGTTTTGGGAAACAGAGCCATCAATTTCTATTTACTTTTGAAAATATCGCCTATAAATCGGGAACGATCAAAGCCATTAGTTATGATGAAAAAGGAAAAATTTTAAGTGAAGATTCCAAAAAAACTATTGGAAATCCAACTCAAATCAAACTAAAACTGAACACCCAACCCAAAGGAATGTTGGCTGATGGTGCTGATGTAGCTTTTATAGATGTTGAAGTTTTGGACAAAAACGGAGACCGTTATCCTATCAGCAATGATATGATTTCATTTACCATTGAAGGTCCAGCAACTTGGTTGGGAGGAATTGCGCAAGGTCCTAATAATTATATTCTTTCCAAAAATATTCCTGTCGAAAATGGGATTAATAGAGTAATGCTTCAGTCTTTGACAAAAGCAGGGAAAATTCACATTTCGGCAACAGCTAAAGGTTTGCAATCAGCTGAATTAACTTTTGACAGTCAAGCCGTAAAAGTGGAGAATGGACTTTCTAAACTATTGCCTGGAACGAATTTGGCATCCAATTTAGAAAGAGGTGCCACTCCAAAAACGCCTTCTTATACATTAAAAAGAAATCCTGTTTCGATTGTAAATGCCAGTTCACCATCGAATAATGCAGATACTTTCAAAAGTTATGACGACAACGAATTGACCGAATGGAAAAACGATGGCAAAAGCAGTACAGCTTCCATAACCTTCACACTTTCAAAACCGTCAATGGTCAATGAATGCGTAATAAAATTAACAGGATGGCGATCTAAAAGCTATCCAATTCGTATTTTAGCTGACGGCAAAGAAGTGTATAAAGGAAATACCGCGCAAAGTTTAGGCTACATCACCATTCCATTGGAACCCGTTCTTGCCCAAAATATCAAAATAGAATTAATTGGAGCCAATACCGAAAAAGACGGTTTCAGTAAAATTGTTGAAGTTGAAGCCACCAAAGATTTAGACTTATTTAAAGACAAAACAGCAGTAGATGCCAAAGGTCAATTACGCATTGTAGAAATAGAATTTTATGAAAAATAGTTTAAAATTAGCATTGATAGTAAGTTTTGGATATACTTCCCTTACTTTTTCACAAAACAAGGAAATCCCATTATGGGACAAAATACCCGGAGCCATTGAGGCGGCAGATTACAAACAGGAACCTAGACTAGATGACAAAGGGAATATAACAGGAATCCGGAAAGTTACAGAACCTACTTTGAAAATTTTCTTGGCAGACAACAAAATCTCCAAAAATGCAGCGGTAATTATTTGCCCCGGAGGAGCCTATGCTCTTTTGTCACACGAAAAAGAAGGCGACAAAGTAGCTGAATGGTTCAAATCTATTGGGATTTCGGCTTTTGTTCTAAAATACAGATTGCCAAGCGATGTCATTATGAAAGACAAAACCATTGGACCACTTCAAGATGCTCAAGAAGCCATAAGAACATTGCGAAGACGTGCACAAGAATGGAACCTTGATCCAGCAAAAATTGGTGTCATAGGCTTTTCGGCAGGTGGACATTTAGCATCGACATTGTCCACCCATTACAATGACAAAGTGTACGATTCAAAAGACAATATCAGTGCCCGCCCTGATTTTTCGATCTTGCTTTATCCCGTGATTTCCATGGAAGACGCCATTACGCACAAAGGTTCCAAAGAGAATCTTTTAGGTAAAAATGTAAGCAGTGAAATGGTCAGCAACTACTCTAATGAAAAGCAGGTTACAGCCGAAACGCCTAAAACCTTTTTGGTTCACGCCACAGATGACAAAGCCGTTCCCGTTGAAAACAGCATCAATTATTATTTGGCATTGAAACAACACCAAGTAGCGGTCGAAATGCATATTTATGAAAATGGCGGACACGGTTTTGGTTTAGGAGTTCAAGGAACGAATAAAAATTGGCCAAAAGCCTGCGAAAAATGGTTAATTTCCAATGAATTTATTCCAAAACCTGAAGGATATGTGTTCACTTATTTCAAAGGCAATGGCGAAGATGGCCTGCATTTGGCTTACAGCGAAGACGGATATAAATGGGAAACATTAAAAAAAGACGCTTCTTTTTTGACTCCAGAAGTCGGCAAAGACAAATTAATGCGTGACCCTTGCGTCATAAAAGGCGGTGATGGATTATACCATATGGTTTGGACGGATAGTTGGACGGACAACGGTATTGGTTACGCTTCTTCCAAAGACCTAATTCACTGGTCTAAACAAGAATTTTTACCCGTGATGGCACATGAAAAAAATTCAAGAAATACTTGGGCACCCGAAATTACCTATGACGAAAATTCAAAAACCTATATGATTTATTGGGCTTCAACTATTGATGGAAAATTTACCGAAACACAATCCACTGAAGAAAAAGGATACAATCACAGGATTTACTACACCACGACCAAAGATTTCAAAAAACTCAAAAAAACAAAATTACTTTATGAACCTGGTTTTAATGTCATCGACGCCACAATTCTAAAAGATGAAAAAGGATATACCATGTTCTTGAAGGATGAAACAAAAGTACCAGTCCAAAAAAATTTAAAAATAGCCACCAGCAAAAATCTGGAAGGTCCTTACACCAAAGCAAGTGAACCGATAACAGGAAAATATTGGGCAGAAGGACCAACGGCAACCAAAATCGATGGCGAATGGGTGGTTTATTTTGATAAATATACCCAGAAAAAATATGGAGCCGTAAAACAAACCGCCAAAGGTTGGGAAGATATCTCGGAGCAAATCAGTTTTCCAAAAGGAACACGCCACGGTA
The DNA here is from genome assembly GCA_014379405.1 of Flavobacterium sp. Classification (GTDB taxonomy): domain Bacteria; phylum Bacteroidota; class Bacteroidia; order Flavobacteriales; family Flavobacteriaceae; genus Flavobacterium. Next base: position 93,940 of record JACMLU010000016.1, on the reverse strand, counting down.
CGGTAATCAAGGTTTCGGCTGATATTATTGCCGCTTTAAAAAAGGAATAAGCTCAAATTTAAATGCTTTTTGAAATATCAATTCAAACCTAAATTCAATGAAAAAAAATAGTTTAACCTTGCTGATTTTATTTTTTTCAATAGTTACTTGGTCACAAGAAGTTTCCCAAAACACCCTCGAAAACAATGGTTTGAAAGGGGATTTAAAGGTACACGACCCCGTAATGATTAAAGCGGGTGATTCTTATTATGTTTTTGGCACGGGACTTTCTTCCAAAAAATCAACCGACAAAATCAATTGGGTAAATGACAATGGCGTTTTTCCAAAAGGCGAAGTATTGGATTGGTGGAAAAAAGACATTCCAGAGCAAAAAGGAGTGCTTTGGGCGCCAGACATCCATTATCGTGATGGAAAATATCATTTGTATTATTCAGTTTCAGCTTGGATGAATTTTAATTCAAGCATCGGCTATGCCACCAATGTAACTTTAGACAAATCAAATCCAAACTACAAATGGGAAGATCACGGTGCAGTTATTAGTTTTAAAAACGGCGGAGAAGGCGTAAATGTGATTGATCCCAACGTATTTGTCAACAAAGACAGTAGAGTTTGGCTATTGTATGGTTCCTATCAAACGGGCTTAAGAATGGTCGAATTGAACCCCAAAACAGGCAAGTTATTAGAGGAAAATCCAAAACTGATAAAATTGACATCCCATTTGGGCGAAGGCGTTTTTTTGATTAAAAGCCCTGATTATTATTACATTTTTGCGTCAAGAGGAATTTGCTGCAAAGGCATCAACAGCAATTACCAAATCGTTATGGGTAGATCCAAAAACATTGAAGGTCCATACCTCAATAAAGAAGGTGAAAGTTGGGTGGACGATAAATATTCCCTTTTCTTGGCTGGCGATGACAAAGAACCCGGTCGTGGTCATAACGGAATTTTCACAGAAAAAGACACTACCTATATGGTTTATCACGCCTACACCCGCTCTGCCGATGGGAAATCGTTGTTAAACATAAAACCATTATACCTCACAAAAGACGGTTGGCCATCAATGGAAGTAACAGACGAATTCTTTAAAATGGATGCTTTTGAAAAGAAGGTTTTTATTGGGAAATAAAAGAATAAATTATTTCAACAACTCTAATAGTTGCTCTTTTTTATGAATGCATTTCCTAAAGTAGGAAATCCTAATATTTATTCTTAAAGAAGTAAATATTAATTCGCTTTTTTTCGGACTTTAAATTCAAAATTCTCCGCTCCCAATAATCCATCGCCACTCACGCCTTCAATATTTCCTATAAACAGGGAATTGATGTCCGAGCAGAAAAAATCAACATTGGCTTCTCCTTGCTCGTTAGTGATGATATCCGATTTCCAAAACAAGGTATTACGGAAATCCGGAAGGGAATCAGCTATCGTTACTTCATCATACACTGCTTCATAAAACACTTTCTTGCCATAATAACCTTCTATCATAACCACATTAAACATTTCTAAAAGCTCGGTTTCGGTTAGATCTCGATAATTAAATCTAGTTTCTGGATGATTTTTACAGTTAAGAATGCCATTAATGCACCAATAATCACTAATTCGATCCAATCTAGCCAAACTATCCAGTTTCCCTATGTATTTGTCCCTAAAGCCTTTTTTGTTTTTTGAGGTTATCAAAATTTCTTTCAATTTGGTTATTGTTTCACGGCCAACAAAAGGAGAAGCAGCTTCAGTCTTTATTTCTTGCAGTGCTGAAACAGGATAAATCAGGCTTTTGCTCTTACGATTATTGTTGATTTTTTTAAAAAAATTATCAGAAAAATCAACTCGGCATTTTGGATTTTCGGCTGATTTCAGTTCTAAATAAACATAACCGCCTTCTCCACTTTTAAATTCTTTAGAACCCGCCGTGAAAACACCTGTCGAATCGGTCGTGATAAAATATTTACTTGTCTTCTCATCGGCTGTAGCCACCAATATTGCTTTTATTCCAACAGTTTTGGGTAGATTTTTCTTGATTTTTTCAAAACGAACTTTTCCTTTCCACTCATCAAAAACAATGGGGTCATCATTGCCTTGTTCTTTTACATTGTCTTCATTCCACACATAATTTCGCCATCCTTGGGTGAGCAATAATAAATTTAGGGCTTGCTTACGGTCTTTATTTTTTTCGTTAAAATAATAAGCAGGATCGTAGATATTTCCTTTTAATTGGGAGGAAAGATAATAATGGCTCTCTATGTTTTTGGAATCTTGCTTGTTTTGATACAAGCCATCGTACACGCTTAATCCCAGATGCGCCACTATGGGCTGTCCTTTTTCGTCAGTCACTTTTATTTTCAGGCTTGCTTTATCCCGGGTAGTAAATCCACTTTTGTTGAGTTCGGTCTTGATGGTCAATTTATGATCTTGGTTGACATAGACCAAACGTTCTGCCAGAGGAATTGCATTTTTGTCGAAAAGGGTAACTTCTGCAATCCCTTGCGGGATATCTTTTAAGGGGATTTTGACTACCAATTCTTTTTTCAACAAGCCCGTTGCAATAGTATAAACTACGCCTCGGATTTGCAATCTCAAATAAATCCTTTCTTCCTTTAGATCATTGCTTTGCGTAATTTTAAAATAAGCCACATCTTTGGTATTGCCTATAAAATGTAATCCTTTACCGCTGGGTGCTATCGGTTCTATGTCGTATATCTTTTCCGATGCCGGTTCCGAGAGTTGAATATGGTATTTTTTGTTGCTGTCTGGAGTAAAATCAAAACCGCCCATACCCGCGTGGCTACTTTTAAAAGGGAATAAAAGAATTCCGTTTTCATACAAATCCCCCGAAACAGCTACGGGCAATCCTTTCGAATTGACGGCTTTAAAAGCCAAGGTACTCTCGATTCCGGAGACTAATTTCCCGCTTTCGGGAAAGGTCGTAAAAAGTACCACACTGTCTTTTTCAATCGGGGCAACAATCGTTTTAAGGCGAATTGTCTTTAGAATCTCCAATTTCTTTGCGGCATAAAACTCTTTGGCATTGCCCTCAACAGAATGGGAACTGTAGGCTGCCAAAGTATAAATTCCTTCCGCCAATTCGCTTGGCAAAAAAAAATGCCCATCGACAAAACCATCTTCTATTTCGTATTTTTTCTCCCAAACGATCTGATCAGTTTTGTCTTCCGTCAATTGCACGAACAAGGTTTTACTGCGTGCCGAAGGATAAAAATATTGTGCATCCAAGACATAGCCTTTAAACCACAAATCCTCCTCGGTTTCATAAATAGTTTTGCTGGTTTGCAAGTACACCAAATCCGAAATATTATTTTGGGGAAAGCTTTGCAACTGTTCTACTAATGGGTCTGTTACTACTGAACTGGTTTGAGCAGAAGCAAAAAACACCGGCAATAATAAGGCCATTCTAAAAAATCTCGACAAGCGGCATTCTTTTGTTTTCATTAGTTTTGAAACAGACATATTCTTTTTTAGTTTTTATTTCACAAAAGCAAAGTTTTTTTATAAGAAAATGATTCTTAAGTTTATCAAAAATTATGCCGATATTAAAAATTACAATCTACCCAATACCAATTGAAGACTAACAAAAATTACCAGAGAAATTTTTGTTAAAATACAAAACAATCCCAAATATATCCAAAAAAAAACCTGTAAACCATAGATTTACAGTATTTTGTTATTTTGTATACAATTACAATCTACTTCATCAAAAACACCGTCAATCCTCTTGCTCCGTGAGCTCCCAATACTAATGATTGTTTGATATCGGCGGTTTTAGATGGACCAGCAATGAAAGTTCCAAAACCATATTCTTGATTTTCGATACGGTCATAAGCTTGATGCATTGTGGCTACAATATTTTTTTATTGACGATTATGGCCAAATATTGTGGTATAAATGTAGAAACACGTTGTCTCAAAATATCGTCCGTTACCCAAAGAGCAGAGTTTTCGGCATCACCAATTTTGGATTGAATAAACCATCCGATAGTTGCCGAGATAGCTATTGCAATAATTGTATAAATGAAAGTCTCTAATCCATAATAATAATTCCTGTTTTTATCATTCGTTATTGCAAGTGCAAGGCATCCTCTATTAGACCAATACAAACCAAAGGAAAGTCCCAAAGTCATTCCCGCTATCCCTATCCCCGTTAAATCCAGCGTTTTTAAAGATATTCTAATAATCATCGAAACGCCACTGAGCATCATAATTGCCGAGTATAGTTTTCGGATATTAAAATGTTTTAATAGAAAACCATTAGTAAAAAGTACGCGATTTCAGTTCTTGGTTTCTTTAGCATCAGTTAAATTTTAAAAGTGAATATACATCTGCAATTGAAAACTCGGCAGCACAAACAAACTCGTCGGAAGCACCATAATAAACTGTGATGGTATCGTCATCAGGATGCACAATATGTCCATTGGTAAACACGACGTTTCCAAAAAACCCACTCAATTCATAGCTTGCGGTAGGTATCATAATAGGCTCTTGGGTTCTGGCTATTACTTTTGAAGGATCTTCCAAGTCCATTAAAAAAGCACCCAAACAATATTGATGTGCCGCATTGGCACCATGATAAATGGACAACCAGCCTTTTTCTGTTTTTATGGGAGCCGCACCGGCACCAACCCTTTTACTGTCCCAAAGACCAATTCTTGTTTTAATAATGCAATGATGATTTCCCCAATGAAGACCATCGGGAGAAGAAGTCAACCATATATAATTACCGCCAATATCAACACTGCTCGGACGGTGTAAAGCATAATACAAGCCGTTTATTTTTTCCTCGAAAATAGCACAATCCTTGTTGTGTGGTGGCAATATCATTCCGTGTGATTGAAAATTTTTCCAATCAGTGGTTGTGCGTAAACCAACACCAACTCCATTTGGAGAAACGGAAGTAAAGGTTAAATAATACTTTCCATCCAATAAAGCGACACGACAATCCTCAATGCCAAAAGTCTCCAGCATCCCTTCTCCTACCAAAGGAGGGTAATTTTCCGGCTCGTAAAATTTTCGTCCATCTTCGCTGCAAAGTAATCTTAGATGAGAAAGCGTGGTCAAATAATCAACTCCTTTATAATTAATTACCCTTGCATCGCTGGCATCTAATTCTGGATCTTCCATTCGGATTTCAATAATTTCTATGGCGCCTGTTTCCGTAAGAATAGGAAAGGAAATGATATTTTTCTTTTGTTTTGGTCTTTCTGCCACCCGAACAATCAACCAAGTTTTTCCTTCAAATTGAAATACACCAGGGTTAAGTAAGCAGGTAATTTCTAGACCTTCTCTACTGGCAGGAATATCTGCCGGTGACAATAAAGGATTTTCTGTAAAACGTTTTGCTAAGTCTTTCATTAAATTCTATTTTTAAATTTTATATAGTTTGGATCCATTTCTGGAGTACGTAAACCAGCAACTTCATCCGTCATAAGAATATCTAGTAGAAAAAGCAAAAAATCTACATCACTGATTTGCCCCACTTCCCAAACCAAAAACCTTCAAGAAATTTAAAGTTTTTTAATCTCAAATCTGACTCAAAAATCTTAAAAATTCCCTCACTCTGCTCCACTAAAAAATTTAAATTTAAAGGAAAAGCCTGTAAATCACAAGATTTACAGGCTTTATATATTTACTTAGAAATAGATTTTGTTGCTAATCCATCAAAAACACCGTCAATCCCCTCGCTCCATGAGCACCCAAGACCAATGATTGTTCAATATCAGCAGTTTTGGAAGGCCCTGCAATGAATGTCCCGAAACCATATTCTTGATTGCCAATGCGATCATAAGCTTGATGCATCGTTGCCACAATATCCTTTTTATTTACAACTATAGCCAAGTATTGCGGTATAAATGTAGAAACGCGTTGTCCCAAGATATCGTCAGTTACCCAAAGGGCAGAGTTTTCGGCAACGCCAAAATGGGCTTTTACCAAAGTCAATTCTACATCTTCCAAAGAATGAGGATCAACATTGAACCAATCCAATGTTGCAATTTCTGCCAATTCTGGAACGGTAGTAATCATTCGTTTATCGGTAGAATAATTTTGCTTTACAAAGTCAATTATTCCTTGGTAATCTTTCACTTCTACAAAATCACCTCCAATACCTTTTAAAACGGTTTTATACTTTTCGAGAATATCAAAAGTGTCTAACCCTAAAAAAGTCAGATTAGGCAATTCACTAACCGTTGAAGGTTGGTTTTGTTTTACTTTTTCTAAAATACTGGCTCTACTACTCATTGTCTTTTCCTTTAAATTCTTTTCCGTTTTTCTTGTACCATTCTCTGAAGGATTCTTCTGGCGGCGCTGGCATTTCTCTTTGTTTGTACCACGCATTTAGGTTGTTGTTCACCATAAAAGGCGCATTTTTCATCACGAATCTTCCCGCTTTTCCGGCAAAATCAAAAACCACTGGATTAGACAAAACAGCCGACATTCCTTTCATAGCGATGGTTTTTACTGTTGGTGTGTAGCCTTCTTTTACCAATACTTGACGCCATTTGTACAATTGGTCGTGAATGTCAATTTTCACGGGGCACACATTCGTACAAGAGCCGCAAAGCGTGCTGGCAAAAGGCAAATCGGCATTTTTACTCATATCGAGATTCGGTGCCAATATAGAACCAATTGGCCCCGCCACGGCAGTATGATAACTGTGTCCGCCGCTTCGTCTGTAAACCGGACAAGTATTCATACAAGCAGCACAACGAATACACTTCAATGAATTTCTAAAATCAGGTCTTCCTAATTGTGTGGTTCGTCCATTGTCCACAATAACAATGTGCATTTCTTTTCCGCCTCTTGGCTTTTTGAAATGGCTCGAAAAAGTGGTGATGGGTTGCCCCGTTGCGCTTCTAGCCAACAATCTTAGAAAAACACCCAAGTGTTTGCGTTGTGGAATTATTTTTTCGAAACCCATACAAGCAATATGTACATCAGCAAGGTGAACACCCATATCGGCATTTCCTTCATTGGTGCAAACCACTATTTCTCCCGTTTCGGCAATGGCAAAATTGACTCCTGTCAAAGCTACTTTTCTGGTTAGAAATTTATCTCTGAGGTGCAATCGTGCGGCTTCGGTTAAATATTGTGGGTCGTTATTTCCTTTTTCAGTGCCCAGATGTTCGTGAAAAGTTTCGCTTACATCTTGTTTTTTAAGGTGAATGGCAGGCAAAACAATATGACTTGGTGGTTCATTTCGCAATTGAACAATGCGTTCTCCCAAATCGGTATCGATGACGTCGATTCCTTTTTCGGTCAAATATTCGTTTAAGTGACATTCTTCGGTAAGCATCGATTTGGACTTCACCATTTGCTTCACACCGTGTTTTTCTATTATGGAATGAACAATTTTATTGTGTTCGGCTCCATCGGCAGCCCAATGCACAATGATACCGTTTTTCAAGGCATTGGCTTCAAATTCAACCAAATAATCCTTGATATTCGAAAGCACGTTGTTCTTGATTTGCGAAGCGGTTTCTCGCAATGTTTCCCATTCCGGAATTTGAAAAGCGGCTTTATCCCTCTTTTCGCGAACAAACCAAAGGGTTTCATCGTGCCAATCTACCCGTTTTTCATCTTTGTTGAAAATGGCTGCGGCTTCACTGTGTGACAAGTTATCTTTCATATGAAGATGTTATTTGTTTTTTATCGGAATATGTAATTCGCCAATAAATAATTTTAAAAATTAAATTTTTCGTAGGCTCATTTCATCTCCATTATATCGCATTTAATATTTCGGCAATGTGAATCGTCTTGATGGGGCTTTGCTCTCTTCTCAAAATGCCTTCCATGTGCATCAAGCAAGACATGTCAAAACCAGTAATATATTCAACTTGGTGCCCTTCATGGTCTTTGATGCGGTCTTTTCCCATCTTGACGGAAATGGCTTCTTCGGTCACGCAAAAAGTACCTCCAAAACCACAACATTCATCTTTTCTGTTCAAGGAAACCAGATCGATTCCACTTATTTTAGACAATAATTGTTCCGGTTTGGAGAAAAATGGAGCGTTTAACTCGCTCATTTGCGAAAGTTTCAATCCTCGTTGTCCGTGGCAGCTTTGGTGTAAACCCACTTTGTGTGGAAAATGGCCTTCGATGCTTTCCACTTTCAAAATATCGGTAATAAATTCGGTTAATTCGAAAACGGATTTTCTAATTTTGGCAGACAATGCCTCATTCTTTTCATCGTGCAAATGCTCTTTGACGTGCAAGACACAACTTCCCGAAGGGCAAACTATATAATCGAACTCGGCAAAATTAGCCACGAAATTAGCATCGCAACCTTGAGTCAAATGTTCGTAACCACTGTTCGCCATTGGTTGTCCACAACAAGTTTGTCGCATTGGAAAACGAACATCACAGCCTAATTTTTGCAATAATTCATAGGTAGCAATACCCACTTTTGGATAAAACTGATCTACATAACAGGGTATAAAAAGTCCAATTTTCATGGTAAGTTATTTATTATTTTATGATTTTCCGCTTTGAGGACTACACGTTTTTATAAAAACACAAATTTCACGAATTTCCACCACTTCTAGCCTTTATTTAGATTAAAAATTCGTGTTAATTCGTGAAATTTGCATGGTATTATTTCTTGATAATTAATTAAGAACCACTTAATGTTTGTAAAATTTCAAATCAATCAAATCGTTTTGAATTGGTTTTGGATTCCAGCTGTTATGAATAGCCAAAGCAGCACCCAAAGCACTGGCTTGAGCCATTGAAGCTGCATACACTTCCATTTCCGGGAAAGCTTGCGCCAATAAATTCATGAAGATGGAATTTTTACTAAAACCACCATCCACAAAGACTTTCTTGACTGGACTGTTGTGAATCACCAATTTTGTCGAAAGCACTTGTTGTGCAATGATGTCCACAATTAATTGATGGTAGGCAATCTCGTGATTTTTATAACTATCTAGATTTCTATTCTCAAAAGGACATTTTTCAATATAAGAATCCGTATTATAAGAGCTTTCCTTGAAGTTTGTAACTCTCAAATCGGCAATACTATCCTTGTTATAGGTAATCTCTTTGTAGAAATCATTGGGTAAGCCAAAATGTTCCGAGATGCGTTTTGATTGAACTTCGTGTGTATTTCCAGCGAACAATCGAGCAGCTTTTACTGGTATATTTTTGTTTTGCAAGAAACACAGACAGTCTTTTTCCAATTCTTCCGAAGTCAAAGGCGTATCATTGAATGGATTTATGGAAATACTCCAAGTGCCGGTGGACAACAATACAAATGGCTCCGTAAAATTTATGGTATAAGGAATTAACGCAGAAGAACTATCGTGCAAACCAATTCCAACCGAAATTTCATTCTCGATTTTCAGGGTTTTTTCTACATTTTGAATGGGTGGCAATTTTTCAATTATTCCTTCTTTGGTTACCCATTTATGATATTTCATTTTTTTAAAATTCCAAAGACCTGTATGACAACCAATGCTGGTAATATCGGTAAAGTATTGGTGTGTTAAAACAGAACTCAAATATTGTGGCAAATGCAGGCAATATTTTACTTTGGAAAATAATTCAGATCTTTCTTCCTTGAATCTATAAATTTGCATTCCAGAATTCAAGCTTCCCAATATTGGCGAAGCTGTTTTAACAGCAAACTTTTTCTTCCCTTTGTATTTAGGGTAAAAATTCTCCAACAAGGATTCTGGATAGGGTTTCAAATAATTGTAGAGCGGTGTCAAGGTCTTGCCTTCTTCATCTACATAAACAAAACTGGCACCATAAGTACTGAAATTAATGGCTTTCAGAATATAATCTTTCAACTCTTTTAGTTCAGTCAATCTATCGGCTACCCATTTGCTGAGTTCCACAATATTTTCACAAGGAAAACCATCTTCATCTACTGTTTCTGCAAGAATCACTGATTTCTCCCAAACAATTTGATAATTTTCGTTGAACAAAAACACTTTCTTGTTTGTTTTCCCAATATCAAAAATCGCAACTACATTCATTTTAAACTATTTTATAGACTGTCCGAAAAACGGATTATACTCATTTTATTATCCAAGAATTGCACAAACTTAACACTCATTTATTAAAAAATCGTGTCAAATTTGTGCAACTTCTATTTATTTACAAAAATTTGAATTACAAACCAGTTGCCACTGTTTTAAATCCTCTTTCGGAAATAAGACCGTTTCTTACTGCAAGATCACGGTACAATCCTACTGGGTTTAATGCAGCTCCCGAGCGCAAACGCGCTTCGGCAACTAGGGCACGAACATCCGTACGGAAAGCGTTTTGCAAAATCTCTTGTGCTTTTACCACATCATTCTCTTCTTGTGCAATTTCCAATGCTTTTCTGTCAACAGAAAGTGCTTGTGCATAAGCTACCATAATGGCCTCAACTGATTGTAATAAATCTTCCATTGGGTCTTTTACGTTATGCGAAGCATCAATCATCCAACCTAAATCTTTAGCATGATTCATTCCTCTGGCGTCCATCCCTTCAACCAATTCGTTGAAAATCAAGAATAATTGGTATGGTTTCAATGCACCGGCAGTTAAATCGTCATCACCATATTTAGAATCATTGAAGTGGAATCCTCCTAATTTATCTTCCATCAATAATAAAGAAACAATTTGCTCAATATTAGCATTTGGAAGGTGGTGACCTAAATCAACCAAAGTCTTCGCTTTATCACCTAATTTTTTAACATATGAATACGATTGTCCCCAATCTGCAACTGTAGTTGAGTAGAAATTAGGCTCGGCACATTTGTACTCCAAAAATAGTTTCCAGTTAGAAGGCAAAGCTGCATAAATTTCTTCTAAACTTTCCAAAGTGTTTTGGTAAGCTTTACGGAAATTTAATTGTCCCGGAAAACAAGAACCATCGGCAAGCCAAACAGTCAATGACTCAGAACCCAACTCAATACCTTGCTTGATTACTTCAATGTTGTGATCAACTGCTTGCTTACGAATTGCTTTGTTTACGTTTTGCAAAGAACCAAATTTATAAGAATACTCTTGATCGGCTTGGTTTTGAAAAGTGTTTGAATTCACTGCGTCAAATTTCAACCCGTGTTGGGCAGACAAAGCTTTAATAGCATTGTGATCTGTTGGAATATCCCAAGGAATATGCAACGAAATTGCTCCAGAAGCATTGTTCAAAGCGTGTAGCAAACCTACATCTTCGATTTTTTCTTCCAAAGAACGAGGTTCTCCACCACCTGGAAAACGACCAAAACGAGTTCCACCTGTTCCTAAAGCCCAAGATGGAATGGCGATTTGAAAATCAATTAATTTTTTGATAATACTTTCAGATTCTGCAATTTCAGAAGCCGTGAAAACCAATTTATTTTTATGAGATTTTAATAAATCATCATTATGTGAAGCAATTTTGCTTGATTCAATTAACATAATATATATATTTAAAAAATTAAATTAAAACTTCTACACCAAGATTTCTTGGCTAAAGTTACTTTAAAAGAGTCTTTGTGAGTGTAATGTTTGCAGCTTTTAGATAATCTAACGCCCGAAAAATCAGGCGTTAGAGAAATCAACCTAACTACTAACCAAACCAAAGTAGTATTATTATCTATAAAAGAGAATTAATGCTTCGCTTTTATTAGGAATCTTTATAAAATTCCGTAGTGATTGTATTGTTTAAAAATTCAGATAAATCTAACGTCCGAAAATTTCGAACGTTAGAAAAATCAATTACTAATCCAAACCAAAGGATTTTACTATCTATAAAAGCCCATAGACACGCCACCGTCAACATTCAAGGCATTTCCTGTTGATTTACCCAACAAGCCACCCACGAATGCAAAACAAGCATTGGCAATATCATCCGGCAATATAATTTCATTCAATAAAGTACGTTTTGCATAGTATGCTGGCAATTCTGCCACAGTGATACCATATGCTTTCGCACGACCTTCAGCCCATCCGCCTGACCAAATATTAGAATCAGAGATTACAGCATCAGGGTTTACCGTGTTCACACGGATTTTGTCAGCTCCTACTTCGGCAGCCATTAAACGTGTCAAGTGAGCTTGAGCCGCTTTAGCTGAACCATATCCAGGATTATTTGGCCCAGCAACTACTGCATTTTTAGATACGATATTTACGATATCTCCACCAAAACCTTGTTTACGCATTACTTCGATTCCAGCTTTAGAAACAATAAATTGTCCTTTAACTAAGATATCATATAATCTATCCCACTCTTCTAATGAATGCTCAGCAATAGATTTAGAAATACTAATTCCTGCATTATTTACAATAATATCAGCACCACCAAATGCTAAACAAGCAGCATCTAAAGCTTTAGCTGTACTATCAGCATCAGTTACGTTTAATAAAGTACTAGAAACAGCATCTTTACCAAAAGTTTTGATAAAATCAGCAGTTGCACCTTGTAAACGCTCTTCGTTAATATCATTAATTACAACACAAGCACCTTCTTCAGCAAATTTCTTAGCAATAGCCTTACCAATTCCTCCTGCAGAACCAGTGATTACAGCAATTCTTCCAGATAATGCTTTTGGTTTTGGCATACGTTGTAATTTAGCTTCTTCTAATAACCAATATTCTATATCAAAAGCTTCCTGACGTGGCAATGAAGTATATTCTGAAACTGCTTCAGCACCTTTCATTACGTTTACAGCATTTGTATAATATTCAGATGCCAAACGAGCCATAGTTTTGTCTTTTGCAAAAGTAAACATACCAACTCCCGGGTATAAAATAACCACTGGATTTGGATCACGCATTGCTGGTGAGTTTGATTTTTTACAAGTGTTATAGTACTCAGAATACATTTGGCGATACGCTTCAAAAGCCGGAGCTAACTTTGCTTTGATAGCATCAACATCAGATAAATCTTCGTTTGGAGCTAATTCAATTACTAAAGGACTGATTTTAGTTCTCAAAAAGTGATCAGGACAAGAAGTTCCAAGAGGAGCTAATTTCTCTAAATCATTAGAGTTGATGAATTCTAAAACTCTGGCATCATCAGTATAGTGACCAATCATTTTACGTTCTGAAGAACAGAAACCTCTCAAGATTGGGGCTAATTTAGCCGCTTGTACTTTACGAGCTTCAACAGCTAAACTTTCGATTTTTTGACCTCCAAAAACTGGACGTGTTTTTCCGTAGTTAGATTCTAAATACTCAGCACATTTTTCAATTACTTCAAGCGTATTGATATAACTTTCGTATGAAGTATCTCCCCAAGTAAACAAACCGTGAGATCCTAACATTACTCCTTTTAGTTTTTTTCCTTTAGCAGCAGCTTCTTCTAGGCAAGCACGCATTTGCAAACCTAAATCGAAACCTGGACGTTGCCATCCCACCCAACCGATTTCTCCGTTGAATAATTCTTCTGTGATTTTGGCTCCATCTTTTGCAGCAGCAATCGCAATTGCAGCATCTGGATGCAAGTGGTCAATATGTTTGAAAGGTAAGAAACCGTGTAAAGGCGTATCAATAGAAGGTGCTTTTGAAGCCAAGTCGAAAATACAGTGATTAAACAATTCAACCATTTCGTCTTCGAATTCAATTCCTCTGTAAACGTTTTCAAGGTTAAGAAGACGCTCCAAATAAAGTGCTGCACAACCTGATTTTGTCAATGTTCCAATGTCTCCACCAGAACCTTTAATCCACATCACTTCAGAAGAAGCTCCAGTTAATGGGTCTTTGTCCGTGATTTTTACGGAAGTGTTTCCACCGCCATAGTTTGTTAATCTTAAATCCGCTCCTAATAAATTAGAACGGTAAATAAAAAGTGCTACTTCATCCCCAGCCAATGATACGGCTTTTGCTTCATCCCATAGGTAGCTTACGTGCTTAAAAGTCATGTTGTTTGAATTTATATTTGACATTGTTATTATATTTATATTAATACTTTTTTATCTCGTTTAAAGCGAATTTCCGATTCCCACTATCACAATGGATGCTAGGATAAGACCGATTCCAATAAGAAATGTATTGAAGGTCTTTTTTGAAACACCCGACCATTCTTTTAGGTAAAATCCCCAAAAGTTGGCCGTTAAAATTATTGTCGCCATGTGCAGAATCCAAGAGCTTGCCCCGTTTCCTAATTTGCTTTCTCCCATTCCATAAAAGAAGAATTGCAAAAACCACATTGTACCAGCCAAAGCCGAAAACATAATATTTTTAGTTATTGGCGTTTGGCTATTCGTATAATCACCAAATGTTTTGTTTTTAAAATTTAGATACATACACCATACAAAGTTGACAGTCAATCCGCCCCAAAGTATCACGATATAAGTTACATTATTTTGAAACAATGGATTAAAACCTTGAGCAACCGCTTCTTCAGCCATTGGCTTTCCAGCTTCGATTCCGAAATTGAAAAAAGAACTCAAAATACCTGATATAATAGCGATTATCAATCCTTTGACAAGGCTAAAATCTTTGTCTTTATCTTCGTGACCTGTTGCAAAATCTTTTTCTTTAAGCATTCCAGCTTTTCCAGAAAAGGCAATACCTACTAAACAAACAAGAACTCCTAACAAAACCATTTGCCCTCCTGTGCTATGCAACATATCTGTAAAAGATATTTTGCCTGCTACTGGGTAAAAGTTATAATATATAGAAGGAACCAATGCACCGAAAGCGGAACAAAAACCTAATGTTATCGAATTCCCCAACGACATACCCAAATAGCGAACTCCAAGACCATAAGTTAGCCCTCCGATTCCCCAAATTAATCCCATAGTATAAGTAACTGTTTTTATCTCTGGAGCGGTATTGCTGATAATATCAACAAAACCTGGAACAGTCAAGTAAGCTGCAAGTGGCGGAACAATCAACCAAGAGAAAAAACCTCCTATAATCCAATAACTCTCCCAGGCCCAACCTTTGACTTTTTTGAAAGGCATGTAAAAACTTCCTGATGAAAATCCTCCTATAGAATGAAAAAGAATACCGAGTAATGCTTGCATTTGATAATTTGATTAATGGTTATTTTATAATTTAGTTTATGATTATTTGGTATAGTGATGTAAAATAAGAGAATATGAAAGACTTAACTATCCTGTACTATCCTTTACCAGAACAGCTATATTTCCAAAAAATAAATACACAAACTAAAAACCCTCGATTTCCCTCCCATTCTTAATTGTAAAGAATTAAAAAAATCAAAAATAATTTTATTGCAAACTCCTGTGTTAACGCTACAAATAAAGATTTTAGCTATAAAACACCTGCAAACCAAGAAAGCAGTTTACAAATCCTTACCAAAATTACCTAAAATTTATACCTATTTAACCAACAGTACTTTTTAACAATATTTTTTTAAGTTAGATATTTACGACACTGTAGATATAAAATTATTTTTTCATCATAAAAAATTAACGTCCAAAAAACTCAAAACCCTACTTTCTAAAACACTAGTAATAAAGCATTTTATTTTTTTTATACTTTTCATCGGAAAACAATGTCATAATATCATTTTTAATAGTACCATTTTTATTTTTAATATTTATATTTGCGAAATCGATATAAATAATGTGATGCTATTTTTTCAAAAAAATAAAATCCCTCTTATTCTAATCAATTGGATTTAGTTCTCAACTTTCTTATTAAACTAAAATTCGGAGATAAAGGAATCAGAAACAAGAATATCCCTTTTTGTCACTGAACCACACTTAAATGAAATAGCAACGTTTTCAAATATAAATTACCTATCAATGGGTATACTTTATTAAATATGAATATGATCAAATTTATTAAGATTGACGATGAATCGAGAGTGCCGAAGTATCAGCAAATCGTTGATTCCATTATCTTTAATATATCCAATGGCAACCTGAAAATAGACCAAAAAATTCCTTCTATCAACATCCTAAGCGAGGAATTTTATATGTCGAGAGATACTGTTGAAAAAGCCTATAACATCCTGAAGGACAGAAAAGTAATTTCGTCCATAAAAGGCAAAGGCTATTATATCACCAGAACCAAACTAATTTCTAAAGTAAACATCTTATTTTTATTCAATAAATTAAGTTCCTATAAAATGGCTACTTACAATGCTTTTGTCAATGGAATTGGAGCCAATTCGCATACCGATTTGCATATTTATCATTGTGACGAAACCTTATTTTTGAACTTGCTGGACAAATACAAAGGTGCTTATGATTATTACGTAATAATGCCACACTTTAAAACAGATAGCTTAAAACACATCAGTTATACTGACGAAGTGGTAAAAGCCATCAAAAGCCTACCCAAAGAAAAGCTAGTCATTATGGACAACATAAAACTGGGAATGGATGGCGAAATAGTAGAAGTTTACCAAGATTTTGAAAACGATATCTACGAAGCTCTAAATGAAGGTCTTGACAAAATAGCAAAGTATGAAAAATTAATTTTAATTTATCCCGAAAATGCAGTCTATCCTTATCCAAGAAGAATTTTGATTGGATTCAAAAAGTTTTGCATCGAAAATTCCTTGAATTTTGAAATTCACAATCACGTTTATGCCGATATGATCCTTAAAAAAGGAGACTTGTTTATTACCATTGAAGAATCCGACTTGGTTAATTTAGTAAAACAAATCAGGGATGACGAATTGGTTTTAGGAAAAGACATTGGAGTAATATCGTATAATGATACTCCGCTAAAAGAGTTGTTAGGCATCACGGTAATTTCAACCGATTTCAAAGTAATGGGAGAAACTGCAGCCCGAATGATTCTTAACGGTGAAAAAGGAAAGATAAAAGTTCCTTTTAATTTTATTGACAGGAATTCGATTTAAGTTAATTTATTTGAATTAGCATTTTCAATAAAAACAAAACAGCGGGAAAAGTCCCGCTGTTTTGTTTTTATTATATATGTTTTTGAAAATTATTTTTGGTAAGCTACTGCAACTTGTTTGCTGGAACCCAATCCTTCCATTCCCAATTCGATTACATCTCCTGCTTTGATATAAACTGGATTTGGCTTAATTCCCAAACCAACTCCCGGAGGCGTTCCCGTACTGATAACATCGCCTGGAAGCAAGGTCATAAATTGGCTCAAATAGTGAACCAAATAAGGGATTTTAAAAACTAAATTCAAGGTGTTGCTATTTTGATAGGTTTTTCCGTTCACGGTCAACCACATCGACAAATTATCTACATCTGCAATTTCGTCGGTTGTTGCCATAAAGGGTCCAAGTGGTGCGAAAGTATCGCAACCTTTTCCTTTAGCCCATTGTCCACCGCGTTCCAATTGATATGCTCTTTCACTATAATCATTGTGCAAGCAATATCCTGCCACATAATCCATCGCATCAGCTTCATCAACATAGCTAGCTTTCTTTCCCACCACAAATGCCAATTCTATTTCCCAATCTGTTTTTTCGCTTTCTTTTGGAATAACTAAATTATCATTTGGACCACACAAAGCTGTTGTCGACTTAAAGAAAATAATTGGCTCAGTAGGAATTGGAGCTCCTGTTTCAACACAATGATCCACATAATTCAATCCTATACAAATGATTTTTGAAGGTCTTGCAACAGGAGAACCCAAACGAACTGCAGCATCAACTTCAGGCAAAGAAGGATTCATTTCCAATGCTTTTTTCAAATTTTCTAAACCATTTTCCTCAAAAAATGCTTCGTTGTAATCGGCAACAATAGAAGAAACATCAAATCTTTTTTCTCCTATTAAAACTCCCGGTTTCTCTTTACCAGCTTCTCCAAAACGTATCAGTTTCATCTATCTATTTTTATTTTATTAGTATTATATTTTTTTAACTATTCAATTTAATAAATCCTCCGTCAATAGGATAATCGCAACCTGTAATAAAACCAGCCTCGTCACTACATAAAAATAAGGCCAAAGCAGCTACTTCTTCTGGTTTTCCCATACGACCAATTGGTTGTGATTTGGATAATTTATCAAACATTTCTTCTTGGTTGTCTGGATAATTTTTAGCAATAAAACCATCTACAAAAGGCGTGTGAACTCGCGCTGGCGACATCGAATTACAACGAATATTTTCGCCGATATAATCTTTCGCTACGGATAAAGTCATTGACATCACCGCACCTTTGGCAGTAGAATAAGCAAATCGATCTGACAATCCTACCCAAACAGCAATGGAAGCCATATTGACAATAACTCCACCACCTGAAAGTCGCAATTGTGGTATGGCGGCATACAAACTATTGTAAACTCCTTTTACGTTCACGCTCATCACTCGGTCAAAATCGTCTTCTGGTGTAGTTTCTACTTTACCAACGTGAGCAATTCCTGCATTGTTAATCAAAATATTGATGTTACCAATTTTTCCGAATGTTGCCAAGACATCTTGTTGATTAGCCACGTTGCAGGCGTGGGAAAAAACTTTTCCCCCTGCAGCGCTAATTTCGGCAACAGCCTCTTTGGCACTTTCTTCGGTCAATTCAATAATATGAACTTCAGCGCCTTGTTTTGCGAATAAGGCAGCAATTGCTTTTCCTATTCCGCTACCACCACCGGTAACCACCGCTTTTTTATTTTGTAATGAAAACATAATTTTATAGTGTAAAAAAATTTAAGTGTAAAAATAACAATTACAATAAAACAAAATGCCTAATTCCAAAAATAATATGATGGACTAGGCATTTTTTTATTTTTTCCGAAAAAATAATTATAAATATATAAGCCGCATTGATGTTACTTGATTCTTTTCCGTTTAACAATTTGAATAGGATGATAAATAAATAACGCCAAAAAATTAATTTTGGCGTTACCGAGAAAATTATCTTGACTATATTGACAAGCTAATTGGTTAAAAATTATCTTATTTTTTTATTTTATTTATTTCAAGTTCCCGAATATAATTTACTAATTTCCAACGTTGGTCGTCTGTCAAGAGTTCTTCATAAGACGCCATTGGTGCTTTACCGTTGGTCATTTTCCAAAAAATATTACCGTCCGTTTGATTTACAACTTTTAGGGCCAGAAAATTTGCTGGTTTTTTATCTAAAGTTAACCCTGCTTCTCCATTTCCCTTTCCTTGTATGCCATGGCATAACACACACATTTGATCGTAAATTTCTTTTCCTTCTGCTGTTGAAGCTTTATTTCCATCAAAAGGATTTTTCAAACTATTTGAAAGAGCTGGAGCAATCCAATTATTTTTGTCTTGGGCAATAATTTTATTACTACCAATAAGCATCAATACTAAAACCACTAATAACGAGTAATTATTTTTCATCTTATTAAGTTTATATTAAGTGTAGTAAAGTTACCATAGTTATTTGAAAAAATAACATTATTTATAACATATTTTTAACAAAAACACATTAATTAAACATTTCATTCCGAATAAGCCAAAAAAAAAGAGGAATCCCTAGTTGGTCATCCTCTTCCTTGATAGTTTGAAATAAAATTTCACAAAAAATAAACTTATAGAAAATATTAATTACAAAATATAATCCGTATTGATGAAATTCGATTCTTTGCTATTCAATAATTCTTGTAAAATAGCATTGTTATATTCATTGTCTTTAGATGCAACGAAAGTTCTAATAGAGAAAGAACGCAACGCATCAAAAATACTCAAAGTTCCTACAGCTGAATCTTTTCTACCCGTGAAAGGATATAAATCAGGCCCTCTTTGACAAGAACTATTCAGGTTCACTCTACAAACCAGATTTACCAAAGCATCAATAAGTGGCGCAATAGTTTTAATATCTTGTCCAAACAAACTCACTTGTTGTCCGTAATTTGATTCCGCCATATCGTTCAATGGTTCCTGAATATCTTTGAAAGTCAAAATGGGTACAATTGGTCCAAACTGTTCTTCATGATACAAACGCATTTCTTTGTTTATAGGAAACATAACTGCTGGAAAAATAAAATTATCCGAAAGCTCTCCTCCTTTTGCATTGATTACTTTTGCTCCTTTACTGGCAGCATCATCAATCAATTCCTGAATATAAGCTGGTTTATCCTGCTCTGGCAATGGAGTCAACGAAACTGATTTATCCCAAGGATTTCCAAAAACGAGTTCATCTACTTTGGCAGCAAATCTTTTGTTGAATTCGGCTGCAATGGATTCGTGAACATATAAAACTTTCAAAGCCGTACAACGCTGACCGTTAAAAGATAAAGTTCCCACAATACATTCTTGAATAGCCAAATCTAAATCGGCATCTGGTAAAATGATGGCTGGATTTTTTGCTTCCAAACCTAGAACTAATCGCAATCGGTTTTTATTTGGATGTTGATCCTGCAAAGCAATGGCTGATTTACTGTTACCAATTAAAGCCAATATATCTACTTTTCCTGATTTCATTATTGGCGAAGCAACTTCACGACCTCTACCGTAAACCACATTGATAGCACCTTTCGGGAAACTGTTTTTAAAAGCTTCCAACAAAGGTGAAATCAATAAAACACCGTGTTTTGCTGGTTTAAAAATTACGGGATTCCCCATAATCAATGCAGGAATCAATAACGAAAAAGTTTCATTTAATGGGTAATTATATGGACCTAGACACAAAACAACTCCAAGTGGTCCACGACGAATCATCGCATTAACCCCTTGACTTTTTTTGAAATGAGCACAACTTCTGTCTAGTTGTTTGTAATGTTCGATGGTATCATAAATATATTCTACCGTTCTATCGAATTCTTTTTCAGAATCGCCCAATGATTTTCCGATTTCCCACATCAAAAGCTTAACCACTTCAGTTCGGGTGGTTTTCATTTGTGTAACGAATTTTTCCATACACTTAATGCGATCCGCTACTTTCATTGTTGGCCACAAACCTTGTCCATTATTATAAGCAGAAGAAGCAGATTCTAGTACTTCCAATGCTTCTTTTTCGCCCATAAAAGGAATGGTTCCCAATAAAGTTGGCTCGTATTTTTCAGTAGAAGAAATTGTGGAATAAACTGGTGTAGTTTGACCTGTCCATTTTTTTAATTCACCATTAACTAAGTATGTATCTTGAACTAGCAATGAGTTAATTTGAAATTCTTGCGGTATTGTATTCATTATAAATATGTTGTGCTTTCCATTTAAAGCGTGAATAAAAAATGAAGTTTTTACTTCATATAAGTTCGACTAGACTACTTCGCCATCCCATTCTAAAAATCCACCTAGCAAATTATAGGCGTTTTCAAAACCAAGCTCATTCATAACCTCACAGGCTTTGGCACTTCGGGCTCCAGAGCGGCAATAAACATAATAATTTTTTGATTTATCTAAGGCTTCTAACTTATCAATAAAAGCTTGACCTTCATAAATATCTATGTTTATGGCATTAGGAATCATACCTTCGTTGCACTCAGCTTCGGTTCTTACATCCAGTATTACTGAATTATCATCGGATTCAAATTGAGAAACCCAATCTTCTTGTGTTAAATTCATAAGTATTGTTTTTTGTAAAATTACAATGTTTTTGAATAATATGAATCGATACAATTGTTAATTAGATAAAAATTTAAAGAAAACGTTTTCGAATAATTTTAAAACAAGCTGAATTACGAATTAATCAAATAAAGTGCAAAAAAACACTTTTAAACACATTATAGACACAATTAAACAACCTTATATTCATAATTACTCCAAATTCACACCTCAATAATTTCATACAAAAATGTCCTTTTTTATTCAATTTTCTACCAAAAATAAGTCCAAATAAGTTCTTCTATATTGAGAAAAATATAATTCCATACATTAAAAAAATATTCAATTGTTTCACGTTACTGAAATCTTAAAATATTTTTAACAAAAGCTTAACGTAACATTTGTATACACAAATAAAAAACACACTACATTTGTATCAACAAATAACATACATACAAATATGAAAATTGAAGATGTTATAAAATCAACTGTACCGATGGAGAATTCCAAAAAAATTATCCTGAATGTTATGTACACCCAAAATATTCTTGCGGAAAAATTTAATGAAATATTAAAACCATACGAAATATCGGGAGAACAATATAATGTACTTCGAATATTAAGAGGTCAAAAAGGCAATCCAGCAAATATGTGCGTGATACAAGAACGAATGTTGGCCAAAACCAGCAATACGACCCGATTAGTGGATAAGCTATTGTTGAAAAATTTTGTTACTAGAGAAGTTTGCCCTGTAAATAGACGAAAAATAGAAGTTTCTATTACACAAAAAGGATTGGACGTTTTGAAAGAATTAGATCCAAAAGTAGCGGAACACGAAGAGGCTTTTTCAAAAAATTTGAATGAAGACGAAATAAATACACTAAATAAACTGTTAGAAAAATATAGAAATTAAATATCAAATATAATATGAGTACTTTTTTAGAAAATCAAAACTGGAGATATGCGACAAAGAAATTCGACTCCACCAAAAAAATATCAACAGAAGATGTCAACACTTTAAAAGAGGCCATCCGTTTGAGTTCTTCTTCTTATGGATTGCAACCTTATAAAGTAATTATTGTTGAAAATCCTGAATTGAGAGCCAAAATTCAACCTGCGGCTTGGGGACAATCACAAATTGTAGAAGCTTCGCACCTCATAATTTTTGCCAATAGGACAAATATAAACGAAGTAGAAGTTGACGCTTATTTCGAAAACATAAGTAAAACAAGAGAAATCCCGTTAGAAGCATTGTCAGGGTACCAAGGCTTTATGAAAGGTAAAATCAATGATTTATCTGAAGATGCACAAAATATTTGGAATTCAAAACAAACCTATTTGGCTCTTGGAAACTTATTGAATGCAGCAGCCGAATTAAAAATTGACGTAACCCCAATGGAAGGTTTTGTTCCTGCTCAAGTAAACGAAATTTTAGGCTTAAAAGAATTGGGACTAAATGCTAGTTTAATAGCAGCCGTAGGTTATAGACACGAAGAGGACGCTACCCAACATCAGAAAAAAGTTAGAAAATCAAACGAAGAATTATTTATCACACTTTAATTATAAATCCAAAAACAAATTTAACAAAATGAAAAATTTAAAATCAATTGCATTAGCATTAGTAGTAGTTTTATCTACAGTAGCAGTATCTGCACAAACAAAAAACATCAACACTTCTACAAGTAGTATCGAATGGCTAGGAAAAAAAGTAACTGGACAACACAATGGTACCGTAAACTTTAAAGACGGAGCTTTAATTTTTAAAGGAAAAAAACTGAATGGAGGTGTATTCACTGTTGACATGACATCATTGACAGCGACTGACCTTACTGGCGAATACCAAGGAAAATTAAACGGTCACTTGAAAGCGGATGATTTTTTCGGAACCGAAAAATTCCCAACTGCTAAATTAATTTTCAAAAAAATTGGATTAAAATCAGCCAACGTTTACAATGTAACTGCTGATTTAACCATCAAAGGAATTACTAAACCTGTTACTTTTGTATTAACTGTAAATGGAAATACGGCGACTACGACTTTCAATGTAGACCGTACTAAATACGACATCAAATACAACTCTAAATCTTTCTTCGAAAGCATTGGAGACAAAGCAATCTATGACGAATTCGAATTGAAAGTAGCTTTGAAATTCTAATACACAAAACAAAATTAATATTTACAAACCCTGCCAAGAAATTGACGGGGTTTGTTTTTTATACTAATTATCAACATATGAGTGATTTATATTCTTAGAAAAATCACGGCTTTACTTTTAACACAATGGTCACAAAGAGATAATATTAAGCAAATATGATTTCCTCTTTCTAATGGTAATTTTGAAAAACCTACAATTATCAATTATGAAAAAAACAATACTTGCCCCAGTTATTCTTTTAATTACAATTACGACCATAAATGCCCAACAAACAAAAGGAATTATAGGCGAAAATAATTGGCTCAGCACATGGACAAATTTCAAACCTGCCACAACAGAGTACGATGAAGCCAATCATATATTGACTGGAAACATCGAAAGTGATATTAAACTCACAAAAAACAACACCTATCAATTAACAGGAACTGTTTACGTAACCAATAATGCCGTTTTAACAATAGAACCAGGAACCGTAATACGGGGAGATAAAGAAACTTGCGGTACTCTCGTGATTACCAAGGGTTCAAAAATTATGGCCGAGGGTTTAGCAACGGATCCCATTGTTTTTACCTCCAATAACAATATTTCGGAAAGAAGACCTGGAGACTGGGGAGGAATTGTCGTTCTTGGGGAAGCTCCCATAAACAAAATTGGAGGAATCAGTTATCTGGATTTCAATTTTGACTCAGCTCTGGGACATTATGGTGGTGAAAACCCAAACAGCAATTCGGGAATATTAAAATATGTGCGGATTGAATATTCAGGCAGAAAAATCAATGCCCTTAAAGAACTTAATGGATTATCGCTTGCCGGTGTTGGAAAGGACACTAAACTGGACTATATCCAAATTAGTTTTTCAAACGATGATTCCTTTGAATGTTATGGTGGTGATGTTAACTTCAACAATTTAATTTCATTTCGAGCTACCGACGATGATTTCGATTTTACCCAAGGTGCCCAATGTACTATTTCAAACAGTTTGGCCATTCGAAATCCATATTCCTCAGATATTTCAGGTTCAAGATGTTTCGAAATTGACTCTTATGACAAAATAGAAAATGCCGATCCAAACAAAAATTTAACCAAAATAATAGCCAATAACATTACACTTGCAAATACCGAAGACAACAATCAAGGATTAGTTAGAGAAGCAGTTTACATCAAAGAAAAAAGTTATTTCAGTTTAAGCAACAGTATTATTGACGGCTTTTCCACTTGCATTTTGCTGGAAAATAAAATAGGGAGAATACCAACAAATCTTGCCAAAATAAACATCCAGAATTTGCAAATCAATCAGTGCAATGGTGTTGTGCAAAGCGAAATCGTAACAAACAACCCCGAATTGGCAAACTGGTACAACAGCGACACCTTTTCATTGAAATTTTCAAAATTGAAAAATTCCGAATTATTTATGCGCCCGGACTTGAAGAAAACTCCCGACTTTAGAGCCCAAAATAATGGCGTGCTGGCTAGCAACAATTAATTTAACAAAAACAAAAAAAATAGTGTTTTTTGATTAATCTGTTTGGATAATCAAATTTGATTTATATATTTGTCGAATGAAAACGATTTTAAACAATACTTGGTGGTGGAACAATTTACGTCAATCGTCGTGAACAAAGCACCTGTATTATAAACTATAAATATAAAAGGCTTGTCATCACGACAAGCCTTTTTTTTATTCCCAGCTCGAAAAAGATATTTAAAGATATGAAGATATATAAATTACAAACCAATTACAAGCAAATCCTTGCCGACACGATTACTCCAGTAAGCATCTATTTTAAAATTCGCGACAAATTCCCAAACAGCCTGCTTTTGGAAAGTAGTGATTACCATGGCAACGACAATAGCTTTTCATACATCTGTTGCAACCCGATTGCTTCCATAAAAATTGAAAACGAAACTATTTTCAAAACCTTTCCCGATGGAAGTAGCGAAACTATTTCGATAGAGGCAAAAACCGATATTCCACAAGTAATCCAGGAATTTTCAGGACAATTCAAATCCGAGAAAAATGATTTCAAATTCATCAATAACGGATTATTTGGTTACATTTCGTATGATGCCGTACGTTATTTCGAAAAAGTAACCATCGCAAAAAAAGATGAAGAAACCACTATTCCTGACATGTATTATGCAGTGTATCAAAACATCATTGCCATCAATCATTTCAAAAATGAAGCGTATATTTTCTGTCACAGTCTCTATGGAAAAAACAACATTTCGGAAATTGAACAATTGTTGCAATCCCGAAATATTGCTTCCTATAAATTTACCCGTGAAGGCGAAGGTAAATCCAACTTGACAGACGAAGAATTCAAGCACAATGTTGCTTTAGCCAAAAAACATTGTCATAGAGGAGATGTATTCCAATTGGTATTATCAAGACGGTTTACCCAAGGTTTCAAAGGCGACGAATTCAATGTATACAGAGCGTTGAGAAGCATTAACCCTTCACCTTACCTATTCTTTTTTGATTACGGCGATTTCAAAATATTTGGTTCTTCACCCGAAGCCCAAATCATCGTCAAAAACCGCAAAGCCGAAATTCACCCCATCGCAGGAACGTTTAGAAGAACTGGCGATGACGAAAAAGATGCCGTTTTGGCCAAAAATCTTTCCGAAGACAAAAAAGAAAACAGCGAACACGTGATGTTGGTCGATTTAGCTCGAAACGATTTGAGTCGTCACGGTCACGGCGTACAAGTAGAAAAATACCGAGAAGTTCAGTTTTTCTCTCACGTGATTCATTTAGTTTCTAAAGTAACGGGGCATTTACACGAAAAAGCCACCACGATGCAAGTCGTTGCCGATACATTCCCAGCAGGAACTTTAAGCGGTGCTCCAAAACACAGAGCGATGCAATTGATAGAAGATTACGAAAAAACAAATCGTAATTTCTACGGAGGCGCCATCGGTTTTATGGATTTTGAAGGCAACTTCAATCACGCCATTATGATTCGAACGTTCCTAAGCAAAAACCACCAATTGCACTCTCAAGCCGGAGCTGGAATTGTGGCGGATTCAAACGAAGAAAGCGAAATGCAAGAAGTGTACAATAAATTATTGGCGCTGAATAAGGCGTTGGACTTAGCAGAGACAATATAAAAAAGTAATCAGTGTTCAGTTTTTAGTGTTCAGTCGCAACAGCCAGAACCTGAAGATTTAAATAAAATGAAAAAATGAAAAAAATACTAGTCATAGACAATTACGATAGCTTCACATACAACTTGGTGCATTATCTGGAAGATTTAGATTGCGAAGTTACCGTTTACAGAAACGATGAATTTGATATTGACGAAATCTCCCATTTCGACAAAATATTACTTTCTCCAGGACCTGGAATTCCTGATGAAGCAGGTTTATTGAAAGCCGTAATTGCCAAATATGCTCCAACGAAAAGTATTCTTGGCGTTTGCCTTGGACAACAAGCCATCGGAGAAGTTTTTGGAGGAACACTTTCCAATTTAGACAAAGTATATCACGGCGTTTCCTCAATGGTAAAAACATCCGTTGATGATGAACTTTTATTTGAAGGTTTAGGAAACGAATTCGAAGTGGGACGTTACCATTCTTGGGTTGTCGATGCTGATTTACCAGAAGTTCTGGAAGCAACTTCATTCGACGAAAACGGACAAGTAATGTCTTTGCGTCACAAAACGTTTGATGTTCGAGGCGTTCAGTTTCACCCTGAAAGTGTGTTGACACCAAATGGAAAGAAAATTTTGGAAAATTGGCTTAAAAATTAGTATTCAGTAATCAGTTTTTAGTGTTCGGTACTAAAAAATAAAATAAAATTGCGACTTTGCGTCTTTGCGGTAAATAAATGAATACAACCAAAATCCATCTTATTATCTCTTGTCTTTTTATTTTTAACTTCCTTTCTTGTAATCAAAAAAAGGAACAGAAAATAGAAACAACGAGTATTGCCCAGACGGAAATCAAGCTGGATTTATTGGAGTTGCAAGCCAAAAACAAACTAGGAAAAGATACTGTTGTAACGATTATCAATGATCCTGTTTATCACAAAGTAAAGAAATACAATGCCGTGAGTGCGTCACTTTTGATTCAAAATGAAATTGATTTAACTAAAATTGACCCAAAAAACTCCAAAATTGTGTTTGAATGTATTGATGGTTACAAACCCGAAATGCCTTTGGAATTATTTTTAAATGCAAGACCCTATTTGGCTTTCCAAGATGTGGATGCGCCAAAAGGTTCTAAATGGGAAGTGATTATCAAGGATGGAAACGAGATGAATGCCGAACCTTTTTATATCGTTTATCCTTCGGTTTCAGAAAAGGATACACGATATAAATGGCCTTATAATTTGGTAAAAATTTATCTGGAACCGCTGAATAAATCAACATTAGAATTATTTCCGTTAAAAAACAAAAAATTGCAATCGGGTTATACATTATTCAAAAATCAGTGCATAACTTGCCACTCCATAAACGGAATTGGAGGAACTATGGGACCGGAATTAAATTATCCGAAAAGCGTCACTGAATATTGGAAAGAAAAAGAACTCGTCGATTATATCGTGAATCCAGCTTCTTTTAGAAACAAGGCAAAAATGCCGACACTCGGAATCACGAAACAACAATCCCAGCAAATTGTTGATTATTTAAAATATATGTCTGAAAATAAAAAGAAAATATAAGCCAAATGGATATACAAATTTCCGAAACAAGAGATTTAAATCTTGACGATATATTAGACCTTTACAAAGCAAATGAATGGAGTTCAGTAAATAAACCTACACAATTATATAAAGGTCTTTTGAATTCTGAAACTTTAATAACGGCTTGGGACGATAAAAAATTAGTAGGACTTGGGAATGCAATTTCTGACGGACATCTAACTGTTTATTATCCGCATTTATTAGTCCTTCCTGATTATCAAGGAAAAGGAATTGGCAAGGTGATTATGGATAAAATGCAAGAAAAATATAAAGATTTCCATATGCAAATGCTAACAGCTGATGGAAAAGCAATAGATTTTTATAAAAAAAATGGATTTGAACGTGCTGGAAATACAGAACCAATGTGGATTTATTCTGGAAACGAACACTAAAAAAGTTAGCAGTATTCAGTTTTTAGTAATCAGTTGTACTATTCAATAAAATAGATAATTTAAAAAACTTGCGCCTTAGCGCCGTAGCGGTAAAATTTATGAAAAACATATTAAACAGGCTCATCAATCACGAAATGCTTTCGAAAGAAGAAGCCAAAAATGTATTGGTCAATATTTCCAACGGAAGTTATAACCCAAGTCAAATTGCTGCTTTTCTCACCGTTTATATGATGAGAAGCATCAGCATTGATGAATTGGCAGGTTTTCGTGAAGCTCTGTTGGAATTATGTGTTCGTGTTGATTTATCGGCTTACAACACCATCGATTTGTGTGGAACAGGCGGCGACGGAAAAGATACTTTCAACATATCAACTTTGGCTTCATTTGTAGTAGCTGGAGCAGGAATTAAAGTGGCAAAACACGGTAATTACGGTGTTTCCTCCATTTCAGGTTCAAGCAACGTGATGGAAAAACTGGGTGTAAAATTCAGCAACGACAATGATTTTCTGGAAAAATGTGTAGATCAGGCTGGAATTTGCATTTTACATGCACCCTTATTTCATCCTGCAATGAAAAACGTGGGACCTATTCGAAAAGAATTAGGTGTGAGAACCTTTTTTAATATGTTGGGACCAATGATAAATCCATCGTTCCCAAAAAACCAATTGGTAGGGGTTTATAATCTAGAATTGGCCAGAAAGTATGCATATTTGTACCAAAACACTGATATCAATTTTACCATTTTGCATTCTTTGGATGGTTATGATGAAGTATCTTTGACCTGCCCAACCAAAACCATTACAAAAAATATGGAAGGCGTGCTGAAACCAGAAGATTTTGGTGTTCGACAATTGTTGGAAAGCGAAATCGAAGGCGGAAAAACCATCGAAGAATCTGCAGCAATGTTCATAGACATCATTTCCGGAAAAGGAACCGAAGCCCAAAACAACGTGGTTTTCGCCAATGCCGCAATGGCAATTGCAACAGTGAATGGAAGTTCGCCTTTGGAAAGTTTTCAGTTGGCAAAAGAAAGTTTGTTTTCAGGAAAAGCACTTTTGGCTTTAAATAAATTACAAGAATTAAGTAAATAAACAAACACAAAATTTCACGGAATTAACCTTTGCGTCTTTGTGACTTTGTGGCAAATTAAAATAAATGAACATACTCGATAGAATCATAGTTGACAAAAAAAGAGAAATCATTCTCAAAAAATCAATCATTCCCGTTTCGCAATTTGAAGCTTCGGTTTTCTTTGAAAAAAAGACGATTTCTTTAAGTCAAAATTTGCGACACAGCAACTCTGGAATCATTGCCGAACACAAACGTCGTTCGCCTTCCAAAGCAGAAATCAATTATAGTTTCACGGTCGAAGAAGTGGTAAAAGGATACGAAAGTGCTGGCGCTTGTGGAATTTCGGTGCTAACGGACGGAAAATATTTTGGAGGTTCATTGGACGATTTACTTTTGGCAAGAGCTTCGGTTAACATTCCATTGTTGCGAAAAGAATTCATCGTGGACGAATACCAAATATTGGAAGCCAAAGCCCACGGAGCCGATTTAATTTTGTTGATTGCGGCGGTTTTGACTCGTGAAGAAATCAAATCCTTGTCTGAATTTGCCAAAGGCTTGGGATTGGAAGTATTATTGGAAGTTCATAACTTGGAAGAACTGGAAAAATCGATAATGCCAACCTTGGACATGATTGGCGTGAACAATAGAAACCTGAAAACTTTCGAAGTAAGTTTGGATTTCAGTAAGCAATTGGCAGACCAAATCCCGAATGATTTCGTGAAAGTTTCCGAAAGCGGCATTTCGTCAATAGAAGCCATCAATGAACTAAAACCTTATGGTTACAAAGGGTTCTTGATTGGTGAAAACTTCATGAAAACCGACAATGCCGGAAAAGCGGCAACCGAATTTATTTCAAAATTATAAATACCAAACCCGACAGGTTTTTGAACCTGTCGGGTAAAAAAGTAAACAAAATGAAACTCAAAATCTGCGGAATGAAATACCCCGAAAACATCCTCGAAGTAGGCTCGCTCCTACCCGATTATATGGGCTTTATATTCTGGGAGAAATCGGCACGCTATTTTGACGGAAGCATTCCAACGTTGCCGAAATCAATCAAAAAAGTGGGCGTATTTGTAAATGCTCCTTTAGAAGAAATTCTGGAGAAAATCGAAAAACACGATTTGCAAGCCGTTCAACTTCATGGAGATGAATCGGTAGAATTTTGCGAAACCTTAAAAAAAAATATGCCAAAACTGACAGAAATCATAAAAGTATTTTCAATTTTAGATACCTTTGACTTTGCGGTATTAAAACCATTCGAATCCGTATGCGATTATTTCCTTTTTGACACCCAAGGAAAATTACCCGGCGGAAACGGAACCACTTTTGATTGGAAAGTATTGGAAAACTATCCGTCAACCAAACCCTTTTTCTTGAGTGGAGGAATTGGAATGGAGAAAATGGAGGCCGTAAATGAAATTTTGAAAACCAATTTACCTGTTTATGCCATCGATGTAAATAGTAAATTTGAAATCGAACCTGGATTAAAAAACATACAATTATGTACAGACGCTATTAATCGCATCTGTACAAAAAAATAAAAAAAATTAAAATGTCATACAACGTTAACGAAAAAGGCTATTACGGAGAATTTGGAGGAGCTTACATCCCCGAAATGTTATATCCAAATGTGGAAGAATTACGCCAAAAATATCTTGAAATAACCGCCCAACCTGAATTCAAAAAAGAATTCGACCAGTTGCTAAAAGATTATGTAGGTCGCCCTAGTCCATTGTATTTTGCTAAAAGTTTATCTGAAAAATACAACACCAAAATCTACCTCAAAAGGGAAGACTTGAACCATACTGGTGCCCACAAAATTAACAATACGGTAGGACAAATATTGGTTGCTCAAAAACTAGGTAAAAAACGCATCATTGCCGAAACTGGTGCAGGTCAGCACGGTGTTGCTACTGCCACAGTTTGTGCTTTGATGGGTTTAGAATGCATCGTTTATATGGGCGAAATCGACATCGAACGACAAGCACCAAACGTGGCAAGAATGAAAATGTTAGGAGCCGAAGTTCGACCAGCACTTTCAGGTTCTAGAACTTTGAAAGACGCCACCAACGAAGCCATCCGCGATTGGATTAACAACCCTGTCGACACGCATTATATCATTGGATCTGCCATTGGACCACATCCTTATCCTGATATGGTAACTCGTTTTCAAAGTATCATTTCCGAAGAAATCAAATGGCAGTTACAGGAAAAAGAAGGTCGTGAAAACCCTGATTATGTAGTAGCTTGCATCGGCGGAGGAAGCAATGCCGCAGGAACTTTTTATCATTTCCTAGACGAAGAAAAAGTAGGCATCATCGCTGTGGAAGCAGCTGGAAAAGGAGTGAATAGCGGACACAGCGCTGCCACAAGCAAGCTCGGAAAAGTGGGTGTTATTCACGGTTGCAAAACCCTGTTGATGCAAACTCCCGATGGACAAATTACCGAACCTTATTCGATTTCTGCGGGATTAGATTACCCAGGTGTTGGACCAATGCACGCGCACTTGGCACAAACGGGTCGCGCTGAATTTTTCTCGGTGACCGATGATGACGCTATGCAATCCGGCCTTGAATTAAGCAAACTCGAAGGCATCATTCCCGCCATTGAATCCTCGCACGCCTTGTCGGTTCTAAAAGAAAGAAAATTCAAACCAACCGATATCGTGGTGATAAGCCTTTCGGGTCGTGGCGACAAAGATTTGAGTACTTATATAGATTATTTTAAATTATAATTGGGCGTTCCCCAAAAGGGTCGGGCTATTCGTTACAATCTTTTATGCCGAACACCGGCATAAAAGGATTTTCACTACTAACCCTAACGCAAAAAAACGGAGTCATTATTAATAACTATTGAAAATGGAAAATTTATTTGCTTACGGAACTTTGAAAGATAAAGAGATTCAAGAAAGAGTTTTTGGACGTGTGCTGAAAGGAACTCCCGACAAATTGATAGGCTATGCCGTGAAGGGAATCCCTATCGAAGAAGAATTTGGAATCATTCAATATCCCATTATTACCGAAACCCAAAACCCGGAGGACAGCATCGACGGAATATGCTACCAACTCAGCGAACGAGACCTGGAACTGGCCGACAAATATGAAGGGATGCATTACAAACGCATTCAAGTGCAATTGCATTCCAGCGAAACGGTATGGGTTTATAGTGCGGCACTATAAATGAATAAAAAACACAAGAGAAAAACAGATGTTGCATCTGAAAAAATAAAAAAATGAACAGAATAAACCAAAAGTTACAAGAAAACAAAAAGATACTTTCCATCTATTTTTCAGCGGGATATCCCCATCTGAACGATAGCGTACAAATCATCCAAGACTTGGAAAAAAACGGTGTCGACATGATCGAAATCGGATTGCCGTTCAGCGATCCCTTGGCAGATGGACCAACCATACAAGCGAGTTCCACACAAGCGTTGCACAACGGAATGACCACCCAAATTTTGTTTGACCAATTAAAAGATATTAGAAAAACAGTTTCCATTCCATTGGTAATTATGGGGTATTTCAACCCAATGTTGCAATATGGCGTGGAAGCCTTTTGCCAGAAATGTGCCGAGATCGGCATCGATGGCCTAATCATTCCAGATCTTCCCGTTGATGTGTATGCCGAGGAATACAAAGCGACTTTCGACAAATATGGACTTAAAAACATATTCCTGATTACGCCACAAACTTCGGACGAGCGCATTCGTTTTATCGACAGCGTTTCGGACGGATTTATTTATATGGTAAGCTCGGCAAGTGTTACGGGTTCGCAATCTGGTTTTGGAAACACGCAGGAAACCTATTTCAAACGCATTGCAGAAATGAACCTGAAAAATCCTCAAATCATAGGTTTTGGAATCAGCAACAAAGAAACATTCAACCAAGCCACGCAATTTGCCAAAGGTGCCATTATTGGAAGTGCATTTATCACTCACTTAAAAGAAAACGGAAGCGGAAAAATTGAAGAATTTGTGAAAGCGATTCGATAAAAACATTTCTATGATAAAAAACAAACGGCGTTTAAATTAATTTTAGACGCCGTTTCTTATGTTCTGTTGCTAAACAAAAGTTAATTAGTACTTTCGTGATTCTATTAATAAACCATATTAACATGAAAATCACCAATTATTTTTTTTTATCATTACTCTGTATCGTATTTAATAATTCTTTTGCACAGCAAACTGAAAAAAAAATGTTGTCTGGCGATAGTGGCGAAGACAGTGTTAAATGGGATTTCTTTTGTACAGCAGGGCGAAACAGTGGCCAATGGACAAAAATCAAAGTACCTTCTTGTTGGGAATTAGAAGGATTTGGTGAATACAATTATGGATATGAAAAAGTCAAATCTTCTGAAAAAGGACTTTACCGAACTTCTTTTACCATTCCAGAGGCTTGGAAAGACAAACGTATTTTTATAGTATTCGATGGTTCCATGACTGATACTAAAGTGTTGATAAACGGTAAACAAGCAGGATCGATTCATCAAGGCGCTTTTTATCGTTTTAAACGTGAGATAACGGATTTAATCACCACAAAATCTGACAACAAATTAGAAGTTGAAGTTAGTAAAATGTCATCCAATAAAAGTGTTAACGAAGCCGAACGTGATGCTGATTTTTGGGTTTTTGGAGGTATTTACAGACCGGTCTATTTAGAAGCTGTTCCAAAAACCTTCATAGAATATTCAGGAATTAACGCTAAACACGATGGCCCCTTTAATTTAGAATTATTTTTAGATAAAGAAATTGCTAATACAAAAACTAAGGTTGAAATTTTTGAAACAAAATCTGGAAAAAAAGTAGCTGAGTTTGAATCTGTATTAAAAGAAAAAAGCAAAAGACTAACAGCAGCTTCTTCAATACCAAATATTAAACCATGGTCAGCAGAATCTCCTGATCTGTACGATGCAATTATAACTGTAAGTCACAATGGTAACATATTACATTCTATTACTGAACGTTTCGGATTTCGTACGATAGAAGTACGACAAAGAGACGGTGTTTATATTAATAATAAAAAAATAAAATTTAAAGGTGTCAATCGTCATTGCTTTTGGCCAAATACGGGTCGTACTGTTAGTAAAGAGCAAAGTTTAAAGGATATAATGCTGATAAAAGAAATGAACATGAACGCTGTTCGTATGTCTCATTATCCACCTGATAAACATTTTCTGGAACTTTGTGACTCAATGGGTTTATATATAATAGACGAACTTTGCGCGTGGCAGGAACCTCCTTACGACACGCCAGTAGGGACAATTCTTGTCAATGAAATGATTAAAAGAGATTTGAATAACCCGTCAGTCATTTTTTGGGCAAATGGCAATGAGGGTGGATTTAATTTTGATCTAGATCCGTTATTCAAAAGGTTAGATATTCAAAAACGACCTGTACTACATCCATGGGGACTTCATGACGATATTAATACCGTACATTATATCACATATAATTCAGGAATAAAAAATATGTTCAACGGTCGTGATATTTTTATGCCTACAGAAAATTTACACGGACTTTATGATGGAGGCCATGGTGCTGGCTTAGATGATTACTGGAATCTAATGTTATCCAATCCACTTTCTGCCGGAATGTTTTTATGGGTTTTCGCTGATGAAGGTGTGGTAAGAACCGATAAAAACAACATACTAGATACCGATAAGGCTTCAGGTGCTGATGGAATAGTTGGACCCTATCGCGAAAAAGAAGGTAGCTTTTATACTATTAAAGAAATATGGTCTCCTATATCTGTCGAAAAGAAATATATAACCCCATTATGGGATGGCAAATTTACCATCGAAAACCGTTACGATTTTACCAACACAAACAGCTGCAGTTTTTCTTATACTCTTAAAAAAATTAAATCTTTGGATGGAGATAATGAAGAACTGAAAGGAAAAATAGATGCTCCAAATATTGCACCTGGAGGCAAAGGAGAACTTAAATTATTACTACCATCCAACTGGAAAGATTTTGATGTTCTATACCTTACAGCTAATGATTTTAATGGAAAAGAACTCTTTACATGGAGCTACGAGTTAAATTCACCTGCCTTTTTTACACATAGAGTTCTGAACAGTCAATCATCTAAAAATGAAAAAGTAATTAAAACCGAAAATGACTCCCAATTTATACTGTCAGCATCAAACATTACCGTTAAAATTAACAAAACAACTGCTATGCTCGATGAAGTAAAAAATGCAGATGGAATAATACCTCTTTCTAATGGTCCGGTATTTATTACAGATCAACAACTAAAATGTGAAAAAGTATCTATTCGTTCTAATAACGGAACCTACAGTATAGATGCCACATATGTATCCCCGAAGGGAAGAACCCCTTATCAATTTACCTGGACTATGCAAAAAGATGGGGTGCTAGAATTAGATTACAATTACAAACCGTTGGATAAAATTAAGATGTGTGGAATAACATTTAATTTTCCTGAAAAAGACATTACAGGAGCAAAAATATTTGCAAACGGTCCATACAGAGTATATAATAACAGACTAAAAGGGGGCACACTGAATATATGGGACAAAACCTATAACGATGCCATAACGGGAGAAGTATGGAATTATCCTGAATTCAAGGGATATTATTCTTTATTCTATGGAATGAAGCTTCTGTGTCCTACACCTTTTGAAGTATATTGTGCATCAGAAGATGTTTCCCTGCATTTATTTACACCTTCTGTTCAACGCCTTTATGACGAAAAAAAGAATTACACTAATCCGCCTTACCCATCAGGTAATATTTCCTTTATGGATGCCATACCTGCTGTGGGCACTAAGTTTGAGACGGCAGAACATTACGGTCCGCAATCCCAGTTACATCAATTTAAAAATTATAGTGGAACACCTAATATGATTAATAAAATCTATTTCAAGTTTAATAAATAAGCATCGTTTTCCTAACTAGGGAGAGTACAATATCAACGAGAACACGGTTTTGCAATACCTTTATATAAGGTAATTCTGTGAATTTTAATCGAAAATGAGTTATTTTTTGAGTAAAAAACATTCTACCGAAATTATTATTATTGGGAAGTAATAGTTTAACTAAATCACTTACTTTTATTTATATTTCTGATTTCTAGCATAATAATTCTTTTTTAAATCTCTTAAAATCAATAACTTAGTGCATCACTAAACTTTACGATTATGAGAGGTTTATTATTTTTGATTCTGCTCTTGACAGTACAATCCTGTGCCACAAAAAAGTACACCAAGACACGACTGCTACCTGAAGGAATAAAATCGGCAACGGAAGAAACATATCTGGTGGTAAATAACCAGAAAACGCTTTTGCATAAAAAGAAAATAGTCTTTACAGGAAATGGCCGCATCAAATACTCCAAAACGGTTGATGCTGCAGGCAATCTAGTGCAAGAAACCAAAAAGAAATTATGGTTTGTGGTAGAATCGTATCCAGACAGGGAACGGTATTATTGCAAAACTCGTTGGAAACCGAACCAACGCGAACGCATCAGCTGTTATACTCAAAAACAACACAAACAAAACGAAGCCATTTATCATTATAATAAAGATGGAACCATTAATAGAATAGTGGATAATTTTAACACTTTCCACACCCAGTATTTTTATTATGCAAACAACGAATTGGCTAAAATTGTCACCAAGGACAAAAACAACAACCTTGTTGACGAAGTTGTGGTAAACTGCGAAACCAAAGATGAAAAAGGCACTTGTCTAAAAGAGACTAGAATTTCAGCCAAAACAAACCATAAAGAAGAGATACTTTTCTCTCCGATTTATGATTAATGTAAAATATTTTTTATTTTAACCTAAGTTCGATTTTTAACTATCTGATTTTAATTTTTATCCCGTCGGGATTTTATATTGGTAGAAAAAATAAAATTCATTGATTTTGTCCCGTTGGGGACTATACATTTTTCTCAAAATCCGTTTAGTCCCTACGGGACAAATGACTACAACACAATGATATTACTACCAATATAAAATCCCTACGGGATAAAAGAATAATCGAATTCAGGTTATAAAATGCACAGCCTTAGATTTGCATAAGAAGGAACGGGCACCATCACATAACGAGAGCAACAAATATGATTGCTTCGTTCCTCGCAATGACAAATTGGGACTTTTTTATTTCCCAATAAAAAAGAAAAATCAATAACTATCCGCCACAACCTCGTCATCAAATTCCATGGTGTCTTCGATTTTCACAGCATCATTTTCAGGTTTGGAAGCTTTGAGCGCATTGAACTTTTCCATTTGCTCCAATTCATCTTCATCACCAGAGAAATAAGGAAAAACATCCATAATCGGGGATTCCGAAATGGCTGGAATAGAATAGTCCCCCATCGTGCCTTTCATCACGCTGATGGTATTGTCAAAAGCTTCTTTCACGTCGTTGGCTTGCAATAAAACATACATATTAGTCTTGCGTTCTTTGCCGCTTTCTTCGTCATAAGCCAATAAAGAAATTTTGGATTTAAACCAGCGATCTGCATTTTCGAAAGGATGAATCTCGGCATAATTCGCCACTTTTATATTCGTAATTTTAAATTCTTCACTGATATAAGCTTTCATTTCTTCGTTGATTCTGGACTCCGCTTCGGTATAGGATAAGGCATCTACCAAGTATGGTTCGGTAGTAACTTTCTGGTTTCCAGTTTCATCAGTTTTTCTGTATTTTACTTTGCATTCGTACCACATTCCGCTCATAATATTTTTTTTTAAGGATGCCAAAGATAGATTTTAGAGAAGAAAAACAGCCGCATTCCTAAAATAGATATTCACAATTTTGGAGGGATTTTACCTAAGTGGTCAATCTCAAACAATTGCAAAATGAATAGCTACAATTTATAACAAAATCCCAATTCCTGTATAGAAAATCCCAATACACTAATTCCCGTTCCTAAAACAACTTTCCTTATCTTTGCACTTTCAAAAAATAATTTATGGAAACTGTTTTAGAGAATGCATTACCTACTGGAAAGCCAAAATGGTTGCGAGTAAAACTCCCAATCGGTCAAAAATATACAGAACTCCGTGGGTTAGTGGACAAATACAGCCTGAACACCATTTGCACCTCGGGAAGTTGTCCGAATATGGGCGAATGCTGGGGCGAAGGAACGGCAACCTTTATGATTTTGGGAAATATCTGCACGCGTTCTTGTGGCTTTTGTGGCGTAAAAACCGGAAGACCCGAAACCGTGGACTGGGATGAACCAGAAAAAGTAGCGCGTTCCATAAAAATAATGAACATCAAACACGCCGTAATCACAAGTGTGGACAGAGACGATTTGAAAGATGGCGGTTCCATTATTTGGATTGAAACCGTGAAAGCCATTCGCAGAATGAACCCAACAACAACACTTGAAACCCTAATTCCAGATTTTCAAGGTATCGAAAGAAACATAGACCGAATCGTGGAAGCCAATCCAGAAGTAGTTTCCCACAACGTGGAAACCGTTCGTAGATTGACTCGTGAAGTGCGTATTCAAGCCAAATACGACCGAAGTCTTGAAGTGTTGAAATATTTAAAAGCACAAGGAATCAACAGGACCAAATCTGGAATTATGCTTGGTCTTGGCGAAACTGAAGAAGAGGTATTCCAAACAATGCAAGATTTAAGAAATGCCAATGTTGACATTGTAACCATCGGGCAATACTTGCAACCGAGCAAAAAACACTTGCCGGTAAAAGAATTTATAACGCCGGAACAATTCGCCAAATACGAAAAATTCGGATTGGAATTAGGCTTCCGTCACGTAGAAAGCGGTCCGCTGGTGCGTTCTTCATACAAAGCTCAAAAACATATTCTTTAAAGAGGTTAACTGGTTAATTGTTTATATGGTTAAACAATTAACCAGTTAAACAATTAACCTATTAAACCAAAAACTTTGAAAACAAGAATTGCCATAAATGGTTTTGGACGCATTGGACGAAATTTATTTCGCTTGATTTTGAACCATCCCACCATTGAAGTTGTTGCCATTAACGACATCGCCGACAAAAAAACGATGGCGCATTTAATCAAATACGACAGCATTCACGGGGTTTTGCCTTCAACAACTTCACACGATGAAAAAGGAATTATAGTTGACGGAAAACATTTCCTGTTTTTTCACGAGAAAAGTATTTCTAACCTCGATTGGAAATCTGCAAACATAGATGTAGTTATTGAATCGACTGGAAAGTACCACACTTTCGACGAAATAAACGCCCATATCTTGGCTGGAGCCAAAAAAGTAATTCTCTCCGCTCCTTCGGAAGTGGATTCGATAAAAACAGTGGTTCTTGGTGTCAACGAACATATTTTGGACGGAACCGAAACCATTATTTCGAACGCCAGTTGCACCACAAACAACGCAGCTCCAATGATGAAAGTCATCAATGAACTTTGCGGAATTGAGCAAGCTTACATCACGACTATTCACTCTTACACTACAGACCAAAGTCTGCACGACCAACCGCACAAAGATTTGCGTCGCGCTCGTGGTGCCAGTCAATCCATCGTTCCAACTACGACTGGTGCAGCCAAGGCATTGACCAAAATTTTTCCTGAATTTGAAGGTAAAATTGGAGGTTGCGGTATTCGAGTTCCCGTTCCTGATGGTTCATTAACGGATATTACTTTCAATGTAAAACGCGCCGTGACTATCGATGAAATCAACGCTGCTTTCAAAAAAGCTTCGCAAACAAATTTAAAAGGGATTTTGGATTATACCGAAGACCCGATAGTTTCCGTAGATATCATTGGCAATAGAAATTCCTGCTTGTTTGACGCTCAACTCACCTCGGTAATCGATAAGATGGTAAAAGTGGTGGGATGGTATGATAACGAGATTGGTTACTCTTCTCGAATTATTGATTTAATTATTTTAACCACTTAACAAATAATTTATTATCTTTATTTCCTGTCACAAGCCTATCACAAACATTAAATGAGAATATTTAACCTACTTTTAATTTTAGTTAGTCAATTTTTATTTTCTCAAAAAAACAACACATCCGAGAAAATGGACAGTGTTGCCTATTATAGCAATATAGCTAAATCCAATTTAAGTGAAAATAAGTATCGAAATGCGCTATATTATACCCAAAAAGCCATCGCCTTCTCAAAGGCAAACCATAAAACCGAAGTCCAGGCAATCCAAACCTATAACTTAGGAAAACTTTATTATGATGTAAAAAAATATGATGACGCCATAAAAGCCATCAATAAAAGCTTATCTGTTTCCAATATTTTAAAGCCAGTTCCCGAACAAGCTTCCGGTTTTTTTTTACTCGGAATGTGTTATATGCAAAAAAAAGATTTTTCAAATGCGCAAATTAATTTTAATAAGGCTCAAGCATTATATAATATCCTAAAAATCAACAATACCACTGATTTAATTAATCTTCAAAAAGGAATTATTTATAAGTCAACAGGAAAACTCAATTTAGCTGCCCCCATTTTTAGCAAAATTGTTGCAAAACCAAACACCCCAAGCATTTTAGACACTAAAGCAGAAGCATTGTACCAAATTGGAACAATTGAAATGGCCAACAACAGAAATAATTTGGCATTGAATTACTTCAACAAGTCCTTGGATTTGAATGCGAAAAATAAAAACCTAGAACAAAAAGCCAATATATTACTTGCATTGAGTACTGTTTACGAAAAAATGTTGGACAAAAACATTGCCTATACTTATTTGAAACAACATACCAATCTAAAGGAAAGCATATCACTTTTGGACAACGAAAAATTGGGGGTTGATGATTACGAAAAATTCAAGGAAACGGAACGACTGGAAGAACTCGCAAAAATTAACAAGGAGAATATCCAAAAAGCAAAAACCAGTAAATTTTCTAAATTGATCAGCATCCTTGCGATTGCCTTGATTTCTATTTTATCCTTATTGAGTTTGTCACTATACAAAAACAATATCATTAGAACACGCTCGAATCAATTGTTGGAAGAAAAAAACAAGGAATTGATACTAGCCAAGGAAAAAGCTGAAAAAGCAACTAATGCCAGAACCGAATTCCTTTCGACGGTGAGCCACGAACTTCGAACTCCTTTGAATGCTATCAACGGAATTACCCATTTACTATTGGAAGAAAAGCCAAAAAAATCGCAAATGCACTACTTGGAATCATTGCAATTTTCTGGTAATTACCTAACCAACTTTATCAATGACATCCTAGAAATCAATAAAATTGATTCCAAAAAAGCCGAAATTGAGAACATTAATTTTAATCTCAAACAATTATTACAGAATATACAAAGCTCTTTAAAGGAATTGGCTTATGAAAACATGAATGATTTTAGCATTACCATTGATCCAGACATTCCTGATTATTTGATAGGTGACCCAACTAAATTGTCACAAATATTAATGAATTTAATCAACAACGCTCTGAAATTTACCCATGAAGGAGAAGTATGCGTGACCTCAAAGCTTGTTTCTCTGGATAACAAACAATCATCCATATACTTTGAAGTAAAAGATAGCGGAATAGGAATTCCGAAAGATAAACAGGAAACGGTTTTTGACAGCTTCTCACAAGGTTCTGTTGGAATAAAT
Organism: Flavobacterium sp.; assembly: GCA_014379405.1. Lineage (GTDB taxonomy): Bacteria > Bacteroidota > Bacteroidia > Flavobacteriales > Flavobacteriaceae > Flavobacterium. The sequence continues at coordinate 51,736 of JACMLU010000016.1, read as the reverse complement.
CGAAAATACGGAGGAACTGGTTTAGGATTAACCATAGTAAAGAAATTAGTGAGAATTTTAGGTGGGGAAATAAAACTCGAAAGTGCCGTAAACAAAGGGTGTTCATTTAGCTTTGAATTGCCTTTTATAGTAGGAGAAAAACTAGTAAAAGTCGATAAAAAACCAAAAATCATTAACGATTCAGCCCTAGTAGATAAAAAAATATTGGTGGTAGAAGACAATAAAATCAACCAAATGATTTTCAAAAAAATGTTGGAGAACAAAGGCATGCACTGCGAGATAATTGATAATGGTGAAGATGCAATAGAAATTTCCAGAAATTATAAATTTGACATGATTTTAATGGACGTTCATTTACCGGGGATAAATGGAACCATCGCCACAAAAAAAATCAGGGAATTTGACAAAAAAACCCCAATTATCGCACTTACGGCAATTTCACTAAATGAAAATAGAAAAATGCTTTTGTCCTATGGAATGAATGACGTTATCACGAAACCATTTGTCCCTGAAGATTTTTATGCAACTATTACAAAATACATTTAGCAATCTTAGTACCCCAAAATCAATTCCTTAATTAGAATTCTCACTTTAGGTTCGGCACTTTTTGCAGCTTCAAGTACTTCATTATGCGATATAGTTTCTATATTGTCTTCGTCACCCATATCGGTAATCACTGACAACCCAAAAGTTTCCATTTCCAAATGACGAGCCACGATAACTTCAGGAACAGTTGACATTCCAACACAATCAGCACCAATGTTTTTAACCATTCTATATTCAGCTAATGTTTCAAATGTTGGGCCTTGCAATCCTAGATAAACGCCATCTTTCACTTCGATGTTTAATTTTTGGGCTATTTCTTTGGCTTTTGCAATCATATTTCTCGAATAAGGTTCGCTCATATTCACGAATCTTGGTCCGAAACGCTCATCATTTTTTCCACGCAAAGGATGTTCTGGCATCATATTGACGTGATCCTTAATCAATACAACATCACCCACATTATAATTTGGATTTACGCCACCAGAAGCATTGGAAACGATCAATTTTTCGACACCCAAAAATTTCATTACGCGAACCGGAAAAGTAACTTCCTTCATAGAATAGCCTTCATAAAAATGAAAACGACCTTGCATAGCAACGACTTTTTTAGTTCCAATAGTTCCAAAAACCAAAGCACCTTTATGACCTTGAACCGTAGAAACTGGAAAATTTGGAATTTCAGTATAAGGTAAAGTAAATTCGATTTGAATATCATCTGTAAAACCTCCCAATCCTGAACCCAGAATCACTCCGTATTCCGGTGTAAAATTAGTTTTTGCTTTTATGTAACTAACGGTGTCTTGTACTTGTTCCCACATAATTTGTAATTGCTTTATCAAAATTTTCACTTGCAGAAAGAAATGAACTTCGTATGGGCAAATAGAAAAGCTGCTCTTTTGGAATGCGGCCCTTCAATCTCACGAAATCTTTTTCGGTGGTAATGATTATCTTGTTTTGTGATTTAGTTTTAATATTGGTGATGTCATTTTCCGTAAAATTATGATGATCCGGATAGGTCAAACATTCTTCCTTTTCGGCTTGTAAATATCCGAAAAAGGGTTCAGGTTTTGCTATTCCTGCCAGAAGTAATTTATCAACATTCTTGATTTCATCTACTTTCATCGTTTTAGATTCTGAATAGATGGAATCGTCATAATCAATAAATGAAAAATACAATTCTTGATTCGGTTCTAATTTTAATTTGCTCTTGATTATATTTTGTTCGTCAAGCGATAGTGAGGCTGGACACTTGGTTACAATAACAACATTGGCTCTTTTAACTCCACTCCTACTTTCGCGTAAATTTCCAGTTGGCAACATAAAATCATCCGAAAACAAATCGCCATAGGAAGTCAACAAAATATAAAAACCCGCTTTTACTTTTCGGTGTTGAAAAGCATCATCTAACAAAATAACTTCAGGTTTATTTGTTTGCAGAAGCAATTGTTCAATACCGTTTTTTCTATCGGCATCGACGGCCACTCGTATGTTGTTGAATTTTGTATAAAACTGGAAAGGTTCGTCACCGAGGATTTCAGCATTCGAAGTGGAATCAGCCAAAACAAAACCTTCGGACTGTCGTTTGTAACCGCGACTCAAGGTAGCAACTTTGTATTTTGGGGAAAGCAACCGAATCAAATATTCGATTTGGGGCGTTTTTCCAGTTCCGCCAACACTGAGGTTTCCGACGGCAATAACTGGAACATCGAAAGAATAGGATTTTAGAATTCCTTTATCGAAAAGAAAATTTCGAATACTCGTAACTAAACCATACAAAATGGCAAACGGAAAGAGGATTTTTCGAAGTAGATTCATACTACGAAAGTATACTATTTTATCATTATAAAAAAGTTGGCGTATTAATTCCTTAACTTTGTTTACCCGAAAAAAATAAAAATGAAGATAAAAGAAATAATTTCCGAACTCGAAGAAATGGCTCCCCTGGCATACGCCGAAGATTTTGACAATGTGGGATTATTGGTTGGAGATCAAAACTCAGAAGCTACGGGAGTTTTAGTTTGCCACGATGCTTTGGAAAGCGTGATTGATGAAGCAATTGCTAAAAAATGCAATTTAGTAGTTTGTTTTCATCCCATATTGTTTTCGGGATTGAAGAAAATCACGGGCAAAAACTATGTGGAACGTTCCATAATCAAGGCCATAAAAAATGACATTGCCATTTATTCAGTACACACCGCTTTGGACAATCATCAAGAAGGCGTGAACAAAATATTCTGTGACACCTTGGGATTGACCAATACCAAAATCTTGATTCCGAAGTCGAATTTTATTCGGAAATTAATCACTTACACCATTCCAGAAAACGCCGAAAAACTTCGAAATGCATTGTTTGACGCCGGTGCAGGAAACATTGGCAATTATGAAAATTGTAGTTTTAATTCGAAAGGTATTGGCACTTATATGGGCAACGAACACAGCAATCCCGAAATAGGTGAACGCTTTGAATTTATTGAAAACGAAGAAATTAAAATCGAAGTAACTTTCGAAAAACATTTGGAAAATAAAATCCTGAAAGCATTATTTAAAAATCACGTTTATGAAGAAGTGGCTTATGAAATTTATGATTTGCAGAACAAAAATCAAAACGTTGGGTTGGGAATGATTGGCGAATTGAACGCTCCAATGGAGGAAAAAGATTTTCTAAATTTCGTTAAAGACAAAATGCAGTCAGATGGCATTCGCCACAGTTCATTTCTAGGCAAGCCAATAAAAAAAGTGGCAGTTCTGGGCGGATCAGGAAGTTTTGCCATAAAAAACGCGATTCAAGCTGGAGCAGATGCTTTTTTGACGGCCGATATGAAGTACCACCAATTTTATGAAGCAGAAAATCAGATAATTTTAGCCGATATTGGACATTTTGAAAGCGAACGCTATACAAAAAATTATATTGTTGATTTTCTTCGGAAAAAAATCCTTAATTTTGCAATCGTTTTATCAGAAGAAAATACAAATCCAGTTAAGTACTTATAGACAATAGAATATGGCGACTACAAAAGAATTGAGTGTTGAAGACAAATTAAGAGCAATTTACGATTTACAATTGATTGACTCTAGAATTGACGAAATTAGAAACGTGAGAGGTGAGCTTCCTCTTGAAGTAGAAGATTTAGAAGATGAAGTTGCAGGATTAAGCACACGTTCAGAAAAATTGAAAAGCGAACTTGAAACTATCGAAGAGCTTATCAAGACCAGAAAAAATTCTATTGATGAGCACAAAGAGGCTATCAAAAGATACACAAAACAACAAGAAACGGTTCGCAACAATAGAGAATTTAACTCATTAACGAAAGAGGTTGAGTTTCAAGAATTAGAAATTCAATTGGCCGAGAAGCAAATCAAAGAAATGAAAGCTTCAATCGAACACAAGAAAGAAATCATTTCACAATCAAAAGAGCGCTTAGAAACTAAATCGAATCACTTAAAACATAAAAAATCAGAATTAGACGCTATTATGTCTGAAACTGCCAAAGAAGAAGCTTATTTATCTGAGAAATCAGCAGAATATCAATCCTTAATTGAAGAAAGATTATTGGCTGCTTATAACAGAATCAGATCTAGCGTTCGCAATGGATTGGCCGTAGTTTCTATCGAAAGAGGAGCATCTGCAGGATCATTCTTTACAATTCCACCACAAACTCAAGTGGAGATTGCTGCCAGAAAAAAAATCATCACAGACGAACACTCTGGAAGAATCTTGGTAGACAGTGTATTGGCTGAAGAAGAGAAAGAAAAAATGGAACAGCTTTTTGCTAAATTCTAAAAATATTTAAGTCCCGATACTCATCGGGACTTTTTTTTATATTATATTTAGTCCGCTATGCGGACTTTATTTTTTGGCATAACTGCGAAGAACCCTATATCTTATGAAAAAAGCGTTTTATTTTTTGTTAACCAAATCGGTAGGTTTATACATCAACCTGTTGAGTTTTGTATTTCCAGAAAAAGCTACCCAATTGGCTCACGGTTATTTTAGTGAACCAAGAAAAGGAAAATTAACCAAAGACAAGCTTCCCAAAACGCTAAAAGATGCCTATTCAGAAACCATCCAGCATAATGAAGATATAATTCAAACCTATACTTGGAAAGGAAACGAAACCATTATTTTGCTTATTCACGGTTGGGAAAGCAATTCCTCTAGATGGAAAAAAATGCTGCCGTATTTAAAAAAATCTGGCAGTACCATCATTGCCATCGATGGGCCAGCACAAGGATTGTCAAGTGGCAAAGAATTTACCGTTACCAAATATGCCGAATTTATAGATATAGCAGCCAAAAAATTTCAACCAAACTACATTATTGGTCATTCTTTAGGCGGAAAAGCGAGTTTGTATTATCAATATAAATACCAAAATCCTACTATCAAAAAAATGGTAATTCTAGGAGCCCCGAGTGATTTTACCATTATATTTAACAATTTCATTAAGTTGCTAAGTTTAAACAACAAAATAGTGAAAGCACTAGAAAACAAATACACAGCCTTGTTAAACCACAATCTCGATTTATTTTCTGCACAACAATTCGCTTCTAAAATAGACGTAAAAGGTTTTCTGGCACACGATATTGATGATATTGTTGTATTATTCAAAGAAGGTAAAAAAATATCTGATTCTTGGAAAAATGTCCAATTTATGGAGACCAAAGGATTAGGACATAAACTACACGATGATGAATTGTATAAAAAAGTTTATGAGTTTTTGTTTGAAACAGAATAATTGAATTAGAAATCTCCAAAAATAATTCTAGCTCTTCTTGCTTCGCAAAGTCTCCGACTTTGAGGATGTGAATAGCGGTCTCCGACCGCCTTTGCAAACAAAATTAAAACAAACAACGAAGGTCAGAGACCTTTCGAAACATACTAAAAGTCGGAGACTTTGTGGAGCTGTGCAATTTGTGGAGTGTCCAATAACCAACTGACCAAGAAAATTGTTTACTTTTGCCATATGGAAGAAAATCTAAAACGCCTCAATAAATTCATCGGAGAAACTGGTTATTGTTCGCGACGGGAAGCCGACAAAATCATCGAAGAAGGTCGTGTAACCATCAACGGAGTCGTTCCGGAATTGGGAACCAAAGTTTCGCCAGACGACGAAGTTCGCATTGACGGCAAATTAATCCGCGAGAAAAGAGAGAAACCAGTTTATTTGGCTTTCAACAAACCCGTTGGTATTGAATGTACCACCAACTTGGAGGTTCGCAATAATATTGTGGATTATATCAATTATCCCACACGTATTTTCCCTATTGGACGATTGGATAAAGCCAGTGAAGGCTTGATTTTCATGACCAATGACGGTGATATTGTCAATAAGATTCTTCGCGCCAGAAACAATCACGAAAAAGAGTATACCGTAACGGTCAACAAGATCATAACCGATCGTTTTATTGAAAAAATGAGCAATGGCGTACCTATTTTAGACACTGTTACCCGAAAATGCAAGGTGGAAAAAATCAGTTCCACTACTTTTAAAATCATATTGACTCAAGGTTTAAACCGCCAAATTCGTAGAATGTGCGAATATCTGGGTTATGAAGTTATAGCTTTGAAACGTATTCGAATTATCAATATTTCGCTGGATGTTCCTGTGGGTCGGTATCGGGATTTGACCGATGCCGAAATCAAAGAACTCAACGAACTGATTGAACCTTCTAGCAAAACTGAAGAAGCAAGTTTACCGAAAACTGAAGCTCCCAAACGCAGAACGGAATTCATCAAAAGAGATGATCCTAGATTTAAAAAAAGAGGGGATTATTGAATATAATTCTCTACCAACAAACGACGAAACTTGTTTTTTTATTCTATTTTTTGGAAACAAATCACAAATCCAAAATAAAGCCCCAGAATAATTATTAAACATTTATGCACACTGGTTATTTTAATTCGGGTGCATTAACTTAACCTTTTGTTTAAACTGTTTAATATGTTTTTTTTTATAAACTATATAAATTTGTATTTTATTAAAAAAACAACACTTGAAATTTTTCTTCAACAATTTTCGTTACTTCAGAACACAAATATTTTTATCTTTTTCTTTAATGATTGTTTTGATCGTTGTGTGGTTTATGTTTTATCTATACGTCGACCGCAAAGTTGAACATCTGAATAACTTCACTTATAAATCGTATCGGGTTTCACAAGACTTTAGTGCCAACATAAGAAATTTTCAAAATTTTTTATTGTTTGGACATAAAGAAAAAGGCTTTTATATTAACCACAATCAGAAAGACCTTAACCTTTATATAGACAACTTAAAAAAACAAAGAGAAGAAATCAATCTAATTTTTAAAGAATCGAAAGAGTTGAACATTGGAACAAATCAATCTATGATTAACCTTTCAAAAGAAATAGACAATCTTTATATTGCTGTAAATCAATTTAAAAAAACAGCATTAATTCGAGGGTTTAAAGATTATGGAATTGAAGGAAAAATGAGAGACAAAGCCCATTTTTTAGAAAAAAAATCTTCTTTAAATAAAATTACTTTACTTCAATTTCGCCGACATGAAAAAGATTATTTGTTGCGTTCCGAGGATGCTTATATTAAAAAATTTGAAAATCTGTATAACTCTACCATAAGAGAAAAAAATCTTGATCCAATAACCAGACAAGTCCTTATAGGTTACAAAAATGATTTTGGTGCTTTGGTAAAATTGAACACAAAATTAGGGGCTTCCCACGATCAAGGTCTGTACGGAAAAATAAATAAAATTAATGGGTTTGTTGAAAATTCATTTGTCCAAATCATTCATCGCAATGAAAAAAAAGTAAATGAATTAAAAGAAACTTTATTTTACCTTCAATTATACCAAACACTCCTAATGATATTAATTGCCTTGGCATTAAGTACTTACATATCTAAATACTTCACAAAAGACATCAAATTACTTTCGTTGGATATTTCAAATTACATAAAATCCAATTTCAAAGAACCTACATCCAATTTAAATCATAAATCATCAATTAGAGAAGTTGATTTTTTATTAAAAAGTTACGGCGTATTAAAAGAAAAGCTATCTGAAAACATAGTATTTTTAGAAAAAAGCACCGAACAAGCAAATAAAACAGCAACATTCAAAACGCAATTTCTTGCCAACATGAGTCACGAAATTCGTTCTCCCCTCAATGGAGTTATTGGAATGTTAAATATGATAAAAACAAGCCCTTTGAATAGTGAACAAACCGAATATATCGAAATCGCAGAACACAGTGCAGACCACCTTTTGGGTATTGTAAACATGATTTTAGATCATTCAAAAATGGAAGCTGGCAAAATGAAATTAGAAAACTATCCAATAAATCTTAAAAAAGAGCTCACTAAACTTATTCGATTATTTGAATACCGAATAAATGATGAAAACATAAAACTGCATTTTATTTATGATGACAGCATCTCCAATAACATACTGGGAGATAATTTAAGATTACAACAAGTTTTGATTAATCTTATTGACAACGCCATTAAGTTTACCTCTCATGGCGATGTTAAACTTGAGGTAAATTTATTAACTCGAAAAGATGATTTACAATATTTGAATTTCAAAATTACGGATTCCGGTATAGGTATTGATCCTGATAAAACAGAGCAAATGCTATTAGCATTTGAACAAGCAGATTTAACAACCACAAGAAAATATGGTGGTACAGGATTGGGTTTAACAATTTCTAACCAATTAGTACAACTAATGGGAGGCAGTAAATTAAATATTATAGCTTTAGAAAGGGGTGGGTCGAGTTTTAGTTTTGAAATTCCATTCCAAATTAATACAAACGTGATTTCAATTAAAGACAGCAATGAAATTAAGTTCAATAGTACAAAAGATATAATCATTAATAAAGCATTAATAGTTGAAGATAATCTAATCAATCAAAAAGTATTGCATAAACTTCTGGATAAACTAAATATCCCATCCGATATTGCAGTTAACGGAAAAGAGGCTGTTTCACTTTACAACGAAAACGAATATGACATTATTTTTATGGATTTACACATGCCTGAAATGGACGGGTTTGAAGCGACAGAAAAAATACATTCTTCTGCAAAATATCAAATTAACGCCATACCGATTATTGCTGTCACTGCAAGTGCTTTTGATGAAGACAAGGTAAAAGCCATTTCTAACGGTATGGATGATTTTATAACTAAACCTGTTGTTTTAAAAAATCTGGAAGAAATAATAGCCAAACAAATGCATTTGAAATGTTTTAAATTTTAAATTTCTGCGTCTATAGAGTTTAATAAACTTCTCGATTACTGCCTTATATACTGATACGATACTTCCTAAATGGCATCTGTACCGTTCAAATTAACATATAGGAATTAAATAAATTATGACCCTTCAAGCAAAACTGAAGCTCCCAAACGCAGAACCGAATTTATCAAAAGAGATTCTAGATTTAAAAAAAGAGGGAATTATTAAATCCCCTCTTTTTATTACTGCACACTAATTTACTTAAGCTTATTTTTTTTCATTCACTTTTACGGGCGTTTTTTCAGGAGCCTTTTCAGGTGCTTTTTCGTTCGGTTTTTCTTCCTCCAATTTCATTCCGAATTTCTTGAATTTGTAGGTAATCGAAAACATTCCGTAGCGTTTCAAAACCATATTTTGGGAATCGGTTACAGAAGTTGCCGATATACTGCGTGTGGCACTTTGGTTTTGATCCAGAATATCATATGCCTTAACTTTAAAAATCCATTGATCTTCTTTGGTTTTATAGGACAAACTGGCATTCCACAAATAGAAATCTTTTTTGAAACCTCCCGAAATATTTGAATTGTAGTTGTATCCAAAATCATTACCGAAAACCCATTGTTTATGGATATAATTGGTTGCCTCTATCTTGAAGTTGTGTTCCCTGTTCGAGACCTCATCAATTCTGTAATTCGTATAATCCGTTTTTCTAAATGTAAAATTGTAGGAAGGACGCAGTGTAAAAAAATATCCATAATCGTAAGAGAAAGATACTCCCGGAGACACACTTTTTATCTGGGCCGTATACATTTCTGCATTGGTAAATCCTTTTTGAAAATCATATCCAGTATTCAATCTCAAAGAATATTTAAATGTATTCTGCTCTTTTTTTATAGTTTTATCCCAATTGGCACCCAAATTAAGATTGTAATTTCCCGAAATATTAACATAGGTCGTTTTTTGCTTTCCATTTTCGTCATAAACTGAAGTGGAAGCAATACTGCTGTCAGAATAATTAACATTCAAATAAATGGAAAAACCTGAAAGACTTGCAGTATTTTGATTTCCATAATTGAAATTGGCATAGTGACTTTTTCCTATATCTAAATTGCTATTCCCAATGTAAGTATTCAAGGGATTGGAGAGATTTGCAACAGGCAAAATCTGTTGTGCCAAAGGCAAAGAATACTGACGATAATAATAAGCACGAAGGTTTTTTGTTTTTGAAAAATTATAACTGAAATTTAAATTCCCTTCAGGCAAAGCGTAGTTTTTTGACAAATTGGTTTTGGAATTCAAATAATCGGAAAAATTATCAGCCTCCACAAAATACGTTCCCAACATCGCCCACAAATTAAGTTTTTTTTTGCGAATTACCAATCCGGCAGTCGGAGAAAACCGACTTGATTTCGTCTCAAAATAATTTGACCTCAATTCATTCTTATCCGAATACCTGCCAGTTGCAGTATCAAAATCAAAAGTATTCCTGTAATCTTTCGATTTACTCCAATTTGTTCTTACTCCAACAGAAACAGACAACGAATCGGTTATAGGTTCCGAATACGAAAGATTGAAGGATAAATTGTCATTCGATCTTTCTGACAACACATTTTGGTTCCGAATATCGTCTGGAGTTGCATTCTGGTAAAACAAGGTAGCCGAATTGCTTATCGAATTGTACTCATTTCTCGAATTGTTATTTTGCATAGAAGCGTTAAAATATCTCCCTTTCTTTTTGAAACTCCTGAAAAACCCCATAAAGTTATTAAAATTCCCCGAATCACTGTAGGAATTGGTTTTACCGCTATTTTCATTCATCAAATCATTATTGTCGTCCCGAGAGCTAGCCTGGTAGGCAGAATTACTCGTCGTGGTAGTTTTTGCAAAACTCGGATTTAAATAAATATTTGTATTGTCATTGATCTTATATTGAAACTCCGTGCTAAGATTATGACCTTCCGTCAATTGATTACTCGCGCTTTCTGATTCGGTAAAAATGTTTCCCGTTGGCAAAAATTCTGCCTTGGAGCTTTTGTTACGATTTTCATTGTCCAAATTCTTGTAGTTGTATGAAGTGTGTGCGCTTAAATCTTTAATCCATTCGTCATCATAATTCAATCCTGCGGTAGCTGAACGAGTTATCCCTGTTGGCGCAGAATTATTACCGGGGCCGCCCATCATTACCCTCATTCCTCCATTATTTCGACCACCGCCCATATTGTCAAAAACATCATCCATCGAAAAACCGGTCGCATTGATATTGTTGGACGAAACAATAGCAGTAACACGGCGTTTGTTTTTAAAATAACTGGCTATTCCGCTGCTTTCATAACGATCATCAGTTCCGTAACCGCCCATAAATTTCCCAAAAACACCTTTGTTTTTATCTTCCTTCAAAGTCAAATTGATTGTCGAAGTATTCGAACTTGAGTCCTGTTTGGTCATTTCTTCTTCCTTGGATTTGGTATTCGAAACCTGTACTTTTTTAACCATATCTGCAGATAAATTCTGAATCGCTATTTTTCCGTCTTCGCTAAAAAACGGTTTCCCGTTAACCAATATTTTGTCAACTACTTTTCCGTTGATGGTTATTGTCTTATTCTCGTCGATTTGTACCCCAGGCAATTGACGGATCAAAGCTTCCACATTTGCATCGGGACGCACTTTAAAAGAAGCTGCATTAAATTCCAAAGTATCTTTCTTGATTTTGACAGGAGGCGCTTCCGCTTTTACCACCACTTCCGAAAGTTCTATATGGTTTTTCAAAATTGAAAAAACTCCAAAATCCTTGTTCTCGGTACCAGAATTTTCTTTTATTTTATGGTTTTGGTAACCGGTGGCAGATATGCTCAAGAAAAAAGGAACCCCAATCTTTTTGGTTTCAAACTTAAAAATTCCATTTTTATCTGAAACGGTATAATTTATCATCGTGGAATCTTTGACAGTGGTAATGTAAACAGTCGCATCTTCTATTGGCGTTGATGTTTCTTTGTCGATGAGTTTTCCCTTTAACGTTATTTTGGTTTGTGCAAAAGAAGAAAAGAAGCAAAGTAAAAATACAAGGAAACGGAAAGTTAATTTCATAAAATTTGATTGATTGATTGATTGATTGATTGATTGATTGCAATGGGAATTGATTAATGATAATTAAATTTGGACAGGTATTATATCTTCTTGAGCGTTATTGTTTTTTTCTCCGTATCTATACTTGGTAAGTATTCTCGTGAATCCAACATTTTTTTATATTCTGATTCGCTCAACACTTTTCCTTTCTCGTCTTTCCAAATCATTGTATCAGGAATACGAATTTTGGCAACGTTACCTTCTTGTTTTACCTCCACTTTATTGGATGCCGACATAATTTCGTTGAGCTTTATGTCTAAATTTTCACCACGCAAATTGCGCCCCACTATTAAACCATTTTTGTCTATCAGTATATTTTCAGGAATCATATTGATGTGATATAGTAAAGCCGCTTTGTTGTTTCTTCCCTTCAAATCACTTACATGTTCCCAATTCAATCCGTCTTTTTGAATTGCTTTGAGCCAATTCTCTTTATTATCATCTAATGAAACAGCAAAGATTTCAAATCCATTATTTTTAAATTTATTGTAGGTGTTGACAAGATTGGGATTCTCTTGACGGCAAGGCATACACCACGAAGCCCAAAACTCCAATAAAACCAATTTCCCTTTGAAATCAGAAAGTTTTTTTTCAATTCCATTTTGATTGAGCATTGAAAAATCCCTATATTTTTCTCCAATTTCAACTGGTTTTAAGTCATTTAAATCCAACAACAAACCAGCAATTTTTTTACCGTATTCAGACTGCTGATTTTCTTTTGACATATTTGAAAACAGTTCCATAGATTTTTCCTTTCCAAAGACAGATGCCATAATTGAAAGGTTATGAGCACTCACTATATTATCGGGATGGTTTTGAATAAATTTCAATTCATTGGCAACCATTTCTTCATACGATTTAAGCGCCCTGCCCTCTTTTCGAAGTACGGCAACTAAACTGTCTGCTTTGGAACCCGTGATTACCGCTTCTCTAAAACTCGTTGTTGTAGCGTCAAAAGTCATTTTGTTGTTTTCCAACCATATCATTTTTGCCGATGAACTTTTATCAAATAGTACGACTTGAATGGGAAAAGAACTAATTTTAGTTTGAAACAAAAAAGTATTGTTTTTTACCACTACTGAATCTATGAATTTATTGGTCAAGGTGTTTTGCAGCAACAATACAGTTCCATCAGCAATATCTTTGGTTTTTCCATACAAGGAGAATTTAGTTTTATTTTGGCCAAAACAAGAGACGGATAGAATTACAAAGAGGACCAATAATGTTTTTTTCATAAGTTTTATATGTTGGGAAGTAAATAGTTTTTTGTAAGTTTTTTACCGTTTCAAACTTAATCATACCTACAGAAAAAAATTGCAATTAAATGTTAAACTTTTATTTAGGGTTCATTTACAAAACCATAAAAGCTGTAACTACTTGTTTTATCTGTGTCAAGACGAATACTATTGGCATAAGAAAAATCACCTCTCGAATCATTTTTTAAACTTCCGGATAGGTTGTCAATTCTTGTTTTCGTGATGGCTCTTAACTTTGTTTTATCTGATTTAAAAGCCAATTTTTCTAAACTTTCACCCTCAAGATAAACATCGGAATCTTTGGCTTGTATGGATATGAAAGTAGCCTTGTCAAATCTCCAATCCAATCGAGACTTATTCATGACAACATGCAAAGTATCGATATGAAATTTTCCCGTTCCAATATTCGAATTTTCTTTAGCCACTACACTTTTTAAGTTCACACAAAAAATCTCCGGGACAACTCCATATCCTCCCTCTTTGCCGTTTTCTTGCTTTACCGGGAAAACGAAAAGGGTGTCGTTTCGAACCTCAAAAACATAAAAGTTGGCAAAAGTATCTTTCCTATACGTTTGAATTACCTTGTTTTCTTTTCCGCTATTTAAACGAAAAATAGCTCCAGACTCTGCCACTACTACCGAAAAAGGAGAAAGCAATGTTTTTTGTTGGGCAAAATGAGACGCATCATTATAATCCTTGTTGTATTTTGAACCGACATATAATGCGAGAATCCCTCCCAATAGGAAAATCATAAAAGAGATAAATATTTTGTTACTGGTCTTCATGGTCGTTGTTTTTTATTAAGGATATTAATTCGGTTAAATCAGTGCTGTTGAGTTGAAGCAATTTTACTTTAAGCAGGAAATCAGGTAAATCCTGACTGAAAAAATTGGCTTTCTCATTAGCCTTAATCAGTTCCAAAGCTTTTTCGGATACAAAAAAACCGATGCCTCGCTTGTTGTCAAAAATGCCTGATTCCTGTAAATTGGTGTAAGCGCGCATCACCGTGTTGTGATTAACTTCAAATTCGGCAGCCAAATCCCGCACCGAAGCCACCCGATCGCCGGACTGCAATTGTCCTTCCAAAATTTGTTGGCAGAGATTATCCACTATTTGGAGATAAATCCCTTTGGTTGATTTAAAATCCATGTTAAGCCTCCTTTTCTTTTAATTTGAAATACCCAATAGCTAGAAAGAACATCCAGGAAAACAATGATAGTGATACCATAAATAATTCAGAACTAGATAAATGCTCTGTAACTGCAAATTCATTCAATTTCGAATTAAAACCCTGGGTTTCTTTTGGATAAAAAATATGAGACAATAGCACTGAAAATGTAATTGAAGTCAATAAAATAACTATCGAAGCAATTATTGTTTTGATTAAAGCATAACTTTTAAAGTAAGTTGCTCCCGCAAAAAGATAGACTCCATAAGAAAACAATCCGAAAATAACGAATAGGATTTGCCAAGTATCCCAGATTTTGCCATTGGATTTGGTTATCAGAAAAACATAATCAAAATAAGGAATTACTGCAGGATCCATTAATTGTTCAACAGAATTAAAATTAACTATTTCGGGAATTAAAGACGCTTTTGCCAAACGAATGGCGATCCAGAATATCCCCAACGCAATAGGAACAAAAAGTACAATACGAACCAAAAACTGAAGCATTATTTTTTCGAGAATAGAACCCGGATTCAGTAAATAGTTGCTCGTTTTAATTTTATCAGACAAATCTGGAAAGGCTAAACCAATAATAACTCCAACATACATCATAAAAAAAGCTAAACAAATGCTGTAATTTTGAAATACAGCATAATCGTGTTTAATCATACTTACTTTACTACTATTAAGAAACATATAGCCTAATATGTAGGTTATTAATCCTAATCCAAGGATGGTTATACCGTATTTTGTTCTATTGATTAGCAAATCTTGTTTAAAAAGTTGGCTAAATCTTTTTGCATTAAAGTAGTTATTAAACAGCATGGCTTTCGGATTTTAGGGTTACTTTATGGATGATGGCATTAAAGAGCAGTTCAATGTCAATTTCGGTTTCTTCGATTGAGTTTGTTGGTACAATTATTCGATGTCCACCAAGGCATTTTTCTTGATAAATTGGGGTTTCCATTCCCGATAAACTAGCCACGGTCTTGAATTGCCATTGTTTACTGATGTCAAAAACAGTTTCATTGTAAACGATTTTTCCTTGGTCGAGCACCACAATTTTGTCTATTATGGTTTCAATGTCTTTTACCTGATGGGTAGAAATAAGGACCAATTGTTCTTCGGTAACCGAACCGACCAATATTTTGCGGAACAAACTTTTGGACGGAATATCCAAACCATTCGTTGGTTCATCCAGAATCAGCAAACTGCAATTGGTAGATAAGGCAAAAGCGATGAGGAATTTTTTGCGTTGCCCGTGCGAAAGTGAGTTCAGATTTTTTTTAGGATCCAATTCAAATTCCTCCAAAAGGTTTTTCATTTTTTGCGAATCGAATTTGGGATACAAAGGAGAGGTTGCCTTGATGTAAACCCCAATAGTTATCGAAGGAAACGAGAACTCTTCGGAAACCATATAGATATCCGCCAAAAAATCGGGCAATCTATCAAATGGTTTGAATCCATTTATGGATAATTTACCTGTTTGCGGTCGTAGCAAACCCGAAATTAATTGAAGCAAAGTGGATTTGCCTGCACCATTTTTGCCCAGCAAGCCTACAATACTTCCGTTTCCCTGTTGAAAAGATAAATCAGTAAACAAAGCCTCCTGCTTTTTGTACCGAAAAGTTAAGTTTTGAATATGTATCATATCATATATTTTATTAGTGTACTAGTTTAGTAGTACACAAAGAAATATAATTATTATGTAAGAAACAAGTTTAAAATAAATAAATTTCAAAAAAATATGTATAACAAACAAAAAAACAAGTAATTATAAGGCTTCAAAAGAAATCAACACCAATTGTTTTTATAGTTGACAGACTTATTCTTGTTATTTGTCCCGCTGGAAGCGTCTATTTTAAAATGCTCTCGTGCCTTCAGACGCTTCCATCGGGACAACAGAAGTAGTAATTATTGTTCTTATATTGCACAATTGCTATTGGACAGCTACGCATAATTGGGACAAAAAAAACTTTGTTCTAACCTTACTATACAAAAAAGCCCTAAACTTTCGTTTAAGGCTTCTATATAAAAAAGGTAATCTTTTATTTTCTACTTCTAATTTTTCGTGCCAACAAGGTGTTTTTCAACAACATCGCAATGGTCATTGGCCCTACTCCACCCGGAACTGGTGTGATAAATGACGATTTAAGGCTTACACTTGCAAAATCGACATCGCCGGTAATTACATATCCTTTTGGGTGTGAAGCGTCTTCGACCCTTGTGATACCAACGTCAATTACCACCACGCCGTCTTTTACCATGTCGGCTTTCAAATAATTTGGAACACCAAGTGCCGTGATAATAATATCGGCATTTTTGGTGTACTCTTCAATATTTTTGGTTCTACTGTGAGTCAGTGTTACCGTTGAATCGCCAGGATATCCTTTGCGGCTCATCAAGATGCTCATTGGGCGACCCACAATATGGCTACGTCCAATAACTACAGTATGTTTACCTGATGTTTCTACTTTGTAACGTCCCAATAATTCCATAATTCCATAAGGAGTTGCCGGCAAAAATGTTTCCATTTCTAAAGCCATTTTTCCAAAATTGGCTGGATGAAAACCATCAACATCTTTATCAGGGTCAATAGCCATTAGGATTTTTTGTTCGTCAATGTGTTTGGGCAAAGGCAATTGAACTATATAACCATCAAGATTATCATCTTCATTAAGTTCCTTGATTTTTGCAAGTAAGTCAGCTTCCGAAATTGTTTCTGGCAAAGCTACTAAAGTGGAGTCAAAACCAATTTGTTGACACGATTTTACTTTGCTTCCCACATAAGTTAAACTGGCTCCGTTGCTACCAACGATTACAGCTGCCAAATGAGGCACTTTCTGTCCATCGTCTTTCATCTTTTGTACTTCGGCAGCAATCTCGTTTTTAATGTCTTCCGATGTCTTTTTTCCGTCTAATATTTGCATAAGAATTGTTTATTGTTTTTGGTATGTTGTTTCAGCTAGAATTTCAATAGGACTACTGAACACAAAAAACTGAACACTGAGCACTAATTTTCTATCTCATTCCTGGAGGCATTCCGCCTTTCATATTCCCCATCATTTTCATCATATTCTTTCCGCCCGGACCTTGCATCATTTTCATCATTTTGCTCATTTGCTCAAACTGCTTCATCAACTGATTGACTTGTTCGATTTTTGTTCCTGAACCTTTGGCAATTCTGGCTTTTCTTTTCACGTCGATTAAAGCTGGCTTGCTTCTTTCAATTGGAGTCATAGAATGAATGATGGCTTCAATATATTTAAAAGCATCATCTTCAATTTCAACATCTTTCATCGCTTTAGAAGCTCCCGGTATCATTCCAACCAAGTCTTTCATATTACCCATTTTTTTCACTTGTTGAATTTGGGAAAGAAAATCATCAAAACCAAATTCGTTTTTGGCGATTTTCTTTTGGATTTTTCGGGCTTCTTCCTCATCAAATTGCTCTTGCGCTCTTTCGACCAAAGACACAACATCTCCCATTCCGAGGATACGTTCCGCCATACGAGTTGGATAAAACACGTCGATAGCTTCCATTTTTTCGCCAGTTCCCACAAACTTAATTGGTTTGTTAACAACTGATTTAATAGAAATAGCAGCTCCACCACGAGTATCACCGTCTAATTTGGTCAAGATTACACCGTCAAAATTTAATTTATCATTGAAGGCTTTTGCTGTATTCACGGCATCTTGTCCTGTCATTGCATCAACAACAAACAAGGTTTCGTGAGGCTGAATCGCTTTGTGAACGTTGGATATTTCAGTCATCATTGCCTCATCAACGGCCAAACGACCAGCTGTATCGACAATCACGACATTAAACCCATTTGCTTTGGCGTGTTTAATTGCGTTTTGGGCAATTTCTACTGGATTTTTATTTTCCGGTTCTGAATACACCTCAACGGCTATGGAATCTCCAACAACGTACAATTGCTGGATTGCCGCTGGACGATAAATATCACAGGCAACCAAAAGTGGTTTTTTTCCTTTTTTAGTTTGAAGATAATTGGCCAATTTTCCAGAAAAAGTTGTTTTTCCTGAACCTTGTAAACCCGACATCAATATTACAGTTGGATTTCCAGAAAGATTGATTCCCGCAACATCTCCACCCATCAATTCGGTTAGTTCGTCTTTGACCAACTTTACCAATAATTGTCCTGGTTGCAATGTGGTCAACACGTTTTGTCCAATCGCTTTTTCTTTTACTTTGGTGGTAAAATCTTTGGCAATTTTAAAGTTGACATCGGCATCCAATAAAGCACGACGAACTTCTTTCAGGGTTTCAGCTACGTTAACCTCGGTTATTTTTCCGTGACCTTTAAGTATATGAAAGGCTTTGTCTAATTTATCGCTTAAATTATCGAACATAATTGTGTTTCTCTTAAATTAAGGCGCAAATTTAATGATTTGATATTGAAGTTTAAATAGTATTAGAAATAAAAAAACAATTGTTTTAAAATAAAATTAAAAACCGGAATCCAATTATTCTTTTGAAGCAGAAAGATTTGCTTCGTCTGTTCGCTACGCTCGGGTTACTTTACTCATTCAAGATTCTCTGATAGTGATAAAAAGAGAACTCCAAGAAATTCTTGATTACTGTAAAAGCTATATGAATACCTATTTTTTAGATGGCTTATTTATACAATTCAAAACTTGTTTTTCAAGTCATCAGATTCAAAATTTGGTAAGGTTTTGCACTTTTAGCATTAACCCCAGTCAAACGTTTTCGTTTGTTTGATTGTTTGCATAAAGATGATTTTTAAAATGACGTCAAAATGTTAAAATATTATCATTAACATAATTTGAAGCCTTTATAAAAGGTTGTTATTAAAATATATTTAAAAAAATACTTTATTTTATGAAAAATTAATAATAAAATATTTTTGTAGTTTCAAAAATTGATGTACATTTACACTATTAAAAAATCATAAAAATTTCAATAAAAAACATTTTAAAATAAAAAACACAAAATCATGAAAACAATTATCACCTTCATCCTATGCTTGAGTTTATTTTCAGTTTCGTATTCACAAGACAAAAAACCAGAAGCTTTAAAAATTGAAAAATTAACCGAAGTAGTAATTTCACCGGTTAAAAAAGATTTAACAAAATACACTCCGGATAATAATCCTGATGCAGTTGTCAGACATATTCAAAACGAATTCGTTTCGTATAAAGTGGATGATGAATGCAAAAATTTTGACGAATATTTAGTTACTGTAGAAAACAAAAAGGGTTCCTTAGTGGCTACTTACAACGAAAAAGGAGTATTAATGCATATTTCAGAAAAATATGTGAATGTTGAATTGCCGAGAGAAATTATCAATTCTGTTTATCTTTCCTATCCTGATTGGAAAATCACAAAAAGTACGTTTGAATATTCACAACAAAAAGGGCAAATATTGAAAAAAGCTTACCGTTTAAAACTTAAAAAAAACAATAAAACTCAAAATATATTGGTTAGTTCAACTGGTGAAATCACCAAAATAAACAAAGCATTGGCAATGAATTAAATAACGAAGTCTAATGCAGATTATGGGTTAAAATTAATTTAAAAAGAAAGCCGTCTCAAGTTGTTTTTGAGACGGCTTCTTTTTATTCTGGGTGATTTTTCAAGTTTAGTTCTTGAAATTGCAATACGTAGCCTATTTTATAGATCGTGAAATATCTAAAATCAGAATTATTTTCTTATAAAATAAAGGTAATGGTTATCATTACTACCCCCTTCTTTTCTTAAGCGCAGTTGAAAATTATTAAATTCAAACACTTTCCAGTCTTCATCTAGTTGACGCAACAAGTCTGGACTGAAACTTATTTTAAACTCCCTCACACCATTATTTATCCTGGTTTCCCAATGACCAGTTACGGAAACTCCTAATTTTGTAGCAGTCAAGGTTTGATCATTTTTAAAAACAAAGACATAATCAGAATACAATGAAGTTTTTGCAAAATCATCAAAGAAATATGATATTTTCCATTGATTGTTTGTTAGTATTTTCAAGAAATCAAGTGTAGAATTTGTACTTTCTGGACAAGTGTCAATACTATGCTTGATGGCATTTTCCAACTGGGAATTGTTTGCGATTGAAGTTGCGTGATTATTGCTGTCCGTTATTGAAATAGGATAACTTAAGGCAATGAACTGGCTCTCATTTAAATTATTTATGAAATTAAAAAAGGACAAATCACTTTTTATTTGTACCGAACTTGCAATTTGATTGGCACTATTATAAATATTGATTGTTATCGGATAATTAATATTGAAGCAATTAATTTTAGACAAAAGATCAGGTTCGGCATTCCAACGGGATAACAATGATTCAAATTCCATTTGACTTGCAACAACTTTTTCCTCATAATCATAATAAATCATAGTTGCCGGAAAAGTAATTCTTACTATATCATTATCGTTGGAAAAAGCATTAATGTTGTCTAAAACTTTTTGATAATCGGCAGTGGAATTTATCGAAATACTAACATTGTTGACCGTAACTTTATAAGGCAATTTTATGGTGCAATAACTTGACTTGTCTATCAGGTTGTCTTGAATAGTCTTTACCATAGCTACTCTTTGGAGATAGGAAGTAAGCGGAGAAAATTTTGTAATTGTTTCCTTTGAAGTATAGACTTGTTGTTCCTCTTCACTTTGACAAGAGAAAAGGAGGAACAAACTTACTATAGCCAAATAGTGTAACTGTTTTTTAAAACTTAACATAGTATCTTTTTATTCAAATGTAATAAAGTTCAAATTTATCAATTTCTTTTAACAAATTCGACATTTGTCATAATTGCATTATATATCCCTCAATATATTGAAAAACATTCCACTTTTTCATTCAAAATAAAATAGTTTTCAATTCAAAAATATTCTAATAAAAACCACGTTTGGATTTTCTATGCAAACATTAAGTCGGGTCATACCTTAATAAAACAATTTAGTTTACATTTACCCTACTTAAGTCAATATTAAATATATATTTGCGTAGTTCAAACCGTATAATAAAAATGTTAAATAGCTACAATACAAATACTTGCGATGAAATTGTTTTTTCATCTTTTTTTAAAACCCATGCGAAGTCGCTACGAAACTTTCTTTATTATAAATTTGGCAACCAAGATCAGGCAGAAGATTTAACCCAAGAAGCATTTATAAAACTTTGGCAAAATTGCGCTTCTGTACCAATTGAAAAAGCCAAATCCTATATTTACACCATTGCCAACAATAGCTCGTTAAACGAAATTAAACATAAAAAAGTAGTTTTGGAGTATGAAAATAATTTTACTGGTGCGGATAAAACAAATGAAAACCCAGAATTTATTTTAGAAGAAAAACAGTTCAAAAACAAACTTTTAAAAGCAATTGAAGACTTAAACGAGACCCAAAGAATAGCTTTTTTGATGCACCGAATTGACGGGAAAAAATATAGTGAAATTGCCGAAGAATTAAACATCAGTGTAAAAGCAGTTGAAAAGCGAATACACTTGGCATTATTAGAGTTAAGAAAAACAATTGACTTTAAGTAGGGTAAAAACAGTATTACTTGTTCTATACATAATAAGATTAAAAACGATGGAAAAAAATCACATCTTAACGAAATGGCTCAATGATGAATTGACAGAAGCAGAATTGGCTGAATTTAAAGCTGATCCTGATTTTGAAAAATACGAAAAAATTAAAAACTATTCTGCCCAATTAAAAGTCGCTGATTTTGATGAAGCAAAAGTTTTGGAAACTATATTTAGCCAAGAAAAAGTAGCAACAAAAGTCATTCCTTTATACAAAAATTGGATGTTTAGAGTGGCTGCCATACTTGTGCTTGCATTGGGAATCACATTTACAGTGCAAAATTTTTCAACCGAAACCCAATTTGCTGCCAATGGAGCCAGAACTACGTTTGCACTTCCTGACAACTCGGAAGTGGTTTTGAACGCTTGTTCGGAAATTGAATACAAAAAATGGAATTGGGACAATCACAGAAACCTTGAATTAGAAGGTGAGGCTTACTTTAAAGTGGCAAAAGGCAAAAAATTTGAAGTAAAAACAAATCTAGGAAAAGTAACTGTTCTTGGGACCCAATTCAACGTTAAAGCCAGAAAAAATCGTTTTGACATCACTTGTTTTGAAGGAAGTGTAAAAGTCAATTACAAAGACAAAGAAATTATTTTGACACCCGGAAAAAGTGTTGCTTTCGAAAATGGAAAACAACTAAACCTATTGGTTGACACCAAAAAACCAGAGTGGTTAGAAAACAAAATTGCCTTTAGCAAGGAAAATTTGCGAAATATATTGGATGAAATCCAAAGACAATATAACGTAACTATAGAGGTTCAAGCGGACTATTCCAACGAATTATTCACTGGAAAAATTCCTCTCGACAACCTTGATGTTGCCCTGAAAATTATTGCAACAACTTATCATTTAGAACCAAATAAAATTACCCAAAACAAAATAATTTTTGAAGGAAAATAAATGTTTTTTATAAAAAGTAATTATGTTTTGTTTTTTTGCTTTGCTTTTGCCTTGAGTATAAACGCTCAAGACGGAAGCAAAGCAATTGCATTAAAAGCAATTCTACAATCCATCGAAAAACAGCATCATGTCTATTTTAATTATATAGAGGATGAAATTGCTTTTGTTAAAATTGAGCCTCCAAAAAAGTCATTGTCCTTAAATGAAAAACTTGTTTATCTCCATAAAAAAACCAATCTCCAATTCGAAAAAATAGACCCTAAATTCATCACTATTATCCCTAAAAAAGAAGTAGAGAGAGTTTGTGGTTATGTTTTTTCAAAAGATGATAACTTGCCTCAAGAAGGCACCAACATCCAGCTACTAAATGGCGGCAGCACAACAACTGACAAAAAAGGTTATTTTGAAATTGCAACTGAAAAAGCGACTGAAATTGGGATTAGCCATATTGGTTTTATCTCCCAAAAAATAGATATGCTTGATTTAAAAAACAAGAATTGTCCCAAAATTTTCCTGGAACTCGAAGTTTTAAAGTTGGAGAATGTAACAGCCAATCATTATTTGGCATCTGGAATTACAAAAACAATTGACGGAACATTTGTGGTAAAACCAAAGAAACAAGGAATATTGCCTGGTTTGATTGAACCCGACGTATTGCAAACTATGCTTCAAATTCCCGGCATATACACTGCTGACGAAAGTCTTTCGAGCATCAATGTCAGAGGTGGAACCCATGACCAAAATTTATTTTTGTGGAATGGTATTAAAATGTACCAAACCGGGCATTTTTTTGGTTTAATTTCCGCTTTCAATCCCAATCTGGCCACTACAGTTTCGATTTCAAAAAATGGAAGTTCTGCTTTTTTCGGTGAAAGTGTTTCGAGTGTCGTTGACATTTCATCCAACACCAATAAATTTGAAAAGAACAGTTTTAGTGCCGGAATAAATATGATTAATCTTGATGTTTATTCGAAGTTTAACATTAACAAAAATGGTTTTTTGGAAATAGCGGCAAGAAAATCCATCACTGATTTTGTGGAAACGCCCACTTACACCAAATACTACAACAAGGCGTTTCAAAACACGAGCGTTTCTGATTTTTCCACCAATCAAAACATAGATTACCAGAATGAGGAGAAGTTTAATTTTTATGACATAACGCTTAAATATTCTCAAAAAATCGGACAAAAAGACCATCTTATTTTAGACCTTATAACCATCAACGACCACCTAAACGTTGAGCAAAAAGCAACAATTAATGACGTTGTCCAATCGGAAAGCAATAGTTTATTTCAAAAAAATCACGGGGCAAATCTTTCATGGAAACGAAACTGGAATTCTAAAAACAGTAGTAAAATAAATGTTTTTTCCTCATCATACGAGATAGATGCCGAGAAAAATAAAATTCAGGACAACCAAATCGTAAAACAAGAAAACAGCGTATTGGACAATGGCTTTAAAATAGAAAACAGCCACATTATTACTTCCAAGTTTTCTTTCAATAATGGATATCAATTTAATGAAATTGGATCAACAAATCTAGATCAAGTGAATACGCCGGCTTTTTACAGAAAAATTAAAGAGGTTCTAAGCACGCATGCACTCATCGTTGAAGGAAAATACAATGATACATTATCAAAAATCTATTTGAATGCTGGAATGCGACTAAACTATATTGTGGAATTCAAGAAATATCTCTTTGAACCTCGATTACAATTCAATTATGGGATTTCAAATAGCTTGAGTTTAGAAATATTGGGAGAATTTAAAAGTCAAAACTGTTTTCAAATTATTGATCAGCAAGGTGATTATTTTGGCGTCGAAAAAAGACGTTGGATACTATCAAACAACAACACGATTCCAATCCAAAAAAGTAAGCAAGCATCAATTGGTTTTTCTTTCAACAAGAATAATTGGCTGATTACCTTGGAGAATTTTTATAAAAAAGTAACAGGAATCAATAGTTCAGGCCAAGGATTCCAAAACCAATTAGAATTTGCAAAAATAAATGGTGATTATGATGTTTTGGGCTCTGAAATACTGGTTCAAAAGAAAATAAATCATTTCATTACTTGGTTAAGCTATGCCTACAATGACAATAATTACCACTTTCCGGGTATGGAACAAACCGAGTTTTCGAACAATTTTGAATTGAAGAATGTTGTGTCTTGGGCAGGAACCTACGATATTGGAAACCTAAAAATAGCTTTGGGTTCAAAATGGTATTCTGGAAGACCTATAACAACTCCTATTGGAATAGACAACAGCGATTCTTTGAATCCAACAATCGAATACAATACTCCAAACAATAAAAATCTTGACGATTTTTTCCAAGTTAATTTTTCGACAACTTATAAATGGGAAAGTTCCAATAACACCCAATATAAACTGGGATTATCCATAATAAACGTATTCGACAAACAAAATGAAATTAGTGAATATTACAGGATAAATCCAACTACGAATACCATTGAAGACGTGAAAACCTATTCTCTCGAACGAACACCTAATTTAAGTTTTAGAGTAGCTTTTTAATTTAATCAAACATCTTTGCATAAAAAAAGACCTCAATCGAGGTCTTTTTTAGTGTTTTATTATTGAAAATCACATTCTCTCCGGAACATCAATACCCAATAATTGAAAGGCTAATGCAATCGTGTCGGCTACTTTTTTCGAAAGTTGAACCCTGAATATTTTTTTATCCATATCTATTTCACCCAATATGGAAACGGCTTGGTAAAATGAATTGTATTCACGAACCAAATCATAAGTATAATTCGCAATCAAAGCCGGGCTGTGATTTTGTGCCGCATTTTGTATTACTTCTGGAAACAATTCGAGTTGTTTGACCAATTCTTTTTCTTTTTCGTGCAACACTTTTATGGTGCTTGGAGAGGCAAAATCAAAGTTTGCTTTGCGAATAATCGACTGTATTCTGGCGTATGTATATTGAATAAACGAACCTGTATTTCCTGCAAAATCAACAGATTCTGCTGGATCGAAAAGGATTCTCTTTTTCGGATCGACTTTCAAAATGTAATATTTTAAAGCACCCAACCCAATGGTTTTATATAATTTAGATTTCTCTTCGGAAGAATACTCATCTAATTTCCCTAAATCTTCGGCTATTTTTTGGGCCGTGTCTGTCATTTCTTGCATCAAATCATCAGCATCTACAACTGTTCCTTCTCTAGATTTCATTTTTCCGGAAGGCAAATCGACCATTCCATAAGACAAATGATACAGATTTTTTGACCAATCAAAACCTAGTTTTTTCAATATCAAAAACAAAACTTTGAAGTGATAATCTTGTTCGTTTCCAACGGTGTATACCATTCCACCAACATCCGGAAAATCCTTTACGCGTTGAATGGCTGTTCCAATATCTTGCGTCATATAAACCGCAGTTCCATCAGAACGCAACACGATTTTACGATCTAAACCTTCGTCGGTCAAATCAATCCAAACCGAACCGTCTGGATCTTTTTGGAAAATGCCTTTTTCCAAACCAATTTGAACTACGTCTTTTCCTAGCAAATAAGTATTGCTTTCGTAGAAATAGCTGTCAAAATCAACTCCCAATTTTTTATAGGTTATAGCAAAACCATCATAAACCCATTGGTTCATCATTTTCCAAAGTGCCATTACCTCAGCATCACCATCTTCCCATTTCAATAGCATTTCTTGTGCTTCCAAGATGATTGGTGCTTGTTTTTTGGCTTCGTCTTCCGTTTTCCCTTCTGAAATTAATTGGTTGATTTGTTCTTTATAGGCTTTGTCAAAAGCCACATAATAATTACCAACTAATTTATCTCCTTTTAAACCTGTAGATTCCGGAGTTTCTCCGTTTCCAAATTTTTGCCAAGCCAACATCGACTTGCAAATATGGATTCCACGGTCGTTGATAATTTGAGTTTTATAGACTTTTTTGCCGGAAGCCTTGATGATTTCGGCAACTGAATACCCCAAAAGATTATTACGGACGTGACCTAAATGCAGTGGTTTATTAGTATTTGGCGAAGAATATTCAACCATCACAGCTTTGTCATCAGGATTTGGAGAAACGAATCCGAATTTTTCATCTTTTCGAATTTCATTGAAAAAATTCAAATAATATTCATCCGAAATAACAATATTCAAAAAACCAGAAACGACGTTAAAACGACTCACTTCGGCTAGATTCTCGACTAAATAGGTACCAATTTTATTCCCTAATTCCACTGGATTGCTTTTGATAACTTTCAATAATGGAAAAATTACCATTGTAATATCGCCTTCAAACTCTTTTCGAGTGGTTTGAAATTCAACTTTTTCTATGGTAACGTCAAATAAAACTTGAACCGCTTCTTTAATTGAAGGCGTAAGAATCTGTGATAAGGTCATTTTTGTATTGATTTTAAGGCTGCAAAGATAGTTATAATGTCGCAATTAGGAAATTGGAATACGAGATAATTTCCTTCATACAATAAAGCAGAAACAAATTAAAAAATTATTTTCCACATTTTTTTTTCAATAATACTGTAACATTTTTCAAAATAAGAGTCTATTGTCTTGTTTAGCGAAGATTTTGATTTTTATACCGTATATTGCAACCTTTTTTCAATAAAAAAAACAACCTAAAACTATCAAAAACAAATACTTATGAATTTGAAAATTATTTTACTATGTGTTTTAGGAACTGCATTTTCAGTATATGCTCAAAACCCTGTCAAACCCATTGTTGCTGAAGAGTCTGGAAGTATTTTAGGCAAGGTTTTAGATAAAAAAACGAATCTACCACTGCAGTATGTAAATGTTTTAATTAAAGAAGATACTAAAATTATCACTGGTGAAATCACTAACGATAAAGGAAATTTTATAATAAAAAATTTAGGATTTAAAAATTACACTTTAGAAATACAATACATTGGATACAAACCGATTATAAAAAAGGTTTTAATTACTCCACAAAACAAATCAGTGGATTTAAAAACTATTACTATTGAAGAGGACGCAACCCAACTTTCGGAAGTAGATATTGTGCAAGAACGTTCAATAATAGAGCAAAAAACCGATAGAAAAATCATAAACATTGGTAAAGATTTACTGAGTGCCGGTGCAACAGCTGCTGAGATAATGAACAACATCCCCTCTGTTAGTGTTGATCAACAGACTAATGAAGTCAGTCTTAGAGGGAATTCTAATGTTAGAATTTTAGTTGATGGCAAACCAACTACCGTTAGTGCTTCGCAATTATTACAACAGATTCCTTCTTCTTCAATTAAACAAATTGAGCTCATCACAAATCCTTCGGCCAAATATAATCCTGAAGGAATGAGCGGAATCATTAATATTGTTTTAAATAAAAACAGCAAAATTGGTTTTAATGGTAATTTAAATGGAGGGATAACCTATGGAAATACCCCAAAATTTAATGGCTCTACTGATATGAATTATAGAAATGGGAAATTCAATTTGTATGGCAATTACGGATTAAATAGTGGCAAACAAGCTCGATATGGTTATGTTCAATTATTAGAGCCAGGAGAGGAAAATTATCAAAAATTTGATTTTGACAACACAACTACCTCAAACCTAGTAAAAGTTGGTTTTGATTTTTATCTAAATGACACGAATACCATTTCTTTCTATACTACACAAAATTTTTCTGGAACTAATGGAAACTCTAAAACAACAATTGATTTCTTAGATCCATCAAAAACGGATATAAATCAATTATACAATAGTAAAGAAGACAATTATACTCAAACTTATAATTTAGATTACAAGAAAAATTTCAAAAAGGAAGGGCATACATTAGAATTAGAAGCTAATTACAGCAATGGTGATGAAATGGAAAATAGTTATTTCAGTGATCCAAAAACAAATGACATTTCCAACAAGGGAAAAAATACTTTAATCAATTTAGATTATGTAAATCCCTTATCTGAAACATCAAAATTAGAATTAGGTTTAGAAAGCAGATTAGAAAATACAAAAAACAATTTTCAGCTTGATAATTCATATAATTCAGACTTTACTTATGATAGAAAAATATATTCTGGTTATGCAACATACTCCAAACAAATAGGAAAATGGAACTTGCAAGCTGGGGCTAGACTTGAAGATTACAATGCCAATGGACTGTTTAGAAAAGTAAGTGAGGATGATGCCACATTTGAGGATAACCGATTTACTGTTTATCCCTCGGCATTTGCTAATTACGCACCAAACGACAAAGACTCTTATAACTTTAGTGTCTCAAAACGTGTGGATCGGCCTAGTATTTCTCAAATTAACCCAATACGTGAATGGAGTACTCCACAGATAGATTCACAAGGAAATCCAGAACTAAATCCTCAGTTTACCAATTCAGTCGAATTTAATTATACCCGAAAAACAAAAATTGGTTCCATAACATCTGGTGTTTTTTACCGACATATTACAAATGAAATAACACGTACCGTTTTTGAAAATCCTTCAAGCCCAGAAAAAATGATATTGTCTTATGACAACTTGGATGACAACAATGCCTATGGTGTAGAAGTTTCAGGAAGCTTAGATTTTACAAAATGGTTCAGTGCTAATATAAGTTTTGATGCCTACAACAAAACTGTAAAAGGATATTCAGAAAATGTTTATTTAGAAGTAAACGCAACCACATTCAACGCTCGAATTAGTAATACATTTAAAGCTTCAAAAAATCTGAGATTTCAATTAACAGGAATGTATAGAGGAGCAGATTTAAGCATCCAAGCTTTGAGAAAACCAATGTGGAAAGCAGATGCAGGCTCTAGTTTAACAGTGTTAAAAGGAAACGGAACAATAACAGCTCGGGTTAGTGATGTGTTCAACTCAATGCATTTCGCCTTTGAAAGAAGTGAACCAAAAACTTCTAAAGGGCAATTCAACTGGGAAAGCCAAACAGCATATATCGGTTTCAACTACCGTTTTGGATCTGGAAAAAACAAAGCCATTGAAAGAAAAACAAGAGAAAATAATGAAATCCAAGGTGGTGGTGGATTTTAAAAGTTAGTTTTAATAATTTGTTGCAAAAGGAACCCTGAAGTATGCCACTTCGGGGTTTCTTTCTTAGTGACCTATAACAAAATATACCTATTGACGTTTATATAGAAGTGGATAAAGATAATTTAGAAGATTATTAAAATTTTCAGCTGGAATCCATAAATGAAATCCTAAGAATTACTCGTTTTATTGATAAAAATTTCTTTAATTTGATTGTTCTATATTTGCCCAAAACATTTTTTTTATGAAAAAAAGCCTGGCGCTTCTAATTTCATTCTTCTGGATAGGATGTTATTCACAGGCAATTAGTGTGGATACCAATACTCATACCGTTCCGGAACTAGTTACTGATGTTTTGGTCAACAAAACCTGTGTTCCGGTAAGTAACATTAGTTGGAGAACAGGAAATACGAATGGATTTGGATCTTCAAACGGAATTGGCTATTTTACAAATACGAATCCTGCTTTTCCATTATCAAGTGGGGTTATTTTGAGTACCGGAAATGTAACAAACGCAGCTGGACCAAATACCAGCCAACTCGACGACGGCAACGCCTCTTGGACAGGTGACTCCGATTTAGAAGCTACTCTTTTGACTGCTGGAATCACAATGAACTCAACAAATGCTACGGTTTTGGAATTTGACTTTATACCTTTTTCTGCCAACTTCGACTTCACCTTTTTATTTGCTTCGGAAGAATACGGTAATTTTCAATGTCAATTTTCAGATGCTTTTGCTTTTTTGCTTACCAATAATTCGACTGGTGTTACCACAAATCTTGCTGTAATACCCAACACCACAACTCCTATTTCGGTTGTTACCATTCGGAATTCATTATACAATTCGTCTTGTTCTTCACAAAATCCGACCTATTTTGGAGCGTTTAATGGTGGTTCCAACGCAGCCGGTTCAGCAACAAATTTTAATGGACAAACCATTTCTATGAGTGCTTCGTCAACTACCTTAATTCCAAATACAAGCTATCATATCAAACTGGTAATTGCTGACAGACAAGACAATCAAGCCGATTCAGCCATATTTTTGGGTGCCAATAGTTTCAATGTGGGTCAAGATGTTTTGGGTCCTGATTTGACCGTGGCAAGCAATACGGCGATTTGTGACAATGGCTCACATACGCTGGTTTCTGGATTGAATCCGGCAATTTATTCTTTCGCTTGGACATTCAACGGAAATCCTATTGGCGGAAACACACCTAATTTAACGGCAAGCCAAGCCGGAGTTTATGGACTTACTTATACCATTATCGCGACAAATTGCCCCGTAACCACTGATTTTATAAACGTAGAATACTATACTCCAATATCAACTCCCGATCCTGTCGATTTATTTCAATGCGATGCGGGACAAGTCAATTCCAGTTTCGATTTGTCTTACAACAACCCGATTGTCAATGTACCTGGAACTCAAATTAGCTATCACTCCTCTTTGGCAGATGCCGCCTTGAATAATAATCCATTGCCTAATAATTATACCATTCCCACTGTCAGTTTGCCAACCACAATTTGGATAAGAATTATGGATACGACAACAAACTGCGTTATTACAAAGACTTTTCAATTAGAAGTTACTCCTCCGCCAGTTGCCAATAATCCTGGAGACTTAACTCAATGCGAAACCACAGCAGGAACAAATACTGCCGATTTCAACCTTGGTTCGCAAACAGTGGCGGTTTTGGGAGCGCAATCAGCTGGAATATATGACATTTCATATTATGCAAATTTAGCCGACGCCAATGCAGGAATTAATAGAATAGATCCTACTGTTCCCTATAATTCAGGCAATATAACGATATTTGCAAGAATACAAACCACGACAGATCCTACTTGTTTCAACACAACTAGTTTTAATCTAATAGTTATTCCTAGACCAATATTAGACCAACTTTCTAATCAGTTTGTTTGCAACAGTTATACTTTACCAGCTCTTGTCAATCCCGGAAACTATTTTTCAGCACCCAACCAAGGCTTGCCAATGCTCAATGCCGGTGATGTAATTTCGATAGACCAAACTGTATATATTTATAGTACAACATCAGGAACTCCAAGTTGTCCGTTTGAGAGCAATTTCAATATACGAATTATCACTCCTTTAGATATGACCCAAACGGATATTGATGCTTGCGATCAATACCAATTAAATCCCACTTTTTTCGGACTTCGTTATTTCACAATGCCCGGAGGTCCTTCTGGTGGAGGAACGGAAATTGCCGGAGGAACAATCTTGACAACTCCAGGAACAACAACTATTTACTCCTATTTTAGTTCAACAGATATTAGCAACCCTTGTATTCTCGAAGGTCAATTTAACATAAACATATACATTACGCCCACAATTGCTCCCATTGCAAATGCCTTTGCTTGTACTTCCTATAATTTGCCGCCATTAGCCGTTGGTAATTATTACACTTTAGATACCGTAACAGGAATATACACTCCTGCCGTTTCGCCCATAACGACTACGACAACACTTTATGTTTTTGCCACAAATAATGGATGTAGAACGCCTGATACCGTCTTTACCGTCTATATCAACACTTTGGGATTGGTTGACATAAACGACTGCGTATCCTATAATCTTCCTCCAGCACCCGTTGGCGAATACCGCGATACTCCAAATGGTGGCGGAAACATAATTCTTCCGGGAATTATTTCGCAAACAACCACGGTATATACTTATGTTCCCGGAGCAGGAACACCGAATTGCACGGATGATGATTTTTTCAAAATAACGATAAACGCACCGTTCTTGAGTACTCCTATAGATGTAACTACTTGCGCCAGTTTTCTATTGCCTGTTCAAGCGGATGGTGGCGAATATTACACCTTGGCTGGAGGACCAACAACTCTAGGAAATGCAAAATTAATTCCAAATATTGACAGCATAACTACTACTACAACTGTATATATTTACAAACCATCGACAACAACTGCGGGTTGTTATAATGAAAAACCTTGGCTGATAACCATTAATCAAAAACCTGTAATCGATTCAAGAGCCAATGTGGAACAATGTACTTCCTATGTTTTGTCTCCGCTGTCCAACGGAAACTATTACGATGATCCAAATGGAGTGAATCCTTTGGCAGCAGGAACTGTAATTAGCGTCAACGACCGAATTTACATTTATGCGGTACATCCAAATGATCCTTTTTGCTATTCAGAAAACTTTTTCGACATTTCCATAAATGGCGTTGAGGCAGATCCAATTCCTACTCAATTATCGTATTGCGACAGTTTTACTTTTCCTCCATTGCCAACCGTAAATAATTTCTATTATGATGCTCCCGGAGGATCTTTGGGCGGGGGAAATAGAATTCCTGTTGGCACCACGGTAACTCCTGCCACGGTTTTGCCAACTTATTATATTTATTATGAAACTGGTGACCGATTAAATTGCAGCGACGAAAATCCATTTAGCATCAACATTGCGCCAAGACCTGTTGCTAATCCTGTCAGTCCATTGGTGAGCTGTGATAACTTTGGTGTGAACGATGGAGTTTTTCAATTCGATTTGACCACTTTGTCCGTTCGAAACCAAGCATTAAACGGACAAACTCCCGATGCTAATTTTACGCTAACTTTTTATACTTCTTTGGCTGGAGCCAATGACATCAATGCAATTCCGATTGCAAATCCAGCCACATACCAAAACGACAATCCATTTACAGACAATGTTTGGATTAGGGTTGCCAACAATACCATAACTTTTTCTTGTTTTTCAGTTGTCGAATTAAAATTAATAGTCAATCCGTTACCCAATCCCCAATTGGTTTCGGAATATTTCATTTGCGAAGATTATCAAACCGGTACTTTGTTAAATCCCGCAACCATAAACACAGGAATATCGGGAGCCAATTATTTCTTTGAATGGACATTGGACGGAAATCCTTTTGGCGGCAACACGGCATCTATTACCACCAGCCAAATTGGCGATTATACCGTAACTATAACCAACACGATCACAACTTGCGTAAATACGGCTGCAACCAAAGTCTCTAAATATACGCCATACCTTGAAATTACGTACAGTGATGCCTTTGAAAATCCAACTTTTATTTTGGTCAATGTTTTGGGCGTAGGTTCGGGGAATTATGAATACAAACTGGACGATTTTCCGTATCAAGATAGCAATCAATTTACCAATGTAAAACCGGGCGAACATATTATTATGGTTAGAGACAAGAACGGACATTGCGATCCCCCACCTATAAATGCAGTAATCATCAATTATCCCAAATTTTTCACTCCAAATGGTGATGGATATAATGAAACCTGGAATATTCCCCATTTGTTGCCAACGAATCCAAATGCGCCGATATTTATTTTTGATCGATACGGAAAATTCCTCAAGGAAATTACCCCTGCAACGGGTGGCTGGAACGGAATGTATAACGGACAACCATTGCCCTCAACAGATTATTGGTTCACGGTGGATTACGATGAAAAAGGAACTTCAAAAGTTTTCAAATCGCATTTTAGTTTGAAGAGATAATTATTGCAGATTTTTGATTAACGCTTTTTGATTGCAGAAGTTTTAAACTCCATAAAATCAACATTGTTATATTTATCAACACAAAATCTGCAATCAGCAATCGTTAATCTTCATTCAAAAATCTAAATTTTTAATTTACCACCTAATAATCACGCTACCCCAAGTAAATCCGCTACCAAAAGCAGCCAAAACAACCAAATCTCCCGACTTGATTTTTCCTTCTTCCCAAGCTTCTGTCAAGGCAATAGGAATGGAAGCTGCCGTAGTGTTGCCGTATCTTTGAACATTGCTAAAAACCTGATCGTCATTCAAACCAAATTTCTTTTGAATGAATTGGGAAATCCTCAAATTCGCCTGATGTGGAATCAACATATTGATATCTGAAACCTGCAAATTATTGGCTTCCAAACCTTCGTTGATCACTTCGGCAAAACGAACTACGGCATTTTTGAACACAAATTGTCCGTTCATATACGGAAAATAACTTTCGTCATCGGGATTATGGTCAGCCAAAATATCAGAAACCCAGCGTCCTCCCATTCCGGGTGCTTTCAAAACTAATTCTTCGGCGTGAATTCCTTCTGAATGCAAATGGGTAGACATAATTCCTTTGGACAAATCTTCTTCCCTACTCAAAACGGCCGCTCCTGCTCCATCGCCAAAAATCACCGAAACGCCTCGACCTCGATTCGTCATATCCAATCCGGTTGATTGCACTTCGGAACCAATAACGAGAATATTTTTATACATACCCGTTTTGATATATTGATCGGCAACCGAAATCGCATAAACAAAACCAGAACATTGATTTCTCACGTCCAAGGCTCCAATAGTTTTCAAACCCAAATCACGTTGCACCAAAACTCCGGGACCAGGAAAATAATAATCTGGACTAAGTGTGGCAAAAACTATAAAATCTATCTCTTCTTTAGCAATTCCAGAACGTTCAATAGCAATTTTGGCAGCTTTCACACCCATAGTTGTCGTTGTATCTTCTCCCGGTATAATATGTCTTCGTTCTTGAATTCCGGTTCGTTCTTGAATCCATTCGTCATTAGTGTCCATTATTTTGGATAAATCATCATTGGTTACTACATTATTTGGAACGTAAAATCCCAATCCCGCAATTTTTGAATGAAACATATTTTTGTTATTTTTATTAAAATCGATAGCTGTTCAAAATCAAGTCTAATGTAATGATTATTTTGATAGCGAAGGTTTTAAAACTTACTTTTGGCTAAATGAAAAAAGCAATTCTATTTTTCCTTATATCAATTACCTCAACTTATGGTCAAATTCCAGGCTGTACCGATTCGCTTGCCAAAAATTTTAATCCAAATGCAACAATTAACGACGGAAGTTGCGTTTATGTTTCCACCAAAATCAAACCTCAATCTACCCAGAAATTAAGCGATACTTTAAGGGAAACTTCTGGTTTAATGGCTTTCGACAATTTATTTTGGACACACAACGACGACCACGACACTACGATTTATGGTTTGGATTCCAATGGAAAAATTCAAAAGAAAATCAAGCTGGAAAAAATAAAAAATAATGATTGGGAAGAAATATCGCAAGACAGCAGTTACATCTACATTGGCGATTTCGGAAATAATTATCGTGGCAATCGAATCGATTTGCATATTCTGAGAATCGAGAAAAAATCTTTTTTGTTGAACCAACCCGTGGTGGACATGATTTCCTTTTCCTATTCGAACCAGACTGATTTCACTCCAAAAAAATCCAATACTGCCGATTTTGACTGCGAGGCTTTCGTCGTTTCCCAAGACAGCATTTATATGTTTACCAAGCAATGGAGACAAAACAAAACGAGTGTTTATGTCTTGCCTAAAATGCCTGGAAACTATGTGGCTCAATTAAAAGAAACCCTGAATGTGGAAGGTTTGATAACTGGAGCAACTTTATTAACTTCCGATAAAGGAATTGTACTTTGCGGTTATACTAAAACCTTGCATCCATTTTTATACTTAATATCCGATCTGAAAAACTTCGCTTTTTCAATGGCGAACCAACGAAGAATCAAGATTTCAATGCCTTTTCATCAAATTGAAGGCATCACCACTTTTGACGGAAAATTGTTTTATCTCACCAACGAATCCTTCGTTAGAAAACCAATTGTAAATGTACCTCAACAAATGCATTCGGTCGATTTGAGTTCTTATTTGAAAAATTAAATTCAAAAGCAAAAGCAGTTTTTACATAAACTTCCCTTCTTTAATAGCAGCAATTAAGCCAATGATTAAATTAATCCTCCAAAAGTGAAGTTGAAGTTTTAAATAATCTTAAAAAGAAAAAATAATACTTGAAATATTAGACCCTATTTTCCAGAGAAAATTACAAACAACAATTTTCCATATTATATAGTACCGATAGGAATCCCTTTCAAAGAGTAAATGGTAGTCAATCAAATAAAAATAAATTTGTTTCAACCACGCCATAACGACCTCGAGCAAAACAACTTTATAACATTCATAAGAATCCATCCTCCTCTAACTAATTTACAGATGAAAAAAGTAATTTTTAATAAAAAATGGAGTGCGCAGTTTGCTCCTGAAATAGCTGGTCATTTTGAATTAGATTCAAGTACTCACTTTAAATTGGAATTGAATAGTCAATATCATTGGAATTTACATGAGATGGCGCGTTCTTTTTTTGATGTCAATTCGTCTTCCTCGACGACGTACATATTTAGCTATCTAAAATATTACTTATGAAATACCACATCTTTTTTTTAAACACTCCATTATTTAAAACATTAAAAACTACGAATATCATTTTTTTCTTACCGATTTGAAATAACTAATATAATTATATGTCAATTTTAATAAAAAATTAGGAAGATTAAAAAAAATAAATATATTTACAGAACAAATTGTGCTCGGGCACAGTTTAAGCAAATTGTTCCCCAATCCAATTTGCTTCGATTCTTTTGTAAAAACACTTTACTATGAATATTATTAATTCTGCTAGAACTAAAACTAGCACAACAAGATTTGACGTCCTAACTTTAGTTGAGAATGGACTTGTCTTTAATTATGGGAAAAATGGGGAAAAAGAAATTGCTTTTACAGAACTTGACATGGTCTATATGAAGACACATTCATTACACCCAGTAATTGAATTAGTTTTGATTTTAGTGCCATTCCTGCTGGTTTTACTGTCTGCCCAGTACATACCTTTTGACATAATGATTATTGTGGCAGTAGTGACAATAATACCAACCTTCATAAAAGTGATGAATTACAAGTGGTATAGTTTAAAAATTCGACTGAAAGATGGCAGCATTTATATAAAAAAGGTGTCACTAGAGGTGAAAATCGACTATTTGAACATTATAAACCAAGTCCAGAAAGAATGTTTTTACCGTAATGCAAATATTATGGCATCGGCATAAAATGATGTTTTCTGTCTTTTAAATCAAAAATTTGACGATTTTTTACAATAAATTGAAATGAATTCAATTATAAATACAATAATATGAATACTGTTACAACCCAAAAAATCACGGAATTGCAAATCAAAAAAACATTTGACCATTTATAACTAAACTATTAACAAACAAAAACAATTTATGAAAACAATTTTTACTTTACGGGCGGGTCTCCTATTGGCTTTTATCATGGCGCTACATGTGCAGGGGCACGCACAGTTTAATGCAGGAACTTTAGTAGTGACAAAAGTTGGTGATGGCTCTACACTTGCCGGAACTACTGCACCTGTAGCTTTATTTGAATTCGCTAAAACAGGAACTGGTCAAACTGGAACTTCTAGAGTGGCTTTCCCCTCAACGGCTGTATTTGATAAACTTACAGTTTTTGGTACTACAAACACATCTGGGCAAGTAACGCTTTCTGCAGATGGTAAATTTTTAGTCGTTTCTGGATACGACCAACCTACTGCAACGCTCGCTGCAACTGCAACTGGAGGAACAAAAGTAGTAGCCCGTATTAATAGTGCTGCAACTGTAGATTATACTACAAAATTCCCATCAGCCGTAAATGTTTATAGCGCTGTAAGTAGTGATGGAGGACAATATTGGTTGAATGGAACAGCAAATTCAATGGGCTATTTAGCTAATGGACAAACCTCTGCAACTTATATTGTTCACGGTTCAGGTCCTTCGAGGGCAGCAGGTATTTTTAATAATCAATTATTTTCTTTGCGCGGGTTTGATAATTTATATGCTTATAAGGAGACAGCGAATTTATCGAATGGTTTGCCAACTTCTGCATCAACAAGCACGGCAACAGCTACAATGACAACAGCAGTTTCACTTTCTCCAAGTTTGGGAGCTAATGGTTTTGTGTTTTTTGACTTAGACCCGACAAAAAGCTGGAATGGAACCGGACTTGATGTAGTTTATGTATCAAACACTGCTTCCGGACTTGAAAAATATTATTGGAACGGTAACGATTGGAAAATAGCAAATTCTCAATATAGTTATAATGTAAATATTACAAATGGTGGATCAGGTTATTCTGTTGCTCCAACTGTAACAATAGGAAGAGGATTGTGGTCTTCTTCTGGAGGTGACTATGTTGTGAATGATTATGTAATCACAATTTCGGGTTCTACAAGAAGAAGCTACTTAGTAACCACAGCTGGAACGCCTGGAACAGCAGCTCCAACCCATACAACCGGAACTGGGACAGGTGTAGGTGGTACTGCAGTTTTTACTTGGATTGGTACATCTGCGATAACTGCAACTGCTGTACTAACTGGCGATGCGATTACAGATGTGATTATTACTCAAGGTCATCAACCAACTGCTGTAACTCCTCCTATTACTTTTTCTGCACCTACATCTGGTATTACTGCCACAGCTACTGGTTCATTTCCGAATAATAAATTCAGCAATGGTGATTTTACAGGTCTAGCTCAAATAACAGGAACTATTAATAGTGCAGGAAAACCAGTGATATATGCGATAAGTGGTAATGGAACAGTGACTGCCAATAAATTATTGTCTATAACTGATAATAGTGCAGGTATTTCAACTACTATGACTGGTGGAACTATTGCAAGTGTGGTTCTTGCTACAGCGCAAACCAATTACGCTTTTAGAGGGGTGGCTTTTGCGCCCGCAATTACAAAAACCTGGACAGGAACAACCAGTACAGATTTTAATACGGGTTCCAATTGGGCGGATGGAACTGCTCCTGCAGCTAATGATTTTATTAGTATTCCAACTGGTTTGTCAAATTACCCAGTGATTTCAGCAAATACCACTATCGCTGAAGGAACCATTGCTACTGGTGCTAAACTAACGGTAAACGAAGGAATAGTATTGAACATTATCTCATCAATAACTAACAATGGTGATTTAATCCTAAAATCAAGTACCTCAGGAACAGCAAGTTTATTGAGTAATACATCTGTAGCCAACGTAACCCAACAACGCTATTTGAGCAGCGTACAACGTGGTTGGAGATTATTGAGTAATCCGGTTTCCACGAAAGTTTTTAATGATTTAGCTACGGCGAGTAACATTACACTAGGAACGGGTTTTACAGGACAATACAATCCAGTTGACAATACTTGGTCTTCTACCAGCGGTTTTGGAAATATGGTTACGCAACAAGCTTATAAAATATTTATTACAGGACAATCGGGAGAAGCTCCTACCTATACAACTGGGCCAACAAATGTAACACTTGTTAACAAAGGAACAGCAGCGAATACTGCACCAGCGCAAATTGCAACTACTTCAAGTCAATTTTATTTAGTAGCGAATCCATTTACTGCACCTATTAGTTTAAAAACTCTTTTAGCTTTACCAGCAAATTCAACTTTAAGTAAAACAGTAAGCTACTACGATCCCACAGTAGCTTCTACAGATGTAAAAGTGAAATTTGGTGGTTATATTACCAAAGATACATCAGGATCATTAGTTTCAGGCGATGCCAATGATGTGGTGATTCCTCCAATGGGTGCTATTTTTGTTCAAGCTTCATCTAATGGAACCTTAGATGTTCCTACAACAGCTATTTTCACAGGAACTAATAATAGTGGTACTTATACTCATAAAACAGCTCAAACCAAAGTAGCTGCAACCAATACATTAAAAGTAGAAGTAAGCAGCGGTGGTACGTATTATGATGCTGTAGCATTAAAGTTTAAAGCAGTAGGTGATGCAGGAAGCAATATCGATTTTGGTAAATTACCAAACTCCATCTTAGATGCCTATAGTATTGCAGGAATTCAAAAAATGTCGGTTTCAGAATTAGAATTGGCAGCACAAACTATTCCGTTAGGAATTACTTCAACTATCCAAAAAAGTTATACTTTCAAAGTAGTAGAGAACACCATTACAGCAGGTTTCGAGGCAGTTTTAGTCGATAATGTGTTAAATACTTCGACAGTATTAACTCCAGGAACGAACTATAATTTTGCCATAGACAGCACTCCTGCCAGTCAAGGCGATGCTCGTTTTGCCATCAATTTGAAAACTTCAGGTTCTTTAGGCGTTAAAGCCAACGAATTGGATGCTAATATTCAAGTGTATCCAAATCCATCTCGTGGACAATTCAATATTACAAATACCTTAAAAGAGGATGCTACTATTGAAATCAGTAGTCTAAACGGTCAAGTAATTCACACTCAAAAACTGAATTCAGGAACCACTACGGTACAAACGAAATCTTGGGCTACAGGAGTTTATATCCTAAAAGCAACCAACAATGGAACTCAAACGACTAAAAAATTAATAATTCAATAAGCCATGAAATCAATTCTAATATTAGCTAGTATATTTATGTTACTATTATCAACACCAGCTCTAGCGCAAGCAGATCCTGGTGATGATCCGGATGTTCCTGCTGCACCAATAGATGGAGGCATTACATTATTGATTGCTGCCGGTGTGCTTTATGGGGCTAAGAAAGTAAACGATAGAAAAAACAAATAGGAATTTACATAAATATTGAAATAGCCACTTGTAACAGAGTGGCTTTTTTATTAAATATTTTTTCATAAAAAAACCTTTGATATTAAAATATCTAAGCTAACTAAAAAAATCAACTCAAAGCAAAGCCCTTTTCAAAATATTGAAAAGGGCTTTATAATAAATAATAAGCTATCCTAAATTCAGAATACCTTTTCTATTCAGATTTTTATTCGTTAGATGGTTTTCCAATAGTGGCAAGGATTCCTCCGTCTACATAAAGAATGTGACCATTTACGAAATCACTTGCTTTTGACGACAAGAAAATGGCAGCACCTTGTAAATCTTCAGGCTCTCCCCAACGAGCTGCTGGTGTTCTGCTGATGATAAAATCATTAAATGGATGTCCGTCCACTCTAATTGGAGCTGTTTGGGTTGTAGCAAAATATCCAGGACCAATTCCGTTTGTTTGAATGTTAAACTTAGCCCATTCAGTAGCCATATTTTTAGTAAGCATTTTCAATCCACCTTTGGCAGCTGCGTAAGCACTTACAGAATCTCTACCCAATTCGCTCATCATGGAACAAATGTTGATGATTTTTCCTCCACCACGTTGAATCATTCCTTTGGCAACATTTTTGGAAACTATAAAAGGACTGATTAAATCTACAGTGATTACGGCCGTAAAATCTTCAACAGTCATATCTACAATAGGCGTTCTTTTGATGATTCCAGCGTTGTTGATTAAAATATCGATAGGACCAACTTCAGCTTCAATTTTTGCAATACTAGCAATTACAGCTTTTTCGTCGCAAACATTAAATACATATCCGTAAGCTTCAAGCCCAACAGATTTGTATTCTGCTACAGCTTTATCCAAGGCTTCCTGTGAAAGATCGTTTACAACAATTTTGGCTCCAGCTTGACCCAATCCTTTGGCCATAGCCATTCCTAGACCGTGTACGCCTCCAGTTATCAAAGCTGTTTTTCCAGTTAAATCGAATAAGTTTATTGACATAATACTATTTTTAAAGTTTATTTTATTGTTGTTTATCTTAGTTCTGTTATTTTACAAACATCCATATCTCCATAGTCAAGATTTTCTCCGGCCATTCCCCAAATAAAGGTGTAATTGCTGGTTCCTGCACCGGAATGGATAGACCAAGGTGGCGAAATAACCGCTTGGTGGTTGTTCATCCAAATATGTCTTGTTTCCTGTGGTTCTCCCATAAAGTGACAAACGGCTTGATTTTCTGGAATGTCCATATAAAAGTAAACTTCCATTCTACGATCGTGAACATGAGCGGGCATCGTGTTCCAAACGCTTCCTGGTTTCAATTCGGTCATCCCCATTTGCAATTGACAAGTGGTAACGATTCCGCCAATAATCATTTGGTTTACGGTACGATGATTGGCCGTTTCCATTGTTCCCAATTGTAGTTTGTTGGCTTCTGCTAAACTTACTTTTTTGGTGGGGTAATTAGTGTGAGCAGGAGCCGAATTAATATAAAACTTGGCTGGATTTTTGGCATCATCGCTTTTAAAAATGACTTCCACATTTCCACTTCCAATGTACAGCGCATCTTTGAATCCTAATTCATAAGAAGTGCCTTCAACTAAAACAGAACCATTTCCTCCCACATTGATAATTCCCATTTCTCTTCTGTCCAAAAAATTGGGCATTTTAAGAACATCAATGGTTTCGAGTGTAAGTGGAGTCAAAGGCACTGCGGAACCCGCAATATATCTATCGTAATGAGAGTAGGTAAAAGTAATTTCCCCTTCTTTCATTAAATTGTCAATCAGGAATTCATTTCTTAATTGTTTTGTGTCATAGTGCTTTACAGCTTGTGGGCTTGAAGCATATCTTGATTCGTAAGATGTGTGCATATTCTTTATTTTATTGTTTTAATTTACTTTATTAAATAGCGGATTCCAAAATTCCTAAAAATCCAAGAGTATAATTTGAAATTACTCTAAAACCGTCTCTTTGCAGAATCTCCCCCCCTTTATTGACCTGACTTGAAACAGTCAATAACCCATCGGCAGTAATATATGGACTTAAGCCCTCCCAAGTTTTATGAGCTGCTTCTTTAGATTTCTTATTCAACAATCCATTTTTATATCCATAAGCAAGTGCAGCTGCAATTCCAGCAGAACCTGATGTTTCTATACCCGTTTTAGAATCATTGATAAAACAATACCACAATCCGTTATCTTGTTGGAGGCTTAAAACCATCTCCACCGTTTTTTTCAATTCACTTTTCAACCATTCTTTATCTTCCCCCTCAGGAAGCAAAGGTATTGTTTTTACGCTTCCCAATAAAAGCCATACAATTCCTCTTCCCCAATTGCTAAAATATTTGTCCTTAGGAATAATCATTCGCTGATACACTTGACTATCACTTTCAAGGTATTGATATCGATATTTCAGAGTGGAAATGGATAAACTCATTAGTTCTGGACGATTATACTGGGTGCTCAACATAGCCAAGGGATAGGAAACGGTGTAACATTCTTCAGTTTTGGCAATCCTTTTTCCGTTTTTTTCGTCGGTTATATTTCCATTTTCATCCGCATTATAAATACAAAAATCAATAGCTTTCTGAATGGCAGGATGATTCGGATTTGCTTTTGCCAACATCGCAAATGGCAATAAACTCTCTACATTATTAATGATGTTTTCAAGTTTTTCGTTATTATATCCTTCATAAAAAAAATTATTTTGGTCAAAATATTTATTCAAATGAGTAATAAAAACTTTAGAATACTCTCCATCCTTTTTTAAACAATCATAAATCCCATCTAAAACACAGCCTTCCATCCAACCAAAGGTTTGAATGGAATCTAATGACAATAATCTTTTTTTCCATTGATTGTATTCTTTAAAACTATTAGACAAAAACAAATGTGGAGAAAGTATTTCAGGCGTTTTATTATCATTACCAATAAGAATCCATAAGGGTTTTACGCCTATCGTTTTAGTCAAAAAAACTCCTTCCGAGAAAACTTGGTGCTGATATTCGGGCTGTATTAAAATCTGAAAAGGCTGAAAATAATGTGCAAAATCCATTTTGAATTTTGCAATTACCATTCTGCTTTTGGCTAATACAACAGTAATCGATACATCTTCTCTAATGTCTGTAGCCGAAGAAATTCTCAGATATAAATTCTTAACCCCCAAATCT
This sequence comes from Flavobacterium sp., assembly GCA_014379405.1. Classification (GTDB taxonomy): domain Bacteria; phylum Bacteroidota; class Bacteroidia; order Flavobacteriales; family Flavobacteriaceae; genus Flavobacterium. Next base: position 7,349 of record JACMLU010000016.1, on the reverse strand, counting down.
TTTTCATTAATAGACCAAGTCAACTTTAATCCCTCGCCATCTGAGGGAATTTCGGCATAATTCCAATCAAAAGGGATTGATTTATTGATGGGAAGAGGATTGTTGTTTTTATTTGAAACCGTAGCAAGCAACCATTGATTTTTCTTTTTTTTTCCAATGGCAAATAGATTCGAAGGAACAGCCGACAATACAATACCGAACAGTGCCATTTTCTTGACCCATTCTCTTCGAGGATAGGTTGTAATTTCTTTGCTGAAGCGAATTATTTCCAATATTTCTGTTTCTTTATAAACTCAATCAAATCATCTGCCATCGCTTGTTGCTCCTTTACTTTTGGATGACCATTTGTATTTTTATAAGAAAAATAATGGGTGGTTATTTTATTGTCATTTAACGTTGTAACTGCAGCATCTACAATACCTGGCCATTTTGACCCTTCTTTTACGATATCCATGTTCCCCAAACAACAAATTATTTGTGCCTTTGGATATTTGGTTCGGATTTTTGAAATAAAATCAGCATAGGCTTTTATCATAAAGTCATCCGTTGGTTTCACAGTGCCAAAACGGGCTTTAAATTCTTCATTATTGGGTTGATTGACAATCCAACTATCATTTTGATACAAATTGACCACAACAATATCTGGAATATAGCTTGAAAAATTCCATTTGGAATTCGAATCATTGGGATTCACACGATCATATATTTCAGGCATAATTTGTGGAAACCAACTCACAGTTATCCCTATTCCGCTTTTGGCCGTACAATGATACTGGGCATTAAAGTATCTTGCAGTGATAGCATCATAGGATTTATAATTATTAAAATATTTAGGGGCACCAGAATCAGTACTATCTACAGGTACATCAACGCCATGACCACAGGTTATGGAATCTCCAAAAAACTCTAACTTTCGCTTTTTTTCTTTATTCGATTTAAGGATACTTCCGTTTTTATCGATTTCAAAACCATAAAAATAAGTAGTATTATCGTCTGTGTTGGTGATTTTTACTAATTCGATATGATGCTTTTTTAGATCCGAAAAGGTGGCTAAAGTGTACATTTTTTTACCTACACCAACTTTTATTTTTTTTAAATCACTTGTATTACCATCAACAATAGCATAATAATAATTAAAATCTCTTTTAACATCCAATAAAACTTTAACGTCTTTAGTCCCTTTTACATTTATACTGACACTTGTACCTGACCAATAAAATTCAGCGTTAGAATTTGAAAAACCAACTCTTCCCGTATAATCAAGGTGTTTGTCATTGGAAGAAATGAATTTTTCAATACTAGTTTGAGCTTGTGCTGAGACAAAATGAAGAAACAAACAATTCAGCAGTATAAATCGAGTTACTATTTTCATATTTTAAATAAATTATGATTGTTTTTTTTCACTATTTTAGAGTCCAAACGCCGTCTTTCTGAGAAACTTTATATGATTTTCCAGAAACACCCTCTTTGATATCTAGTGTTCCATCATTGGCTACGGTTAGTATCCAATTTTCTTTTCTATCATTATTTTTTATCGTGTAGATGTTATTTTCTTTATTTGTTTCCCATGATTTCATTGCTGCAGGATCATCAAAAGCCATGGTATGTACCACTGTTCTTTCTTTAGAAGCTTCAGGTTCCTGCCATCTCATCAAAATTGCAGAGCCAGACTCGCCTTCTGAAATACTTTGATTAGGAAGCACATGATAAGCATCGTGCATTAATGCATATATTGGTCCATTGATTCTATCATTTGCATTATGTTTAATTACGATTCCTGCATTTCCCCTTTGGGCTGAAATACTATTATCATTTCGGTTTAATTGCAAGTCCAACAAACCGTCTCTATTGTTTAACAAAAAGTTCCAAGTGGTTTTAATGGGTTCATCAGCACTGATGTGATCGACTACAAATAAAGTATGTGAGCCACAAAGGACTAAAAAACGGGAATAATTAGTAAGTGGTGCTCCATACAATGCGGCGGCATCAGCACCTATTATCGATACATTTCCAACTCTGGAAGTAATTAATTTTTCACCTAACAAATCTACTGGAGGAGTTCCTACAGGCAAATTATCAACCTGATTTAGCTTACGATTTGAACCTCCTTCTTTATTCGACATCACTTGAATTAGTTTCCTGGCGGGAACATTATCCTTTCTAACAGTTTCGAACGTACAAGTGTTATGGGTTTCTGAACTCACATCCAATTCACGAGTCAATTCGCGATAACAGGTGTGCCCAGGATCTACTAATAATCGCTCCTTGTTATGCATCAATACAAAACTATTGACATCTCCATGAACATGTGCTACTGCATGACGCTCTACACCCGGAACTCTACTGGCTAAAGTTGTAGAACCTTCCCAAGAATCTCGAGCAAAAACATCTCCACCAGTAAAATCTTTAGTCAAAGGAAATTTAGCTTCCATTGGTAAAATTGGAGCTGCTGCATCGGCAAGCATCATCACTGTAAGAAAACCAAAATCATTTACAAAACCAAAACTCGCCAAATCGTGAGGACCCGGCTCGTTTGGAGTATATAATGTATTAAATAACCAACTTGCAATACCCGCTTCTTGTGGCAATTCTTTCTTGGCACGGGTAGCGATATGAATCAACAAATCTCCAGATGGGCGAAAAATAGAACCACTGTCGCCAAAATTTACCGTACTAGGCCAATCCATTATTGGCCAACCTGAAATTGGTTTTTTATATACGAATGCATAAGCAGACCAATTAACAATTTTACCGTAAGGATCTAAAGTTATTGATTTATTAATTCCTTTAGAATTACTATAGCGTAATAATGCTTCTTGGGCAACCATAATGGAATAGGCCGCATAATTTCCATATTGTAAAGACTCACCATAACTTCCGTCTTTTTGAAAATGATCAATGGCTATGGGCATCCAAGCATTGGCAAATTTAATAGACTCCTCATCCTCTAAAACTGCAGCAGATACAGAATAACCAGCTAATAATACACAATTCCAATTGTGATAAAAACTGGTTTTATCCAAATACCTTTTACAAGGAATCAACCCTTTTTCTCTAATTGCAACCTTAATTTCTTCTGTTTCGCTAGAAGAAAACAAATCAGATGACATATCAAACGCCAAGCCAACACCCCAAGCAAGATGTGCTGTTTCTAAAGTTCCAAAAATTGGCCCATCACCACCTCCTCTAAAACCTGGACCTGTCCAGTCTACATTTGGTCTTCTCACAATTTCTAAAATACTAGCTCTAAGCCAAGCATCAGATTTTTCAGAAGGGCGAATCGCATGGATTAATGCTGCATCCGTCAAATACTCGGAAGCATGATGCCACCATTCAGTAGAAACGGATTTATCATCAAAACTTATTGAATTAGCTCTTTTATAAACTCTTGCCTGCATACTTGTCAAATAGGCGGCAGTTGGCGATGTCGACGGTGCTGTTTTGAGTCGTGTTCTTTCAGAATCAGATAGAAAAAAACTTTTTCTAGTTGAATTGTTTTGGGCAAAAGTATATTGAGTAAATGAACTCGTAATAATTACTAATAGTACTATTACTTTTTTGAAGGCATTATTTTTCATTTTATTTTTATTTCTATTCTTAAATTATTTTACAATTTTTATTGTTTTTTGAATAGTATAACCATTCATAATTGAATTTTCATTGGGTTGACTACCACCAACCGAAATTTCGATTTCACCAGCCAATTGAATGCTTTTTCCATCCACATCGATAATAGCAAGGTCTTTTGGTGCTAAATCAAAAGATACAATTTTGGATTCACCCGCCTTTAAATTGATACGTTGAAAACCTTTTAGTGTACGAATAGGAACTTTCAAACCTGTATTTTTATGTGAAACATACAATTGAACGACTTCGTCCCCATCTCTTTTACCATTATTTTTAATAGTTACATTTACTTTCAAATCGGAATTGATTTTTAATACAGATGGAATTTCTAAGTTTGAATACTTAAAATGGGTATAGCTAAGACCAAATCCAAAAGGATACAAAGGTTCTCCCTTGTAATACCGATAGGTACGATTTTCCATACTGTAATCTTCAAAATCAGGTAGGCCACTTACATTTTTGTAGAAAGTAACTGGCAAACGACCCGCTGGATTATAATCCCCAAACAACACATCGGCAATGGCCTGCCCTCCGTCTTGTCCTGCATACCATCCTTGAATAATGGCAGGAATATTAGACGCTTCCCATTCAAACCCCATTGCACTACCAGACATATTTACGAAAACTACTGGTTTTCCAGTTGCTTTCAAAGCTTTCATCAATTCTGTTTGAACTAGAGGTAAATTAATATTTGTTCTATCACCTCCCTTGAAACCATCAACTGAAACCGGCATTGATTCGCCTTCAAGTTGAGCTGATATTCCGCCTACAAAAACAATAACATCAGCTTCTTTTACCCTTGAGGCAATTGCTTGAGGACTTAATGTTTCAATTATTCCCATATCAAATTTCACCTCTGAATTGTCATTGTGCTGAATGTATTCTAACTTAATTTCGTATTTTCTACCTCTTTCAGCATTAAAAGTGTAATAGGAATTTTTTAAATCCGTTTCAATCACTTTCTTTCCATCGATATATAGAAACGCACGATCATCACCCATCAAACTAAAAGTAACTTCTTGAGTTTTAAGAGGAGTATAAGTTGAATTCCATCTAACAGAGATATCTCGAGTAATAATTTTACCATCAATCATTTGACCATCTCCCCACTGAAAATCTACTTTTTTATCCATTTTTTTAATGGTTGGTTCTCCCTCAAACTTTGTATTCTGAAAATAAGAAGCTGCAAAACCTTCAATACCATTTACCTTAAATAATTTAGAATTATATGAAGACTTAAATACTTTGTTGTCCACTAAAGTTAAACCTTGTTCGAATAAAATTTTGTTGCCTACCTTCGCTTTCATTCCTTCTAAAACGGTAGAAACGTGTGAAGGATAGCCGTAATAATTTGCCAACATTACCGCTTTGTCATTCGCATTCGGACCAACTAAAGCTATCTTTTTTAATTTTTTGCTCAATGGCAGTAAATTATTCTCATTCTTAAGTAAAACTATGGACTGTTGCGCCATTTTCAATGCGTGAGCTTTGTGATCAGGGCTTTCTAAAGCTGAAATATCAACTTTACCTAAAGGAACAATCTCATCAGAATCGAACATTCCAAGACGAAAACGTATCGTAAATAATCGTTTTACCGAGGTGGTTATTTGTTCTTCTGTTAGCAATCCTTGAACAACGGCATTTTGCAATGCTTTGTAAGTGGGATCTCCAGAACATTCGCAATCCGTACCATTTAAAACAGCATCTGAAGCAGCTAATTCTTTAGTTGTATGCGTCTTGTGTGTTTTCCAAAACATTCCAATTCCCCCACAATCCGAAGTTACATAACCTGTAAATTTCCAGTCTTTTCGAAGGATATCCTGCATTAATTTATCATTTCCACAACAAGGCTGACCTTCAAATTGGTTGTAAGCGCACATAACCCCACTAACTTTAGCATCGACAATCAAGTCTCTAAACGCAGGCAAATACGTATCCCATAAATCGTAGTTGGATACTTTTGCATTGTAAGTACTTCTACTCCATTCAGGGCCACTATGCACTGCAAAGTGTTTGGCACAAGCCGATGCTTTGAGATATACAGGATCGTTCCCTTCAAGCCCATCTACAAATGATTTCCCAAGAGAACCTGTCAAAAATGGGTCTTCTCCGTATGTTTCTTGGCCACGTCCCCAACGTGGGTCACGAAAAATATTGATATTGGGCGTCCAATAGGTCAATCCTAAATAGATTCCTGATTTTCCTTTTTTCCGTGAATCATTAAAAATGGCACGACCTTCAACAGCACAATAATCTGCCATTGTATGCAAAGAATTTATGTCCCAAGTTGCTGCCATTGCAATAGCTTGCGGATAGGATGTTACTTTATACGGACTACGAGCAACTCCATGCAAGGTTTCATTCCACCAATTGTATGCAGGAATATCCAACCGTTTAATTGCAGGGGAATTGTTCACCATTTGACTTATTTTTTCGTCCAAGGTCATTTGTGAAACCAAATCACTTACCCGTTCCTCAATAGTAAACTTTGGATTTTGATAAATCGATTGTGCTTCTATTTGTAGAAACCCAAATAAAGTTAAAATTAAGATTGATTTTTTGAATTTAGTTTTCATAAATATGGTTAGATGCATTATTTTTTAGTGACCAACTAAATTAATATTTTAATAATTATTGGACACAAATTGTTGATTTGAACTTATTATATTTAGTGCCCACCACTGATTTTTTCTTCAAAAATAATTCCTTGACTTCTTAGAATTCCGCTTACTTTCCAGGCATAAAAAGCCAAATAAGCAAAACACAACACACCTACAATATAACTGCTCTGAATTCCAAAAAGATAAAATTTCACAAAAATCATATTGTGCCCGTGCACAATATTACAAAAAACATTTTACATACACAAAAAACAACTAAAATGATATAACTTAATAATTAAATTTAAATCATTTGTTCCCAGTAAAATACGCAAATAAAACTATTTAACAAGTGTTAAATCCTAATTATAAGTTACTTATGCGAATTTAAACAACTACCTCGTCACTTCCTCAATCAAATAAAAAATCGATTTAAAATCAATGCCGCTGATATTTTCCAATCCTATTTCACAAGTTCTACTTGTGGAATAGCCTTCGTTGCAATTGGCTGGAATTTGAGTTTTTAAATCACGTAATCCGTGTTCGTTGAGTTCAGGAATCAGGAAACCCCTGTCTCCTGCAAAACCGCAACAATTGCTGTCAATCATCGTTACTTCATTGGCACAAAGTTGGGATAGAGCAAGAAGCTGATCCATTTTTCCAATTTTTTTCACCGAACAAACTGGGAAAACGGCAACGGTATCTTTTTTGTTTTTTACAGTCAAATGCGGCATCACGAAATCCAACATAAATTCGATGGGATCGACAATTTTTATGATATTCGAAAATTTTTCTTTCGAATGGTAAAAACAGGGACTCATATCATACAAAACAGGATATTTTCCGTTTTCCGATGCTTTTAAAAGTGCAGTTTCCAAGGCGCTGGATTGGGCGTGATTCGCTTCGGCAAACCCTTTGCTCGAAAAAGGCATCCCACAACAGTGCGTGTCCATTGCTTCGGGATAGATTATCGTAAAACCAGCACGAAGCAACAATTGATGGGTCAATTCCGTCAATTGAAGATCGTCTTCGGCTTGAAAACTATTTTTGCCCATACTCCTATTGATGCAGGATGGGAAGTACACTACTTTTAAATCGGAAGTTGTATTCATTTTATTATTT